>NZ_JAEKFF010000007.1:345000-1664454 GCF_016650715.1 Pseudomonas sp. TH39(2020) | reverse complement strand
GCGCTTTTCTATCAAACACTTGCCGAACACCGGAAAACAGCCCGTTTCTTCTCTATATAGGAGAGCAAAACAAATCCTTCTATATAGAAGGATTGGAAATCCCGAAATCCTAGTATAGTTTTGCGCAGCCCCAAAACGAGAAACAGGGCCGCGCATCAAGTGCTTGATCCCCCTAAGACTGCCCCCATCAGCTACCGTACACTTTTTGCCGCTGGTACCGCCCAGGCCATCAGATGCCCTACGGCCTGACCCACCCCGCCGGAGAATTTCGCCGACCGCGGCCAGCGCAGTTTCGCGATTGATATCGTTGACCACCACTTTAGCGCACTCGGCGGCGTAGGCCCGGCCCAGACCACCGCCAGCACCGGTGATGATCACCACGCGGTTCTCACAGATTTTCATGTTCCTGCTCCCTTCAAATACATCGCTTACAAGCGTTCGATAATCGTCACGCTGGCCTGGCCGCCACCTTTGCACATGGTCTGCAAACCGAAGCGTCCCCGCGGCGCTCCAGTTCATGCAATAGCGTGCACATCAACCGGGTACCGGTGGCGCCCAGCGGATGGCCGAGGGCAATCGCCCCGCCGTAGACGTTAGTCTGTTCGTGGGGATAACCCGTCTCCTTGAGCCAGGCCATAGCTACCGAGGCGAAGGCTTCGTTGATCTCCACCCGGTCGCAGCCAAACAGCACGTCCAGTGCGGCCATTTTCGCCAGGCTGGTCTGGCGCGGCGTTTCGTCATGCACGACTCTGGCCAGTGGCACGATTTCCCGGTTGAAACGCCCATGCTCGATGGCCCGCAAAGCCCGCTGATGGACCTCCAGTGAATAGGCTTTCAGTTGTTCGCGGGACAGCCCCACTTCTCGGTAATCATCTGCGCCGAACGGAATTGAGTCGGCGGTTGTGCGCCATAACGTCGGCCCCAACCTTCTGAGCCGCTGAACGAATCACTGAAGCCCAGCGGTTCGGCAGCGATCATGGCTGAGGAAATAGGAATATGGGTCATGGTTTACACGCCGCCAGCGACGACCACATCCTGGGTGCCGCTCATCACCGCTTGGGCGGCAAAGTGCACCGCTTGCAGAAAAGAACCGCACTGGCGATCGATGGTGGTGCCGGGTACCGCCTGCGACAGGCCGGCAGCCAACCAACAGGTGCGGGCAATGTCCCCGGCCAGCGGACCGATGGTGTCGACACCGCCGAAGATCACGTCGTCGTCATCGTCATCGTCATCGTCATCGGGGATGTCGTTGCGCTCGACCAGCGCACGCAAGACGTGGGCGCCAGATCGGCTGCGTGAATCTGGCTCAAACCACCCTTGCGCCGCCCGGTGGGTACATCGGGCGTTAGGGTGAAACAGGTGTAAACCTATTTCAGGACTAGACAACCGCCTTCGCCCTGACCTTGCAGCAGGTTGTATATGGAGGGTGACTTTCACCATCCAGGCTGTCGATGCGCACAGGCCCAGCAAGGGTTGTGAGAGAAAACCCTCGGGTTCGCGAAGAAGTCCGTGTATCGCACAAAGAAGAGTCAGGTTTCGATGTGGCTTTTTTACGACTACATTTATCCGTCAGAACCACCTCTGCATCCATAGACAAGCAGCTAGCGGCACGAGTGCTTACGAATACATGCTCCCCACTTCGAGGATCAGACATGCATCCATCCTTTCTGCAGCGCATCGATGAGCTCGGCGCCCTGCTCGTCCACTCCAACGCAGCACGCATCGATTTCTTCCGGCGCGCCAATCGACTGAAGTCGCGCCGCGGTGTTCGCTTCCAGGTGGTGACCCTGCAGCTCGGCATCTTCCAGGTCATCGAGCGATACACTGGCAAGACCTGGGCCTACCGTTTCAACTACCGAGAGGCCATGGACTTCGCCATCCAACTCGAGGAAAAGTCCAACCGCAGGAAGGGAGTGGCGCGGTGTTCGGCGAGCTGATGCCGCATCCGCGAGACGCGGTGATCGCCGAAACGGCCCACCATGACGCGTTAAGCCAGTTATGTCGGAAGGAGTCCCTACCGGTCAATTTATGGACAGGCGAGCACAAGAAACCAGCGTTTCTAGCCACCAACTACTCCGGAACACTTCCCGTCCTGGAGTTGGCCGACGGTACGCTCATCGCGGAGTGCACCGCTATCACTCAGTACCTGGATGTTCTGGATGACAGCCCTGTGCTTACCGGTAAAACGCCCACTGAGAAAGGCATCATCCAAATGATGACCAAGCGTGCGGAAATTGAATTTCTGGACGCTGTCAGCGCGTACTTCCATCACGCAACGCCGGGGCTTGGGCCGGATGTCGAGCTTTCTCAAAACCCTGAATGGGGTGAGCGGATGCGGGATAAGGCCGTAAGGGGGATGCACTATTTCAACAGCGTCCTGGAAAATCGGCCTTTTGTGGCGGGCAATGCATTTTCGATGGCCGACATTGCAGTGCTGGGCGACATGATTTTCGCCTCGCTGGTGAAACTGCCTATACCTGATGAATGTGAAGCATTGCATGCATGGCATGCCAGAATGAACGAGCGATCAAGCGTCCAGGAATGGCGCGCTATGGTGAAACAAGACGAGCCAAAACACTGAGAAAAATGCATCTGGGTATGAGTCACTCCTTTCAATGAGTCCATGGCGGTCTTCAATGAAGAGTCACAACCCTGCGGCTTTCGCCAATCCTGATCCGGTCCAGTGCCCTGTTTAGAGAATCCAGGGCATCAAGGAGGGCTTTCGCCTCGATCTCTCGACCATCTCCCCAAAGGCGTTCAGCCATCCTGTTCAGGGCTTGGATCGCGTGCTCAATTTCATTAGCTGTAGCCGTCGCTGCTACTTTACTTTCCGGCTTTTTCTTCGGCATTCAGTAACCCTTCTGCAGGGCATTGCTCTGTCTTTCAATTGTTAGCGCGAATACATCGCCCATCGGAACAAGTGCTGCTCTGAGGCTCGGTGAAGCTGTTGCCGTCGTCCGAGCCCAGGAATAGGCGCGCCCTAATCGCCCATACATCTTGCTAACAACGCGGAATTTATCACCATTGAATCGCCACTACGAGCAGCTACGAGTGGTTTTCATGCTCTCTGGAATTAGTAAATATCAATTTAACAATTTGTACTGCTGGGTGATGCACATCGTCATCCAGTGTGCTCTGGCGATACGGGTCACACTGCTGCTTTTCTCCAGGTCTCCAGGCGAAAAAACCCGCCGAAGCGGGTTTTTCATCCATGTTCGGGTCAATTTGGCGAGGAGCCACTCAAATTTTCAATCAATGACGGGATCACCACTGCGCGATATCCATCAGCATTTGGGTGCAATCCATCCGCAACATACTGATTAAACAGGTCGGGATTTGATTTCAAGACCGCCTCCCACCTTGGATAATTGTCGATCAGACGAAGTCCCCTGGCTTTTGCGACATCCCGGTACATCTGGAAGTAATCCCTTAACTTCGGTCTCTGCACTCCAGAGCCTCCAATTACTGGATTCGTCACCATTAAAATGATCTCCGTCGATGACTTGGCAGCCTTGAGCCGGTCAATCATTAGCTCGAGGTTTTTCCGCGCTTGTTCGACAGTGGTTTTGTTGGGAAGGAAAGCGTCGTTGATCGCGAATTCGATAAACACCGTGTCCGGGCTTTTGGAGATAACTCGACTTTCGAGATTTTCAACACCCCATCCCGACCACATCGAACCCTTGCCACTATTTATAATCGTGGCACGTCCAGGGTAACGCTGATTCAGATCATCCCCAAGCTGCTGCACCCAGGCGCCAAAGGCCGTCAAGCTCGTACCATAAGCTACGACGGTCTGCACCTTGCCAGCATCAAGGTTTGAATAGAGATCGCTTTCCTGACCAGCAAAGCTGGCTGCGCTTAACGAAAGTAACATTCCAGCAAACAGAGCCTTGGACCACAAACCATTCATTCAACTGTCCCGATCTTTTCACAGGAAGCAAGGATGAACCTGTGAGCTTGAGGCGTCCACCGATGGCATTGGGCCTCACCCCGTAAGGTGTGGGCGAGATTGTCTCGGTCATTGTCCGGAAAGGATGGGCAGAAAATTGCAGGACATGCGAACGAAGGCATGGCCAAAAACTACCAGCGGGACAACAAGAAATCGTCTGGTCCGAAGCAATTTCTGACCTGAATATCAGCGAAATCACCGGGGTAGTTTTGCGCAGGCCTGAAACGAGAAAGGGGATCAAGCCGCTAAGTGCTTGATCCCCTTACGAAATATGGTCGGGACGGAGTGATTCGAACACTCGACCCCTAGCACCCCATCTCCTTTTTCTTACTTCTTGAAAGCTTTCAAATTTTACTCTGGATTTTTCTAAGCTAGTATTTACTTGAGCTCCAGCGGTGTTCTGCTCTACGAGAGTCCAGTAACGTCCATCAAGAGCCGACGTTTTTGTGGGGGGAAAAGTAGGGGGAGTCCATTTCATGGCCAAAATCACCATCAAAGAACTCGAGTCGCTGACCGCCAACGATGCCGGCCGAATCCTCAGGGAGGATGGCAATCTGGCCGGTCGAATCTCAGTCCGTAAGGGCGGCGTGTCGGTCAGCTTTTTCTATCGGTATCGGTGGGGCGATCAGAATAAAGAGTACTCCTGCGGAGTCCTGGCCGCGCAAATCCCTGACGGACATCCGCAAGGCACGCAACCAGGCCCGGGCGCTCATCGATGAGCAGATCAATCCCAACGAGCAGAAGAAAACCGCCAAGGCACAGGCATACGCCGCTGCTAACGTAGAGGCCGAACAAGTAAAAACGACGAAGGTGCAAACGCTGACCGTCCAGGATCTGGCCAAGGCTGGCTGTTGGATGGCGCGGCGCGGAAAGATGGCAATGCTGAATTGCAGCGGTGTATTAACAAGGACCGTTACCCAGCGCTTGGCAGAACATCGGTAAGCAGTGTGTCCGAGTACGATACTCGGGCGCTGATCCGCCCTCCTCCCCAGTGAAAATGTCAAAGGCTCTCGCGGCAAGAAACAGGACCACCATGTCTTCCTCTCATCCTTCGCCCTGCATTTCTTTCAGGAACTCAAGAGCCTGACGGGAGACTCACAGCGGTGCTTCCCCAATAAGCAGGATGATGGGCATGTGGACGTGAAGGTAGTGAGTAAACAGGTCGGCGATCGCCAGGCCCGGTTCAAAAACCGCAAGGCCCTCTCAAGACGGCGTCACGACGATACGCTGGTCCTTGCCGACGGGGCCAGAACGATGACTGGACACCGCATGGCCTGCGCCGCACGGGCGCAACCATGATGCAGGCCCTAGGCGTCAGCCTGGACGTCATCGATCGCTGCCAAAACCATGTGCTGGCCGGTTCTCGAGTGAGACGTCACTACCTGCATCATGATTACGCCGAAGAGAAGAAACACGCCTGGAACCTGTTGGGTGATCGACTCAGTGCCGTCTTGCCCTCAACCTACGAGCATTCAACGACCGAGTCGATGATGTTTTTTCCAGAATACACCGCGACAAGATCACTGCCTCCTTCATAAGTCGGCTTCTTTAATGCTGCCTCCTCATAGCGTCGTAGAGATCGCCGCGTGTTTTCTTCAGGTCGACTCTCACCCCGTCATGACCGGCAGAAATGGGCCAAAAGAGGTCCTTCCTGAAATTTCCAATTACGGTTTCATCGAAGTGCACCAACATTAGACCGCAGATTGTTCACGGGATGAATCTGAAGGACATCTCCACGTGGGCAGGATTTTTGATCCCAACCGTCTGGTTGCATCTACTGTTGATGTCCCCGTAGTCCTGAAGGTAATTGCCTCAACCCGGAATCAATCCAGGTATTGCTCAAAGAACCTTGTCAACTTATCGAAAGGAATGAGGTTGACCTTGTCGTACAGATCGACATGTCCTGCACCAGGAACGATGTAAAGCTCCTTGGGCTGAGCTGCGAGCGAGTAGGCCTCCTCGCTGAAAAACCGCGAATGAGCATGTTCACCTGCAATGAACAGCAGCGGTCGAGGGGAGATATTGGCGATATGCTCAAAAGGGTAGAAATTCAGCAGCGGTCCAGTGCTGGTCATCGACATATCCGTCGAGGCACGTGGATGCTGGCCCCTTGGCGTACGATAATAGTCAAAGAACTCCTTTTCGACCTCGTAGGATTCTTTATCCAGAGCAGTAGGAACGCCTGGATCGTACTTAATCGTACCGCCTTCAAACTCAGCCCAGCGCTGCTCGCCAATGGCTTTCAACGTTGCTGCCACCTGTTCTTTGTCGACGTTAGGCTCCAGGCCTTGGCGACGAGCGCGGCCCATGTCGTACATGGATACAGTAGCGATCGCTTTCATGCGTGGGTCAATCTGACCTGCGCTGACAGCAAAGCCACCGAAGCCGCAGATACCAATGACACCGATCTTCTCTTTGCTCACAAACGGTCGAGTGCCGATGAAGTCGACCGCAGCGCTAAAGTCCTCGGTGTAGATTTCAGGTGATGAAATGTGGCGGGGTTCACCGCCGCTTTCACCACCAAAAGAGGCGTCAAAAGCTAGGGTAACAAACCCTTCCTCAGCCATACGCTGCGCATAGAGACCCGCTGTCTGTTCTTTCACGCCGCCGAACGGGTGCCCTACGATAATCGCTGCGTGCTTCTGGGTCTTATCCAGACCTTTAGGCAGGTACAGGTCGCCCACGACAGAGAGATTGATCCTGTTTTTGAAGGTGACCTTCTCAACAGTCACCTTATCGCTGCGCGGAAAGGTTTTATCCCATTTTTCTTCTTCAGCCGCATAGCTGCCACCGGTGGCTACGCTTGCGCCCAATGCCATCGCTGCAATGATATGTTTCATGATGCGTCCCTCTAATATCGATTCAAGAGATAACCAAATAGCCAGGCCGCTATATCCAGAGACCTGTAAAACTCAAATGCCCAGTTTGTTTTATGGGTGAGCGTTCCGAAGGGCGGCCCAGGCAAATGCTGCGGAGCCAGCTAGAGCAGCAACACCGAATGCAAATGGACTCCACCAGCCCAGGGCGTCGAACATAAATCCGCCCAAGCCTGCCCCTAAGGTGATTGCCATCTGGATCGTCGCTACCATCAAGCCGCCGCCTGCCTCAGCATCATCTGTCAGCGTTTTGCTCAACCAAAGACCCCACGCTACCGGTGCTGGCGTAGCGACCAGCCCCCAAGCGGCGAGCAGGAATCCGACGGCCAAGGTCGAACTGCCCATGGCGATCAAAACCGCTGCAACCAGTGCCATCGATAACGGAATCCCGATCAGGTACGCATACATGCGGTGTTGCAGGAGCGACCCAATCAAGTAGGTGCCGATGACCCCAAAAACACCCAGTAGCAGCAACATGAGAGACAGAGTGGTCACGCTCACCTGCGTGACCGTTTCAAGAAATGGGCGCAGGTAGGTGAAGACGGCAAACTGGCCCATGAACAACAGCATGATTGCGAGCATCCCAATTGCGACCTGGGAGTTACCCAGCAGTCGGAACGGGTTGCTGGACCGGACGCTAGACTCGCTACGCATAGCTGGAATACTTGCCCACTGCCAAGCAAACGCCAGGACTGCCAATGGAACTACCAGGAAAAAGGAACCTCTCCATCCAATGTATTGACCCAGGAAACTGCCCAACGGAGCAACAACGGTAGCGGCTAATGCGTTGCCGCCGTTGATGAGCGCTAATCCCTTCGCGACGGAATTTTTAGGGACGAGCTTCATGACTGTTGCTGTGGACATCGACCAGAAGCCACCGATGGCTACCCCCAACAACGCCCGCCCGGTCATGAACATCAATCCGTTGTGCGCAAAGGTGACGATTAACCCCGAGACTGTCAGAAGCAGACTGAAGCCGAGCAGTACCTTTTTCCGATCAAATCGTCCTGTCAGTGGTGTGTTCAGCAAACTGGTGAGTACTGCGAAAAAACCCGAGATCGAAATAGCTTGGCCAGCCTGGCCTTGGCTGATACCAAGATCCTGAGCAATTGGTGTAAGGAGGCTGACTGGCATGAACTCTGAGGCGATCAGAACAACAACGCACAGCGCCATTGAAAAAACGGCGCCCCATGCGGGTGGATGTGAAGCGGCTGTTGCTCGCCCAAGCGTGGCATCAAATGTGCTCATATATCTTTTACCTGATGGATCTGCATCCACTTCAGCTAGGGTGTGGACCGTGCGGCTTCAGTGGGTGACAGGTGGGTTCCGAATTTGAATGACAGCTTAAGGTGAAACCATTACCGTGATTAGCCACCATAATTTTCATGCAGTAATGAGAAAAAATCAGTAATGAGCGCGCCCAAGATCAACGATCTGCAAGCCTTTCTCGCTGTTGCCCGTGATCAAAGTTTCACGAAGGCTGCTGCAAAGTTGGGCGTCACACCCTCAGCCCTGAGTCACACCATCAGAGGGCTGGAGGCGCGTTTGGGTGTGCGCCTGCTTGCGCGAACTACGAGAAACGTGGCGCCGACCGAAGCAGGCGAAAAGTTGATGCTCTCGATTGGGCCGCTGTTCGACCAGATCACTGCCGAAGTCGAAATGCTCGGTGAGCTGCGAGATAAGCCAGCGGGAAGGATTCGAGTGACTTGCTCGGACGATGCAGCTGAAAGCATCATCAGGCCAATGCTTACAGGGTTTCTTGAACAGTACCCCGACGTCACTGTGGAAATCAGCATCGACTACGGCTTCACCAATATCGTGACCGACCGTTTCGATGCAGGCATACGCTTGGGCGAATCGATCAGCAAAGACATGATCGCTGTTCGAGTCAGTCCGGACTGGCGCTTGGTTGTGGTGGGAGCACCGGCATACTTCGCTCGCCACGCAGCTCCCGTCATCCCGCAGGATTTAACCCAGCATAATTGCATTAACATCCGTCACACGATGGATGGCGGGTGCTATGCGTGGGAATTCGAGAATGGTGACCGGAAGCTCAATATTCGTGTGACCGGCCAACTGACCGCCAACAGCATGATTCATGTCGTCAACGGTGCCCTCGACGGTATAGGGCTGGCCTATGTTCCCGACTTCATGGCAAAGCCTTATCTCGCTGATGGCAGGCTACAAGAAGTGATGCCGGAGTGGTGCCCCTACTTCCAGGGCTTCCACCTTTATTACCCGAACCGGCGACAAGCATCATCCGCCTTCACCGCGTTCGTGGATGCGGTGAGGTATCGGGGCAAATGAACCTGGCCGACGATAGTGACCGGAAGTCCCGCTGGTAGGCGGAACCCACAACACGTTTCTTACGGCCAGCCCTCAAGTTGTCAATGGTTGTGAGGCGGGACAACGCTTGCGCCTGGACCAACCTGATATTGTTCATCGGTGACCTTTTCCAGCCACTCAACATTCTTGCCATTTAATGCTTCTTGCTCGACGCTGACTTGAACACCTCCCTGACGCGCGTCTTGCGTGAGCGCTTTTCGCGGGTGCAATCACGCTGCGAGCTGGAGATGCACATCGGCACCGTCAACGAGGATCAGGCGGAACTGCTGCAACTTTCCCCTGGCTCGACCAGCGTCTACCTGGAGCGCCTGAACTTCGGCGAAGAGAACCAGGCGGTGGAGTTCGACCAGGAATTCTGGCGCCCCGACGCACTGTCGATCGTGATGGAAACCTGTTATTCAGGGACGACCTGAAATTTATGGCGCCGGATTCGTCTGGAAGCGACGCAACATGGCGTCAACCGCCAACCGGGCCAGTTCGGCATCCTGCTCAGCCTTGACGCCGGACACACCGATTGCGCCAATGCAGTGGCCTTCGTGCCAGATGGCCACACCCCCTTCGAGCATGCCGTGCAGGTTGGGGGCACTTAGAAATGCCTGACGCCCGCCATTGATCATGTCTTCATAAGCCTTGCTATCGCGACGACCGAGCGCCGCTGTACGTGCTTTTTCCGTGGCGATGTAACCCGCAATCGGCGCCGTATGATCCAGACGTAGCAGCCCCAGCGGATGACCTCCGTCATCGACGACGCAAATCGCCACAGGCCAGTTGCGGCTTTGGGCCAGGTCTTTTGCCGCCGACAGCATTTGCGAAACGTTTTGCTCGCTCAGTAACGCCTTGGTTTGCATCTCTACTCCGATCAATGAAGAGAACGGCCGCATGCTCAAGCATGCGCGCCGAATGAACGCCCGGTCATTACTCGCCGTAGATATCGAAGTCGAAATACTTCTGGCGAATTTTGTCGTAGGTGCCATTGGCACGAATCGTCGCCAATGCCTGATTGAAACGACCTGCCAGCGGATCGTTCTTGCGCACTGCAATACCGATACCGGTACCGAAGAATTGCTCTTCGGCAAAACTCGGGCCGACGAACTCATAGTCGCGTCCTTCCGGTCTTTTCAGCAGGCTTTCATCGATCACCACCGAACTGGCCATGGTTGCATCGAGTCGCCCGCCTAACAGGTCGAGGAACACTTCATTCTGCGAGCCGTAGCGAACCACTTCGGCACCGGCCGGGGCGAATTTCTCGGTGACGTAGCGATCGAAGTTGGTTGCCCGCTGCACGCCGATCCGCTGGCCTTTGAGCTGAGCTGGAATGTCGCTGATGCCGCTACCCTTTTTGAACACCAGACGCGCCGGAATGCGGTAATAGCGGTCGGTGAAATCGACCGACTTCAGCCGCTCAGGGGTGATCGATACCGAAGAAATCACTGCATCGACTTTCTTCACTTTTAGCGCCGGAATCAATCCGTCGAACTCCTGCTCTTGCCACTGGCATTGGACTTTCATCTCGGCACACAGCGCCTGACCGATGTCGTAGTCAAAACCCACGATGGTGTTATCGGGTGTCTTCGAAGCGAACGGAGGGTAAGCCGCTTCGATGCCCAGACGCAGAGGTTGCTCCGCCGCGTGCAGGTTGGCGCCAAACACTAGCAGCGAGATGAGGCCGACGTTCAATACCGTGTTTTTTACGTTCATTCATAGCTCCAGATGCGATGTTGTTTATGTCGGGCGCTCCGCAAAAGAAGGCGTCCGTTATGGCAGCAGCAATGTGAACAAGCTGAGATGGCGGCTCTGTCGGCCGACTACTCTGGCGTTGCGCAAGGCTTCACCCGGCACAACGATTACAACGGAGAGGCTCAGACGGCGGCGGTGACAATCAACTCCAACAGGATCTGCGGGTCATCGAACATCACTTGAGCCGTTGCCCGTGCCGGTGTTTGCCCGGCATCGACCCAGGCGCTCCAGGTTTCATTCATGCCGGCGAAATCGGCACCCATGTCTTTCATCCAGATCTGCACGCTGAGCAGACGGCTCTTGTCACTGCCAGAAGCAGCCAACAACTCGTCCACTCGTTGCAAAACCTGGAGCGTCTGACCACGAATGTCCTGGCTGAAATCGGCAGCAACGATGCCGCTGAGCCAGGCCACGCCGTTATGCACGACACTGCGGCTCAGGCGTGGGTTGCTTTCGATGCGTTGAATACGGCTCATAAGTGCTCCTGGGTGTGAGGTGTCTCAGTGGACAATTGGGCAAGGGTGATGGGTTTTAGCGGCGACCGGATGCGGTAGTAGCCGACCTCTGCGGCAGATACCTGGCGATGCTCGGCAATGATTTCGGTGACGCTCAAACCACACAAACGGCCCTGGCAAGGCCCCATGCCGCACCGACCGAAAGCCTTGGTCTGATTGGGTCCCAGGCAACCGAGCTCGACGTAGTGGCGAATCGCACCGGCGCTGACGTCTTCGCAACGACAGACAATGACCTCGTCGGCGGGAATGCGGTTTTGCTGTTGCGGGCGATACAACGCATCGATCAGCGGCCGCGCAGCACGTTGGCGACACAGGACTTTTCGATAAGGGGCGGCGAGTTGTTGCAACTGTTGCGGCTCAACTTTTCTCGACCTTGCGGCAATCGCCAGCCCGGCCAAACGGCCTTCGAGCAGCGCTACCTGAGCACCGCCGATGGCACCACCGTCACCGGCGACAAACATTCCCGGCAGGCTGGTTTCACCCCAACTGTCGCGGCGCACGACCCAGCACAATTGTTGTTCGCACCAGTCATGTTCGACGCGTAACGACCAACTGATCTGGGTGTTGGGCACAACGCCTTGATGCAGCAAAATCAGCGAGGCGGGAATTGTCCAGCGACGACCGTTACTGTCGAAGCTCAGAGCGCTGACCTGTGTCGCGCCGTCGATACGTAAATCCCGAGCACCACGAAAATGCCTGACCCCGGCGCGTTTCAATTCGACCAGTAAATGCAGGCCCTTGAGCAAGTCACGCCAGCCACGCAATGCGCCAGGGACTTTGCGCCAGGCGCGCAGCAGATCGCCCGGACCACTGGTGTCCACCAGCGCTTCGATCGCAATGCCGGCACGCAGGTATTGCACCGCAAGCAGGTACAACAAGGGCCCGCAGCCGGCCAACACCACTGGCCCGTCCGGCACCATCGCTGCGCTTTTAAGCAAGATCTGCCCTGCCCCGGCGGTCATGACGCCGGGCAGGGTCCAGCCAGGGATGGGCATCGGTCGTTCGAACGCACCGGTGGCGATCAAGACATGACGCCCCTGCAAGATTTCGGCACGGTCATCAATCAGGTAATGCACTTGACGCTGCGGCGTCACTTGCCAGATCGCAGCGTTGGCCAGGTAACGGGCACCGCACTGGAGGAACTGCGCGGCGAGCCCCGCGCCCGCCTCATAGTCATCGCCCAATACGGTGCGGCTGCGCGCATCGACCTGCAGGACGTTGCGATAAATTTGCCCCCCGGGGCTGCCCTGTTCATCCAGCACAACAACAGAGAGCCCATGTCGCGTGGCCTCAAGGGCCGCGCTCATTCCCGCAGGGCCGGCGCCGATCACAATCAGGTCGACCGTTTGATTATTCATCATTGCCCTCCTCGTCGTGGTCACAGACCAGGAAATCACGAGCGCCGCGCTGCCTGAGAACACGCATGCCCCCTCGAACCGGCAGCAGGCACGCCTGACAATTGGCTTGCCCGTCCACCTCGACCAGGCATTCGAAGCACACACCCATCATGCAATAGGGCGCGCCGGGCCTGCCGCTGACAGCACTTTCGCGGGTATGAGTGATGCCGCTGACCAGCAACGCGGCAGCCAGCGAAACACCGGCAGGCACCCTTAATGACGCGCCTTCGAATTCGATTTGCACGGTGTTTTCCGCCGCGCCTAAGCCCCGAAACAAGCTGTCAGCCGGCATGGCGCACCTCACGTTTGAGACTGAAACGCCGCAGACTGAAAGGCTCCACAGCCGGATCGTCGAACTCACCGCCAATCCATGGCGCCAGGCGCAACGCGTGGATCGCCGCCAGCGTCACGCCGCTGTGGCAGCTGACCACAACCGCTCCAGGGCAGCTCTGAGACGCTTCATAGATGGGAAAACCGTCGGCGCTCAGCACCCGCAGCGCACCCCATACACGAACCAGCCGCACCTGTCCCAACTGCGGAAAACACTGCACGGCACGCCGGGCGATGCTGGCCATCACTTCACTGCCAGTGCCGTCGTCGAAACCCACCGACTCATGGGAGTCGCCCAACTGCACCGTGCCTTCGTCGGTCTGGCGCACGTACGTGGTGGGGTAATGCAGAAAAGGTTTGAGTCGCTCGGTGACCAGAATCTGCCCACGATTGGGACTCACCGGCACATCAATGCCCAACGCCGCGCCCAGTTCGCGATTACCGAGTCCGGCAGCCAGTACGACCTGTTCGGCGTACCAGCGCTGCTCACCGGCGCGCAGTTCGAAGCCCGAGGCTCGCTGGCCAATGGTGCTGACCCGGTGACCATTGATGATCGTGACCCCGCGCATCCGGCAGGCGGCGTACAGCGCGCGCAACAACTTCAACGGATTGACGTGACCGTCCATGGGCGAGTAACAGCCCCCCACTACAGTCGGCCCAACGCCCGGCAAGCGGGCACGCAGTTGTGCCAGATCCAGCAGTTCGAACGGATAATCACCGTCCATGGCTTCGCGCAGCCAGAGCAGTCGGCGGCTTTCTTCGGCCATCTCATCGTCACTCAAACACAGCTGGAATCCGCCTGGTTGGCGCAGATGGATGTCGATGCCGGTGTCGGCCTGCAAAGAGGCGGCGAACCGCGGCCACATCACCACCGATTCGCGAGTCCATTGCGCATAGGGGCTCATCCCAAAACCCTTGCCCTGAACCCACAACAGGCCGAAGTTGCCGCGCGCAGCCCGAAAGGCGTCATCACCCTCATCCAGGACGCTGACCTGGCGACCGAGCATGGCCAGCCCATAAGCAATGGACAGCCCCACCAAACCACCGCCAACGACAATGACATCAGTTTTTTGCATAAGTCCCGCGATCGCTCTCTCAACGCTGAGGAATCACCTGCAGCGCAGGCACTACACCTGGATTATCTTGATTTAGAAGATCCTAGAGAGCTGACAGCGTCGTGAAAAATGCTTTATTTTGGCAAGCCCATGTCTTTTTGTTATGGATTTCTTCAAGGGATAACGCCATGAACCTTCGTCAGCTGGAAGCCTTTCGCGCCGTGATTCTGGGCCAGACGGTGACCCGCGCCGCCGAGATGCTGCACATCTCCCAACCTGCTGCGACTCGACTGATTGCCAGCCTTGAGGAGGACATCGGCTTCAGCCTGTTCGACCGGATCAAAGGCCGACTTCAGCCCACTCCCGAGGCCATGACGCTGTATCAGGAAGTGCAACGCTCACTGCTCGGTGTCGAACGCATTGCCCGAACGGCGCAGGACATCCGCAGCCTGAAACGCGGTTCACTGCACATCGCCTGCGCGCCGGCCATGGGCCTGTCATTCCTGCCGCGAGCCATCGCCGCCTTCATGGCCGAGCACGATCAAGTACAGATATCGCTGGTTGTGCATTCATCGCGGGAAGTCGTGGATCTGGTGGTCGGTCAGCGCTGCGACCTGGGCATCATCGTACTGCCCAACACCTATCCCAGCCCGCGCGCAGAAAAACTGCTGGCAACCCGCATGCTGTGCGCCCTACCGGCCCATCATCGCTTACAGGACAAGGCCACGATCCGGCCGGAGGATCTACGAGGCGAAGCGTTTATTTCCTATCCGCAATCCATCGGTTCGCGCCAACACATCGACGCGATATTTGCCGCTCATGGGGTCGAGCGTGAACTGCGTCTGGAGACCCAGCTGTCGCTGCCAATGTGCGCGTTCGTCGAACAAGGACTGGGGGTCGCGCTGGTCGATGCCATCAGCGCCGTCGAGTACCGGGGCAATGGCATCGTGTTCAGAGCGTTCGAACCGGCGATCGAAATGGACTTCAGCATGCTGTTGCCGGTTCAAGGACCGGCGTCGAAACTGCAAGTCAGCTTTCTCCAGCACATGCAGCACTTCATCGCTCGGGAGGTTCCGCCGGATTATCGGTTTTAGATGTCCAGGCACTCCTCCTGCTCCGGTTCCTCCAGCCCGATGAACCGTCGCACTCTTTGAGCCTCTGGCTCCTTGCGGATCGCCTGGGGCGATGCATCCAGCTGCACGTGACCGTTTTCCATGAAAATCACCCGGTTGGAGATCGACAGGGCAAAGTCCATTTCGTGGGTGACAATCAGCAGAGTCATGCCTTCGCGGGCCAGGCTGCGGATGACCGCGAGTACCTCGCCGACCAGCTCTGGATCCAGTGCCGAGGTGGGTTCGTCGAACAGCAGGATGTCCGGGTCCATGGCCATGGCCCGGGCAATCGCCACACGTTGTTGCTGGCCGCCAGACAGTTGATGCGGATATTTGTGGACGTGGGCCAGCAGGCCGACCTTGTCGAGTAGTTGGCAGGCGCGTTGTTCGCTCAGTGCCCGGCTGACACCGTGATAACGCGGGGCGAGGCTGATGTTGTCCAACAGTGTCCGGTGCGGGAACAGGTTGAAGTTCTGGAACACCATGCCGATGCGCCGCACGCCCTGACGAACCCGGCGGCCATCCGGTTTGTCCTCGGCATTGATGAAGCCCTCTCCGAACAACAGGATTTCGCCCTGATCGATGCGTTCCAGGCCATTAATGGTGCGGATCAACGAAGTCTTGCCGGAGCCGGACGGGCCGATGATGGAAATCACCTGGCCGCTTTGCACCTTCAGGTCGATGCCTTTGAGCACATGATGATCGCCGTAGCGTTTGTGCACGTCCTGCAGTTGCAGGGCCGGGGCCGCGCCTTTGGCCGGCAGGCTGACCCTGTCCGGTACTATCGGCGCCAGGCTGTCACGCAACGCTTGTAACGCGGCGCTCTCCAGGGTTTGTGGTGTGCGCAGGTTCAAGTCCAGGAAACGTTCCAGACGCTGCAAGGCGAAGCCAAACACTGTGACGATCAACACGTAGTACACACCCACGGCCGCGAGGGTCTCCATCACCAGGAAGTTCTGGGCATACAGGCGCTGGCCGACCGTCAGCAGCTCGGTCAGTGAAATCACCGAGATCAACGAGGTCAGTTTGACCACCGTGATGTATTCGTTAATCAAGGTCGGCAGTGAGATACGAAACGCTTGAGGAATCACGATCAGCCGTTGCAGGCCAAGCAGCCCGATGCCCAGGGCACGGCCCGCTTCCTTCTGGCCCTTGGCGACCGAAATCAGCCCGCCACGATGAATTTCGGCCATGTAAGCGGCCTCAGTGACCACCAGCGCCAACAGACCGGAATAAAACGGCACCGACAATACCGGCCCGGCACCGGGCAGCAACTGCGGCAGGTTGTAGACGAAGACCACCAGCACCAGCAGCGGAATACTGCGAAAGAACCAGATGTAGAGTGATGCGGGTATGCGAAGCCAGCGCACGCTCGACAGTTTGGCCGATGCCAGGACGAACCCCAGCAGCATGCCCAGGAACCAGGCCAGGGTGCTCAGTTCGATGACGGTCAGGCTCGCCGTCCAGAAGTCAGCCATGGTGAACAGCGAAACAAAGTAAGCCCAATCGAATTGCATAGACACCTCGCGCAAGCCGCGCCCCCGATCGAGGGCGCGGTTTCAGGCATTACTCGGAGACCGGTTCCAGGTCATAGGTCTTGAGAATGGCGGCGTACTCGCCGTTGGCTTTGCTCTCAGCCAACGCCTTGACCAGCGCCTGATAGGTCGCGTCGGCGTCTTTCTTGACGTAGATGCCCAAGGTTTGGGGGTAAACCAGCTTCTGCGAGCTGACGATCACACGGCCGTTGGTACGCTGAGCGATCATGTGCGCGGCGCCGGCGATTTCCACTTGGGCCTGGATGTTCTTTGACAACAGCGCCTGCGTCACCTCGGGTGCCGAGGGAAACTCGCTGACAGTGATGGCGCCTTTGTTGTTCGGGACGCAGTAGTCGTTGGACAACTGACGGAACTTGCCAACCCAGGTGGTGCCCTGCTCCAGCCCGACCTTCAGGCCGCACAAGTCTTCGGGAACCTGCGGGTTCAACTCACTGCCCTTGGGCACCATGATCGCCGCACCGGTATTGGCATAGGCGATGGTCCGGGCCTGGGCCTGGCGCTCCGGGGTGATGTACATGCCGGAAATGATTGCGTCGTAATGCCCGGAGTTGAGGCCGTTGAGCAGATTGGGAAACTTGGTATCGACGAAGTTGGCCTTGACGCCCATTGCCTTGGCCAGGGAATGGGCCAACTCAGGGTCGGAGCCGACCACGTTCTTGTTGGCGTCATAGGACTCGAACGGCGGGTAGGTGATTTCCATACCGACCTTCAACACACCGGGGGTCGCGGTGCTGGCGAAGGCCGCACTGGCGCAGAACAGACTAGCGGCGAGCAGACTCAGTCGGGTCAAGGCGTAGGGGGTTTTCATTATGGGAAGCTCCGTTGGTTGTTTTTTTAGGAATGAGTGGCGGTGTTCTTCAGGCGACCGAAGCTCGATGGCTTGCGGGCTCGGGACGGCAGCTCAAGCTCGCCGTTCTCGATGCGTTTGCGCAGGTACTGGTAGGTCTGCAGGGCTTGACTCCACATGTGTTCGCCAATCGCCAGCGCCTCGTAGTCCTGAGCGTCATTGATGAATGCCGGCAACGGCTTGATCAGCGTGTGGTAGTCGCAGGCGTAAAACAGCGGGAAGCTATAGCGCTCCTGAGCCACCTTGCGCACTCGGTGAGCGGTGGCCACAAAGGTCCCAGCGGTCATGACTTCCAGCATGTCGCCGATGTTCACCACAAACGCATCGGGCATTGGCGGTGCGTCGATCCACTGATCCTGGTCGTTTAGCACCTCCAGCCCCGGCTGATCGGCGTGCAGGATGGTGAAGCACTCGTAGTCGGTATGCGCGCCGATGCCCGGAGCGTCCACGGCGGTGGCGTCGAAGGGGTAATGGATCAGCCGCAGCTTGGAAGGCGGACGGGTGACCAGTGCGTCGAAGTAGCCCTCCTCCAGGCCCAGGGCCAGGGCGAAGCCATCGAACAGTCGGCGGCCGAGGGCAAACACGGCCTGATAGTAGTTTTGTACTGCAGCCTGAAACCCCGGCACGTCGGGCCAGTGGTTCGGTCCCAGCAGCGGCGTTCGACTCAGGAATAGCGGATCATCCACCGGCACTTCAAAACCAATATCGAACGCCTCTTTGTGGTCCGGCTTGCCCTTGGAGTACACCTCCTCACCTTCGGGCACGAAGCCCTTGTGGCTTTCCGAGGCGCCGATGTAATGGCGCATCTTGGTCTCCAGGGGCTGCGCGAAATAATCCCTGGCCGCCTGGCGCAGGCCCTCGATCAACGCCGGATCGATGCCGTGCCCGGTGATGTACAGAAAGCCCACATCACTGGCGGCACGGCCCAGTTGCTCGGCCACGGCGAGGCGATGCTCCAGTTCGATACTGAAGAGGCCGGCGATGTTCACCACCGGGATGCTGTTGAAATTGGCCTGGGTCGGCGACGTCTTACTCATGGCGGGCTCCTTCACGGGTGAAACGGTCGAAGTGTTCGCGCTCGGTTCGCGCCATCCACTGGTTCAAGGTCCAGAGATCGGCCACCGGCATGTTGGTGAAGGGCAAATGATGCAGATAACCGTCGGCACCGAACTCTGGGGTCAGGGTGCTGACTGCATAGCCGCGCTGAACCTGAGAGGCCCAGACCGCCTCCCAGTGGCGCTGGTGAAACGCCAGTTCACGGGCATATTCCGGGGCGGCGGGATGGGGAACTTGCGGGCCCTGGTCATAACCGACCCGGGCTTGAATGTGATGCACACGCTCGACGAAGGACGACAGATCGTCGGCCGGGTCGTCCAGCAACCGCTCACAGCACACCACCCAATGGCTGATGTCACTGGTGAAACGCAGTTCCGGCAGTTGGCGAATCAGTTCCAGAGTCACCCAAGGGCTGTACAGAGAGCGGGCGCGGTGAGTCTCGAAACTGCAGAACACCCCATGCCTGGCGGCCAGTTCCATGGCCTGGCCAAAGAACTCGACCTGCTGCGCCAATGACCAGCGGTCATTGCCCGCGAGCAGATTGACGAAACGAGGTGTCAGTTCCGAGGCCCAGCCCAGCTTGCGATCAATGTCGGCCAAATGCTGGGCAGGCGTGGCGCGCTGATCGGGCAACACATCGTAAGCACTGAAGAGGGTGCAGATGTAGGGGACGTGATTACTGCGCAGGAAAGCGCCGAACTCGCCACGCTCATCGGCCTGCAGTGGCAGGCGTGCTTCGATGCCATCGAAGCCGGCGGCGAGCAATTCATCCAGGGCGGATGTGTGACTGGCGGTATAGCCCCACAAGGTACGAAAAATGTCTAACTTCATGCATTCCTCTCGGCTGCGTCAGGCCACCAGCTATTTGAGCTGTTGGCGTTACTGGGCAGTCGAAAGGGGGTACTGCGGGCTGCTGCTCTGATGGCTTCGGTCCCGTGCGACGGATCCTAAGCCTACGACGGCAAATAATTGAATAGGTTTCAGCAAATAGTTAGTTCAGAAATTCATGAACTAACAATGCCGGACTCGATTGTGCCTGCGATAGTCCCTCCGACGATTCAGGCCTGATGACTGGAATGAAAACTATTGACCCGGCTGTCTGCCAATTTGAACACCACACGCTGCGGGTGGTTGATCGAAACCAGATACTCAACTGGCTGCCCTTGGGTGTCGAAAATCACGCCCCGATAAACCAGCGCGGCCGTCCCGGGTTCGACTTCCAACAGGCGCGCTTCTTGGTCGTTCATCGCGGCAATGCTTAACGTGCCCTCGTCGCTTTCTATTTCGATCTGATACCGCGCCAACAACAAGGCATACAACGAGGCCCCCTCGATCAGATCCCCCGCTACCAGTTCCGGCACGCGGGCGGCAGGAATGTAGCTGGTCTCGATGCAGAACGGCTTTTGGTCCACTGTGCGCAGGCGTCGAATTGTCAGCAACGCATCCCCTTCCTGGATTTTCAGCAATTTGGCGACACGAGCGCTGGCCTGGGTTTGCTCGAAGTAAAGCAATTTACTGCCGGGCCTGGCCCCCGCCTGTTCAACCACTTCAGCGATGCCTTTACGCGCCACCGTATTGAGTGGCCGCTCGACGCCCGGAGCGGTGACGAAGGTGCCGCGATTGCCTCGGCGCTCGAGGATCCCTCGATCGATCAGCGTTTGCAGAGCCTTGCGCAAGGTCATCCGGCTGATACCCAGGTGTTCGGCCAGGTCCCTTTCCGCCGGGATACGTTCAGTCGGTCCGAACTCCGGGCGTTCCAGCATTTCAAGCAGCGCCTGGACGGCCTGCCAGGCAACCTGCTTGCGTTGGGGCGCGGGAAACGCTACTTCGGAGGGTTTTGTGCTGGTAACTTTCATGGTCTACATCCTGGATTATTTTTCTGGCGATCCACTGCGACTGTAAAAACCAAGAACCGACGCAAACCCGCCAACTTGGCAATGACAAAGAATACCCGGCTCAGGAAAACCCTGAAAACCGCTTATTCGGCCCATTAGACCACGGGGAAAAAGCCTTGTAATGGTATTTTTCATGGTATAGCTTTTGGTCTAAATGGTGGTCATGAACAGCAACATGAACCCCCCTTAACAAGGCACCAAGGAGTCCACATGGCGATCCAGTTCAACCGGGAAGGCTTCATCACTTCCTTGCAGCAATCCGTTCAAATCGTCGACGACGCCCAGCAGTTTGGCCAAGAGCTTGCAACGCGGATTGACCGCATCTATTTCGTCAGCTGCGGCGCCCCCAACCGCATCATGCTCGGCCTGCAGTACTGGCTTGAGCGCTATAGCCACTCACTGGAAGTCCGTCGATATTTCCCGGCCGACTTCATGGACATCGATCCGCCGCGCCTGGATGAGCGCACCCTGGTCGTCCTCGCCTCCAAGTCCGGAACGACCCAGGAAACCATCGCCGCTGCACGCTTCCTGCAAGGCAAGCCATGCCTCACTGTGGGCGTGACACAGACCGCCGAGCTACCGCTGGCCCAAGCCGTTCAACATTGCTTCCTGCTGGGACGCACGGACGAGGCTTACTTCGGCTGCTTCATGATCCTTCAAGCATTGATCGGCGGTATTTTGGCCAAACGTGAAGGCTGGCCACTGCTGGACAAGCTCACCCGTTCACTCAAAGCGCTGCCGCAGGCGCTGGCCGATGCGGCGATCAACAACGACCAACGCGCGACCGAAGAGGCACGCCTCTACAAAGATGATCGCGTCATGTACTTCCTCGCGTCGGGCCCGATGTTCACCACCGCCTATGTGTTCGGCGTTTGTGTGGTGATGGAAAGCCAATGGCTGCATTGCCTGCCGGTGGAAGCGGCGGAATTTTTCCATGGCCCGTTCGAAGCCATCGATGCCTCCACCCCACTGCTTCTGCTGGTCGGGGAAGACCCGAGCCGAGCGCAGATGGAACGGGTCGTGAGCTTCTGCCAACGGTATACCGAACGGGTCATGGTCTATGACTCCAAGGACTTCCCGATGGTCGGGATCGACCCGGAGATCCGCGCGATTGTCGCGCCCTACGTCGTCGGCATCGCCGCTGAACGCATCGCTGCCCATCTGGCGGTCTGGCATCAGCAACCGCTGACGACTCGCCGCTACATGTGGAAAACGGAGTACTGAGCATGGCCAGCCTGATCGCGGTCGGCGACAACACCCTCGATGTGTACCTGGACCGGAATATTGAATATCCGGGCGGGAATGCGCTCAACGTTGCGGTATTCGCTTCCCGGCTTGGCACTCGCAGCGCCTACCTGGGTTGCGTGGGTGATGATCGGTATGGCCAGCGCTTGCTCGATTGCCTGCAAGAAGAAGAAGTCGATGCTTCCCGTTGCCGAACGCTGCCGGGCGCCAATGGTTGGGCGTGTGTCGACAGCATCGACGGCGAACGCGTCTTTCTCGGCAGCGATTCTGGTGTCTGTCGTCAACTGCGACTCACTGCCGAAGATCTGGCCTACATCACGAAGTTCCCGCTGGCATACAGCAGCCTCTACAGCGGTCTCGAAAACCAGCTGGCGCAGATTCGTCATGCCAGCGGCTGCCTGTCCTTCGACTTCTCGGACAACTGGGTCGAGTTCGATTGGCCGGCCCTGATCAAGCATGTCGATATTGCCTTTTTCTCGGCGGCCGACCTGTCTTCGGGAGAAGCCTATGAACTGGCGCACTCGATGCGGGCGCTGGGCCCCTCGATTGTGGTCATCACACGCGGTGCTCTGGGCGCCCTCGCGGTCGATGCCCACGGCATCCATGAACAGCCCAGCCTGCCCTGCACGGTTGTCGACAGCATGGGCGCTGGTGACGGCTTCATCGCCGCGTTTCTGCTGACATGGCAAGCCCGGCACAGCCTCGCGGAGTGCCTTTTGCACGGCGTCGATTATGCCGCCCGCGTGTGTGGCTGGACTGGTGGTTTCGGCCATGGTCAAGCCATGGACGCCGAGCGTTCCCAGCAATTGAAACAAGCCTTGAACACTCAAGGCTGATGCGTGCTGCCCCGGGCCAATCCCGGGGCTGTTCAACCAACCTGTCGTGGATACCTGTCGATGAAAAAATGTCTGATCGGTTTGATGCTCGTGGCCAGCCCGCTGATGAGCTGGGGCGCCAGCGAAGAGCTGCGTTTCGGGGTCGACCCCACCTACCCACCCTTTGAGTCCAAGCGCCCGGACGGTTCGCTGACAGGTTTCGATATCGAGTTGGGGGAAAGCCTGTGCACCGAGTTGAAACGTCGTTGCGTCTGGGTAGAAAACGCCTTCGACGGGATGGTCTCGGCGCTTAAAGGCAAGAAATTCGACGGCATCCTGTCCGCCCTGTCGATCACCGAAGAACGCAAAACCGAAATCGCCTTTTCCGACACCCTGTATGACACCCCGGCCCGCCTGGTGGCACCAGAGGGCAGCCCCTTGCAACCGACAGCCGAATCCTTACGCGGCAAGCGCATCGGCGTGCAGCAAGGCAGCGTGTTCGAAGTCTATGCCAAGCAGATGTGGGGCTTGAAAGGCGTGGAGGTGGTGCCTTACCAAAGCAGTGACTTGACCTACTCGGACTTGATCAACGGTCGGCTGGATGCAGCGTTCGACGATGCCATTGCGGTCTCCGAAGGCCTGCTCAAGAAGCCGATTGGCAAAGGCTTCGGCTATGCCGGTGAGATCGTCAAATCCCCTGAAATCTTCGGGCCGGGAACCGGGATCGGCTTGCGCAAAAGCGATACCGCGCTGGCCAGCGACATCAATCAGGCGCTCGAGCGGATCCACCAAAACGGCACCTATGAGCGCATCGCCAAAAAACACTTCGACTTCGACATCTCGCCTAAATAAACCACCATCGCGGAGCCAGGAACCATGTTTCTTGAGGGATACAGCCATCTTATTTTTCAGGGCGCATGGTTGACGGTGCAGGTGGCCACCTGGGCTGCCTGCGTGGCCATCACGCTTGGCCTGCTCGGGGCCTTGGCGAAACTCTCGCCACTGGCACCGCTACGGCTGATCGCAACGGTCTATACCACGCTGGTGCGCAGTGTCCCGGATCTGGTCTTGATGCTGCTCATTTACTACAGCGCGCAAATCGGGCTGAACCAGGTGGCGGAAGCGTTCGGCCAGGACTCTTTTCAGTTGAACCCTTACGGCACCGCGATCGGTACGCTGGGATTCATCTACGGTGCCTACTGCACCGAGACCTTTCGCGGGGCCTTCCAGGCCATCCCGTTCGGGCAACTGGAGGCGGCTCGAGCCTATGGCATGAGCCACTGGCAAGTACTGCGGCGTATCCGCTTCCCACAGATGATGCGTTTCGCATTGCCCGGCATCGGCAATATCTGGCAAGTGCTGTTGAAAAGTGCCGGCCTGATTTCGCTGCTGGGCCTCAATGACATGGTTCAGGTCGCCAAACAGGCGGGCAACGCGACCTCAAGGCAAATGTTTTTCTACCTGGTGATTGCCGCGATATTTTTTGCCTTTGCGATCCTTTCAAGTCTGGCGCTTAAGCACCTTGAGCGGCGCTACAGCGTCGAACCGCAGCGGAGAGCGTCATGATCGAGATACTGAAAGAGTTCGGGCCGAATTTCCTGTGGTCCGACGGTTACCGCTGGAGCGGTCTGTCTATCACGCTATGGCTGTTGGTGACGTCCGCCGTCATCGGTTTGTGCGCGGCGATACCGCTGGCGCTGATTCGCACCTACGGCAGTCAGTGGCTCGCACTGCCCATTCGGCTCTACACCCTGGTGTTTCGCGGCACCCCACTGTTCGTGCAACTGCTGATCATCTACAGCGGCCTGGCCAGTTTGAGCTTCATCAGAGAATCATCGAGCCTGTGGTGGTTCTTTCGTGACGGCATGCATTGTGTGATTCTGGCGCTGGCCTTGAATACGTGCGCTTACACCATTGAAATTCTTGCCGGCGTACTGCGTACCACCCCACGCGGCGAGATCGAGGCGGCGCTGGCCTTGGGCATGACCCGCAGCCAACTGTTCGTTCACGTACTGATCCCGAGCATGCTGCGTCGAGCACTCCCCGCTTACAGTAACGAAGTGATTTTTGTCCTCCATGCCACGGCCATTGCCTTTACCGCAACCGTTCCCGACATCCTGAAAATCGCAGCAGATGTTAACGCGGCCACCTTCAAGACCTTTCAGGCCTATGGGATTGCCGCCCTGCTCTACATGCTGGTGGCGTGTGCGCTGGTGGGTATATTCCGGCTGGTCGAGCGCCGTTTATTGGCTTATCAGCGTTTGAGCTGAGCTACAAGCCAACGCTTACTCCACGTGAAAAAGCCCGGCGCTGTCACAGTCGTCGGGCTTTTTCAGCGAGTCATTGCTCAACAATGACGGTGCATCGGGCTCAAGGCAATGGATCGAACTTCAAGTTGCCAAGGCTCTGTACTTTGTCCTCACGAACCATTTTGTAGGCGGTGTTTGGGCCGATCCAGCGGTCCCAGATTGCATCGATCTCGCCGGACTTTTCCATCGACGCCAGCGATTCGTTGACCTTGGCCAGAAAGGCCGGCTCATCACGGCGCATGCCCGCGCCAATTGGTTCGAGGGCCATCGGCTCCTTGGCCAATGCCAGTTCGACACCACTTTCCTTGGCCTGACCCACCAGTTTCAACGCGGTCATGGTGTTGGTCACCAGGCCCACGACCTTGTTTTGTTGCAAGGCCATGTAGGCCGAACCGGTGTCCTGGAACGTCACCGGAGTTGCCCCGGCAATTCGGATCGACTGCTCGGAGGTCGAGCCTTTGGTGGAGCTGATGCGCTTGTCCTTGAAGAAGCTTTTCGGCTGATCGGCGTTGACCGCGCGCACCACCAGGGTTTCCTTGGCGATGTAGTACGGGTCGCTGAACTGGATCTGTTCGGCGCGGGTCTTGGTGTAGGCCAGGTTGGCGAAGATCACATCGACACGGCCCATTTTCACCTCAGGAATCCGCGCTTCCACCGACAGCGGTTTGAGCTCCAGTTCAACGCCCATGGTCTTGGCCAGGGCCTTGCACAAATCGACATCCATGCCCACCAGTTCGCGGGTTTTCGGATCAGGCGCCGAGAACGGTGGCACGTCGGCATACACGCCGCAGCTCAACGACTTCTTGGCCATGATGTCGCTCAATTGATCGGCCTGGGCGACGGCAACAGCCAAAGGACCTAACGCCAGCGTGACTAACAGATGCTTCATACGCATGGAAAAACTCCGGGGATGAGAAAGTCGAATGGCAGAGCAAGCAAAACCGTTGCGACTCAATGAGCCCGCAGATCGGCAATGAAACGTTGCGCTCGCGGGTGCGCGGGCTGATTGAAGAAGCTTTCGGGCGTGCTCTTTTCCAGAATCTGACCCGCGTCCATAAACCAGATGGTGTCAGCGACTTCACGGGCAAAGTTCATCTCGTGGGTCACGCACATCATGGTCATGCCCTCCTTGGCCAAGCCTTTCATCACACTCAGCACCTCACCGACCATTTCCGGGTCGAGGGCACTGGTGGGTTCATCGAACAACATCACGGGCGGCTCCATCGCCAACGCCCGGGCGATCGCCACCCGCTGCTGCTGACCGCCGGACAACTGCGCAGGATAGGCGCCGGCCTTGTGCGCCAGCCCGACCCGATCCAGCAATTGCATGGCGTGTTGCTTGGCGGCCGAACCTTTCAGGTTGCGAATTTTGCTCGGCGCCAGGGTGATGTTTTCCAGCACCGACAGGTGTGGAAACAGATTGAAGCTCTGGAACACGAAACCCACACGGCTGCGCAGTCGGTTGATGTGCGCGTCCGTGCCGTGGACGTCCTGGCCGTCGAACAGGATCTGGCCTTTCTGAATGTCTTCCAGGCGATTGACCGTGCGGATCAACGTCGACTTGCCGGACCCTGACGGGCCACACAACACCACCACTTCACCGGGTTTCACCTCCGCGGTGATGTTGGTCAGTGCGTGGTACTCGCCGTACCATTTGTTGATATTCGAAAACATGATCATTGGATGCATGGTCGCAACCCTCTTCAATTATCGATGGCCAATAAAGGGTCGGCAGCCACGGCCGGACCGCCATTACCCAGGCGCTTGCGAGCGATACGGCGTTCCACCCAGCCCGCCAGATGGGTCAGGCCGAAACAGAGCAGGTAGTAGATGATCGCCAGGATGAAAAACACCTGGAACGGCTTGGTCAGCAGTTGGTTATTGACCTGGTTGGCAGCGAAGGTCACTTCCTGGACGTTGATGACATAGCCCAGCGAGGTTTCCTTGATGATCGAGATGAACTGGCTGATCAGGCTGGGCAACGCGTTGTACAACGCTTGCGGCAAGATCACCCAGATCGTCGTGCGCAGGTAACCGAGGCCGAGTGCGCGGGACGCTTCGTACTGACCCGGCGGTAACGCCTGGATACCGCCACGGATGATTTCGCACAGGTAGGCACTTTGGTAGATCACCAATGTACAGAGCATGGTGACGAACCCGGTGATGTTGTGGCCGATCAGCAACGGCACCAGGAAGTACGTCCAGAAAATCACCATCAGCAATGGAATGCCGCGCAGTACATAGACCCAGACCGTGGCCGCCCAACGCAGGCCCTTCCACGGCGAAACCCGAGCCAGCGCCAGCAGCAAGCCAAACGGGAATGCCATCACCAGCGCCAGCGCTGCCAGAATCAAGGTGCTGGCCAAACCGCCCAACGGGCCGTGGGGATATTGGCCGATCAGAAAAAGCGTCCAGTTGTTTTGCAAAATCGAGAAGAGATCAAACATCGTCATCTACCTCGCCAGCGCTTTGTTGAAGCGTCGCGCCAACAACGCGCCGAGCCCCATCAACAGCAGTGAAAACACCAGGTAGAACACCGTGGCAACCAGGTACGACTCGAAGGTACGGAAGGTGTAGTTCTCGACTTCGCGGGTGGCGTAAGTCAGCTCGACCACACCGATGGCCATAGCCAGACTGGTGTTCTTGAACAACAGCACGGTGTGGTTGATCAGTGATGGCAGGCAGTTGCGCACACCTTGCGGCAGGATCACGTAGCGCATCGAGCGCACATAACCCAACCCGAGCGCTCGGGACGCTTCGGTCTGCCCGGCGGGAATGGCGCGCAGGCCACTGCGGATGTCCTCACAGAAATACGCGGCTTGGCACAACCCCAGGGCAATTACCGAGAACAGGTATTCAGTACTGTAGTTCGCCAGCCACAGTTGAGTGGACTCGCTGAGCAAGGTCGGTACGCCGAAATACCAGAGCATCAGTTGCACCAGCGTCGGCACGTTTCGGTGGTAGGACACGTAACCGGCCACTAACCGGTCGGCGAGTTTGTTTCCGGTCAGGCGCACGGTCACCAGCAACAGCGCCAGGGCCATCGCCAGCAGCCAGGCGAACAGCGCCAGTTGTAGAGTCTTTTCAATGCCCTTGACGATCAGCTCGGCATATTCGCCTTGCAGAACCGCGGCCAAATCGAAGTCATGCTTCATGGTCAATCCCTATCGGCATTGGGCTAGGGCAGAATTAAGTCGCCAGCGACAAGCGTGGCGTGGGTATGGCATGACGGATTGATCCGTTCTTCTGGCAGGCGTCTTTCGTGGAGGATCTCAGCCCTGATAATCCTGCGGACGGGCCGTCGACAGACCGCCTGGCACTTGCAGGGTCGGGGTGATTTCCATGTGCCCGACGTTGACCGAAATCGGCGCGGCGATGGCAAACGCGATGGCGTCGGCGATGTCCTTGGCCTGCGGCAGTTCGAAACCTTCGACGAAACGCTTGTAGGTATCTTCGGAATCGCCATGGACGTGGGCAAAGATGTCGGTGGCCACCCGGCCTGGACAGATCTCGGTGACCCGAACCCGCTTGCCGAACGCGTCGATGCGCAGCTGTCGCGAGAGCATGCTCACGGCCGCTTTGGTGGCGTGATAAGTCGAGTTGCCGCCGAAGTTGTAAGCCGCGGCAATCGAACTGATGTTGATGATGTGGCCACAGTCGCGCTCAACCATACCCGGCAACGCCAGACGTGCCAGGTGCAAGACCGCCCGCAGGTTGACGTCGATCAGCAAGTCGATGCCTTCGGCGTCAGCCTTGAGAATCGAACCCGGTTTATCGACCCCGGCGTTGTTCACCAGAATGTCGAACTGCTGGGTTCCGAACAGACGGGTCAACCCGGCCAGGTCGGTAACATCGATGGCATGTGCGATGCAGCCGGTTTTCGCCGCCAGTTCTTGTAGCTTCTCAGCGCTGCGAGCTAAGGCATGCACCTGCACGCCTTCCTGACACAGGCGCTCGACGACGGCGGCGCCAATCCCGGAAGAGGCGCCGGTCACCAGCGCGGTTTTGTAATCTGAAAATGGCATGAGTTTGTCCTCGTATTACGTGTGCGGATCACTCGGTGATCGCGATGACTTCGACTCTATCCAGCCCTGAAGCCGTGGACCAAGACGGAATGACTGTGTGGCAATAAGCCCTGCTTATGACCGTGCAACCGTTACGCCAACAGTTGCGAAATAGGCGTGATGCAACCGCCCGCCAGCTCGATTTCTCGACGGATGGTGCGGGCCAGGTCCACTGCGCCAGGGGTGTCGCCGTGCAGCAGGATCGAATGCGCCGGCACCGCAATGTGCTTGCCGTTGAGCGTGGTCACGGTGCCCTCCTCCAGCAACTGTCGAACCCGTTGCAACACGGCCGCCGGTTCCTTGATCACCGAGCCCGGCACCTTGCGCGGCACCAGCAGGCAGTCGTCGTCGTAGGCACGGTCAGCCAGAAACGTGGTGGCGACCCGCAACCCGCATTTGTCAGCGGCGTTTTCGATGGCCCGACTGCTCGATGAACTGATAATCAGCGTCGGATCGAACGCCGCCACCGCACAGACCAGGGGCTCGGCCAACGCCGCGTCGGCGGCGACCATGTTGCCCAGCGCGCCGTGAAAACTCATGTGGGTTATGCGATGGCCATTGACCGCCGCCATCCCGGCCAGCGCCCCGAGCTGATAAATCACGTAGGTCGCCAGTTCCTTGAGTTCAATGTTCATCTGCCGCCGGCCAAAACCCATCAAATCGGGGAAGCCCACATGGGCACCCAGATCGATGCCGCCGGCCTTGGCCAGACGCACGGTGTTATCCATGATCAGCGGATCGCCGGCATGAAAACCGCACGCCACGTTGGCCGATGAGATCAGGCTCATCAACGCTTCATCTTCACCCATGCGCCAAGGTCCGAAGCCCTCGCCCAGATCCGCGTTCAAATCAATCTTCATCACTTGCCCTCACTCGTCATGCCGCATCCAGGCGCATGAACGCCTCGCCAAAACCCACCGTCGTGCCACACACCGTCAACACCGCCGCCACCCGTCCGGCCTTCTGGCTGAGAATCGGCAACAGCAAATCGCCGACTTGCAGCAACGCGACCAGTTGCCCTGGCGCCACCCGACTGCCAACCGATACCAGCACCTCGCTCTGTTGCGGGTGCGTCAGCAGCAACCGGCCCAGGCCGGGGGTCTTCAACAGCTGTTCATCGGGCGCCTTCAAAGGTTCTGGCGCCGTGATCTGAACCGGCGCCGCGACCTCGTCGACACAGCGCTTGAGCACCAAATAAAGCCCCGGACGACGGATTTCCGCGCCAGCCAGGTGGGTCTCCTTGAGCCACACCGCCAACTGGCGGATTTCCTGATTTGTCATGTCTGAATGTCCTTAACGCGAGGCCAGCCCGTGAAGGTCAACCAGGCGGCTGACCTCCGCGAGATAGCGCTGATTGTCTTCCAGGGCCGCGACGGCTTCGGCATAGCTGCACTCGATAAACCGTACCTTGCTGCCAATCGGCGCCTGACCCAGACGCCAGAGATCGGCCTCGATCACGGTGCCAAATTTCGGATAACCGCCACTCGGTTGCGCATCGCGCATCTGGATGATCGGCTGGCCACCGTGGGGCACCTGAATCACGCCGGGGACGATGCCGTGGGAACGGACTTCCATCGGCACCTTGGGCAAGATCGGCGCGCCTTCGAGCCGGTAGCCGTAGCGGTTGCTCTGGGTCGTGACCTTCCACTCGCCGGCCCAGAACGCCGCACGGGATTCGTCCAGAAAACACTCGTATTCGGCCGCAGGCAGTACGCGCATCGCCGGCAGTCCATCGCGTTGCAATGGCAAGGCCAGACTCGGTGACACGACGCCGAAATCCGTTGGCAGCGCACTCATGCCTGGACGCAGCGCCGCGATCCGGTCGCCTTGCTGCAACGCCCGCCCCTGCAAGCCACCGAACTCGCCGCGCAATTGCGTGCTGCGCGAACCGAGCACCGATGGCACATCGACGCCGCCGGCCAGGCATAGATAAGCCCGACTGCCGCAGGCTGGGTAGCCGAGGCTCAGTACCTGGCCTTCCCGAGCCTGCGCCACCCAGTACGGCAACAATGGCTGACCGTCGAGGGTTGCTTCGCAAGCTGCACCGGTGAACGCAAACGCACAGTCCTGGGTAAACCGTACTTCGAATGGGAACAACGGGATTTCGATCGCTGCCGCGTCTTCGGGATTGCCCAGCAATAGGTTACCCAGCGCCAGCGCCAAATGGTCCATTGCGCCGGAGGTTCCGACGCCGAAACCGAGGCTGCCAAAACGACCGAAGTCCTGCACGGTGGCCAAAGCGGTGGCCGATAAAATCTCGATCATCGAATGATCCTCGCGATTCGCAAACGCAACATGTCGCCCGGCCTGAGCATCGCCGGAGGGTTTTGGTTCGGGTCAAAAAACGACATTTCAGTGCGGCCGATGGTGTTCCAGCCACTGGGGCCGGCCGAGGCGGAGACGCCGGTCTGCACCCCGCCAATTGACACCGAGCCGGCGGCGATGCTGATCACCGGCACTTGGCGTCGTGGTGTGGCCAGGCGCGAATCCATGCCGCCGAGGTAGCAATAGCCCGGGTGGCTGCCCAAGGCGTATACCGGGTACAACGGCTCGCAATGCAGGTTCGCAATGGTCTCGATGTCGAGCCCGGTGTGGGCCACCACGTCATTCATGTGCGGGCCGAACTCGCCGCCGTACACCACCGGCAACTCAACGATGCGTCCTTCGAGTGGCAGCGGTTGACTGGTTTCCCAGGCCTCCAGCAATCGCTCGCACAACCCGTTGAGGTCGCGCGGCGGTTTGATGAACGTCAGCATCAGGTTGTTCATGCCGGGCACCGCTTCGTGGATTTCGGCCCATTCACCAGCCTGCAAGGCCAGGCTCCAAATCCGTTGTTGCGGCGCCAGATCCAGTTCGCCCGGCGCTTCGAACAACAGAGCGGTCGAGCCGAGCAGGCTGATGTGCGGACGCAGCGATACAGAAGCAATACTCATGTCGGACTCCGTTGCTGCAACCAGCGCTCCAAGTGATGAATGTCCACGCCACCGGCACAGAACGCCGGGTCGTCGAGAATGTCGCGGTGCAAGGGAATGTTGGTCGAGATGCCTTCCACAACCAGCTCACTCAGGGCCAGGCGCATACGGGCCATGGCCTCGTCGCGGGTCGCGCCGTGGGTGATGACCTTGGCCACCATCGAGTCGTAATACGGTGGCACCCGGTACCCGGTGGTGACGTGGGAGTCGACCCGCACACCAAAACCGCCAGGCACTTCCCAGCGCTGGATCAGCCCCGGCGTCGGCATAAAGGTGACCGGGTCTTCGGCGTTGATCCGGCATTCCAGTGAATGACCGTTGAGCTGCACGTCTTGCTGGCGCAGCTCCAGCACTTCGCCACGGGCCATGCGCAATTGCTGCTGAACGATGTCGATGCCAGTGGTCATCTCCGTCACCGGATGCTCGACTTGCAGCCGGGTGTTCATCTCGATAAAGAAGAACTCACCGTCCTCGTACAGAAACTCGAACGTACCGACACCGCGATAGCCGATTTGCCGGCAAGCGGCGGCGCAGCGTTCACCGACCTTGGCGATCAGTTCCGGATCGATGCCGGGCGCCGGCGCTTCTTCCAGGACTTTTTGGTGTCGACGCTGCAAGGAGCAATCGCGGCAACCGAGCCAAATCGCGTGACCATGGGCATCGCACAACACCTGGATTTCCACATGCCGTGGATGGCCGAGAAATTTCTCGATGTAGAGTTCTGGATTGCCGAACGCCAGCCGCGCTTCTTCGCGGGTCAGGGCGATGGCGTCGAGCAACTCGCGCTCTTCCTTCACCACACGCATGCCACGACCACCGCCGCCGCCGGCGGCTTTGACGATCACCGGGTAACCGATGTCACGAGCAATCGCCTGGATGCTGGCATCGTCGGTGGGCATCACCGAGTCCGGCCCCGGCACGCACGGAACGCCGGCTTCACGCATCGCCCGTTTGGCGGCGACCTTGTCGCCCATGGTGCGAATACAGGCTGCGCTGGGCCCGATAAAGGTCAGCCCAGCGGCTTCAATACGCTCGGCAAACCCGGCGCTCTCCGACAGAAATCCATAACCCGGATGGATCGCCTGTGCGCCGCTGACCTTGGCGGCAAACAACAACGCCGTCTGGTTCAGATAACTCTGGCTGGGAGAAGCCGGACCGATGCACAGGGCCTGGTCAGCGTTTTGTACGTACTGCGCGTGGCGATCAGCCTCGGAGTGCACGACCACGGTCTTTATCCCCAGGCCACGGCAGGCACGCTGAATGCGCAGGGCGATTTCGCCACGGTTGGCGATCAGCACTTTGTCGAACATTGAATTCACCTGAAAGAGATTGGGCGTGAGATCAGCCGAGGCGGAACAGCGACTGTCCGGCTTCGACTTCGGCGCCACTCTGGGCAAGGATCGCGGTGATCCGGCCTGCGGTTTTAGCCTTGACCGGGTGGAACATTTTCATCGCTTCGAGGACCGCCAGGGTCTGTCCGGCTTCAACCTGGTCACCGACCGCAACAAATGGTGCTTCCCCGGCTGCTGGCGTCAGATGCAGCACGCCATACAGGCTGGCCTTGATCTCGGTAGCGGCCGTCGCCGGGGTGTCTGACGTGGGCAAATCCACGGTCGGTGTCCGCGAAGGCTCAGCCATCGACTGGGTCGTCACGACCTTCCCTGCCTGCTTGAAAAGACGAATCGTACTGTCGCCTTCGGTCAGACTCAGTTCGAGCAAATCGGATTCGGCGAGCAGATCGATCAACCCTTTGATGCGTTCTGAATCCATGCGTGGGCCCCTGCCTGTCGAGCGTGTCTGAGTGGATGGGGTCAATGTAGCGAGCCTGTCCGGCGGCGACCAAGACGCTTTGGCTTTGGGGTGATAAGCCGTCCTTATGACCGTTCAGATCAGGCTGCCGCGCATCTCCGCGACCAGTTCCAGCAGGATCGCCTTGACCGCCTGGGCCGGCACCGACAGCGGCAGGTGCCCGGACAAACACAGCGCCAGTGGCGCTTCGATTTCAGGCTCGACAATGCGGCACATGTGCACCGAGGTGGCGGCGACCATCACCCGTGCCGAGGACTCAGGCAGGATGGTCGAGCCGAAATGCTCGGCGACGGCAGCGGTCAGGGTGATCGACGATTCGATTTCCGCCACCACTCGCGCGCTCATGCCGATGCGCTGGAAGGCTTCATCCGCCAGCCGCCGCATGACGTTGTAGGGACGCGGCAGGAGCATGTCCATGTCCGCCAGCTCGGCCAGAGGAATCTCGTCGAGCGCGCTGACAGCCGGATCGGCGCTGACCAGGTAAAGGTTCTCGCGCAGCAGCGAAACGAAGCTCAAGCCATGGACTTCGCGCCCGCCATACAGCACCGCCATGTCCATCCGACCGTTCATGATCAACTCGCTCAAGGTGGTGCCGAAGTTTTCATTGAGGTACAGCAGAATGCCCGGATGACGCTCGCGCACCCGGCGCAACAGCGGCAACGAAAGCGTCGACGCAGCGGTGCCCGGTGCCAGGCCGACCGACACCTGCCCGGACAAGGCATGCCCCGTGGCATTGATGTCGCTTTGAGCCTGTTCACACTGGCGCAAAATGATTTGCGCATGGCCGTAGAGCACCTTGCCCGCTTCGGTCGGGGTGACGCCGCGTTTGGTCCGAATCAGCAGTTGCTGTTGCAGCTCCGCTTCCAGCGTCGCCAGTTGTTGACTGAGCGCAGGTTGCGCGACATGCAGCACATCGGCGGCCTGGGTCATGCTGCCGATATCGACGAGTTTCACGAAATACTTCAAACGGCGCAGGTTCACGGTGGCGATGCTCTTGCTTGAAAAAGGGAGACAACCCACAGGCTTTAGCAAGAGCCAGGCCAGCAGTCCCGGAACCTGTAGGAGTGAGGCTTGCCCGCGAAGAACGATGACGCGTAATACCTGAAAAACCGCGGTGCATTCTTCGCGGGCAAGCCTCGCTCCTACAAGTTTTGCGTTTCAACCATAAGCCTTTGCTATGGCTGGATCGGGGCGATCTTGCTCAACACCCGCCACGGGCATACAGGCTTGAGCGCACCACCTTGGTGCGAGCCGTGTTCAGTTCCAGCCATAAGCGATTCCTATCCGACCAGAACGATCTCGTCTTATGGCGGTGCGAGCAGCGACTCGTACTGTAGGGCCTCGTCAATGTCATCAACGAGGAACGACACGTGACCGCCTCCCGCATCGCCGCCCGTGTGCAACGTATCAAGCCGTCCCCAAGCAGCGCCGCTTCTGACCGTGCGAACGAACTTCGCCGGCAGGGCAAATCCATTATCAATCTGGTGGTCGGCGAGCCGGACTTCGATACCCCGCTGCACATTCGGCAAGCGGCCGGTGCTGCCATCGAACGTGGCGAAACCCGTTACACACAAAATGCCGGCACCCCGGAACTGCGCAAGGCGATTGCCGACAAGTTGGCTCGGGAAAACGGCCTGACTTACGGCGCGAATCAGATTCTGGTCACCAGCGGCGCGAAGAGTGCAATTTTCAATGCCTTCGCCGCGACCCTGGGCGCTGGCGATGAAGTGTTGATTCCGGCGCCGTACTGGGTGTCTTACCCGGACATGGTGCTGGCCTGCGAAGGTGAACCAGTCACCCTCGCCTGCCCGGAAGAACACGCCTTCAAACTGACCCCGGATCAACTGCGCAGTGCGATTACCGAACGCACTCGGTGGCTGCTGCTCAACTCGCCGAGCAACCCGACCGGCGCCAGTTACAGCGCTGCCGAACTGCGCGCCTTGGCCGATGTGCTGCTCGACCATCCGCAGGTGTTGCTGATGACCGACGACATCTACGAGCACATCCGCTATGAAGGTCTGGAAAACCCGCACATCCTCGCCATCGAACCGGCGTTGACCGAGCGCACCGTCGTGGTCAACGGCGTGTCCAAGACTTACGCCATGACCGGCTGGCGCATCGGCTATGCCGCCGGCCCGGCTGATTTGATCGGCGCGATGGCAACCCTGCAATCGCAATCGACCAGCAATGCCTGCTCGGTCAGTCAGGCCGCAGCGGTTGAAGCGCTCAACGGCGACCAGACTTTCGTCAAGGACAGTGTGGTGGTTTACCAGCAACGCCGTGATCGTTGCCTGGACCTGCTCAACGCCATCGACGGTCTGAGTTGCCGCAAACCCGATGGCGCGTTCTATCTCTATGTGAACTGCTCGGGGCTGCTCGGTAAAACCACAGTTCAAGGCAAGCAGTTGAACACCGATTACGACGTGGTCATGTACCTGCTGGAAAGCCAGGGAGTGGCCGTGGTCGCCGGGACCGCGTATGGATTGGCGCCGTTCTTCCGGATGTCGATCGCCACCGACATCAAGACCCTCGACGAAGGGTGTTCGCGGATTGCCGCTGCCGTTTCGGCGCTGGGCTGAGGACCGACAATGACCGCGGCCACCCACCCTCCTTTGAGCTTCAAGCAGGCCTTGCTGGCAATGCTTGGCATCTCGCTGGTGCTGATGCTTTCGGCGCTCGATCAGACCGTGATCGGCAATGCCTTGCCGAGCATCGTCGCCGAGCTCAAGGGGTTTGAACTCTACGCCTGGGTGGCCACGGGGTACATGCTGGCGTCGATTGTCACCATCCCGATCTTCGGCCGACTGGGGGATTACTACGGGCGCAAACCCTTCGTCATCGCCGCCACCGTGATCTTCACCCTGGCGTCGCTGGCCTGCGCCGTGGCCAACGACATGCTGTGGCTGGTGATCGGCCGCGCCTTGCAGGGTGTCGGCGGCGGCATGTTGATCGGCACCGCGTTCGCCTGCATCCCGGAACTGTTTCCCGACACCCGCCAACGCTTGCGCTGGCAAATGTTGCTAAGTGCCTTGTTCAGCGTGGTCAACGCCATCGGGCCTGGGCTGGGCGGCTATCTGACCGGGGCCTACGGTTGGCGTTCGGTGTTCTACATCAATCTGCCGCTGGGTTGCCTGGCATTGTTTTTTGCCTGGCGCTATCTGCCCTATTACCGCCCGCAGCAACGGGCAAAAATCAGCCTCGACTGGCCCGGCGCATTACTGATTGCCCTGGCGCTGGGCAGCCTGCAGTTGTTCGTCGAATGGTTGGGCCATTCCAGTCTGATAGTGAGCACGGTGCTGGGACTGAGCTGCATCGCGGCGACCGTTGCCCTATGGCACTGGGAACGGCGCTGCCGACACGCGCTGCTGCCAGCGGCGTTACTCGGATTACCGAGCATGCGCCTGTTGTTTCTGCTGTCGATGGCCGCCGGGGCGATCATGTTTTCGTTGTTGTTCTATCTGCCGCTGTTACTGCAAGGCAGCTATGGCTACTCGCCGCAAGATGCCGGCCTGCTGATTACACCACTGGCGTTGAGCATCACCCTGGGCGCCATCGTTAACAGTCGCATCGTCACCCGCTTGCGCAATCCAAACCTGTTGCCGCTGTGTGGTTTTGTCGCGCTGTTGCTGGCCTGCCTTGGGCTGGCCATTGCTGGACGCAGTGCCTCGTTTAATGCGCTACTCGGCTTGATCCTGCTGGCGGGGCTTGGCCTGGGCTTCATCCTGCTGAACCTGACGGTCTTCACCCAGACCCTGGCCGAGCGTCAGTTCCTGGGGATCGCCACCGCGCTGACCCAATCGCTGCGCTTGGTCGGTGGTTTGCTGGGAACGGCGGGAATGGGGGTGTTGGTCAACCTGCTGTACAGCGCCAACCTGCAACGACTGTTCATTGCCCAAGGGCACCTCGGGGAATTGGCCTTGTACGCCGACCCACAGGTCATTTTGCGCCCCGACGCCGCCCTGCTCGAACACCCGCAATGGCTGAACCTGGCCCGTGATGCACTGGCCCAATCGGTGGGCGTCGGCCTGCTGCTGTGCACCGGCCTCGGCGTGTTGGCGTTGTTCATCCTGTACCGCTTGCCGCCCGTGAAACTGAACGTTTCACCGGCCATCGTCGCTCCTGAAAAACAATAAAAACTTCTACTGCCGCTTTTGACTGCCTCTCACAACATTCGACAACTCATGGGGATGACTCCGATGGAGCTTTTCAATCGCGCACCTAAAGTAGTGGCCGGCATTTGCGGCCTGATTATCGCTCAACAGGGTTACGCCGCCGGTCTGGTGGAAGACAGCAAGCTCAGTGTGCTGGCCCGTAACTTTTTCAGTAATGCCGACAACCGCAGCGGCGCCGCCGACCCCAATTACACTCAGGAATGGGGCCAGGGTTTCATCGCCAACTTTCAGTCAGGCTTTACTCAGGGCACCGTCGGTTTCGGCGTGGATGCGATTGGCATGTTCGGGGTGCGGCTGGACTCTGGCAAAGGTCGGCACTACAACCCTGAAAGCAAGGCCTTCAACGGCAATATCTTCCCGACCGACAGTGATGGGCGTGCCGTGGATGAGTTCGGCAGCCTGGGCCTGACGGCCAAGGCGAAGTTCTCCAACACCGAACTGAAATACGGCACGCTGGTGCCGATGTTGCCGGTGGTGATGTCCACCGACCGCATGCTGCAACAGACTTTCAATGGCGGGCAGATTCAGTCCAAAGACCTGGAGAATTTCACTTTCACCGTGGGCCAGTTGGAGCACGTCAAAGGTCGCGGCTCAAGTAACCAGATGGGCATGTCGATTCCCGGCGCGAACAACGCGCAGACCGGCGAGTTCGTGAACAAGTTCTACTACGGCGGCGTGGATTACAAAGCGACTAAAGACCTGACGTTGCAGTACTACTACGGCAACCTGCAGGACTTCTACAAACAGAACTTCCTCGGTCTCAAATACGATATGAAGGTGGGTCCTGGCACCCTGCGTACCGACCTGCGTCACTTCGACAACCGCTCCGATGGCGCCAACGGCCACGATCCGGATTTCTACACCTTCGGTTACTACGGCAATGGCGTCACCAAAGGCAAGGTCGACAGCCGCCTGGACAGTGCGCAATTCACCTATCTGGTGAACGGCCACACCATCGCCGCCGGCCTGCAGCAAGTCAGCGGCGACAGCGATGCCGTCTGGTTGAACCAGGGTGACGGTTCTACGGCTTACTTCATGACGGAGTCGATGATCGGCAAGTTCCAGCGCGCCGGGGAAACCACCTGGCAGGTTCGATACGGTTATGATTTCGCCAGGGTCGGGGTTCCGGGCTTGAGCTTCCTCGGCATGTACGAAAGCGGCTCGAACATCCGTACCCCGACAGGTGACAAAAGCGAGTGGGAACGCAACCTGACGGTGAGCTACGTCGTTCAGCAGGGGCCGCTGAAGGACCTGAGCATTGCCTTGCGTCATGCTTCGCTACGCACTGAAGTGTCCACGCAACGGGACAGCGACGAGCATCGCGTGATCATCAGCTATCCGCTAAATATTCTGTAAAAATCGACGCACTGGGTGATGCGCATCGTCACCTAGTGTGCTCTGGCAATATCTGTCACACAGCTGTAGATGGCAGAGAAAGATTGAAAACAAAGCTTCTGAGGACGCTCTTACTGCTGGATCGCGCTGCGTCATTGTGGCCAAAGTTGTCGGTCCAACTCACTCATCAAACTGGGGATAAATTCCGACCTTGGTATCAACTGAAGATTCCACCAAGAGCCAGTCGTTTTGTAGGGGTAAAAACTCCTAAAAATAAAAAGGGGTCGTGAGATAAAATCTCGCAACCCCTTGAATTATATGGTCGGGACGGAGTGATTCGAACACTCGACCCCTAGCACCCCATGCACGCAGTACCCCTGTAAGACCTTGTGAAATGGCCGTTTTTATTGGCGCTCGCTGCAATCGAATGCCCACAAGTGCTTACAAGTGCGTGAGAGAGTCACGCAAAAGTCACGCAACCTCTCCTCCGGCGTTCTGCCGACAATCACACCTCCCTGCACCACCAAGACTGCGCATACAGGCAGCCGTCGATTGCCTCAACGCCAATCAGCACGAATATCTTGACGTATGAAGTGGCCTCCCTATGAGCGCCTCCATGCTTACCAGGCGAAAGCGGACGCCCAATCGCACCATTCATACGGCCTGAGACATGTCACCTTCCCGAATTATGGACAAGTCGCTCAACGAAGAACTCCATATGCCCTCTAGGGGTAACCGGCAAAGGCCAAGCGTCGACCTTTAAAGCGATTCCGTGAAATGCTTGGGCGCACTTCGAGTGCGGAAAGTGTTCGTAGACCGCTCGCTGCTTCTGCACAGCCTTGCGCACACTTTCGTCGTAAGGCACCGCGCCGACGTATTGTAAGGCGACGTCAAGGAAGCGATCCGTTACCTTGGTCAACTTGGCGAACAGGTTGCGCCCTTCCTGCGGGCTCTGGGCCATGTTGGCCAGGACGCGGAAGCGGTTCATGCCGTAATCGCGGTTCAGCAGTTTGATCACTGCGTAGGCATCGGAGATCGAAGTCGGTTCGTCGCAGACCACCAGCAGGACTTCGTGGGCCGCCCGGACGAGACTGACCACCGACGCGCCGATGCCCGCAGCTGTGTCAATCACCAGCACATCGAGACTGTCACCGATTTCACTGAAGGCCTGGATCAGGCCTGCGTGCTGAGTCGGAGACAAATGCACCATGCTCTGGATGCCTGAAGCCGCGGGGACGATTCGTATCCCGCCTGGACCGCGCAAAAGTACATCGGATAGCTCACAGCGACCTTCGATTAAATCGATAAGCGTGTACTGCGGGGAAAGCCCCAACAGGACATCGATATTCGCCAAGCCAAGATCGCCATCAAGCAATACGACTCGCTTTCCAAACTTCGCCAGCGCCAATGAAAGATTCACAGCCACCGTCGTCTTACCGACGCCGCCCTTTCCGCCGGTCACGGCGATAACTTGTACAGAACGCACACCATCCATGTTATTGATTACCTTCCATGTGCAACGCGTGCGAGTAGTCGCTAACTATTCCTAGATGCGCAATGGTAGCTGAAAAGTGCAGACACATGGCCACTACATGGCAATCACGCGAACCAGAACTGCCACTGCTGCAATGCCCTCATCCGCCGAGTAATCGCCTATGCCCCATTCAGACCTGCTCCCTTCCCTGCTCTTCAAGATCAACGAAAACCAACTCGCCCTCGAAGCCGCCATCCTGGAGCTTTCCAACTGGGTCGAGGCTCGCGGTTCGGCTGACGTCGCCGACAACGTACGCGGCGCTCTGGACACCATCGACAAGAACGAAGAGTTCATCAAGCTGACGCTCGCGGTCCTAATGACGCCGGAGTGACTGCTATCGGCTGGGAATTCAACCGGTCGCTGCACCTGGCATCAACTGGGTTGATCGACGACCCTAATCTGCGCCAGCCCTACCAGCTCAGCCTGCTCTAAAATCTCCTCCGGCGTCGCGTCCGCAGTGGGCATGATCAGGCTGTTCTCTCCATCCCCAAAATGCAGCTGTAGCAGGTGCATTGCCGCCTCATGGACGGGCAGCTGAGGCTGCTTTAATTCGAACATGTATGTGCGAGGCTCGCCATTGAACAGGTATTCCAAGGTGAAGTTGCGCATGGGGACATCCTCATAATGGGAGAAGTACAGCCAACTATCCTGACCTAATGGTCAGTTTTTAGCTCAAGTGTTCCACCGACCGTACATCTCTCATAACCTACGGTTCGTCGCCTCACCCTCGCCCGATCCCGCCCGCCTCGACTACTGTATATGCGAACAGTATCGATAAGGCATGGCCGTGGACCCGTACGAAATCGAAGACACCTCCGACTGGCTGGGCTGCCCCACCGAACTTGAAACGTGCACCCACTATTTGCGCATGCTGGAAAACGAGGTCCAAGAACTAAACCTGCACCTTCGGAAGGCGCGAGAGGATATCTTCGGCCTGGTGCAGATGTATGACGAAGCGATCACGCAACGAGACGACGCAATGAGCAATCTTCGGGAGAGGTCAGCTCAACTGGCAAGCGTCCGAAAGGAATTGTACAACCTCGAAATCTCGGCCAGAGGTCACAAACGCGAGGCTGAGCGGCTCAAGGGAATGCTGGAGGGCCTGACGCCCCGGCCCAAAACGATCATTTAGGTTCGACATACAGTTGCAATAATTACTATGCAATGTCTACGAAATGGCTATCATCCCCCCCACTCGATCATATTCTCCACGGAAGGTTCCCCATGAGTCGCGTTCTTATCGCCTGCGCCGTATTTTCCTGCTCTGCTGCCCATGGTGCTGACTCTATTATCTTGCCCTCGCATTCACTCAGCCAAGACTCGACCGTTTCAATCAGCCAAGCCGACCAAACCCGAATCGTCATCACGAAAAGGGACTTTGGGGATTACAAGACGTACGTGAAGCTAGAATTTAATTGCGCTGATTCCACTGTTCGTTACCTTGGATCTAGCGCTAGTCCTACCGGTTTCGACGCAGGGCTGCAGGATAAATATTTTTCGAAAGTGGGTGAGACCTTCGTGCCTCCTTCCCTGTTGTCTGAGGCATGCAAGGACACAACAAGCACGCTCACCGCTTCACAGTAAAATAGCCCTGTCTTATCCCGATCGTCATTGCGACAATTCTCGCACGTAGGTTTGGCACGCACGCAGCGCGATCAATCCCTGATCGCCGGCGTCGGTAATGGCGACAATTCGTTGAGCAAGCGCTGGGTCAAGTCGGGCACGCGTTTTTCCATGAACCACGCTGCCGGCACAGGCGGTGGCAGGCACTGATCCGCCACTGGCTGAATCCTCGGCAAGGATGACTGACAACCGCAAATCAGAAGTGGCAAGGCGATCGCGCAGGCGAGCCTGATTGGTTTGAGCATCGGTCAGTTCCTTGTGGTGGGTTTTGTCGCTGGCCGACACTCTCCGTTCGAGCGCCAAGCGCTTTTCCTGATCGGCACGAACCTGGGCAGCGCCGCGTTGCTGATGGCGGTCAGGTCGTCCTGATGCAGACCGGCCTGCTCGACGAGCTGCTTACCGTAGCGCCAGTCCTGTACCTTCCAGGCGGATGTCGCGGTGCCGGCCATCAGAACCAGAATCAGCGCCAGCAGACCGATCAACTTTTGCGCCAGCGTCATCACGGCACATCCTTGAAGAAGACGTGCCCGCCCAGCTTGAGGGTCTGCTTCGCCTTCGCTGCCCAGGCCGGTGGCGTCTTCATAGCGATTGCGTAATAGTGCGTGGCCCCTCCGGTGGGATCTGGCACCTTGCCGTCGATCACCTGATCAGCAACGATTCGTGCTTGAGCCAATTCGCGGAACGGGATCTGCTTCAGGCCGATCAGGAACTGGTAGTTCGGGTCGGTCTTGTTCCAGCAGCTAAACTGATACGGCTTTTGGCACACTCCGGCGTAGCCCTCACCCCACCATGACTTTTCCTTTCCATCGTTCACGCGGTTGCGGATCGTCCAGGCCACGGCGATCTGGCCGGCCAGGCTCTCGCCCCGGGCCTCACCCCACAACGTGCGCGCGAGGATGTCGCGGTCTTTCTCGGTTGCAGTCATCACTTTTCTCCAGGCAAAAAAAATCCCGCTCGATGGCGGGTGCTTTGTGCGACGTAGGCGCGTTACATCAGGTCTGCGGCGCGAGCCTCAGGGTCGGCGATGATCACGGGGGCCGCGGGCTCGACGGGCCAAACAGGAGCGGCGTACCAGGTTGGCTGAACGGTGACCTTGCCCAAGGCAAACTTGTAGGTCTTCCAGGCCGCAATGCTGATCAGCAGTGCTGCCTGCTCTGCCTCGTCTTCTTCTGTCGCCTCGCCAGCATCAATGCCGTAACCGATCGTATCGATGCGATCCTGAATGCGGGCTATCTGCGTCACCGCCTTTGCGTTCCTTGCCGATAACTCTGCCCTTGCGGCGGCAAGCTGAGCAGCCTGGGCGGCGGCGTCCTTCATGGCTTTGGTAATTAGCTGGGACCAGTCGATGTTCATACAATGCCCTCTGATACTGCTTCGACTTCTGGCTCTGGTAGAGGTCTGGGAAACACAACCTGTCCATCCGGTAGGTTTTCCAGCGGCACCGGGAACGCCTGCTCGGGGCTGTAATTCCACGGGTTTGGAAGCAGCAGGGTGAGAGTGAGTTCGCCTTCCACCTTTTCGACATCACCCGCGAACCATTCGGAGTTGATTGCCGAGTTGGCCAATGTGTCGCCATCGCGCATCCTTGAGAAATCGAACACCTGCCCATTCACCGTCAGAACGCTCCCAGCCTTGATAACTTCCAGCGTATCGTCGCGGCGCTGTGGTGTGAGAATGATATTCATCAAAACCATCTCCCGTGAATGACGTAATCGGTTGTTGGTACGGCTGAGCCGCTCGTTCCGCTTGGCGCGGCGTAATAAATATTGGTGATCGCCGAAGTCCCAAGCGTGGCGGCTGCCACGTAAGCGGAAAGTCCGCTCACGTCCCCATTATTGGTATGGAAGGCAATTCGCCCAGAGACGATCGGCGCCGGTATGCTCACATTAGGAGAAGATGCGTATCGAACCCCGACCCCCGTTGTCCAGGTCAGACCGGCCAGGCTCATTCGGCCTGACAGCACGATTGTCCCGTCGGCGTACTTGGTGAACTCACCGGCAGCATTGCTCCCGCGCTCGATGATTGCCCCGGTCGGAGAGCCGCCCGATTGGGATACGGTGCCGACCATCGGAGCAACAGCGGCGGAGCCCAGGCCCAGCCCTGTTCTGGCCGCAGACTGGCTTGTTCCACCGGTACCGCCCTGTGACACAGATAACGCCGTAGTTAACCCAGCAAGCGATGTAATATCAGAGTTTGCGCCAGACTTTGCGGCGACCAATGTAGAGCGCGCACCAGCTGCGTCCGTGTCATTGAGAAGCCCTTGGGCGAACGGTGCAAGGTCGGTGATCCCGGTCCCTCCTTTGCTCGGCGGCAGGACATCGTAGTTGCCGGTCGTACCGAGTGCAGCCAATTTGGCGCCGTAGGTATTGACCAAGGCTCTCAGCGTATCGGCTGAATCCTTCACGTAGCCTTGCAGTGGCGCCAGCGCGTAGCTGCCTGATGCATTGGTCGCACCTTGAAACGGCGGCGAGATCGACATCGCGGTATCGCTGACGATGTTGGTCACCTCGTACCAGCCGCCGTCGGGACCGCGAAAGCCATCGCCCACGCGGCCATTGGCTATAAAAGCGGTGCCGGTACCGATCACGGCATTGGAATTTAGGGCGACAGAGACCGTTCCTGATTTGTACCAGGGCATTGAGTATCTCCAGAATGAATAGGTGCGAAGCGGAAGAAGTCAGGCCAGTAATTTGGCGCAGAGGAATGGACGGTGACCTTGGTCAGTCCAGGCAGTTGTTGCGAGGCTGTACATCATGATCCGGCCATTGGCGTAATCGACGCCAAGTGCGCAACCGCCACCCGACGCATTGTTGTGGCAGTTCATGGCGAAAGGGTTCAGGGAGACATACTCGCCTGAGCCGAGCATCTTGTTAATTCCCCAGAAATAGCGGTGACCCACGGTCAGTTGCTCGTCTCCGAGGTACGTCCAGTTTCCTGCCGCGAAGGTCACGACAACCGCCGGCGCGCCACTGTCGTAAACAAGCGCCGCGTTCTGGTCCCACAACCGCAGTCCATAGGCTGCCGTACCCATGGACGCCCAGGCGGCCACGAAATACTGACCGCTTAACGTGGCGTTGACGTTGGATGCCTTCATGGTGAACCCGGTCCAGTTTCCCGGCCCGCCGGTGAACCACACCGATATCGGAACCTGGATCGCCCCCTGATCCGGTCGAACGAACACTAGCGGCGGGTCCTGACTTGTGATTGCTCTGGCAAACACCCCCGACGCATTGGTAGTCCCCGAATACGCCCCTTTGGTGAGCATACAAAGTCTAGGGGCTTCGGCGTCAATCTGAACAAATGCATTGTCGTTGATGCTCTGAAATCCAAAACTCATGTCGAGTACCTTATCGCGTAGGCCTTGGCGGCAACCGTTGAGCCGATAGTGGAAGCACTTGAAGATGGATTTTTTCTCCTGACAACCACCTGGCCCACCGCAGTCGTGACGAACGGATAGGACTTTTGGTTCCCGCTCCCGTCGGTTTCGGATGACTGCACATCCTGTGCCCTGGTCGGAATGATCATGAACACGCAGTTGGCCGGGTTGAACCCCGGAATGCTCAGCGTGTAGTCGGGCGCGACTCCACTGAAGTCGATCACGCCCTGCCAGATCACCTGGTAGGTGAAGCTGTTGGTGTCCATGGATAGGCCACCGCTTTCATCAAAAACACGCAGGCCAAATGAAGCCATAGTTCACCCCAAATAGCCGAGACGTACACGCAACACGTTGTTGGCGTCGTAAACAGAGACATTCAGCGAGTTGATGACCAACCGCCCTTGCCCCGGAACAATGCCGTTAATTTCAAGCGTTCCGTCTTTATTGAGAATCCAGCCTTGTTGACCGGCGATGTAGTTGGTCGAGCTGATGTAGCTGCCGATCTTGGCGTTGGTGATGGTGCCGTCCGCGATAAATGCCGAATTTATGAAGACCTGCCCACCCTGCACCGCAAACGGAACCGAGATGGCACCGCCGGCGATTGTGTTGACGACAGCAAACCGGTCAGCGCTCACCAGGAACTGGCTTTGCAAGCCTGCACCGGTGTTCTCGATGCCCAGACCGATACCGGCGGCGACGTACTGCCCGCCCGCCGTGACTTGCATCTTCACCGACCACATCGTGTTCAGCTTGCCAGCGGTGTCGGCATAGGCCGTCGATGTTTGCTGAATCGCGGCGGTGTTTTGTCCCACCGACACATTCAACTGATCGATCTTCGTGGACGTTGCTGAATCGTTGGTGGCGACCACCTGTTCCAGTTCGGTGATGTTCGCCGCGTTCTCGCCGATGGCGACGTCGAAGGTAGTGATCCGCTGCGCCATCGCTTCGTTTTCAGAGGTGCGAACCTTTGATTCCGAAGCGATCGCAGCGGTGCTGGTCCAGCCCTTCAGGGCATCCGCCAAATCCCCTTCCCCACTGTCATCCCGGGAAGACGCCCGCAATGCCTGGAACGCTGTCGTTTGGGCAGTTACAACGCCATCCAGTTCGGTAATATCGTTGGTATTGAAGGAAACCTGTTGCGCCAATCCGTTCGCGGTCTCGATCGACTGACCGACATCCAGCCAGTAAGTCGCGTTCGGCGGTGGCGTGTTGATTGGCACCTCGACCTTGGCCTGAAAGATACGACCGTCCTCCACGACCATCTGGTCTTTCTCGTAAACCTGATCCGGTTTGTAAGCGGACAGGCCGTCCAGCGCATCGATCTGATCCTGCAATCCGGGAATCTTATTGATCTCGTCCAGCAGATCTTGGCCCAATTCTGTTTCAGTGATTTGCCCGGCGATCATCTCAAGGATGTCCGCTGCGCTTGCGCTGGACTGACCCTGCACGCCCATGCCGATCGGATACCATGGACCGATATTGCCGATCCGATCCACCAGCCGCGCCCAGAAGTAGAAGGTCACACCAGCCTTCAGGCCAAGCATGGAGAAATCGCTTTGCGGGTAGGACAGGTCCGTCAGCTTGGTGGCAGCCTCAAGGCTGGTCGTCGGGCCGTACCAGACTTCCGTCCGCTGCGTGTCCTCTGCCCCAGCCGGGAAGCCCCACTTCAGGTAAATGCCGAACAGCAGCGGCGTGGCCGTCAGGAACGACACCGCCGGTGGCAAACCTTCCTTCCCCTTGAGGTTGGTCAGGATCGAGTTACGCCAGATCGACGAGATATCGAAAGCACTCACCGCGCGGACGCGGGCCACGTAGGCCCCGGCGTAGATGCCGACCACGTCAACACTGGTCATCCCAGTGCGCTGCAGCTTGATCCAGTTGCCGCTGTCCTTGCGCCACTCAACGTCGTAGCCGACTGCGCCGTTCACAGCAGGCCAGGTGACGGTCATGGTGGTGACGGCGATGCCCTGGGACACAACCGAGTTTGACGTAACGGTCACGCTAGCCGGCGCCGGAACGACGGTGATCGGAATCACACTGATCGGCCGCTCTTCCAGACGCGCGCCAGTGTCGATGTAGGCGAACTTGCTCGGGTCGTACTGCAGCGCGCTGATTTCGAAGTCGCCCTCAGAGGTACGCCGGGTACTTAACACGCGGTAAAGCGGGATCGCCAGATCATCGGCGTCCAGTGCCCATTGAAGCTGCGGCAGTGGCGGCTCGCTGTAGTTGGTGGTGACGGTCACTGCGCGACCACTGACGCTTTGCACGGTGCGGCCCTCAGCCCGGCCACCCGGCAGGTTGATGATCAGGCGATCGCCAGCCATGGCTTGGGTGTCACGGTCCAGCGTCACAACGCGGCCGGATGCCGCAGAGATGCGCCCGCCCACCTCTCGCCCCGCCAACAGCGAATCCGCTATCGGGATGATGTGGCCAGGAAGTGGAATCACGCCCTCCATGCCGGTTTTGAATGAGACGGTGCGGTCCTGGTTGTTGCTCAGGATCGCCCACTTGCCGCGGCGCTGGGCTTCCGATGCGCGAGTGCAACCAATGGCGCTGAGCTCGGTCGGCTTGTCACCCATGCGGCGCTGAAGGTCCAGATCAGCAAACGGGATGACGTCAGTGTCATAGTTGTTCGCCGGGTTGTCGTAGCTGACCAGCGCCCGAGTGTAGCGGGTCTTCGCCGAGGCGCTGCCGTACGAAAACTTCCCATCGATGACGTTGGCGCGGGTGAACACATAGTCAAAGTCCTGCGCACGCGGCATATCCGCCTGCATCACCAGTTGGCCCTGAGCCCAGTAGGTCATGCCACGGTAAATGGCAGAGATGTCGTGCAGCAGCGACCAGGCATCAGCCTTGCCTTGCAGGTTCATGTCGCAGAGGAAGCGCGGCTCTACACCGCCGAGGCCATTCGGCACCAGCTGGTCGGCATATTGCGCAATCCGATAGAGCTCCCACTTGTCGACCATGAACGACTTGATGCGCTTACCCAGGCCGAAGCGGTCTTCAGTACAAACGCCGTACGTGATCCAGGCCGGGTTATTGGTCCAGGCCTGTTTCATGGAGCCGTCCCAAGTCCCGGTGTAGGTCCGCGCTAGCGGGTCGTAGTTGCTCGGCACCTGCCACCTGCGTGCACGGCATTTCACGGTGACGGCTGGAATGTTGGTGAACTGCTCGGCATCAAATTCGATGTAGAGCAGCGCGGTGTTTGGGTACCGCAGCTTTGCGTCGATCACCTCGGTGTAACCGGCGATCAGCATCGTGTCGGCGATTTTGTTGCTGTTCTGGTTCGGCGTCAGGCGGCGGACGCGGATCTGCCAGCCGACGGTGGCGTCCGGCAAGTTGATGCGCGGCGAGCGCTCGTACCGCGTGGTGGTCTTGCCATCCACAGCGTCTACCAGCACCTGCTGATAGGCGCCGCCGTCGGTGGCCACGTCAATGGCGTAGTCGATTCGGTACCCGCCGACGTTGCCTTCATCGTCTTGCTGCTGAAGCGCCGGCCAGGCCAGGCGCACGCGCACGGCAGACAGCTGGATGTTGCTGATCGATCGCACCCACGGGGAATCGCTGCGCAACTCCACGTTCAATGAGGTTTCGTTCTCGACTGCGGGAATGCCCGGAATATAGGTCTGATCGACAGAGCCTGAGCGCCAGTCCCACTTCACATTGGGGAAGTTGTAGTTGCCGCTCGCGTCCCGGATCGGGGTGTTATCCAGATAGATGTCGTAATCGGTCGGGATTTCGTCGAACTCGCCCTCGCCCACGGCGATCAGCAGCTTGGCCAGGTTGGTCGAGCGCAGGCTATCGCTGGCCTCGGTCGGCGACTTCGGCTTGCTGTTGCCGCCCTTCTCGCCGTGGATGTCGATCTTCTGTGCTGCGCCCATGCTTTCCTCCAGGCGAAAAAAAACCCGCCGGAGCGGGTTTTATCTGTTCGAGCTATCTGCACTGTCAAAACAAATCAGCAGCAAAATGCGCTGCTACAGTCCTTTACCATTATCAAATGCAATTTCTAACGTTCGGTTGTAGGCAGGATGGATACGATCCAGCTTTTCGATGAAATCAGCGTAAGTGTCACTGAGTTTCATCATGGTCAATACCGAGGACATATGTTCTCTAAGCTTTGGATGACCCAGGTCACTCGTCAATTTCTGAAACAGCTTGTGCTTTCGGGCGCCGCTATCAGCTTTCGGGCTAGCTGCTTTCAGTTCTTCGAGAACCTTTGGAGCAAGTCGGCGATAGATTATGTCGTTTGTGAGATGACCAAAATACTGTGGCCTTTTTACGCTGTCTTCAGGAAACGCAAGACCTCTGAGCCGAAAAAGGTGCTCGTAGAATTCGTCTGGAAATGTCTTGATCCATGGTTGTAACTCTTTAGCGATGTATCGCTCCAAAATTTCGGCAAGAGCGTTTGCCGCTCGATCACGCTGAAATCCGGTAGCCTCGTCGACAAGTGCAATAATCCCGACGTGAGCCAGCGCCCGCATGATCAGCTTGGCTTTTGCTGCAATTTGTTCCTGCCTCGCTCCAAGAACACCCGCCTCCTGTGCATCCATCCAAACATCACAGATTTTAGGTATCAAATCCGCCCTTATTCCGTGTGCAGTCCCGCCTGTCTCTGTCCTGTACTTCAAAACAAGCTCGTGCACATCGCCCAAATGCTTGTTTATAAATGGTTTTAGGTTTTTAAATGCCAAATAAAGCGGGATTTGTGCACTGTCCTCACTACGCTCCCGTCGTACAGAAAGCGCGCCGCTACGATACATACCCATGCTGTTCATAAAATCGGTTTCGGTGAGAACTCGACTGCCGTCTGAGAGAACAGCACATGGAATAACCAAGTCCCCCAACGTCAAACTGCCACTATATTCCGCAAGTGGAGCACTCCATCTCTGCTTAGCGGCATTGGATGCAATGGTTTTCCGCTCATCAGCGGTAAGAGATTTAGCCCTAGCCAAACCGCCTTTAGCTTTTCCTGTTGGCTCGCTCATGCTTGCACTCCGATTTATATGCTTGCATATAAGCAGAGCAATGCAAGCACGTCAAAATATTTTTGCAAGCATACTTTCAAGTTTTGTCTTCGGCGTAGATCGATGCGGAAATGATCATGCCGCCCCACCGGCGTTCGCCAATGCAGATCGGTACTGGGTTGCCACTGGCTGTGGTGTTTTTGGCGGAGCCGAATGCATACGACGGCGAGTTCTCGGGGGATGCGCTTTGCTTGAGACCTGAGGCCTGGGGACTGAGCATCTGGATAACACCACCGGCAATCAATGCAATACCAGCGGGAGCCAGTGATGGAAACCAGATACTGGCAACCAGTAGTACCGCCCCAAGAACGGTTTGAAGAATTCCGCCGCGCTTGCTGCCTTCAACGACAGGAACAACCCGAACTTCGCGAGTGCCGGACAAATCAAAACCGGCCATACCGACGTTCTTTCCGTTTCGGAAAATTGCAAAGCGCATCCCTAAACGATCAAGGCGCCTGATTTCTTCTTCAAAGCCTTCGATCGTACACTTCAAGGCCTTGAACAGCTCCCAAGATCTACCCGAGTCCAGCTGACGACGGTGAATGCGTCCGAACTTCTTTGCAAGCGATCCGGACAATTTGATCGTGGTCATTGGTTGGTAATTGATTGCGATCGCGGCCATGTTTTCCTCGGACATAAAAAAACCGCCTGCTGAGGCGGTCATTGGACACTTATGATTCAGAGACAGCTTTTGACTGCCGATTCGATACCACTTCTACCAGGCATAGCAGACCAGGCCATTCGCTGATGAAGCGTTACAGAGCTGCCACTTGAGGTCTTTTTGATTTCTAGCAGTTCATCGGCCATGTTGTTGCTTGCCACCCACAACCGATACCCAGTTTCAGTTTCGACCATCGACGAATCAGTGCGTTCTGATTGCCACTTAGGGAATACGCACAAGGCGTATCGCTTCGGGTCCTTTGTAGTGGAGGTCTTGACGCTTGGATCATTTTTTTCTAAGTCGCTCGGCGACACACACCCAGCCAGCAGCATCACCGTCACCGCCCCTATCAACATCCGCATGTCGTTCCCTCATCTTATTTGGTTGAAGCGGCTTTATTTGAAGCTCGACGGAATGGGTGGCACTTCGACAACCTTCCCATCCACCATTCTGAAAGAAATCACACGGCTCGCACCGGTCATCCCGTTTGCATGGCTCCAAATCCACATCTGGCCATCTGCCCGGGAAACCACTGAGTACGGTGGGCCCATGATTTGGGTGACCTGATCCTCAGTCATTCCGATCTTCACTTTCCTAGCTTCATCATACGAAAAATCTGTTCCGGCACAGCCCGAAAGCACCAGCGTCAGAATGGCAGCGGCGGCGAAATTGGTAATCCTCATGATTCTTCCTCGTCCTGAAAGCGAGCGACTGTAGCAGCCGACTTTATCGCCAAGCAGCTTCAGCGCTGATCGATCTCAATCTTCTGCGTCGGATCAGGGCTGTACTTCTGACGTTTTAGCTGCGGATCGTTTTTAGCCAGGCAAAAGAAATAGATCTCAGCCTCCCCGCAACCGCCATGCAATGCGCACTCACTCGCCTGCATGTGATCAAGCAGGATTTCCCTGTCCTGAGACTCACAAAATACGTTCGCCTCTTTCAGGGCCTGCCCTTTAGCAGACGCCGGGCCGCCGAAAGGAACACGAGTAGAAATCGTGTAGGTGTCCGGGCCAACCTTAATTGGGCCGCTATCGGTACAGCCCGAAAGCAGCGTCAGAGCCAAGGCTCCTACGATCCATTTCATGCAGGTCACTCCTGTGGAAAGCGCCAACCATATCACCGGTTTGCGCCTGTACGAACCGTATGCGGAATGAAACTCTTATCAGTGGAGCCCCCCCCGCAATTGCTTGTTCCACCCCTATAAACGATTTGTTGGCTAACAGCTGACCTGGCGCAATTCAAGCCTAGAAAGATGAACATACATTCATCCAGCCGCAGTCGTAGGTGTCTACCCTCAAGGTTCCGACATAGTGAATACAGGAGTAACCCACCATGTTCTCGCACGAAAGCATCCCGCTTATTTCGCTCTCCATCATCATGCTGCTTTGCGTGCTTGGAGCCGTTCTTCACCCCGCACACGCATTCTGGGGCTGGATTCAAAGGCGCAGAAGTAAATCCATTTACGATCGCACGGAGCAAGTGAGGAAGCTTTATTCTCGCTGAGTGATGTCCAAAGAGGCCCGGCAAAGTCCGGGCTTTTTGTTGCCTGTACGAATCCCCAGTAACGCCCCACAACCGACCAATAGTAGCCTTCTGCCTCCAAACGCATTGGAAGCAAACAAAATGGCAAAAGGTGACATCCTAAAAGCGGCCCTAAGCAACCCCAATAGAGGCCCCCATCAAACGGCTCTTATTCGGTCAGCAATTTATAAAGAAATGGAGCAATTCACAGCTACGAGAAGGCTTCCGCCCTCACTGGATGCTAGCGAAATTTGTCGTATTCTCGCTCCAATCGACCGTCATCTCACGCCTGATGATTATGATCGACTTCATAAATTTTCCGACTTTCTCGCAGTAATCGACACAAGCCCGAATGCACACCCTGGCTATCACTTGCTGGGTGAAAAGCTTTCAGCTGACTTAGGGCTTTAAGACTCATTCTCCAGTCCTTTGCCTGCAAGCCCAAGGACTGGGATTGCGCCAATTTCGGCGCGGATAGGACCTGGAGGTCAACTGTGAGAGAAGGACAAACACAATTCCCATATCTGCTGATAACTGATCATCCGGAGGTGATGGTGATCATCTCTTCGGTTTCAATAAATAGGCAGTTTGTAGGCGATACCGGGATTTATTCGTTCTGGACAGAAAAGCCCTATGCTGAACTGTTTTCAGCGTTTAGCGCGGAACGAAAAGGCTTCGCGCTCGTACAAGTAGAAGAAGCTCGATACAATTTTGCCGATGGCAAATTGTCGGGAATCATGGGTCACATTAACTGAGTCGTGACCGCCCGCCGGTCCAGAGTACCTTGCCATCGATGACCTCGATCTTGGATCCCTCGGCCATTCGATAAGGCCCGCTGAGTACGTACTCAGCGCGGCCATCATGAACATCAATCACAACTGGCTCTCGATTAGGATTGGCAAAGCCTCGACGCCAAGCGATGCCCGGGGCAAATGGATCTTGCTGATTCATAACGCTCTCCCGCGGACTTGCCGCGTCATGTGTTTGGTTGTGCATCGTTGTGCCTGAGGATCAGGCGCGTTCGGTCCAGCCAAGGACCGCCGAAGACGATGATCTCGCTCGGGCGCCCGTACAGGTGGTGCAGCAGGAACGGACCTGGGCCGAAGGTTGCCGAATCCTCGTCTGGCAGTGTCGGATCAGTGCCGAGGAAGATCCCGGCATGGTTTGGGTAAACCGTCCGCCCTACTTCCATCACGATCATGTCGCCACGTTGCGGCTGGTCGACCTTATAGAAGCCGGCCGCCTCGTAGTTCGCTTCGTACAGGCTGGTGTTGTCGGTGCTTTCCCACCAACCATCCGCGCGCTTGAAGGCCTCAAACTCCAACCCCCACTCACGCTTGTACCAGTCAGCGCAGACCTGCCAACAGTCCCAGGCACCGTGCACGAACGGTCGCTTCAGCAGCGGAACATCGCCCGTCGGCATTACGGTTCGCAGGTCGCCCTCGGGCCAGCTGATGATGTGCCACGGCATCGCGGTCGCTTCGCACATGGCCAGGTCCCGCGGCGAAGGTCTGCTCGTAGCATCAGGATGCGAGTGAACGATGCCGATCACTTCACCCTGGTCTTCCGCTGCGGAGTACTCCTCCGGATCGATCCGAAACTCTTCGTTCGGCTCGATTGAGATGTTCCGGCACGGGTAATACTGCTGCTTGCGGCCAATGCCCAGCAGCACACCGCAACACTCTTTCGGGTACTCGGCGGCTGCGTGAGCCTGGATCGCGTTCAAAATGTGCTTACGCATGGTCAGCTCCGGGCGATCAGTGAAACAGCAGGGAATCCACCAAACGGCAGTGGGTTGCCCTCACCGAAGCGCGGAATGCAACCCCGACCCAGCGTGGCGTCGCACTCATCCAGTTCTGGGTTATCAGTAACAACCCCGTCCTTCGTCACGTACGGTCCGGTGTAGTTGCAGTTCGGCCCACGGTAGCCGCCGGTGAGGCACCAGTGGCACAAGGTGGTTGCCTGCCGGCCAATGGATTCACCGCCGACATCACCCGGGCTGGCCAACTCCCAGCTGACCGTCTCCCCGTCCTCGTTCGTCTTCTGGTCGATGTACCAGACCTCGATCGTCTCCTGGGTCGGATCAGCACCAGGATTGCCAGCCGGAAAGTTCTCCGCGTCCAGGTACGTGCCCAGGGTGTGGTGCATTGTCAGCTTGAACTCGAGCAGATCATCGAATGCCAAGCACAGCGCAGTGATGCGTCCGTTGACATTGCCGACCGACAGCGAAGGCCGTACCGCTGTGCCGTCGCCATTGGCCTCGATGCCGTCGATCTGCATTGGCCAGGCGCCGTACTCGTTGCCCTGGAACCAGATCGGCTTCGCGGGTAGTTGGTCAGCATCTGCGCCGGCGGCGATCAACTCCTCAGGAGTATGCGGAATAGCGTGCCCGTGGAAGCGCAACACGTCCGCCCCATAATCCGAGCCGTCCAATTCAAAGAGCAGCACTTCGCTGCCAGGCTCTAGGACCTGGATGTCAGTGATCAGTGGCATGGGTGCCCCTTATGGTTGGAATGCACGGTCGAAAGTGGCCGTGAGCTTGAATGCGCCCCCGCCCATCGGGGTAGGAACCGGCTTTTTGCAGGTAAACAACCCCAGTTCACCGAGTGGAGTGGTCCAGAGAAACGCCTTGGCGCCGGCATGCCGATCAAAGAACGCCATGATCTCCAGCACCTTCGTCTTTGGCCCGGTATAGGAGATCGGATAGGAGTCCTGTTTGTTGTTCGGCCCGTCGCCGGACTCCTGTTTGTAACCGTCACCAAACTGGGCAGTACGCACTCGATAGGTGATATCGGGTGCGTCTCCATTTTGTGTTGGCCAGGTGAAGCGCTCGATCGCCATCAGGCTCTCCCATTAACGTTTCGGAAACTGACGCCGCCCGCACGCCATGATTCGGCTACAGCTCTTTCTGCCGCCGCCTTCATTTGCGTTTGGAGGTTCTGCTGAAGTGCTTGCTGGTCGATCTGCATGCCTTCCGAGCTTCTGTCCTGCGTGATCACGCTGACCGGTGCGTTGATGCTGATTGACGAGCCTCCACCGCTGCTGCTGATGGCCGCGACGCCGGGCCCTGCACCGGAAGTCAGCGGAGTGACGCTGCCGCCATTTGCGCCAGTCATGAGGAAGGACTTGCCGCCCTCGTTGTACAGCTCCGGCCCCAGCTCGTTGACCTCATACAGAGAGTTGGGGGCGACAGGTCCGCCGGCCGCTCTGTAGCCAGAGAAGTCGACGTTGGTGTATCCGGCCTGAGACGCTCCTGCGGCTGACGAAGCAGCACCGGCAGAACCGGAGGCCAGCCCGTTACCGCCACCACCAACGAAGTAGTTCGTTGCAGCGCCCACCAAGCTACCCAGCAATGCCGAACTGGCCTGCCGGGTTGCAATGCGCGCCATGTCGGCCAAGATCGATTTCGCGAAGTCACCGAACGATGCCTTCCCGGTCATGGCGAAGTTGACGATCGAGTCCTCCATGGAGCTAAACGCATTGGTGAACAGGTTCCGAGTTTGGCCGGCAATGTCCCGGGCGGAGTCCAGGTAATTGGCCCAGGCCGATGTCGCGCCCTTCGTCCAGTCACCCTGCGCCACTTCGACATCGGCATAGTTCTGCCGGATTTGGTCGGTTGCCTTCTTGTTCGCATCTGCGAGCGCCCGCGACTTCTTCTCGAACTCGTCGGGGTCCATCTTCCGTGATGGGTCAGACTGCTGATTGGCAAGATCCAGCACCTGCTGAGCAAACCGGTCTTGCTGGCTGTTCAGCTCGCCGTTGAGCGCATTCTGCCGATCCCCCTGGCCGACGCCATTGACTGCGCGCTGCCCGGCAAGCTCCAACGCTTTCTGCTGCTGCCCTAGGGCTGCAACGTACTGGTTGATCGCGTACTTCTGCTTGTCGAGACGACCGGTCTCGGCGGTGGCCAGCACTTCCTGTTGGCTGTCGGCATCCTTCTGCGCCTTGACCATGGCTGTGCGTGCGTCAACGATCTTCTGGTCCAACTGAATACGCTGCGCTGCCGTGGTGCTGGACTTGTTCTTTACAGCTTCCAGCGCCGCGATCTCGGCCTCGTATGCAGCCGTGACTTCATCCCGTTCGTTGCCGATCAGGCCATCACGCTTCTGCGCGTACTCCGCCTGGGAGATAAGCCCGGCCTTCTGCTGAGCATCCAGTTGCTTCTGGGCGTTGCTGTAATCGGCCAGAATCGCCGTGAGTTGGTTCTTGGCATCGTTGAAGCCGGTCAGGTCGACGCTGCCAGCAGCTACGGCGGGATCTTTATTCTTGTCCTTGATGTTCTGGATTGTCTTCGCCACGTAATCAGGCTTGACCAGCGGGCTATCCGGGTTCGCCTTGCGAAGATCGTCGACTGACCGCTGATACTCCTTGATCAGCTTGTTGCGCTTTTCGGCATTGGTGAGGTTTGAATCGCTGATCGCCTTCAGCTTTATCTCAGCCTCAATCCCTTCCTTCTGGGTGCGAGTTTGATCACTGTCAAACTTCGCGTTGTCCTTCTGGGCCACCTGCTTGTCTTGCAGCAGGTTCAACTCATCCTGTAGCGATTCCATTCGCTTTTTCGCATCGCCATCCTCATAGCCTGTGCCCAAGGTAGATTGCAGATACGCCAACTTTTGGGTGATTTCGGTGATGCGCAGTAGGTCATCCTGATCACGACCGACGTTTTTCAGCGCATCCAGTGTCTTCGCGGTTTCACCTCGAATCGCGAGCCAGGCTTTCTCAACAAGCCCGAGGTTCTGAATGATCTCGCCAGCGCGCCCCTTCACCGCGTCCGCATAACTGTCGGTCAGTAGCTTTGATGCCCCAATCTCATCGCCTTGCTCCTTCAGAGCAACGATCTGGGCATACACCGCTGCGGTCAGAAAGTGGTACTGATCGTTCAGCGACTTCGCCGCGGCAACCGGGTCATCCGCAATCTTGACGAACTCCGCGACCGTAGCGTCGACAGACTTGCCGGTGGCTTTCTCCATCGCCAAGGCGGCTTCTGAAATCTCGACGAAGCTTGCACTGGCGATCTTTCCATTGCCTGCCAGGTTCGCCAGCACATCAGCTGCAGCGCCTGTCGTGCCCACTGTCGCGCTGATCTGCCGCGCCATTTCGGCGAGCTCGCCAGCATTGGTGCCGGCGTAATTGCCGGTCAGGATCAGCGACTTGTTATATTCCTGTGCCTCCTTGCTGCCTTGGTAATAGGCGTTGGTAAGTACGGCAAGCGCGCCTGCGGCCAAGGCAATAGGCGCTGCAATCGCTGCAAATCCGATTGCAGCACTGCCAGCACCAGCACCCAGTTGGGCCACGGCTCGCACACCACTGCCCCAGTCGCCCGAGGACAGGGCATTCCCTAGCTGTACGACGTTTTCCTGCGCCTGGCGGGTGCCGAGTTTCAATTTGTCGAAGCCGGTGGCGACTTCCGTCAGGCCCGCCCTGTCCTTGCCGATCTTGGCCAGTGACTCGTTGTAACGGTTTGCATCAATGATGCCCGCCTCATGAGCGGCCTCAAGCGCTTTCTCCTGAGCCTCTAACTTGGCCAGCTTCGCGGTCACCGGATCGATGCCGTTGACGGTGCGTTTCAGCGCTTCGATCTGATGGTTCTCTGCATCGATCAAACGTTGCTTCTGCGCGACTTCCTTCGCTTCGGCTTTTTCGATCTTGTCGTAAGATTTACCGAGGCGATCCTGATAAGCCTCCTGCTGCTCAATGGTGACCAGCCCGCCCTTCCGTGCGCGCTCCAGCAACCCTTCCGCCTGAACTAATTGCTCCATGCTGCCGATGTTGCCGGACATTGCCTTGTCGAGCTGGCTGATGATGGCGATTTCGCTGGTAGCACTTGCACCGGATTTCCGTCTTGCCTCGGTCTGACGCTGAGCGGCGCCAGTCGATTTGTCGATCTCCTGAGCAACTTCCCGCTCGGCCTGGACGATCTTCTTGCCGGTGTCGGCCAGCCCGGCCCCGGTCTTGCCGAGGTCGTCGATTGCCTTTTCGGCATCAACAGCCGAATCGACCAGTTTGTCCAAATCGCCAGCGGCCTTGACTGCCGACGACGAATTGACCTCGATGCCCAGGGACGCGAAGTTGGTGGTCATTTACTGTCCCTCTGTTCCGCCATCACCCGCAGGGCTTCGGCTTCCATGATGCGGATATCCGGGAAAATATCGGTGGCCTGGGCTCGGGTTAAACCGAGGAAGCCCGCGACATCGCGGATTGACGTGTAATCCAGACCGGTAGCGCCGCACGCGCCTGTACGCCACTGGGTGCTCATGGCCTCGAAGACCTGGAACGCAGGCCAGGTGTCTGGCCAGACTTCGGCCTCGTCGCCGTAGTCTTCAGCCGAGAACCCGAAAGCATCCTGGCCTTGGATGGTCGGCTGATAGAGGGCGCGCGCGACGCTGATTAGTTTCCCAAGCGGGCCTTGCTGTATGCCTCGGAGTAGGCCGCCAACACCGCGCTGGGGGTGGCGCTGATCGAGCTGACCAGGATGCGGAGGTTTTCGTCGGTGAAGTCTTCATCGACATCCCAACCAACGACAATTGCCTTGAGCTGTTCCACCTGGAGGTCAATCAGCAGGTCGGTGAATTGCTCCAACCCAGTCTCTTCTGATTTCTCCCCGAGCGCCTTGTGTCGCTCCCCCCAGCCGGCATAGAGGGTGGCCAGCTCGGCACGGTCGCGATACTTGAACTCGAACCCCACTTTCACAGGATTGCCACCGACCGTAGGAAGCATCACGTCAGCTTTGAAGGTGGGGTTCTGGATCAGTTTGAACTTGGCCATGAATACCCCTTATGCGCCGTAACGGATGAATTTTGCGACCACGGCGAACACGGCGGTGACTGCCATGATGTTGTTCTTAGTCAGCGAGGGCACGTTATCGAACGAGGCGAAAGCGTTGTAGGCGATGACGCCACCCGAGGCGAGGTTGATACGCACCGCGCGGGGCTTTTTGTCGTCGTCAGCTTCCAACAGCACGTCGTTGTGTGGAAGTTCCGGGTCATCGGCCATAGTCAGCGTGAACGACAGCGCCGACTTGGACGTCGGGATCTGGTGTTCATCGTCTTCCTCGAGGAACGAGTAGGTGACGTTCTGTTGCTCGCCGCCGGACTTGCTCGACTCCGTGACCTGGCTGATTGGCACCCAGCTCAGAATCTTGCGAACCGAGCCGCCGCCCGCACCAGCGATGAAGCGTGCTGCATTGAGCGTATTGACCGACTCAAGCACGAACGAATCAGTGGTCGCGGTTTTGACGCGAACAACACGGTTGCTTAGGCGAGCCCAGCCGGACGTGACTTCAACAAAGTCGCCTGCTTCAAGGTCGTGGCCCGCCGACGACACAACAGCTTCGGTTGCATTGGTGATCGCGGTAAAAATGATCGGCGCGTCGTACGAAGCCGCAATACCGACCGTCGAGCCATTGGGTAGAAAAACGCTCATGGGGTTTCCTCTTTTCAGAAATGACAGAACCCGCTCAATGGCGGGTTCTGGGTTTGCCCAATGGGCGGATTAGTTGGTGTCGGCTCGGTACATGAACGACACGGGCACCGTGAAGGTCGTGTCGTCGGGAATGCCGGGGCCAGGGTCGACCGGGGTCATGGTCACCACGGTCAGCGCGCCCTTGGTATTGCGCTCATACAGCGGAAACAGCGCGGCGATCTGGTCAGCCAGCGCGCCGGCCGCGCCGCGGTACTTCCCGGACGGTGTCACGATGCTGACCTGAAACACGCCGGTGTACAGCTTGTGGTCGCCGCCGAGCGTGTTACTCACGGTATCGCCCGGCAGCGTGAAGGCTCGCAGGTAGGTGACGCCATCGGCGGGCGCATAGGCCTCGTTCTCGACGACGACCTTCAGCGGCACCGGCAGAGCTTTCGCCCAGGCGATCAGCTTGGCCTCGTAGATCGAGGCGATGATGTTGTGGCTCATACCTGGTTATTCCTGATGGCTTCATCGACGATCTGCTGGAACCGGGCCAATGTGATACGAACCATGCCGCCTGGTGCCTGCTTCGAATGCCCGTACTCGAGTGGTACTGCGTAGGGCAGGTTATTCACGATGTAGGCCGTCTCGCCGATGCTCAATTGCTCGACCTGAAGCTTCAGCTTGGCGAGCGTGACATTTCCAGCTGCGTCGATCTGATCGATAACGCCATCAACTGGTGATCCGATAGAAAACTGCCAGTTCCCGCGGAACCGTCCGCCGACATAGCCCTTGCCGGCGACCAGGCCGTTCACATTGAAGTTCTGGTCACGCTCGGTCTTGGTCAGGGGTTTGGCATATTTCACGCCGCTCTTCAGCTTGCCGGTCTTGGTGAAGTTGCTCGGCGTCAGCGACTTGATCACGTTGCGCACTTCGACGTGCGCGTCATAGGCATCAGCCGCCGCGGTGTTGGCCTGGCGATGTGCAACGTTGGCCGCCCAGATCTCGGGATTGCCCACTGGCGACATGCGAATGACGCTGCTGCCGATCTCAATCACGATCTCTCGGAACGTAGCGTCGAGCCCGGCCTTGGCTTGCTCAGCAAACTGGCGGATGTTCTCGGCAAAGCTGCCATTGAGACCCGAGTACTTGCTCACGATCGCACCTGCAGCTCGTACAGAATCGGCGTGCCGGCTGGGTTGATCTCTTTCAGCGGAGGAACGATTGACCAGGTGCGCCCCTGAACAATGACTTTGTTCAGCAGGCCCGGCACCCACGCCAACCCCTGCGCGGTGATCTTGAGCTTCTTGTCGCCCTGCTTGATGAGGCTGTTGGTTTGGAATTCTTGGCCGGTGAAGTCGAGCAGGATGCCTTGGGCAGTTTGCTCGACAACTGTGCCAGGGCCGGCGGTGCCGGTATCAGGATCGTACTCGCCGACGGTGATTGCCCGGATGATCACGGGCTGGCCGAACTCTGTGATCATCTCCAGAGCCATCACGGCCATTTCGTCGTAGAAGGTGGCCATGATTGCTCCTGCTCAGGTATCGGTTTATGACGCTGCTTCGAGATCCACTCCTGAGCGCAGGTATGCGATTCCCAGTGCGGGAATGAGCACACCTGAAAACAGAGTCAGCAGATCAATTTGCCGATCATCATGAAAGAAGTACAAAAGAAAAATCGATGTGATCGCAATGACTGCGATCAGTGATTGAGAAAGGAGTGGCCCAAGCGTTCGTCGTACAGCTTTTAGAGCTCGCTGCCTGCCGAATGCGCACAGGATCCACAAATAGAACCACTCAAAAATGGCAACCATTAAAATTGCCAAAGCCAATAACTTCGCAATAATCCCTGAACCAATCATGTCGTAGCCTTCCTTTGCCCATTTGGTGCGTTATTTTTTGGCTAGGATAATTGCACTACGCGCGGACAGCAAACAACCCGCGCTTGAGTAGATAGTCAGCAAACTGCGTTGCGCTCGGCCGATCCGGCGCCGCAGGCAACAGTCGGCCGCTGGTGTTGGAAATCGTCGCGTACTCGCGAGTTACCGCGCCTTCGACACGCTCCAGCGTCACAGCGCCTTTGCGCTTATCGATGGGGTCGATGTCGTCGGTATGAATCTCGGCGGCCAAAGCCATCTGGCCATACTGGATGCGCGCGGGCAGGTAGTTGTCGGGTTTGATCTGACAATCCAGTTCAACCCCTCGGCGCGGCCAGGCCAGAGCCTGATCACTGTCCGTCTTGCGCCCCTTCCATGTCATGCCATCCATCGCCAAGGCGGCCCGGCGAAGCAGCGCTTCTTGCGCAGCAACATCCGCAGGGATGGTCACGCCGAACTTGCCGGCGTACATGACCAGGTCCGCGGCGCTCGCGTAGCTTTCGGCGTTTGGCTTGCTGGTGCCGTCTTCGATGATGAGTGTCATGGATCAACTCGCTGGAATGAGTTTCAAAGATTGACCACCGCTGTACCGGTAGCCAGCAGTATCACGCCTTGGGCAGATCAACGACGAGCTTTTCCAAGGATTCTTTCGACGCATTGGCGCGGTACGTCACGCTGGCTGCATCGAGCGCAGCCTTCAGTGCTTCGACTTCCTTTCCTTCGCCAGCCTTCAGCACTTCGAGTTCGCCGCGCAGCTTCTCGTTTTCCGTTGCAAGGTCGTCCCGCGCACCGACCAGATCGACCATTTGCAGGCGAATGCCGTCGAACGTATGGAACAAGCGGATTGCGAGCTCACCGGCTTCCGGCTTTTCAATCTCGCCAGCATCAAGCCCATCAATAACAGCGCGGACCGTATCGCTTTCGGCGCGTAGCTTGCCGATCAGCTCTTCAAGTTCAGCCTGGCTATTACCAGCACCCGCAACCAGCACAAGGCGTTGCTCGACTTCCTTCAGCGTCACTTCGACGCCGACATTCTCGTAGGCATCAACTACGTTTGGCCAGTCACCAACCACAACAACACCGGTCACACCCACTTCTGGTCGTTCGAAGTGCTCTGGGTTGCGATAGCGCTTTTCCGGATCAAAGCCGGAGCTTTGGGTGGAATAGATGAGTTCCATGAATATCTCCAGGGCGACCATTGCAGGCCGCCCGCGATGAGTGAGCCGATTAAGGTGCGGACAGATCGATCAAGACGCCGGCCGTGACCTTGTCGCTGGTCGCGTACTTGGACCAGTTGGCACCGGCACCAATAGCTGCCAGGTTGGGGTTGATACCACCAGTCGAGTCCTTCCAGCTGTAGCCGAGCAGGTCCATGTTGAAGGTGCCTTCGGCGCGGAACCCCATCGCCAAGTTTTCCTGGTTGTCGATGTTGTAGGAACGGAAGCCCGGGGCCTGAGACTCGGTGATCTTCACTGCACCGGCCTGCAACCCGAAAATGGTCTCGGCCGGGATGGTGTCGGACACCAAAACCGGTTTACCCATCGTGCCCGGCTGACCGCCGTAGATGACCACACCTGCTTCTTCATAGACCTTCTCAGTGATGGCCTGGTCGACCATGTCGAAGTAGGTCGCCGAGTCCATGGTCCACAGCGCGATGCGGCCGAAGCGGTCACCGAACTTGCGCATGCCTTTGGTCAGAGCCTTCTTGCCGTCGGTGGCGAAGCTGGCTGTGGCGACCATGTTGGCGTTCGCGCCGATGGAAGCCTTCAGGGCGGCCATGGCGTATTGGATGTAGCCCTCGAGTACCGCGTCGGCATAGTCCTGGCCGACCAGCTCGGAAAACTCTTCCGGCGAGCGCGCGCGGCGCTTGAACGCCTCTTCGGTGGTTTCGTAAGGACCGTATTTGAACGGCACCTTCACGCCGACCATCTCGCCGGAACCGATCTTCTGGCCGGCAATGGTGGCAACCGAATTCACATCACGGTGAGCGATCGAGCCGCCGAGCTTGTAGAAAGCGCGCTTGCGCAGGTCGCCCTCGATCAGCTCATTGTCGAGGATGATGGCGCCATTGGACGAACCATTGAAGATGTCCATTACGTCCTGGATGCGCTCCAGGTAAGCGGTTTGGGCAAGATCGTTATAAACGATCATGTCCGAGTTGACGGTAGTCGCCATGGGTTACTCCATTATTTAGGCAATTTCAGGTACGCGTCCTGGCCGTTGGCAGTGATGAACTCACGCTTAGCCACGGACGTCATTTCAGAGCGTTTCAAAGCGGCCCCACCGCCATTCCCAGCACCCCCGGCCCCGCCGCCAGATGCTTTGCTGCCCGCGATCAACGGCGCGAACGCCGTGTTGTTTGCAAATTCTGCTTTCAGCTCGTCCAGCGTGGATGCGGAGAGCTTGCCCTGCTTATCGAGCACGACCACAACGGGCTTCCCGTCACGCTGCTCGACACTCAGGCGGCGCTCAATGTGGGGCAGTAAGGCTTCTGCGCTGCCTGGAATTGCCAGGGCAGACGCGATATCAGTAGCGGTACGGCCAACAGTCAGATCCCGGATCTGAGTGCTCAGCGTTCCACGCTCCTGTTCCAGCATGCCGTTCAGCTCAGCTTCGCGACGGGTGAATTTTTCAGTCCAGGAACGTTCGAGCTCTTCGACGTTGCCGGACTTGCGAGCAGCTTCTTCGCGCTCCAGTCGAGCCTGATCCTCGGCATCCTTGCGGGCCTTCTCTGCGGCTTTCTTCTCGCCGAGCAGTTCTTCAACCTTCGACTTCAGGCCCGAGACATCCTCGGGCTGTGGCAGACCTTCAATGCCGAGTACGAACTTGCCGTCCTTCTCGGTGTATAGAGCGCGCACGGCTTCGTCGACACCATCCAGGCTGTCCAGTTGGAATTTCAGCATTTGTTGTCTCCCAGAGACGTTGGCGCAGGCCCTGCCTGCGGACATAAAAAAACCCCAGTTTTCACCGGGGTTGATAGATAAGAAAGGGGGGATCAGCTTATCGGCTGTACAAAATTCTTGTCTGGCTCGTAGAAGTCGAACGTTGTTTCGACCAACAAGGCGTCAGCGTGATGAAGCAAGTCAATGCCATCGTATTTTTCGGTTTCCTGCTGCAGCTCAAACAGGTCAAAGGTCTTCATTTCTTTGTAGGCAATATGCGTATTTAGCTGTTTGGTGTCAGAGTTCGAAAGCCAATATGACTTGCCATCAATTTTAAAGAGAATGTCGGTCACGAAAGCTGGATGCCTTGAAAGGCAAAGCACGTTCACATGCATATAGCCGTAGCGGCTATATACCGTAACCTCTAAATCTTCCTCGTTCTCCTCTTCTTGTTTGTTATAGAAGTAGATAGTGGTCCCCACCGCAGCGAGCGCCCCCGCACCAGAAACCCAGCCGCCCAACGCAGAAAACATTGGAATAAATACATCCTTGAACTCAACACCGTTCATCGTGGCACCAGTAGCTGCGCCCGCGCCAAAACCTAAAACAGCGGCTATTGATGCCAGCATTACGCAAATCAACGGCCAGTAGTTCATGCCGAATGCCCTTATTCATCCCATTTTGAGGACGGCAAATTAGCATGAGTCAATTTGTTGCAGCTATCGAACTCCTGCCCGCTCGAAGGCCAAAGGCTCCAAAGCCTTCATTTCAACGAGCGTCAGTGGCTTGAAATTTCGATCAAGCTGCAGCTCGGAGAACCGTTCGATACTCAAACCGCCTTCACGGAACAGCTTGGCGCGGACCGGTCCGATTGCTCTGTCTTGAAACGCTGCCGACTGCTGCTTGAGCCAGTCGTAATAGCTAAGGTCTGCCCTCACCTGCTGAGCGCCGCCTTCGCCGACGGATGCCCGTGTGGCGTCCTTGCCGAATAAAGCGCTGAAGCGGGTAACCGCCACCACAGTCGAGCGGCAGTTGATGTGGATCGGCGGCCTCGGCCCCTCGGTCAGTTTGAAGCGTTGTTTGTCGAGCGACCGGCACTGACTGGTCGTCTTCGTATCTAGGGTGCTGACCCACTCCACCGCCTGCACGACATCGGAGTTCTCTTTCAGCGTCTCCATGCGCGCTTGGGTGGCAACGTGCTGCACCGCCGTCCGGACCACTGCACCTGCGTTCCGGTTGGTCGTGGCCAGGATGCCGTCGTTGTACTTGAGCGCCTTGGTCCCGCGGATGTTCTTGATGATCTGGAAGTTCGTCTGACCTTCGAAGAAGCCCTGTCGGATCGCGCCAGTGAGGCGTTGTCGCTCGGTGGTGGTGAAGCCATCAATGAACGTCTTGAGCAGCTTGCCGCCGTCTGCACCGCGTACGCTGAGCGGGTTGGTGAGGATGGCCGCCCTGATTGCAGCAGCACCAGGCACCGCAGCATCAAACGAGACGCCCACCGGCGCCGCCCTGGTCAGACTGGTCGCTTCGAACTCGGCCTCGTAATTGGCGATGTCGATCAGGTCGAGGTTCAGCTTGTCGCTGTAGCGGTTGAAGATGCCCAGCAGCAGGCTATCTACTTCACTCAGCAGCCGCTCCAGCCGAGCAACGGTGTAATCCGTCAGGTCGGTCCTCGTCAGCCGCTCTCGAATCGAACGGTCAATCTCCTTGAGGAAAGGTCCGAACTTGGCGACCTCCCCTGACTTCAACTGCTCGAGGAAAACGGCGTGGCGAATCGTGGCATCAAGGATCGTTTGGTTTGCCGCCATTCGGGATTACCTCGTCGTCCAGATTAGGCCCAGGGTTCTCAGTTTCCAGTTCGTCACGGATCTGGTCGTCGGTCTTCTCTGGATCGATAACCCCACGATCGCGCAGGTACTGCCAGAAATCACCCGCCGGCAGCTTGCCGCCCTGCACTGCGTTGAACAGTGCGGAAAGGATCGTTGCGTCCAGGGTGATCTGGCTGAAGTCCTGATTGAGTTTGTAGAGAGTTTCGCCGGGAGCGTTCACGAACTCAGCCATCCAGACCAGACACTGGCTGTAGGCCTCGCTGACGTTGCTGACCACCAATGACAGGACGCTGTGTTCGGCGGCGCTGTCGTTGTCGGCCTGGGTCGCGGTCTTCACCGCGCTACCGCGCTCGATTAGACGGGCGCCGAGCGACACCATGTCCTCTTTCTTGGCGTCCATGGCCTCTTTGACGAGGGTGTTCGGCTCAGGCTGAGCAAAGCCACATGATCCATTGGCCGGGAGCGTCAGCGGAGCCCGCGAGCCGACATAGATGCCATTCGCTTCCAGGTGGTCGCGCCACGCCTCATCGAGGCCGGAAATCCAGAACTGAGGCTGTCCGGAGAACCAGACCGAATCCTCATAGTCCGCGCTGTTGCAGTAATGGCCGATGTTGAGCACGGCCATGTCGTACAGCGGCGAATCATCAATGCTGGTGTCATTGTTCTCGCTGCCGAGGAACTGAAACGGGATCAGCTTCCACGGGTGACCGAGGCCATTCAACGGAGTGAAAGGCGCAACGACCATCGTTGTTTCGCTGCTGCTTTCTTCCCAGACTTCCTGCGTGTAGATGCCGGCCTCATCGAGGCGAAGCACCCTGTATTGCACAACCTTTTCACTGCCGAAGCCGTCATCTGTATCTTTGTCAGCCTCTTCGCGCAGGACAACCAGGCTCAGCAGATGCTGACCGCCGACCTTGCGAGTTTTCCAGTTTCTGATGGCTTCGGCCGGGTAGCTGGCAACGCTCGCCCGAGCACGTCCGGCTTGTTCATCTGCCTTGCTCACAGTCCCGGCTTCAACGGCGGCGTAATCCACCAGCAGACCGTGACGGCCGACTTCAAGCAGATGCCCGATGACCGACTGCGACTGTTGGTAAACGCTTACGCCCTGCCCGTCGATGTCCTTCGACACGTAGTCGAGGGCGCCGGGGACAGTGAGCGTTGGCCAGGTGCGAAACACCGCACCCACCAGGCTGTGTTTAGTTCGCCCAGTTGCGTTGTAGAACACGGCACGTTGCTTGTAGCCCTTGTAGCGGTCCCTGTTCTCGACGCTGGTGTCATGTTCGTTTGGCTTCGGCAGATAAACATCGCCGCGGGCCTTGACCGTTTCGGAGCCTTTGCACACGTCGCGCACCAGCCGCCAACGGGACTGTGCCGCGTCATACTCCGGGCGGGTGTAGGTGACGTCTGCCATTAGCGCGCAAATCCCATTTTGATTGATTTGACCGGCTTCCTTGCGCTCTTGGCGACAGCGAAGTACCGGAATCCGTCGGAGCCGTGAGACGTCCAGTCGTGAAGCGGTTTGTCTTTCCAGCAGCCGCGCTTGTCGTCCCACTCTTTGCGGTAGTTCTCAAGGCAGGCGATCCCTTCCTCGCACTTGGATTCATCAAAGGCGCACTTGGGCAGGATCTCGCGAGCCTGTTCAATGCCGTCGTTGATGCCGAGCTTGGGAACGACCTGGAACGTCATGCAGTACTTCTGTCCGTCGATCTCGTAGCCCTCACGGGCCAGTTCGCGGCGGGTCTTTGCATCGCTGCCGAACTCTCGGTTATCGATGTCGTGCGGCCCCCAGTGCTCTGAATACGTGTAGCCACGATCCTTCAGCACCTTCATGTAGTGGCGCAGACCTTCGCCCGAGTTCTCGTAGTAATCGATGATGTGATATTCCTCGCCGACCTGACGCACGAACCAGATGGCCGTGGAGTCGCCGACGCCGATATCCCAGAAAGTCATCACCGGCAAATGGCTGTTGTTCGGCAGCACACCCACGCGCTGACTGGCGTAAAGCTTGGTGAACTGCTGGGCGTAGTAAGCGCCCTCGATCGACTGCTGGAAGGCTTCGGCCGGCAGGGACGGGTATTCCCGCTTCATGTCGTCGCCGAGCGTCTTCTCCTTGGCGGCGTACCAGGCACGCTGGCCGTCGTTCGTGACAATACCGTGCTTGGCGTGCAGCTCGCTGAAGTAATCGGTCAGGCGCTGCGGGATGACCACGTCAGTGGGGTCAAGCGAGTAGGCCTTGTTCTTCCACCAACTGAAAAAGAAGAATTTCCAGTCCAGCAGCCCCAAGGACACGCCAGCCAGTTGTTGGCGCTCAGCACTCTGCGAGTAATCGAAGAAGTAGCCGGCCCGGCCTTCTGCCGTTGATTCAATCGTGACGAAACAGTCGGTGGCCACGGCCTCGAAGGCGCCGGTAACGATCTCGCGAGCCTTGTGGGGAAACTTGGCGCAGATCTTCCCGAACTCGGACACGTGCAAGTAACGCAGCGTGCCGCCCCGGAAGGACGTGGACACGTAGAGCGAGCCGCCTTTGCTAAACACCAGCTCACCGGCAGCGTCGTTGCTTGCCGGGTTAGCGGCGCGGATCTCGGCCGGCAGGTTGTCATAGGCATACTTCACCTTCTCCCGGAACAGGCGCTTGGCGTCATTCAGGGTGTGAGCGATCAGCGCGCACTTGGCCGACTCGAACAGCGCCGCGTCCAACTGGATGATGCAGCACTCAGTAGTGAAGCCGAGCTGCCGAGCCTTCAGGATGATGTTCCGGGTGTGCATCCCGTCGAAGTATTCGATCTGCTCGTCCGTCATCCGGAAGCGGACCTTCTTGCCCTGCTTGTCCGTGATGAAGTAGAGCGAATTAAGCCGGAATCTCTTGTCTTTCAGTAGTTTCAGGTGTTCGGGTTTCATCGGCGGCCCTTGAGCATTCGCGCTCTAACATTCTCCGTGACCTGCCGGTGCGCTTCTCAATCTCTCGATAGCTCATGCCTTGGGCGCGCATCTCAAGCCACGCAGGAAGCTCGTCAGCGATAAAGGCTGTTCTGGTAGCGACCGAACTGGCGATGCCTGCCCATGAAGGCTCCCGACCTGTCAGCGCCCTGCTAATGTTCTCTCTCGTTGAATCCTTGACCGCCGGCATCTTCCTGCCGGTCAGGATTATCGAATGCTCAGCCCTTTGCTCGTCCGTCCAAGCTCTTGGCTTTTTGGTGCCAGAGGCGACAGCCGCAAGCAAGGCCGCAGATCGACGCGCTCTCTCATCAATGCCCTGTACGCGACCAGTATTGGCTATCCGTGCGCAGTGAACTGAATCGCTGACGTCTGCGCTGTTGAGGCAAACGCCTTCGGCGCGCCAGATATGGAACTGTTCTCGCGGGAGCAGCATATTCAGGTCTTCGACGGTCTCGACAACAGAGAATGACAGCGCATACTCGCCGTACTTGTTGAAGCACCGCTGCAACCGCTTCGAGTGGTGCTTTCCTGCTCGCAGATGATGCAAATGCTCAAGCCTGCGCTGATTCGGCCTGCGGGAAGTCGAGCCGACATAGCGCTTACCATTTCCAGCGCACTCAATGACGTAGATCGCTCCGGGCTTCATGTCAGGCTTCCTTCGATAGATCATCCATCAGTTTCGATAGCTCGTCGGCGTCGTTGCCGCCAGTCTTGGTGTCGAGGTCGTAGGCTTGGCGCTCCAGGGAGATCAGAGTCTTCAGTGTCTCAGCCATCTCCTTCATCGTCTTGGAGCGGCCCGGCAGATCAATAATCTTCTGGTACAGGTCGTTTCGCTTGTCCTGCCCGTTGTCGTCTTCGGAGCGCATGAGCTCGCCGAGTTCTTCGAACAGGTGGCGGTTGTCCGTCAGTCCTTCGAGCTCGTCCAGCAGCTTGTTGGTCAATCGACGGCCGCGTGAGATGTCGCCGCGGTGAGCCATGCGGATGTTCGCAATGACCTCGGCATTGACCTCGATGATCTCTCTTTCGGTATCCGCTAATTTGGTGGATACCGCAGTGGATACCGTGCGTTTGGATACCAGTGCATCTGCCTTGGCCTGGATCTTCGCCTTGAGGTTTCGCTCCCAGCCATCCCGCTTGGCGCGCTTGTTGATGGCGCCGTGAGTAATGCCTTGTGTCGATGCGATCTCTCGGATGGAAAGCAATCCAGCCCGGTAGGCGCGTTCGATTGCCTCCCAGTCGGGTTGCTTGGTTGTCATAGGTTGTTCTCATATTGCCAAAGATGGGATTCAAATGATGGCCGATTGCCGGTATCGGCGCGCTCTCGCATACTCTCATCCTGATTGGATGAATGTGCCGCTCCCCCCAAGGAATAATCATGAGAAAACCCCTGGCCGATTTCGAATACGTGAGAGAGCTGCTCCAAGAGTTTTTCAGCCGACGCACCCTTAGATCTGCCTTTAAGGTTATCGCTGACCAAGAGATCACTGGATGGGAAATCTGGTTTCAAGTCGAGTTCGCGAGGTTCCTTTCGGAACATGATTCCCAGCCGGAATGGGAACGCGAATTTCCTCTCGAATTCGATTACCGAATGGAGAAGCTTCGTTACTTTTTCAAGCCTGACTTCATCATCAGAAAAAAACACTGGCCGTTAGATCGCTATCTTGCCCTTGAAATCAAGCAACACCAGCAACTTGGAAACTGCATCTCCAACATGATTGCGGACTTGACGAAGGTAGCCAAAATAAGAAAATCCGAGCTTGACCTTCGCTCTTATTGGGCTTTAGGAGTTTTTCATACCGATGAAGAGGCAGATGTGCCTGAGATGATCGAATCAAAGTTGTGCGACAGTGGACTGCCGTATTACGAATCACGTACAGCAATCAGCATTATTCCTGGTACGGCTTTCAGTTATGCACTCTTCTGAAATCCTTAATGCCATGACTGGGTACGGTCAGTTCCTGAATTGCGGCGACTCTAGAGTGGATAGTCGTTTGAGATACAGCGCGAATTGCGTATGTGCATCGTCACCGATATCACCCTGCACCTGATACGAAAGCTCTTCGTTTTTCCATAAGCCTCCCGAAGTGATATTCGCGGAACCTAGAATTGCAGAATACGAATCGGCCTTCTCACCATAGTAAAATTTCGTATGTAGATAGATCGGCCTCACCACATTGAAATGCTTTAGCCCAGCCACATCGGCCAATCGATCGACACAAGCAGGCTCAGTATGCTCATGGTTGGTGTAGACCGAAATTTTTGCGCCTCGACTGACGGCGCGATCAATGTCCTTCAACAAAGGCGACAAGCCACAAGCCTTCATCCACCCAGAGCAAATCACAATCTGATCAGACATAGACAGCAATGCCCGTAACTCAAACAGATGTGATTGAGTGTCTTTTTTCATATTGGTAATTAGACGCAAGAGGCATGCTCGGCAGTGGCTTGGCCGGCGATATTACGCTCCTCACCACTCAGAGATATGTCGCGACACAATTTACTGATTCGCGAAACGTGTCGCGGACTAATTGCTCTTCTGTGCGGCCGAGTAAGCCGCCTCACACGCAAAGCCAGCTATTCGGCTTCGGTCAAGCGCTGCTGCCAGGCTTCCCGCTCGCTCGTCAGCGCTTCTACGCAGGTCGGCGAGCAGAACGGTAAGGTCGGCTCTTGCCTTGCTTCCGCTGGCAACCTCGGCAGTACAGGACTTTCGCCCGGCAAGCAGGTCGGTGATTTGCTGCTGCAAGCTGCGAGCCCGGCCATCAGCAATAGCAACGGCAGCCGTAACGTGTTCAGTCTTGGCTTTCGCATCGTCGGAGACTCGGTTGATGTCATCAGTGATTTGGCGTTGTAGGCGCAGCGTGTTGCCGAGCGACGTCACCCGAGCGTTGGCGGTGTCGCGCTCGGTTGCTACGAGTGCGCGATCAGCATTCACGCTATCCAGCCGCCAGGAGAGGTAGCTGATGGATGCCAGCGCCAACAGGACGACCCACAACCACATCGGGACCATCCGAAGAAGAGTCATGGGATCTTTCTCTCTGATGCCTTGCTGACCCTATCGCAGCCCATGCAGTGTTCGCAGTTCAGCGTTCGGCAGAGCCAGGCTTTAACCGGCTGCCAGAACGTGACCATGAAGATGTGGCGGGCACCGGCCAGAGCCAGGGACACATGCAGCGTTAGGCCGGCCGAGGTCGGACCGAAGAAAATGTTCTGACTGCGTGCCATAACGACAAAACCACTGATGGCGATCGTCGAATAGATCAGCTTGCCCAAGATGCCATCCCGCACCTTGCCGCTCAGTACGCACCAGGTCGCCCATAGCGAAATCAGACCGCAAGCGATCGAGTTGATAAGTTCAAGGTTCATGGTGGATTGCCTCCCCCGAACCGCTGGCGAATGAGAGCCCAGAGGTCAGCGGCTTTGATGGCGCGGTTGATGGCTGCCAGGAGCGAGCCACCGAACGTGCCCAGCAGGAAGCCAATCCCGGCGACGATTTTCGGCTCTGTCACACCCAGGTAGGTGCTGACCATGCTCGTCAGGTACAGCGAGCAGGCAACACCCGTGATGAGAAACACAAGCCAGGCACGCCAGTCCGCCAGATCGTCCTTGTGCCACCAACTGGCAACGACGGCGCCGACCAACCCAGCGATCAGCAATTCAAACCTGTCGATCTTGTCGAGCAGGCGCTGCAAATACTCCATGCGCTCGACTCCGTTGGCATGACTTGATTTGAATCAGCGCCAGCAGCACTCCCAGCTCAGAGCGATGGGTGTGGTGGAGCCGAAAACGAAAAGGCCTCGATCAATGTCGAGGCCATGATTCGGGCAACAAAAAACCCGAACTTGGCGGGTTTAAAGGAAACCCCGCACTTGGCGGGGCTCGTGAAAACTTATCGAATTATCAGCTCAGCGAGTCAAGCAGGTCATGGCCCGCCCATGTCATTCGAAAATACCCCGCATCAAACACGAGGTAACGACTATCAGCCAGCAGCCTAACGGCATAGTCCCAGTCTTCCTGCGAGCAGCCATTGTTACTGTGAAGTGCTTCCAGGTTGAATTTTTCAATCCCGTCAGGCTTTGAATACGTTTGAACGGCATAGAGGACGCTCCTTGCCGTTTGAATATTTCTCTTCATGTAGCCCGACCTGAAAATTCATTAATGAAGGGCAAGCATATACCGAGCGAGCACAAAAAAGCCCGACTCGATTGCCGGGCTTCTTGAATCGGCCAACACTTAAAATCTAGAAATACGGATCTCGATGTGAGATTCCTTGATTTCAGCGTACACGCGTGAGGCTTTATACAGCTCGCACAAACCCAGTGTCAGACCTTTACAAATGAGTGCTGCTCGAGCTGGATGCTCGTCTCCAAGCGAAATGTTTGTCTCGTAAGGTTCGCTTTTTGAGCGATCCTCAGCGAAGTGTCTTGTGGCTTGATCCTCGACATAGTCGATAATTTTGATGATTTCTATCTGCGTTGCTTGATCCATATCTCTCTTCCATTTTTTGAAAGTAACGGAGGATGAATCAAGTGTTCTTGAAACGCAAAAGCTACTGGGGATGCTGCGGCCGTGAATAGGTGCGCGTGTCTGTCCAGGCCTGTCCGCCAAAGACCTTCTCAGCGTCGACGCCCTACTCGCAGATTCAGTCTCACGCCATCCTGTAAGCGTTGGTGTGCAGGATGTGCGGGCTACAGGTGAATTCGAGCGTAAAAAAGCCCGCGCTGTGCGGGCATTTGGAATGATTCTAACTTGTTCAAGCGCCTGATTCAGGGTCGCTCGCAGGCATGCCGCGAGGCTCCTTATCATCTTCGCCCTGATCGTTCATCTGTGGGTCGGCGTCCGGATCATCGACGCGACCGCTTTTTCCAGCTTCTGGATGCTCACTCGACACCGAGTTGTTGGCATCCACGTCTGTCATATCTTCATCAACAGACGCTTCGTCGTCCGGAGGCAGCGGAACCTCAGGTTGTTTCCCCTTAGGATCATGGCCTGTTTCGTTATCAGTGCCGCCCGTTACGCCCTGCTGAGATTTGTTTCCAGGGGCATTCTCGTCAATGTCCATGCTGGCTCTCCGTTCTGATGCGCGGGAAGTCCGTGCTTGTACATAAGAGATGCCAAAGCAATTGCAAGTGCCGAACATTTGACGAACGGCGGGCACAAAAAACCCGGCGCGAGGGCCGGGCTTTTTCTAGAAGAATTTTGGCTTGTCGTCGATCGGCTGAGGATTTTCTTGTTTTGATTCGAAAAACTCTGCCGCTTCCCACGCCTCCTGCTCTGATTTGTATGGCCCTCCGAGCCTTTGCTGGCCAACGAGGACATACCACTTGTTCTTTTCCGCTCCCGTGCCTGGCTTGATTGTGTACTTGCTCAAATTTCACCTCCACCTATTTAAGAAGGCGAAAGATAGCATTCGGGATCAACAAAAAACCCGGCGCGATGGCCGGGCTCAGGTATTCGTGTGCGTGTTGCGTGAATTGCGCACTATGGAGAAAGTACGCGCAAATCCCCGTCATGTCAATGTGTTTATGCTGCCTCGTCGTCTTTTTCCGCGTGAATAACCTGCCACACCGGCTGTTGTGCCTGAATATCCACTTCCGCAATCACTTCTTTCAGGGATTCCCACAGGTCGAGCCAGTCACGCGTCCAGTTCTTCGGATCGATTGTCACGCCGAAGAACTCCTTCATCTCGGCGGCGACCCGGGCAGGCCCCCACTCAGCCGCCCCGCTCACCTGAGCCTTGTATGACTGCAGTGCCAGAGTGACCAGGTAGTGCGCCTTCACGCGCTTGGCCGATGTCAGGTCGGGCAGCTCTGCTTTCGACGCCACCAGCAGCACTGCATTCATGACGTGCTGCATGGTCATCATCGGGTGATACAGAAAGTGCCCGAACTGCTGCACCTGGAACGGCAGCGTGTCGATAGCGCGCAAGACCTTGCCGATGGTGGCTAGGTGCGCGGCGCGGGCCGTAGATCGGCCAATTGGCGTGCGACGCGTCTCGCTGATGCTGATCTTCTGCCGAACGATCTGGATGCGTTCTTCCTTGTCATCGCCCAGGGCGGCAAATACAGCCTCATGGCGCCGCATTCGATTACCGGCCTTCACTGGGGCCGACTCCGCCTTGTCGATAGCCACAGCGCTGATCGACGCGTTCGATTCGTGCTGCGACTCAGTCCATACCTGTCTTGCGTTGATCAGCTTCATGCTGCTTCCCTCTTCAGTTCTTTGATCTTCGCCTGGTAATCGGCCTTGATGGTTTTCAGGTCTTCAATGGTGTAGCGCTTCGGGTCGTGTGGCCCCTCCAGCCAATCCACCTTGTCGGCGCCGATGCGCCTCACCAGCTCAATGCGGTAATTCACGATGTCGCCGGACTTATGCGTGTTGCAGGGCGAGCATTGGCGGTGACAGTTCAGTGGCTCGAAACGCAGCGCCGGGTTGCTCCCTACCGTCCGGTAGTGCCCGGCGTCGTACTTGCCCTGGTGGTGCCGGTTGCAGCTGATGCACGGCAGCGCCGCGTCACGCTCACGGACCCAGGCGTTGAAAGCGGTCTGAGCCTCTTTCATGTACTGCCCCTTCGGCTTGATCCGTTCCTTGGCTGCGCGGATTTCTTTGCGCCCGAGTTCGGCCAGCGACTTGCGCGCCTTCTCCCGGTTCACGTCCTTGATGGCGAGTCCGCACTTGGGACTGCACACGGCCTGGCCCAGGCGCTGAGGTGGGAAGCTCACGCCGCACGCCGGGTTCTTGCAGGTTTTCGGCTTGGGTTGTTTGGCGATCATGCAGCCTCCTTGCTGAGCAAATCGGTGAACACCACGCCTTGGCCGGTGAAGAAAGCGGCGATGCGGTCGGTGTACTGGACGCCCTGGGCGCGGTTGAACAGGCTGGTCACCGGGAAGCCGTCAGGGCCGAACAGCTTGCACTCACCCATCATGGCCAGCTTCTCCTCGTAGGGCAGATGGCGCATAACCCGGTACCACGCTGCCTGGAACCCTGAGTCCTCGTTCAGCAGGATCTGCACACCGAAGTGCAGCTTGCAGTAGCGCCGAGCGTCGGCCGCATCGCCGATCTGGGTCATCTCGGAAATGCGCTTGTACATCCCGAACCACAGTGAGTTCTGATCGAGCGTGCGGTCCTTGCCTGGGCGAAGGGAAACCACGACGAACTTCTTGTCGCGGTACATGGTGGTCAGGCTAGTGATGGCCTCGGTGAGCTTGGCCTGGCAGTTGACACTGATCTTGTCGGTCATGCCGTCACCGCCATTGTGATCAGGACGCAGAACACGCCGATGGCGAAACCGGCAAAGGTGCAGGCCAGTGTGTTTGCGGATTTAGGAATCATCAGAAACCCTCCTTGCCGCGCTGAGATTCCCACTCGAACGGAATGACAATCACCCCGCCCTCACGCAGACGATCCGCACAGCGCTCACCGATGGCGGCAGGCAGTGCCTTGGCGTCGAGGTTGGAAACTATCACCGTCGGGCGCTGTTCCTCGTATCGGCCGTTGATGATTGCGAACAGCGTGGTGAGCTCGAAGTCGCTCGGCTTTTCCTTGCTGACACCGATCTCATCGAGGATGAGCAGCGATGGGCTGATGAGGCTCGACAGGATCTGGCTCTCGCTCTGCTCGCTGGTTCGGTCGTAGGTGGCGCGGATTGCTTGCAAGACCGAGCCGACAGTGCGGTACACGGCGGTAGCGCTCGACCTGGCCATAATCTCGTTCGCGATCGCCACGGACAGGTGAGTTTTGCCAGTGCCCGGCTTGCCCAGTAGCAACAGACAACGGCCCGACTCGGCGATCTGCGAGAACTCGGCGGCGTACCGGCGGCAGGTGTTCAGCGCTTTCTGCTGCTCAGCTGTGGTGGCCGCGTAGCCTTCGAAGGTTTTGCCGGCGAAGCGCTTCGGGATCAGCGCCGAGCCAAGCTTGCGCTCCATGGCCATGCGGAGCATCAGCGCCTTACTCTGGCGCTCGGACTCATCCGTCGCTTCCTGGGCAATGCGGGAACACTCGGGGCAACCGGTCTTTAGCTCGCGGCCGATGACCGAGAAAATCTTCTGCTCGAACTCACCGTGGGTTTCGCAATCCGCGGGCTGGATGCGAGTTCCTGGCGGAAGCTCGGGGGTCGGTTGTACTGGTTCAGAACGCATAACTACCGTCCTCCCGCTGGATCAGTCCGTCGGTGTAGTTGCGGTCAGCGAAGCCAGTGTGACGGGACTGAGCGACCGGTACCGGGGCCGACTCGGCCATGCGCTTGATCACCCAGGACGCCTTGAATCCCTGCCACCCAGAAGTCAGGGCTTCGGTGATTGCGTCGGCAGCGGTTATCCCGGCTTCGGCGCACTTGACCAGTTCAGCGTTGACGGTCGACCAGACAGTGGCGGTGACGGCGGCGCGCTTGGCCTTGCGTTGGGTCAGCCAATCGGCCAGCAGTTGCTCAGGGACGTTGTGCGGGTTGTCGGCCAGCAGCTGGGCCATGCCGAACGGAGCCTTGCGATCAGGCTTCGGTTGTTCCGGTTGCTCTTGGGGCGGATTAATCTCTTCCGAAGGAAGAGTTAATAGGGGTTCTTTCTTTGTATAAAGAAGGCAAGTTGCCGTTTTGGTCTCACTCGCATCAGGTCTCAGTGAGACGATTTTGGCTGAGTGAGACGTTTTGGTCTCAGTGAGATTGACTGGTTTTTCCTCGTAGAAGGACCACTCGCGAATAGGGGAAATCCCGATATCACCTCGGCTTCCCCCTACACGGAAAATGATTCGACGCTCAAGGAGATGACTGATCGCTTTCGACGTGACGTCTCGGCGCATGTTGGTCTGCTTGCCGATATCGTCGGCGGTCAGGCGCTTGGTTTCGAGTTGATAGCCGATGGTCTGCCGTGCAATGGCCATGAGAACGCGCAATTCGCGCGCTGGCAGGTCAACCGTAGCCAAAGCCTCCATCAGGCTGTTGTCCATACGGGTGAATCCCCTGCTGCTGTTCAGCTGGATGATGTTGTCGGGGGTCATTGCTTGACTCCCTGAGAACGAGATTTGAGGCGCGACACGATTTGCAAATTATTAAAACGTGTCGCGACATTGTTCGGGGTATTGCTTGAATTGGGTTGGCTCTGCATAATCGGCCTCATCGAGTGGTAATGAATCAGCCGGGGCGCAATCCCGGCTTTTTTTTGTGCCCGGGATTCAGGCGATTTTCAGTTTCGGTCGGTGTTTGTCGAGCAGCTCCTCGGCCTTTCGGCCCAACTCCCCTGCCCGCGCTTCAACCTGACGGCATTGCTTGGCGAACGCCGGCAGCTGCGGCAAATCCGCCTCGCACATCACCTGGTCGTCAAAGACGTCACTACCGGTATCGATCACGTCGCCTAGGGCGCGGATCAGCGCACCAAAGCTTTTGTTCGCGCATTGGTCGCTAGTCATCTGTCGGGCGCCGATCAGTCCGTGGCGGCCGGCCAGTTCGTTGATGCAGTGATCGCGGAATTCAGGCCCCAACGCATTCACCCACGACTCTTCAAGCCAGGACGGCATGTCTTGATCGCCGGACAACCAACGCTGAACGCGCTTCAGCCAGCGGCCAGTAGCCTTCACGAACTCACCAACATCGTTCTGCTCGGTCAATGCACCGAAGTCCGGCACCTCTTTGGCTGTAGCCTTCTCTGGGCATGCCGAGTGCAGCTCGCGACTCAGCGTTTGGGCGAAATCGTCCTGACTCAGGCTGGTACGGGCGATCTGGTTTGCCGCGTGCGCAACAAGCACCTGGTCACGGGTTTGCGCGCTGTGTCTTGGACTGGACGTTTCCATGAGGACTGCTCTCTTTTAATCTGGCTTCGATGGATCGGTGGGCAGGGATGTCGCTTAGGCGGCCTGGTCTTTCTTCACAGCCTTGAATTTGCCCTTGGAAAGAACCTGAATCTGGTACTGCCTAGATTCAGGAATTGTTTCCCCCCACATGGTCACGGCACTTGGGCGAATACCCAGAGCCAGTGCCAGCTTTGTCTTGCTGCCGAAGAATTCGGCGACTTCATGCGTGTTCATTGCGCATCCTCGTTCGAGCTTTGCGTAATTTCAGCATGCTTAAGTTATTGCGTCAACGACGATTTCCGCCTACTGCATGCTTAAATTCAGTTAACTTAATATTGGGCCCATGGAAAGACATGAACGTATTGCCCGAGCCATCGCGCTCAGTGGGAAAAAGAAGGGCGAAATTGCTTCGCTTTGCGGCGTTGCAAACTCTGCCGTAACCCAATGGATTACCGGCGAGAGCAAAAGCCTCAGGCCGGAGAACCTATATGCGCTTGCAAAGGCAACCGGGTTTCGTGCTGAGTGGCTGGCCATCGGTGAGGGTGCCGAGGTAGAGAAAGCTGACTCAAACGTCGGCGAATCCCGCCAGCCTGTGGAATCCTACCGCTACCCGGTGATCAGTTGGGTCGCCGCTGGCGCCTGGGCTGAGGCTGTCGAGCCCTACCCTGCCGGCTTCTCAGATCGATACGAATTTTCCGAATACGATTCAAAGGGTCCGGCATTCTGGCTTGAGGTCAAAGGCGACTCGATGACCTCGCCTGCCGGGCAAAGCATTACCGAAGGCACACTGATCTTGGTTGACACTGAAGCCGAGGCCGCAGCTGGAAAGCTGGTAATCGCCAAACTGCCAGACAGCAACGAAGCCACGTTCAAGAAACTCGTCAATGATGGCGGCAAGCTGTTTCTGAAGCCGTTGAACCCTGGGTACCCGATTGAACCGTTTGACGAGCAATGCCGGATCGTGGGCGTCGTCGTGCGGGCACTGCAGAAGTTCTGACAATGCCAAAGAAGCGTGCGGCAGACCCAGCTACAGCAACCGCTGCAGACATTGAAAGATATATCCAGGCCCTGAACAAAATGGCTGAGCGCCTTTGGGGAGATGGTCGAGAGACCGAGGCGAAAGCCCTCCTTGATGCCTTGGATTCCCTAAATCGGGCGCTGGATCGGATCAGGATTGGCGAAAGTCGTAAGACTCTTCATTGAAGACCGCCATGGACTCATTGAAAAGCCTAAAGCGGCCAGAATGTGTGAGGCAAAGATGACACTCACCAAGCCCAACCAAGACCTGCGCATCGAACTGAAGGAGATAGCGTTCGGCCTTGAGCAAGCCGCAAGCGAAGTGCTCAGCATCACCAAGGACTGCAGAGATGTCGAGGTGACAGCCGTTCTGAAACTGATTGCGAAGCTATATGAGGATGCAGATCGGCTTGCGGCGCTTGCGGACGAGGTGAAGATAGGAAAGATTGTTTACGATCCAGAGATGAATAGGTGGCCTGGCGGGGATATTTAGGAGGGGATATGGGACTCAACAAGCCCGAGCAAGACCTAAAGCGCGACCTCCAAGGTGTCGCCTCTGATTTGAAGTGATCGGCTGTTGAGCTGATGCGAGTCGCCGAGCGGCTGAGCCAGGCTGGGAACGAGGCAGATGCCCAGGCAGTGCTGAGGATGTGCGCCGTGTTCCACGCCGATGAGGATCGGCTGACTGCTTACGCTGATGAGGTGAAGGCGGAAAGGATTGTTCGGGGAAAGGCTGAGTGAATGGCAGGGCGACGACGAATGCCTATAGTGATTGAAATGGACGCGTGACTATAATCAAGACATGAAAGAGTTAACGCTTTACCTCGACGACCTTACCCCCGGCCAGCTTTCCATGAAGCGGCTTGCGGATTACTTGCGCGCCCTGGCTGCGCTCTATGGCTGCGAGGAATCTGTCCATTTTGATCGGGTGGACACCGGGTCAGCCCAGCTTAAGTCCTTTGTCGAGGAGAAAGCCTACCCCTTGATAATGAATCAAGTACGGGAGGTATCTGGCGGACTTGGGAAAAAATCAGCTGTCGCAGCCTACAAAACCCTTTCGGGATATATGGCCATTGACGGTACGGGCGCATCAATCAGATCTGAAGGGGCTCAGATCTTCCAGTTCCCACGCGTTAAATTGGAAGAACCCCCACTTAGAATTATTAAGCCGTCCAGCATCCAGGGGCGACTGTATAGCGTTGGGGGAAAAGATGAGACGGTTCCGGTTAGGATTGAGGGGGCTGACAACGAAAGTCTTCTATGCGAGGCGGACGTAGCTGTTGCAGAGCGACTTGCTCAGCTTCTTTTCAAGCCCGTTCGACTGCATGGTGATGGCGAATGGGTGCGCTCCGATGACGGTTCATGGAAGCTGGTAAAGCTGAAAATCAGCACCTTCACCAAATTGGAAGATATCGGCTTCAAGGAAGCTATAGCCCGGCTTAAGGCCGCGGGAGGAGTTGACTGGAACGATATGTCTGGCGCCCATTCCGGTATTTTGGAAACTAGGGGTTAAGTTTGAAAATCGTCATTGATACAAACGTCCTAGTCCAGATCATGCAAAACGAAGGCGCTAAAGAACTTCGAGATCCCGAGACAGATCGAGTCGTAGACAATGCATTTATGCGGGCCCAGGCGCTTGTTGAGCGGATCGAGGCAATCAAAGGCGTTGTGGTGCTTCCAGCGCCGGTACTGGCCGAGTACCTGATAGGTATTCGCCGTGACAGCTATCAAAAGCATCTCGACATCATCAATGGCGTCAAATGCATTGAGGTTTCTCCATTTGATCAGTTGGCCGCAATCGAGTGCGCGATGCTTGTAAGCAACCAGGAGATGAAGCAGCTCGACCCTGACTCCACGATGGCCAAGCTAAAATACGATCGGCAGATTCTTGCCATTTCGGTGGCGGCCGGTGCCAAAGAGATATGGACGCACGATAAGCAGATTTACCGGAGAGCTGGAACGGTCGGCATTCTGGCTAGATCCCTCTCGAGTATTGACGCTAACCCTGAGCAGCTTAATTTTCATAACGACATACAGTCCCCCAAAACCTGAAACCAAAGCCCGGCCCAGCGCCGGGCTTTTCGTATCTGTCTGTCATCCCTTCGTCACACCTACCAAGCACACTGCAGTCAGCCAAAGGGATTTGGCCCCATCTATAGAGAGCCCGGCCTAGCGCCGGGCTTTTAGTTATCGCAGTCCTCTCGTCCCCTAGTCATGCGCCTCCTGCTACGCTCTCACGTAGCGTCCCCCAAAGCAGCCGCGTCGTTGCTGGGACGTCAAGGAGCCAAAAATGAAATGCGCATTTCTTGCAATCATAACCCTACTCTCTTGCTCATCGACCATGGCATCACCTCCAGATGGAGAAACACTTTTTCAAGATAATTGCAGTGTCTGCCATGGGCCTCGAGGCATGGGAGGATCAGCACCTAAGCTGGCCGGAGATGCCAGTGAGTGGAAATCAAAAGTTTTTGAGCGAGCCGTGCTGAGCGGTATCGACGACCATGGAAAGCCTCTAAAGGCGCCAATGCCGCATTGGGCTGGCACTAGTTTTAAATCTGACAACGGTGCAATGCCAAGCAAACTTGAAGTTGATGCAATACAGAAATACCTGCATCAGCAAAAGTAGTGTACTGGCTACGACCGTATGCTTTGCGTTCCAGCGAGCCATTCCCGCTGCTAAGCTCCCCACTCCCTCGAACGGAGTCGAAGCCATGCCCTCCCCCGAATATTCTCTCCCTGATGTCCTTGAACGCCTGCATCACAATCAGCTCGCCCTTGAGGCTGCGCTGATGGAACTGACCTTATTGGTTGAGAGCCAAGGCCATGCCGAGACTGGCGACAACGTCCGTGGCGCGCTGGACGCGATCGGCGAGAACACAGGGCACATCAAACAAGGTCTGGCCAGGTTAAAGACTCAAGGGCCGGACTGATCGCAGCGCCCTCCTCCATATATGCGCGACAAAATAGAGCCCGCCAGCGCGGGCTTTTTTCTGCCCGGAGAAAAGGTGCTTACAAGCCCCCACTACCGAAACAGATGGGTCAATGTCTCTTGCCAAAATATGGCAAGAACAATACTGTATATATATACAGCTATAGCAAGGAGCTTTCCATGTCAAAAATCGCGTCACCCGTTTCGCAAGCCAGAGACTCATATGAATTGGTTGGCCGGCGCATCCAGCGTCTGATAGCTGCACCCGGTGTCCAAAAGGTCCAGGCCATCACAGTCACCAGGCTTGAAGAAGAACCCGCTGAAGCATGGCAGCAAGTCCTTCAGGAAATTGAAGACACCAGCGGAGTACGCATGGAGCGTCTTGAGAGCGGTGCGGTAAGGATTGGGTGGCGAGAGTACTGCGAAGCTTGAAATGAGCCCGCCTTCGAGCGGGCTTTTTAACGCCTGCGAATTTCAGCATTCTGAATTTATTTATTCAGCATGCTTGACACATTAATTTCAGCTTGCTTAAATTCATCTCAAGCCAACGCAACACCGGCCCAGCAGCGAAAGCCGCGCCGCTCTTTAGCCATACCGCTTCACCTTGCCGGATCACCACCGGCCCAGATTCAAAGGCAGCGATGAACCGGCCTCAACGGTTCAGAGGGTTGGCAACTGACCCGGGCGTGCAGCGTAAAACGCCAAGAACAGTTATCCAGCGGGAGAACAAGCCGAAAGGCCCGCGGCTGGACGAACAATTTGAGATAGGCCCGTGACCGACGCCAGTAGCGGGTTACGGCGGAAAGCATCACTGAAGCCCGTTCAATGAGCGGGCTTTGGGATGACAACCGAGGGCAGCAGCCATGAATCAACCAGCAACACCAACGAAGTGCACACGCTGCGGCAAGCCCGCCGACCCGCCGGTTTACAAAACCATCATCGATCAGGCCTACGACCCGGTGCGCAAGAAGAAGTATGTGCGCCAGCAAAGCCTGCCGTTCTGTAGCGAGGAACACGCAAACCACCACCAATGGTCTTGCGAAGGCTGAAGCATCACCTCTGCCCATTCAGTGAGTGGGCAGAAGGATGCAGATGAAAGCGGACGTGGCCTCGGACCAGCGGGAGCTGAGGCGATCAACAAATAGACATAGCAGCCTTATTCGGCCATCTGCAGCAGAGCAACCCGAACGATGACAGGCCTGGTGGAAGGCATGGGAGGTTTAGCCCATACGACCAGAAGACATCGGAGTGCCGACTACTACTGAAGCCGGGGCCTAGCCAATGAGCCAGATCAAGCACGCTGACAGTCGGAATAGGACGACGGACAGCCGGAAAGACGGCCCGAGCACCTGGTACTCCCCAGCACCAGGCCGCATAGGAGAGTGATCGAAGCGTGCCCAAGCGGGCTGCAGCGCTAGGATCGCAAAGCCCCGGGAATCTCCTGAGCCGGTATGAGCGAGACGGCCAACACTATAAACGCGGCGGGAAACAAGCAGGGGTTGCGCCCTGGTGTTTCGATCACTCTCCGATGCGGACGAAACTGCGGCCTATAACCGCCCACCTGCATCAAATCCCAGAATCGGTTGTTATCGAGCGCTGGCGAACTGAACACGGCCGTGGAACTCGGCGCCGGAGACGTGACCGGCAATTCCTCGTACTTGAGATGATGGTAGCGGCATGGTCAAATAAGTGATGGCCTTTTGCCAAGGAGATCTCAGTTGAAGCAGTACCGCGGATTAATCATATTTTTTTCGGCAATGATTTCACTCTTTATCCTGGTCCAAGTCTGGCATTTAAAGTCTGCTCCGGAAGAGAAAAAGCAAGAGCGAGAACGCCAGCTTCAAGGGATCGCGCTCCTCATGAATGTCGGATCCCCAAAGATGTTCGATGAATCAACTCGCCTCGATTCGGTAACCTACAAAGATGGGATCATGCGTGTCTCATACACACTCACAAAAGTCTCGAAAAACGAAGTCGATTCCGATTCATTTACGAAGGACACAAAAGCCCTTGCCACCTCGGTATCCTGCGCCGAAAAAGGTCTAGGACCTTTCGTGAAGTCGGGGCTTTTGGTTAATTACACCTTCAACGACTCAAGCAACTCACCGATAGCCGACATTCAGATAGGCACGTCCGACTGCCTCTAAAGGTCAGCACCTGAAGCCTGCGTCTCTCGCGGGCTTTTTTATGCGTGCCATACCCGCTACGGGATCCGCGCTACTCGTCCCCCCTTCCCCGACACCACCCGCATGCACTCCCCTCCGCGCCCAACGGCAACCAGCGGAACGGATGAGTGCAGCCGAGTTTTGTTGGATCAACCACAGAGGTATTCGCGATGCGACCAGTAATGACTCGAATCGGCAATTCCCGCTCCGGCTTCAAGAGCGCTGGTAAAGCGCTGTTCCATCACTGGGGTGTAGACACGATTGAAGCTGATACCGGCTTTGGAAACTACACCGTGGCGATCGTCGAGTATCCGGACGGTCGTGTCGACATCTTCCCCCCGGCGAACATCTTGTTCCTCGATGTGCAGGAGCAGAGTCAGGCGGTCATCGACACCTTCACCGGCGAAGCGAAAGTCGCATAACCCGCCACTCTGGAGGCGACCATGGCAACCAGCTATGCAGACGGTGCGCAAGCCCGAGAGTGGGATAGGCGCTACGACGCTTGGGGTCGCGAGAAGAAAGCGAAGCCCGACGAGTTCCACGACTACGAAGCCTCTGAACAGATGCGCACTCAGGCGCTGGCTGATCGGGCAGCACGACTGGTGGAAGAGCGCAAAAGCCTGAAGCAACGTATTGCCGCCACCATGGCGCAGATGGAAATGGTGTGTCCGCCAAAAGGAGGCGCAGCGTGAGCACTCAACAACGCGACCACGATACGGCGGTCACCTGGATCGAAGGCGAGATCGACAACATGATCCGCGACCTCGGCAAGCCAAACGCCAGTTCAGCTGCGACATCAGTAATCACGTTGGCCTACCTGCTGCGCGTGATCGACGACGGCGAGCAGCGCCACTACCGGGCCCGCATCGATCAGATTTACTCCTCCTACAACGAGTCGAACAAGCAGGGAGCAGCAGCATGACGACCCCACCGGTTAAATCACTGATCGACGAGCAGCTCGACGAGATCGAATCGAAGCTGGTCCTGCTGGGTTTCGGCCTACCGTTCAACGAGGTGATTGGCAAGTCTCGCGAAGCTCTGGTCGCCAGCCTACCGCGCCGTCTGGCGGCAACCATGAAAGGCGGCCGGATCGCGGTGAGGGTTCGGCCATGACTGCCTATCAGCGCGCAAAGCGCTTTTGGTTCTGGCGCGGCTCAGCCATCGCCCTGCTCTTCTTCACCGCCTGGATGCTGGCAAGCGCCTACTCCGGCCAGCTCACTCAATAACCCACACCTTCAAAGCTGCGTACCGCGCCGCAAGGAACTGTCATGTCCACAAATACTAAACAAGCAGTCGCACAAGAATCGCTCGAAATGAGCGAAAGCGACGATGTACAAAAATCTGTAGTCCCTGCGGTAGCCGTCACCGACATCGCCGAATATCGGCCGCACGAAGAACAGATCGTTCGCCTGGAGACCACTTACGCAAAGCTGGTCGTTGACTGCTCGACCAGCGAAGGTTTGGCGAATGCGAAGGAAGTTCGCGTTGACATCCGCGACGTGCGCTATGCCCTGGCAAACACCACCAAGACGGCACTCGTCCCCTATCAGCAGAAAGTCAAAGATGCCCAGGCTCGCGTCAACCAAGTCAAGGAGTTCGGTGAGGCGCTGAAGGATCGCGTTTTGGCAATCGAAACGCCTGTCGACGAAGCAATTAAGGCCGAAGAAAAACGCGTAGCTGACGCCAAGGCCGAGCGCGAGCGTGTCGAGGCTGAACGTATCGAAGCTATCCGGACGAAGATTACCCGCTTCAGTTCTGTCGCTGCTGCATATGCAAGCCGCAGCGCTGCTGATGTCGTAAGCGTTCTGCAAAGCGTCAAGGAGTCGGTGATTTTGCCCGAAGAATATGCCGAGTTCGAAGCTGAAGGCACCATCGCTCGCGACAACGCTATTGAGCAGCTTGAAACGCTACACAGGTCTGCCGTTGAACGAGAAGAGGCTGCCGCCAAGCTGCTGGCCCAGCAGAAAGAACTTGATGAGCTGCGCGAGAAGCAGCGCATCGCCGATGAGAACGCGGAGAAGGAACGTCAACGGATCGCAGCAGAAGATCGCCAGCGCATTGCAGATCAGCAAGCAGAATTGAACCGGCAGCGCGAGCAACTGCAACGCGATCAAGACGCTCAGCGCCTAAAGGACGAGCAGAACCAACGCGACCAGGAAGAACTGGCTCGCCTGCGCGCACAAGCTGCCGCACCGGCACCACTAACTGCCGTGACTCCGGCTCTGGTTGCAGAGAAGGTTGAAATCGCCCCCATCAGCACACATGCGGTCGCCGCTGAATCGGACGATGTGACCACGACCGCGCCATCGGTTGACGACATTGTCGAGGTTGTAGCCCTGGGCTTCGACGTGGACCTCGACACTGCTCGCGCTTGGCTTCGCGCCATCCGCTTCTAACCCCCCTCTTTCCATCTAAAGGTCGACTCATTCCTTGTCGGCCACGGAGAGCGCAATGACCGATTCAGACACCCAAGCACCAACCGGCCTCGCCACGTACCACGATCCATCGCACAACGCGGCAGCGCTCATTCTCGATCCAGGCACCATGAAGTCGATGAGCGACCTCGCGCTGATGATGTCGAAGGGCGTGACAACAGTCCCCAAGCATCTGAAGGGCAATCAAGCTGACTGCATGGCGGTAGTGCTACAAGCGATGCAGTGGCAGATGAACCCTTTCGCTGTTGCGCAGAAGACGTTCATCGTCAACGGCGGTGCATTGAGCTATGAGGCACAGCTCGTCAACGCAGTGATCACCGCCAAGGCCCCCGTCAAGGGTCGCTTGAACTTCGAGTGGTTCGGCACCTGGGAAAACGTCATCGGGAAGATGCGCGAAGTCACCAGCAAAACCAAGAAGGACGAGGACACTGGCGAGTTCAAGAAGTATCGCGTTCCGGCCTGGAGCTTTGACGACGAAAAAGGTCTCGGGATCAAGGTTTGGGCAACCTTCAAAGGCGAAGATGAGCCACGCGTTCTGGAACTTCTGCTCACCCAGGTCCGTACTCGGAACTCTACGCTTTGGGCGGAAGATCCAAAGCAGCAGATTGCCTACTTGGTGACTAAAAAATGGGCGCGACTCTTCTGCCCTGACGTCATCCTCGGCGTCTATACACCCGATGAATTCGAAGACTCGTACGGCGGCGAAATCGATATCACACCTGCGAAGCAGACTTCAAACACCGCTGCCGCTGCTGGTGTGTCGTTCGGCCCGAAATCCCCGTCGCCGGAAATCGACGGAGTATTCGCAGACCTTTTGGTCGTCGCGAAGCGGCAGGACATCGAAGCCTATGCGACAGCCTGGGCAGGTCTCAAGCCTAAGCAGCGCGCAGCGATCGGCCTGGAATGCCACGAAGCGCTAAAGAACATGGCGGCAACTGTTGATGGCGACTTTACCGATATGACTGGCACCAACGACGGCCTGTCTCAGGTCGAGGAAGCGGCGTAGTGAGAACGGAGCTTCAGGGCACTGAAAAGTGGCATGCAGACCGATCTGGCCGAGTGACAGCCAGCCGGTTTAAAGATGTGATTGCCTGGGGGAAGCCTGACAAAAATGGGAAGCGCGAGCCTATGGGGGCGCGCACCTCATACATGCGCGAACTGTGCTTCGAGCGATTGGCAAAGAAGTCCAAACACAACGTCAGCAGCGCTTCCATGAAGTGGGGTCACACCGAAGAACAGAAGGCTCAGGACGCCTACGAGATGCTGACCGGCAACATCGTCATACCGTCAGAGTTCATCGTCCACCCGAAGTACGACTGGCTCGGCTGCTCGCCAGACGGCCTGATCAACGATGACGGTGGTACCGAGTCGAAGTGCCCTTTCAACGAGGCGATTCACGTCAAGACATGGCTCGAAGGCATGCCCGAGGAACACATGCCGCAGGTCCAGGGCTGCATGTTCGTTACGGGACGGAAATGGTGGGACTTTCTGTCGTTCGATTCTCGCCAAGATGAAGAGTGTCAGCTCTACATCGAGACGATTCACCGCGACGAAGACTACATCGCCAACCTGCACAAAGAGCTGGTCCAGTTCAATCTGGAACTGAATCGCATGGTTGATGAGGTCGCGGACAAAGCTAGGGCGCAGGCCCATCTTTTAGGAGCTTGATCATGATCAGCAACCATCTCAGCATGGTCGAGGCAATGCGCCCGGCCTCGGATGCACTGGCAGCTCAGGTCGCCCAATATCTGGCGGCCGGCGGCCACATCGAAGAGGCGGCGCCCATCGGCTACAAGCCCAAGCCGATCAGCTACAGCAACCAGATGCCGCCGGCGCCGAAGCCGTTCGTTCGGCGTCGAGTTGAGGCGACTCCGCTGCCCATAGCCGCCGCTGATATCCGCGACGAGAAACGCAGGCAGCGAGTCGACCAGGTCATCGCTTTGAGCGCCACGCACACGCAGACCGAAGTCACGCTTGCTCTGCACATCAGCAGGCGCACGCTGTGCAATCTCGCAATGGAATTCGGCATCAAGTTCAAGAAGGTGGCGCGCGGCGGGAAGTACGACGAAGAACGCCTGATCCAGATTGAGCAGCGAGACGCCCAGTACGCCGAGCGCATCAGGGCCTATTTAGAGCTTGGAATCACGCGCCGTGCGGTGTGCGGAAGGCTCGCCATTGCCAACAAGACCTTGGAGCGAATTCTAGCCAAGTACGGCGTCGACTATCCCGTAGCGCGCAAAGGCTGCACTTCATGCGTCGCACAGCCCGCATCCAGCAACGCAAACGACAAACCTGGCTGGGGATCCCGGCCAGCGGCATTGAAGAGGTAAGCCATGGCAGCCGCGCAGAAAGACCGATCAGCAAAGACTGCGGCGAGGCGAAAGACTCGCGGCGAGGAAGAAATCAGACTGCACTGCATGGCAGGAACACGCCAAGCGTTGGCTGATCTGATGGCCTGGAGCGGCATCGATGAACAGGGCGAGGCCATGACGCTGATGATTCACCATCTGCATGGGCTCGGCCCAGTTGGATCGGCGCAGTTTCTTGCAGCGCCGCGACACGAAATCACGATATCCGAAAACGTGTCGCGGGAACTGGAGCTCGCCTACAGACGCGAAGAGCTGCGTATCTGCCATGACGAGTGATTTGCCGCACCTCTTCGATCAGAGAAACTTTTTGACGTGAGGCAGCATGAAATGTTTTGCGGTTTCCTTCAGCTCATCCAGTTCGCCAGACTCATCATCATTCATGCGGATGTTGAACGAACCGTCGTTGTCACGAGCAAGCCCACTTAAGTCCCAGCGAACAGTCGCTTCCTTGCCATCAGGCAATTGAACCTTCCCAACGATAGTATCGGTACTGGCCGGGTTAATGCCGGTCAAAACAGCTTTGTAGCCTTTACTGGTTGTCACTTCGATCGGCTCAATCGGAATAATGGGCATCGAATCACTCTCCTAATAATCAACCGGCTCCATGCCGGCCAGCAATCAAACACCATTCAAAACCAAATTGCCACCACCCCACTATCGCATCCGGTCACGGAGGGCGGCGCCTGACTGGAGATAACCCATGCAAGCCGTAATCTATGCATGACTGCAGAATGCTGCCCGTGATCAAGCCATTGCCGTGGCATTGGAAAACGAATCAGCCTAGGTAGTGGAGACGATCTACAATCTGTCGCCATCGCCCGTGTATGCCGCGCGGGGCCGGATCAGCAGCCTGACCACCTTTGACCTGAAGCTGCTGAGGGGCAGCCCAATGCCGATTGGCAAAGTCTCCGCCGACTCATTCCGCAATGCCGCGCTCTGTGTTTATCGGATATATAACGGAACCTTCCTAAATCTTGAGCTGCCCTACTAGGTGATCACCGACGGCGAAAGCAGTATCTAGGTGTTGGATCTGAGCAAGATTGATACCAGCAAAGATCCGGTGTAACCAATATTTTTTCAGGTCTACATAAAAAATAAGCCATCGCACGATTCTTTATCCCAGAGGGCTATACTGATTTTCGAGCTTCGGCTCACCTACACTCGTTTTGATGCTTTCGATAATACTATTAAGACACATCAGCCTTAATAGACCCCACTAATGATGGAGGTGTAATTATGGAAATCGAAACAAAAAACAATGTACCAGCAGGATTCCCTTACGGGGGTAAAGTTTTTGCCTTTGCTAACCTAGCAGAAGGAAAGTTTATAACCGCAACAAGCAATAGACAGTTAATAGCTTCAGCACAAAGCATAGATAAATTCTGTCATTTTCAATTCGTCGCCCTTCCGACAAACGAGGTCAAAATCTTCTCAATTGGCCATCAATCATTTGTAAGTGCCATTGGTAGTGAATGGCCTCTTTTCGCTAGGGTAGAGGATGAAACCTGGAGTCGATTCATTGTTGAATACAATGCTTCGATAGGAGCATTCACAATCAAGAGCACACAAGCCTTAGCTGCAAGTAGTTCTTATGTGAGCGTCGCTGATGCAGGAAAGCGGGTGCGCATTTGCGAAGCAACTCCAAGAGAGAAGTGGAGCTATTTTCAGCCCTATATTCCAAACGGAGTACCAGCGACCAACATAGGGCAATTTATGCCTTAGTTTGATCAATCACGAACGGGTGAAACCCACGCTGCATTGTAGCCTCTTGGAATTGGCACGTGGGTAACACTAGATTACTTCCCATTACCTAATGCCTCGAATACATCGGCAGGCAGAGGCACTCGGGATGCAATCCGATGCGATCAAGCTGCGCCATAAAACTCGATCAACGAGCCGTTTTGTGTTTAGAAACCGCTACTGCCTTACTATCCACTCTAGGCGGCCGATCATTTTTTCTTAACTTGCGTAACTGCGCGTCACCTCGATGTTGATCCGCCAGACCTCCTGGCCGCTCTCCAGCGTTTCGCACTCCATGTAGTTCCAGAGCCGAAAGCCTTCGTACTCGTCATAAATATCGTGCTTGGTCATGTCGTGGTCCTTTTGAGGAGGCCGCATCGTAGCACCCTGTGAAGATTGGCCATGGCCACTGGATTACCCACCCTCACCTATTGCAATCAGCGCGGGGCATGCCCGAAAAGTCCTCGTGTGTCTTCTAGCCAGGAAAGTTCCTTATTAGGATCGGGCTCCGCAAACTTGCTCAGCTTGTTCATATTTGAATTGAAACGCATCGTCGGTGCCGCGGTTACTCCTGCTAAGGGAGTTACACAAGATAGCAAGTAATTATTTTCGACAACTGCTCTCGCTATATCTCGCATCTCATCTCGGATGGCTTCAGCTTCATCAAGGGCGAGTTCAGTGGCCTTTAGTTTTCGCTCTATTGAAGCCTGGCCAAAAGAAATCTTCGAGATGGTATCCGTGCCGAAGACAAGTCCACCAGCTACCAGTAACCAAATAGTTTCAACCGCCAAAAACACATCTACGCCTATTTTCCCAAACAAAAGCGGAATCGGCAGTAGCAAGACGGCGACAGCAATCATGGTGCAGCCAACGCGCCCAGCAAGTCCTAATTCTTTCTGCATCACATCCCCTATATCCGGCTCCATGCCGGGCCGAACACCAATACCTCACTTCAACGAATCACGCCAGCCAGCGAGGCAGGCGTCTGCCTGGAGATAACCAATGAGCATTCCCGCAAATGCTTTGAGCGACGAAGAGTGTCTTCACTACGCCGCGCTTGATCCGGCGGCCGCCGCCGAACTGACCCGCCGCTTCACCTCGCAGAGCATCGACCCGAGCGCAGAGCGTGAAGAGCTGCGTGAAGACATCCGCCGCCTCGAAAGCCAGGCGAGCGATGACGAAGACGAACTCGAAAATCTTCGCGATGGTGCCGGCGAGGCCTGCCAGTGGATCAAGCGAGCAATGGACCCGGACGACCGGGAGCTTTCACTGAATGCGCTGCTGCAAAAAGCGCTCGACTGCCTGGAGTGATGCCATGAGCACTTTCGCTGTATTCGGAATGAATGAACACTTCGCCCGCGAAGAGGCGAAGCGCAAGGTTCGCGACTTCAAGATCGAAAAGGGTCAGCGGATTGAACTGTCGATGAGTCAGTGGCTACAGACTGTCGAGGATCGGGTGGTCAAGATCATGGACGGCAAGCGGGTCGCCCAACTCAGCAGCATGTTCGATGCCCCCCCAGTACGCCGCGGATTACGCCGAGCGTATACGAAAGCTGGGGCGGTGCCGCGACGTCATTATCAGGGCGAAGATCAAGTTGCCGCAGGACGACCTGAGACGGAAGTCGCCGACCAAGCTTTCTTGGCTGGACTACTCACCTGAATCGACAGCCGCCGCCTGACCCACCCTCACCTTTTGCATTCATTTTTTTGTAACGATGGCTCATTACACCGTCCTTAATTTCAAGTTGGCCTCGCCTCAATGTAATAGCTTGAGACGCAAATTGCTTAACAGGAACAATGGACGTAATGTCACTTAGGTCGCCAATTTCAAGTTCGAGCGCACCATCGGCATTTAAAGCCCCTGAGGTACAACCAAGACAAAATCTATACTCCCGCTGCCATGCATACTCAATATCTTTTCTAAAAAGTCCGACGATGCCGCTATGATTACTCATATCTACATAATCAACTTGTCCATAGCCACCTTCAAAAAATGGAGAACTATATAAATACGGGTGCGCAAGGATCGCCGCACTCAATCTCTTTGAAAACTCACCATGATTATTGATCTTCAACACATGATCGCCAAATTCTGCGAAGCGATTACTTAACGTAACCTGACCTGCATGTTCACCTGGGATCAGGCCGTCAAGACCATCAGCTAAAGCAGCCATGCAGAAAATAAAAATATTTGATGGCTTAGGTAGATCCACATGCAACATAGCTTCCGATCCTAGCGAAACTTCTTCCCCATCGACCTCAACAAAAAACTCACCGACCTGCCTTCCATCTAATTGACTATGAACCGTTAAATAATTTTTTTCTAACACATCTTTTCTTAGCGCTGTAGCCTCTTCACCTTTCAGCCCTGAAAAATAATTCACACTATTCATATAAATTTTACCCTTCTGAAATTGTTTCAGACGGGAAAGCGAGCCAGCTCGGAAAAGCAACCAACACTGACAATTCGGACTTCGATCTGGAAATACATCCGTTTGAATAGAACCAGAAAAAGCCATGATCCCCCTTAAATTCTCACAGTTGTTTATCCGGCCCAATGCCGGGCCGACACAAATACCCCACTTCAACGAATCACGCCAGTGAGCTGGGCGGCTGGCTTCGTCGCCTACCGCACCAAAGGCTCAGCAACTCGGTCTATCGCCTTCCTGTAGGTGGCCAGCTCAATGATCTGCCGCAAGCAGATTACGACCTCTAGCTTCTGCTTATCGTCGGGGATCCCTATTCGCTTGAGCATCATTTGAGCGTCTTCCTCGATTGCCGCAAGTGCATCGATATCGCTTTGCAATCTCATGTCGGCCTCCAGTAAGGCTGAATTCGAGATAGATACATAGACCACAAACTAAAATCACGCCAGCCGCCCGGGCATCACCCGGCACAGGACGCCCCACGCCCACAGAAAACAAACTAACCCTGAAGCAGCAGGCACTTCGGCGGATCGAAGTACGAAGTCCTATTCCGAAGTCATCGATTCCCTAGAACGACTCGGCAAGCTGGCAGATAACTCTTTGGAGGCACGACGCAATAAAGAAACGTTGTAATCGTAGGTCGATATCAACGGCATTGGCCCCTCGTTCCGAGCCATCCCAAGCCATTGCCTTGCTCGTTCAACGTCAAAGAATTCGTTCTTGAACTTCATCTTCGCAACAAGGTTCGCTGAGACCCTAAAGTGTCCACATCCGGCCGAGCATTTGACCTCGGACCAGCATCCTGCCATGTGAACAATTTTAGAAGCAGCCTGGCAAATTAAGCATTGCATGTCCGATCTCCATTTCGATGACTTACCTACTGTAGCCGAACATCGGCCAAGGCTCCCCCTATGCCCACAGAAAAAAATATCGTTGAGCCGCTGAAGGTTGAGCACTCGACAGTGACGAAGCTGATCATCACCGGCGCGCCGCGGCTTGATCCGATCACCGCGTTCCTCGAGGACTTCGGCCAGCGCGAATGAGTCGAACCCGAACTACCAAACGGACCAAGTTCGGCTGGTCGGCAACAGCGCCTGCCCTGACGAAGCGGAAGCCTTGGTTCGGGTAAACGCTGCTGACATCATCGACCTTTACCAGCGTCTTGCCACATAGCTCATGTGAGTAGTGACCACCACGGGTAGGAGTTACACCACTCTATGAGTTGGTAGAGCATTCTCACCAGTAAGTCGGTGATTACCTGTAACAACAATCCTTCAAGCATCAAACGCATGGAGCAAGCCTCATCTTTCGGTTGTCTCCCGAGATGGCTCACATGGCGCTATAAGCGCATTACCCTGCGCAGATTCAACATCTGCCAGTAACTCCCTCCCCCTTCAAAGTAAGCCGCTATAGCGGCAAAGGACAGGTATTGCCCAATGAAAAGAACAGTCGTTCTGACCGGAAAGGCGGTCGTAAATTTTCGAAAGGTGATTGAGGGCATCGATGACGATGAGGTCGCGGAATTGTTGGCCAGCAACGACCTGCGTGAAGCGCAGATTGACGACGACGACCTGCCCGACATCGAGTGGATCCATGACGGTGTTGATATGAAGGTGACGCCATGATCCTCCCCGCCCTCGCCTACATGGCCTGGCTTATCTACAAGGGGCCGCGGCGATGAAGGCCCGCATCGAGAAGAAGCTCAGCAAGCGCCTATTTCAGTTGCACCCCGGGCACTATCGGCGCGCTTGGATCGACAAAGACGAACCCAGTGAGCTTGCGTACAAGCAGCGTACCCGCGTGAGCCACGTATGGAGTGTCGGCGGCGGCACCGACTATTGGGGTGAAGGTCAGGACGCATACACCGTATGGACTGACTGGAAACTCAATTGGTGCTGGCATGGACCGTTCGAGGCTTTCCCGGAAGGCCATGAGTTTGAATGCTACCCGGACACCGGCAGCTTCAGACCGACCACTCGCAACCTTCTGAAACTGGCCGCTGACTGCGAGCTGGCCTCCAAAGCACCAGCCTAACTCTCCTTCCACCTACCAGCCTGCCGGTGAACGGCGGGCGAGGAGTTCCTGTGACCAAAGATCAGCTCCCAGCGCTGGCAGCAGCAGTTGCGCGCGCAATCGATGCAGGCAAGGCGGCCGCCAACGCGGCACCTGATGACGGCGGCAGCGCCAACCTCGATCGCGTTTACATCCGGGTCGGCCTTCTCCGCGAAGGCACCCTGGACAAGGCAGGCATTGTTGGCTGGATGCAGGCTGCCACCACCTACCACGCCAGGGCTTTTCACCTCGGCACCCCATTCGATGGTCAGGGTAACCGGCGCTACGCCGGCGTGCAGGCCATGTACAAATCCCTGAAGGCAGAAGGCGTCGAGTGCGGCGTCTGGTACCAAATGGATTAACCCACTCCCCACCTTCTGCCGCCACGCGCGGCATGGAGCACTTATGTCTGCAGAACTGGCGCAGGCGCCCTCCCGGCCCCGACGCGAAAGCATCCTTCCCCGCTTCATCCGTGCCGGCGCTGCGCCCATCTATTTGGGTATGTGCCGAGCCGAGTTCGACAAAACAGTCCGCCCCCATGTCAGCGAGTTCCCAATCGGCGAGCGCGGTGTTGGCTTCGACCGGGAAGAGCTCGACGACTGGGCTACGGCCTACGTCGCAGCGAAGGCAATTGATAAACATGGCGCTTCGGAGCAACAATCGCCCCGCAGCGAGCGCCAGAAAGGAGATAAATCATGGCGCGAAAATCGATCACAGGCCTCTCCGAGAGGAAAGGTATCTGGCATATCGACAAGAAAATCAACGGAGAACGACTTTACGAAAGCACTGGAACTGGTGACCGGGAAGAAGCGGAGCGCTACCTGATCTACCGGCTGGAGCAGATCCGGCAACAGAAGGTGTACGGCGTAAAGAAGGTCAGGATCTGGCGGGAGGCTGCGACTCGCTTCCTGTTGGAGTTCAAAGACCAGCCTTCAATCAAGCTTTCGGCGCACCACCTTTCCCAGCTGGACCCGTTCATAGGCGACATGCCGCTGACCCACATCGATGATCAGGCCTTAGTGCCGTTCATCAAAGACAGGTTGGCGACCAAGAAGCTTGAGGGCGGCAAGGTGAAGAAAGGCGTCAGCAACAGGACGGTGAATATCTCGATCGAGCGTGTGGTTCGGGTTTTGTCGTTGTGTGCCAGGAAGTGGCGAGATGATGAGCGCAGGCCGTGGCTGGATAGCGTGCCGATGCTCACGAAGCTGGAAGAGAAGAAGTCGAGCCGCAAGCCGTACCCGATGTCGTGGCCGGAGCAGTCGATTCTTTTCGGGCAGTTGCCGGCCCACCTGCAAACGATGGCGTTGTTCAAAGTGAACACCGGCACCCGGGAGCAGGAGGTCTGCAAATTGCGATGGGATTGGGAGATTTCGGTTCCAGAGCTCGGGACCAGCGTGTTTCTGATTCCGGCAGACTTTGGCGGCAGACACGAACGGTCTGGAGTGAAGAACGGTGACGAGCGACTGGTCGTGCTCAACAACGTGGCCAAGTCGATCATCGAGAAACAACGCGGCGTGAGTAAGGATTGGGTTTTCCCTTACAACGGCACCCCGATGCATCGAATGAATGACACGGCTTGGCAGAAGGCTCGGGTGAGAGCGGCGAAACTCTGGCAGGAGGAAAACCTTCGCCCCGCTCACCCAGGTTATGCATCCATAAGGATCCATGACCTCAAACACACATTTGGCCGTCGGCTGCGCGCAGCAGGCGTAACCGAGGAAGACCGCAAGGCTCTTCTTGGCCACAAGAACGGCAGCATCACCAGTCACTACTCGGGCGCTGAGCTCGGGCATCTGATTGAAGCTGCGAACATGGTATCAGCAACCGATTCGCGTGGACCGGTCCTGACAATATTGAAGCGAAAGCAGGCGTGAAAAATTAGAGGAGTCACGCAAAAGTCACGCGCATGAAAAAGCCCAACCTGAAAAGATTGGGCTAAGTCATTGAATTATATGGTCGGGACGGAGTGATTCGAACACTCGACCCCTAGCACCCCATGCTAGTGCGCTACCGGACTGCGCTACGCCCCGACTAGGCGTGAAACCCGTTCCTCTTCTCGAAGAACGCTCAAGAATATATCGCAAGCTTTTGAAAACTGGAAGTATTTAAAAGCAGGAATTTATTTCTTGAGTACCACCAGAACATCCTCCAGCTCGGCGATCATCTGGCGGATCATTTGCTTGTATTGGGTCGTGTCGTCTTTGGCTTCATCGCCGGACAAACGCAAGCGTGCGCCGCCGATGGTGAACCCCTGATCATAAAGAAGCGCGCGGATCTGCCGGATCATCAGCACGTCTTGTCGCTGATAATACCGGCGGTTTCCGCGGCGTTTGACGGGGTTGAGTTGAGGAAACTCCTGCTCCCAGTAGCGCAGCACGTGTGGTTTTACCGCACACAGCTCGCTGACTTCACCAATGGTGAAGTAGCGTTTGCCTGGGATGACGGGGAGCTCGTCGTTATGACTTGGTTCCAGCATAAGCCTCAACTCGGGCCTTCAACTTCTGCCCTGGACGAAAGGTGACCACACGGCGAGCCGTGATCGGGATTTCTTCCCCCGTTTTCGGATTGCGGCCAGGCCGCTGGCGTTTGTCCCGAAGGTCGAAATTGCCGAAACCGGACAATTTGACTTGTTCGTTGTCTTCAAGAGCGTGCCTGATTTCCTCAAAAAACAGTTCGACCAATTCCTTGGCCTCCCGTTTGTTCAGGCCCAGCTCTTCATACAGACGTTCCGCCATCTCAGCTTTCGTCAGAGCCCCCATACGTCACTTCCTTAACGTGGCGTTCAACCTTTGTTCGAGCGAGGTGAGGATGTTTTGCGTCGTGGTATTCACCTCATCGTCATTAAGAGTGCGCGATGGATGCTGCCAGGTCAAGCCGACTGCAAGGCTTTTTCTATCAGGATCAATGCCTTTACCCTGATACACGTCAAATAGCCTGAGGTCTGTCAGCCATTCGCCTGCATTTTCACGGATTACGTCCAGTACGGCACTGGCCGCGACGTCCTTGGCCGCAATCAGTGCCAGGTCACGACGCACTTCAGGAAAACGCGATAACTCCTGGAATTTAGGCATTTTACCCAATGCCACTTCGGCCAGAACCAGCTCGAAAACGAAGACCGGACGGTCGAGACCGAGGGTTTTCGACAATTCAGGGTGAATAGCGCCGACGAAACCGACCAAGCGACCTTCACGTTCGATGCGTGCGGTTTGACCCGGGTGCAACGCTGGGTGTTTGCCCGGTGCGAAAGTGAACGAATCCAGTGCACCGGCAAAGCCCAGCACCGCTTCTACGTCGGCTTTGACGTCGAAGAAGTCCACGACATCGCGACCTTGCGCCCAGCCTTCCGGCAGGCGGCTACCGCAAACAACACCCGCCAGCATCGGCTCTTGCTTCAAGCCATCTAATTGACCAACGAAACGCAGACCGCTTTCGAACAGACGGACACGATCCTGTTGACGGTTCAGGTTGTGCTGAAGTGCCTTGACCAGGCCTGGCCACAAGGACGAGCGCATGGCGGCCATGTCGTTGGAGATAGGGTTGGCCAGCAACAGCGGTTCAACACCCGGATTAAACAATTCGAACTGTTTCGGATCGATGAAGCTGTACGTGATCGCTTCCTGATAACCACGAGCCACCAGCAGGCGACGCAGCTCAGGCAGATCGCTACGCGCCTCAGCCTTGGCCTGCGGCGCCAAGCGGGCCTGCGGGTAACGCACCGGCAGACGGTTGTAGCCATACAGACGGGCCAGCTCTTCGATCAGGTCGACTTCCAGGCTGATGTCGAAGCGATGACTCGGCACTTCTACGCGCCACTGCCCTGCCCCATCGGCGGAAACCTTCAGGTCCAGGCCGTTGAGCAGACGCTCGACTTCGGCCGAATCCATTTCCATACCCAGCATCTGAGTGATGCGCGCCGCACGCAGAGTGACCGGAGCAATTTTCGGCAGGTGTTGTTCGCTGACGGTTTCGATGATCGGGCCGGCTTCGCCGCCGGTGATTTCCAGCAGCAGGCCGGTGGCGCGCTCCATCGCTTCACGGGCCAGTTGCCAATCCACGCCACGCTCGTAACGGTGCGAGGCGTCGGTGTGCAGGCCGTAGGAACGGGCCTTGCCAGCGACAGCAATCTGATCGAAGAAGGCGCTTTCGAGGAACACATCGCGAGTGGTCGCGGTGTTGACGCCACTGTGCTCGCCACCCATGACGCCGGCGATGGCCAGGGCGCGGGTGTGGTCGGCAATCACCAGTGTATCGCTACGCAGGCTGACTTCCTGACCGTCGAGCAGTACCAGCTTCTCGCCTTCTTCAGCCATGCGCACGCGAATGCCGCCATTGATTTCGGCGAGATCAAATGCATGCAATGGTTGACCCAGTTCCAGCATCACGTAGTTGGTGATGTCGACGGCAGCGTCGATGCTGCGCACGTCACCACGACGCAGACGCTCGACCATCCACAGCGGCGTTGGCTTGGACAAGTCAACGTTACGGATCACACGCCCCAGGTAACGCGGGCAAGCGGCTGGCGCCAGCACTTCGATCGAACGCACTTCGTCGTGCACGGCTGGCACGACAGCAACCACCGGGCGGGTGACTTCGGTGCCGTAGAGCGCGCCGACTTCACGGGCCAGACCGGCCAGGGACAGACAGTCGCCGCGGTTCGGAGTCAGGTCGACCTCGATGCTGGCGTCGTCCAGGCTCAGGTATTCACGAATGTCCTGACCGACCGGCGCATCGGCCGGCAATTCCATCAGGCCATCGTTGCCTTCGCCGACTTGCAGCTCGGCTTGCGAGCACAGCATGCCGTTGGACTCAACGCCACGCAGCTTGGCTTTCTTGATTTTGAAGTCGCCTGGCAGTTCGGCACCGATCATGGCGAACGGGATCTTCAGGCCCGGACGCACGTTAGGCGCACCGCAAACGACCTGGAAGGTCTCCGCCCCATTGCTGACCTGGCAAACGCGCAACTTGTCAGCGTCCGGGTGCGGTTCGGTGCTCAGCACCTCGCCCACCACCACACCGGTGAATTCGCCGGCGGCCAGCGTAACGCTATCGACCTCAAGACCGGCCATCGACAGACGAGCAACCAGCTCGTCACGACTTACCTGCGGGCTTACCCAGCCACGCAGCCATTGTTCACTGAATTTCATCCTGCTCTCCTAAGAATTCGTTACGACTAGCGAAATTGCGCGAGGAACCGCAAGTCGTTGTCGAAGAACAGACGCAAGTCGTTCACGCCGTAACGCAGCATGGCCAGACGTTCAACACCCATGCCGAAGGCAAAGCCCGAAAACTCTTCCGGGTCGATCCCGGACATGCGCAGCACATTCGGGTGAACCATGCCGCAGCCCATGACTTCCAGCCAGCCAGTCTGCTTGCAGACACGGCAGCCTTTACCGCTGCACATCACGCATTCCATATCGACTTCGGCGGATGGCTCTGTGAACGGGAAGTACGAAGGGCGGAAACGCACGGCCAGTTCTTTTTCGAAGAACACGCGCAGGAACTCTTCGATGGTGCCTTTCAGGTCGGCGAAGTTGATATCACGGTCGACCAGCAGGCCTTCGACCTGGTGGAACATCGGGGAGTGGGTGATATCGGAGTCGCTACGGTACACACGGCCTGGGCAGACGATGCGGATCGGCGGCTGTTTCGATTCCATGGTGCGGACCTGTACCGGCGAGGTATGGGTGCGCAGCAACATGTTGGCATTGAAATAGAAGGTGTCATGCATCGACCGGGCCGGGTGATGGCCTGGGATGTTGAGTGCTTCGAAGTTGTGATAGTCGTCTTCGACCTCAGGGCCTTCGGCAATGCCGTAGCCGATGTGAGTGAAGAACTGTTCGATACGTTCCAGAGTGCGAGTAACCGGATGCAGACCACCCGAGCTCTGGCCACGGCCAGGCAGGGTCACGTCAATGGACTCGGCGGACAGTTTGGCGGCCAGGTCGGCCTCTTCAAACAGTGCCTTGCGCGCATTGAGAACCTCTGTGACACGCTCCTTGGCAACGTTGATCAGGGCGCCGACTTGCGGACGCTCTTCTGCCGGCAAATTCCCCAGGGTCTTCATCACCTGAGTTAATTCACCCTTTTTGCCAAGGTAGTGAACCCGGATTTGCTCCAGGGCATTGATATCTTCAGCGCTTTGCACAGCCTCTAGAGCTTGAGAGACGAGCGCATCCAGGTTTTCCATGTACAGACTCCAGATACAAAATAGGGGAAGAGCTTGAAGGCTCTTCCCCTATTTATGACGTTTAACACCTGACCCCACAGAGGTGAGGCCGGGTGACTGTCGGGGGTACTTAAGCCAAGGTGGCTTTAGCTTTCTCGACAATCGCAGCAAACGCCGCTTTTTCGTTCACTGCCAGATCAGCCAGAACCTTACGGTCGATCTCGATGGACGCTTTTTTCAGGCCGGCGATGAAACGGCTGTAGGACAGACCGTTAATACGTGCACCAGCGTTGATACGAGCGATCCACAGAGCGCGGAACTGACGTTTTTTCTGACGACGGTCACGGTAGGCGTATTGGCCTGCCTTGATTACCGCTTGCTTGGCAACACGGAATACGCGCGAGCGAGCGCCGTAGTAGCCTTTAGCAAGTTTCAGAATTTTTTTGTGACGTTTACGGGCAATGACGCCACGCTTTACACGAGCCATGAGTTACTTCCTCTATTCTTGACTAAATTAACGAAGGCGCAGCATGCGCTCGACTTTTGCCACGTCACACGGTGCCAGCAAGCTGCTACCGCGCAATTGACGCTTACGCTTGGTCGACATTTTAGTCAGGATGTGGCTCTTGAAAGCGTGCTTGTGCTTGATACCGTTAGCAGTTTTCAGAAACCGCTTAGCAGCACCACTTTTAGTTTTCATTTTTGGCATGTTCGGATACTCCGCATTCAGTTGATAAACATAATCAGAAGGCCTGCCGTGCCCTATTGATTACTTCTTCTTTTTCGGGGCGATGACCATGATCAGTTGGCGTCCTTCCATCTTAGGATGCTGTTCGACCGAACCGTACTCGAGCAAGTCACCTTCAACTCGCTTGAGGAGTTCCATCCCCAGCTCCTGGTGGGCCATCTCACGGCCGCGGAATCGCAAGGATACCTTGGCCCTGTCCCCATCACTCAGGAAACGTACCAGGTTGCGCAGTTTTACCTGGTAATCCCCTTCCTCCGTCCCTGGACGAAACTTGATTTCTTTAACCTGAATCTGCTTCTGGTTTTTCTTGGCTGCGGCAATCTGCTTCTTCTTTTCGAAGATCGATTTGCCGTAGTCCATCAGTTTGCAAACAGGGGGTACTGCATCGGCGGAAATTTCCACCAGATCCAGCTTGGCCTCTTCAGCCTTAAGAAGCGCGTCTTCAATTGACACAATCCCAAGCTGTTCACCTTCAGCCCCAATTAACCGAACCTCGCGTGCCGAGATATTCTCGTTGATCGGGGCCTTCGGTGCAGCTCGTTTATCTTGTCTCATTTCACGCTTAATAGTAATTACTCCGAATCTGGGCGACCACGCCGGGAAACCGCTTGAGCGAGGAACTCGGCGAACTGGGCGACGGGCATCGAGCCCAGGTCAGCACCTTCACGAGTACGCACAGCGACAGTCTGCATCTCGACTTCCCGATCTCCGATAACCAAGAGATAAGGAACCTTGAGCAAAGTATGCTCGCGGATTTTAAAGCCGATCTTTTCATTTCTCAAGTCAGACTTGGCACGAAATCCGCTTTCGTTGAGAGTTTTTTCAACCTCAGCGGCGAAATCAGCCTGTTTATCAGTGATATTCATGATCACTGCCTGGGTCGGAGCCAGCCACGCGGGGAATGCACCCTCGTAGTGCTCGATCAGGATTCCGACGAAACGTTCGAAGGAGCCAAGGATCGCCCGATGCAACATAACCGGGTGCTTGCGACTGTTGTCTTCAGAGACGTATTCGGCTCCCAGACGGACAGGCAGGTTAAAATCGAGCTGAAGGGTACCACACTGCCAGACGCGGCCAAGGCAATCTTTCAGCGAGAACTCGATCTTCGGACCGTAGAACGCACCCTCGCCCGGCTGCAGATCGTACGGCAGGCCAGCGCTATCAAGGGCTGCAGCCAGGGCCGCTTCGGCGCGATCCCATAGCTCGTCGGAACCGACGCGTTTTTCCGGACGAGTGGACAGCTTCATCTCGACGTCTTTGAAGCCGAAGTCGGCATAAACGTCCATGGTCAGCTTGATGAACGCAGCGGATTCGGCCTGCATCTGCTCTTCAGTGCAGAAGATGTGGGCGTCGTCCTGAGTGAACGCACGCACACGCATGATGCCGTGCAGTGCACCCGATGGCTCGTTACGGTGGCAAGCACCGAACTCGGCCAAGCGCATTGGCAACTCACGGTAGCTTTTCAGGCCTTGGTTGAACACTTGCACGTGGCAAGGGCAGTTCATCGGCTTGATGGCGTAGTCGCGGTTTTCCGACTGCGTGGTGAACATGTTGTCGGCGTAGTTGGCCCAGTGCCCGGACTTCTCCCACAGGCTGCGGTCAACGACCTGCGGAGTTTTGATCTCCAGGTAACCGTTGTCGCGCTGAACCTTGCGCATGTATTGCTCGAGCACCTGATACAGAGTCCAGCCGTTCGGGTGCCAGAACACCATACCCGGCGACTCTTCCTGGGTGTGGAACAGGCCCAGACGCTTGCCGATCTTGCGGTGATCGCGCTTTTCAGCTTCTTCGATGCGCTGGATGTAAGCCGCCAGCTGCTTCTTGTCAGCCCACGCCGTGCCGTAAACGCGCTGTAATTGCTCGTTCTTGGCATCGCCACGCCAGTAGGCGCCGGACAACTTGGTCAGCTTGAAGGATTTCAGGAAGCGCGTGTTCGGCACGTGCGGACCGCGGCACATGTCGACGTATTCTTCGTGATAGTACAGGCCCATGGCCTGTTCGTTCGGCATGTCTTCGACCAGGCGCAGTTTGTAGTCTTCGCCGCGGGCCTTGAACACTTCGATCACTTCGGCGCGCGGAGTGACTTTCTTGATCACGTCGTAATCTTTTTCGATCAGCTGCTGCATGCGCTGTTCGATCGCGGCCAGGTCGTCTGGAGTGAAAGGACGTTCGAAGGCGATGTCGTAATAGAAGCCTTCGTCGATGACCGGACCGATAACCATTTTGGCCGTCGGGTATAGCTGCTTGACCGCATGGCCAACCAGGTGGGCGCAAGAGTGGCGAATGATCTCCAGCCCCTCTTCATCCTTTGGCGTAATGATTTGCAGCGTAGCGTCGCTGCCGATGATGTCGCTGGCGTCGACCAGCTTGCCATCGACCTTGCCGGCCACGGTGGCTTTGGCCAGACCTGCACCAATGGATGCCGCGACCTCGGCTACGGATACCGGGTGATCGAATGAACGTTGACTGCCGTCGGGAAGAGTAATAGTTGGCATGGCGCCTCCTCTCCTAGTGGTGACCCCTACCAAAGGTCACGTGGGTTGGGATGAGCCAGTACAAGATCCGATCCAGGCCATTCAATGACGAACGCCTGCCTTACAGCGGCAGGAGCCTTGCGGCCAACCGGAAAACCGAACCAGAGTGACTGGGATTCAAATCAGGGTTATTCGCACATTTGCCGCTACCGGGACTGAAGGTCGTCCGGAGCCTGCAAACGCCCGAGCGAGGCATGCTAGCACAGATGAACGGTCGTCGATGCACCGAGGCTTTGCACTGGGGCAAATCGGGCAATTTTATGCCAGAGTGCTGAACTTGAACCCTGCTTTGCCTCTCAAACAACAAGACATTGACCCACAAGGAGCATCCCAGCATGCGTCTGAAACGTTTATTCGCAGTAGTCGCCCCCATCGTTCTCCTGTTGCCACTGGCTGCCCATGCCGATTGGCCGAAAGGCGAGCGCGAGAAATACATGGCTCAGTGCACAGAAGCGGCTACTCCGCAGATCGGTGCTGCAGCAGCGAAGGCTCACTGCGCTTGTGGTGCCGATTCCATCAAATCGTACCCTGCCAAAGACATCCAGTCCTTGATGGACAACACCGCCAGTGACGCCCTGAAGCAAAAGGCTCTGACGCAAATTGGCGCGTGCAAAGCCGATACCAAAGCGAAAAAATAAGCCCGACAGAGCGCTTTTTGCGCCTGCAACGACAGTAAAAAGCCTCTGAAAACCGCTTTTTCGTACAATTTATGCAGGTTTTACAGGTTTTTTTATTGTCTTTACTTTTGGCTGAAAGCCTTTTAAAACGGGGCTTGCAGGCAAAAAAAGCAGCAAACAGAACGCGACTGTAGGGCAAACAGCACGTCCGGGGGGCTCCCAAAGCGAACATTTCGACTATGATACCCCGGTGTGCCCAGTTGGCCTGAGCAGCACAGCACTACTGAAAATATATGTTTCTTGGAGATACACCATGTCTAATCGCCAAACCGGCACCGTTAAATGGTTCAACGATGAAAAAGGCTTCGGCTTCATCACTCCTCAAGGTGGCGGTGACGACCTGTTCGTACACTTCAAAGCTATCGAAAGCGACGGTTTCAAAAGCCTGAAAGAAGGCCAGACCGTTTCCTTCGTGGCTGAGAAAGGCCAAAAGGGTATGCAAGCTGCACAAGTCCGCGCTGAGTAATTTTCAGCCGCACTAAAAAAACCCCGTCCATGTGACGGGGTTTTTTATGGACGAAACAAAAGCCCGAAGCGATCAGCCGCAGTTGACGCGGGTCACGACCCGATTGGCATCGGTATTCAGGTTCAGGCGATCAGAGCGGTACTCCAGAGTCACCATGTCGGTGGGCAAGAGGAACCGTGCATTCTGCGCGCCTGCGCGAGTACGCGCCTGCTCCAGCAACTCAGGCGATGCCTTTTTGCCAATGGTGAATTCGGCAGCCTTTGCCTCACAACGGCTGTGGCCAGTGTCAGTCGTCGCCGCGGAGTCTGTTGCCGACTCAGTGGAGGTAGTGCTGCAACCGGCCAGCATGGCAACGGCCAACAAAGTACCCAATGACGCGAGCTTCCAAGGCATGAAGCCTCCTTTTTTCAATAGTTAAGCTGAGATCGTGCGACCGCCAATCTGGCGTTTGGTTTCACAGGGAGTATAAGCACCCTGCCCTCTATTCGGACACGCGGCGAGTTTGCCTGAGCATCGCCCTGCCGTTTACCACTCAATCGTGACTGAATATGAACAGCGTTCAATAGACATCAATGTAGTCGAACGGCGGATTCGGCCAGTTCTCTTTCAGGGCATTGAAAATCTGCATGACCCAGACCTCGTCACTGGCCGCGACCAATCCTACATAACCGGAACCCTTGGCCCACGTCTCCAGACGAAACAACAGCCTACTGATATCAGTGCCGCCCACAACGCCTGACGAAATGTAGGCGATGCCGCCCTTGGTGACTCGCAATTGAGTGTGCTCATCGTCGCTGGCAGAGGCCAGCAGCTGACGCACCGCCTCAAGGGTCAAGCCGTCAGGAGTGTTCAAATCGATCTGCACAGCACATTCCTTGAAAAATCGTCAAAGACCAAGTGTCGCATAGCCCTCCCCTCATGCCTAAGTCGGAGTGCCAAAAGCCGCGCAAAATGGTTAACTCGACACACAGACTTTCCCGACTTCACGAGCGCCATCATGACCACCGTAAGCATCGACGCCGACATCAAAGCCAAGTGGCCACAGGGCCACAGCTCTTACAGCCCGGGCAGCCCGGAAGAGTTGGCAATCATTGGTATCGATCTATTGGTCAAGGAACTGGGGACGCAAGCCGCCCAGACATTCATCGCACAGATATTCGAGAAGTACCCCACCGCCTATATGGGCCTGATACATAGCGAGTAGAAGTAAAACCCGCAGGCTGGCAGCTGCGGGTTTATGGCTTACTTCAGACGAGCCAGACGCTCGGTCAGCAGGTCAAAGAAGCCTTGAGCGTCGCCGCTTTCTACCCAGAAAGCGTTCTTCGGCGCTTTCAGGCCGTCATACCAGTCGACGATGGTTTGGCCGAATGTCGGGCCTTCGCGGCTATCAACCACCACATTTACCGAGCGACCGGTGAACAACTCAGGCTTGAGCAGGTAGGCGATGACTGTCGCGTCATGCACCGGGCCACCCGGAATGCCGTAGTGCTCCATGTCGCCTTTGACGTATTCATTGAGAATATCGCCCACCAGCTTGCTGGCATTGTTGTTGATCGCTGCGATCTGCTTAAGACGCGCTTCACTGGTGAGGATCTTGTGGGTCACGTCCAGCGGCAAGTAGGTCAGCTTTACTCCACTTTTGAGCACCACTTCCGCAGCCTGTGGGTCGGCGAACAGGTTGAACTCAGCCACCGGGGTAATGTTGCCACCGTTGAAGTGCGCCCCGCCCATGATCACCACCTCCTTGATGCCCTGAACGATCTCAGGTTCCTGGATCAGCGCCAGGGCCAGGTTGGTCTGTGGACCGAGCATGGCGATGGTGATGCTGTGGGGCTTGGCGGCTTTCAAGGTGTCGATCAGGTAGTTGACCGCATTGCCCTCAGCCAGGCCTTTCTTCGGCTCATGTACGGTGACGCCCGACAGGCCTTCCTTGCCATGGATGTTCTCGGCATAGATCGGTGTGCGCATCAACGGCTTCGGTGCGCCTGCGTAGACCGGCACCTCCTCGCGCCCTGCCCACTCGCGGGCCAGCCGCGCATTCCGCGACGTTTTGTCCAGACGCACATTGCCGGCGACGGTGGTCAGCGCACGAATGTTCAGCTCTTGCGGCGACGCCAGGGCAAACAGCAGAGCAACCACGTCGTCGGCACCCGGATCGGTGTCGATGATCAAGTCGATCTTGTCCGCCGCCTGGGCGCTTGTTGCGGTAATCAGGGACAAAAGCAGCAGACTCCGGAGCAGGTAGTGCAGTTTCTGAGCATAGCGGTGCATAGCGCACTCCTTGTGCGTGGGACAACAGAAAGACAACAGCGAGTTAGAACGTAACCCCTGCCACCAGCACGATGTTGCAGTAGGGCTGACATTCGCCTGTACGAACAATCGCCCGCGCCTGTCGGCTGAGGACTTTGAATTGGTCATGACTGAGCAGCTCACGCCGACCCAACGCACCTTCGGCATTCAGCTCATCGAGCGTCGCCAATGCCGAAGGCTTTTTGTCCAGGATCTCCTGGGCCAATACATGGCTCTCGACCTGCATTTCGCTGAGCACAACCTTCAACGTGCTGACGAAGTCCGGGATACCGTGGGTCAGGGCCAGATCGATCAGTTCAACGCCTGGTGGCACCGGCAGACCTGCGTCGCCGATCACCACCTTGTCGCCATGGCCCAGGGATGCGATCAGCCGCGACAACGCGACGTTGAGCAAAGGTGTCTTTTTCATGGTGCTTTAAAGGCCTGTACGTCGGACAAGGTGGGAATCGAGGGTTGCGCGCCAGCACGGGTCACCGACAGCGCCGCGGCAACCTGGCCGAAACGGATCGCGTCACCTTCGCCTTTGCCGGCCGCCAGCGCGGCGGCGAAACCACCGACGAAGGTGTCGCCAGCCGCCGTGGTATCAACAGCTTTCACCTTCGACGCAGGGAAGTGCTCGAAGCCTTTGCCGTTGGCAAACAGCGAACCTTGAGCACCGAGGGTGATGATGACCTTGCTGGCGCCCAAGGAGATCAGCCGGGATGCAGCGGTTTCGGCAGATGCCAGAGAGTCCACTGGCAAACCACTCAGCGCCGAGGCCTCGCTTTCGTTGGGAATCAGATAATCGATGGACGCGTACCAGTCCGCCGGCAGTGGGCGACTGGCCGGCGCCGGGTTGAGGATCACGGTCTTACCCAACTCACGGCCGCGCTTGAGCGCATGACCGACAGTGGCATCCGGGATTTCCAGCTGACAGATGATCACGTCCGCCGCCCGCAATACCGCGTCGAAACGATCAATCACCTCTGGAGTCAGCGCACCGTTGGCACCGGCAACGATCACGATTGCGTTCTGGCTGTTGTCATCGACCACGATCAACGCTACGCCGCTGGAATCGTCGACGGTGCTGACCGCCTGGCAATCGATCTGCTCGGCCAACAGCGCCCCGCGCAACTCTTCGCCGTAGGCATCGCTGCCCACGCAACCGACCATCGACACCTGCGCCCCCAGCCTCGCCGCTGCGACCGCCTGATTCGCGCCCTTGCCACCGGAAACCGTAGCAAACGACTCGCCGATCAGTGTTTCACCGCCACGGGGCAGCCGTGGCGCCCGGGTGACCAGGTCCATGTTCAGGCTGCCTATAACCACTACTTTTGCTGGCATACGTCACTACTCATCAATTCTGTTTCAGCGGTGCTTTTGATTTAGCGGCTTTCTATTTCAGCGGAACTGGGCGAACACGCCGGCCAGCGGCGCAGTCGACTCCCGCAGGACAATACTGGGCGTCACGATCCGTTGATCGGTGGCCATATCCGGCGTGGCGATTCTTCTTAAAAGCACTTCGGCCGCCATCTCGCCGAGTTGCAGGATCGACTGCCCCACGGTGGTCAGCGCCGGGTACACATAGCGGCTCATCTGAATATCGTCGAAGCCGATCACCGACAGCTCCGTCGGCACGCGAATATTGCGCTCGGCCGCCGCTCGCAGCACACCGATGCCAATCATGTCGTTACCGGCGAAGATCGCGCTCGGCGGGTTCTTTTCCAGCAGTATCGCGGCGGCGTTGTAACCGCCGGTGCTGGTGAAGTCGCTTTCCAGCATGCGCTCGCGGGATACTTCGACACCCGCCTCTTTCAGGGCACGGCAATAACCGGCCAGACGCATCTGCGCCACGCTGGTACTCGCCGGGCCGCCAATGGTGGCGATGTCCCGGTGCCCCAATTCCAGAAGGTGGCGGGTCGCCAGATAGGCGCCGTATTCGTGATCGATTCGCACCAGATCGGCATTCACACCTTCCAGTCCACGGTCGACGATCACCATCGGCGTACGCACGCCTGCCAAGCCTTCTGCCAGCCCAGCGTCACCGCCAGCCGAAGCGACGATCAGCCCGTCGATGCGCTTTTCCAGCAGTACGCGCAGGTAGCTGCGTTGCTTGTCCGGGTTGTCATCAGAGTTACAGAGAATCACGCAGTAGCCATTACGCTCGCAGTAATCCTCGATGCCGCGCGCCAGTTCGGCGAAGTACGGGTTGAGGCTGTTGGGCACCAGAAGACCGATGGTCGCCGTGGTTTTGGCTTTGAGAGACCGGGCCACGGCACTGGGCACGTAGTCGAGAGTTTTGATCGCTGCCTCAACCTTGACCCGCACCTCTTCGCTCACCGGCCGGGTCTTGTTCACTACGTGGGAAACCGTGGTGTAGGAAATTCCCGCGAGCGCTGCCACATCCTTGATCGTTGCCATGACTCAGGTCCGCCGGCTTGCGCGCTGACTGCGATAAGTATCAAGCACCACCGCCACCACGATCACCGCGCCGGTGATGATGCGTTTGGTGGGTTCAGTTGCGCCGATCTGCGCGAGGCCGGCCGCCAATACGGAAATGATCAGAACCCCGAAGAACGTACTGATGACCGATCCGCGACCGCCCATCAGGCTGGTGCCGCCGATCACGACCGCGGCGATCACTTGCAACTCCAGCCCGGAGCCGGCATTCGGATCCGCCGCCTCCAGACGGGAAATCTGGAACAGCGCGGCAATACCGGCCAGCAGCCCCATCAGACTGAATACCAGGATCTTGTAGGGCTTCGGATTGATCCCTGCCAGACGCACCGCCTCTTCGTTGGTGCCGATGCCGATCAGGTAACGACCGAACACGGTACGCGTCAGCACTGCCTGGGCAACGAAGATGATCAGCAAGGCAATGATGAACGACGGCGAGATGCCGAAGGCGATCGGGTTGGACAACCAGGCGAAGGCATCACCGATGTAGGCCGTGCGCGATCCGGTCATCTGATACGCCACACCGCGGGCCATTTCCAGCACGCCGAGGGACACGATGAACGACGGAATCCGCCACGCCACAGTAATCGAACCCGTGATGGTCCCGGCCAGTGCTGCCGCCGCCATTCCGAGCAGCGCCGCAGGCAACACGCTCCAGCCCCAACCGAGAATGGCCACGCTGACCGTTGACGCCGCGAGCGCGAGCACCGAGCCCACCGACAGGTCGATACCGCCGATGATCAACACGAACGTCATGCCGACCGCCAGCACCATCAAGTCCGGAATCTGGTTGGCCAGGGTGCTGAAGGTGTCATAGGACAGGAAATGGCTACTTAGAACCGAGAACAGCGCAACCATTGCCAGCAAGGCACCGGCCAGTCCCAGATAGGTACCGAGGCCGTAAAAGTTGCCACTACGTTTGCCGGCAGTCACTGCAGTATTCATGCGAGATCCCTAGGCGCTGCTTCATTGAGCAACGCATCACGTTTTTGGTAGCCGGCGAACGCGGCGGCAAGCAAATCATCCTGGGTCCAGCTGTCACGCTCAAAGGTGTCGATCAGACGTCCCGCAGAGAGCACGCCGATGCGATCGCAGATCAACATCAGCTCACGCAGGTCGCTGGACACCACCACGAGCGCTTTGCCTTGACGGGTCAGCTCACCGAGCAAGGCATAAATGTCAAACTTGGCGCCAACGTCGATGCCACGCGTTGGCTCGTCGAACAGCATCACCGAGCAATCACGCTCAAGCCACCGGCCGATCACCACCTTCTGCTGGTTGCCGCCGGACAGTTCCGACACAAGTTGTGTCGGGCTGGAACTGCGGATGCGCATGGCGTCGATCTGACGCTGGGCCAGCGCCATCTCGTCACCCTTGTTGACGAAGCCACCGCTGGAAATCACCGGCATATTGCCCAAGGCAATATTCGCGCTGATCGATTGGGTCAGCAGCAGGCCTTCGCCTTTGCGGTCTTCGGTGATCAGGGCGATGCCATGACCGACCGCGTCAGCCGGTGAGCGGATACTGACAACCTGTGCTGGCGAACCGAGTGCAACCGTGCCGCTGTCCGCTGTATCAGCACCGAAGATCAAGCGCAGCAACTCAGTGCGCCCTGCCCCGATCAAGCCGGAAATCCCGTAGATCTCGCCGGCGCGCACTTCGAAGGACACATCGCGAACCTTGTCGGAGCGGGTCAGCCCTTTGACCGTCAAGGCTGGAGCGCCGATCTTGCGCGGCCCCATGTCGATGTGTTCGCCGAGTTCACGACCGACCATCAGCGTCACCAGTTGCTCGCTGTTGTAATTGGCCATCGGCTCGACGCAAACCAGGTTGCCATCGCGCAGTACCGCAATACGCTGGGCGACCCGCGCCAGTTCTTCGAGACGGTGCGAGATATAGATGATCGACACGCCGCGAGCTTGCAGACGAGTGATCTGCTCAAACAGCATCTCGACTTCACGGTTCGTCAACATTGCGGTCGGTTCGTCGAGAATCAGCACGTGGCAATCGCCAATCAGGTTGCGGGCGATCTCCACCATTTGCTGGTGACCGATGCCCAATTCGCCCACCAGCGTGTCCGGGTCAATCGCGTCGAGGCCGACCTGGGCCATGGCTTCGATCGCTGCCTTGCGCAATTGCCTGCGACTGATCCAGCCGCCCTTGCTGGGCAGGTTGTCGAGAAACAGGTTTTCCGCCACCGACAAGGTCGGCAACAGATTGAGCTCTTGCATCACCATGCGGATGCCGAGGTCTTCGGCCTGAGTGCGGCTTGCGGGGCGGTAATCCTGCCCCTGGAATTGCATGTGGCCGGTGGTCGGTGTGACCAGCCCGCCGATGATCTTCGACAGCGTACTTTTTCCCGCGCCGTTTTCGCCGGTCAGCGCCAGCACTTCACCGCGCATCAGCGTCAGGTCGATGCCGGCCAGGACCGGTTGGGCGTAGGTCTTACCGATACCGCTGACCGAGAGGACAGCGTTCGGGGCGGAAACTGACATAAAAACTCTCCATGCGCTCGCCCCGACGGGCGAGCACCGTTGTGTCGCCAGAAGGACTACTTGGTGACCAGCTCTACCGGAGTTTCGATCACGCCATTGGTGCCGCTGTCGACTTTCTCACCTTTGATGATCTTCAGCGCAGTCTCGATGCCAAACACGGCTTGCCTGGCTGCAAACTGGTCAGCGGTAGCCAGAACGCGGCCATCCTTGAGCATTGGCTTGATGGCGTTGATGTTGTCGTAACCGACCACTTGCACCTTGCCGGCCTTGCCCGCTGCGCGCACGGCGGATACTGCGCCGACGGCCATGCTGTCGTTGCCCGCCAGCAGGGCTTTGACTTGTGGGTACTCGCTGAGGATCGAGGCAGCAACCTTGTTGCCTTTGTCGATTTCCCAGTCACCGGACTGCAAAGAGACGACCTTGATCTGCGCCGCTTCCATCGCATCCTTGAAGCCTGCGGTTCTCTGCTGCGCGTTGGTGGTGGTTGAAACGCCTTCGATGATGCCGACTTCGTCTCCGGCCTTCAGTTGCTTGGCCAGGTACTCGCCCACCAGACGCGCGCCTTTGCGGTTATCCGGGCCTACGAACGGTACGGTGATGTTTTTGCTTTTGACCACAGCCGGGTCCAGCTGGTTGTCGATGTTGATCACGGTGATACCGGCATCGATGGCTTTCTTGATCACAGGAACCATGGCCTTGGAGTCAGCCGGTGCGATGACCAGCGCATTGACCTTGGCCAGAATCATTTGCTCGACGATGCGTGTCTGGCCAGCCGTGTCGGTTTCGTCTTTTATGCCGTTGGAGATCAGCTCGAAATCGCCGGAGTGTTCTTTCTGATAGGCCTTGGCGCCATCTTCCATGGTCAGGAAGAATTCATTGGCCAGGGATTTCATGACCAGCGCGACTTTGGGTTTTTCAGGAGTCTCGGCGAAGGCCGAAGAGACAGGTAACGCGACGGATGCGGCAGCCAGCATAGCGACAGCGAGAAGACGTCCAGCGAATGGCAGCTTCATGGGTTCACTCCGATCTTATGATTATTGTGAGCAACGCTTGCGCTGGCGTAGGCTTCATTGCGCTCACCGATGGATAACCACCGGGAGCACCGCGCAAACGTTTGCGTAGACCGAACTATGCGAACCCTGCCGACATTTGTCAACGAGCAGAAACGACCATTTATTTGAACTGGCTGGCAAAAGCCGGGCATTCACGTCATGCCGTGGTGTTGACTACCGTTCCGGTGCTGGAACCCTTGGCCAGTTCCTTGACCAGGGCCGCGGACACTTCCAGCAACGCACCATTGGTGTCGGCAATCTGTCCTTGAATGGCCATGACCACAGTGGCCTTGGCTTCTGGTGTCGGATAAGACGCCGCCTGAGCTGCGGCTAATTGTTGCTGTTGCTCGCGCAGTTGCTGTTGTAGCTCTTGCATGCGTTTGAGCAGGACTTTCACCGCCACACTCTGGTTGCTCTCGTCTGGGGTTTCGGTCTGCGCGCCCGCGCTTTTATCCAATCCCAAAGGGCCAGTCTTGACTTGGTTGCCGTCGCCTTCTTTCGTGCCCAGCGTCTTATCGGCAGCCTCTGCGGTGGCGTCGTTCAACGCTTGAATCGTAGCGGCGGACTTGCCGCCGATGGTGACGCCTGCGGCGTTTGGGATACCAATGGATAACGACATGTGAGCTCCTGAGTAGAAAGATCCTTTAAAGGAACATCGACCGAAGCACGGGTTTCTTTAGCACTGATTCGCAATCTTGCAAGGCGATTTGCTCTACAGAGATCGTAGTACTTTTCGGAGAGCCGAACACAAACCCTCAACGCGTTCGGAAACCCGGACAACAGATTGTGTAATCATCCTGACAGCTCAAATAAATACTGATACAAATCATCAAGTTAAAAGTTTTCCTCATTCAAAGTACGACTGGTATAGATCCTGCTCATCTCATTCACCCCAAGCGTTCAGATCCACTTGGGGCGCATCTAGATGAACCTGCATCAGCACCGTCTCACTACTAGAGAGAAAAATAATGACATCTGCTTTCAAGACCTTCGTTCCGGGCGCTTTGGCCCTCTTGCTGCTCCTGCCTACTGCCCTTCAGGCAAAAGAAGTCGAAACCCAACAGAAACTGGCGAACGTGGTGATCCTGGCCACCGGCGGCACCATTGCCGGCGCGGGCGCCAGCGCCGCCAATAGCGCGACCTATCAAGCGGCAAAAGTCGGCATCGAACAATTGATCGCCGGGGTTCCGGAACTCAGCCAGCTGGCTAACGTTCGTGGCGAACAGGTCATGCAGATCGCGTCCGAAAGCATCACCAACGACAACCTGCTGCAACTGGGTCGTCGCGTGGCTGAGCTGGCCGACAGCAAGGACGTCGACGGCATCGTCATCACCCACGGCACCGACACCCTGGAAGAAACCGCCTACTTCCTGAACCTGGTGGAAAAAACCGACAAGCCAATCATCGTTGTCGGCTCCATGCGCCCAGGCACCGCTATGTCGGCCGATGGCATGCTGAACCTGTACAACGCAGTGGCCGTGGCCAGCAGCAAAGAGGCACGCGGCAAAGGCGTACTGGTGACCATGAACGATGAAATCCAGTCGGGTCGCGACGTCAGCAAAATGATCAACATCAAGACCGAGGCGTTCAAAAGTGCCTGGGGCCCACTCGGCATGGTGGTCGAAGGTAAATCCTACTGGTTCCGCCTGCCGGCCAAGCGCCACACCATGGACTCGGAATTCGACATCAAAACCATCAAGAGCCTGCCTGACGTCGAAATCGCCTATTCCTACGGCAATGTCAGCGATACCGCTTACAAAGCGCTGGCTCAGTCTGGCGCCAAAGCCATCATTCACGCCGGTACCGGCAATGGCTCAGTCTCGTCCCGTGTAGTCCCATCGCTGCAAGCCTTGCGCAAGGACGGCGTGCAAATCATTCGTTCGTCCCACGTCAACGCCGGCGGGTTCGTACTGCGTAACGCTGAACAGCCAGACGACAAGTACGACTGGGTTGTGGCGCATGACCTGAACCCGCAAAAGGCTCGCATCCTGGCCATGGTTGCACTGACCAAGACCAACGACAGCAAAGAGCTGCAACGGATGTTCTGGGAATACTGATTCGCCCTCGCCCGACCGGTTCCGGTCGGGCACTGCTTTCACCACTCGCCAACCCAGGCGAGTGGCTCACACCCCCTTCCGATATTTCGATAAAAATTTTCCCTTGGTCCTACACCAAACGGAAGAAATGCCTGTCAGAGGATTTTCTTGAATTTTAAGCAGTTGCGAAAATGCTTACAGTTAAATACTGTATGCACGTACAGCTTAATAAGGATAATTCCGTGGCCACCACCTCCGCCTCTCCTGACGCCTATGAACGCATGGGTATGCGCGTTCAAAAAATCATCAATTCCCCCACTGCTCAAAAAGCGAAAGCAGCCTTGATCTTCCGTCTACCGGACGAACCTGTGGATGAGTGGGAACAATTGCTCGAAGAAATCGACGAGAACGACAACGTCACCCTCGCCTATCGCGACGATGGCGGTGTGCAGATTTTTTGGGTTGTTCCGAAGGAAGATTGAGTCAATGAGTGTCCGCTGGTTTGCTTTGCTGTTTTTGTTCATCACCGTTGGCGCCCAGGCTGGCGCCCCACGCACCTTCAACGAAGCCAAGAAAGTTGCCTGGAAGCTCTACGCACCGCAATCCACAGAGTTCTATTGCGGGTGCAAATACACCGGCAACAAGGTCAACCTCGCAGCCTGCGGTTATGTACCGCGTAAAAACGCCAAGCGCGCTTCCCGCATCGAGTGGGAGCACATTGTTCCGGCCTGGCAGATCGGCCATCAGCGTCAGTGCTGGCAAGAAGGTGGGCGCAAGAACTGCACGCGTTACGATCCGATCTACCAGAAAGCCGAAGCCGACCTGCACAACCTGGTGCCGAGCATTGGTGAAGTGAATGGCGATCGCAGCAACTTCAGTTTCGGCTGGTTGCCGGTGCAGTCGGGCCAATATGGCTCGTGCCTGACCCAGGTCGACTTCAAGGCGAAGAAGGTCATGCCCCGCCCGTCCATACGCGGCATGATCGCCCGAACGTATTTCTACATGAGCAAGCAATATGGTTTGCGCCTGTCGAAACAGGATCGACAACTGTACGAAGCCTGGAGCAAAACCTATCCCGTAGAGGCCTGGGAACGACAGCGTAACCAAAGCGTGGCGTGCGTCATGGGACGCGGCAACGAGTTTGTCGGCCCGGTCGACATGAAAGACTGCGGTTAAGCGCACGCTGAAAACACAAAGGCCTCGGGTTTAACTTGACCACCTGATTGCATCGGTACTGATCACTCGTTTGCATTGCATTGACCAGCCATTTGCATCGGACTTGACCAGCAAACTTAGTAACCATGATCGGTAGAGATGCCCATTGCTGCCGGCGGCCACAAGCAGAAATCGGTCCACAGTGTGTAAGAACACAAATTGCATTCAGCTTAACCCTAACAATCCCGGACGGGCCGGCTACGATAAGGGATCTGATGGAAAGGTCGTTGAGTATTGGGCTGTTCTGCTGGAAGAAGTCCCTGCGTCGACCACCGCGAATAGCAACCTGTTTTCTTGGTCTGAAAGGAAGTGACCCGCACTTGCATCGAACGCAGTTCCCACCCATTCTCGCTGGATTGGCCCCCAGTCAAGGGCGGATTTGTTGCGTCAAGCGGGGACAGAGTTACCGCACCAACCCGCATCTATTGGCAGTACTAATCAGGAGAAATCAATGACTATCGTCGCAATTGTGTATTCATCCGGACGAGGTCACACCCGGACTGTTGCGGAGCATGTCAAGCGAGGTGCAGAAGAGGTTGCGGGAACATGTGCCGAACTCATCGAGATCGTGCCCGCTCAGATCGATAGTGATGGCAGATGGCGTGACGACGCTGTCATGAACCGGCTAGCGGCGGCTGATGCCATAGTTTTTGGTGCGCCCACCTATATGGGGTCGGCCCATGGATTGTTCAAGCTGTTCCTCGAGGCTGGTATCGTGCCGTGGCGTAGCCAGGAGTGGAAGGACAAGATCGCTGCCGGGTTCACAAACTCAGGATCGCGCTCCGGCGACAAGCTCGTAGCGCTTCAGCAGATGTCGATCTTCGCGGCGCAAATGGGAATGATGTGGGTAAGCGCCGGGGATTTGCCCGGCGGCTGCTACACCGATGGCGGTTTCACCGACGTGAACGTCAATGGATCATGGCTAGGCCTGATGACTCAAAGCTTGAATGATGGCTCGGTGGAGAACGCTCCGCACCCAGGCGATAGGCTTAGCGCGGAGCGTTTTGGACGTAGGGTGGCGCGAGCGACGGCACGTTGGACAGTCGGTGCGGACCGGTTTCCTTCCCTGCGCATCGACGCACAAGAGAACCGGCGGCGGAATCTCGCTGGGATCGACGAATGGCGCCAATTTGACGACTGATCCCCTCCTCAATCGGTGGGATCAGATATCAGATAAATGGCACAGACCGAGAAAGTCCGCTTTGCCGTAGTGGAGGCACTGCCCTCGGGGAGAAATCCATCTCCCTGAGCGCGGCAAAGCGCCGTCTCCCTCAATCGTGATCCTCGGCCCATTTACCCGAGCAATGGGCACTCGCCTTCCACATCCGACGTCGTGGACCCCGAGCGCATCGGAGAGCTCTGAAGATCTATTTAAATACGGTTATCTCAACCGCATTCAATCGAGCCGGCGTTCGTTTCTACCCGCCCGCTTAGTTGTAGCGCCAGCCCATCAGGTTGAGTGACTCCTTGGCAATGCCGCATTCCTTGATCAAGTATTTGCGCAGCCTCCAGTCGCGGTGGCGTGATCTCGAATCAGCCACTCCACCGCAAGTCCGGGCCAGTCAGGAACCGGCAACGCATCGTCCACACTGTCTACTTCAAAAAACGCCTGGGTTAACGGTGGTACGGCAAGCGCTGCCAGCTCATCCAGAATGCCGAGCGCCGCGGGCAAGGCCGTGGCATCGGTGACCATTAACAGATGCTTGAGCTGTTGAGGCGGCTTCCATTCGAAACCGCCCGCGTCTTGTGCCGAAAACTGGCGATCAGGTGCGACGATCTGGATCGGCTCACCCGCCGCTGCATGAATTGCCCAACGGGATGCGGGGTCCGGTTTCGCCGTGCAACACGAAGTCGATATCCACTTCGCCCTGCTCGGCACGCAAATGTCGGATGGTGTAAGTGCGCATTGCCGGGCGCTGGGCAACCGGTATCGAGCGGTAACGTGCAAACCAGCCATCGCCATGAGCGAGCCTGGCAGGCGAACCTTCTACAGCCGGAAAGAATAGCTTCACGCGCTGGCTGGGTGCCCAGGTCGCCATTTCGGTAACCATCGGACCGGCCAGAGTGACGCGCATCAAATGAGGACTCAGCGCCTTTTTGTGCCGCAGGACTGCGTCGAATATTTTGTAAGGGGTGGCGGAGGCCATGGGGGAACTCCTACTGGGAATCGACAGTGACTACGTCTAGAAACGAGTCAATGTGGATCCCCTTTAAGGCGTTCCGTCGAACGCAGCCTGGAAAAGGACTGCTACTGGGCTACTGGATGATCGACAACCAACAATTCGATGTTCTGTTTCTTAGCCCGGGTGAGCGCCGCACGCACTTCTGTCTGTTTGGCCTCGGCCTCGGCTTTCGAACTGAACGGCCCGAGCAGAATCCGGGTCTTTCCATTTTCCTTGACGATATTGGAAACGAAACTGTGCTCAATCAGCCAGCCGCTCAAATCGCTGACCGCCTGAGGTGTTTCGCCTCGAACTTCGAGATCCCATTGTGGCGCGGATACCACCGAAGGTGCAGCCGCGACTGCCGGTTGCGGCTTTTGTACCTCAACACTCTTGCCCTCACCGCATCCCGCCAGCGCCAGTACCGCGATTACTAAGACGATTTTGCGCACAACGCTTCCCTCAGAATGCTTAAAGCGGCGATTTTAGCATCCATGAATACTTCCCGAGTGCCGCAAAATGGGCTCAAAACAACGAGAATGATGGTTGCGGCCTCTGTATAGTTACGCCTTGGGAATTAATGCAGCATCTGCGCGTCAGAAAGAGGCACCCAAACCGTGAGACTTCGCACTAATCTATACATACCACCGACCTCTGCACTGTCCGAATCAGGTGCCCTACAAAGCAATCAAGGAGAAGACCATGCTGATACTCACCCGCAAAGTCGGTGAAAGCATAAATATTGGTGATGACATTACGATCACCATTCTGGGCGTTAGCGGCCAGCAAGTCAGAATTGGCATCAATGCCCCGAAAGACGTTGCGGTTCATCGCGAAGAAATCTATCAGCGCATTCAGGCTGGCCTCACCGCTCCAGACAAACCGCAGACTCCCTGAATCCTGTTGCAGTCAGTAGCCAGCCCGTTCGTTACAGCGCAATGGCTGGCTAGAGATTCATGCTCGGCATTTTGCTGAGCACTCGCCTCCTCCCCCCATTACGTGAAGCCGATGCTACCGGCCCGGCCACGCCGTGGCTGTCAGACTATTCGTTTTAACCCCGACGAATCACGCCGTTGTTAGCCGAAGGTCACACCGCGCGCCATGCCGGTGGCCGCAATCACCATCAACATCAACAACAACGCTTCGATATGGCTGATGCGTGCAAACAGCCTGGCTCGGCCCTGGTCAATCGAAGCGCCCCTGCCCAAGGCGATCCGCCACTTGATCAAGGTGATCATTGGTGCCACTTCAAGCAGCAGAATGATCACGAACAGCGTCATCTTCAGATGGAACAACGGCTGATGAAGGTAATAGTCGGTGCCTTTTTCGTACCCACCGAAGGCTCGCATCAAACCTGTGATCAGCAAAATACCCGCACAGATGCCCCATACGTTATCGGCAACCAGAACGCTGCGAACCTGCGCCGTACCGGCGGCCAGGCGGCTTAATGCCGTCCCTCGGGTGAGCACCGCCCAGAGGCCCAAAGCAACAGCCAAGAGGTGGATCGCCGCAAGAAACCAGTGAAACAGCATAGGGATGCTCCTGATAGGGATAAGGAAATGGGCTTGTCAGTAGTAGTCCAAAATCTGGAAATCTGCCTTCCAGGCATCCGCAGACTGAGGGCGATTTTTTCGAAGCATGATTGCTTGCTCAGGCGGTAACTGATGAGGCGCGGGTGCTGGAAGGATGATTTTGCTTATTGGTCGATTTGAGTAACAGGTCGTGACATGACTGGCGAACAGCCAGCTATCTCCCTATCATGCCGCCCACTGGCCCTTGCGCAAGGAGCCAGAGGATAATCATTCAAAAGGGAATAGACGTGAAAGAGTTCGTAATTGGCGTAAACAACGTAGTTCTGTACGTCGCACTGGCCGTTATCTGGATCGCCGCAGTGGTCATGATTTTCGTTCAGGGCTTCTGGTCCGGGGCAGGCGTTTTCATTACCGGCACCCTGACGTGGTGCATCATCTCCGGCTTCTGGTTTGTACAGTCGGCGACTTATGAAGAACTGAAGAAATTGAACGCCAGGTAAGATTGATTTTAGTTGGTTGGACCTACCTCGCAGGTCCGACGTTGTTGAGATGAACCACGCCAGTAGTGATTCATGCTCTTCATGTAACGAGGGGGCAATCCCCTCGTTACAGTGCCTGGCGACTACCCAGGCTTGTGATTATCCAGTACGCGATTGACCGCTAACTCACCCATCATGATCACCTGTTGCAGCACCAGCATCGTCTTGCGCTGCGGGCCTTCCATTAGGCCGGCGATAGCACTGGCCATAACGCTGGCCGGCGCCAACGATTCGCAGGCAAGGACGAGCAACGTTTCGTCATCCACCGCTGGGTCGATGATGAAAATGGTGCCGGGCTTTCGGGGCGGTATCGACGGCAGAATGGTCGCTCACCAAGGACGGAACACATGAATCGATTAACTCCCACACTCGTCCTGCTACCTGGAATGGATGGAACAGGTGAATTGTTCGCAGCCTTTGCAGCCATCATGGAGCGCGAATTCGATACGCTAATCATCACCTATCCCCCCAATATTCCGCTGAGCTACACAGCGCTGGAGTCACTGGTTCGAGAGTCTCTGCCATCCGACCGCCCATTCGTACTGCTGGGTGAATCCTTCTCGGGACCGATCGCTATTTCTCTGAGCGCCAGGCAACTCCCCCAGCAGGTGGGACTCGTGCTATGCAGCACATTCGCACGCAACCCAAGGCCGATATTCAGGCACTTGAGTTTTTTGCTAGGCGCACTGCCGTTCAGCCTTGCGCCTGTCGGATGGATCAGCAAAGTATTACTCGGCCGGTTTTCCACGAGCGCCTTGCGCGCAGCTCTACGCCAGGCCATCACTCAAGTGAGCCCTTCGGTAATGCGTTCACGACTACGATCGGTTCTTGCCGTTGACGTATCCGCCAAGCTCGCCCAAGTCAGCGTACCGACTATTTACCTTCGCGCTAAGCATGATTCGGTGGTTCCCGGGACAGCGTCTGCGCTGGTCGCTTCAATGAACCGCGATACACGAATCATTGAAATCGAAGCACCGCACTGCCTGCTTCAGGTTGCGCCTGAAGAGGCGGCCGGACACATCCGGGAGTTTTTCAGAACGCTTGAAGGCATTTGAGGTTCTCGGTGTTAAAGGCGACCAAACCCACGCCCCCCGCCTTGCCTGGCAGCAAACCCTGAGCAACATAATGTTACATCCCGTCTAGACTCCAACCACAAGTGCCGAAGGTCCCTGGAAGCACTTGCCTCCCAACAGCAAGTCACTCCCATCAACCGACCTGAGTACACAAGATCATGTGTAAATCATGTGATTCAAACCCTGTTCAAAACGCGAGTGGTCGTCGTAGATTTCTTCAGTTTGCCGGACTAGGGGCAGGCGCTCTGCTACTTGCCGGTGCACTGCCCGACAAATTCGTTCAGGCTGCCGAGAAAACCGCTGCTCCGCCAAAACCACAAAACTCCATCAGTCCTGACATGGCACTTCAAAGGCTTATGGAGGGAAATGAACGGTATGTTTCCGGCAACTCCAAGACACATGACTTCAAGTCAGAGCGGGAAGCCTTGGTCTCAGGCCAGAACCCGTTCGTGTCGGTACTCGGTTGCTCTGACTCCCGTATCGCCCCTGAGTATGCTTTTGATACTGCTCGAGGCGATCTTTTCGCCATACGCGTCGCGGGCAATTTCGTTACCGATGAGGGGTTGGCAAGCCTTGAATACTCTGTCGCGGTGCTCGGCGCACCACTGATCCTCGTACTGGGGCATGAGAGCTGCGGCGCCATTAGTGCAGGTATAAAGGCAGTAAAAGATCACACTGTATTCCCTGGCCACATCCCGAAATTGACTGACGCACTTAAACCCTCCATCGAGAAAGTGCTCAATAACCCCGGAAGCCTTATCGACAACGCTACAGCGCAGAATGTCAAAGATTCGGTTAACCGCCTCAAAAATGCCTCACCACTGCTGACAGATGCACTCAGCAAGGGCACGTTGAAGATAGTGGGAGGCGTCTATCGCCTTGCTAGTGGCAAAGTAGACTTGATTGCCTGACTTAGTAACGCTGCATCAATGCCGAAATCCGGATGTGAAGAGCCCAGCGCGATGGCTGGGCTCTGGTTATTTTCTGTTTTCCATCATCTTGTCGGCGAGAGCTTTGGCCCTTTCAATCAACAGGTTCTGCCTGTCTTCATGAGTAGCCCCTCCTACAACCGGTGCCGTCAAATTGCTTTCCGCAATCAACGCAGCGCAGAAGTATTGATCCCAAACAGCTCTGCCCTCAGATACCTGATTGTTCGTTTGGCCGGCGATCATATGCGGCTCCTTTTGATGAGGTAGCACCGCTATCTTACGCCTGAATCACTGGCATCCCGCGCCGCTGAAGACAAGCGCATTCAGTCGCCTCTATCGTCACGATCACGATCACGGCCGTGATTGCGTTCATACCCCTGATCATCGTCACGACGATCATATCTGCGGTCATCCCTTCGATCATCGTCATAACCTCGGTCGTATCCACGACGGTAATCATGACCTCGATCACGATCTCGACCGTACCTTTCTCCGTCGTCCCAGTGAGGCCCACAGCCTCCCAGCAGGAGAGAGCCTGAAATGGCCATGAACATTATTACTGCACGCTTCATTTGAACGTCCTGAATGCAAAGGTCAGCGATATGACCGTGAGGCCGCTCAATGATTCACAGGTCAGATACAGCAAACCAAATCCAAAGCCTGAATTAACAACGTGCTGATCGGCAAGGAGGCACCAGTAAGCGCGGTTCGCTTCGGCGGGAACGCCTATCACGTCATCGAGCGGGCCACCGGCAAAGTGAAGACACGACGAAAAGAAGGTCGAGAATCTGGAGGTGGAGCCGAGCTGGCGTTTTGAGGTGGGAATTTTGCAAATCGCAGTGTCTAGCCTGAAACCGGTGTAAACCTATTTCAGGACGGGACAGCAACATGAAGGCTGTGGCCAGGAAATCGAACGGTGTCGGATGGGGCCATGGTTCAGACGATAAAGAACGATGCCGGGGACGCATCAAGGACAACGAGTCGATGAACTCAGCCCTTGCGGTGATGCCGAGTGAGCGGAACAAGCGCAGCGTTTTGACCGTGGCAACCCACAGCTTCAAAGGTGCCCACTTCGCCACCTTCCCGCCCGACCTGATCCGTCCATGTGTTTTGGCCGGGGCTCCGCGGGGCGGTATTGTGCTGGACCCTTTCGGCGGTGCCGGTACCACGGCGGTGGTCGCCATGCAGGAAGGCCGAAAGTCAGTCCTCTGCGAACTAAACCCGCACTATGCCGCCATGGCTGAACGCCGAATTGCAGCGGCCTGGCTCGACGGCGCGGCACAGATGGACGTTTTTCACGACTCTGCGCCAGCCGCCTGACCCACCCTAACCTATTGCGCTGAGTACTGTTTTCAAGCCGAAAGATCAGGCCCAAGAGTCAAATCGATGTCTAGCCTCGCCAATGCTTTACCGCGGGCTAACGCCTCATTGAAGCTGTTGTACTTGGCATTTTCACGGATTGCTTCAACCTGCCTTTCTTCGATCTCAACAGCGATTCTAAGTCCTGTTGGCACAGAATCACTGTCGCTATCCCATTCGAAATCAATCTTCGCTTTAACGCCTCGATGCTCATAGACAACTGGGTACGGCCTATCCACTAACACCATTTCGATCTCCTTGATCCGGCTCCATGCCGGGCCGAACACAAATACCCCACTTCAACGAATCACGCCAGCCCGCGAGGCAGGCGTCTGCCTGGAGACAACCTATGCAAGCAGTCATCTATGCGGGCCTGCGTAACGGAGCCCGAGATCAACAAATCCACGATGCACTCATCTACAAGCACGTTGCAGAAGTTGCGGAGGAATTCAAACTCTCGCCGAACACCGTCCGAGCGGCCGCTAAACGAATTGAAAAGGTTGGAGCGGTCGACCGTGACGAAGTTGGTCATCACCGGCGCGGCGCGACTCGACGCGATCACCGTGTTCCTCGAGGACTTCGGCCGCCGCGACTGCCCGACCGAATCCAATCCGAACTACCAGACCGCCCAGGGCAAGATCACCATCAACTGCTGGGACAACAGCTGGAATGCCTACTGGGGCGGCATGGGGCCGCGCACCGTCGCGGAGTTCGTCGCCGATTGCGGTTGGGACTACGTTCTGAACTGCTTGGATCGCGGGATGAGTTCCACCGTATTCAGCGGTGACGCGCTCCCTACCCTAGCCAAGAAGTGCATCGTCCAGCGCCGGCGGCAACAGACCGGGCGCCACGACTGGGAGCTGGGCGAGCTGAGCAAGGGTGCCACGCCTCATGGAGGCAGGCGAGTATCGGAAGCTGCGCTACGCCGGCGGCAAGCTGAGTCTGCAGCAGTTGAAAAAATGGATTGAGGAAGGCGAAGTGATCGGAGAGGTAAAAGGCGGGATGTATTTCGTGGATCTACAGGCAGCCGTGATTGGATCGAACGATCCGTTGCTCGCCAAGATGATGGAGGTGCGCTGATGGCTCCCCCGCGCGCCAGGACAGTAAAGAACCGGGACCGGCCAGCGAACCTGTACCCGAACGGGAAGTACTGGCAGTACAAGAACCCGATCACCGGCAAGAAGACCAGCATCAACAAGCCGATGGTCGAGGCCATCAAACTGGCCAACGCCGCCAACGCCAAGCTGCTTCCGTTGCTGGCTGACGATGGTTCGTTGCTGGCCATGCTCACCGGTGACGCCGCACCGAAGTTCAGCGGTTGTCTGGAGCGTTTCGAAAAGGAATGGCTGACCACCAAGACCTACGCCGCGAGCACCCTGAAGGAAATCAAATTCAAGTTGGCCCGGTACCGCGAGGACCTTGGCGACCTGATGATGGGGCAACTGGATGTGCTGACAATCGCCGAGTATCTGGATGGTTTCGAGAACAACGCCTACACCAAGCATCGAGGGCTGCTGGTCCAAGTGTTCGCGTTCACGGTGGCCAAGGGCCTGTGCGATCGCAACTCCGCCGAACTGACCCTGGTCAAGAAAGAGGCCGAGAAGAAGCGCCAGCGGCACACCGTCGAAGGTCTGAACAAGATATTGGAATACGTGGGGACACCAATCTGGCTCAGGCGAGCAATACGTTTGGGTCTGCTGAGTCTTCAGCGGCGGGAAGATATCGTGATGTGCCGAAATCGGCCGTGGACCTCGAGCAGAACACCATCAAGGTGTCACCCGGGAAGACGCAGAACTACGGAAAGCCCGTGCACTTGGAGATTGTCATGGGTCATGCCGACGTGAAGATGACTGAGCATTACCAGGCTGGTCACGGCGATGACGCTGTGGTTTACATGAAGGTGAAAGCCGATTTAACGCTTTGATGGTGGTTCGTTTTTCCAAATCGTTTCCAACGTTTTTCCAAACAGCCCCCAACAAAAAAGGGCCCACCTTTCGGTGAGCCCTTCTAGACCGCCCAGCAGAGCGGATTTTGTTTGGTAGGCGCGATTGGACTCGAACCAACGACCCCCACCATGTCAAGGTGGTGCTCTAACCAACTGAGCTACGTGCCTGCTGTGAGGCGGCATTCTACGGAATTCCGGAGGGGTGTCAACACCTTTTTTCGAGCTAACTCTATGAATATGCAAAATATTTAATTTTGCGGCTGCAAAGAAGATTTTGCGGTGGCTGGCGGTCGATTTTTATCTCGGGTAGGATCGATGCACTCGTAAAATATATTAAACAGAGGCTGCAGGATGGCGAACACCCCCTACCCGGAATCCTATTACGCCGCATCGGCCAATGCGGTTCCGCCGCGCCCGGCCTTGCAGGATGACGTAGAGACTGATGTCTGTGTGATCGGTGCCGGTTACACCGGTCTGTCCTCTGCCCTGTTTCTGCTGGAAAACGGTTTCCGGGTCACGGTGCTTGAAGCGGCGAAGGTAGGTTTTGGTGCGTCGGGCCGGAACGGTGGCCAGATCGTTAACAGTTATAGTCGCGACATCGATGTGATCGAGCGCAGTGTCGGCCCCAAGCAGGCTCAATTGCTGGGGCAGATGGCGTTCGAAGGTGGGCGGATCATTCGTGAGCGGGTTGCCAAATATAATATCCAGTGCGACTTGAAGGACGGTGGTGTATTCGCCGCCATTACCGCCAAGCAGATGGGCCATCTGGAATCCCAGAAGCGTCTGTGGGAGCGGTTCGGTCACACGCAGCTTGAATTGATGGATCAGCGTCGTATCCGTGAAGTGGTTGCTTGCGATCAATACATCGGCGGCATGCTCGACATGAGCGGTGGGCACATTCATCCGCTGAACCTGGTGTTGGGCGAAGCGGCAGCGGTCGAGTCGTTGGGCGGCACCATTTACGAGCAATCGCCGGCAGTGCGCATCGAGCGCGGCGCGAATCCCGTGGTGCATACGCCTCAGGGCAAGGTCAGGGCCAAGTTCATCATCGTTGCGGGTAACGCGTATCTCGGCAATCTGGTGCCGGAACTGGCCGCCAAATCGATGCCCTGCGGGACTCAGGTGATCACCACGGAACCCTTGGGCGAAGCATTGGCCAAGAGCCTGTTGCCGCAGGATTACTGCGTCGAGGACTGCAACTACCTGCTCGACTACTACCGTTTGACCGGCGACAAGCGCCTGGTTTTCGGCGGTGGCGTGGTGTATGGCGCGCGGGATCCGGCGAACATCGAGGCGATTATTCGGCCGAAGATGCTCAAAGCATTCCCGCAGCTCAAGGACGTGAAGATCGATTACGCCTGGACCGGAAATTTCCTGCTGACCTTGTCGCGTCTTCCTCAGGTCGGACGCCTGGGCGACAACATCTACTATTCCCAGGGTTGCAGCGGCCATGGCGTGACCTATACGCACCTGGCGGGCAAGGTGTTGGCCGAAGCGTTGCGTGGCCAGGCTGAGCGTTTCGACGCGTTCGCCGACCTGCCCCACTACCCGTTCCCCGGCGGACAACTGCTGCGTACACCATTCGCTGCGTTGGGCGCCTGGTATTACGGACTGCGAGACAAACTCGGCTTCTGACCGATAGACGAAAAAAGGGGCAACTGCACAGTTGCCCCTTTTCATTGCCGCTCGGGAAGTCAGCTCTTTCGCTGATTGAGCCTCTGCAAGAATTCGGCCCTGCGCTGTTGGTCCATTTCCTCTTTGGCCAAGAGCTCGGGAAGCAGCTCGGCCGCACGCTGGGCATCGAGGATGTAGACGCCGTCATCATCACCAATGGCCAGGTCCCCCGGCTGCACTTGAACCCCGCCCACATTGATCGACCGATTGACTTCCCCTCGGGCGCCAATGCCGCGAGTCGTGTACGCACTGACGTCCCGGCAAAAGATCGGCAACCCATGGCGACGCAATGCACTGACATCCGTGACCGCACCCGACACCACCACGCCGGCCAACCCCTTGATCAACCCGGCCAGGGTACGCAGTTCGCCCCAGCAGCCACACTCCTCGTCACCCACACATTCGATCACCAGCACGTCGCCCGGCTCACTCAGCAACAGCGCTTCACGCAAAATGCTGCCATCCGGCGGGAAGACTTTGACGGTGACGACAGTGCCGACCATGCGGATGTCGTTGAACAGCGGCTTGATCCCCCGCAGGAAACCCCGATCGGAAAAATGGCCGATGGTTGACGAAGGGATCGACCGGTAGGTGTTGAGCAACGCCGGGGTGACGAGCTGCTGGCGAGGGTTGATCTGATAACTCATCGGCATTTCCCCGGACGCAGCAGTGGGCAGGTCGAACAATATTCAGCGGGCTCAGTCGCCAGGTAATAGAAGCAGCAGGTTCGTCGAAAACGAATGCTGCGCTGCCCCTCGTCGACCATCGTCGGCGGTCGGCGGAAATGGCTCAACGGGTTGTAATCGAGGCCGAACAGCGCAGGTTCTGCCTGGGTCAGCAACCACCTGAAGTCCGCTTCATAGCGCTCGCGTACCGACGGCTCGTCGATTTTTGCCATGCGCTTTTCATACAACGAATACACGCGTACGGCGGAGTTTTCCCACAAGATGCGCCGTGAAACACCACTCACACGGTTGAAGGTTTGCCACAGCGGCTTCAACAGCCCGGCAAACAGTGACTGCACCAGGGTTTCCCGCCAGGCCTCGCGCTCACCTGCGCCGTACGTCAGCGGCAGGGAATGAGCCAGCGGCATCGAAGACGTCCACAGCCCGTCATCATGGCCGTACTCGATCACCGTGTTGTCCAGGGACAGCAGCAAGCCTTTGTCGTACACCGACATGGCGTACAAACAGGCTCCGGTGGCCAGAAACGACAGGCGCTTGCCCAGCAGCGAGGCGGTGATCGCCCGCGACGGCGAGCCAATGACCGGGCTCAATGCGTCCAGCAAACGCTCGCACACATCTTCCTGCAACAGGTCACGCGCCATCAGCGAGCGTAATGGATCACGCTCGGCGCTGTCCTTCAACCGCAACCCAGCGCCCAGCACGTTCCACTCTTGCGCGGTGAAGTGGTGAGCCAGAGTCATTGCGGCAATTCCCGACCAAACGGGATGCACATCGGCGTACCAAAGAACGGGTCAGGAATAATCCTGCAGTTGAGGTCGAACACGGTTTTGACCAGCGCCTGAGTCAAGACGTCCTCAGGCCGGCCCTGGGCAAATGCCGTACGCTCATGCACCGCGACCATATGGTCCGCATAACGACAGGCCAGGTTGAGATCGTGAAGCACCATGATGATGGTTTTGTTCTCGAGCCGGTTGAGGTCGCGCAGCAGGTCCAGCACTTCAATCTGGTGAGCTAGGTCGAGGAAGGTCGTCGGCTCGTCCAGCAGCACGATGCCGGTGTCCTGGGCCAGGGTCATGGCGATCCACGCACGCTGGCGCTGCCCACCGGACAAGGCATCCACCGGCCGATCCGCCAGCGCCTGCAGACTGGTCTGCGTGAGCGCGCGATTGACCATGGCTTCATCCTCGGCCGACCACTGCTGCATCCAGCTTTGATAAGGGTATCGGCCCAGGGCCACGAGCTGGCGAACGGTAATGCCCTCGGGCGCCGTCGGTGTCTGCGGCAGGATGGCCAACTCACGCGCCACCGCCGCCGTGGATTTTTGCTGGATATCCACACCGTTGAGAATCACCGAGCCTTGCTGCGGCTTCAGCAGACGAGCGAAGGATTTGAGCAAGGTACTTTTGCCGCAGCCATTACTGCCAATCAGCACCGAGATCTTGCCCTTGGGCAGTTGCATGTCCAGCGCGTCAATAATCACCTGGCGCTGATAACTCAGGGTCAGGCCGCGACTTGCAATCGACGTCATACGTTGAATTCCTTAATGACGCTGTTTAATCAATAAATAGAGAAAAAAGGGTGTGCCCAGCACCGCGACAAAGATCCCGGCCGGTAGATCCAGGGGCAAAAACAGCGTGCGCCCGACCAGGTCCGCCAGCATCACCAGATTTGCGCCAATCAGGGCTGCCATCACGGCCTGCCCGGCGAAACCTGGGGCCACCAGGCGTTTGGCAATATGCGGCGCAATCAGCCCGACAAACGCGATCGCCCCACCCCAGGCAATAGCCGCACCGGCCAACGCCACACTCACCAGCAACAAACCGGCCCGCAGCCATTGCACGCGCACGCCGATGCCCTGGGCCAGGTTGTCATCCAACTGTTGCACCATCACCTGACGGGCCAACAGCACCAGCAGCGGACAGATGCCCAACAGCCAACCAGCCAGCGCCAACGGTTCGGGCCAACTGGCGCCGTACACGCTGCCGGTCAGCCAAACGTAGGCAGACAGGGTGGTGGTCAGCGGACTGAACACCAGAATGAAGGTGGTCGCGGCCGTCAACATCGCCGAGACGCCCACACCGATCAGCACCAGCCGCAGCGGTGAGGCCCCCTGCTTCCAGGCCAGCAGATAAATGGCCAGTGTCGCCAGACCCGCACCGAGCATCGCGGCCAGGGGCAGAAACTGTTGGCCCAACGTCGCGGACAAGAACGACAGGTAAAGCACAGCAGCGGCGCTGGCACCGCTGGTGATGCCCAGCAGGTCCGGCGATGCCAGCGGGTTGCGAATGATGCTTTGCAGGATCAGCCCGGACACCGACAAAGCAGCCCCCACCAGCGCCGCCAGCACAATGCGTGGAAAACGCAGTTGCTCGACGATCAACGTCAGGCTGGCGTCCTGGCTGGAAAACAGGATTCGCATCACCTCGAGGGGCGAAAGGATGACTTTCCCCAGCGACAACGAGCCGAGCATCACCAGCACCGTCAGCACCAGCGCCGCCGCCAACCGCCACCACGTGGAGAGGTTGACCCGCCGGGAATACCCGCCTCGGCGCCAGGTCACCACCCTATCCATAACGACCTCCACGCCGGGCCAACATGATGAAAAACGGTGCGCCGAACAGCGCCGTCATCACCCCCACCGGCACCTCCTGAGGCAGGATCAATACCCGCGACAGCGTATCGGCCAACAGCAGCAGAATGGCGCCGAGCAGCGCGCAACCGGGCAGCAACCAGCGATGGTCGATGGACAACCCCTTGCGCACCATGTGCGGTACCAGAAGACCTATGAAACCAATGCTGCCGGCCAATGCCACCGCGCTACCCGCGAGACAGATCACCAGCACGCTCATCAACAGCCGGATCAAGCCGGTTCGCTGCCCCAGCCCGGTGGCAATCTCTTCCCCGGCGTTCAGCACGTTGACCTGCCCGGCCAGCAGCAGCGCCCCCGACACCCCGAGCACACCGCACAGCAACAACGGCGCAGCGGTCGACAGGCTGCGTTCGGTCAGTGAACCGGCCATCCAGAACAGCACCGTGTCCAGTCCATCCTGATTCACCACCAGCAACGCCTGGCTGAACGCGGAGAACAACGCGGCGATCGCCGCGCCCGCCAGCACGATGCGCAGCGGACTGAGACTGCCTTGCCCCATGTTGCCGATCAGCCACACCAGGCAACCCGCCACAGCAGCGCCAATGAACGCCGACCATAGCCAGGCATCCGGGGATGACAGCGAGAAGATCGAGGAAAACAGGATGATAAAAAAAGTCGCTCCGGCATTGATCCCGAACAATCCGGGTGACGCCAACGGATTGCGCGTCAGTGCCTGCATCAGGGCTCCCGCGACCGCCAGGCTGGCGCCTACGGAAATCGCCATCAGGGTGCGCGACAGACGCGTGGTGGTCACCAGCACATGACTGATGCTCAACGGGTCGGGATCGACAAACGCCGCGGCAATCTGTGGCAGTGGAATCCAGGTGGCACCGACCGCCAGGCTCAACACGCAGCACAGCAGCAACACGACACCCGCGCTGCACAGCTTTACTCCCGGGCTCATGAGATCACCTGCGCGGCGGCCACACGGGCAACATCGTCGAGCATCAGGTTCGCTCCCAACATCCCGCCCGACAGACTCCATGCGACGCCATCGACCTGCCACACCTGCCCTTGCTGCGGGGCACGCATCTGCTTCCACAGCGGGTGTTGCACCAGGCTCTCGTAGTTGCGCTGCACCGCCGCGTTCTGCGCGCGCAGGAACACAAAAAAGATGTCGGCATTCACCACCGCAAGGCTCTCCTTGCTGGTGAGTTTGATCGATACCCCGCTCGCCTCCCGGCTGCTGTCACTCCAGTTGAATCCCAGCTCGGTGAGCACCGACCCCGGGAAACTCGCTGGCAGGTAACTGCGGATATGGTCTTCGCGGATGTCCAGAATCGACACCGTGGGTGGCCAGCGTCCGGCAAATGTCTGCCGCAGTTGCTCGCACAGTTGTGCCACGCGCTGCTGCCATCGGTTCAGAATCTCGTCGGCCCTCTGTTGCTGGTGTAATGCAGCGCCCATCAGCGCCAGGGTCTTTTTGAACTCAAACACTTCCTCCAGCATCAGCACCGGGGCGATCTGCTTGAGTAACGGTGCAATACGTTCGTGGCGAAAGCGCGAGGCAACGATCAAATCCGGTTTCAGCAGTGCAATGTCTTCAAGGCTGGGCTGGGTTTCCAACCCGACATGGGGTACAGCGCCCAGAGCTGCGCGCAAATAACGATAGGTCGGTTTTTCGCTCCAGGAATCAACCACGCCACACGGGGTCACGCCCAACACCACGGCGCAGTCGGTGGCGCCCTGGAACAGGGTGATCACCCGCAACGGCGCGGCGCCAGCCTCGGCCCATGCCGGCGCAGAAATCCTGAGGGCGAGCGCCCCCAGGGACAGGCGCAACAGCGTGCGCCTGGAGGGATCTCGTCGCAACTCAGGCATCACGATCGAGCCTGTGAAACGGGTTGACCACCTGCCCTTTGCCAAACGGCATGCTGCCAGGGCCGCCCGCGCGTTCGATCATCGGGGTGAGCAGCAATTTCTGCGGCCAATGTGGCGCTTCGAACAACTGGTGCTTGATCATGATCCGCGCCTCGGGGTCAAACTCGAGGGTGTCGATCAACTCGTTGAGCACTTCGCCCATCGCCGTCCACAACCCGGTCGCCGGCAATGCATAGACCTCAGCCAGCGTATCGATGATGGCGCGGAGGTTGACCTGAATGCCCAGGGTCTGCAACCAGAACAGCAGGTCTTCAGGGCGATCGTGGTACAGCGTGTTGGCGTGCCCCTTCTTCAACCGGTAAGCCGGATCAGCCAGACCGTTGCGTTCCAGCCACGGCACGAAGATGCGCAACGAGTCGTGATCGCGCAACAGCAGGCCCTGGGCGTAACCGGCCTTCCACACCAGCACCGCGTTCTGCCCGTGAATTTCCCCCAGCATGCCGATGCGGAACATCCGCAGGTTGATATCGAAGAAGCTGTGGCACAGTTCGCGGAACAGCGTCATCACCGACGCGGCGTTGGCCGGCAGTTGACGGTAGCCCATCCAGTCATCGAAGAAGTGCTGATTGCTGCCCGGCAGCGGTGTGCCCAATGCAGCCATGGGCACCAGTCGAGTGTCCGAATCTTCCAGCAGCGCCGACGGATAGCCGCGAACCATGGCCGACAGGTGACGCGGCGCTTCGTCGAACAGCGTTGCGTCTGGCGGCATGAATGCCCACCACTTGGTTTCGTCGCACAGGTGCAGGGACCGTTGCAGTGTTTCATCCTTGCTCAGTGCTTGACGCAGCAGCGCCTCGCTCAAGCCGCCATTGATCATTTTTACTGCGGGCAAATAACGCGACGCGCCCAGTGAATAGATCGCCATCGGCAACTTGAGGTAATCGGCGCTGTTGAAGCACGGGGTCATCGAGCGCAACGACGAGGTGGCGAAAAAATCACCGTCGGTGAAGTCCAGTCGATGGCAATCCCCCTTGGTGAAAGCGTCGCCGAGTTGTGCCTCCAGCACGTGTTCGAACTGCCACGGGTGCACCGGCAGCGCGATGTGGCTCTGGGCAATGCCCCGCTGCTGCAGCTCTTGTTGCAAGTTGGCCTGCAACAGCGGCGGCAACAGGTAGTGGGCGGGATAACTCTGTGCCAGGTCCGTTACGCCGTCGCCGCATTGCAGCAACGTGCGATCGACCGCAACCCAATTGAGCGCCACCGGACGAGCAAACTCCGCCTGATACTGCTGATATTCCGCGTCGTCCAAACCCTGCTTGGCTTTGGCCAGCGGATGGTAGGGACGATCTCGCAGCGAAGCCCACTGTTCCATCGTCAGGAAAAAGTCCGCGTTGCTCTTTTCCAGCAAGCGTTCGCTGTCAACCCGATGGGCCAGGGACAACTCGGTTTGCCGAACGCTGGTGCGCAGCACATCCAGAAACAGGGCGAAGCCTTTTTCATTGTCCGGGTAGCGATCGGTCATGCCTGCCAACACCTGGGTCGTAAATGCCTCGGGTGATAGCGCGGTCAGCTGCTCATTCTGTCGCGCCCAAACCGGCGTGCCCGGGACTTTTTCCCATTGCTGGGTAATGCCGGGACGCAGGGCAATGACGATGCAACCTTGGGGATCGCTGGGCCATTCCCAGATCCGTTGTTCGGCGCTCAACCCGGTAAACGGCTGATCGGCCGATGACGAGGGCGCCACCAGATTCAGCGGCTCGGCACCGAAAAAATGTTCGGCCAGCAAACAATCGACCAAATCCTGCATCACCCTGTCGGCGGCCATTGTGGTGAAGTTCATCCGATTATTTTCCTTCTGCTGAAGTGGCGGCCAGTTTGGCCTGGAGGGCACGAAAAGCGATGCCACGCTCGTCACCCAAAACAAAGCTTTTTACGCCGCGAGCCAACCACCGTTCGTGGTCGCCCGGCTGACGTGGAATCGCGCAATACGGCACGCCCGCGGCACTCGCCGCTTGCCAACTGGAGAGCAGCGCTTGCTGCACCTCGGGTCGGTCGATCTGCCAGGGCATGCCCATCGATTGCGACAAGTCGGCGGCCCCTTCGAGGATCATGTCGAGGCCGGGCACGGCGGCAATCTCTGCCGCCCGCCGCACACCTTCGGCACTCTCGATCATCGCCACGACCATGATTTGCTCGTTGGCCAGCGCGAGGTACTCCGCCAGGCTGTGTTTGCCAAAGGCACCGGGGCGCCCGGCATTCAGGCTACGGGTGCCCTGCGGGTGGTATTTGCAGGCTCGAATGCTTTCGGCCAAGGGCTCGGGGCCTTCGATCATCGGCAGCACAATGCCCTGGGCGCCGCCATCGAGCAGGCGCAGCAGGGTTTTCGGGTTGAGGTCCGCCACCCGCACCAGCGGGGTCAGCGCGTAACTCTCAGCGGTGCGAATCATGTTCTCCACGGTCTCGGGATTGATCAGCACGTGTTCCATATCGATGATCACAAAATCAAAACCCGCCTCGGCAATCAGTTCGATGGCCGCAGGCGACGGAATCGAGCTGATCAGGCCGTAGACCGGCTCACCTGTTCCGAGCTTCTGCTTGAGCAGATTGGTCCTCAGCATGATTGCGGCCGGAACGCGTGCAGCGGATTAGGCACCGATTTGAAACGACGTTCGCCGTCGCCCAGCAGGCGGCGCTTGGTCAGCTCTTCCACTTCATAGAAAGGCGCGAAGACATCAAACGCTGCGTAACGCGGACGGTGTTGCGGATGTTCAGCCTGGTAGGCGGTGATCACCTCGGCGGTCATTTTCCAGAACAGAGCCTCTTCGAGCTGATAGTGCTGATGCAGGAAGATCGCCATCTCGGCCAGGGCGATGAAAAAGAACGAATCACAGGAAAAATCCCGGACCGCATCCAGGTTGTCGGTGAGGATGAACGAATTGCGATTGAGCTTGGCGTGGCTGGCGGGCAACGGCACCAGGGTCGGGCACAGCTCGGGGCGCCCCAAGTGCTGCGGTGAATAGCGCACACCGTCATGAAAGTCTTTCAGGGCAATACGTTGCGGCCAGCCCTGCTTCACGATCAAGACGATGTTCTGCCCATGGGATTCCATGCCGATGCCTTCGGCGTACAGCATGTGAATGATCGGCGAAACCGCGACCTGCAACAGCTGGCGCGTCCAGGCGTGCAGGCCGTATTGAGCGATCCAGGCATCGATAAACGGGGTCTGCTCACCGCTGCCGTAGCGATTGTCCACGGAACTCAGACCATTGAAAGGCACCGCCTGCTCGTCGTCTTGCAGGTACTGGTGAATGCTCTCGCGCCACAGGGTGCCCATCGTGCCGTAGGCCTGGGACATCCGCGTGGCGGGCAGGTGATCGTAGTCAAAGCTGACGCCAACCACTTCGCCGAGAATCACAAAGCCAAGGTCGCGGGCGGTGCTGTCGCTGCCGATCAACTGCTGCAACCAGTCGGTGATGATCGGGCCGTTCATCACCGTATGCCGGGCCAGAATTCGCGTGCTGGAGGTGTTGGTCATGCTCAGCGCGAGCTTGACGTACGGCCGCTTTTTTTCAGTGACATTGGCCAGGGTGCGGATCGACTGCTGCGCCTGATAACGGTCATCGGTAGTGCCCAGATAGATCACCTCACCGCTGACCAGTTCTGGGTAGAACACGGGAACAATGACGTTTTCCCACTGCCACGGGTGCACCGGCATCAGCCAGTAATCGCCCATCGCCTTGCCTTGGTCGGTAAGGCTCTCAACCAGTTGCTGCCAGCGCTGAAGTCCGAATTCCTTCTGGATAAACCCGTTGTAATCCAGGTGCTGCGAGATATTCATCGCCCCGCAGGACTTGGCCACGGCCAGCCAGACAATCGCGATGGGCGCGGCAAATTCCGGTCCGTAACGGGCGTTGCCCTTGAGCGAGAAACCGATGCGCGATTTGTAGCAAGGGTGATAGCTGTGGGCGTCCATGAAGTGCTGTTCCAGCGCATCGACATCCAGTTGATGGGTTGGCTTGGTCGCTTGGTAACCCTGGCTGCGCGATTGCAGATCCTTGAGCAGGGTCTGCTCCAGTTCATGAGTGAAGCGTGGCAGGTGCGGGCTGTCCTGAAGTTCGCTCAACAGCTCTGCCAATGCTTGATGAAGGTGCGGCCGGTGGCGTGCGCCCAACGCGTCAACGCGTTCGAGACTGGCATAGTCGAGGCGGATCAACTCGAAGCTTTCGCTGAGCAATCCGCTGCACTGGTACTCCACCGGTTGTTGCTGCGCATCGACGCCGCTGACGACAAAACGGTATTGGCCGCCATCGATGGGCGAATGGCGATACGGCAGGACGTTTTCATACAACAGCGTTTGCAGCAGTTGGCCCACCACGCGCTGCTCCACTTGCTGATAGTGGCGGGGATCGGCCGTCGCCAGCCAGACGCCTGGCGCAGAATCCGCAGCCTGAGGTGTTGCCTGTGAAGAAGTCGCCATAGTCATAACCTTGTCCATGAAAGAATTAACGGTGTTCGAGGGCTGAGGGCAATGCCTCGGCCGGCTCGTCGGATGCGTGAACGGGAAAACGCCAGGCACAGGGCAATGCCAGCAGGATGAGGATGCCGGTGGCCATGAAGACCTCGCTGATCGCCCCCGGGGTTGCCACCGAAACAACGCCGTTCGCTGTCTCGGCGGCCAGGCGAAACTCCAGCCAGAGCGAGGCAATCACGATGGCCAGTGACGAGACGAGACGACGGGAAATGTTGTTCATCGCCGCGCCCTGAGTGACCATCGGTTCAGGCAGCGCATCGAGCCCTGCGGTGGTGATGGGGATGTAGGACAGGCCCAGCCCGGCGCCGCGGACCATCATCAGAAAAAACACCACACCGATTGAAGCGCCAGCGCCCAACATGCCCAATCCCAGGGTGGCGCCCCCGGTCAGCAGCAGCCCCCAGAGCACCACGCCGCGCGGGCCGTGTCGGTCCAGCCACTTGCCGCCGAGATGCCCGAACAGGCTGGCGAATATCGCCGTGCACAGCAGCGACAGGCCGGTCCAGATAGCGCTGAAGCCCATCACTACTTGCACCAACAGCGGCAGCAGGACCAGGCATTCGAACATGCCGACCGACTGCACCACGGCGATGATCACGCTCAAGCGATAACCGCGCAGGGCAAAGATGCGCAGGTTGAGCAGCGGCGAAGTCCGGTTCAGTTCCAGTCGTACAAACGCGACCAGACACAGGACAGCCGCCAGCAGCATGCCGAGGTTGAGCGGATCAGTGAGGGCTTCGGCATGGCGCAAGCGGCCAACGGCAATCATCAGCAGACCGATGCCCGTCGCGATCAACAGGTAACCCGCCAGGTCGAAAGGTTTGCGTTCCGATGCTTCAGAAGCCGGCAGCACGCCGATGCCAAGGATCAGCGCCAGCAGGCCAATCGGTACATTCATCAGGAACAGCGAGCGCCAACTGAACCACTCCAGCATCAGGCTGCCGCACAAGGGCCCCAATGCCGGCGCCAGCATGACCGCCGCGCCCCACAGGCCGGTGACCCTGCCCCGCTCGCCCTTGGCGTACACCGAAAAAATGATCGCCAGGGACAGCGGAATCATCAGCCCGCTGGCAATGCCTTGCACCACGCGCGCGGCAATCACCAGCGCGATGGAGTTGGCCAACGCCCCCAGCAGCGAACCGCAGACAAACAACGCCACGCCCCACAAATACAGGGATTTGCGCCCCATTCGCTGGCTGAGAAAACTGGTGAGGGGCATGGTCATGCCCATGCTCACCATGAACGCAGCCACAATCCAGGTGGCCAACAGCGGGCCTATTTCAAAGGCTTCCATAAACGCCGGCAACGCCGGGTTCAGGGAGCTGTTGTTCAGGCTGACCGTCAGCGTGCCCAACAACACATTGACCACCACCAACCAGCGCGGCACGGCAAACGTCAATCCCACGGGGCGACTCCGGCTTCTTGCACAAACACCTGCGGCGGTCGCGGATGACAGAGGAAATCGACGTGGGAGATGTTGTAGCCATAGGCACCCGCCAGCGGCAGCACCAGCATGTCGCCGACATCCACCCCGGTGAGCGGGCAATCGCGGCTCAGCACATCCTTGGGCGTACAGAGCTGCCCCACGACGGTCCAGTCCTGTTGCGTCGCCGTTGGCGTTACGCGATGCCGGGGCAGATGAATGACCGGGTGATCATGTCCCTGGGCAACCGGCAATCGGAACTGATGAGTGCCACCCCGACAGACCAGGAAGTGCTTGCCGTGACTGGTTTTCTTGTCCAGCACTTCAATGGCGTAATAGCCGCAGAAGGCGCTGATGAAACGACCGGGCTCAAAGCGCACGATAGGCGCATCGGCACACGCTGCAAGGCTCTGCCCCAAATGCGCGCACAAGCGCTGCCAGTCGAATTGCTGCGGCCCGAGGTAATTGACGCCGATGCCGCCGCCCACATTGAGGTGGGTGATCGCCGCAGGATCGGCCGACAACGCTTTCCATTGCGGCCAGCGCTGCAGGTACAGATCAAGCAACTGTTCATGGCGTTCCACCAGCGACTGATGGGACATCGCATGCACATGGAAACCCTTGAGCCGCAGGTGGCTGGCGTTATCGACCCAGCTGACCGCCTGAGCCAGTTCCGACTCATCGATCCCGAATGGCGTGGCCGTGCCGGCCATCGCCAGTTTGCTGGAGAGCGGCGACGGCAGTTCGGGGTTGATCCGCAGCAAGACGTCTTGCACGCGCCCCGCTTCCAGTGCAAGCCGTTGCAGACGGACGATTTCATTCAGACTTTCGATGTGAATCGCCGCGACCTGGTGTTGCAGCGCCGAACGCAGATCGGAGTCCAGTTTGCCGGGGCCGGAGAAGATGAATGGCTTGCGCGTCGGGCAGGCCTGGAGACGATCGATCTCGCCGCCGGAGGAAATCTCGAACCCATGCACCAACGGCGCCACGGCGGCCAGGATTTGCGGTTCGCTGTTGGCCTTGATCGCGTAGTAAAGCTCTACGCCTTCGGGCAGCACTGCCATCACTTGCGTCACGTGCTGTTTCAGCGCGTCCAGGTCATAGATGAACAGCGCCAGCGGATCTTCTTGTTGTGTACGGACTTCGTCGATCGCGGCCACAACCGCTGCGGGCAGCTTATCCATGCGTGGCCTCCTTGCCCCATGGGGACACCAGCGTGACGTAGCCGGCCTGGCGATCAGCCTTGGCTGCCAGGCGGACTTTCAGGTTGGTTTTACAGGCAATCGGCTGGCCGGCGATCAGTGCGTCCAACTCCGGCGCAGCGCGGGTCAATTCGGCGCGGATGCTGATCAATTGCTGCTCCACCCGTTGCCACATCAGCGGCGCCAGGTGCGGACGCTCCCAGCTCAGGGCCAGTACCGCCTCGGACAAGTTGTTGACGAACAGGCAATAGACGATGCGATTCCAGCCCTGCTGGCGGGAATAGAGCAGCGACTCACGAACCCGAGGATGGGCGTCTGCGTCGATCCGGGAAGCACCCAGTTCATCGGTCAGTTTGACCCCTTCGAAATCCCGCAGCAGCAAGCGTTGTGGACGACCGTTGTCATGCACCAGCACGCTGTTCTGCAAGTGCGGTTCCATCACGATGCCGTGATTGAAGAACAACGCCAGCACCGGCCGTAGCAGCAGCGCCTGATAATCGTCGAACCAGCTCAACAGCTGTTGGTCGTCGATGTCATTGCCGTTGAACCGGCTCAGGAACTCATGCACCAATGGCGGTAAATGCAGGCCACGGGCGAACAACGTACCGGCCATGATGCTGCAGTCGGTGCCGGTGTCGAGGCAGAAGTTCTCCCGCAGGATCGCCCCGGTCTGCTCGCGGAACCAGTGGTTATCGGCTTCGCTGGCCTGTTGCGGCGCCCAGCTCAGATTGCCCGGTTCGGCCACCACCGAGAGCCCGCCAAGGGTTTCGGGTTGGGTCAATTGGAGGTTACGAAAGACTCGGTCGATCATCAGTGCGCTTTCCAGTTCGTACCAGGCGTTTTTCCTGACGCAGTTGGTGATGCGCACGTTCAGCGAGCCTTTGATGAAGAACTCATGGCCCTCGATGTACCAGGTACGGATGGACGCCGTGGGGTTGGCCATCAGCCCTGTGGCGCCAAGATCGACGATGGCCGCGGATTTCAACAAACGCTGAACCCGACCATCCTGCATGAACAGCTGGGCCTGTACCGGATGCATGCAAATAACCGCATGCCCTGGCCGCGCCTGCGCTTGATCGGCAAAACCGGCCAGCACTTGGGCTTTGCTCAGGCCGTTAGCCCCGACGCTCAATCCTTCCAACGGCACCTCGAACAGGTGCAACGGCGTACGGGCCTGGAATTCCGGGGCGTAGGTTTCCTGGGCCAGATGAGCTGGCCACAGGCGCGCCTTGGGTGCCGGGTGGTTCGGATGACCGAACCACAAGCCCTGCTCACTGGCGAGATAACCGCTGAGCGGTGCCGGGTGCTGTCCGTCCATGTTATGGCCGACGATGGCGGCGGTCAGCAACTGGCTTTGCAATACCTGATCCAGCAACTCGTCGTTGCTGGCGCGGGTCATGTGTTCGCACGCCGCGAGCAACTGCTCGACGAACTCGGTAAACCTCAGGCACGACCAGTCGCCCTCGCCACGCCGCGCATAGACGTCCGACAGGTAACGGTGACTGCCCAGACCATCACGGCGGTCCACCATCACAAAGAACTGCTGCTGGTTGGGCAGGCTGATGGTCAGGGGAATGCCCTTCCATTCCAGACCCTCGAGGTAACTGCCCGGGGCGATACCTTGCATCTGCGTCGGCCAACTGTAACTGAGGCAGTTTTCCGGCAAGGCGAACTCTTTGATCAAACAATTAAGCAACGCGCGCGTCGTCGCCAACTCACTGACCATATTCGATAAAACACTGCGATCTGGATGATTCATGGGTGCTCCACAGTAGCCCGCGAGGCCACTGGACACGTTATATGGCGAAAAAATTAGTTGCTGATCGACCTGTTTAACAGCCGACGAAACCCCACGTAACGACATCACTTCACTGAACCTTTTTAAACAATCAGACGACCACCAAAGTTACTTGCAGCAACCGTATCAAACTGCAACTCGGCGAACTGCTAACGCAACTTCGATTGATTCATTCAAGGGCGCAACTGCAATAAAGCGGCAGCCATTGCGTTATCAAAACGCTGGATCACTTGCTGGCATTGTTCATCGTCGATAATCAATGGCGGCAACAAGCGGATGACATTGCCCTTACGCCCGCCGCGCTCCAGCAACAGGCCTTGTTTGAAGCACTGTTGCTGGATGGCCGCAGCCAGCGCCGGGTCCATCGGGAAATGCCCGTGGCGATCCGCCGGCTGGCGCTCGTCGACGATCTCGATGCCCAGCATCAGGCCGCGACCGCGCACCTGGCCGATGGCCGGATAATGCGCCTGCAACTCGACCAGTCGGTCCTTGAGCCACTGGCCACGGCGCTCGGCCTGGGCGGCGAGGTTTTGCTGTTGCAGCACCTGCAACGTGGCCAGCCCGGCGGCCATGGCCATCTGGTTGCCGCGGAAGGTGCCGGCGTGATTGCCTGGCTCCCAGGCGTCGAATTCACGACGGATGCCCAGCACCGCCATGGGCAAACCGCCACCGACCGCTTTGGACATGACGATCAGGTCCGGCTCGATGTCGGCGTATTCGAAGGCGAACATCTTGCCGGTGCGGGCGAATCCGGTCTGCACTTCGTCGAGGATCAGCAGGATGCCGTGCTTGCGCGTCACTTCGCGGATCGCCCGCAGCCAGCTCGCCGGGGCACAGTTGACCCCGCCCTCACCCTGCACCGCTTCAAGGATCACCGCCGCCGGCAGTGACACGCCGCTTTCGACGTCTTCGATGAACTGGGCGAAATAGTGGGTCAAGGCCTCGACCCCGGCCTCACCGCCAATGCCCAGCGGGCAACGGTATTCGTGGGGGTACGGCATGAACTGCACCCCGGGCATCAGGCTGGCGATGGCATTTTTCGGCGCAGTGTTGCCGGTCAGGGCCAGTGCGCCGTGGGTCATGCCATGGTAGGCCCCGGAGAAACTGATGATGTTGTTGCGCCCGGTGTAGGTCTTGGCCAGCTTCAGCGCGGCCTCCACTGCATCCGCCCCGGATGGCCCGCAAAATTGCAGACAGTAATCACGGCCCTGGTTCGGCAACAGGCTGAGCAAGGTTTCGCAGAAAGCGTCCTTGACCGCGGTGGTCAGGTCCAGGGTATGCATCGGCAGGCCTGAGGCGAGGAAGCTGTCGAGGCTGGCCATGACGGCCGGATGATTGTGCCCCAGGGCCAAAGTGCCGGCGCCGGCCAGGCAGTCGAGGTAACTATTGCCCTCGACATCGGTCACCCAGAGCCCGTGCGCCTTGGCGATGGCCAGCGGTAACTTGCGTGGATAACTGCGCACATTGGATTCGAACTTACTTTGTCGAGCCAGATAGTCGGCATTGGTTTTTTGCAAAGGATTAGAGTGCAATACGCCATCATTCAACATCGCTTCACCCTCGTTAAATTCGATATGCAACTTATTCTCATTAGCAAGTTGTTGCAACTAATTCTTAGTACTATTTGGAATATTTACATATAGTAATTTGAACTACTTTAAAAACTATCAGACACGCAAAAGACCAAGTTAATAAACCTGGTATAAAACTCCGCAAGTGCCATGATCCAGCCATGATCTTGTAATGCAACTGACAACTTCTGTATAGGCTACCGACAGATATCGACTTATACGCAAGTGTCTTGATTGTTCATTAACTGAGGGTGTGCATATGTCCTTCCTCTATACGAATCAGGTAATAGTCCAACGATGGCGCCCCGCTCCCTGGGGCGCATGACAGGGGTGAATCAGAAGTCGACGGTCGCCGAAAGTAGGTAGGTGCGCGGGGTCGACAGCGTCAAACCAGGCTCACTGTCATCCGAGGCTCCGGCCGAACTCCAGTAGCGTTTGTCCGCCACGTTCTCGACGTTGGCACGCAGGGTGATGTTCTTCTCCTCGACCTTGAACGCGTAGCGTGCGCCCACGTCGAAACGCTCCCAGGAGTCGATTTCCTTGTTGTTGGACTGGTCCAGGTACTGCGAGCTGGAATAGATACCGCGGCTGGTCAGGGTCAGGCCCTGTACGGTCGGTACGTCCCACTCGGCGCCCAGGTTGACGTTGTATTTCGGCGTGGCCGGCGCCCGGTTGCCGTCGAAGGTGCCATTGGTGGTGTTGCTCAACTCGCTGTCGATGTACATGACACCGCCGAGCAGACGGAAACCATCGAGCGGTTCACCGAACACACTCAGTTCCACACCGGTGTTCTCACGTTTGCCGTTCGGGCCGAAGACGCGCGTCGTGGCGTTGGTCTCGTAGGCCGGCTGCTTGATCCGGAACACGGCGGCGGTGACGGCGAACGCACCGGCGTCATACTTGGCGCCGACCTCGACCTGGCGGCTGATGAACGGCGGGAAGATCTCGTCCTCGTTCACCGAGGTCGACGGTGCGATCTTGCCCTGGCTCAGGCCTTCCATGTAGTTGGCATACAGCGACAGCTTGTCGGTCGCCTTGAACAGGATGCCGCCCGACGGCGAAACCTTTTCATCGTCGTAGGCGGTGTCGCCTCTGACGTTATCGGTCCAGTCGTCAACCTTCACGCGCTGCCAGCGGGCGCCGAGGGTCAGCAGCAGCCGGTCATCGAAGAAACCCAGGGTGTCGGACAACGCCACGCCGGTGGAACGGTTCTCGGTGTAGACCTTCGAATCCTGTCGCGTGGGTCTGACAGGCGTTGGTGTTTCCACGGGGTCATAGAGGTTGCTGCGGGCTGCGGCATAACGGGCACCGCCATTTTCGAAGTCCATGTAGTAATAGCTGGCAGCCAGGTTGACTTCATGGCTCACCGGGCCGGTATGAAACCAGTTGCGCACCCCCGCGGTGGCTGTCCGGACATTTTCGTCACGGGTGAAGTCACGTGGTTGAACGCTGAAATCGCCAGCGTCGTTGGTAACCGAAACGGCATGACGAAGGAAGTCATGATTACTTTTACGTGCCCCCACGCCGCCATACAGCATGACGGAATCGTTGACATCGAATTCGCCATTCACCGTCCCGAAAGTGTCATTGGTACTCCCCTTGCTCCAGGGCTGCGCATAATTGCGGCGCACATCGCTGGCATGCGGAACCTGCGCGTTAGGGCCAACCTGTACGCGCTCCTGCGGTGCGTCGGTATCACGTTCGGTGCGCCCGATATCCGTCGAGAGTCGCAGGCGTTCACCGCGAAAATCCAGGCCCAGCACGGCCATCTCGCGGTCGACATTCTGGTGATCCCATTCGGTGTCGCCGGACTGCTTCACGCCGTTGAAACGAAGGCCGAACTTGTTGTCTTCACCAAAGCGTCGGCCGACATCCACGGCACCGCCGACCTGGTTGTCGGAAGCGTAGCTACCGGTGAACGAAGTGATGGGCTTGTCGGTCGCGCGCTTGGGCACCACGTTGATCCCGCCACCCACGCTGCCCCGCGGCGAGATGCCGTTGATGAGCTGGCTTGGACCTTTGAGGACATCGACGCGGTCGGCCATCTCCATGTCGATCGTGTAGGTCGGCAGGACGCCGTAGAGACCGTTGTAGGAAACATCACTATTGAACAGGCTCAGCCCGCGAATGGTGAACTGCTCATAGCGCCCACCCGCCGGGTTGGTGGCGCGAACCGAGGGGTCATTGGCGATCAGGTCGCCCAAAGTACGCGCCTGTTGGTTTTTGACCACCTCACTGGTGTAGGTGGTCATGCTGAACGGCGTTTCCATAAAGTCTTTCGAGCCCAGCAGGCCTTGCGAACCACGGCGCGCGACCTGGCCGCCGGCATACGGATCGCCGTCCACCGGGTCAATGGCACCGAGAATCGAGGTGGCGCCCAGTTGCAGGCTGCTGCCTTCCGGCGCCGGGGTCAGGATGTACGCCTCTTCGCCTACCGGCTGCAGTTGCAGACCGGAGCCCTGCAACAGTCGGGCAAAGCCCTCCTCGACCGCGTACTCGCCGGAGAGTCCAGGGCTGGTGCGACTGCCCACCAGTGCCGGGTCCACTGACAGATTGACCCCGGCCAGCCCGGCGAAACGGGTCAGCGCTGCACTGAGGCTTCCTGCCGGCACCTGATAACTGCGTCGAGGCGCGTCTTCGGCCCAACCGGCAGTGATGAACAACGGACAGGCACTCAGACTCAGCAACAGACTCAAGTGCAACAACGGGCGCAGCCTGGAAGAACCCAGACGCGTACTGCAGGGCATCACTACGGGCATTGAGAATCTCTCTGATTTCGTTTCACCTACCTTGGATGACAAGCGACGCGAAAAAAGGGGACACACCTCAAACACTATTTTTGCGCGGCAGCAACGTAACCCAGTAGCGGGTTCGCCTATGCACCTCCAACGGCAAGCTGGCCGCCAGCAACGTCAGGATGCGATCGGTGTCTTCCAGACGAAAACTGCCGGTGACGCGCAGGGATTCGAGTTCCGGTTCCCAGCGCAACAATCCCGGACGATAGGTGCTGAGTTCGCGCAGAAAATCGCCCAGGGGCTGGTTCTGTGCCATCAACACGCCGTCGCGCCAGCCTGGGGCAAGCACATCGAAAGGTTCGGCGCGTCCGGCCCCTATCGCCTGAAGGCTGACTTGCTGGCCTGCGCGCAATGAAAAGACCGGCCCGCGCAAAGGCTGCAACTGCACCGCGCCTTTAAGCACTGACACCTTGCACCCCGTCTGCCCCTGACGAACGCACACTTCGCTCTGACTGACGACCACTTGCCCGAAGTGCGTCTGGATCGTCAGCGGCGAGGCGCCGGGCACATTCAGCGCTACTTCGCCCTCCACGAGTGTCAGTCGCCGATTCTTCAGGTCGATATCGACGGCACTCGCGGTGTTCAATTGCAGCGAGCTGCCATCGGCCAACTGGACTTTTTTGCCCTCCCCGGTCGCGGTTCGCAGGTCAGCGCGCCAGACATCCAGAGGTAGCTGCCGGCTGATCAGCCAAGCAGTTGGCACCAGCGCCACCGCCCCCACGGCGCGCTTGAGCACCGTGCGCCGACTCGTCTGCGGCCGATCCAGACTGGCCATGGCCAGTGCCGACGGCAGGTCGGCAAAGCGTTGGCGTAAGAGTTGGGCTTTCTGCCAGGCCTGTTCATGACTGGGATGGCTGTCACGCCAGTGCTGCAGATTGGCACGATCGCGCTCATTGGCGGCGCCTGACTCCATGAGTGCCAGCCATTGAGCGGCAGCCCGCACGACTTGCCGGGCTTCAGCCGAAGGGGTCGAACCGATCACAATTCCACCAGCAGGCAATGTTCATAGGCTTGCGCCATGTAGCGCTTGATCGTGCGCTCCGAGACTTGCAGGCGTTCAGCAATCTCGTGATAACCCAAGCCCTCCAACTGGCTCCAGAGAAACGCTCGTCGCACCGCGGTCGGCAGTCCATCGAGCAATTCATCCAGGGCTTGCAGGGTTTCCAGCAGCAACCAACGTTGCTCGGGAGACGGCACGCAGTCCTCAGGCAGCAGCGCCAGCGCACTGAGGTAGGCCTGCTCCAGGCTGCGGCGCTTATAGAAATTGGTGAGCAGCCGCTTGCCGACAGTCGCCAGATAGGCGCGGGGTTCTTGCAGGTCAGCGATGTGCTGGGAGCTGGCGAGTAAACGCACGAACGTATCCTGGCTCAAGTCCGCCGCATCATGGCCATTGCTCATGCGTCGTCTCAACCAGCTTTCGAGCCAGCCACGATGGTCGCGGTACAGGTCGTGGAAGGTTTGCGCCGCCGGCATCGCTGCATCACTCATCTAAAGGCACCCTGCGCGAAGAAATATTTTAAATGCGACTCATTCTAATTAGTGTTGATACTTCAAACCAAGCGCTTTATGAGTTTTGCCCCAGGAAAAACTTGAATACGTGAATGAGAGACAGGTGTTTCTGCCACGCAGCCACCGGTTAGTCGGGGCTGAGCGTTATTGAGGGATATCGTCGAGAGGAAAGAGAATTCGACACACGCCGCATTTGGCTGGCAGATGCGAATACCCATGGTTGCGGGGAGTAGGAGAGAAAGCCAAATCGCAGACACAAAAAACCCCGGTCTTTCGACCAGGGTCTTTGCTATCGACTCGAAGTAGACACTGGCTTTACCAGCGGCTTTCTTCGTAGCTCCAAGGCGTTCAGTGGGCCTTGAAGCAGATATGGCGCAGCGGACGGGACTCGAACCCGCGACCCCCGGCGTGACAGGCCGGTATTCTAACCGACTGAACTACCGCTGCGTATCGCTTTGGACTTGCGTCCAAGTAACTCGTCTGACTGAAAGTTTCGAGGCTTTCAATCTCGAACCAGAATAAACTCTGACTCGGAAAATATGGCGCAGCGGACGGGACTCGAACCCGCGACCCCCGGCGTGACAGGCCGGTATTCTAACCGACTGAACTACCGCTGCGCGTCGGTGGAGGCTTTTAAAAGCTTCCATCTTGCTTTCGCAAGACTCTCGGAAGTGGTGGGTGATGACGGGATCGAACCGCCGACATTCTGCTTGTAAGGCAGACGCTCTCCCAGCTGAGCTAATCACCCGTTTGCATCTCCGAGGCCGCGAAATTTACGCAGGTACCGAAGCTAAGTCAATACCCCGCTTGAAGTTTTTCTGAAAAAGACAAAATCGTTGCATTCCACACCAAGGTCGCAAACCGTCAAACCGCTTTCGCGAGCAGGCTCGCTCCCACAGTGGACCGCGTTTCGTCAGGCAACATGCTTTCTAAATGTGGGAGCGAGCCTGCTCGCGAAGGCGGCACATTCAACATGAATGCTAAAGACAGCACCCCTGCCCTATTACTCGCTGTAAATCATCTTCTTGGTCATGCCGCCGTCGACCACGAACTCCTGGCCCGTGACAAAACCGGCGTTCTTCGACAACAGCCAGGCGACCATCGCCGCCACGTCCTCGACCGTCCCTACCCTACCCGCCGGATGCTGGGCATGATCGGCATCGGTCAGAGGTTCGGCACGACGTGCGGAGGGATCCCGTGCATCGATCCAACCCGGACTGACTGCATTGACGCGGATTTCCGGCCCGAGGCTGATCGCCAAGGCATGAGTCAGGGCCAGCAGGCCGCCCTTGCTCGCCGCATAAGCCTCGGTGTCGGGTTCCGACTGCCCGGCGCGGGTCGAGGCCAGGTTGACGATCGCGCCGCTGTGAGCACGCAGGTACGGCGCACAGTGCTTGGCCAACAGCATCGGCCCACTGAGATTCACCGCCAGTACCCGATTCCAGTACGCCAGATCAAGGCTTTCAAGGGTGATGTTGTGCGGATCGGCAACCGCCGCGTTGCACACCAGCGCATCCAGACGCCCGAACTGCCCCAGCACTTCGGCGACGCCCAATGCCACCTGCGCCTCGTTCGAGACGTCCATGGCGATGAACCAGGCGTTGTCGCCGAGCACCTTCGCCACTTTCGAACCGCGTACTCGATCAAGATCAGTCAGCACCACCTGCCAGCCTTCGCTGATCAGCCAGGCCGAGATCCCCAGACCAATGCCCCGCGCGGCACCCGTGACCAGTGCGACGCGGCCGTTGGTGCCAGTGCCTGGCGTGGACAACTCGATCACAAGGCAGCCAACCCGCGCGCCAGATCGGCTTGCAGGTCGGCCACGTCTTCCAGGCCGACCGCGATGCGGATCAGGCTGTCACGAATGCCCGCTGCTTCACGCTCCTGCGGTGCCAAACGGCCGTGAGAGGTGGTGCTTGGGTGCGTAATGGTGGTTTTGCTGTCACCGAGGTTGGCGGTGATGGAGATCAGACGGGTCGCGTCGATAAAGCGCCAGGCGCCCTCTTTGCCGCCCTTGACTTCGAAACTCACGACCGCACCAAAGCCTTTCTGCTGACGCAGGGCCAACTCGTGCTGCGGATGGCTTTTGAGACCCGCGTAATGGACTTTCTCGATGCCGTCCTGCTGCTCCAGCCATTCAGCCAGTTGCTGGGCATTGGCACAGTGAGCCTTCATACGCAGGCTCAGCGTTTCCAGGCCCTTGAGGAAGATCCAGGCGTTGAACGGGCTCAGGGTCGGCCCGGCAGTCCGCAGGAAACCGACGACTTCTTTCATCTGCTCGCTGCGACCGGCCACAACACCGCCCATGCAACGGCCCTGGCCGTCGATGAACTTGGTCGCCGAGTGCACGACGATGTCCGCGCCCATCTTCAGCGGTTGCTGTAACGCCGGAGTGCAGAAACAGTTGTCGACCACCAGCATCGCGCCTTTGGCGTGAGCGACTTTCGACAGCTCGGCGATGTCCACCAGCTCAGCCAGCGGGTTGGATGGCGATTCGACGAACAGCAACTTAGTGTTGGCCTTGATCGCCGCATCCCAGCCGGACAAGTCCGCCAGAGGCACGTAATCGACTTCAATGCCAAAGCGCTTGAAGTACTTCTCGAACAGACTGATGGTCGAACCGAATACGCTGCGCGATACCAGCACGTGATCGCCGGCGCTGCACAGGCTCATCACCACCGCCATGATCGCGGCCATGCCGGTCGCCGTGGCCACCGCTTGTTCGGCGCTTTCCAGCGCGGCAATGCGCTCTTCGAACGCACGTACGGTCGGGTTGGTGTAGCGCGAGTAAACGTTGCCCGGCACTTCACCGGCAAAACGTGCGGCCGCATCGGCAGCGGTGCGGAATACGTAGCTGGAAGTGAAGAACATCGGATCACCGTGTTCGCCTTCCGGCGTGCGGTGCTGACCGGCGCGTACGGCCAGGGTATCGAACGCTACGCCTTCGAGGTCGCTGTCCAGCCGACCGGCATCCCAATCCTGACTCATGCTGTCACTCCTTGCCTTGCTCTTTTTAGTAGATACAAAACCGGCCCCTCAGGGCCGGTAGTTACTCAGTTGTTATACAGATCAATGATCGCACTGACTGCCTGCGTCTTGACCTTGGAGGCATCGTTACGTGCCTGCTCGATCTTGTTCAGGTAAGCCTCGTCGACGTCACCGGTGACGTACTGGCCGTCGAACACCGCGCAATCGAACTTCTCGATCTTGATCTTGCCGCCACCGACCGCTTCGATCAAGTCAGGCAAGTCCTGATAGATCAACCAGTCAGCGCCGATCAGATCAGCCACGTCCTGGGTCGAACGGTTATGGGCGATCAACTCGTGAGCGCTCGGCATGTCAATGCCGTAAACGTTCGGGTAACGAACGGCCGGTGCCGCGGAGCAGAAGTAGACGTTTTTGGCGCCGGCTTCGCGGGCCATCTGGATGATCTGCTTACAGGTGGTGCCGCGAACGATGGAGTCATCCACCAGCATTACGTTCTTGCCGCGGAATTCCAGCTCAATGGCGTTGAGCTTCTGGCGTACGGATTTTTTCCGTGCGGCCTGGCCTGGCATGATGAAGGTCCGGCCGATGTAGCGGTTCTTCACGAAACCTTCGCGGAACTTGACGCCCAAGTGGTTCGCCAATTCCAGGGCCGCGGTGCGGCTGGTGTCCGGAATCGGGATGACCACGTCGATGTCGTGTTCCGGACGCTCGCGCAGGATCTTCTCGGCGAGTTTCTCACCCATGCGCAGGCGTGCTTTATAGACCGAAACGCCGTCGATGATCGAGTCCGGACGCGCCAGGTACACGTGTTCGAAGATGCACGGGGTCAGGGACGGGTTGGTCGCGCACTGACGGGTGTGCAGCTTGCCGTCTTCAGTGATGTAGACCGCTTCGCCCGGTGCCAGGTCGCGAATCAGGGTGAAACCGAGTACGTCCAGGGAAACGCTTTCGGAGGCGATCATGTACTCAACGCCTTCGTCGGTGTGACGCTGACCGAAGACGATCGGACGGATGCCGTGCGGGTCGCGGAAACCGACGATGCCGTAACCGGTCACCATCGCCACAACCGCGTAACCACCGACGCAACGGTTGTGCACGTCAGTGACGGCAGCGAACACGTCTTCTTCGGTTGGCTGCAACTTGCCGCGCTGGGCCAGTTCGTGCGCGAACACGTTGAGCAGCACTTCCGAATCGGAGTTGGTGTTGACGTGGCGCAGGTCAGATTCGTAAATCTCCTTGGCCAGCTGTTCAACGTTGGTCAGGTTACCGTTGTGCGCCAGGGTGATGCCGTAAGGCGAGTTGACGTAAAACGGTTGGGCTTCGGCCGAAGTCGAGCTGCCCGCGGTCGGGTAACGCACATGGCCAATACCCATGTGACCGACCAGGCGCTGCATGTGACGTTGATGGAACACGTCACGCACCAGGCCATTGTCCTTGCGCAGGAATAACCGGCCATCATGGCTGGTCACGATACCGGCAGCGTCCTGGCCGCGGTGCTGGAGGACGGTTAGCGCGTCATACAGCGCCTGATTGACGTTCGACTTACCGACGATACCGACGATGCCACACATGCGACGCAACCCCTACTTAATGGATCTGAACTGAACACAACTCACTGAGGCGTTTTGGCCATCGGCAAGAGGTGCTCCTTGAACGGTATCTCAGCGGGTATGCTGATACCGCTGGCAAGCCACTGACTGCTCCACCCGAGAATCAGGTTTTTGGACCAATCTGCAACCAATAGAAATTTTGGCACGAGCTGTGACTCTTGCCACCACCCGTCCTGCTGTACCGGCCCCAGGCTCAACAGCCCGACCGCCACGACCACCAGCAACACGCCACGCGCGGCGCCGAAGGCCATGCCGAGGAATCGATCGGTCCCGGACAACCCGGTGACGCGTACCAATTCGCCGATAAGATAATTGATCATTGCGCCTACGATTAACGTGGCGACAAACATGATTGCGCAGCCCGTGATCACACGTGCCGATGGCGTTTGGATGTATCCGGTGAGGTACTCGGACAATGAACCACCGAACATCCAGGCGACGACTCCTGCGATGATCCAGGTCACCAGCGATAGTGCTTCTTTGACGAAGCCGCGGCTCAGACTGATCAATGCGGAAATGGCGACGATTGCAACGATCGCCCAGTCAACCCAGGTAAATGGCACAGTGCAGCCTACAGACGGATAAGGCGGCGCATTTTAGCAGAGCCCATGCTTATCGGTAAGCTGCGATTGTCAGTGCATTTCAAATCGAGGCGATAGTTTTAGCCCCTATCGAAACTGTACTCACCCCTGTAGCAGCTGGCGAAGCCTGCGTTCGGCTGCACAGCAGCCGTAAAATCAGGCAATTCGGTCTATTCGGCACACCGTGCAAGCAGGGTTTACGGCCGCTTCGCAGCCGGACGCAGCCTCGCAGGCTCGGCAGCTGCTACATAAAGCCGGGTATTGGCGCTTCGTTAGCCACGCTCAGGCTGGAAACGCACTACAAAACCCTTGAGGTTCTTCTGGCGGCCCAACAAGTCACGCAGACGATCGGCTTCTGCCCGCTCGATCAGCGGCCCGACAAACACCCGATTCTTGCCATCGGCGGTGCGGATATAGGCGTTATAGCCCTCACTGCGCAGGGATTTCTGCAGGCTTTCTGCACTCGCACGGCTCGTCAGGCTAGCCAGTTGCACCGACCAGCTTACCGACAGGCCATTGGCATCGACGCGGCTTTGAGTCGTGTCCGGCTTGCCCGGTGCAGCCGTGATGGGCTGGCTAGGTGCAACCGTTGGCTTGTTGACCGGCGCCGGAGGTGGCGCGACCGGTTTGGCAGGCGCAACCGGGGCACTTGGGGCAATCGGCGTGGACGATGCTTCTTGCTGAGCGATTTCATCATCACTCGGCACAGGTTCCTGAGGCAGCGCTTGCGGCTCAGGCACCACCACCGGCTCGACCTGAACTTGCGGCACCGCAGGCGCTTGCGGCGCTGTCGGGGCTTCAACCGTCACTTGACGCTGTTCATCCTGACGGGAAAACAGCATCGGCAGGAAAATCACCGCCAGCGCCACCAGAACCAGGGCGCCGACCATGCGCTGTTTGTATGCCTTATCCAGCAATGCCATTTGCCGCTTCCTCCGTGGAGCGCCGGGCCAGCCATTCGAGGGCCTCGGCGACACAATAAAATGATCCGAACAACAGAATCTCGTCGTCGCTCGTCGCCAGCGCGCACTGCCCTTCCAGGGCGGCGGCCACGCTGTCATAGGACGTTACCGAGGCGCCAAGGTTCTGCAACGCCGCGTGCAAATCGGCAACCGGGCGTGCTCGCGGTGAATCCAGCGGCGCGACGGCCCAATGCTGGACACTAGCATTCAATTCACCGACAACACCATCCAGATCCTTGTCTGCCAACAGTCCGAACACTGCCAGACGCTTGCCGGCCGGTGGACGGCTGGCCAGACGGCGAGCCAGATACTCTGCCGCATGGGGGTTATGCCCCACGTCCAGCAACAGGTTCAGGCGCTTGCCCTGCCAGTCAAACTGACGGCGATCAAGGCGACCGACCACCCGAGTGGCTTTCAGCGCAGCAATAATTTGTGCATCCACCCAAGGCAACCCGAGCAACAGGTAAGCCTGCAACGCCAGCGCGGCGTTTTCCATCGGTAGATCGAGCAACGGCAGATCATACAACTCGACCACTCGCCCTTGAGCGTCGAGACCGCGCCATTGCCAGTGGTGATCGGTGATGCCGAGGTCAAAATCGCGCCCACGCAGGAAAAACGGGCAATTGAGCTCTCGCGCTTTATCCAGCAGAGGCTGTGGAGGATTCAGGTCGCCACAGAGCGCAGGCGCGCCCTGGCGGAAGATGCCGGCCTTTTCGAACGCTACGGATTCACGGGTATCACCCAGATAGTCCGCGTGATCAACACCAATGCTGGTGACCAGCGCCATATCGGCATCGACCACGTTGACCGTATCCAGACGCCCACCCAGCCCGACTTCCAGCACCACTGCATCGAGACTGGCGTGTTGAAACAGCCAGAACGCCGCCAGGGTGCCCATTTCGAAGTACGTCAAGGATGTATCGCCACGGCCTGCCTCGACCGCTGCAAAGGCATCGCACAGCTCGGCGTCAGTGGCTTCGACGCCATTGACCTGCACCCGCTCGTTGTAACGCAGCAGGTGCGGAGAATTGTAGACACCGACGTTCAGGCCCTGCGCCCGCAGCAACGAAGCCACGAATGCGCAGGTAGAACCTTTGCCGTTGGTGCCGGTGACCGTGATCACCCGAGGCGCCGGCTTGCCCAGTCCCATGCGGGACGCTACCTGTTGCGAGCGCTCCAGGCCCATGTCGATGGCCGAAGGGTGCAACTGCTCAAGGTAGGCGAGCCACTCGCCAAGGGTACGTTGGGTCATATGTTGGCAGGTACCGGTGGAACCACGATTGGCTCGATTGGCGCGGCGACGAATTTCGGCGTCGGCAGGCCCATCATTTGTGCCAGCAGATTGCCCAGGCGCGGACGCAGTTCCTGACGGTGAATGATCATGTCGATCGCACCGTGTTCCAGCAGGAATTCGCTGCGCTGGAAGCCTTCCGGCAGTTTTTCACGCACGGTCTGCTCGATCACGCGCGGACCGGCGAAGCCGATCAGGGCTTTCGGCTCACCGACAATCACGTCGCCGAGCATCGCCAGACTGGCGGAAACACCACCGTAGACCGGGTCGGTCAGCACGGAGATGAACGGAATGCCTTCTTCACGCAGACGCGCCAGCACCGCAGAGGTCTTGGCCATTTGCATCAGGGAGATCAGGGCTTCCTGCATCCGCGCACCACCGGAAGCGGCGAAGCAGATCATCGGGCAACGGTTTTCCAGCGCGTAGTTGGCAGCGCGAACAAAACGCTCACCAACGATGGCGCCCATCGAACCACCCATGAAGGAGAATTCGAAGGCCGAAACCACTACCGGCATGCCCAGCAGGGAGCCGCTCATGGAGATCAGTGCGTCTTTTTCGCCGGTCTGCTTCTGCGCAGCGGTCAGGCGATCCTTGTACTTCTTGCCGTCGCGGAACTTCAGACGGTCAACCGGCTCCAGGTCCGCGCCCAGTTCGGCACGACCTTCAGCGTCGAGAAAGATGTCGATACGGGCGCGAGCGCCGATACGCATGTGGTGGTTGCACTTGGGGCAAACGTCCAGGGTCTTTTCCAGCTCCGGACGATACAGCACAGCCTCGCAAGACGGGCATTTGTGCCACAGACCTTCAGGCACCGAGCTCTTCTTGACCTCGGAACGCATGATCGAAGGGATCAGTTTGTCTACTAACCAGTTGCTCATGCTTTCTTTCTCCAGTACCGGCGGCCCGAACGCTCTGGTTCGCAGCCCCGCGTATGCCCTTGAGCTAAATTCATGTGTGTGGCGATGATCGATGGGTTGCCGGATCAGCTAAACGTGACCTGCGTACACCCCAAAAACCCTCAGCCATGCCTGTGGACGGCGGCAGTGTGCCAGCCGTCACATCAACGTAGGAGCTGACGAGTGAAACGAGGCTGCGATCTTTTGATTTGGCTCTTCGCAGCCTCGTTTCACTCGACAGCTCCTACAACCGCTTTAATGAATGCCTGAATCTTTGCGTGATCCTTGATGCCCTTGCTCGCCTCCACCCCACCGCTGACGTCCACCGCGTAAGGCTGAACCCGGGCAATCGCCTCGGCGACGTTGTCCGGCGTCAAGCCGCCCGCCAGGATGATCGGTTTGCTCAAGCCTTGCGGTATCAGAGACCAGTCAAACGCTTCACCGGTTCCGCCGGGTACGCCTTCAACGTAGGCGTCGAGCAGGATACCGCTGGCGCCTGGAAACGCATCGCATGCGGCCGCGATATCGTCACCAGCCTTGACCCGCAACGCCTTGATGTACGGACGATGCCAGCCTTCGCACTCGGCCGCGGTTTCGTCGCCATGGAACTGCAACAGGTCCAGTGGCACGGCGTCGAGGATTTCCCCCAACTCGCAGCGGCTGGCGTTGACAAACAACCCTACAGTGGTCACGAACGGCGGCAACGCCTCGATGATCGAGCGCGCCTGCTGAAACGTCACGGCCCGGGGGCTTTTGGCGTAGAACACAAATCCGATCGCATCAGCCCCGGCCTCAACCGCCGCCAACGCATCTTCTATGCGGGTAATCCCACAAATCTTGCTGCGAACGGCCGACATGTCGATAGAACCCCAAGGTAAATCCGAGAAAGTCCCGGATGGTAACAAAAGCGTTCGAGGGCGTCAGCCGTCAAGTTCCGAGAAGCCGGTCAGGAAGTGCGGCCCGATGTAACGTTCGGGCAATTCGAACTCGTCGCGGTACTCGACCTGCACCAGGTACAGGCCGTACGGGTGCGCCGTCACCCCACCGGAACGGCGAATGCGGCTCTCCAGCACTTCTTTCATCCACTCCACCGGGCGCTCGCCGGCACCGATGGTCATCAGCACGCCAGCAATATTGCGCACCATGTGGTGCAGGAAGGCGCTGGCGCGGATGTCCAGCACGATCATCTTGCCGTGGCGCGTGACGCGCAGGTGATGCAGCTCCTTGATCGGCGACTTGGCCTGACACTGGCCGGCACGGAAAGCGCTGAAATCGTGGGTGCCGACCAGGTACTGCGCCGCCTCGGCCATGCGCTCGACGTCCAGCGGACGGTGGTTCCAGGTGATTTCTTCGTTCAGGTGCGCCGGGCGGATCTGATCGTTGTAAATCACGTAGCGATAGCGCCGGGCAATGGCCTTGAACCGCGCATGAAAATGCGCCGGCATAACCTTGGCCCAGCTGACACTGACGTCGTGGGGCAAATTGATATTGGCGCCCATGACCCAGGCTTTCATCGAACGCTCGACCTGGGTATCGAAATGCACCACCTGACCGCACGCATGCACGCCGGCATCCGTACGCCCGGCGCAGAGCAGCGACACCGGTGAGTCGGCGACTTTGGACAAGGCCTTTTCGAGCGTTTCCTGCACGGTGAGTACGCCGCAAGCCTGGCGCTGCCAGCCGCGATAGCGCGAGCCTTTGTATTCAACGCCCAACGCGATCCGGAAAAAGCCGTCGGCCACCATTTCGGCGGCCGGATTATCTATATTTGCCAAGGAGTGACAGCCTGCTGATGTACGCAAAGGCGGGCATTATAAGGCCGCCGGACCGGGACGCCAGAGCCGTGTGTTTTTTGGGGGCTGCGGAGTCGAATTATGTTGAGTGTGCCGGCCTCTTCGCGAGCAGGCTCGCTCCCACAGGGGGTTTGTGAACACCAGAGACTCAAAGTGGGAGCGAGCCTGCTCGCGAAGACGGCCCGACAGACACCAACGCACCATCGACAGAAACAAAAACGGCAGCCTCAATGGGCTGCCGTTTTGTTTACGCCTTACCGATCAATCAAGCCAGACGCGAAAGCATTTCCTTGGCTTCGCTCTTCTGCCCGTCGTCACCCTCGGTCACCACCTCGTTAAGGATGTCCCGGGCGCCGTCGGCGTCGCCCATGTCGATGTAGGCCTGGGCCAGATCGAGTTTGGTCGCGACTTCGTCGGTGCCGGAAAGGAAATCGAATTCCGGCTCGTCAGCTGCGGAGGCCATGGCGTCTTCCGCCGTGAAGCTCGGCTCGCCAAGGCTCTGGGACAGACGATCCAGCTCGGCGTTGACGTCTTCCAGTTCGGCTGCAAACGCGTCCGGGGCATCTGGCGCGTCCATTTCGTCAGCCAGCGACAGGTCGAAATCGGCTGGCAGCTCCAGATCGCCCAGCGCAGCCTCGGGAACAGCAGGCGCTTCAGCGGCAGGCAAGTCCAGGTCCTTGACGCCGTCATCCAGGCTCAACAGGAAATCGTCTTCGGCCAGGGTCGCCGGCGAGGCATCCCCACCAAGGTCCATATCCAGGTCGAAGTCCGACAGGTCATCGAGGTTTTCCTTGATGTCGTTCTGCTGCCGCAACACCGACTCGAAGCTCAAGTCGTCGTCCAGCGGGAAGTCGTCCAGCTCAGCCGCAGACACTGGCTCTGCTTCTGGTTTTGGTTCTAGCTCTGGCGTAACCACTGTCGCAGGGGCAGTTTCCAGATCATCCAGGCTCAAATCGAAGGCACTGTCGAGATCATCGGACTCGGCCTTTGGCTCTGGTTCTGGTGCAACCACCGCCGGAGAGGCAGCTTCCAGATCATCCAGGCTCAAATCGAAGGCACTGTCGAAGTCATCGGGCTCTGCCTCCGCTTCTGCCTCTGGTGCAACCACTGCCGGAGCGGTAGCTTCCAGATCATCCAGGCTCAAATCGAAGGCATTGTCGAAGTCATCGGGCACTGCTGGTGCCGGCGTTTCGGGCTCGTCCAGCAGCAAATCCTTGACATATTGCGCATCCAGTTCGGCAGCGATCGCAGCGGCTGCAATACCACCGGCTGCCGCAATGACCATGGCCGGGAAGCGGCTCTTGAGTTTTTCGACCTGAGCAAAGTTGTCACCATTGGCCACCAGTTGGCGTTCCTGGGCAACGAATGCATCGCGGTCGCCTTGCTGACCGTAGACTTCCATCAGCTTGAGGCGCAGGTCACTGCGTTGCGGCTCTTGCTTGATCCCGTCTTCCAGCAAGGCAGCCGCCTGATTCAGACGACCGGCAGTGATGTGCGACTGCGCCTTGGTCAATACGTCGTCATCGCGCTCGCCAGCAGGCGAAACCAATGGCGCAGCGATCGGCGGTGTTACCACAACCGGAGCAATCACCGGAGCCGGCGCGGGTGCAGGGGCTGGTGCAGGCGGTGGCGTTGGGGTAGCGAGCTTCACGCTCGGCGGCGGCACTTCCAGGTCTTCGAAGATGCCTTTTGGCAGGTCGAGTTCAGTGGAGAACGCCTGCTCCTCGGCCAAATCACGGGCCATGCGCAAATGCTTCTCGGCTTCCTGCTGGGCTTTGCGGCGACGCGCCAGCAACAGCAGCAGGAACAGCACCACCACCGCCCCGCCACCTGCCAGACCCAGCAGCCAAGGATTGGTCAGCAGTTCTTTGAATTGCTGATCATCGGATGCTGCCGGCGTCGGCTCGACCGGAGCCGACGTGGCCTCGGGCGCAGCAGCCTCGGGTGCAGTCGGAGCCGCGTCCGCAGGCGTAGTTGCCGCAGGATTGGCCGCCAGTTCGGCTGACATTGCCGGAGCGGTCGCACCGGGTGCCGGCGCACCCGCCGCACCTTCAGCCTGCAACTTGGCCAGTTGATTGTTCTTCAGTTCGATCAGGCGTTGCAGCTTGTCCAGCTGACTTTGCAGATCGGTCATGCGGCTTTTCAGTTCGGCATTGTCACGACGGGTCGTGTCGAGGCTTTCCTGGGTCACGGCCAGCTTGTTGCTCAAATTCTTGGCATCACCCGCGGCGCCTTTGCCACCGGCCTTGCCGGACTCGGCAGAGACCAGGCTCAGCTTGTCTGTCGCCGCTTGCGACGAAGGGCCTTCTCCGCGAGCGCGTTTGGTGGCATCGAGCTGCTGCTGTCCGGTCCCGGGCTTCGCCACGTAGCGACGACCCTGACGCCACGCGGTGTTCTGCGCGGAGACTTCGGCAATGGCTTTCGGCTGCGGCAGGCTGGCGCTCTGCGTCTGATCCGGCAGACGCAGCACCTGACCGGCTTTCAACCGGTTGATGTTGCCATCGATAAAGGCATCCGGATTCAACGCCTGGATGGCCAGCATGGTTTGCTGGACCGAGCCGCCATTGCGCGCCTTCGCAGCGATTTCCCACAGGGTATCGCGCGGCGCGGTGGTGTATTGGGTTGGTTTGGTGCCACCGGTCACCGGTGCGGTGACGGTTTGCGTCGGTGCAGGCTGCGCAGCCGCATCAGCGGTTTGCGGCGAGAATTTGGACGGATCGAGCAGCACGCTGTAATCGCGCAATAGGCGACCGTTGGGCCACATCACCTGAACCAGGAATTTCACCATGGGTTCGGAGAGTGGTTTGCTGGACGTCACACGCAGGATGCTTTTGCCGCTGGCGTTGATCACTGGGGTAAAGGTCAGGTCATTGAGAAACGCCTGGCGGTCGACACCGGCCTTGGCGAAATCTTCGGGCGAAGCCAGGCTCGGCACCATTTCGGCAGCGGTGAGGTCCTTGACGTCGAGCAACTCGATTTCTGCCACCAGGGGCTGGTTCAGCGTCGACTTCAGGGTCAATTCCCCGAGCCCGAGGGCATGCGCCATACCGGAGGACAGCGCCGAGGCGGCCGCTATTGCTAACACCAGTTTGCGAACTTGAACCATAGCCTCATCCTTTGTTTGAACATTCCTCGGCCAGCGAGAAGGTGTTGATAGTCGCTGCCGTAAGGCATTGCGCGCGGCGGCGAAAAGTCATCGCGCGCGATCATTTCATTCATGCCACGCAAAGCCCCGGAGGGAGCCCGCCTTCAGCAGTCCAGCCAAGCATAGCGCCCGGCCGGATTCATTCGACAAATTGTTGCCAAGTATCTTTTACAGCAGGTCTTTTATCAACAATTCAGCCACCTGCACAGCATTGAGCGCTGCACCTTTGCGTACGTTATCTGACGTCAGCCACAAATTAAGTTCCGACAGGTCGTCGATCCCGTTGCGAACCCGACCAACGTAGACCACGTCCTGCCCTACCGCATCGCCTACCGGCGTCGGGTAATCGCCGGCTTCCACCAACTCGATACCGGGCGCGTCTTCCAGGGCGGCGTTGACTTTAGCCAGGTCGATGTCGCTCGATGACTGCAAGGTCACGTTAAAGCTATCGCCAAAAAACACCGGGGCTTGAATGCAAGTGACGGAAATCTTTAATAAAGGCAGCGCCATGACCTGACGCAGCTCGCGTACCAGGCGCTTTTCCAGCAGCGTGTGACCCTGATCATCTGGCTTGCCCACTTGCGCCAGCAGGTTGAAAGCCATCTGCCGATCGAAGAAGGTCGGCTCCAGCGGACGCACATTGAGCAGTTCGGCCGTTTGCCGTGCCAGTTCGGTGACGGCTTCGCGGCCCTGGGCGGAGACGGCCAGACTAGCGGTCAAATTGATGCGTTGCAGATCGAGCAAACCGAGCAACGGCGCCAGCACTACCGCCAATGTGGTGGCCGAAGGGCTTGGACTGCTGACCTGGAACGGCTTTTTCAAACCGGCCAGCACCTGAGCGTTGGCTTCAGGCACGACCTGTGGCGCCTGATCAGCCGGCAAGGCACCGGACAAGTCGATCAGCGAGCAACCGGCGGCCGTGGCACGCGAAGCGAAACTCAGGGTTACCGCCGGGCCGGCAGCGAAGAACACCAGCTGGACTTTACTGAAGTCGAACTCATCGACTTCCCGCACCCGCACGTTCTTGCCGCGAAACGGCACCGAATGCCCGGCCGATTCGCTGCTGGCGAGCAGGTGCAGATTGCCGACAGGGAAGTCGCGCTCTTCGAGAATCTGCACGAGCGTTTCGCCGACAGTACCGGTGGCACCGATCACGGCAATATCAAAGGACTGGCTCATGGTTCTACCTCTGGCGAAACGGGGGGAGCGGCACTTTACCGGGTGGTTGGCATGCAGGCAATTTCTGCCGGAATTTGGGGCGCCTGTTCCGGCCCCTTCGCGAGCAGGCTCGCTCCCACAGGGTTCGGTGATTTCCTTGTGGGAGCGAGCCTGCTCGCGAAGGCGGCCTCACAGGCACCGCAAAAGCAAAAAAACCCGCACCTCTTTCAAGGCGCGGGTTCGTTCATTACTTCAATCGATCAACGCTCAAGCAGGATCCGCAGCATGCGACGCAGCGGTTCGGCCGCGCCCCACAGCAGTTGGTCGCCGACGGTGAACGCGCCGACGTACTGCGTGCCCATGTTCAGCTTGCGCAGACGACCAACCGGTACGTTCAGGGTGCCGGTGACTTTCGTCGGGCTCAGTTCCTGAATGCTGGCTTCGCGGCTGTTCGGGACCAGTTTGACCCAAGGGTTGTGCTGGCTGATCAGCCCTTCGATGTCGGCGATCGGCACATCTTTGTTCAGCTTGATGGTCAGCGCCTGGCTGTGGCAGCGCATGGCGCCGATACGCACGCAGATACCATCGACCGGGATCGGGCTCTTGAAGCGACCAAGGATCTTGTTGGTCTCGGCCTGGGCCTTCCACTCTTCGCGGCTCTGACCGTTTGGCAGTTCCTTGTCGATCCACGGGATCAGGCTGCCGGCCAGCGGTACGCCGAAGTTTTCGGTCGGGTACGCGTCGCTGCGCATGGCTTCGGCCACACGGCGGTCGATGTCGAGGATCGCGCTGGCCGGGTCGGCCAGTTGATCGGCGACAGCGGCATGGGTCGCGCCCATTTGCTTGATCAGTTCGCGCATGTTCTGCGCGCCGGCACCGGAGGCCGCCTGATAGGTCATGGCGCTCATCCACTCGACCAGACCGGCTTCGAACAGACCGCCCAGCCCCATCAGCATCAGGCTGACGGTGCAGTTGCCGCCGATGTAGTTCTTGGTGCCCGCGTCGAGCTGCTGGTCGATGACCTTGCGGTTCACCGGGTCCAGCACGATCACCGCGTCATCCTGCATGCGCAGGCTGGAAGCGGCGTCGATCCAGTAACCCTGCCAGCCGGCTTCGCGCAGTTTCGGGAAAACTTCGCTGGTGTAGTCGCCACCCTGGCAGGTCAGAATCACGTCGAGGGTTTTCAGCTCATCAATGCTGTAAGCGTCCTTGAGCGGAGCAATGTCCTTGCCCACGGACGGGCCTTGACCACCGACATTGGAAGTGGTGAAAAACACCGGCTCAATAAGATCGAAATCCTGCTCTTCCAGCATCCGCTGCATGAGCACGGAACCGACCATACCGCGCCAACCGATCAGACCTACACGTTTCATCGCAACTACACCTTCTTTAAAAAGTGGGCCGCTGCTTTCAAGAGTGAAAGTTGCAGCGGGCCCGAGAGATTACAGATTCCGCAGCGCGGCGACTACTGCGTCACCCATTTGCTGCGTACCGACTTTAGTGCAACCGTTCGACCAGATGTCGCCAGTGCGAAGGCCCTGGTCCAATACCAGACTGACGGCCTTTTCGATGGCATCGGCCGCGTCCTGCAGATTGAAGCTGTAACGCAACATCATCGACACCGACAGAATCGTCGCCAACGGGTTGGCAATGCCTTTGCCAGCGATGTCCGGCGCCGAACCATGGCACGGCTCGTACATGCCTTTATTGTTGGTATCCAACGACGCCGACGGCAGCATGCCGATGGAACCGGTGAGCATCGATGCCTGGTCGGACAGAATGTCACCAAACAGGTTGTCGGTAACGATCACGTCGAATTGCTTCGGTGCGCGCACCAGTTGCATCGCGGCGTTGTCGACGTACATGTGGCTCAGTTCGACTTCAGGGTAATCCTTGGCCACTTGCTCGACGATTTCACGCCACAGTTGACTGGACGCTAACACGTTGGCCTTGTCCACCGAACACAGTTTCTTGTTACGAACCATGGCCATGTCGAAACCGACACGGGCGATACGGCGGATTTCGCTTTCGCTGTACGGCAGGGTGTCGTAAGCCTGACGCTCGCCGTTTTCCAGGGTGCGAACGCCACGTGGCGCGCCGAAGTAGATGCCGCCGGTCAGTTCACGGACGATCAGGATGTCCAGGCCAGCCACGATTTCAGGCTTCAAGCTCGAAGCCTCGGCCAGTTGCGGGTACAGGATCGCCGGACGCAGGTTGCCGAACAGGCCCAGTTGCGCACGAATTTTCAGCAGGCCGCGCTCAGGACGAATGTCACGCTCGATGGTGTCCCATTTCGGGCCGCCCACCGCGCCCAGCAGTACAGCGTCGGCCGCGCGTGCACGGTCCAGGGTTTCGTCAGCCAGCGGCACACCGTGTTTGTCGATGGCAGCGCCACCGATCACGTCATGGCTCAGCTCGAAGCCCAGGCTGTACTTGTCGTTCGCCAACTCCAGCACCTTGACCGCTTCGGCCATGATTTCCGGGCCAATACCGTCACCTGGGAGAATCAGAATCTGCTTGCTCATGCTTTCCTCATGTCATCAGTCGGCGTGCCCTGGGGTCGCGGGTCAGCCGGGAAAAATTCTATTGCTCGGCTTATCGTTCAGCCATCAGCACCAGCACATCGGTACTGAACGAACCATCGGCCTCAATCTCAAAATATTCGCGCACTTCATTGCCCATCGATTTCTGCAACTCGAGGATTGCCGCACGCATCACCTCTGGTGTACGCATGCGCTCGACCCAAGAGGTGTACTCCAGTCGCAGCCGTTGACGGGTGGTGCTGCGGGTATGCAACCCCGCTTCGCTGACCTGACGCAACCACTCACCGGCGGAATAATCGCGCACATGGCTGGTATCGCGCAGCACTTCGACGCTTTGCAGGTAAGTGTCGAACAACGGACTGCCCGGTGACAAAACGTCGATGAACGCCGCCACGCCGCCCGGCTTCAGCACCCGGCGAACTTCTCGCAGGGCCAGGCCGAGATCGCTCCAATGGTGCGCCGAATAACGGCTGAAGACGAAATCGAACTCACCATCGGCGAACGGCAGGCGCTCGGCGGCACCGTTGACCGTGGTGACATTGCTGTAACCGCGATCAATCGCCGCTGCGGCCACCACGTCGAGCATTTGCTGGGACAGGTCGTAAGCCACCACTTCTTTCACTAACGACGCCACATGGAAACTCACGTGACCGGCGCCGCAGCCCAAGTCCAGCACCCGGGCATCGCCCTGCCCGGCCAGTTCAGCCTGTAGCAGCGCGAATTCGGTGCCTTGAGCGTGAACGGCGCTGCTCAGGTAGGCCGAGGCCTGTTCACCGAATTGCTTTTGTACGACTTGGCTGTGCTGGGTCATGGGGACTTCCTTTTTGGGGTTTTGCCTTGTGGTGTCTATCCGAGCCTCATCGCGAGCAAGCTCGCTCCCACAGGGGTTTTGTGAACGACGCAAATCCTGTGTGGGAGCGAGCCTGCTCGCGAAGAGGCCCGCCCTGTCTACATCAATCTCGGATCAATCAAACGTCACGAAACAACCAAGGCTGACTCGCCCGGTGCTTGCTTTCAAACGACGCAATCGCCTCGTGATCCATCAATGTCAGACCAATATCGTCGAGGCCATTCACCAGGCAATGCTTGCGGAACTCGTCAAGTTCAAAGTTGTAGACCTTGCCATCCGGACGGGTCACGGTCTGGGCTTGCAGGTCGACCGTCAACTCGTAACCCGGATTGGCTTCAACCTGCTGGAACAACTCATCCACTTCAGCGTCGCTCAAGATGATCGGCAACAAGCCGTTCTTGAAGCTGTTGTTGTAGAAGATGTCGGCGTAGCTCGGCGCAATGATGCTGCGAAAACCGTACTCTTCCAGCGCCCACGGCGCGTGTTCACGGCTGGAGCCGCAACCGAAGTTCTCGCGGGCCAGCAGCACGCTGGCGCCTTGATAACGCTCGGCGTTGAGGACGAAATCCTTGTTCAGCGGACGCTTGGAGTTGTCCTGGTAGGCATAGCCCACGTCCAGGTAGCGCCATTCGTCAAACAGGTTCGGACCAAAACCGGTGCGCTTGATCGACTTCAAGAACTGCTTCGGAATAATCTGGTCGGTGTCGACGTTGGCACGGTCCAAGGGGGCGACCAAACCGGTGTGTTGGGTAAAAGCTCTCATGTGCGGTTCCTCAGATCAGTTCGCGAACGTCGATGAAACGACCGTGGACGGCAGCCGCCGCGGCCATGGCCGGGCTGACCAGGTGCGTACGGCCACCGGCGCCCTGACGCCCTTCGAAGTTGCGGTTGGAGGTCGAGGCGCAATGCTCGCCCGACTCCAAGCGGTCCGGGTTCATCGCCAGGCACATCGAGCAACCCGGTTCACGCCACTCGAAACCGGCTTCGAGGAAAATCTTGTCCAGGCCTTCGGCCTCGGCTTGCGCCTTCACCAGGCCCGAGCCCGGCACCACGATGGCTTGCTTGATGGTCGAAGCGACTTTACGGCCCTTGGCGATCACCGCCGCAGCGCGCAAGTCTTCGATCCGCGAGTTGGTGCAGGAACCAATGAAGACGCGGTCCAGTTGAATATCGGTGATCGCCTGATTGGCGCTCAAACCCATGTATTTCAAGGCACGTTCGATGGAACCGCGTTTGACCAGGTCCATTTCCTTCGCCGGATCCGGCACATTCTGATCAACCGCCAGGACCATCTCGGGCGATGTGCCCCAGCTGACTTGCGGCTTGATCTGAGTAGCGTCGAGCTCGACCACGGTGTCGAACACCGCATCGGCGTCGGACACCAGGTCTTTCCAGGCTTCGACCGCCAAGTCCCATTCCGCGCCTTTCGGAGCAAATGGACGACCCTTGACGTAAGCCACGGTTTTTTCGTCGGCAGCCACCAGGCCAACACGAGCGCCGGCTTCAATGGACATGTTGCAGATGGTCATGCGGCCTTCGACGGACAAATCGCGAATGGCGCTGCCGGCGAACTCGATGGCGTGGCCGTTACCGCCGGCGGTGCCGATCTTGCCGATGACGGCGAGCACGATGTCCTTGGCGGTCACGCCGAACGGCAACTTGCCCTCGACCGACACCAGCATGTTTTTCATTTTCTTGGCCACCAGGCATTGCGTGGCGAACACGTGCTCGACCTCGGAAGTCCCGATGCCGTGGGCCAATGCGCCAAACGCGCCGTGGGTCGAGGTGTGCGAGTCGCCGCAGACCACGGTCATGCCCGGCAAGGTGGCACCCTGCTCCGGACCGATCACGTGAACGATGCCCTGACGCACATCATTCATCTTGAATTCAGTGATGCCATATTCGTCGCAGTAGTCATCGAGGGTCTGAACCTGCAGGCGCGAGACCTGATCGGTAATCGCTTCAATGCCGCCCTTGCGATCTGGAGTGGTCGGAACGTTGTGGTCCGGGGTGGCGATGATCGAGTCGACGCGCCAAGGCTTGCGCCCGGCCAGACGCAGGCCTTCGAAAGCTTGGGGCGAAGTCACTTCATGGATGATGTGGCGGTCGATATAGATCAGCGACGACCCATCGTCGCGCCGTTTCACTTCATGGGAATCCCAAAGCTTGTCGTAAAGCGTTTTGCCGGCCATCAGACGGTCCTCATCAGCTTGCTTCTATTTTCTATGCCTTGGGTCGTGCACGGTTCAATAGCCCCTTGGCTTGTGAGGTCGATCCTAGGGGGTTACATTAAATAACTCAAATTCATATTTTTTATGCTTTGGATAACCAACTGGAATACCACAATGGATCTGGCCAACCTCAATGCTTTTATCGCGATTGCCGAGACCGGTAGCTTCTCCGGCGCTGGCGAACGGCTGCACCTGACACAACCGGCCATCAGCAAGCGCATTGCCGGGCTGGAACAGCAATTGAAGGTGCGCCTGTTCGATCGCCTGGGACGTGAAGTGGGCCTGACCGAAGCCGGACGCGCCTTGCTGCCGCGGGCCTATCAGATTCTGAATGTGCTGGATGACACCCGCCGCGCCCTGACCAACCTGACCGGCGAAGTGACCGGTCGCCTGACGCTGGCCACCAGCCACCACATCGGCCTGCACCGCTTGCCCCCCTTATTAAGGGAGTTCACCCGACGTTACCCGCAAGTGGCGCTGGATATTCAGTTCCTCGATTCGGAAGTGGCCTACGAAGAAATCCTCCATGGCCGCGCCGAACTGGCGGTCATCACCCTGGCGCCGGAGCCCCACGCACTGGTCAAGGCCACGCCGGTGTGGGACGACCCGCTGGACTTCGTGGTCGCCCCGGAGCACTCGCTGATCAGCCACGGCCCGGTCAGTCTGGCGGACATTGCCCTGCACCCGGCGGTTTTTCCCGGCGGCAACACCTTTACTCACCACATCGTCCGGCGCCTGTTCGAAGCTCAAGGCCTGACGCCGAACATCGCCATGAGCACGAATTATCTGGAAACCATCAAGATGATGGTCTCGATCGGCCTGGCCTGGAGCGTGTTGCCGCGCACCATGCTTGATGAACAAGTTGCACGAATACCTTTGCCGGGCATACAACTCACTCGCCAGCTAGGCTATATCCTGCACACCGAACGGACGCTGTCGAATGCGGCACGGGCTTTTATGGCCCTGCTGGATGCACAAATCGATCTGCCAGGGACTAAAGGCTAAGTTGTGCTACTCCTATAGAGCCGAGAAAACCTGTGCCTAACGCCTAATTCAGCCCAAGGCTTGCCAATGCCGAAATCTGTTGACCGTATTCCGACGATGCCGCGTATACAGGCGCTTGACCCAAAACGGTCCGAGCAGAGCTGGGAAAGCGCCCCACAATTGCTGGCCGCCCTCAACGGTGCACATTTGGGTGCCTGGTATTGGGACATCGAGCGTGGGCAGATCAGTTGGTCGCGGGGTACCCAGGCCCTGTTCGGCTTCGATCCCCGGCAACCGCTGCCGGCGGATCTGGAATACCTCGACTTGCTGCCGCCAGAGGATCGGGCGAAAACCATTCGCGCCTTCGACGCGGTGATCGCCGGCGCCCCGCTGGAACAGGCGATGCATCACCGCATCCGCTGGCCCGACGGCAGCCTGCACTGGCTGGAGATCAACGGCAGCCTGCTGCCGGACAAACACGGCCGGCCACGGATGATTGGCGTCATCCGCGAAATCACCCACCAGCGTCAGCGCGAACAGGCGTTGAGCAGCTCGGAAAAACGCTTCGCCACGCTGTTCCACCTGTGTCCGAACATGGTCCTGCTGACTCGCCAGGAAGACGGCCTGATCAGCGAAGCCAACCAGTATTTCGAAAGCCTGTTTGGCTGGCCAGTACAGGACGCCATCGGTCGCACCACCCTGGAACTGGGCCTCTGGGTGCATCCGGAGCAACGGGCGCAACTCGTCAAAGCCACCAAGGCCAAGGGCGAACTGATCAACATGGAGGTGCAATTTCGTGCCAGCAACGGCCAGATCCACGACGGCATCCTCAGCGCGCAAAAGGTCGAGCTCGAAGGTCAGCCTTATCTACTGAGTACGTTCCTTGACACCACTGAACGCAAAGCCGCCGAACATGCCCTGAAAGACAGCCAGGAGCGCCTCGACCTGGCGCTGGATTCAGCGCAACTCGGCACCTGGGACTGGCACATTCCCAGCGGCATGCTGTACGGCTCGGCTCGCGCCGCCCAACTGCACGGGCTGGAAGCCATTCCTTTCCATGAATCCTTCGACGATTTTTTTGAAGGCGTGCCCGGCGAAGAGCGCGACACCATGCGCGATGCCTATCGCAGCCTGCGAGAAGGTCCTGCCGGCAATTATCAACTGACCTACCGCGTACAACTGCCGGACGGCAGCTCGCGCTACCTGGAAAGCCGCGCCCGACTCTATCGCGATGAAAACGGTGCCCCGCTGCGCATGGCCGGCACCCTGCTCGACATCACCGATCAGGTGGAGCGGGAGCAGCTGCTGGTGGCGTCCGAAGAGAAGTTCGCCACCCTGTTCCAGGTCAGCCCGGACCCGATTTGCGTGACCCGTCAGGACACCGGCCAATTTATCGAGATCAACTCCAGCTTCAGCCAAACCTTCGGCTGGAGCGCCACCGATGTGATTGGCCGCGGCGCCGACGAAATCGGCCTATGGGACGCTTCGGCGCAAAGCCTGCGACGGATCGAGCAGGTCATCCGCGAACAGGGTCTGAACAACGTGGCGATCCTCGTTCAGCACAAAGACGGGCAAGCCCTGACCTGCGTGATTTCCAGCCGTCAGATCAGCGTCGGCGACCAGCCGTGCATCGTCACCACCCTGCGCGATATCACTCAGCAGCAACGCTCGGAAGCTGCGCTCAAGGCCAGCGAAGAGAAGTTCGCCAAGGCCTTCCACTCCAGCCCCGACGCCATCACCATCACCGAGCGCGACACCGGGCGTTATCTGGAGGTTAACGATGGCTTTTGCCGCCTGACCGGCTACCGCGCCGATGAAGTGGTGGGTCGCACGGTGTATCAGGTCGGCATCTGGGCCGAGGAAAAACAACGTTCGGCGCTGCTCGCCGAACTACAGATCAAGGGCCGGGTGCATCACCAGGAAATGCTCGGGCGCAATAAACGCGGCGAGTTGCTGACCGTCGAAGTCTCGGTAGAACCGATCACCCTCAACGAAACCGCCTGCCTGCTGCTGACCGCGCGTGACGTCAGCCTGCTGAAAAACGCCGAAGCGCAGATCCGTCACCTGGCCTACCACGACCCGCTGACCAACCTGCCCAATCGCGCCCTGCTGATGGATCGCCTGAGCCAGCAGATTGCCCTGCTCAAGCGCCACAACCTGCGCGGCGCCCTGATGTTTCTCGACCTCGATCACTTCAAGCACATCAATGATTCGCTCGGTCATCCGGTGGGCGATACCGTGCTGAAAATCATCACCGCGCGCCTCGAAGCCAGTGTGCGCATGGAAGACACCGTCGCGCGTTTGGGCGGTGACGAATTCGTGGTGCTGCTCAGCGGGCTCGAAGGCTCGCGCAACGAGGTCAGCGAGCAAGTCCTGCAACTGGCGGATACCTTGCGTGAACTGCTGTCGGAGCCGATGTTCCTCGACGGACAACGCCTGCAAGTAACCCCGAGCATCGGCATCGCGCTGATTCCCGATCACGGTTCGACCCCGACCGACCTGCTCAAACGCGCCGACATCGCCCTCTACCGGGCCAAGGATTCGGGCCGCAACACCACGCAGATGTACCACAACACCATGCAGAAGGCGGCGAGCGAACGCTTGCGCATGGAAACCGACCTGCGCCTGGCCCTTTCCCGGGGTGAGTTCCGCGTGCATTACCAGCCTCAGGTCGACGCGCGAAACAACCGCATCGTCGGCGCCGAGGCGCTGGTGCGCTGGAACCATCCGGAACTCGGTGCGCAATCGCCCACCGAGTTCATCAAGGTGCTGGAGGACAGCGGGCTGATTCTGGAAGTCGGCACCTGGATCGTCGACGAGGCCTGCAGCGCCTTCAAACAACTGATCGCCAATGGCCTGGTCGATCCGCTGGACTTCAGCCTGTGCGTGAACATCAGCCCGCGGCAATTTCGCCAGAACGATTTCGTCGAACGCATCGAACACAGCCTCGCCAGCCACGGTCTGCCCTGCTCGCTACTGAAACTGGAAATCACCGAAGGCATCGTGATCCAGAACCTGGAAGACACCATCAACAAAATGCGGAACCTGAAAAAACTCGGCGTGAGTTTCGCCATGGACGATTTCGGCACCGGTTATTCCTCGCTGACCTACCTCAAGCGTCTGCCGGTCGACACCCTGAAAATCGACCAATCGTTTATCCGCGACGCCACCACCGACCCCAACGACGCCGAGATCATCCGCGCCATCGTTGCCATGGCCCGCAGCCTGGAATTGAAAGTGATTGCCGAAGGGGTAGAGACGCCGGAGCAGCTCGAATTCTTGCAGGGGCTGGGCTGCCATTTTTATCAGGGGTATTTGCACAGCCCGCCGCTGCCGGTGGAGGATTTCCAGAAGTTGCTCAAGTGACGAGCACAAAAAAGGGCGCCAGTGGCGCCCTTTTCATTGCTCTGCCTTAGTGCTGCAGCGCTGGCTTTTGCGTCCCGTTGATCGGGATGCGTTTGGCTTTCGCCTCTTCCGGTATCACCCGCAACAGGTCGATGCTCAACAAACCGTTGCTCAGGCCGGCGGCCTTGATTTCGATATGGTCGGCCAGACGGAAGGACAGTTTGAAGGCACGCTGTGCGATGCCTTGGTACAGATAAGTGACGTCTTCATTCGCGTCACGTTTGCCGCCACTGATGGTCAGCACACCTTTTTCCACTTGCAGCTCCAGGTCTTCTTCCTGGAATCCGGCGGCCGCAACGACGATGCGGTATTGGTCGTCGCCGTGTTTTTCCACGTTGTAAGGTGGGTAGGTGCTGCCTGGCTCGTTGCGCAGGGCGGTTTCGAACAGGTCATTGAAACGGTCGAAGCCTACCGAGGAACGGAACAGCGGTGCCATGGAAAATGCAGTACTCATGATTCAAATCTCCTGAAACATATCAGCAAGTTTTTTTGTCTCCGCGACCCGAATTCGGCATCGCGTAATCCTTAAATAAGGACCGCTGATTGCTTTTCAAGAGATTATTTACAGATTTTTTCAGGCTGCTTCGGACACCTGAAGACCCAGTAAACGCGAGACCTGATCCAGTTCGGTCTCACGACGCAGGACGGTGAACAGCTCGACCGCTTCGGGATAATTGCGGGTCAGCATCGCCAGCCACTGCTTCAAGCGACCCGGCGATTGGCGCGCCGTCATCTGCGCCTTGGCTTGCAGCCAGAAGTCCTGAATCAATGGCAGCAGCTCGGCCCAGGTCATCTCGACGACGTCCTCACCGGCCCGCGCCATTGCGATTTGCCGTGCCAGGTCCGGGCGCGACACCAGGCCACGACCGAGCATGATGTCCTCGACGCCGCTGATTTCGCGGCAACGACGCCAGTCTTCGACGCTCCAGATGTCGCCGTTGGCGAACACTGGAACCTTGACGACATCCTGCACCCGGGGGATCCATTCCCAATGGGCCGGCGGTTTGTAGCCGTCAGTTTTGGTCCGTGCATGAACCACGATGTGCGCCGCGCCCCCTTCGGCCAGGGCCGTGGCACACACCAGCGCACCGTCCGGGCTATCGAAACCCAGGCGCATCTTGGCAGTCACCGGAATGTGCGCCGGAACGGCACGACGCACGTGTTCGACGATCTGGTTCAGCAGCTCAGGCTCTTTGAGCAGCACGGCGCCGCCACGGGACTTGTTCACAGTCTTGGCCGGGCAGCCGAAGTTCAAGTCGATCACCTCAGACCCCAGCTCGCAAGCCAGCGCAGCGTTTTCCGCCAGGCATACCGGATCGGAACCGAGCAGCTGCACCCGCAGCGGCACGCCGGATGCGGTGCGGGCGCCGGTCAGCAGTTCCGGGCCGAATTTGTGGTAATAGGCAGGCGTGAGCAGTTGATCGTTGATCCGAATGAACTCGGTCACGCACCAATCGATACCGCCCACACGGGTCAGCACGTCCCGCAGGATGTTGTCGACCAACCCCTCCATGGGCGCCAAAGCAATTTGCATGAAAAACACACTCAACGAAAAACGTGCGGCAGTTTACTGGGTTCAGAGAAAATCTGCAGAACATCGCAGATCAACTGTGGGAGCGGGCTTGCTCGCGAAGGCGGCGCGTCAAACAACTTATGTTTCGACTGATACACCGCTTTCGCGAGCAAGCCCGCTCCCACATTAGATTTTGGTCGTATCCAACATCTGCAACGCCGGGCCGTAGCCTTCGATGAACTCCGCTGGCATGCGCTTGGGCTTGCCGGTCGACAGCTCGATGCAGACGAAGGTGGTCTGCGCCCGCAGCAACGTGGTGTTGTCGCTGGGGCGTTTCAACTGAAAGTGTCGGGTCATTTTCAGACGTTGGTCCCAATCGACGATCCAGGTCGCCAATTGCAACTCATCGCCTTCATAGGCGGCCGCCAGGTAATCGATCTCGTGCCGTACCACCGCCATCGCCCGATCCAGTCGACGATACTCGACCAGGTCCAGGCCAAGCCGCTGGGAGTGGCGCCAGGCACAGCGTTCGAGCCAGGTCACGTACACCGCGTTGTTCGCGTGACCCAACCCATCGATGTCCTCTGCGCCGACTTCCAGATCAATGATAAATGGCGTTGCCCGATCCCAGCCCATGCCCCACTCCCGGTCAGAAAATTTCACCGGGGCAGTGTAACGGATGCTCAGGCCGATTGGCGCGATTGCAGACTGCGACCGGCGAGCAACGAGAGAACGCCTTCGATCACTCGAGGGTCAGCCAATACCCGCTGATGCCCCCCCTCTTCCAGGCGCAACAGACGGCTGTCAAACCAGGCCTCGTTGATCAGCTGCGATTCCTTGACCGGAACGTAGCAGTCGTCTTCGGCATGAACGATCAGGCCGGGCATGTCGAGCTGATAGTGCGCGACATCCAGTGCCGCAGCGCGCATGCCGACGTCTCTTTCGACCTGACGAATGAACGCCGAGCGGGCTTTCGGTGGCAGCCGAACATAGCGGGCGAAACCGCGCAATACGCCGAGAATCCGCGCCGGAGCAGCGATAGTGACCAGGGTTTCGGTACGCAAGCCCAACTGAACGGCGAGCATGGCACTGGCGCCGCCCATGGAGTGGCCAATGACGGCTTGCAGCGGTGGCAACTCGGCAGCGGCCTCAAGCATGGCCCGGGCGAACAGCACCACATTGGCCTCGCGACCCGGCGAGCGACCGTGGGCCGGACCGTCCAGCGCAACCACGGTGTAACCGGCATCGACCAGCGCGGTGATAAGACTGGCAAACTGAGTCGGCCGGCCTTCCCAACCGTGCATCAGCAACACGGCGGGACCTTGCCCCCAACGCAGCGCCGAGAGACCGAAGCGCAGGGTGATTCGCTCGGACTTGGCCAGCAGCGGCAATTCCCAATCACGCGGCGGCAGTTCCCGCGGCGTCATGAATGCCAGTCGCATTTTGCTCGCGACCAGTTTCGGTGCGAACCAGCCCAAGGTGCCATTAACGCCACGAACCCACTTCAACGTGCTCATCGCTCTCACTCCTCAGGCTAATGCCTTTAGGTCACAGCACCGCAGACTTGGCGGCGCGCAGCAATCGATCGGACAATTCTCCTGGCCCCAACGCGCGAGCCAAAGCCAAACCACCGACCATCAAGGCCATGTCGGCCAAGGCTTTGTCGGTGTCTTCCGGGCTGGCCGCCAACTGCGCAACCATCATTTCCACATGCTCATTCAACGCCACACGAAACGCGTCCGGCAGGCGGCCCAGCTCACCGACAGAAGCCGGAATCGGACAGGCTGACTCAGAGGAATCACGGTGTTTGCGCGACAGATAAAACGCAGCAACGAGCGCGCGACGTTCTTCGCCGGTCAATTCGGCGTCCATGTCGGCGATCAAGCCACGGCGATGACCGAGCAGTTGCTTGAACGCTTCCAGCATCATCGCGTCCTTGCTTTCGAAGTGTGCGTAGAAGCCGCCGACGGTCAGGCCGGCCGCGCCCATCACTTCGCCCACGCTCGGTTCAGCCGGGCCGCGCTGAATCAGCGCTGCGCTGGCAGCCTTGAGGATGCGTTCGCGGGTTTGAGCTTTTTTATCGTTCATCGTTGCCTCCGAATATTACGACTAGAATATTATTCTCATAATAATTTTACGCAAGTCGTGGATGTGACCGCTGGTCTGAAGAACAGTTTGAAAGAATTAGGGAATTTGGCCAAACGCCAGACAAACAAAAGGGCCATTCAATAATTGAATGACCCTTATAAAATCCCGCAGAGCGGGTAATCGTGGCGTCCCCTAGGGGACTCGAACCCCTGTTACCGCCGTGAAAGGGCGGTGTCCTAGGCCACTAGACGAAGGGGACGCAAAACCTTCTATACAACTGACCAGTGCTGAGAGCTGATCGATTCAAGGCCGGTGTGGCCAGACCTTGAATTGTAAAATTGGTGGAGCTAAGCGGGATCGAACCGCTGACCTCCTGCATGCCATGCAGGCGCTCTCCCAGCTGAGCTATAGCCCCGGATTTTTCGCCTCGCGGCGGAGCGACATCTTGCAACATCGCTTCTGTAAAACTGGCGTCCCCTAGGGGACTCGAACCCCTGTTACCGCCGTGAAAGGGCGGTGTCCTAGGCCACTAGACGAAGGGGACGCAAACCCTTCTATACACCTGATCACCGCTGAGTGGTGATCGCTTCAAGACCGGTGTGGCCAGACCTTGAAGTGTAAATTGGTGGAGCTAGACGGGATCGAACCGTCGACCTCTTGCATGCCATGCAAGCGCTCTCCCAGCTGAGCTATAGCCCCTCATCGCTGAGGACGGGGCGAATCTTAATGGCGCATCGGAAAGCTGTCAAACTTATTTTTAAAATATTTCAAAGTTTTTTGCCGACATAACAATCACTTACCGCCCTCCCCCTGAAAAACCGGGGTGGCGCCGAAGAGCAGGATCAAAAGATCACAGCCTTCGGCAGCTCCTGCGCAGGATCAAACAACCTTAGGCGATGTTGCCCAAGAGTTTTTCCCACTCTTTGTTTTCCTTCTTCGACACGCCACCGAGCAGGTCGATCGCCTGGCGCAGACGGAAACGGGTCAGGTCCGGGCCAAGAATTTCCATCGCATCGAGCACCGACACCGAACTGGCCTGGCCAGTGATCGAAGCAAACATCAGCGGCATGGCGTCACGCAACTTCAGCTCCAGGGATTCGACCACCGCTTGAATCGTTGCGGTGATGCTGTCCTTCTCCCACTGCCGCAGGCTTTCCAGCTTCCACAGGATTAACTGCATCAACTGACGCACCTGATCGCCCGACAGCTTCTTGGATTCAAACAGCTTGGCGTCCGGGTTCACGCCACCGGCGAAGAAGAAACCGGCCAGCGGTGCGACCTGGCTGAAGGTTTCAACCCGACCCTGCACGTGTGGCGCGATCTTCATCATGTATTCCGGGTTCAGCGCCCATGTTTGCAGGCGCGAAGCGAACTCTTCCACCGGCAGGTCACGCAGCCATTGGCCGTTGAGCCACGACAGCTTCTCGATGTCGAAAATCGGCCCGCCGAGGGAGACGCGGCTCAGGTCGAAGTTGTCGACCATTTCCTGCAGCGAGAACTTCTCGCGTTCGTCCGGCATCGACCAGCCCATGCGACCGAGGTAGTTGAGCATCGCTTCCGGCATGAAGCCCATGCGCTCGTAGAACGTCACCGAGGTCGGGTTCTTGCGTTTGGACAGCTTGCTCTTGTCCGGGTTACGCAGCAGCGGCATGTAGCACAACTCGGGTTGTTCCCAGCCGAAGTACTCGTACAGCAGAATCAGTTTCGGCGCCGACGGCAGCCACTCTTCGCCGCGCAGAACGTGGGTGATGCCCATCAAGTGGTCATCGACGACGTTGGCCAGGAAGTACGTCGGCAGGCCGTCGGTCTTCATCAGCACTTGCATGTCCATACGATCCCACGGGATCTCGACGTCGCCACGCAGCATGTCCGGCACCACGCAAACGCCTTCGCTCGGCACCTTCATGCGGATCACGTGCGGCTCGCCGGCAGCCAGGCGACGATCGACTTCTTCCTTGGACAGCAACAGCGCACGGCCGTCGTAACGCGGGGTTTCGCCGCGGGCCATTTGCTCGGCGCGCATCTGGTCGAGTTCTTCGGCCGTACAGAAGCACGGGAAAGCGTGGCCCATTTCGACCAACTGCTGGCAGTACTTCTGATAGATGTCGCCACGCTCGCTCTGACGGTAAGGACCGTGCGGGCCGCCAACATCCGGGCCTTCGCTCCAGTCGATACCCAACCAGCGCAGGGCGTCGAAAATCTGTTGTTCGGACTCGCGGGTCGAACGCAATTGGTCAGTGTCTTCGATCCGCAGGATGAACTCACCGCCGTGCTGCTTGGCAAAGCAGTAGTTGAACAAAGCGATGTAAGCGGTACCTACGTGGGGGTCCCCGGTAGGCGATGGCGCGATGCGAGTGCGGACGGTGGTCATGGCAAGTCTCGAAATGAAGATAAAACAAAGGGCGAATGGTAACAGGCGTTGCCCGCCCGGCTCCAGTGAGCAGGGCATTTAAGCCAAGGTTGCGTCTACAACGGGCTCTAGCTTCAGTGAATGGCCGATTATCAGCCGATGGCATTTACCCATCATTCGCTGTATGCCAGATTCGACCGCTGATAACTTCCTTACAATTTCTCGACTACAGTCTGCCCATGCCTGCCCAACTCAAGCGTCGCCTGTTTATTTTCCTGTTGATCGTCCTGCTGGTTGCCGGGGGCTTTTTTGCCCAGTGGTTCTTCAAGGGACGGTTTTATGAAAGCACCGACAACGCTTATGTCCAGGGTGAGATCACCCGCGTGTCGAGCCAACTGGGCGCACGTATCGATCAAGTACTGGTGCAGGACAACCAGCACGTCGAGAAAGGCCAGCTGCTGATCAAGCTCGAAGGCGATGACTTCCACCTCGCCGTCGACCGCGCCAATGCCACCCTCGCCACCCGCGAAGCCGAACGCCTGCAAGCCCGAAGCAAACTGACTCAGCAAGCCAGTCTGATCGCCGCCAGCGAGGCGCAAGTCGCATCCAGCCAGGCCAGCCTCGGTCGTTCGCAGATCGATTTGTCTCGTGCGCAAACCCTGCGCAAACCCGGCTATGTCTCGGAAGAACGGGTGACCACCCTCTCCGCCGACAACCACATCGCCCGCTCGCAAGTGACCAAGGCCCAGGCGGACGCACAAAGTCAGCGCCAACAAATCAACTCCCTGACCGCCGAGATCAAACGCCTCGACGCCATGATCGCCAACGCCAAAACCGATCTGGCCCAGGCCGAACTGAACCTGACCCGCAGCGAAATCCACGCGCCCATCAGCGGCCTGATCGGCCAGCGCGCCGCCCGCGAAGGCCAATATGTGCAGACGGGCGCTTACTTGATGTCGATCGTCCCGGATCAGGACATCTGGATTCAGGCCAACTTCAAGGAAACCCAAATCGGCCACATGCAGCCCGGCCAAACAGCCGAGCTGACGTTCGATGCCTACAGCAACACGCCCATCGAAGCACGAGTCGACAGCCTGTTCGCCGCCTCGGGCGCGCAGTTCAGCCTGTTGCCGCCGGACAATGCCACCGGCAACTTCACCAAAGTCGTACAACGGATTCCGGTAAAGCTGACCTTCGCCGCGAACAATTCGCTACAAGGCAAGATTCGTCCGGGCATGTCGGTCACCGCTAAAGTGAACATCAAAGACGCCCCTGACGATGGCCGGTGATCAACTGATCCGTCCGGTCGGCGAACCGAGCCGGCGGGACTGGATCGCGGTAATGAGCGTGATGCTCGGCGCCTTCATGGCAGTGCTCGACATCCAGATCACCAACTCGTCGCTCAAGGATATTCAGGGGGCGCTGTCGGCGACCCTGGAAGAAGGCTCGTGGATTTCCACCTCGTACCTGGTGGCTGAAATCATCATGATCCCGCTGACGGCGTGGCTGGTGCAGTTGCTCTCGGCGCGACGGCTGGCGGTGTGGGTGTCCCTCGGGTTTCTCGCCGCTTCCCTGCTCTGCTCCATGGCCTGGAGCCTGGAAAGCATGATCGTCTTCCGCGCCTTGCAGGGTTTCACCGGCGGCGCACTGATCCCGCTGGCGTTCACTCTCACTCTGATCAAACTCCCCGAACATCACCGCGCCAAAGGCATGGCGATGTTTGCCATGACCGCGACGTTCGCGCCTTCCATCGGCCCGACGCTGGGCGGCTGGCTGACCGAGAACTGGGGCTGGGAATACATCTTCTACATCAACATTCCGCCGGGCCTGATCATGATCGCCGGTCTGATGTACGGCCTGGAGAAGAAAGAAGCCCACTGGGAACTGCTGAAAAGCACCGACTACCTGGGGATTCTCACGCTGGGCGTCGGCCTCGGTTGTTTGCAAGTGTTTCTGGAGGAAGGCCATCGCAAGGACTGGCTGGAATCGAGCCTGATCGTAACCCTGGGCAGCATCGCGCTGGTCAGCCTGATCACCTTTGTGATCGTGCAGACTTCCAAGCCCAATCCGCTGATCAACCTCGGCATTCTGCGCAATCGCAACTTCGGTTTATCAAGTATTTCCAGTGTCGGGATGGGTGTCGGATTGTACGGCTCGATCTACCTGTTGCCGCTGTACCTGGCGCAGATCCAGAACTACAACGCTCTGCAGATTGGCGAAGTGATCATGTGGATGGGCGTGCCGCAGCTGTTTCTGATTCCGCTGGTGCCGAAGCTGATGAAGTACGTCTCGCCGAAATGGCTGTGCACGTTGGGTTTCGGGCTATTTGGACTGGCGAGTTTTTCATCGGGGGTGTTGAACCCGGACTTCGCCGGGCCGCAGTTCAATCAAATCCAGATCATCCGCGCGCTGGGCCAGCCGCTGATCATGGTGACCATTTCGTTGATCGCCACGGCGTACATCCTGCCGCAGGACGCGGGGTCAGCGTCGAGTCTGTTCAACATCCTGCGCAATCTGGGCGGCGCGATTGGCATCGCCCTCCTCGCCACGTTGCTGGATGCGCGAACCAAGACCTACTTTGATTATTTACGTGAAGCGATTGTGCCGACCAACCCGCAGGTGGCCGAACGCATGGCGTCGCTGACGGATCGGTTTGGCAGTGAGACGGCAGCGCTGGGCAAGCTCAGTGAAATTGCGCATCAGCAGGCGTCGATCATGGCTTACAACGATGCGTTTCACTTTGTCGGGATTGCGCTGGGGATCAGCATGCTGGCGGTGTTGTTGACCAAGGCGTTGCCGGCGGGGCTTAAGGCTGGCGAGGCACATTAATACCGAGGCGCGCCATTCGCGAGCAGGCTCGCTCCCACAAGATCCAGCGTGATCCCTGCTCGCGAAGAGGCCCTCACAACCACCAAAAAACTCAGACGGTGATCAACCGATCCCGCAGCTTGCCAATCTCATCGCGCATCTGCGCCGCCGCTTCGAACTCCAAATCACGCGCCAGCTGATACATCTTCTCTTCCAAGGCTTTAATGCGCTTGGCGATCTCGCCCGGTGAGCGCAGTTCGGCTTCGTACTTGGCGCTTTCCTCGGCGGCCTTGGCCATGCCTTTGCGCTTCTTGCTGCGCGAACCCGGCACGGTGGCGCCTTCCATGATGTCGGCAACGTCCTTGAACACACCTTTGGGTGTGATGCCATTGGCCAGGTTGAAGGCAATCTGCTTGTCGCGACGACGCTCGGTTTCGCCGATCGCGCGCTCCATGGAACCGGTGATGCGATCCGCATAAAGAATCGCCCGACCATTGAGGTTGCGCGCCGCCCGGCCAATGGTCTGGATCAGCGAGCGCTCGGAACGCAGGAAGCCTTCCTTGTCCGCATCGAGGATCGCCACCAGCGAGACTTCCGGCATGTCCAGACCTTCACGCAGCAGGTTGATCCCCACCAGCACATCGAAGGTGCCCAAACGCAGATCGCGGATGATTTCGACCCGCTCCACCGTGTCGATGTCCGAGTGCAGATAACGCACCCGCACGCCGTGGTCGGCCAGGTAATCGGTCAAGTCTTCAGACATGCGTTTGGTCAGCGTGGTGACCAGCACCCGCTCTTCCAGCGCGACGCGCTTGCCGATTTCCGAGAGCAGATCGTCGACCTGAGTCAGCGCCGGGCGGATTTCGATTTGCGGGTCTACAAGGCCTGTCGGGCGGACCAGTTGCTCGACCACACGACCGGCGTGCTCCGCCTCGTAATTGCCTGGCGTGGCCGAGACAAAGATCGTCTGCGGGCTGATGTTTTCGAACTCGTCGAAGCGCATCGGCCGGTTATCCAGCGCGGATGGCAGGCGAAAACCGTATTCCACCAGCGTCTCTTTACGGGAACGGTCGCCCTTATACATGGCGCCGACCTGCGGCACGCTGACGTGGGATTCGTCGATCACCAGCAAGGCATCGGCCGGCAGGTAATCGAACAAGGTCGGCGGCGCTTCGCCGGACGCACGGCCCGACAGGTAGCGCGAGTAGTTTTCGATGCCGTTGCAGTAACCCAGTTCGAGGATCATCTCCAGGTCAAACCGGGTGCGCTGCTCGAGGCGTTGCGCTTCCACCAGTTTGTTGTTGGTGCGCAGGTAGTCCAGGCGCTCCTGAAGCTCAACCTTGATTCCTTCGATGGCGCCGAGCAGGGTTTCCCGTGGCGTCACGTAGTGGCTTTTCGGATAGAAGGTGAACCGCGGCAGCTGCCGGGTCACTTCGCCGGTCAGCGGATCGAAAGCGGAAATCTTCTCGACTTCGTCGTCAAAGAGCTCGATGCGGATCGCCTCAAAATCGGATTCCGCCGGGTGGATATCGATCACATCGCCGCGGACCCGGAAGGTCGCCCGGGCAAACTCCATGTCGTTGCGGGTGTATTGCAAGTCCGCCAGACGACGCAGCAACGCACGCTGATCGAGCTTGTCGCCACGATCCACGTGCAGAACCATCTTCAAATAGGTTTCCGGACTGCCCAGACCGTAGATGCACGACACGGTGGTGACGATGATCGCGTCCTTGCGTTCCAGCAACGCCTTGGTCGCGGACAGGCGCATTTGCTCGATATGGTCGTTGATCGACGCATCTTTCTCGATGAAGGTGTCCGACGACGGCACATACGCTTCGGGCTGGTAATAGTCGTAGTAGGAAACGAAGTACTCGACGGCGTTGTTCGGAAAGAACGCCTTGAACTCACCGTACAACTGCGCGGCCAGGGTCTTGTTGGGTGCCAGCACCAGGGTTGGACGTTGAACCTGGGCGATCACATTGGCGATGCTGAAGGTCTTGCCCGAGCCGGTCACACCGAGCAACGTCTGGTGCGCCAGCCCGGCTTCGATGCCCTCGACCATCAGGCGGATGGCTTCCGGCTGATCGCCGGCGGGCTCGAAGCGGGTGACTAGCTGGAATTCAGACATGAAAAACCTCTGGGTTCGCGCCTGTCCGGGCGAACCGGGCAGCAACGGGAAAGACCGCAAACGACCGATGTCGCCCGAGGAAAAAACTGGATTGTGCTCAATGTGGAGCCGATTGCCCGCGCTTTCAAGGCAAACGTCCTACATCGGGTAAAAGCTTTGACGATACCAATCGACTAACGGTCGAAAAATAATCGGAAAAACTTACCGTAAAAGCCGAATCGTCTGTCGCCATCGATCGCAGATGGCCTCTATACTAGCTCCCCGTTTGTGCACCGCTCTAGTGCATTCGGCTGGAGCGCGACACGTCCCTCCACATTCCATTCAGAGCCGCCGCAAAAATGAGCCTGTTCTCCGCTGTCGAAATGGCACCACGCGATCCAATCCTGGGCCTCAACGAAGCATTCAACGCCGATACCCGTACCAACAAGGTCAACCTGGGGGTCGGTGTTTACTGCAACGAGGAGGGGCGAATTCCACTCCTGCGCGCCGTTGTCGAAGCCGAGACGATTCGCGTCGCTCAACACGCTTCCCGTGGCTACTTGCCAATCGACGGCATTGCCGCCTATGACCAGGCCGTACAGAAACTGCTGTTTGGCAATGACTCGCCACTGATCGCCGCTGGTCGCGTCATCACCACCCAAGCCGTTGGCGGTACTGGCGCACTGAAAATCGGTGCCGACTTCCTCAAGCAACTGCTGCCGAACGCCGTCGTGGCGATCAGCGACCCGAGCTGGGAAAACCACCGCGCGCTGTTCGAAACCGCCGGTTTCCCGGTGCAGAACTATCGCTATTACGATGCCGCGACCCACGACGTGAACCGTACCGGTTTGCTGGAAGACTTGAACGCCCTGCCGTCCGGCTCCATCGTTGTCCTGCACGCTTGCTGCCATAACCCAACTGGCGTGGACCTGAGCCCGGCGGACTGGAAAAACGTTCTGGAAGTCGTGAAAGCCAAAGGTCACGTGCCGTTCCTCGACATGGCCTATCAGGGCTTTGGCGATGGCATCGACGAAGACGCCGCTGCCGTGCGTCTGTTCGCTGAATCGGGCCTGACCTTCTTTGTCTCCAGCTCGTTCTCCAAATCCTTCTCGCTGTACGGCGAGCGCGTGGGCGCCCTGTCGATCGTCAGCGAATCGAAAGAAGAAAGCGCGCGCGTGCTGTCGCAAGTCAAACGCGTGATCCGCACCAACTACTCCAACCCGCCGACCCACGGTGCAAGCATCGTCGCCGCTGTCCTGAACAGCCCGGAACTGCGCGCCCAGTGGGAAGAAGAACTGGCTGAAATGCGTCTGCGGATTCGCGGCATGCGCATCCAGATGGTTGAGCAGCTGGCGAAGCAAGCGCCACAGCGTGATTTCAGCTTTGTCGGTCGTCAACGCGGCATGTTCTCCTACTCCGGCCTGACGGTTGAGCAAGTGACCCGCCTGCGCAGCGAGTTCGGTATCTATGCCCTGGACACCGGCCGCATCTGCGTGGCCGCGTTGAACCAGAACAACATTGATGTTGTGACCAAGGCCATCGTTGCGGTGATCTGAGTCGCCCGGTGATACGAAAAACGGGAAGCCAATAGGCTTCCCGTTTTTTATTTGTCTCAGATAAATCCCAGCGTAGCGAACGACCGCTCTAGACTGCACGCAGATCAAAATGTGGGAGCGAGCCTGCTCGCGAAAGGCGTCGTGTCAGCCAACATCATTGTTGAATGTTGTACCGCATTCGCGAGCAGGTCGGATCGCCGCACCGTCGCTCCCACAGGTTTTGAGTACACCCCGAATTCTTACGAGAACCCACATGAAAAACGATGACCTACGCGCCGACCGCGATGAGCTGGACCACTTCGTGCCTCGCACCCCGGCCAAACGCAGTAACAACCTGGTGATGCAAGTCGCTGCCGGCGTGTTTCTCGGCGGCCTGGCCTTGTGGCTGGTGCAGCTGGCCGCAACGATGCTGTACGCCAAACTGATGCTCGCCACCGTCACCTTCGGCGGTTAGGCCAGTTCGGTTGCACGCTGGCTGGCGGCGTCGTCATAAGCGACATAGAGCGACTCGGCAATCTGACTCTTGATCGCCTTGGCACTTTCCAGGCCCAGAACAAAACCTTCGGCCTTGCCACCGGCACGGTTCAGATCCTCGACTGTGCTGGCCTGCGTGATTGCGTCGAACAGTTTTTCGGCGTGAGGGCCGACGCCTTTGGGCAGGCTGATTTGAGCGATGCTCATGCGAACACCCCGTTGGTGTGAGGTGTAAGGATTGAATGATTCATGGCGCGTACCTGTTTCGGCGAATGGCCGGTAGCGCGTGTGACCACTTCCGGGCGGCCATGGTAGACCTCTGAGGCGATTCTGGTAACCGCCCACGGTCGATAAACCACCGTCCGTCCCAATGAACCCGTCAAATTGCTAACAGGCGCTTGACTTCTCTTTTTGAATCAGTAACATACACGCCATTCCGCGATAGCTCAGTTGGTAGAGCAAGTGACTGTTAATCACTGGGTCCCTGGTTCGAGTCCAGGTCGTGGAGCCAGACAGCAATATCGAAAAGCCCCTGAATCGAAAGGTTCAGGGGCTTTTTTGTGGCTTTTCATAAAGTCAAAAGATCGCAGCCTGCGGCAGCTCCTACAGAATTTGTGTTCGCCCGATGATTTACGGGGGACGCGATTCCCAATGTAGGAGCTGCCGCAGGCTGCGATCTTTTGATCCTCCAGCTATAAACCGTCAGACATGCTCACTGCTTTTCGCATGCACCGAGCGCGGTTCTCCCTGTCCATGGTCCGCCTCCACCACCGGAATCTCATTCCCGTCGCAGTCACGCAGTTTGCCTTCGCTGAAATAATCCCCTTCGCGCAACGCTGCCAGATCCTGATAACGCAGAACGCGTTCAGTGCCAGCCGCGAACACCGACTGCTGATCGGAGTTACCGGCAGTGAGGTGGTTGAAGGTCAGGTTCAGCACGATCGCCATGATCGCCGAGGAGCTGATGCCCGAGTGGAAGATCGTGGCGAACCAGCTGGGGAAGTGGTCGTAGAAGCTCGGCGCAGCGATAGGGATCATGCCGAAGCCGATGGAGGTGGCGACGATGATCAGGTTGACGTTATTGCGGTAATCGACCTTGGACAGCGTACGAATACCGCTGGCCGCCACGGTGCCGAACAGCACGATACCGGCGCCGCCGAGGACAGAAGTCGGTACAGCGGCGATGACGCGCCCCATAAACGGCAGCAAACCGAGGATCACCAGAAACAAACCGCCGGTAGCCACCACGAAGCGGCTCTTGATCCCGGTCACCGCCACCAGCCCGACGTTCTGGGCGAAGGCACTTTGGGTAAAGGAGCCGAAGATCGGCGCAATCATGCTCGACAGCATGTCGGCGCGCAGGCCGTTGCCCAGGCGTTTGGAGTCGACCTTGGTGCCGATGATTTCACCCACCGCCAGGATGTCGGCCGAGGTTTCCACCAGGGTCACCATCACCACGATGCACATCGACAGGATCGCGGCGAAGTGGAAGGTCGGCATGCCGAAATGGAAGGGTGTCGGGAAACCGAACATCGGGCCCTGGGTGACGGACGAGAAATCCGCCATGCCAAGGAACACCGCGATCACCGTGCCGATAACCATCGCCAGCAGGATAGACAAGCGGGAGATGGTCGCGCTGCCGATCTTGCTCAACAGCAGAACCAGCACCAGCGTCACCGCCGCCAGACCGATGTTCGCCATGCTGCCGAAGTCCGGGGCATGGCTGTTGCCGCCCATGGCCCAACGTGCAGCCACTGGCATCAGCGTCAGGCCGATGGTGGTGATCACAATGCCCGTGACCAGCGGCGGGAAAAACTTGGTGATTCGAGAGAACACCGGTGTGATCAGCAGGCCGATCAACGACGCGGCAATCACCGCTCCGAGAATCGATTGAAACCCGCCCTCCCCGCCACTGCTGACAATCGCCACCATCGTCGCGACACCAGAGAACGACACGCCCTGTACCAGCGGCAATTGGCAGCCGAAAAACGGTAAGCCCAGGGTTTGCAGCAATGTCGCCAGCCCCCCTGCAAACAATGAAGCAGCAATCAACAAACCAATGTCCGCTGGCGAGAGCCCGGCCGCCTGGCCGACGATCAAAGGCACCGCGACGATGCCGCCGTACATGGTCAGAACGTGTTGCAGGCCGTAAGCCATATTCGCGCCGATCCCGAGATTTTCGTCCTCAGGCCGTGGGTGTGAAACATGGGGCGTTTTCATGGTTGGGGGGTTCCCTGGTTTTTGTTATGCGCACACTGTATGCAAGACTCAGGACAAATGTCTATAGAGTTGTATACAACTAATCAGTCAGATGATGGACACATGGCCATTCCACACCAGAGACTTGCGCCGCACCCTCCCTGATAAACTCTCTCGCTCCGCCCCCTGGCGGACAATTACGGACATGGAAGCCGCCACCTTGAAGCCAAAACCTCCCGGCAACATGACGCAAGGCAAGACGTGCACTACCTTGATATTGGTACGCTCTCACTGAGACCACGATAGGAAATCGACATGAACAAGGCTGACCAACTCGCCGCGAAACTGAAGCAAACCCAGCAGTCCAGCGTCGACGCGACACTCTGCGCCGATCAGCAGATAGACGGCTGGCCTGCGCAGGTTTACGAGCTCTACCACCTCATCGAAGCCTGGCTGGCGCCGCTCAGCGAAGCCGGGCTGAACATTCGGCGAGTGCCGACGCACGTCTTCGAGCGTCATTCTGACGGGGCGACCTACGACTACGCCATCGACCAGTTACTGATTGAAGGCAACCACCACAGCATCACCTTCGACCCCATCGCTCGTTTCACTGAGGATGGTGCCGGGCGGGTCGAGATCCGCACCCAAGGAAAAGCACTCTCGATGCTGCGAACCGTGAGCGAACACGGCGAGACACAATGGTGGCTGCAGGCGATCGATCAATCCGGGCAACAACCGGATGCGATCGCCATGACCGAAGACACTCTGCTTTCGGTGGTGCAAGAGGGGCTGGAGCTGTGAGGCTCAGGGGCGAAATGCGACTCAGGGTTGTTGAATCAGCCCTTCAATAACCCGGCGCAACGCCGCCTCCCGCGGCACTCGAATGTCGAATTCGCTGCGCAACAAACCCATCAATTCATCCACATCAGTCACCTGCCGCCGTTCAGTCTCACTGCCGATCCGATGAATCGCAAAACTGCCGTTGTTCAGCGTGCGGCGCCACCCTTCGCCGGTGCGCGCCACCATCAACTGTCTGGCGAACGACGATTCCGGATGGGTCGAGACATACCAGTTGCCGACGGCGTAATCGATGTCTTCCTGGCGCTGCAAGTCGAAAATGTACATCGCACGCCATTCGCCGCCGACGTTGGCGCGCAGGGTGTAACCATCCTCGTGCTGCTCGATGCGATAGGGTTCGTGAGGTGTGAGCTGTTCATCCGGGGTATCAAGCATCAGCGGTGCGGTGGGCACCATGCCGCCGAAGCCGACGTCGGTGATGTAGCGCACGCCGTCCAGGGTTACCAGGCTCAAGCGGTGTGTACGGGCAGTCCACGCGCCTTCGGGTTGGCCCATGACCACTCGGCCTGAGATGCCGCAAGCATCGAAGCCCAGTGCCTGGAGCAAGGCCAGGAACAGGTTGTTGAGTTCGTAGCAGTAACCGCCGCGGCCATCGTACAGGACCTTTTGCTCGATGGACGGCAGGTCGATGAGCACCGGCTGGCCCGACAACGTGCTGAGGTTTTCGAACGGGAAGGCGCCGGTGTGGCGCAGTTGGAGTTGACGCAGGGTTTCCAGGGTCGGCGCCGGAGGCGCGTCGAAGCCCAGGCGCCGCAGGTACAACGCAAGATTGCTCAGCTGTGGCTCGCTCATTGCTCAGTCCTTATGCAGGGGGCCGCGGATTTCTCCACCGATGGGCGCCATGTATAAGGGATAAAGCGGCTCGACTGACAATTGATTTAGCCAATCGCCACACACTTCAATCTCAACGCCGCTTGCGCGAACTCAACCGAATCCACGTCGGTGCATGATCACTCGCGTGGGGCTCGTTGCGAACCCAGGCATCGACTCCGGCCTCCTGCAGATAAGGGCTCAGCGCCGGGTTAAGCAACAGATGATCGATGCGCAGCCCTGAGTTTTTTTGCCAGTGCTGGCGAAAATAATCCCAGAAGGTATAGAGCCGATCCTCTGGATACAGATGGCGCAAGGCATCGATCCAGCCCTGGGCCAGCAGGCGCTGATAACACTCGCGGCTTTCAGGTTGCAGCAACGCATCCTTCAGCCAGGATCGCGGGTTGTAGATGTCCAGGTCGGTGGGCACCACGTTGTAGTCACCGGCCAGGACCACGGGATGCTCACTGGCCTGAAGCGACTGCGCGTAGTGGATCAGCCGTTCGAACCACGCCAGCTTGTAATCGAACTTCGGCCCCGGTTGCGGATTGCCATTGGGCAGGTACAGGCAGCCCACCAGAATCCCGTGCACGGCGGCCTCCAGATACCGGCTATGGGTGTCGCTGTCATCACCGGGCAGGCCTCGACGACTCTCCAGCGGCTGAGCATCCCGCGCCAGAATCGCCACGCCGTTCCACGAAGACTGACCTTGCCAGATCGCGCCGTAGCCAGCGGCCTCAAGCTCGGCGGCGGGGAAAGCACTGTCGACCGACTTGAGTTCCTGCAAACACGCAATGTCCGGTTGCTCTCGCGCAAGCCAGGCCAGCAAGTTCGGCAGTCGGGCGCGCATGCCGTTGACGTTGAATGTCGCGATTTTCAGGTTCTTCATGTTCCAACGCTCGTAACGCAGGGTCGATATCCAGTTGTGACCGGGGGTGCGCCCCGGCAGTTGCCTCTATGAGCGAGAGAGGCGACTAAAGGCACGTCCCTACACTGGAAACTCGTCATGCGACGCCTTGAGCAATGGCAGTAACGCCTGCTTTTCCATAGGCCGACTCAAGTAAAAACCCTGCACCTCATTGCACTGGTCCGAGACCAGAAAGTCCAGTTGCTCCAGGGTCTCGACGCCCTCTGCCGTCACGGTCAGGCCCATGGCTTTGCCCAGGTTGATGATCGCCTGCACCACGGCGCGGTCATTGCCGCCGCCGCTCATGGACGAGATGAAACGCTTGTCGATCTTGATCCCGTCGAACGGGTACGTGCGCAAGTAACCCAGGGACGAATAGCCGGTCCCGAAGTCGTCCATGTTCAACCGCACGCCCAGTTCCTTGAGCGCATTCATGGTCGCCAACGCGCCATCCACATCGATGAGCATCACGTTTTCGGTGATTTCCAGCTCCAGACGACTGGCCGGCAAACGGCTCTGGATCAATGCCTCCCTGACGTCCTCCACCACATCACTGCGGGCAAATTGAACAGGCGACAAATTGACCGACACCATCAACGCACCGGGCCAGGTCAGGGCCGTTTCACAGGCTTCGCGCAACACCCAGCGCCCCAAAGGCACGATCAGATCAGTCTGCTCGGCCAAAGGGATAAACTCGTCGGGGCTCAGCAACCCCTGTTCCGGATGCTGCCAGCGCAGCAACGCTTCTACCGAAACCACCTGCTTGCCGCCCATGTTGTAGCGTGGCTGGTAATGCATCACGAACTCGTGGTTCTTGATCGCCCGGCGCAGGTCGTTTTCCAATTGTCGGCGGTGCTGGATCTGATCGTTCATGTGCGGCGCAAAGTAACACCAGGTCTTCTTGCCGTCGGATTTAGCCTGATACAGCGCAATGTCGGCACACCGGATCAGTTCATTGGGAATGTGCCCCTGACGCCGACTCAAGGCGACACCGATGCTCGCGCCGATGTGCAGCGTGTGATGCTCGTAATGAATCGGCTGCTGCAGGCTCTCGAGCAAACGTTCGCAGAACCGGTCGATTTCGGCGTGGCTGTCCATGCCGTTGAGCACCAGCACAAACTCATCACCACCGAGCCGGGCGACCAGATCGATGTCCCGCGTGCACTCGCGCAATCGGGTGGCCACTTCCAGCAGTACGGCGTCGCCGGCCGGGTGGCCAAGGGAATCGTTGATCGGCTTGAAGTTATCCAGATCGATCATCAACAACGCCAGCGCCGCCGAATGCTCTTTCTGCGCCAGGGCCTCGTCGAGAAAACGCGCCAGTTTGTTGCGATTCGGCAGCCCCGTCAGGGCATCGTGCAACGACAGGTGCTGGATCTGGGCATGGGCGGCGACTTCATCGGTGATGTCGCTGGCCGTTCCGCGATAGCCCAGCACCGCGCCCTTGCGATGGATCGGTCGTGCCGAAACCCGGCAAATACGTTGTTGCCCCGACTGATCGCGATAGGAGCAGCGCAAATGGCTGACCGGTTGTTCTTCATTGAGCTTATGCAGCCACAGCGACAAGGGGATCGTCTCGCAATTGAGCAGTTGCCCGATGTCCTGCCCGATCCATTGCTGATCGGAAAAACCGGTGACGGTGGCGAAACGTCCTGACAGATAAGAGATGCAATGTTTGTCGTCGATTTCCCAGATCCAATCGGAAGCGGCCTCAGCCACGGCACGAAAACGCTCTTCACTGGCCTCCAGCGCCTGGTTCGATAAATCGAGGCTGGTGTAGCTGGCATCCACGTGCCCGGACGTGCGCAAGACATACCGGAAGAAATAAGCCGTTAACAACGCCAGCACCAACAGCGCGCCGCCCAATGGCGGCAGCAGCGACCAGAGTAACTGGTGACCCGGTTGCTCAAGTCGGGAAACCAGGCTGTAGCCGGTGTCCGCCAGTGCCACGACTGGCCTGCCGGGCGAAATGGTGTCATCAGGCGCCAGGTTTAAATCATGCAAACCGTAATCGGCGCTCAGGGCGCTGAGCTTGTCAGGGCTTAATTGGTCGACGAACACCAGCACCGAGGTGCTTTGGGGATCGACCGCTGGCCTTTCGTCATTGGGGACGATCGCGGCGGCCGTCAGCAATGCCGGCTTGCCCTCGAACAGCGTGAACTGGCTGACGGGATCAATGAGGCTTTCCTGACGCTGAACTGCCTCTATCAGCGTCGCCATCGATGCCGAAAGATAGGTGGTCGCAGCTTCCTGCACCTGAAGCCCGCGCACCACTGCGTATTTGGTTTGCTGATGATCGACCACGAAGACGCCATCATAGTGATCGATGCTGAACAAGGTTTTGCCCAGGTTCTGCTCGACGTAGGCCCATTGCACATCGACCGTGCCGTTCAAATGGTCGTAGGCGCTCGTCCAGTTTGCATAACTGGCGATGTAGCTTTTCGAGGCGGTGATGCGATTTTCCAGCGCACGCTGGGTGTAGAAAGTGGTCTTGGCCAGGTCCTGGGCGTCCAGTCTCCCGGCAATGTTGAACAAGGCCAACAGGGCGATCAGCACACCCAGAACAAACAGCAAGCCGACGGCAAACACCAGGTTACGGGTTATCGGCGTATGACGGGGAGCGACGACGGTGGTAACAGCGTTCATGTCCATGCACTTGATCCTGTCAATCGATTGCCTGATCGGGATGCGACGCTCGAAATGCTTTTTTACCTGGGCACTCGCCGAACGTTCACTGACCATAGCAGCCATGCTGGGCCCTGGCGCCTGGATAACGCAAGCCATTGCAGCAATTGAAGAACCGTTGACACAGCCATTGCCAATCGACGGCCGTAGCCCTGTAGTTGCACGCATCACCCGCGTACTCCCGACGGGGTACGTCGCCATCGTTTGTTATCGCGCAAGAAAAGGAAGTCATGACATGCCCCTCATCCCCCAGCACTTGATCCTCCATGAAACCGAACACTGGATCGTCAACCACCGCCTCAACTCGGCATTGCCTGGTTACGTCATGCTCGGCGCCCGAGCGAACGTCAGCGCGCTCCACGAACTGCCCGAACGCGCACTCGCCGAACTCGGCCCGCTGCTGGCGAAAACACAACGGATTGTCGAAACGTTGTTCAAACCCAAACGGCTGTACATCGGGCGTTACGGACATGAGCCCGGCCATCCGATTCACTTTCATGTGATACCGATTTACGACTGGGTCGAGGATTTGTTCTGGCAGGATGAACGCTACAGAGTGCTAGAGACCTTCTCATCCCCCAACCCGGAAAGCATCACCGACGGTGCCGAGCTGACGCTGTTTGTATGGCGTGAGTTTTGCGAACGGCCTGATCCGCCGACTGCACCGGGAATGACAGTAGAAGCAGCGATCAGCCACCTGCGCGAGGCCTTCGCCTGAAACCCGCGCCCGGCCCTTCACACCAACATCAGGTAACGACTCATCTTTGGAGACGCACCATGATGAGCATCAAAATGACTTCCCTGTTACTGACTGGCGTGCTGTCCGCCCTGTCCGTCGGCATTTTTGCAGCCTCAGCCGATGGCGCTGATGCGACCGGCACCCAATCGGGTTCAATCGGCGGCTCGACAATGGCGCCCAACAATAACCCTGGCCAACCCTCGAGCGACCATAACGCTGAGGGCGGCAATAGCGGATCGGGCTCGTCGGGTGGCGCAAATGCTGGCAATGCTGGGAACAGCGGCTCAGGCGCGGGGGGTGGCACGGGCGCGGCGGGCGGTGGAACGGGCGGTGCCGGCGGCGGGACGGGCAGCTGGACGCGTAAAAGCAGCCGATGATCGTCGACTGCCTTGGGGGCTGAAGCGTGGGACTAGGCGGGCTTGACCGGTGGCGGGCTCCACTTGCCGTTCAAAACCTCGGGCTTGGGCCCATACAAACGCATGGTCAGGTTGAACCCGCCCTTCGGTGCCGGCAGCCAATTGGCTTCAAGTTCCTTGCCGGGATTTTCGTGCTGGAGGTAGATGTCCAGCGAACCGTCGGCGTTAGTCTTGAACGGCATCCAGCTACTGAGTGCAAAGCGGTTGAGCGCATTGCCGACCTGGAAACCCTCGGGGTCGTACAAGGTGATCGACCAGAAAGCGTTTACCGGCGGCGTTTCACCCTTGTCGAAATGCAGCACGTACTTGTTCGCTCCATCGAGTGGCTTGCCTTCGACATCGCCAATGTTCAGCGGATAAATCGCATCCTCCGGCAAGTTGGCGCCGAGCCCGAGTTGCGTGACGATCGCCCGCTTGAGGTAGTAGTTGCCGTAGACGCCCATGGTGTCGGTGTTCATTGACCAGCCGTTGACCACGCGAGCGAGGGTTGGAACCTTCCACGTCATCAGCGCCTGCGCGTCCTCGGGCACGCTCTGAAGCGCAGTTTTGATTTCAGGGTCCAGCGCATCCATGTTGAAGGATTTTCCGGGTTCGATACCGATACGCTTCATCTGCGCCAGGATCGGCTGATCGGTGATGTGCGCGGGGTGCACTTTGAGCAGTTCGGCGGCGTAGGCAAAGTAGTTCGCCGCCGACATTGAGTCGACCTGGATTTTTGGCGGGGTCTTCATGTCCACGACAGGGTCAATGTTCACGCTGACCGGCTCGGGGCTTTTACCCAGTCGGGACAACGGTGTCACGGTGTAGCCAGCCTGGATTTTGTGCACGGCCGCGTAGTCCGCAGCGCCATCGGTCTTGGTGCGGCCAATAACCCAGACAAAGGGTGTAGGCGCCGGCAGATGGTTCAGTCCGGCAGGCACCGTCCCGGTCCAGCCCGGCGGTGTCACCAGAAACTGCCCCGCTTGAGTGCCCGTGGTGCGCCAGCCCGGTGAGGCGAATACATCGGTCCACATGTCGAGCATCGGCAGCAAGTAAAAACGCCCGGCCGTATCGGGCGCTGCGATCACCAGCGGTTCTTTGGTCAAATCCAGCCAGGCAATGGAATACAAGGTGTCGAAATTCGAGCGCACCACCCCTTTGAAATCGGCAGGTGGATACTGCGGAACACTGACAAACATATTCATCGGACCTTTACCGAATTCCTTGCCCGGTTCGATGTTGGTGAATTGCTTGCGGGTGATGTCCATGGTCAACAGCGGATAAAAATACACATAGGCATCCACGCCGATGGCGTGTGCTTCTTCGGCTGTGACTTTCGATTGAGCGTGGCCCGCGAGCGGGAAGATGGCGCAGGCTGCAACGGTTAGAGCAACGGCTGTCAATGCTTGAGTAATCAACATTCTGACGATCATCCGTGCGGTGGGGAGACCTGCCGGGATCGGCAGCGTTACCGCAACTCTAGACGATCAATTGAAGAGAATCTGACAGGCAGACAGCCGGCTGGTCGGGGTGTTGCGCGGGTGAAACACCCTCTCGAGACACCTCAACGATCCGAACGCAGCAGTGCCTCGACACCGCCCTCCATCGACAGCACCGCCGAGCGGTTTCGCCCCGAATGCTTGGCTTGATACAGCGCCGCATCCGCACGTTCGATGAACACTTCCATGCTGTCCCGCCCCGTCGGCACAAACGAATAACAACCCAGACTGACCGTCACGAAGCCCGACGGTGAACCGCTATGGATGATGTTCTTGTCCATGACGCTGCGGCGGATCTGCTCGGCAATCACCATCGCGCCATGAATGTCGGTGTCGGGCAGCAATACCGCAAATTCCTCACCGCCATACCGCACGGCCAAATCGGCTTTTCGATGGCAGCACCCCTTCACCGCCCGCGCCACTTCAGCCAGGCAATGGTCCCCCGCCACGTGGCCGTAAGCGTCGTTGTAGCGCTTGAAGTAATCGATATCGAGCATGATCAGGCTCAGCGAACTCGACTGCCGGGCGCCTCGGCCGAACTCGATGTCCAGCGCTCCCTCGAACAGCCGGCGATTGCCCAGGCCGGTCAGGCTGTCGTGGGTCGCGATCAGCTTCAGCGCTTCCTTTGCCTTGCGCAAATCCGCCTCGACCTGTTCGCCGACACGCACCTGATAAAGGAACATCCAACCGAACAGCCCCACGCCCAATACCACCAGGGCAACGATGACTGTGGAGCGAAATGCCGTGTCGTACCAATCCTTGAGAATCGATTCCCTGGACGAGGCGGCAGACACGACCACAGGATAAGAGTCGAGCTGACGGTAGCCATGCAACCGCACAACCCCATCGACCAGCGAGCTGAACATCGCGTTACCGGAAGGCGCGTTGGGCAGCAATTTCTCGAAGATCTCGCTCTTGGCCAGTGATGTGCCAATCTGCGACTCCACAAACGGCCGTCGCGCCAGCAGCGTTCCGTCGGTCAATCCCAAAAACATCGAACCGTCGTCATCAATGCTGAAGCTTTTGAAGAACTGATCGAAGTACGCCATCTTGATACCGGCCAACAAGACGCCCTGGAAATTGCCATTCTTGTCGTTCACACGCTTGGATACCGGAATGATCCACTCGCCATTTTCCCGACTGCGAATTGCCGGCCCGATGTGCGCCAGGGAGGAGACGTTCTGCTGGTGGAACTTGAAATAATCGCGATCCGCCACACCTGGTCCGCGTGGCAGGTCGTCGAAAGAGGTAACGACCCACTGCCCCTTTTGGTCGAACAGAAATATCCCGTGCAATTGATTCAGCGCCCGCACCCGTCGGGCGAACGTTTTCTGCAAGCGTGCCTTTTGGGGCGCGCCGAAACCGTCAGCCTGAATCCAGTCGGTCAGACTGGTCAGCACCAGATCGGCTTGCATGAAGGTGTCTTCGGCCTGCTGCGCCATGGCCCGCGCCAGGTTTGATGACGCCACTTGCGCCAATGCCAGGTCATGCCGGCGCGATTGCTCCAGTTGCAGGTAAAGCAAACCGCACAGGCTCAGGCACACGACCGCGATAAACAGCACCGCGGCCTTGCGCAGAGGTAATCGTTTCAACGTGACGCCGGTGGCGTTGGACGGATCGTGAAGAGGGATAGGCAAAAGCTCGTCCTGTAAGGGTAAGGCATGGGTAACACCCCAAAACCCTTATTTTTTGTGAGCTTAGTCTACGAGGGGGTATGGGGCAAATGTCCTTTGGCTAGCCGCCGCATTGCACTGTGCAAATGCGCCCGAGCACTTTCTGCATCCCCCAGGCGCATTTGCTCATAGGCCCGCTGGGCAATCTCATGGGGCACCGGCTTGAGTTCGCGCTGGGTCGCCCACTTTCACCCTCGGCAGCTGTTTGTGCAGTCGCGCGTGGATATAGAACGCGGTCGCTTCCGGCAGCCCTTCGCCCACCACGACGCTGCCGTGAAAATCGCAGACCAGCAGGTTGTCAGCGGTGACCTCTTCGAACGCGTAGCCGTAGGGGTTCACAAAAAACAGATCATCGCGGCCTGGCACCATGGCGGAAAAATGGTTACAGATGCCCTCCTCCAATCCGTAAAGCGCCGCCAGTTGAAAGCACGCTGCCAATTCCGTGCGAGCGGTGATGACGGCCTCCGAATCGAGATTCAGATCGGCGTAACGCGAGGGACGGGAACTGCCTGCAAGGGTATGTGCCATGACGACTCCGTGTTTTACCAGCCAAGGGATGTGAACAAGGGCACGACCTGATCCAGCGTGCTTAATATCGCATCGATCGGACCGGGCAGAACGTCAGTGTCACCGAGCATGGCGAACTGCTGATTCACTATGCCCGGCGCTTGCTGGCGCTGTCCTCGGAGGCGGTTGAAGCATTGGCCAGTGACCTCGATCTGGAGATCCTGCGCATTGGCGTACCGGAGGATTTCGACGCCAGGCGCCTGGCAGTCATTCTCGCCGGCTTCAATCGGGCCAGACCTGAAGCGCGCCTGGAAACCATCAGCGGCATGAGCGCCGATCTCAAACAGAAACTGAGCGCGGGCGCCCTCGACATTGCATTGGTCAAGCGCGAACCGGACAGCGGGCCGTGCTGGGCAGCCTGGCCGGAAGTGTTGGTGTGGGTCAAAGGTGCAGGCGTGGATTCAGCCAACGGGGTATTGCCATTGGCGCTGTTCCCGCAGGGCTGCATTTACCGTCAACGGGCCATTCGCCTGCTGGATGTGGCTCAGCGGCCCTGGCGGGTTGCGTTTGGCAGTCATAGCCTGACGGGCATTCAGGCGGCGATGGCTTCAGGTCTGGGCGTATCGGTGCTGCCCGCTTCGGCGGTATTACCTGAGCACAGCGTGTGCACCGACCTGCCCGAATTGCCGCCGACGGAGTTGGCGTTGATCAGCCGCGAGGGAGCACTGACCGGGTTGCAACGGGCGTTGGTGGAGTTTTTGCGGGACGAGCTGGGACAGGCATGATCACAAAGAATGGGCGTACCGCGAACGCCCATTCCTTCACGAGCATCACCATCAAGGCGTGAGCTTCAAATGCCCGTTGACTCTCCCATTCTTTGGGTCGACGAACCAATACTCATTATTGGCGACCTTCACTTGGCTGCATTCGGTTGGATACCCTTTTGCTTCGATACAAATAACGCCGTCTTTCAATGTCCACTTTTCTTTTTCGGGTTTGTAAGGCGCCATCTCGAACATCTCTACTCCGTTTGGAGCAAAACTCATTGAGTACGGATGACTGCCTTCTCGGGTGGTGCCATAGAACTTCTTGCCCACTAGCGTGCTGGTGATTTGCCCATCGTCAAGCGTTACCGCTGATGCAGGTACCGGTGGTGGTTCATAGTTGCTAGTAGTGACGCAGCCTGCCAGACACACCATCAGGATCAACGCGCCGAACTTTAATAAAGTCATGCCACACCTTCCTTGTAAGTTCCGGAAGAATGCCCGGATAAATCAAAGCTTAGGCGACGCTGATTTGGGATCCGACGCAGGTGCCGAACGGTTGACGGTCACTCAGTTACAAACAAAAAATGGGCGCCCCGAGGGCGCCCATTTGAATAAAGCACGAACAACCTTTAGATCAACTTGTCGATCTCATCTAACGTCACTCGGGGAATGAGCTCAACCGGAATCCTTGAATCACTGGACAGGTTGTAGACCTGAAAATCATCATCCACGACGTACTTCGACAAGATCTCGAACGACGGCAGGATTCTCGTATAAAAATGCTGATCGAGCAGGCATGGCGACGCTAACGTGTCGGCCTCTTCGTAAAAACGACTCACAGACTGATTCAAGTCGACGCCTACCAAAAACACCTTGGTAAAGCCCACGTGATAGGCAATCTGCACAGCCAGATAAGCCACCGTACGGGCATCAAAAAAACCGCGTTTAAGGTTCTTGCTGAAACCAAGGGTTCTATTGCGGCCATTTCCGAGTTTGCGACTTCTGATGAGTTCTTTATCGGTCCTGAAAACCAGGTCCGTCCAGGAGAGTTTGGGTGCTCGGCCGAGTAAATACAGTTCGCCCTCAGGCGCTACCGTCGTATGCCAGATGTGCTCTTGCCACAATGCAACCCGCTGACTGATGCGCATGGCCTCTGAAAACAGTTCGGGTTGCTGTCGGGAAAAGCCTTGATCCGTACAGGCATAAAAGAACGGCTTGATACCTGTCCCGGAGAACATGGAAATGGCACCGTTCATCGTGATCATCGGAACGTCTGCAAACTTTTCCAGCGGAAAATCTTTAGCGGACGCCCCCGAGGCAATGATAAACACGGCACCTTTTTGGATGTTGCGGCACTCATCGAGGTCATGCCCATCAAGCATACCTGTGTTGAGTAACGGTTTTTTTTGCGCAACATCCATCTTCAATTTCCAATCCTTTCACATCGATAATCAGTGACTATTTTGCATTGTGATAGTTTTCAACGGGCGAGCCAACCTTTTGGCTTCGCCAACCCCTGAATCTGCGACGGAGCGCAAAGGTTGACGCAGAGCGCTTGCATCGCTGGTGCATCGATGACCTGCCCGTTACATACGGATAGCAGGTCCCGCTTCCTTCACGGCCATTGCCGGTTTTGCCCCGTCGCGACAGCAGAAGTTCCTGCTCGTCGCACATCCAGAACAGGCAGTTCCGAAGGCAGATTCAACCCCCGCAATACCGCGGAATCGTACCCGTATACATCGGGTTTAAACATCACTCGACCATCGTTACTCAGGTCCACCGTCCAGTAAGCCAACAGCACCGGCACCTTGACGGGAAGCCTGATGTTTTCGGTCTTGCCGTTCGCCAGTTGAGCCTGTATCCCGGCGCTGTTCCAACGAACCGGGTCGTTGAACAGTAGCTCTACCAACTGCAGCGGGTTCTCCACCCGTATGCAGCCTGAACTGGTGGCACGGCGCGATTGCGCAAACAACTCGCGATGCGGCGTGTCGTGGAGGTAAATCGAATATTCATTGGGAAACCGAATGGCCACCTGCCCGAGCGAGCCGTCCGGGCCTGCATCCTGTCGTAGCGTGATACCGCGCGCATTACTCCAGTCGACGGTCGCTGGATCGAGCACATTCCCCTCTCGATCAAGCGCTCTTATCCGGTTGGCCGCAAGGTAGCCGGGATCTCTTTGAATCTTCGGCAGCAAATCTTTGACGAGGATCGTCGGTGGCACGGTCCAGGTGGGGTTGAACGTTACGTAAGTAATCTCGGATTGAAACACCGGCGTACTGCGGAACGGCTTACCGACCTGAACCCGCGAACGCCATATTGCCTTACCGTCGCGATAAAGCGCCACCTTGTAACCCGCAATATCAACGATGACAAAAGTGCCCTGAAGTTTGTACAGCAACCAACGCGCGCGCTCCATGTTCACCCGAACCTGGTCTATCCGCGCCTCTACGGGCACATTCAACGCAGCCAATGTCGCGGCCCCCGCCACGCCATCCGCCCCCAGGTATTGCTCGGTTTGATACTTTTTCACCGCCGCAGCGACGCTGTCGTCGTAATCAGTGCGTTGCTTCTTTGATGGGGCCAGATAACCGCCTGCCACCAACCGTGCTCGCAACTGCGCGACAGAGGCATCGTCCATACCTGGCTTGAGCGATTGGCCTTCGGCAATCTTCGGCCAGCCGCCAGCATCCCGAACCTTGCGCAGTTGCGCCAGACCCACGCGCAGGCTGCGATAAACCGCCTCTTGTGGCGGCGCTTGAGCAAAGGCGCGTGCAACGTCATGAGCATCGAGCGCAGCGAACAGGTTGTTCATGTCTCCACGAGGATCGGCGCCGACGGGGTCGAAGTTCCAATGGATGTCCAGACGCGAAGGGTCAACCTTGCCGCGCCGTAATTGCAGCAGCGCCGTGATAAAGGTCCGGGTCGCCGCGATATCGAACGCCGCCCGTTGCGCCACCGTCGGCTCCGCTGCCTGCATCGACGCTCTGGCGTTCGCCAACTCATCAATATGAAAGTCCGCAGGGTCCAACCCATCGGCCTGGGTCTCGCTCAGGCTTTTCAATAACTGGATGACATCGCTGTCGTTCGCCCAAGCCGAGCGATAACCCCGATGCATGTAAAAATCCATGACCACGCGACTCGGATCCACCCGACGATAGCTACGGGAAGTGAGCAAGGGTGGAAACGATGAACTCAATGGCTCAAGTGCCGCCTGAATCGTTTGAGCGACGTAATCGTCAGGTGCTGCGCCAGTTCTGCTGATGACTGCAGATACTGCCTCAATCGGCGAAGTTTCTGCAATAGCCGCGCCGCTGATCAGAAAGCCCATAAAAAAGATGCGGCTTATGACGAATAACCTTGTTAATTGCCCCATGGATAATCCTTAATCGCCCCGTATTCAACGGCTAGCATCCTGCGCACTGCTAGACTCGAAACATTAATGTGAGACTTACATATGGCACTAGACCGCTTTGGTTTCCTATTCACGGCCTTGCTGCTGACGTTAGTTTCGGTACCGGCAGCCTACGCCGATTCGCTTGAAGCCGCGCTGCTCAAAGCAGCACCAGGCGCCAACGCCAAAGTCATCGGGCTGGCCGTACGCGCTACCCAATGCAGCTTGGCCCAAGGTAAAGCACCTGTCCAAAGACTTGCTGTCATCGACTACTCACTGCCTTCGACCGAACAACGGTTGTGGGTGTTCGATCTGAAGAAACGCAAATTACTGTTCCACGAGCTGGTTGCCCATGGTCGCAACAGCGGCGAGAACATGGCGGTCAAGTTCTCCAACCAGAATGAAAGCTTTGCTACCAGCCTCGGCTTGTACCGCACCCAGTCGAGCTATGTCGGCCAGAACGGTTATTCCTTGCGCATGGAAGGTCTGGAGCCGGGCTTCAATGACAACGCATTTGAGCGGGCGATCGTTATTCACGGGGCGCCCTATGTCAGTCCGGTTCTTGCCCGAGCGAATGGCCGGATCGGTAGAAGCCTGGGTTGTCCGGCTGTGCGGCCGGCGATTGCGCATAAGTTGATTGATTCGATGAAAGATGGGCAGTTGTTGTTTTCTTACTATCCGGATCAGCGCTGGTTGAAGTCGTCTTCGTATATCAATTGCGGTAGCGGCACTGTTGCCGCAGCGTCAACGCCCAATACACGCCAATAGTCACAGTTTGAACCTGTCAAAACTGTAATCTGCGCCTCAGCCTGCTGAAAGGCACCGGCCGTTAGCCTCGTCGTCAAGCTCTCTCCACGCTGACAGACCGGGAAAACGGCATGCATTCCAACACATCAAGACGCACCTTCGTGAAGGGGCTGGCCGTGGGCGGGCTCCTCAGCGGCCTCGGGTTATGGCGCACGCCTGTCTGGGCGGTCACCAGTCCTGGCGAGCCTCAGGTGTTGGCGGGCACCGATTTCGACCTGCTCATCGGCGAAACCCCGGTCAACATCACGGGCAACCCGCGCACCGCGATGACCATCAACGGTGGTATTCCCGGGCCCCTTCTGCGCTGGCGAGAAGGCGACACAGTTACATTGCGGGTGAAGAACAAACTCAAGGACAACACCTCCATTCACTGGCACGGCATCTTGCTGCCAGCCAACATGGACGGCGTGCCGGGGCTGAGCTTTCACGGCATCGAGCCAGATGGCATGTATGTCTACCAGTTCAAGGTCCGGCAGAACGGCACTTACTGGTACCACAGCCATTCGGGATTTCAGGAGCAGTCCGGCGTTTACGGGCCGTTGGTGATTGACGCCAAGGAACCGGAGCCGTTCCAGTACGACCGCGATTACGTGGTGATGCTGACCGACTGGACCGATGAAGATCCGGTCGGCCTGATGAAGACGCTGAAAAAGCAGTCCGATTACTACAACTACAACAAGCCCACCGTGGGTGATTTCATCCACGACGTCAGTGAGAAAGGTTGGGGGTCCACGGTCGCCGATCGAAAGATGTGGGCCAAAATGAAGATGAACCCCACCGACCTGGCAGACGTCAGCGGCGCGACTTACACCTACTTGATGAACGGCCAGGCGCCGAACTCGAACTGGACGTGCGTGTTCCGTCCGGGCGAGAAGTTGCGCCTGCGCTTCATCAACGGCTCCGCCATGACGTATTTCGACGTGCGCATTCCCGGACTGAAAATGACGGTGGTCGCTGCGGATGGGCTACACGTCAAACCGGTGAGTGTCGATGAGTTTCGCATTGCGGTGGCGGAGACCTTCGATGTGATTGTCGAGCCGACCGAAGCGGCTTACACCTTGTTCGCCCAGTCGATGGATCGGACTGGCTTTGCACGCGGCACGCTTGCAGCGAAGGCTGGTTTATCCGCACCGGTACCGCCGCTGGACCCTCGACCGCTGGTGACCATGGATGACATGGGCATGGGCGGGATGGATCACGGCAGCATGGCGGGCATGGATCACAGCGCCATGGCCATGCCCGGCATGCAGTCCCATCCCGAGACGGAAAAAGACAACCCGCTGGTGGACATGCAAGCCATGACCACCGCCCCCAAACTCGACGATCCCGGCCTGGGCCTGCGCAACAACGGCCGCCGCGTCCTGACCTATTCCGACCTTCGCAGCACCTTCGAAGACCCGGACGGCCGCGACCCGAGCCGCACGATTGAACTGCACCTCACCGGCCACATGGAGAAATTCGCCTGGTCGTTCAACGGTGTGAAGTTCTCCAACGCCGAACCTGTGCGCCTCAAATATGGCGAGCGGGTTCGGGTGGTGCTGGTCAACGACACAATGATGACCCACCCGATCCATCTGCATGGCATGTGGAGCGACCTCGAAGATGAGAAAGGCGAGTTCATGGTGCGCAAACACACCATCGACATGCCGCCCGGTTCCCGACGCAGCTATCGGGTCACCGCCGATGCGCTCGGCCGCTGGGCCTATCACTGCCATCTCCTGTACCACATGGAAATGGGCATGTTCCGTGAAGTTCGCGTGGAAGAATGAGACGCCTACCCATGACCAGACTCACCCCCCTCTCTTTGGCGCTCGTGACCGCGAGCCTGACACTTTCTTCGGCGATGGCCGCCACCGACGACATGCAGAACATGGATCACAGCCAGATGCAGGGCATGGACCCTAGCCAAATGCAAAGCATGGATGACGGCCAGATGCAGCCCGCCGCGCCGACCGAAAGCCGCACGCCGATCCCGGCGCTGACCGATGCCGACCGGGCCGCCGTGTATGCCAGCCCGACCGGCCACGGCGTGCATGACACCGCGCTCAACTATTACTTCCTCGCCGACAAACTCGAATGGCAGGACGCTGACAACGGCAGCACTCTGGCCTGGGATCTCTCCGGCTGGATCGGCGGCGACATCGATCGGCTGTGGCTGCGCTCCGAAGGCGAACGCACCAACGGCAAAACCGAAGACGCCGAAATCCAGGCCCTGTGGGGGCACGCAATCTCCCCGTGGTGGGACGTGGTAACCGGCATTCGCCAGGATTTCAAACCTGGCGACCCGCAAACCTGGGCCGCGTTCGGCGTGCAAGGCATGGCGCTGTACAACTTCGAAACCGAAGCCACCGCCTTCATCGGCGAAGGCGGCCAAACCGCTGCACGACTTAAGGGCGACTACGACATCCTGCTCACCAACCGACTGATTCTGCAGCCGACCGCCGAGCTCAACGCCTACGGCAAAAACGATCCGCAACGGGGGATCGGCTCCGGGCTGTCCAATACCGAAGCCGGTCTGCGGCTGCGCTATGAAATCCGCCGGGAAATCGCGCCTTACATCGGCGTGACCTGGAACCGGACCTACGGCAAAACCGCCGACTACGCCAACCACGAAGGTGAGGATCGCAGCGAAGCACGCCTGGTCCTCGGTGTTCGCCTGTGGTTCTAAACGCATTAACTCAACAACCAAAAAAACAACCGCTTAAAGCGGTAAGAGGCCTTGCATGCGCATGATTAAAACTACCGCTGTTGCCATTGGGCTACTCATGAGCGCGCTCGCTCAAGCGCACCCAAAACTGCTTTCCTCCACTCCGGCAGAAGGTGCGGATGGCGCAGCACCCGGCAAAATCGAACTGCACTTTTCCGAAAGCCTCATGACCCAGTTTTCCGGCGCGAAACTGGTCATGACCGAAATGCCCGGCATGGCGCACTCCCCCATGCCCATGAAAGCCAAAGTCTCCGGCGGCAGCGACCCGAAAACCATGGTCATCACACCGCTTTCGCCACTGCCTGCCGGCACCTACAAAGTCGAATGGCGCGCGGTGTCCTCGGACACTCACCCGATCACCGGCAACGTTACGTTCAAAGTGAAGTGATGGATGAGCGACTCGGTCAGCATTGCACTGCGCTTTGGGTTGTATGTGGATTTGATGTTGCTGTTTGGCTTGGCGCTGTTTGGGCTCTATAGCCTTAAAGGACAGGAACGGATATCGGGCGCGGCGTTACCGTTTCGGTCAATGTTGGTGGGAACGGCGGTGCTGGGTGTGCTGTTTTCCGTCGCCAGCATGGTGATGATGGCGAGCGCCATGAGCGGCGAGTCGGATTTTGCCGAGCTGCGTCCGCATATCGAGATGATGGTGCTTGAGACAGACGTGGGGTTGGCCTGGACGATTCGCATTGTTGCACTGGTTGTCGGCAGTTTGGCGGTCATGTTCAACCAACGGGCGCCCGGCGTCAGTCTGCTGATCGCGTCTGCTGCTGGAGGCATCGCCCTCGCCAGCCTGGCCTGGAGCGGTCATGGGGCGATGGATGAAGGTAGCCGGCGGTATTGGCATTTCATCACCGACATCTTGCATCTGCTGGCGGCGGGGGCGTGGCTGGGTGGGTTGATCGCATTTGCCTTGTTAGCGAGGATCAACTCACTGCAAAGCGAAGAGCGCATCCGGCTGCTCGTCCGTGCTGTTAAGCGGTTTGAATGGGTGGGCGCGGTGATTGTTGTCATGATCACCGTAACGGGAATCGTGAACTACCTGTTCATCGTCGGCCCTGAACTTGACGAGGTGTTTCTCAGTACCTACGGGATTTTGCTATTTATCAAAGTGGGGTTGTTTGCCGGGATGCTGGTGCTGGCCGCGTTGAATCGGTTTCAACTTGGGCCACTCTTGGAACGGTCGCTGGGGGACAGGCAATACCAGGTAGCGGCGAATGCTTTGCGGCGCAGTGTGGTAGTGGAGTGGGTGGCGGCGGTGTTGATTGTGGGGTTGGTGGCCTGGTTGGGGACATTGAGTCCAGAGATGGAAATGAGCGCGGAGTAACGTAAAGGGGCTCCAGTTGATATGGATCAATGATTGCCTCTTGCTCGGGACTAAGCTCAAGAAAACCCCTCGGATCGGGTACACACTATGCTCTGGTTCCGCACTCACCTACCGCTGCTGATCCGCCAAGTGCTCGCACTGTGGCCGCCAGCACGCCTGCGCTTCGTTCGCCTCAACAGTTAAAACCGTTCTCCGAGCGTCCGGAATTCCGGCCGCCCCCCTTGGCTTCGCCTCTTTAGCGCGGCTCAATAGTTCCTGTACGTCCCTGACTCACTGGAGATTGCCATGCATACGCACTTCAAAGCACTCGTCGCCGCACTGCTCATCAGTAGCCCATTGGTTGCTCTGGCCGTCGAGGAACATCACCCCGACACACCGCCAACCGCACCGACCACCGCCACCGCCACCGCCACCGCCACCACGCAAGACAAGGCCATGAGCGAACAGATGGTAAAAATGCAGGCGGCCCACGAAAAAATGATCGCCGCCAAAACCCCGGCCGAACGCCAGGCCGCCATGCAAGAAGGCATGGCCACGATGAAGGACAGCATGGGCATGATGCACAACCACTGCCAAGGCATGGGAATGGGTAAAGGCATGTCCGGCGGCAAGGACCGCTCAGAACAGATGATGGGCATGATGATGAAAATGATGGATCAGCAGTCGAGCATGATGAAGATGCCGATGAACAACTAACGCCCTTAAAGAACCGCTTGACCTTGCCATCGTGGCAGGGTCAACGATCGATCCACGTCATCACACCACCTGCCACTCACAGTAAAAGAGGCTTACACAATGAACAGCACTGAACTGCAAGTCGAAGGCATGAACTGCGGGAGCTGCGTCAAACACATCAACGCCGCGTTACAGCCGCTCGCCGGAGTGGGTGAAGTGACTGTCGATCTGGCGTCCGGTCGGGTCAAGGTGACTGGAGATGCCGAGAGCGATGTTCTGTTATCGGCACTGAAGGAGGCAGGGTATCCAGCAAGCGTACTGGCAGAAGACGAACATGAAGGCGTAAAGAAGAAATCTGGCTGCGGCGGGTCAAGTTGCTGCTGTCACTGAGTCCGCCCCGGCGAGGATGAAGTTGAGCGGTGCGGCAGAAAGTAAGTACTCTCAGCCCCCACTCCATCATGGAAGCCGGATAACAATGAAAAACATAAAAAACACAATGATGCTCGGTGGCCTGCTCGCTCTATCGTTTGGCGCTCAGGCAGAGCAATCGCATTTGGACAGCGTCATCCAACAAGGCCAACTGCGCGTGTGTACGACGGGCGACTACAAACCCTATACCGTCAAAGCCGAAGACGGCGAATACTCGGGCATCGACATCGCCATGGCCCGTTCGCTGGCCGACAGCCTGGGCGTCAAGGTTGAATGGGTGCAGACCACCTGGAAAACCCTGATGCCCGACATGCTGGCGGGCAAATGCGACATCGGCGTCGGCGGCATCTCAGTCACGCTGGAGCGCCAGAAAAAAGCCTTCTTCAGCACCACGCTGGACGTCGACGGCAAAATCCCGCTGGTGCGCTGCGAAGATCAGGCGTTGTACCAAACCGTCGAACAAATCAACCAGCCTTCGGTTCGTTTAGTCGAACCTGCAGGCGGCACCAACGAAGCGTTTGTTCACGCCTTTCTACCCAAAGCGCAATTGAGCCTTCACGACAACGTGACCATCTTCCAGGAGCTGCTGGACAAGAAGGCTGACGTGATGATCACCGACGCTTCGGAAGCGCTCTATCAGCAGAAACTCAAACCCGGTTTGTGCGCGGTGAATCCAAGTCAGTTTATGCAATATGGGGAAAAGGCCTACTTGCTGCCGCGTGACGACATAACCTGGAAGTTGTACGTCGATCAGTGGCTACACCTGGCCAAGGTGACAGGCAACTACCAGAAAGTCCTCGGCCAATGGATAGCAACGCCCGAGCCCAAATAGCCGCCACCTACTCGATCCATGTAGCAGCTGGCGCAGCCTGCGTCCGGCTGCGCAGCAGTCGCCAACCCAAAGCAAACGGCACATCAGGCAAAACGTAAAACGGCGGAAACACTTCCGCCGTTAATCGTCGTGCAACATCCCCGAACTGTACTCGCCGAAGCTGTTGCCGAGCGCACTGCCATGGAAATTCATCTTATTGGGGTTGTTGGCAGGCCCCGGACCAAAACCGGCAGACGGCAGGGCGGCTTCCGAATATTCGCTATGGGTGTTTACACCCGAACAGGCGCTCAATAGCAATGCACCGGCGATCAGAGCGACTTTGAAGAGGTTCGAGATCATTTTTCAGTTTCCTGTGGGTTGGAAGCGCGGTGACCTTAGGGAGTCATCCTATGCCGCATGCCCGCCGGGAATTATGAAATTTTGCTGGGCGACAGCGTTGGTTCAGGTACTGCGGTTTCCTGATAAAAAAAGGGCGTCCCATCAGGAACGCCCTCTTCTCTAAAAACGCTCAGCGGTGGTTGTCGGAAGTTACGTCACACACCATCAGGCGGTTCGACATTATCCAGCGCCCGGTTCACCAACAACTCCCCCGCCACCGCTAACTGCTGAATCGACAATGCCAAACTGCGTTGTGAACCTTCGAGTTCCCGGATCAGGCCGGTAGTCAGGACGTTTAGCGACGCTAGTGTTTCGCAGGCGTGGCACAACAGAGTTTCAGTGTCGACATTGGGACGGATGGTGAAGACATGGCAGATGGGGTCGGCGCGGCTTGGGTTGCGGAGGCGCTTGCTAATGATGCGCTGGGAGGCTTCTGATAGCTGAATTGGATCGTGGGGATCGGAAGAGATTGGAGCTTCAGGTGGATCGGGAGTGATTTTTTTCATCGATTTCGTTCCTAGAATTAATGAAGGAACTGCCAGCATCACTTCCACATGATGGGTGGCAGCTGTGCGCAGGTGTGGAAGACCGGGGATCTAGGAACCCGGCGCACCCGAAAGTGCCCCGCGCACAGCCGCCATAATTTAACAGCAGACATGAAAAAAGCGCCTGCTTAAATTTCGGTGGCGCTTGTGCGCCTAGATCTTGTGAAGGGCTTCCACACCCTTGCCGCTGATTTTGCAGCGACGGAATGAGGGTAACTGGGAGGGTGCTTGAGTGCAAGGTAGGTAATAGGGACGCGGGTTGCGGGAAATCTCCGACGCCGTTAATGCCGCCTTCAACTAAATGACCGAAACGCTGCCTGATGATGGATTGGCCGCACTAATCGCCCTACCCCAGCAAAAAAGGCTCTAAGGGCTGCTTGAAATCGCCTGTACCAGTTTCGTACCAATACCCTTCGTGCATGCTGAAATCCTGCCCCCGTACTTATCTGCTGTAGCAAATTTTAAGCAACCGGTTTCGTCTCCAATCCTGAGCACTATCGCTGCTATGCTTGGCTTTCTCGAATAGAGTCGACAAGAGGCTATTGGTGAAAGACGGGGTATGTAAAACAGGGTCTAGCCCGCCTAAGGACACCAAATATCGGGTAACGAGCTACCGAACGGTGGACTCTATTTACTGTTAATGATCTAAAGGAATCAGACCCTTGAAAATATTTACCATGTGTATGGAATGTCAAAAAGAGCTGGGACATCCTTCGTTCGAGCCGATAATTGCTGACTATTATGAAGAAGCACTAGCATTCATTGAATGTACAAAAGGGCATAAATCGGCAATTTTACTTCAAAGCCAGAAGTTTGAAGTGCTGCTCGAGTCAGCAGCGAATGCCCTAATCGAAGGGTATACGCTTGAAGCGGCATCTAGCCTCTCATCGGCGTATGAGCGCTTTTTCGAGTTCGCAATAAATGTTTTTTGCAAAAAACACGACATTTCCAAAGAAACACTTGAGGAAACCTACAAACAAGTTTCAAAGCAATCAGAGCGTCAAATTGGAGGCTTTCTATTTCTTCATCTTCTTGTTTTTGGCAATAGCTACACACTTAACAAACAAATTCCAGAACGAAGGAATCGAGTGATACACCAAGGTTACATCCCTACGCCAGATGAGGTAATCAAGCTCGGAGAGTTGATTTACCAAGAAATACTATCAATATCCAATCTAATTAAATCCAACCTCGCCAGCGAAATGCAGCAAGTAATAAGCGACACCGTGCAAGCACGCAACGAGAAGATTCCAGCGAATATGTGCCGCGCTACCTCGTCAGGCACGATGTTTTTTTCCTTAGTTAGGGAAGAAAACAAAGGGAATTTTCAAGAAGCCCTTGCCAGCTATAAAGAGGCGAGGGAAAAACTATTCGGCTCTGTGCCATACCTCCGTATATTTAGTAAAGCAGTCGCGCTCTACACCAACCTTCGCTCCCCCAAACAATAATTCGCTCACTGGATAGCCTCGTTATCAGGTTCCCAAGCTGATAACGGAAAAATGAAGAAACGGAAATATGAATACGTAATAAAGGACTAACAAAGGGTACGGATCTATTTTTCTTATAGAAACAACATAGAAAATAAACTCGCCCCCTTTAACTCTAGAATGACACACAAATTTAGAAGAACTGAAAAGGATGTAAATCTTGATAGTCGCCACACTGCTTACATTGTTTTGTGTGCTGCCAATTGTAGTAGGCCATATCGCAAACATCATAAATTCTTCAAAAAAGTTTTTTTGGTATCGGCAACGAATTCGACGAATTCGGCAATGGACGAGAGCGGAGCGCCCCGCCACCATTTTCATGTTAACAACAGCAATTATTTTTATTGTAGGCCTCTTGATATTTGCGGGCGTTAAATTCAGCACAAAGGCATCCTTGCTGGTGCTAACAGCTAATTGTATCGCCGCACTGGTCTTTCTCTACTACTACTGGCAAATGCCAACATTCTTAAGCCGACACAAGGAGTTGCTGAAATTACTCATCGCCCCCTTGGCCATAGGTGTTGCGACTATTTCGAAAATCTACTCTGACGCAGCCATTGCTGAACTAAGCGGTCTATCCGCTCAGGATCTGCCAGGCACCCAATTATTGCTAACGCTGATATTGACGCCCATTATCTGGCTCTTAACCCTTTCATTGGCGTTCGGATACGCAAGCCTACTATTGATGCCAATCCTTTTTATTAAGGGCCTAATTCAGGACTATCGTCAAACAACAAGGAAGAAAACCAGGAAAAAAACCAAGAGCAGCCGAGCGAGTTCTTCGCACATCACAGCACTAGTAGCTGTTTTTCTTTCAGCTGTCATTTTGTTGACCATCATAGAAAAATTTGCGAGTAAAACCTTTTATGAGCCGCGGTTCAGACAAGTAATCGCATTCGCTTCATTCCACTTGCCAGCAACATTGTAGTGGTCTAATGAAACCGGACACCCATTTAGGCGAGAATACTCGCCAGATCGAGGTGTCAGATGACCAAACAACGCCGCTCCTTTACTGCTGAATTCAAACGCGAGGCTGCTGACCTCGTGCTCAAGCAAAACTACAGCTACATCGAAGCCAGCCGCTCACTCGGCATTGGTGAGTCAGCGCTGCGCCGCTGGGTTGACCAGGTTCAGAAAGAGCACCAAGGCGTCACTCCGCAGAGCAAGGCGCTGACCCCAGAGCAGCAGAAAATTCAGGAACTGGAAGCCCGGATCGCTCGGCTTGAGCGAGAAAAATCCATACTAAAAAAGGCTACCGCGCTCTTGATGTCGGAAGATCACGAGCGTTTGCGCTGATTGATCAGTTGAGTGCCCATGAGCCGGTTGATTGGCTGTGTAAGGTGTTTGAAGTCACCCGCTCGTGCTACTACGCCCAGCGCCTGCGGCGCCGCACTCCCGATGTTGAACGGCTTCGGTTGCGTAGCCGGGTCAGTGAGCTGTTCTCGCAAAGTCGCAGCGCTGCGGGCAGTCGCAGCATCCTGTCACTGATGCGTGAAGATGGTGAGCAACTCGGTCGATTCAAAGTGCGCAGTTTGATGCGTGAGCTTGATTTAGTCAGTAAACAACCCGGCTCACATGCCTATAAACGAGCGACAGTAGAAAGACTTGATATCCCGAATACCTTGAACCGTGAGTTTGATGTGCCAGCCCCCAATCAGGTCTGGTGCGGTGACATCACCTATATTTGGGCACAAGGAAAGTGGCATTACTTGGCTGTCGTTCTGGATCTCTGCACGCGCCGGATAGTGGGCTGGGCACTGTCGGAAAAACCGGACGCCGAACTCGTGATCCGAGCCCTGGATATGGCCTACGAGCAGCGTGGCAGGCCTTCGGATCTGCTGTTCCACTCGGATCAAGGGTCCCAATATGCAAGCCGGTTGTTTCGCCAGCGGTTGTGGCGATACCGCATACGCCAGAGCATGAGTCGCCGGGGAAATTGCTGGGACAATGCACCGATGGAGCGAGTGTTCCGGAGTTTGAAAACTGAATGGATACCGACCTTAGGCTACAGAACTGCGCAGGAAGCACAGCGCGACATCAGCCATTTTTTGATGCATCGGTACAACCGGATTCGGCCTCACCAATTCAACGGTGGGCTGGCGCCAGCTCGGGCCGAGGAAAAACTTAACGTCGTGTCCGGGATTAGTTGACCACTACAACATATTGCGGCCTCCCGAATGTAGAAGGAGTCGAAGTCGCCCCTATGTCTGATGATCGGGCAGCGCTTGCGATTTCGGACAGCAAACTTGGTTACAGATTCGAACTCATCACCTGCAAGCCAGCTCGCAAAAGTGACGAACAAATTAAGACTTTATTGGTTGATATAGCAAAGCAGAAAGCTGCGTCCGCCATGGCTAATAACTCATTAAGCGCTGGTAAGTGATCAACAATACTTATTAGAGGCTAACGTACAATTCTGTTCGCACTTCCGAAACTTCGGATTCAGAAATTGATGGAGGCTGACTCAGGTGCAGCAAAAAAGGGGAGCAAAAAAGGGGGACAGATTTATTTACCCGTAGCGATCCAGCCGATTCCCTCTTATACCGTTGTTCAGATGCCCTGAACAACGGCAGCAAGACTCGTCTAAGCCCCGCAACCCCAATCCTGATAAACTCCCCACCTCCCAGCCTCACCCATCTCAGAACCGCCAATGCCCCCAATCACCGCCACACCCGCCCCGCTTTCCCACCGCTTCTCCGTCGCCCCTATGATGGATTGGACTGATAGGCACTGCCGTTTTTTCCTACGCCTGCTCTCCAAGCACGCGCTCCTCTACACAGAAATGGTCACCACCGGCGCGCTGCTCAACGGCGATCACGACCGCTTCCTGCGTCACAACGAAGCCGAACACCCGCTCGCGCTGCAACTCGGCGGCAGCGTGCCGCTGGACCTGGCGATGTGCGCGCGCATGGCGCAGGAGCACGGTTACGACGAGGTGAATCTGAATGTCGGCTGCCCGAGTGATCGGGTGCAGAACAATATGATCGGTGCGTGCCTGATGGGGCATCCGCAGTTGGTGGCTGATTGTGTGAAGGCGATGCGGGATGCGGTGTCGATTCCGGTGACGGTGAAGCACCGCATCGGGATTAATGGCCGGGACAGTTACGAGGAGTTGTGCGATTTCGTTGGTACGGTTCGGGATGCCGGGTGCACCAGTTTTACGGTGCATGCGCGGATTGCGATTCTGGAGGGGTTGTCGCCGAAGGAGAACCGCGATATTCCGCCTCTGCGTTATGACGTGGCGGCGCGGTTGAAGACAGATTTTCCGGAGTTGGAGATTATTCTCAACGGCGGGATCAAGACGCTGGAAGCCTGTCACGAACATTTGCAGACGTTCGACGGCGTAATGTTGGGTCGCGAGGCTTATCACAACCCTTATGTGATGGCTGAGGTGGATCAGCAGCTGTTCGGCAGCACGGCGCCGGTGATTAGCCGGGCGGAGGCGCTGGCGCAGCTACGGCCTTATATAGCGGCGCATATTGATGCGGGCGGCTCGATGCACCACATCACTCGGCATGTGCTGGGGCTGGGTACCGGGTTTCCGGGGGCGCGCAAGTTTCGGCAGTTGTTGTCGGTGGATATTCATAAGGCTAAAGAGCCTTTGGTGTTGCTGGACCAGGCGGCGGAGTTGTTGGAGGGGCGTTGATCAGCCGCGTTGGCCAACTCCTCCAGCCCGTGTTTGTTGTGCCGGGATAATGCGTCTTTACCGAAGCGGCTGGTCTGTTCCAGGATCAGCTTCGTTTTCACCGCCCATCGTTCCCCGTTCCGTTGAGCATTGATTTCCAAAAATCCTTACCCTAATGTAAGGAAAAGCTGACTTGACGGAGTATCCACCATGGCAACCGCCACACTGACCTCGAAAGGACAAATCACCATTCCGGCACAGGTTCGGGCTTCTCTTGGTCTCGACACGGGGGATCGCATTGAATTTGTAGCCATAGGCGATGGTAAATTCGCCATTATGGCCGCGACTCATTCGGCTCGCGACCTCAAAGGACTCATACGCAAGCCCGCTAAAGCTGTAAGCATCGAGGACATGAACCAGGCCATCGCAGTACAAGGATCCAAAGCCATATGATAGGTCTGGATACCAACGTACTGGTCAGGTATGTCGCTCAGGATGATCCAAAGCAGTCAGCTAAAGCCTCCGAACTGATTGAGTCGCTAACGATAGCTTCTCCTGGGTTCATCACGATGGTTTCGATAGTCGAGTTGGTCTGGGTACTTCAATCCTGCTACGAGAGCGCAAAAAGCGAGATCATTACAGTCCTCGAAACGCTTTTGCGGACTCGTGAATTGACGGTGGAAAACTCCGAAATTGTTTGGCAGGCGCTGCGTAGTTACTCACAGGCCAACGCTGACTTCGCAGATTGCTTGATTGAGCGCAGCGCCAACGCGGCAGGCTGCGAGTACATCGTCACCTTCGACAGCAAGGCTGCCAAGACGGCAGGCATGCGTCGCCTGACCTGACTTGGCACGTTCAGATCAGCCGCTTTGCATTCGTAGCCCGACACGCCCAGGAGAGACATGGAATACCACCGAGCTCGCCTTCAGTATCAATTCAACAAACTTCAACCTATCCGCGATGGCATCTTTCCGGCCTATGGTGGGAACATCGAGTTCGAGTTGTTTAGCTTCTTCGAGGTCTGTTATCACCTCAAAGACTGGGTGAAACACTCCCCTAGCTACAGCTCGCTCAGCAACGTGGAAGACTACATAAGCCAAAGCCCTGCACTGAGAATATGCGCCGACGTCTGCAACAAGCTTAAGCACAGCAAGCTTGATAGAAAGTTGCGAAGCGGGTCGGTGCCTGGAGTCTTCATGATCAAATCTACGATGACTGTCGGTCCAATTGGGACTACCTCGATCGTGAGCATCGACGAGGCAAGAATTGAGACTGAACGTGGCGATGAATGCTGTTTTGAGCTCGCTCAGGAATGCATGGAGGCGTGGAAGACGTATTTCATCTTGAACAATGCCACTTAGCCTCAGCTCCATCGGCATTAAGCCGCGTTAGCCGTCAGACCGGTTGAACCTGTGGTCTGATTTGGCATCGTATTTACCGATACCGCGCCCCGCCATTCAAACAGCCGTTTTCAGGTTGTTGCCGCTGAGGCCCTCGATACGTACATGCACCCTTGAGTGGCTGTCAGCGCTCGGGTAATGTCATTAGACCCATAGGACAGAGCACGCCCATGACTTCCAAGCTGGAACAACTCAAACAAATGACCACCGTGGTTGCCGACACCGGCGACTTCGAAGCTATCGCTCGCGTTAAACCCGTGGACGCTACCACCAACCCTTCCCTGCTGCTCAAAGCGGCCGCCATTCCCGGTTATGCCGAGTTGCTGAACGCTTGCGTCAGCGACTGCAAGGGCGATGTTGGCCTGGCCAGCGACCGTTTTGGCGTGGCGGTAGGGCAAGAAATTCTGAAAGTGATCCCAGGCCGTATTTCCACCGAAGTGGATGCGCGCCTGTCGTTCGACACTGACGCCGTATTGAAGCGTGCGCACCGTCTGATTGACCTGTACGACAAGGCCGGCATTGGCCGCGACCGCGTGCTGATCAAGATCGCTTCCACCTGGGAAGGTATCCGCGCTGCCGAGATTCTGGAAAAGGAAGGCATTCAGTGCAACCTGACGCTGCTGTTCTCCTTCGCTCAAGCTGCGGCTTGTGCCGACGCAGGCGTATTCCTGATTTCGCCGTTCGTAGGCCGCATCTACGACTGGTACAAGAAAGCCAACGGCAACGACTACACCGGCGCGGATGATCCGGGCGTGCAGTCGGTGACGCGCATCTACAACTACTACAAGGCCAATGACTACAAGACTGTGGTCATGGGTGCGAGCTTCCGTAACCTGAATCAGATCGAGCAGCTGGCCGGTTGCGACCGCCTGACCATCAGCCCGGATCTGATCGATAAGCTGGCGGCGGATACTGGCAAGCTGGAGCGCAAATTGGCCCCAGGTCATGCCGGTGAAGCTCGCTTGAACTTGAATGAAGCGCAGTTCCGTTGGTTGTCCAACGAGGATGCGATGGCGACCGAGAAACTGGCTGAAGGTATTCGTCAGTTCGCTCGCGACCAGGAAAAACTCGAAGCATTGCTGCAAGCCAAGCTCTGATCCAATAAGAGCAAATGCAAAAAGGGCGAACCCTCACAGGTTCGCCCTTTTTTGTGCGCGGTCGCTTATGGAATCAGTGACGCTCGAGTGCGTTCACCAGATCATGAAACGCTTCACGATTGGAGTCGTTCAGGCCCATGAGGATCTTGTGCGCTTCGAGCACTTTGATCCGCACCACTTCTTCGGACTGATCCTGGTCTGGCAGGTCGGTCAGGCACTCAGGGCACGGGATCGGGCGGTCAACGATGTTGAACACTTGCTCGAAGCCCATGGACTGCAGCAGACGGGTGATGTCTTCGTGGGTGGTGACGACGGTCGGCAGCAAGCCGACCTTTTGCCGCGACAGGATCGACAGCTTGGCCAAAAGGCCAAGGGTGGTGCTGTCGATGCTGCGGGTTTCGGTCAGGTCGATCACGATTGCGTTGAAGTTCAACGCCGTGAAGATCCGCTCAATAGTCGCATCCAACGCCGAACACAGGGTCAGGCGAACTTCACCGACGAACTTCAGGACGAAGGTGCCATCCTGCTCGGCGAACTGGATTCTACCGGTACTCATTAAAGATTCCTGCTCAACACCAACAGGGCGATATCATCCGGCATCTCCCCTAGCGTGGCCAATCCAAAAACCTGCCGCAGACCATCCAGGCTGCCGCCCGCTGCCTTGACCCGTTGGGGCAAAGCCGCTTCTTTTTCTTTGAGTGTAGGTTCTGGCAAAAGGTCCAGAATGCCATCGGACATCAGCGTCAGGCTGAACGTCGGCGGCAGCTCCAGTACGTGATCTTCGTAGGTGGCTTCATTGAAGAGGCCCACCGGCAGACCACGCCCTTCCAGATAACGAACACTGTCTGGCGTGTACAACACAGGCAACGGCAAATGACCACCGATGCTATAGGTCAGCAAACCTGTCTCCTCGTCGATGACTCCACCGACCATTGTGACGTGTTTACCCAGCTTACAACTGATCAGGCCTCGGTTGATATGACCAAGGACCTCTGAAGGCTTGAATTCCGGCAATGTACCGCTGCGCTTGGATTCGAACAGCAAGCGCGTGGTCATGAACTTCAGCAGCACGGTAACGAAGGCTGAAGAGGCGCCATGACCGGAAACGTCCGCCAGGTAGAAGGCTACCCGACGCTCGTCGACCCGAAAGTAGTCGACGAAATCACCCGACAGGTACAGCGACGGGATGATCTGGTGAGCAAACTGGAACTCGTCGATGGTCCAGGGGCTGACCGGCAGCATGTTCATCTGCACCTGGCGACCGGCGTTCTGGTCTTCCTGGAGCAGGTTCAGGCTGGCAGCGAGCTCGCGGTTGGCCTTTTCCAGCTTCTCGCGGTAGCGCTGGTTTTCCAGCAGCAGGCGCGCACGATCCAGGGCCCGGCGCACAGAGTGCTCGAGCACAGCCAGATCTTCGAGAGGCTTGATCAGGTAGTCCGCCGCGCCCAGGCGCAGGGCCTCGACCGCGTCGTTCATCACCCCGGCGCCCGAAACCACGATAACCGGGGTTTGTGGCGACAGCTCGGTGACCTGGCGAATGAGTTCGAGTCCGCCCATCTGCGGCATGCGCAGATCGCAGATGACCAAGTCGGGCTTGTCTTGCTCGAATACCTGAAGACCCTGCTGACCATTGCTGGCCTGCAAGACGCTGAAACCACTGTCTTCCAAATAGGCGGCGAGGCTCGCGCGCACTACTTCGTCATCATCGATTATCAGCAGCGTGGCACTGGTTTTTGGCATGTGGGCAAACGGCGCCAGAATTAGGTTGGCGTAGCAGGCAGGGGCTTTGTCCCGGCTCACACTACTGGATTCGCTTTCTAGCCTCTCTACTGCACTGTTTTCGAGCGTTTGCCCTACACACAGGTACACCAGAGGTGCCCTTCTAAGGCGCAGACGGTACTCCCATCCGCGGGGCGTTTCAAGCTCACGCCGATGGTCGCTTGACGTCTTTCCATTTCAAATCACCGGGAGTTATAAGAACACGCAAAACGGTAACGTAATGGAAGGTCAAAACCCATGAGTCAAACGCGCCAAAAAAGCCCAAACGAAAGAAGGCGGCACACTGGCCGCCTTCCTCGTTTTACCGGTCCAGATCAAAAATCGTCTTCGACCTGACCGTCTTTGACTTTGAATTCGCGGTTCTGCAAGTACGCATTGCGGATGAAGATGTACTTGTCGCCGGTGATCAACTTCTCACTCGACAGCAGACTGGCGCGGGTATCGATGATGTTCAGGCCGTAGATCGAGTTACGCACGGGAATGTCGTTGATGTACGGGTACGGGCCGGTGTAGCCATCGACATACTTGGACGGCGCGTCACGCAGCGTACTTGGGCCCAACAACGGCAGCATCACATAAGGACCGCTGCCTACACCCCAGTAGCCGAGGGTCTGACCGAAATCTTCGTCATTGCGCTGCAGGCCCATCTTGGTGCCCACATCGAAGAAGCCCAGCAGGCCAAAGGTGGTGTTGAAGATCAAGCGTGCGGTATCGACACCGGCGGCGGCCGGTTTGGCCTGCAAGATATCGTTGGCAAGGTTGGTGACATCACCGACGTTGCGGAACATGTTGTGGATGCCGTCTTCAAGAAACTGCGGCGTCACGAACTGATAGCCCTGGGCCAAAGGCTTCAGCGCATAGGTGTCGAGCACATCGTTGAACTTGTAGATCGGGCGGTTGATGCTTTCCCAAGGGTCGTCTTCCGAGGCTGCCTGGGCAACGAACGGAACCAGCAATAGACTGGCAGACACACAAAGCTGAGCTAGATGATTGCTCCAGCGCATAGAAAAACTCCTTGGATTGTACTGGCGCGGGCGCTTGGCCCACGCGTTAAGTTGGCTAGTATAAGACGGAAAAGCCGCTTAAGGCAGCACCGGAGCAAGGCAGCCTGCGGATCATTCGTGATGATTGTGGGCGATTCACATCAGTGTCACTCAACTGTCACTGTCGCCCCCTAGCCTTGAGGCTATTTCAGGGACGTTGATATGCCGCACGCCGAAACCTTGCCCCACATTGCGCCCAGCCTGACCGCCGTCCTGTTCGGCCTCAGTGGTTGCCTGGTGGATTTCGGTGCCCGCACACGCGCACAGGGCATCCCCTCTGCCATACACGCTGAGGCTACGCCCGGCGCGCTGGATAGCCTGCGCAGCTTGCAGCATCAGCAGATTCCCTGTGCCTGGCTCGATGAACTCCCCCCTGCCCTCAGCCATTCCCTGGCCGCTGCACTGCCTTCGTGGATCAAACCCTCGCAACACCCAGAAACAAACAATCCATGGCCGGCACCGCATGCCTGTTGGCAAGCCCTGATGACGTTGAATGTCGAACGACTGGAGGGTTGTGTGCTGGTCAGCGGCGAACCACGCTTGCTGCAAGCGGGGCTCAATGCCGGATTGTGGACGATTGGGCTGGCGTCCTGCGGCTCACTCTGCGGCCTGGCGCCCAACGACTGGCAGGCGCTGACTCACCAGGAACGGGAATTCAAACGCGGCAAGGCAACGATGCAACTGTTCGGTCTGGGTGTGCATTCAGTGATTGATCACCTCGGCGAACTCAACACCTGCCTGGCCGACATCAGCCTGCGCCGGCTCAAGGGCGAAAAGCCCTGATCGAGATCATGCAGGTTACGCGCGAGTGGATTAATCTAAAGGTCAAGCCATAGACCTTTGGCGTGCTGCTGCGGTCTATGCCAGTGCCTATCGATAAAAGGAAGAACGCCATGCCTGCCCGCGAACTGCAACAACAGCTCAATACTCTGCGCGAGCAATTGGAACAGAATCCACCGCTGACCGAAGCCGAGCGCGAAGACCTGCACGCGCTGATGCAACAGATCGAACTGGAACTGGAACTCGAAACCAAAACCCAGGACTCCAGCCTCGCCGACAATGTGAACCTGGCCGTTGAACGCTTCGAAATCGAACACCCGACCCTTGCCGGCACCTTGCGCAACATCGTGCAAGCCCTGGCCAATATGGGAATCTGAACCCGCCGAATACAAAAAAGCCCCGCTAGTGATAGCGGGGCTTTTTATTGTCTGCGACTTGCAATGCAATCCCCTGTGGGAGCGAGCCGGCTCCGGGCGGCGTTCCGACGAATGCGGAGTGTCAGTCACCATTGATGTTGAATGTGCTGACCTCTTCGCGAGCAGGCTCGCTCCCACAGGGGTTCTTTATTGGCGGACCAGTCGATGGTTCGGCAACTGCACATCTTCAGTGCTGCGATACGGGTTGATGTCCAACCCGCCGCGCCGCACATACCGCGCATACACCGTCAATTTCTCCGGTTTCAACAACCGTTGCAGGTCGAGAAAAATCCGCTCCACGCACTGTTCATGAAAGTCCGAGTGCTGACGGAAGCTCACGATGTATTCCAGCAAACTTGCGTGATCCAGCGCCGCGCCACGGTATTCCACCGCCACGCTGCCCCAGTCTGGCTGGCTGGTAACCGGGCAGTTGGATTTGAGCAAATGGCTGTGCACGCTCTCCTCCACGATGCGTGATTGATCGCAACGCAGCAGTTCCGGGCGCGGATGCTCATAGTTGCTGACGCTGATATCCAGATCATCAATGCACACGCCCGGCAACGCCACAACGCCTTCAGCTTCGACGTCCTTCAGGTTGCGAACCCGCACACCGACCGGTTTACCGGCAGCGGCCGACAGGTCTTTCGCCAACGTCGCTTCAAGGATCGCGGTGTTGGCAAACGGTGTCTGGTTCAGGGAATTGAGGTACAGCTTGAACGACTTCGATTCGATGATATTCGGCGAATCCGCCGGGATAGTGAATTCGCCAATCGCCACCACTGGCTTGCCGGACGGCAACAGCCACGACAGTTCGAAGCAGTTCCAGAAATCCACGCCCTTGTACGGCAGGGTTTCAGCCGTCAGGCCCAGCTCGGCCCATTTCGCGGTGCGCGGGATCGGGAACAGCAAGGACGGCGTATAGGTGGCGATGTATTCGCTGGATTTGCCCAGCGGCGAGTGTTCGGCTGCGGGATGCATGGCGGAAACCTGACTGAAGAATCAGCGGATTCTACCAGCCTTTGCTCCCGCCTTTGAGTGCTTACTGACTGACAGTCAACTTGCCGACCATGCCAGCCTGGTAATGACCAGGGATGTTGCAGGCAAATTCCAGGTTGGTGGCCTTGGTAAAGGTCCAGGTCAGCTCGGCGGTTTTGCCTGGTTCGACGAGCACGCTATTGGGGTCGTCGTGTTTCATTCCATGCTCCATACCGGCCATGGCGCCGTGGTCCATTTCCTTCATGCCTGTAGGCATCAGCATGCCGCTCTGCTGCATCTTCATCATTTCTTGCTGATGCTTGGCATGCATCGCCGCGTCACCGAGGTTGAATTCGTGCAACAACTGCCCTTTATTCACCAACACAAAACGAACCGTCTCACCGGCCTTGATATCAATCGCCTTGGGTGTGAACGACATGTCGCCCATCACGACTTCAACGCTGCGAGTCGCCTTGGCCGCCGGGGCCGGTTGGCCGAAGTCGTAGGTCTGCGCCGGGGAAGCCCACGCCGGCGAGCTCAGCGCCAGCAAACACGCGACGCGCACCAGTGATTTGCGCAAAAACATAGTCGTACTCCAACAAGATAAGGTTCAGCCTGTGGAAAACTCTAAACTGCTGCGACTGCCCGCAACCTGACAGCCAGATTACAACTTTGTCAGGTTGACCTGTATTAACGCCGCCCACGGTATAAAGCGTTCGTTCCATTTGCCTCGAGTCGCCCATGAAACTGCTGATCGTCGAAGACCAACCGAAAACCGGCCACTACTTGCGCCAAGGCCTGACCGAGGCCGGTTTCAATACGGAACTGGTGGCGGACGGCAGCACCGGCCAGCAACTGGCGCTGACCGGCGATTACGCGCTGTTGATTCTCGACGTGATGCTGCCCGGTCGCGATGGCTGGCAGATTCTGCAAGCGGTGCGCAGTGCCGGCCTCGACACGCCGGTACTGTTTCTGACAGCCCGCGACGCGGTGGAGGACAGGGTCCACGGCCTCGAACTGGGCGCCGACGACTACCTGGTCAAACCGTTCGCCTTCTCTGAGCTGCTGGCCCGGGTCCGGAGCCTGTTGCGCCGCGGTAACGCCACACCTCAGGAAACCAGCCTGCAACTGGCGGACTTGCGCCTTGACCTGATCCGCCGTCGGGTCGAACGCAGCGGCCAGCGCATCGACCTGACGGCCAAGGAATTCGCCCTGCTGGAAATGCTCCTGCGCAGGCAAGGCGAAGTCCTGCCCAAGTCGTTGATCGCTTCCCAGGTCTGGGACATGAACTTCGACAGTGACACTAACGTCATCGAAGTGGCGATTCGTCGTTTGCGCCTGAAGATCGACGATGAATTTCCCAACAAGTTGATTCACACCGTACGTGGCATGGGTTACGTCCTAGAAGAGCGTCCCGCTTGATGCGCCGACTCTCGCTAAGCAGCCGTCTGGCGCTGCTGTTTGCAGCATGCACTGCAGTCGTGTCGTTGTTCGCCGGGGTGTTGTTCAGTCGGGCCAGTGAAGCGCATTTCGTTGAACTCGATCAACAGTTGCTGGACGGCAAGTTGATTGGTTTGCGTCGGGCCCTACATGACATCCAGTCGAGCGAAAGCGAAGTCAAACTGGCCGATGAATTGAGCCGACAGGCTGATCTGTCGTTGCGGATCACCGGCAGCGATGGCAAGCGCTGGTATGACAGCTCGACGCAACTGCCCCAGTCATTGCCGACCCAACCGGGTTTGTCCACGGTGAGCAGCGAAGGTACCGACTACCGCGTCCTCAACGCTCCGTTGTACCTCGACAAACCTGACTCACCGCAGTTGACCTTGCTGCTGGACATCACCCATCACCAGCACTTTCTGCAACGCATGCAACACCTGATCTGGTTGACAGTCGGGTTGTCGGCACTGGCCACCGCCCTGCTCGGTGCCTGGGCTGCGCGCAGTGGGTTGCGGCCGTTACGGCGCATGAGTACGGTTGCCAGCGGCGTTTCGGCGCAATCGCTCAATGTACGTCTGCCCGAAGCAAACATGCCGCCAGAACTCGCGGAAATGGCCCACCACTTCAACGCGATGCTCGGACGCCTCGACGACTCTTTTCAGCGGCTCTCGGCCTTCTCCGCAGACATCGCCCATGAATTGCGCACACCGTTGTCGAACTTGCTGACCCACACCCAAGTCACCCTCACCCGCCCACGCCCCATTGAAGATTACCGAGAAGCACTGCACAGCAATCTCGAAGAACTGCAATGGATGGCGCAACTGGTCAACGACATGTTGTACCTGGCCAAGGCCGACCACGGGTTGTTGATGCCCAAGCGCGAACCACTGGAGCTGGCGGAAGAAGCGGATTTATTGCTGGAGTTTTTTGCACCGTTGGCGGAGGACGCTCAGGTCAGGTTGAGTCGTGAAGGCAGTGCGCGCATGGAAGGTGATCGCAGCATGTTGCGGCGGGCGCTCTCCAATTTACTGGACAATGCGTTGCGGTTTACGCCGGTCGAAGGCGAGGTTCGGGTGCGAATTGTTGATCAGCCCAAGGGATTGAGCCTGACGGTCGAGAACAGCGGCGACGGAATTGACGGGGCGTTGCTGCCGCGTTTATTTGATCGCTTCTACCGGGCTGATCCCGCGCGCCAGGAAGGCAGTAGTGAACATGCGGGATTGGGGTTGGCGATCACTCAGTCAATCATCCGCGCCCATGGCGGGCAGATTCGTTGCGAATCGGATAACGGGTGGACGCGGTTTGTGATTGAGTTGCCCAAGGGAGAATGAGGCCAGCAACTCTGGCCTCATCGCGAGCAAGCTCGGCTCCCACAGGGTTCAGAGTCGTTCACAAATTTGCGATTCAACTCGGTCAACTGTGGGAGCGGTGCAACGGCTTACGAATACCGCAACGCAGTAGCCGGCTCGACTTTCGCCGCACGCCATGCCGGGTAAACGGTGGCGAGGAAGCTCAGAATAAACCCGGCGGAGCAGATCAACACCACATCCGCACCCTGCAGTTCGGACGGTAGGTTACTGACGAAGTACACGTCTGAACTGAAGATGTGCTGCCCGCTGACCCGTTCCATCCAGCCCACCAGTTCACTGACGTTCAGCGCCGCAATCACGCCAAGCACACCACCAATCAACGTACCGACAACCCCGATCACGGTGCCCTGCACCATGAAGATCGCCATGATCTGCCGCGGCGTAGCGCCAATGGTCCGCAGGATCGCGATGTCCGCACCTTTGTCGTTCACCACCATGATCAGGGTTGCGATGATGTTGAACGCCGCCACGGCGACGATCATCAGCAACAGCAAACCGATCATGGTTTTTTCCATCTTCATCGCACTGAACAGACTGCCCTGTGTGTGAGTCCAGTCATCAGCCTTGTAAGCGGTGCCCAGCCCGCCAGCAATATCGCTGGAAACCTTCGGCGCAGCGTACAAATCCTTTACCGCCAGGCGCACGCTCTGTACCTGATTTGGCGCCCAGTGCTGCATCTGCGCGGCATCGGCCACGTGGATCAGCGCCATGGAACCGTCCAGTTCGGCGCCAACCTTGAACACGCCGACCACGTTCAACCGCTGCATGCGCGGGGTGATGCCGCCCGGTGCAGTGCTGACTTCCGGCACGATCAGGGTGATCTTGTCGCCGACGTTCAAGCGGAAGCGACGTGCCGTGATCTCGCCGATCACCACGCCGAACTCACCCGGCTTCAAGGCATCGAGACGCCCCTGAACAATGTGCTGGGCGACGATCGACACCTTGCCTTCCAGCGCCGGATCAACGCCGCTGACCTGGATCGGCTGCATCGTCCCCTTGTAGGACAGCATGCCTTCCATCTCGGTGAACGGCACGGCGGCCGTCACTTCAGGATTCTTCATGGCCGCCGCAGCAACGGGCTGCCAATCGTCGATCGGATTGACGCCGACGATAGTCGCGTGAGGCACCATGCCGAGGATGCGCGAGCTCATTTCACGCTGGAAGCCGTTCATGACCGACAGCACCACGATCATCGCCAGCACGCCTAGGGCGAGACCGATCATCGAGGTCATCGAGATGAAGGAAACAAAGCGATTGCGGCGCTTGGCGCGGGTATAGCGCGCGCCGATAAAGATCGATAACGGTCTGAACATTCGCTGGGGCACCGTATAAAAATAAGAGACCCGACGTACTGTTCAGTACGTCGGGTTTCGGCCAATCAGATGGGCGTCAGGTAACCTTCCTGCAGATGCAGGACGCGATCCATCTGGCGAGCCAGGTTCATGTCGTGAGTCACCACCAGGAACGCCGTGCGCATCGAGGTGCTGAGTTCCAGCATCAAATCCTGAATGCCCTGGGCGGTGTGGGAATCGAGGTTGCCGGTCGGCTCGTCGAGCATCACCAGGCCTGGCTTGTTCACCAAGGCGCGGGCGATGGCCACACGCTGACGTTCACCACCGGACAGTTCCGACGGTTTGTGTTCCAGGCGATGGCCCAACCCTACCCGCTCCAGCAATGCCGTCGCACGCTGACGCGCTTCCGGGATAGCCGTCTTGCCGATCAGCAGCGGCATGCAGACGTTTTCCAGCGCGGTGAACTCAGGCAGCAAGTGGTGGAACTGGTAAACGAAACCCAGCGACCGGTTGCGCAGTAAACCGCGAGCCTTTTCGTTCAGCGCCGACAGCTCTTCACCGGCCAGCCAGACGCTGCCCTTGGTGGGTGTATCGAGGCCGCCCAGCAGGTTGAGCAAGGTACTTTTGCCCGAGCCCGAGGTACCGACAATCGCCACGCGCTCACCCGGATGCAGTTCCAGCTGCAGACCGGCCAGAACCTCTACCGACTCCGGGCCTTCCTCGTAGGATTTGCCCAGGTTGCGGCAGCTCAAGATTGCTTTATCACTCATGCCCAACTCACTCATAACGTAACGCCTCCGCAGGCTGGGTGCGCGCGGCACGCCAGGCTGGATACAGGGTGGCGAGGAAACTCAGGACCAACGCGGCGGCGCAGACCATCAACACATCCTGGCTCTGCACTTGCGACGGCAGGTAATCGATGAAGTACACGTCGGAATTCAGGAACTTGTGCCCGATCAGACCTTCGAGCGCCGAGATCGCGGCGCTGACGTTCAGCGCGGCGAAGATCCCGACCACGGCGCCGATCAGCGTCCCGACCACACCAATGACGGTGCCCTGCACCATGAAGATCGCCATGATCGACCCCGGCGTGGCGCCAAGGGTGCGCAGAATCGCGATATCGCCCTTCTTGTCGTTCACCACCATCACCAGCGTGGAAATGATATTGAACGCGGCAACAGCGACGATCAGCAGCAACAGCAAACCGATCATGGCTTTTTCCATGCGGATCGCCTGATACAGATTGCCGTGGGTGCGCGTCCAGTCGCGGGCATAGAAATGGTCTTCGCCAAGTTGCTGGGCGATGGTCCACGCCACGCGCGGCGCCTGGAACAGGTCGTCGAACTTCAGGCGGATGCCCTGGACCTGATCCGGTTTCCAGCGATGCAGCTTGGCCAGATCCTGCAGATTGGTGATGCCCAGGTAGCCGTCCAGTTCACCGGCGCCGACATGGAAGATGCCGACCACGGTAAAGCGTTTCATGCGCGGGAACATCCCGGCCGGAGTCACGGTGACTTCCGGCGCCACAAACGTCAGCTTGTCGCCGATCGCCGCACCCAACTTGGCCGCAGCCTTGTCACCGATGACGATGCCGAAACTGCCCGGTGCCAGGTCATCGAGTTTGCCCTGCTGCATGAAGTTATCAATGATCGAGACCTGCCGTTCCAGCGCAGGATCGATGGCATTGAGCAGGACTTTGGAAACCTTGCCGTTATTGGTCAGCAACCCCTGCATCTGAGTAAACGGCGCAACGGCCGTCACCTGCGGGTTCTGTTTGACCTTGGCGGCCAGGCTTTGCCAGTCGCTGATCGGCTCACCGGACTCGATGGTCGCGTGGGGCACCATGCCCAGCACGCGGGTGCGCATCTCATGATCGAAGCCGTTCATGACCGAGAGCACCACGATCATCACGACCACGCCAAGGGCGAGTCCGATCATAGAGGTCAGGGAAATGAATGACACAAAATGATTGCGACGCTTTGCACGGGTATAACGCGTGCCAATAAATACGAAGAGAGGTCTGAACATGTCGGGGCTTGTTCGGAGGGAAAAGGAACGTCCTTGTGGCGGGGGTCGATAACCAGCTTTACACTCAGACCACCGCCGCTACCATGGGTTCGCCATGTCGACATTAGATGAAGAAGATCGCCGCGAATACTACCGTATCGAGGACACGATCGCACTGGAAATTCGGCCCCTGTCCGCTCCCGAAGCCGCAGGCCAGGAAGTGTTGCAGGATGCTTCCCCTCTATTCAACTTGCTCAGCGAACTGCACCTGAGCGAATTCGAGTCACAGCACCTGTTGCGCCAGATCAGTGAGCGCGACCGGAACCTCGCGGCATTCCTGAAATCGCAGAATAAACGCATCGATTTGCTGAGCCAGGTAATCGCCATCACCGTACTCGGGCAGATCGGCGAGCCGCAGCCGGTGATCATTTCCGAAGGCGGGATCGACTTTCAGCATCCGACGCCCATTGCCGAAGGCGCGCACCTGTCGGTCAAACTGGTGCTGATGCCGCAAGCCCTCGGACTCTTGTTACGGGCTCGCGTCACCCATTGCGATCGCAAAGGCGAAGGCTACGCCATCGGCACCGAGTTCGAGTACCCGACCGATGCCCAGCGCCAATTGCTGGCCCGCTACATTTTGCAGAAGCAGGCCCAGGAACGACGCCTGGCCCGCGAACAAAACGAATCAGGCATTTAATTTAAGGAAGAACCGTGACTCTCATCTACGGCCATCGCGGCGCCAAGGGCGAAGCACCGGAAAATACGCTGACCAGCTTTCAGCAATGCCTCAAGCACGGCGTGCGCCGTTGCGAACTGGACCTGCACCTGTCCAAGGACGGTGAGTTGATGGTCATCCACGACCCGACACTCAAGCGAACCACCGACCGTCGCGGCAAAGTCGTCGAGTATACGGCGGCCGAACTGGTGACCTACGACGCGCGCAAGGGCGGCCCGGGCTGGATCAAGCCCTGCCCGATTCCAACACTGGAAGAACTGTTCGAGAAATGCGATTTCGAGCACTGGCAACTGGAAGTCAAGAGCGCTTCACGCACCCGCGCGACGACTACCGTGCTGGCGATTCGCGAATTGGCTCAGCGTTTCGGCCTGCTCGACAAAGTCACGATCACCTCGAGCTCGCGGGAAGTATTGAAAGCTGCGCTGGACTTCGTGCCAGATGTGTCCCGCGGATTGGTGGCCGAGTACGCCTGGCTCGACCCGTTGAAGGTCGCACAAAGCTATGGCTGTGAGATTCTGGCGCTGAACTGGACCCTGTGTACGCCGGAACGCCTGCAGAAGGCGCAGCGTCAGGGGCTACATGTGTCGGTATGGACAGTCAACGAGCCCGCGCTGATGCGCAGACTCGCCGACTTCGGCGTTGACAGCCTGATTACAGACTTTCCCGGTTTGGCCAGCGCCACGCTCGAGAATTGCTGAAATCGGTCTCCCCGGCCGGCTCAGGCCACCGGCCGGAGCCACTCAAAAAAGCCGGTTGAGGCCATCGTACGCCGCTACCCGATAGGCTTCGGCCATGGTCGGGTAGTTGAACGTCGTGTTGACGAAGTACTTCAGCGTGTTCTGTTCGCCCGGCTGGTTCATGATCGCCTGACCAATGTGCACGATCTCCGACGCCTGATAACCGAAGCAGTGAACGCCCAGCACTTCCAGGGTCTCGCGGTGGAACAGAATCTTCAGCATGCCCTGAGGCTCGCCGGCGATCTGTGCACGCGCCATGCCCTTGAAGAACGCCTTGCCCACTTCGTACGGCACCTTGGCCTGAGTCAGCTCCTGTTCGTTCTTGCCGATCGAGCTGATCTCCGGAATGGTGTAGATGCCGGTTGGCACGTCGTTGACGAAGCGCCAGCTATGGTTGTCAACGATGCTGCCAGCGGCCGAACGACCCTGGTCGTGAGCGGCACTGGCCAGGCTCGGCCAACCAATCACGTCACCGGCGCCGTAGATATTCGGCTTGCAGGTACGGTAGGCCTCGTCCACTTCGATCTGGCCACGGCTGTTGACCTTCACGCCGATGTTTTCCAGACCCAACTGATCCGTGTTGCCGGTACGGCCGTTGCACCAGAGCAAGGCGTCGGCCTTGATCTTCTTGCCGGACTTGAGGTGCAGGATCACGCCGTTGTCCACGCCTTCGACGCGGTCGTAGTCTTCGTTGTGACGAACCGTGATGTTGTTGTTGCTGAAGTGATAGCTCAGGGCCTGGGAAATTTCCGAGTCGAGGAAGCTCAGCAACTGACCGCGGTTGTCCACCAGTTCAACCAATACACCCAGACCGCTGAAGATCGACGCGTATTCGCAACCGATCACACCGGCACCGTAAACGATGAGTTTGCGCGGGGTGTGGCCGAGGCTGAGGATGGTGTCGCTATCGTAGATACGCGGGTGGTGGAAATCGATGTCCGCCGGGCGATAAGGGCGCGAGCCGGTGGCGATGATGATGTGCTTGGCCACCAGTTTTTCGACCACGCCGTTGGCGCAGACCACTTCAATGGTTTGCTCGTCAGCGAAGCTGCCGGTGCCGAAGAACACGTCGACGCGGTTACGGGCGTAGTAGCCGGTGCGCGATGCGACTTGTTTGGAGATGACTTTTTCAGCGCTCTTCAAAACGTCCGGGAACGAGAACCAGCGTGGCTCACCAATGGCCCGGAACATCGGGTTGGTGTTGAACTGCATGATCTGCCGGACCGAGTGACGCAGTGCCTTGGACGGGATGGTGCCCAGGTGGGTGCAGTTGCCGCCGACCTGGCGACGGCTATCGACCATCGCCACCTTGCGCCCTGCTTTGGCGGCGTTCATTGCCGCGCCTTCTCCCGCCGGGCCGGAACCCAGCACCACCACGTCGTAGTTGTAGACAGCCATGCATACTCCTCAGAACAGGCCGCGGCGCCCTCGGCACCTGCGGCTAAATCACGCCGATCTGCGGCGTGAAGGAACAATTTGGGGCCAGTACAGAACCCGGACACAGTCTATATAAGCGTCAACGCCGCGCACATTAACCCTTGGTCGCGTCGTAGGCTAGTTTTGCCTGCACTACAACGCCAGTCTTTGCTGCCTGAATCGCCGTGATCACTCGGTTTTTCCGCCACTCAGGCGTTCAAAAGCCTGCGTGGTTCGTGTGACGAATCCTGTATCGGCACGAATCACAAAGAATGCACCGATGTCATGCGTTTCGGCATAGTCCCAACCCCTTTCGGGACCCAGAATCAGCAACAGCGTCGATAAGCCATCGGCCATCAACGCTGAAGGATGAATCACCGTGACTGACGCCAGGGTGTGTAGGACCGGTGCCCCGGTGCGGGCATCGAAGGTGTGGGAATAACGCCGACCGTCCTGCTCGAAATAGTTGCGGTAGTCGCCGGAAGTGGAAACGCCGTATCCATCGACGGCGATGATGCGCTCGGCCACTTGCTGGTCGTCGCGGGGTTCTTCCAGGGCGACGCGCCACGGTGAGCCGTCGAGTTTTTTGCCGGCGGCCTTGAGTTCACCGGTGGCTTCGGCGAGGTAATTGTGGATGCCCATTGCTTCGAACTTTGCGGCAATCGTATCGACCGCGTAACCGGCAGCGATGCTATTGAAGTCGACCTCGACTGCGGCATCCTTGCACAACTGATCGCCATCAATACGCAGGTGCCGGTAACCAACTCGCTGCCTGACTTCGGCCAGCGCCTGGGCCGAGGGGACTTTCTCATTACGAGCCTGCGGGCCGAAGCCCCAGAGATTGAGCAGCGGCTCCACGGTCAGGTCGTAGGAGCCTCCGCTTTGCGAAGACAGTTGCTCGCCCACACGGATCAATTCGAACACCGGGCCAGGCATGACCTGACAGCGGCCGGCCGGCAGTGCGTTGAAGCGTTCGATGTCCGAGTCGCTGCGATAGGTCGAGAATTGTCGATCCACTTCGGCGAGGATCTTTTCTACTTCGGCCTGCACCGCTTTCGGCCCGGGCGTGGAGGAATGCCTTACGTATTGAATGGAATAACGACTGCCCATGGTCGGGCCGTCGAAGCGTTCCAGACTGTCGCCGTTGCCACAACCGGACAAAACGCCGACCAGCATCACAATCCCAGCCCACCGTCCAGTTAACAAATCTTCATCTCCCCTCAAAACCGCGCCCGCCATTATGGGCTTCAGAGCGCATGGGAGCCAGATCTGCCTCATCTGCCTGTCAGACGCAAAACCTGTGGGAGCGAGCGTGCTCGCGCAAGTCCCTTCGCCACACAGGCTCCCACAGGTGCAGCGCTTTCAAACAAGATTCACCAGAGGGAGTATCTACAAATGTCCTCCAACACGAGCAAAGGCAAAGCGATTTTTCGCGTTGTCAGCGGTAATTTTCTCGAGATGTTCGACTTTATGGTCTACGGCTTTTACGCCACGGCCATCGCCAAAACCTTCTTCCCTGCCGATAGCGCTTTCGCGTCCCTGATGTTATCGCTGGCCACCTTCGGTGCCGGCTTCCTGATGCGCCCATTGGGGGCGATTTTTCTCGGTGCCTACATCGATCGCCACGGTCGACGCAAAGGACTGATCATCACCCTCGCGATGATGGCGGCCGGCACGGTACTGATTGCCTGCGTGCCGGGTTACGCCACCCTGGGCGTCGCGGCGCCGCTAATCGTACTGTTCGGGCGCCTGCTGCAAGGTTTCTCGGCCGGCGTGGAACTGGGCGGTGTGTCGGTCTACCTCGCCGAGATTTCCACCCCGGGTCGCAAAGGCTTCTTTGTCAGTTGGCAGTCCGCCAGTCAGCAAGCGGCGGTGGTATTCGCCGGCCTGCTGGGTGTTGGCTTAAACCACTGGCTCAACCCCGAACAAATGGGTGATTGGGGCTGGCGTGTGCCGTTCCTGATCGGCTGTATGATCGTGCCGGCGATCTTCGTGATTCGTCGCTCGCTGGAAGAAACCCCGGAATTCCAGGCGCGTAAACACCGCCCTACCCTGCGGGACGTCGTCCGCTCGATCAGTCAGAACGTTGGCATCGTCATCGCCGGCATGGCTTTGGTGGTGATGACCACCGTGTCGTTCTACCTGATCACCGCTTACACCCCGACCTTCGGTAAAGCCGAACTGCATCTGTCGGATCTGGATGCATTGCTGGTGACGGTGTGCATTGGTTTGTCGAACTTCTTTTGGCTACCGGTGATGGGAGCGTTTTCCGACAGGATCGGACGCAAACCCTTGCTGTTGGCAGCGACTATTCTGGCGATTCTCACCGCCTACCCTGCCCTGTCATGGCTGGTAGCAAACCCGAGTTTCAGCCACTTGCTGATCGTCGAGTTGTGGCTGTCGTTCCTGTATGGCTCGTACAACGGCGCCATGGTGGTCGCCCTGACCGAGATCATGCCGGTAGAGGTTCGTACGACTGGATTCTCTTTGGCCTACAGCCTGGCTACCGCGACCTTCGGGGGGTTTACGCCGGCGGCGTGTACGTACCTGATTCATGTGCTGGATAACAAGGCTGCGCCAGGGATCTGGCTTAGTGGTGCGGCGGTGCTGGGGTTGATTGCGACGCTGGTATTGTTCAAAGGCAATCGGCATGAACTGCGGACGGCGCAAGCGGCGGAGGTCGGCGGCGCCTGACAGATCGCCTTCGCGAGCAGGCTCGCTCCCACATTGGATTTGTGTGCGCCGCAGATCAAATGTAGGAACGAGCCTGCTCGCGAAGAGGCCGGCACACTCAGCACTTTTGTAACTGACAAACCACACAAACAAAAACGCCCCGACCAAAGTCGGGGCGTTCTCATGTGCAGCTAACGCTTAGCGCGGGAATGCTGGCGGGTTTACACCGGCCATGTCTTCCATCACGCGAACCACCTGGCAGCTGTAACCGAATTCGTTGTCGTACCAAACGTACAGAACAACGCGGTTGTCTTGGCTGATGGTTGCTTCAGCGTCCACCACGCCTGCGTGGCGCGAGCCAACGAAGTCGGTGGAAACCACTTCCTGCGAATTGACGTAGTCGATTTGCTTATGCAGATCGGAGTGCAGCGCCATGTAGCGCAGGTACTCGTTCATCTCTTCACGGGTGGCGGCTTTCTCAAGGTTCAGGTTGAGAATGGCCATCGACACGTTAGGCGTCGGAACGCGGATCGCGTTACCGGTCAGCTTGCCGGCCAGCTCAGGCAGCGCCTTGGCAGCAGCGGTGGCAGCACCGGTCTCGGTGATCACCATGTTCAACGCGGCACTACGACCACGGCGATCGCCTTTGTGGAAGTTGTCGATCAGGTTCTGGTCGTTGGTGTACGAGTGAACCGTTTCAACGTGACCATTGATGATGCCGAACTTGTCGTTGACTGCCTTGAGTACCGGCACGATGGCGTTGGTGGTGCAGGAAGCCGCGGAAACGATCTTGTCATCAGCGGTGATTTCACCGTGGTTGATGCCGTGAACGATGTTCTTCAGCTTGCCTTTGCCAGGCGCGGTCAGAACTACGCGATCGATACCCGGGCAAGCCAGGTGTTGGCCCAGACCCTCGGCATCACGCCATACACCGGTGTTGTCCACCAGCAGCGCGTCTTTGATGCCGTACTGGGTGTAGTCCACTTCAGTCGGGTTTTTCGCGTAGATAACCTGGATCAGGTTGCCGTTGGCGGTGATGGTGTTGTTGGCTTCATCAATGGTGATGGTGCCATTGAACGAACCATGAACCGAGTCACGACGCAGCAGGCTGGCACGTTTGACCAGATCGTTCTCAGCGCCCTTGCGGACAACGATGGCGCGCAGACGCAGGCCGTCGCCACCACCGGTTTTCTCGATCAGGATGCGCGCCAGCAGACGGCCGATACGACCGAAGCCGTACAGAACAACGTCGGTGCCTTTGCGGGCGGAAACATTTTGCTGACCAACGACGTCAGCCAGTTCTTCACGGACGAACTGCTCGGCAGTGCGGCCATTGCCTTCAGCCTTGAACTTGACTGCAAGCTTGCCCAGGTCTACCGAAGCAGCGCCGAGCTTGAGCTCGCTCATTGCCTTGAGCAGCGGGAATGTTTCGTGGACGGACAATTCGCTGTCATCGGACTGGCGATGGCGAGCAAAGCGGTGAGCTTTGAGAATCGCGATGACAGACTGGTTGATCAGACTGCGGCCATAGATCGAGCTCACCACGTTGTTATTGCGGTAGAGCTGACCGATAAGCGGAATCATCGCTTCTGCGAGTGCTTCACGGTCGATCCATTCACCAAGACACTGGTCGGGCTTCTGAGTCACGGGAACCTTCCACATGTAGGGGCAGAAAAAAGGGGCTACATTATGCCGCCGAGTGCCTCCCGTAGCAATGCGCGCCTGTCGCGCGACCAGTAACAAAATCGTCTTCAAAAAAATGACGCACGGCTCAAGCCCAATAAAACCGTGGCCTGCAGCGCAGTCATTTTTCGGGAGACAACGCTGTCTTGTCTGTAACCCTCCGTAACACTCGGTCGTTTTGCCACTACATATTCAGTCTTTTTTACGAAAAAACGGGCCGATTTTGTCTTTACCACTACATTTCGCCCAACCTGCGTAATAGACACATCTGCAACTGACAGGCGGCACCCGGGGCCGCTACAATTACCGACTTTGTCGCAACGCTTGGAGCTCAACCTTCCGTGCCCGTTCTGCGTCTACCGCTTCTCCCTGCCGCGGCAGGTAAACAGCACTGGGGCAACCTGCCCGGTGCCGCCCTGAGCCTGGCCATTGCCGAGGCCGCCAGCGCTGCCAAGCGCTTCACCCTGCTACTGACCGCCGACAGCCAAAGTGCCGAACGGCTGGAACAGGAGCTGAGTTTCTTCGCCCCGGATTTGCCGGTACTGCATTTCCCGGACTGGGAAACCCTGCCCTACGATCTGTTTTCGCCGCACCAGGACATTATTTCCCAGCGAATCTCCGCGCTGTATCGATTGCCGGAGCTGAGTCATGGCGTTTTGGTCGTGCCGATCACCACGGCCCTGCATCGCCTGGCGCCGACCAAATTCCTGCTCGGCAGCAGCCTGGTGCTGGACATCGGCCAGAAGCTCGATGTCGAGCAAATGCGCACCCGGCTTGAGGCCAGCGGCTATCGCTACGTCGATACCGTCTACGAGCACGGCGAATTCACCGTGCGCGGCTCGTTGATCGACTTGTTCCCGATGGGCAGCAAGCTGCCTTTCCGCATCGACCTGTTCGACGACGAAATCGAGACCCTTCGTACATTCGATCCGGAAAACCAGCGCTCCATCGACAAGGTGCAAACGGTTCGCCTCCTGCCAGCGAGAGAGTTTCCGCTGCAAAAAGATGCGGTCACCCGCTTCAAGGCGCGCTTCCGTGAGCGTTTCGATGTGGATTTTCGTCGCTGCCCGATCTTTCAGGATTTGAGCAGCGGGATTACACCGGCCGGTATCGAGTACTACCTGCCGCTGTTTTTCGATGAAACCTCCACGCTGTTCGATTACCTGCCGCAGGACACGCAAGTGTTTTCCCTGCCCGGCATCGAGCAAGCGGCGGAAAACTTCTGGAACGACGTGCGCAATCGCTATGAAGAGCGTCGCGTCGATCCGGCCCGTCCTTTATTGCCGCCGGCTGAACTGTTCCTGCCAGTGGAAGATTGCTTCGCTCGATTGAAGAACTGGCCGCGTGTGGTCGCCAGTCAACAGGACGTGGAAACCGGCGTCGGCCGCGAGCGCTTCCCCGCTCGGGAGCTGCCGAACCTGGCCATCGAAGCCAAGGCCACCCAACCGTTGGCGGCGCTGGCGGGATTCCTCGACGAGTTCCCCGGTCGCGTGTTGTTTACCGCCGAGTCCGCGGGCCGTCGTGAAGTGTTGCTGGAATTGCTCGAACGCTTGAAGCTGCGGCCGAAAACCGTCGACAGCTGGCCGGACTTTGTCGCGAGCAAGGAGCGCCTGGCGATCACCATCGCGCCGCTCGACGAAGGTCTGGTACTCGACGATCCGGCCTTGGCCCTGGTCGCCGAGAGCCCGTTGTTCGGTCAGCGCGTGATGCAGCGCCGTCGCCGCGAGAAACGCGCCGACGCCAACAACGATGCCGTGATCAAAAACCTTACCGAGCTGCGCGAAGGCGCGCCGGTGGTGCACATCGATCACGGCGTCGGTCGCTATCTCGGGCTGACGATTCTGGAAATCGATAGTCAGGCCGCCGAATTCCTGACCCTCGAGTACGCCGAAAACGCCAAGCTTTACGTGCCGGTGGCCAACCTGCATTTGATCGCGCGCTATACCGGCAGCGATGATGCCCTGGCCCCGCTGCACCGCCTAGGCTCCGAGACCTGGCAGAAAGCCAAACGCAAAGCCGCCGAACAGGTGCGCGACGTGGCCGCCGAGTTGCTCGACATCTATGCCCGCCGCGCCGCTCGCGAAGGTTATGCCTTCGCCGACCCGAAAGCCGATTACGCGACCTTCAGTGCCGGCTTCCCGTTCGAAGAAACACCAGACCAGCAAACCACCATCGAAGCCGTGCGCACCGACATGCTCGCGCCGAAACCGATGGACCGTCTGGTCTGCGGCGACGTCGGTTTCGGCAAGACCGAAGTGGCGATGCGCGCAGCGTTCATCGCGGTACACGGCGGTCGTCAAGTGGCGATTCTGGTGCCGACTACCCTGCTCGCCCAACAGCATTACAACAGCTTCCGCGACCGCTTCGCCGACTGGCCGGTGAGCGTGGAAGTGATGAGCCGTTTCAAGTCGACCAAGGAAGTGAATGCCGCCATCGCTGACTTGGCCGAAGGCAAGATCGACATCGTCATCGGCACTCATAAGCTGCTGTCCGACGATGTAAAAATCAAAAACCTCGGGCTGGTGATCATCGACGAAGAGCACCGTTTCGGTGTCCGTCAGAAGGAACAGCTCAAGGCCCTTCGCAGTGAAGTCGACATCCTCACCCTGACCGCCACGCCGATTCCGCGCACGCTGAACATGGCCGTGTCGGGCATGCGCGACCTGTCGATCATCGCCACGCCGCCGGCCCGTCGACTGTCGGTACGGACTTTCGTCATGGAGCAGAACAAGAGCACGGTCAAAGAGGCCTTGCTCCGTGAGCTGTTGCGTGGCGGTCAGGTCTACTACCTGCACAACGATGTGAAGACCATCGAGAAATGTGCCGCCGACCTCGCCGAACTGGTGCCGGAAGCACGGATCGGCATCGGCCACGGGCAGATGCGCGAACGCGATCTCGAACAAGTGATGAGCGACTTCTACCACAAGCGCTTCAACGTGCTGATTGCCTCGACCATCATCGAGACCGGCATTGACGTGCCAAGCGCCAACACCATCATCATCGAGCGTGCCGACAAGTTCGGCCTGGCGCAGCTGCACCAGTTGCGCGGCCGGGTCGGTCGCAGTCACCACCAGGCTTACGCTTATTTGCTCACGCCGCCGCGTCAGCAAATCACGCCTGACGCCGAAAAACGTCTGGAAGCGATCGCCAATACACAGGACCTCGGCGCGGGCTTTGTGCTCGCCACCAACGACCTGGAAATCCGTGGTGCCGGCGAATTGCTCGGCGACGGGCAGAGCGGACAGATCCAGGCCGTCGGTTTCACCCTGTACATGGAAATGCTCGAGCGCGCGGTGAAGTCGATCCGCAAGGGCGAACAACCGAACCTCGATCAACCGCTCGGCGGTGGCCCGGAAGTCAATCTGCGGGTACCGGCGTTGATTCCCGAAGACTATCTGCCGGACGTACACGCCCGACTGATTCTCTACAAACGCATCGCCTCGGCCACCGACGAGGAAGGCCTCAAGGACTTGCAGGTGGAGATGATCGATCGTTTCGGTCTGTTGCCGGAACCGACCAAGAACCTGATGCGCATTACCGCGCTGAAATTGCAGGCCGAGCTACTGGGCATCAAGAAAGTCGACGGCGGCCCGCAAGGCGGGCGCATCGAGTTCGCGACGCAAACACCGGTCGACCCGCTGACGCTGATCAAACTGATCCAGAGCCAGCCCAAACGCTACAAATTTGAAGGCGCCACGATGTTTAAATTCCAGGTGCCGATGGAGCGCCCGGAAGAGCGCTTTAATACTGTAGAGGCGCTGTTTGAGCACCTCATTCCGAAAACTGCTTGAAGGACGCCGCATGCGCCTGTTTCGCTCACTGATCCTGTTGATGACCCTGGTTGCGCCGACGACGTTTGCCGATGACCTCTATCAGATAGAAATGATTCTGGTCCGCCAAAACGCCGTGCCCGCGATCATCAGCCGCGCCGCACCGGAAGACTGGGCGGCTGGAGCTCAGCCCATCAACCCCGACAGCCTGCGCACACCGAGCCTCAATGCCGAAGTGGAAAAACTCACCGCCAGCAATGAATACACGGTGTTGCTGCACAAGGCCTGGCAACAGAACCTTGGCGAAGAAGCCAGCAAAGTCGCGATCAGCGAGGGCAAAGAACAGTTCGGCCAGTTCCCGATCGAGGGCACGCTGAGCATGAAACTGGGGCGTTTCACTGATGTGGACGCGGATTTCTGGGTAAACCAGATCGACGCCAACGGCATGGTCACCGCCAGCGAACGTATGAAGCAGGAAAGCCACACCAAGAACGGCCAGCTGAACTTCCTCGACAACGGCCATCTCGGCATGCTGATCAAGATCACCTCGCTGACTGCCCCTGCGCCTCGGCCAGTCCCCGATGAAATTCCGGACTGATTGAAGTCCTTATGCCCCCGACCCTGAGCAAACCCCTGGCACCTTCCTGGGTCAGCCGATTCAAGGAACAGAGCCTGGAGCGTGGCCGTCGCTACGCTTTGGAGAACCGCGTCAGGATTGTCGAGGCCGGCGACGCCACGATCATTGCCGCCTGCGAGGGCTCTGGCGGTAACGTTTACCGTCAGACCATTCGCCTGCGCGAGTCAGCCAAAGCCACGCTGCTGATGATTGACGCCACCTGCACGTGCCCGGTCCACAGCAACTGCAAACACTGCGCAGCGGTGTTACTGAAAGTGCAGGAAACCCTGGCCTACCCAGCCGCCGCGCAAGACGCCGAGCTACTCGAGAAACTGCAAGCCGTACTGGAAAACCGTAGCCCGAAGGCGCCGCAAGTGCTGGTGGATAACGTGCAACCAGTGCCGCGCTTGTGGCTGGCGAGCATCGAGTTCAGCGCGTTCGAACCGCGCAATGGCAAGATGCAGCGTTATATTCAGCATCGCGCGGCATTGTCATTCAGCTATCTGGATGAATACGTTTCCGGGCAGAAGAACGCCGACATTCTGATTCGTCAGGAGACGCAAACCTTACGGATAAAACGCCACCCGGAAGTCGAACAGACCTACAGGGAGCAGCTACGAATCCTCGGCTTCAAGGTCGCCACCCGGCAAAGCAAGGCCTTGCCGGAAAGCGCCGGCGAACTCTTCGAGATGGTCAACGACAGCGCCTGGCTGACCTTCACCCTCAATGAACTGCCGAAGCTGCGTAGCCAGGGTTGGGAGTTGCAGATCGACGAAGACTTCGGTTTCGACCTGACCGCCGTGGACGATTGGTACGCCACCGTCGAACAGGCACCGGAGCGTGACTGGTTCGATCTGGAGCTGGGCATCATCGTCAACGGCGAACGGCTGAGTCTGCTACCGATCCTGCTGAACCTGATGCGCTCCCACACCGAGATCCTCAACCCGGAACGCCTTGCACGACGTCGCGACGATGAGTTGATCCTGGTGAACATTCCCAATCGCCCGAACTCCGAGTACGGCCCGTTACAAGTCGCCCTGCCCTTCGGCCGATTGAAACCGGTACTGGCGACCCTCGGTGAGTTCTACCTGCAAGGGCCGGGCGAAACGACGCTGCGCCTGAGCAAGGCCGATGCCACGCGACTGAATCCGCTGGAAGACCTGCCGTTGCTTTGGGAGGGCGGCGAGCAAATTCGCACCTTTGCCCAGCGGCTGCGGGACATCAAGGACTTCACCGCGACCGCACCGGAAGGCCTGAACGCGACCTTGCGTCCCTATCAGCTGGAAGGCTTGAGCTGGATGCAGTCGTTGCGGCAACTGGAAGTCGGCGGGATTCTCGCGGACGACATGGGTCTGGGCAAAACCCTACAGACCCTGGCGCACATTCTCAGTGAGAAGAACGCCGGACGCCTCGATCTGCCGTGCATGGTAGTGATGCCCACCAGCCTGATCCCCAACTGGCTGGATGAAGCGGCGCACTTCACACCGCAACTCAAAGTGCTGGCGCTGTACGGCGCCAGTCGCAAAAAGCATTTCGACACGCTGGCCGATTACGACCTGATCCTGACCACCTATGCGCTGCTGCCCAAGGACGTCGAACGTCTCGCCGCGCAGCCTTTGCACGTGTTGGTTCTGGACGAGGCGCAATACATCAAGAACCCCAACAGCAAGGCCGCCCACGCTGCCCGCGAGTTGAATGCCCGTCAGCGTCTGTGCCTGAGCGGCACGCCGCTGGAAAACCACCTGGGCGAGTTGTGGTCGCTGTTTCACTTCCTGCTTCCCGGCTGGCTGGGTGACGTGAAAAGCTTCAACCGCGATTACCGCGTGCCGATCGAAAAGCGCGCCAGCGAAGTACGACTTCAGCACCTCAACGGTCGGATAAAACCGTTCCTGCTGCGTCGAACCAAGGAACAAGTGGCGACCGAGTTGCCGCCGAAAACCGAAATCATCCATTGGGTCGAGCTTAACGAAGCCCAGCGCGACGTGTACGAAACCATGCGCCTGGCAATGGACAAGAAAGTCCGCGACGAAATCACCCGCAAGGGCGTGGCGCGCAGCCAGATCATCATTCTTGAGGCGCTGCTGAAACTGCGTCAGGTGTGCTGCGATTTGCGTCTGGTCAACGATGCCACCCTGCCCACTCGCGGCAGCACGTCGGGCAAGCTCGACAGCCTGATGGAAATGCTTGAGGAGTTGTTCGATGAAGGTCGGCGGATTCTGCTGTTCTCGCAGTTCACTTCAATGCTGTCGTTGATCGAAGATGAGCTGAAAAAACGCGGAGTCGATTATGCGCTGCTGACCGGGCAGACCCGCGACCGGCGCACTCCGGTCAAAGACTTCCAGAGCGGCAAGCGTCAGATCTTTCTGATCAGCCTGAAGGCGGGTGGCGTCGGCCTGAACCTGACCGAAGCCGACACGGTGATTCACTATGATCCGTGGTGGAATCCGGCGACGGAAAATCAGGCCACTGACCGGGCGTATCGCATTGGTCAGGAGAAACCTGTGTTCGTCTACAAGATGATTGCCAGGGGCACGGTGGAAGAGAAGATTCAGCATCTGCAGAAGGAAAAATCCGACTTGGCGGCTGGCGTGCTGGATGGGCGCAAGACCGGGGACTGGAAGTTGCAGAGTGATGATATTGAAGCGTTGTTTGCGCCGCTGCCGGACAAGTTGGAAAAACGCTGAAATCCAGGGCGCCAGATAGATTGCCATCGCGGGCAAGCCCGCGATGGGCTCAACTCGGTTTAACGATTGATCAGCCTTTAAGCACCCGCGCCAACGTCGACTTCACCTTCCCCATCCCGTCATGCAACGCTTGCTCGATCTCGGCCATAGTGATCACTGCTGTCGACTTGCCCGCTGCCGGGTTTACTACCAGCGCCAGACAGGCGTAATCCAGTTCCAGTTCGCGAGCCAATGCCGCTTCCGGCATCCCGGTCATGCCGACGATGTCGCATCCGTCGCGCTCCAGCCTGGCGATTTCGGCGACAGTTTCCAGCCGTGGGCCTTGAGTGCAGGCGTACACGCCATGACTGCTGTAGCCGACACCTTCGGCCGCCAGCGCCGCGATCAACTGCTGACGCAGTGGCTCGCTGTAGGGATAGCTGAAATCGATGTGTGTGACCTGCTGCAGATCGTCGGCGAAATAGGTGTGTTCGCGACCACTGGTGTAGTCGATCAGCTGATGCGGCACGCAGAAATGTCCGGTACCCATCGCGGAATGAATCCCACCCACGGCGTTGACCGCGAGAATCGCTTCGGCGCCAGCCTGTTTCAGCGCCCAGAGGTTGGCGCGGTAGTTCACCTGATGTGGCGGAAAACGGTGAGGATGACCGTGGCGCGCAAGAAACAGCACTTCCTTGCCAGCGTACTCGCCGATCTGCACTTCAGCCGAAGGCGCACCGTACGGCGTGTCCACCGCCAGTGACTGACGAATGCTCAGGCCTTCGAGTTGAGTCAGGCCGGTGCCGCCGATAATCGCGTAAACCGTCATAACGAAAAGTCCTCAATCTATCAGTTGAGCATCTTTGAGCGCGCCCACGGCTATCAGCCAGCGTGGGTCTTGACGGTATTCGGTGTTGGCGTACGACTGGCTGCGCATCCGCGCGATACGCTCGGACGGTTTGACCTTCAGACGCTGGGCGGCGCTCAGGGCCAGTTCAGCGGCCGCGCGATCGTTGCACACCAAGCCCATGTCGCAACCGGCCGTCAGCGCCGCTTCGATACGGCTGGCAGCATCGCCGACCACGTGGGCGCCGGCCATGGACAGGTCATCGCTGAAGATCACGCCGTCGAATTGCAGCTCGCCACGCAGAATCTCCTGCAACCAGCGGCGGGAGAAGCCGGCAGGCTGGGAATCGACTTGCGGATAGATCACGTGGGCCGGCATGACCGCAGCCAATTGCTTGCTCAGTCGGGCGAACGGCACCAGGTCATTGGCGCGGATTTCGTCGAGGCTGCGCTCATCAACAGGGATCGCAACGTGGGAATCGGCCTCGGCCCAGCCGTGACCAGGAAAGTGCTTGCCGGTGGCGGCCATGCCGGCGCTGTTCATGCCGCGAATGAAGGCTCCCGCCAGCAACGCTGCACGCTCGGGATCACCTTCAAATGAACGGGTGCCGACTACGGCGCTGCGCTGGAAGTCGAGGTCCAGCACCGGAGCGAAACTCAGATCGAGGCCGACGGCCAGCACTTCACTCGCCATGATCCAGCCGCACTGCTCGGCGAGGTACTCGGCATTCGGGTTGTCAGCGATGGCTCGCATGGCTGGCAGTCGTACAAAGCCCTGACGCAAACGCTGAACCCGGCCGCCCTCCTGGTCGACTGCCAGCAGCAGATCGGGGCGAATGGCGCGGATTGAGGCGCTCAACTCACGCACCTGGCGCGGGTGTTCGATGTTACGGGCGAAAATGATCAGGCCGCCCACTTCGGGCTGGCGCAACAATTGGCGATCTTCAGCCGTCAGCCAGGTACCGGCGACGTCCACCATCAACGAGCCTTGCAGGCCAGCAGTCATAGAGATTCCTTGATAACGATAAACCCGGCTCGCACGCAATCGCCACCATGGGCTGTACCCGGCAGGTCGGCGATATCAATGGGGAGCAGGTTCAAAACGAGAGTCGGCATGGGCGGCTAGCTTAGCGGATGTCAGCTGCCGCGCCCACCCGTGCGCGGTTAAACCTTGGCGGCCACCGGGGTTGATTTGCTGCGCGGACGCAACTGCGCAGTGGCCATGGCCGCGTCGGTCACACCGGTTTCGGCGCGCATGCCCGCTGCCAGGAACGGCACCATCAGACGCATTACTTGCTCAATGGACGTGTTGACGCCGAAGTCGGTCTCGGCAATTGCGCGCAGCGCCTTGATACCGGACATGCTGAACGCGGCGGCGCCGAGCATGAAGTGCACGCGCCAGAACAACTCAATCGGCGGAATACGCGGTGCGGCTTCGTTAACCAACATCATGTAGCGGCGGAACACCTTGCCGTACATGTCTTCCAGATAACGCCGCAAGTGCCCTTGGCTCTGACTGAAAGCCAGACCCAGCAAACGCATGAAGATCGACAGATCGTTGCCGCTGCGTGGCTGCACCACCAGGGCTTGCTCGACGAGGATTTCCAGCAGCTCTTCAAGCGTCGGCTTGTTCTCCGGCTTCGCTTGACGCCGCTCCAGCTCTTTATCAAGGCTTAGGCAGAACGGCCCGAGAAAGCGCGAGAAAACTGCCTGGATCAACGCCTTCTTCGAACCGAAGTGATAGTTCACCGCCGCCAGATTGACACCAGCCTTGCTGGTGATCAGACGCAATGAGGTTTCAGCAAAACCTTTTTCCGCGAACAATTGCTCGGCAGCATCAAGAATGCGTTCAACGGTTTCCGACTGGGCCATGGCTACTCCGCCTGACAAACACTTGTTTGAAACATACGTTTCAGCCCAGGCCTTGTCAAGCCTGACGGTTCGTTTTGGGAATGGTCGGTCAGCTATTTAACCATACAACTCTCTAGCTTGAATCAGCAGGCTCATCGACCGTCTGGCGGTCGGCAAAAAAAGGAGCATTGCCAAGACCGTTTCACTGTATATAATCCCAGTCACTGTATAAAAAGACAGAGCGATCAATATGCTAAAGCTGACGCCACGCCAAGCAGAGATTCTGGCCTTCATCAAACGCTGCCTCGAAGACAACGGCTACCCGCCCACTCGTGCGGAAATCGCTCAGGAATTGGGTTTCAAGTCGCCGAACGCGGCAGAAGAACACCTCAAGGCGCTGGCCCGCAAGGGTGCGATCGAGATGACGCCCGGCGCTTCTCGTGGCATTCGCATCCCCGGCTTCGAAGCCAAGGCCGACGAGTCCACCCTGCCAATCATTGGCCGAGTGGCTGCCGGTGCTCCGATCCTCGCCCAACAGCACATCGAAGAGTCCTGCAACATCAACCCGTCGTTCTTCCATCCTCGCGCCGACTATCTACTTCGGGTTCATGGCATGAGCATGAAGGACGTGGGGATTTTCGACGGCGACCTGCTGGCAGTGCATACCACCCGCGAAGCCCGCAACGGCCAGATCGTAGTGGCGCGGATCGGCGACGAAGTGACCGTCAAGCGTTTCAAGCGCGATGGTAGCAAGGTCTGGTTGATTGCCGAAAACCCTGAATTCGCCCCTATCGAAGTGAACCTGAAAGATCAGGAACTGGTGATCGAAGGCTTGAGTGTCGGCGTCATTCGCCGCTAAAGGAGGCTTTATGCAGTTCCCACACACATCACAGCAAGCCCAACTGCCGTTGTTCGAGGCGTTCATGGTGCAGCCATTGGCGCCGATCCTGAAAAACGTGGTCGAGTCACCCTGGAGCGCCGAGCCCGAAGTCTTCAGTGAGCTGTCGCTACGTGGTGCAGCCGGGAACTGCCTGAACCTTCTTGCGCCGATTCTCAGGGAACTGAGCCAGGACCAGGACGCGCGCTGGCTGACGCTGATTGCTCCGCCTGCCAGCCTGACCCAGGCTTGGTTGCGGGACGCCGGCCTTAACCGCGAACGCATCCTGCTGCTGCAACCGCGCGGCACACAAAGCGCTCAGCAGTTGACCTGCGAGGCCTTGCGCCTGGGCCGCAGCCACACGGTGGTTAGCTGGCTCAACCCATTGAACACAACTTCACGGCAACAGTTGATCAGCGCCGCCCGGATCGGGGATGCACAAAGCCTGAATATTCGATTGGGTTAACTGGCAAACAATGCACGCGCTGAACAGCGCGGGGCTTCTCCAAGGATAGAGAAGCCGACCTGTAGCGATATCAGCAAAAAACCGACGGGCGGGATCAATGAAGAACCCGAGACCCCTCGTCCGTATTGAATTCGCCTTCAACCAAGCGTCCGGCCATCTGAACGCCGACGCTCAACATCGCCTTGGCGACTTCCACGTGCTGGCCCTGCAGGAACGCTTTGGCATCCTCGGAGAAATCCAAAGTAACCAGAGAACCCTCGTCCTCAGCCCTGCGCAGCTCGATACGGCCGTCTGGTAACTCGACAATTTCTAGAAAGGACGTTGGCATAAAGGTCTGTTCTCCACGAAAGGCGGGGATTATATAGGCATCGGCCAGGCTTCGCTCGGGATCTTGACCAGATGCCATCACAAAGAGAAATGTCCGACAGTTCTCATCCCTGAACGGACAACCCACCGGGCCATCCATTATTCCGCTCAATCCTTCAGCACTCGTTCAGGCCTTCGCGAAACCGAATCGCCAGCCCCTTGAGGTTCTGACGCCAGCTCTCCAGCTCCTCCCGGCTCAGCTCTTGAGGAGCCTCTTCTTCATCCAGGTTAACGGCCAGGATCAGCGGCTGCGTCACGTCACCCTTAGGCTTGTGCGGCGCCCGTGGCGGCTGAAACAGTGCAGCATGGGCCGCAAGCAGTTTGGCCAGCCAGGTTTCCGAATTATTGGCCAACTCGACCATCTCGGCCATTTCCGGAATCGCGATGGCTTCAAGCACTTCGCGAGTCAGCAGCAACTCGGCCCGAGGCGCATTGGCTTGAGGCAAGCGATAGAAACCGGCGATTTCATGGCATAGCCCCAGCAACGCACCGTACAGGTGAAACAACGCCGATTCGCGTCCGGCCTGGATCAGCGCCAGGGAGTTCATCGCCCGCCCCTCTTCGGCTCTGGCGAGCGCTTCCAGCGACAGGCCGGCGAAGTAAATCTTCTGGTTGGTACGGGTATAGAGTTCGTGGGCCATGACGGCAGCCTCCACAACGAAATAATTGCTTCACGCAGGTCAGACAGTGTCGTGGATCAGCCGAGCTCACCGCAAGCACAAAACAAAAAGGCCGCATGAAAACCCGAGGGTTGTCATGCGGCCTTTTCAGTACAGCACCTGTTAAGCCTTAGCGGTCTTCGCCGGGCGCTTGTCTTCAACCGTCCACTTGCCGCCGTCGTAGTACGCTTTCCAGCCAGTCGGCTTACCGTCGACTTCAGTCTGTACGTACTGCTCTTTGGTTTTACGGCTGTAACGGATCACAGCAGGCAGGCCGTCCGGATCTTTCTTCGGCGCTTCGCAGAGGAAGTGGTACTTCGGATCGATCTCATCCTTGTGCGGCACAATTTCCATGACCAGCGGAGCACGCGTCTCGCGGTTTTTCGGGAATTGACTGGCCGCCAGGAACAGGCCGGAAGCACCGTCGCGCAGGATGTAGGTGTCGTTGACCTTTTCGCATTTCAGCTCAGGCATCTTCACCGGATCCATCTTCGGCGGCGCCGCATCACCGCTTTTCAGCAGTTTGCGGGTGTTTTTGCACGTCGCGTTGGTGCAACCGAAAAACTTGCCGAACCGGCCAGTCTTGAGCTGCATCTCGCTGCCGCACTTGTCGCATTCCAGGCTCGGACCTTCGTAGCCCTTGATGCGATAACTGCCTTCTTCGATTTCGTAGCCGTCGCAATCCGGGTTGTTACCGCAGATGTGCAGCTTGCGCTTCTCATCCAGCAGGTATGCGTCCATCGCCGTGCTGCAGATCGGGCAGCGGTGCTTGCCACGCAACACCAGCGATTCCGATTCACCCTCGTCGTCCGCCGCGATTTCGTCGCCCGGTACCAGGTTGACAGTGGCCTTGCAGCGCTCTTTCGGCGGCAGGCTGTAGCCCGAGCAACCAAGGAACACGCCGGTCGATGCAGTACGAATCTGCATCGGACGACCACATACCACGCATGGAATGTCGGTCATCACTGGCTGGTTGGCGCGCATGCCGCCTTCAGCACTTTCGGCTACTTCGAGTTTTTTCTTGAAGTCACCGTAGAACTCGTCGAGCACATTCTTCCAGTCGCGTTCACCCTGAGCCACGTCATCAAGGTTCTCCTCCATGCCGGCGGTGAAGCCGTAGTCCATGAGATTGGAGAAGCTCTCGGCCAGACGTTCGGTAACGATGTCGCCCATCTTTTCCGAGTAGAAACGACGGTTGTGGAGCGCTACGTAGCCACGATCCTGGATGGTCGAAATGATCGCCGCGTAGGTCGAAGGACGACCGATGCCGCGTTTTTCCATTTCTTTAACCAGGCTCGCTTCCGAGTAACGCGCCGGCGGCTTGGTGAAGTGCTGGGTCGGATCAAGCTTTATCAGCTTCATCGCGTCGCCCTGAGCCATGTCCGGCAACACGTCGTCATCGCCAGGCTTGGCAATTTGCGGCATGACGCGGGTGTAACCGTCGAACTTCAGGATGCGGCCCTTGGCGCGCAACTCGAAGTCACCGGCACCGACGGTGACAGTGGTCGACAGGTATTGGGCCGGCAGCATCTGGCAAGCGAGGAACTGGCGCCAGATCAGCTCGTAGAGCCGCTCAGCATCACGCTCCATGCCCGACAGCTTGCTTGGATCGGTATTGGCATCGGAGGGACGAATCGCTTCGTGAGCCTCTTGTGCGCCTTCCTTGCTGCTGTAGACATTCGGGGTTTCCGGCAGGTACTTCTTGCCGAACTCGCCTTCAATATAAGTACGCGCCATCGTCACGGCATCGACCGAGAGGTTGGTGGAATCGGTACGCATATAAGTGATGTAGCCGGCTTCGTACAGACGCTGGGCCATCATCATGGTTTTCTTCACGCCGAAGCCCAGGCGGTTACTCGCAGCCTGTTGCAGGGTGGACGTGATGAACGGTGCCGACGGCTTGCTGCTGGTCGGCTTGTCTTCGCGCTTGACGATGCTGTAACTGGAAGCCTTGAGCTTCTCCAGCGCGGCCATGGCCTGGGCTTCGTTGAGCGGCTTGAAGGCTTCGCCTTTCTCGCGAGCCACGTCAAAGCGCACGGTTGCGCCCTTCGCGGTGCCGAGGTCAGCGTGAACTTCCCAGTACTCTTCAGGGTTGAACGCGCGGATTTCACGCTCACGCTCAACGACCAGCTTCACGGCAACCGATTGCACGCGACCGGCGGACAGGCCACGGGCGACCTTGGCCCACAGCAGCGGCGAAACCATGTAACCCACCACGCGATCGAGGAAGCGACGCGCCTGTTGGGCGTTTACACGGTCAATGTCCAGCTCGCCCGGCTTGGAGAAGGCTTCCTGAATCGCCTTCTTGGTGATTTCGTTAAACACCACACGCTTGTAGCGGCTGTCATCACCACCGATGGCTTCGCGCAGGTGCCAGGCAATGGCTTCTCCCTCGCGATCCAAGTCGGTTGCGAGATAGATGGTGTCAGCATCCTTGGCGAGCCGGCGCAGCTCTTCGATAACCTTTTCTTTGCCCGGGAGGATCTCGTACTTGGCTTTCCAGCCATGATCGGGATCGACACCCATGCGCGAGACCAGCTGCTTGCGCGCTTTCTCTTTCGGCGTGAGCACCGGACCTTCACCCGCGGCGGCCTTGCCGCGCTTGGCGGCTGGCTCTTTGCTGGCGCTAGCCGAACCGCTGGTGGGCAGGTCTCGGATATGGCCGATACTCGACTTCACCACGTATTGGTTACCCAGATACTTGTTGATGGTCTTGGCCTTAGCCGGGGATTCCACAATGACCAGCGATTTGCCCATGGATCAGAAAATTCCTGAATTCTAGAAGTGAAAGGCGGTTGGCGCCTGACGCGGCACCGCTATATATAGTGGCTACAAGGTGAGGTCAAGCGCAGGGTTTTGCGCGCACTCAGCTTATGGCTTGGAAAAAAGGCTCGGTTCGGCTTGCACCAAAGCAAATCGTGGCACCTGTTCGCCGTCAACCTCGACCGACTCCAGGAACATGCTCAAGGGACGCACCCAAAAGCCGTAATCGCCATACAGGGCTTGGTAGAAGACCACTTCTTCTTCGGTTTCCGAATGCCGCGCAATACTGAATACGCGGTACTGCGGACCTTTGTAATGTTGGTAGAGCCCAGGTTGTATCGGCATGGTTTGGCCCTCGCTCAAATCTTTTCAAAATAAAAACAAAAATAAATTCAGAAAAACAAAAACCGGGGCACTTGGCCCCGGCTTCCGTCAACGGAACGCTTAAACGCGTTCGAAGACGGTGGAGATGCCTTGGCCGAGACCAATGCACATGGTGGCTACCCCGAAGGTGCCGCCATTTTGCTTCATCACGTTCAACAGAGTGCCGGAGATACGTGCACCGGAGCAACCGAATGGGTGACCCAGGGCAATCGCGCCGCCGTGCAGGTTAACCTTCTCGTTCATCTTGTCGAGTACTTTCAAATCTTTCAGCACTGGCAGGGCCTGTGCGGCGAAAGCTTCGTTGAGCTCGAAGAAGTCGATATCGTTAATGCCAAGACCCGCGCGCTTCAGTGCTTTTTGTGTGGCCGGTACTGGACCATAGCCCATGATTGCCGGGTCCACACCTGCCACCGCCATCGAACGAATCACCGCCATAGGCTGAATGCCCAGGTCCTGTGCACGCTGCGCCGACATCACGATCATGCACGAAGCACCATCGGTGATTTGCGACGAAGTACCGGCTGTCACGGTGCCGCCCTTAGGGTTGAACGCTGGCTTCAGAGCCGCCAGGCTTTCCAGGGTTGTTTCCGGACGAATGGTTTCGTCGTAGTCGAACAATTTCAGGAAACCGTTCTCGTCGTAGCCCTGCATCGGGATGATTTCGTCTTTGAACTTGCCTTCCAGCGTCGCTTTATGAGCGAGCTGGTGGGAGCGCACGCCGAAAGCGTCCTGTTGTTCGCGAGTGATGCCGTGCATTTTGCCGAGCATTTCAGCGGTCAACCCCATCATGCCCGAGGCTTTCGCCGCGTACAGGGACATGTGCGGGTTCGGATCGACACCGTGCATCATGCTGACGTGACCCATATGCTCGACGCCGCCAACCACGAACACGTCACCGTTGCCGGTCATGATCGCTTGCGCAGCAGTGTGCAGAGCGCTCATCGACGAACCACACAGACGGCTAACGGTCTGGCCGGCAGCGGTGTGCGGGATCTGAGTCATCAGGGACGCCATGCGGGCGATGTTCCAGCCCTGCTCCAGGGTCTGGTTCACGCAGCCCCAGATCACGTCTTCGACTTCGCTCGGATCAACCTTGACGTTGCGCTCCAGCAGTTTACTGATCAGGTGCGCCGACATGTCTTCGGCGCGGGTGTTGCGGTGCATGCCGCCCTTGGAGCGGCCCATCGGAGTACGACCGAAGTCGACAATCACGACGTCTCTAGGATTCAAGCTCATATATTCACTCTCACTCTAGTTGGGGGCGCTTAACCGAAGAACCGCTGGCCGGTTTTGGCCATTTCACGCAGTTTTGCGGTCGGGTGGTACAGCGCGCCCAAATCAGCGTACTGGTCAGCCAGGGCAACGAACTCTGCAACACCGATCGAATCGATGTAGCGCAGCGCACCGCCACGGAATGGAGGGAAACCAATACCGTAGACCAGACCCATGTCGGCTTCGGCAGCGGTTTCGACAATGCCGTCTTCCAGGCAACGCACGGTTTCCAGGCACAGCGGGATCATCATCCAGTTGATGATGTCTTCGTCAGTGACTTCGCGCTGTTCGAAAACGATCGGCTTGAGCACTTCCAGTACCGACGGATCAGCGACTTTCTTCTGCTTGCCGCGCTTGTCGGTCTCGTAGGCGTAGAAGCCCTTGCCGTTCTTCTGGCCCAGGCGCTTGGCTTCGTAGAGCACGTCGATGGCCGAACGACGGTCGTCTTTCATGCGGTCCGGGAAGCCTTCAGCCATTACGTCGCGACCGTGGTGGCCGGTGTCGATACCGACCACGTCCATCAGGTACGCCGGGCCCATTGGCCAGCCGAATTTTTCCATGACCTTGTCGATACGGACAAAGTCCACACCGGCGCTGACCAGTTTGGCGAAACCGCCAAAGTACGGGAACAGCACGCGGTTGACCAGAAAGCCCGGGCAGTCGTTGACGACGATCGGGTTCTTGCCCATTTTCTTGGCGTAGGCAACGGTGGTGGCAACCGCCACCTCGCTGGACTTCTCGCCACGGATCACTTCTACCAACGGCATCATATGCACCGGGTTGAAGAAGTGCATGCCGACGAAGTTTTCCGGGCGCTTGAGGGCTTTGGCCAGCAAGGTGATGGAAATGGTCGAGGTGTTGGACGCGAGGATGGTGTCCTCTTTGACCTTGTCTTCGACTTCGGCCAGAACGGCTTGCTTGACCTTCGGGTTCTCGACAACTGCTTCAACCACCAGGTCAACGTGACCGAAATCACCGTAGGACAGGGTCGGACGAATGCCGTTGAGCACTTCAGCCATTTTCGCAGGGGTCATGCGACCTTTATCAACGCGGCCCACCAGCAATTTGGCAGCTTCGGCCAGACCTTGCTCGATGCCGTGCTCGTTGATGTCTTTCATCAGGATCGGCGTACCTTTGGAGGCCGACTGATAAGCGATACCGCCACCCATGATGCCAGCGCCCAATACGGCAGCCTGCTTCACGTCTTTGGCGATTTCGTCGTAGGCCTTGGCCTTTTTCTTCAGCTCCTGATCGTTCAGGAACAGGCCGATCAAGCTCTGCGCAGCAGAGGTCTTGGCCAGTTTGACGAAACCGTTGGCTTCGACTTCCAGCGCCTTGTCGCGACCGAAGTTCGCGGCTTTCTGGATAGTTTTGATCGCTTCGACCGGTGCCGGGTAGTTCGGGCCCGCTTGACCGGCCACGAAACCCTTGGCGGTTTCGAACGACATCATTTGTTCGATGGCGTTGAGCTTGAGCTTTTCGAGCTTCGGCTGACGCTTGGCCTTGTAGTCGAACTCGCCGGAGATGGCGCGCTTGATCAGCTCCAGAGCAGCTTCCTGCAGTTTCTCAGGGGCAACCACTGCGTCGACTGCGCCGACTTTCAGCGCGTCGTCAGGGCGGTTTTCCTTGCCGGCGGCAATCCATTCGATGGCGTTGTCGGCACCGATGATGCGCGGCAGGCGCACGGTACCGCCGAAGCCCGGGTAGATACCCAGCTTGACTTCCGGCAGACCGATCTTGGCCTTGGTGGACATGACGCGGTAGTCCGCCGCCAGGCACATTTCCAGACCGCCACCCAAGGCGATGCCGTTGATCGCGGCGACAGTCGGGACGTTGAGGTCTTCGAAATCGCTGAAAATCTTGTTGGCTTCCAGGTTGCCAGCAACAAGCTCTGCATCAGGCAGCTTGAAGTTCTCGACAAATTCGGTGATGTCGGCGCCGACGATGAACACGTCCTTGCCACTGCTGACGATCACACCCTTGATCGAAGCATCTGCCTTGATGGTGTCTACGGCCTGACGCAGTTCGTTCAGGGTTAGACGGTTGAACTTGTTGACGGACTCACCCTTGAGGTCGAATTTCAATTCGACGATGCCACTTTCAAGAGCCTTAACCGTGATGGCTTTACCTTCGTAAATCATCAACTGATCTCCACGATATGGAAGCTGAACAGTACACGTCGGACGCAGGCGAATGGCTCGGCAGGGACGTTTAACGTCAATGCTACGCCCATCCACCCGGCACACCCGCCAACGCGATAGTCGGGATTCTGTAGGAGCGGTCTGTAATACAAACGCTCAATTCATACGCCCGTTTGATTTGGGTGCGTCACCTTCACGGAATTTCCGACAATTGTCAATCGCCCAAAATACGGGTTGAAACGCGACTTTCCGGTCATTTCCGTACCGCGAAGCCCTGCAACACGCGGCTGCATGTGAGGCCATTCATAGGATCAATAGTTAGAAAAGTCGCCCTAATTCGCTGCAGCCTTTGTTTAACAAGCTACGCTGGCGGGACCTTGAGGAAAAAACACCAACGCTTTTGGCGAATGCCCAGCGTAAGATCAGCGCCACACAGAATTACCGGCCTGCCTGGCCAACTCCAGCCCGATGATCATGTCGGGCTTTTTATTGCCTGTCTGCCGGACGTTTCGCGCCATTGCGGCGCGAAATTTCCGCGTTTTATGCCAGCGCTTTCAGCACCGCATCAATATCCTGCAAAACCGTCGCTTCGCCCTTCTCGCCCCAATACAACGTGATCATCTGCTTGTCTGCTTCGACCTTGTAAACGTTGTCTGGCAACTTTTCGAAATGAATCAGCAACGCAGGCTCCTCGCAGACCTCCTGCCACTGATTGACCCACACACCCGGCGCTTTTTGCCAGTAACTCCAGCACGCCGGTCGATTGCCACGTCGTGGCCGATGGTATTGGGCGCAAGGGCTCGGCGGCTCCTTGCTCAGCCAGTGCGGCCAGTCCTGAGGCGCCAGTTGCATCGCCAATCCGATGCGTCGCGCCTCCATGCGCAGAGCCATGCGGCCGCTCTGATGGCGCGATGGGCGCAACCATGCCAGCGGACTCAGTACCACCAACATGATTGACACCACTATCCAGACCGTCATATCTGTACTCCCGATTCTTGATGAGCGCATTGGGTCACTTTGAAAACAATGCGCTTGAAACCAGCCATACTTACCAATATTGCAATCCTCAGGAGGAGCACCTCATGCCCTACAACCACATTCTGGTCGCTGTAGATCTAACCGAAGAGTGCGATCCTGTAATCCACCGCGCTCGCGAACTGTCGGTGAGCAACGGGGCGAAGCTGTCCCTGGTGCACATTGTCGAGCCGATGGCCATGGCCTTTGGCGGCGACGTGCCCATGGACCTGTCACAACTGCAACAACAGCAGTTCGATCAGGCCAAGGAACGCCTGGACCGACTGATCGTGAAGTACCCGGAACTCTCCAAGGAATACAGCCACCTGACCTACGGCCAGCCACGCCAGGAGATCCATCACCTGGCCAAGGAACAAACCTGCGACCTGATCGTGGTGGGCAGCCATGGCCGACACGGCCTGGCATTGCTGCTGGGTTCGACCGCCAATGACGTGCTGCATGGTGCGCCCTGTGATGTGCTCGCGGTGCGCCTGATCAAAAGCTAAACCACAGCTCCTACAAAAAGCCCGGCGCTCATCACTGAACGCCGGGCTTTTTTATAGCAGGATCAATCAGGCATCCAGCTCGGCCCAGCGCTCGACCATTACGTCGTGCTCAGCCTGCAACTGCTCCAACTGAGCGATCACTGCAGCGGTCTCGGCAGCCGGACGCTGATAGAAACCGGCATCGGCCATTTGCGCCTCAACGGTAGCGATCTGCTGCTCCATGGCTTCGATCTGACCCGGCAACATTTCCAGCTCACGCTGCAACTTGTAGCTGAGCTTCTTCTTCGCCACCGGCGCTTCGACGACAGCAGCGACTGGCGCAGCTTCGGCCGTCACGACAGCGGAGGTCAGGTCGGCTTTACCGGACTTGCTCTCGGTCACGCCCAACAGGCGCGGCGAGCCGCCCTGACGCAGCCAGTCCTGATAACCACCGACGTATTCACGAACCTTGCCTTCACCTTCGAAGACCAGGGTGCTGGTGACCACGTTGTCGAGGAATGCCCGGTCGTGGCTGACCATCAGCACGGTGCCGTTGAAGGTCAGCAAGACCTCTTCCAGCAACTCGAGGGTTTCGACGTCGAGGTCGTTGGTCGGTTCGTCGAGAACCAGCAGGTTCGCCGGTTTGCTGAACAGTTTCGCCAGCAACAGACGGGCGCGCTCACCACCGGACAGCGCCTTCACCGGCGTGCGGGCACGCTGCGGGCTGAACAGGAAGTCGCCGAGGTAGCTCAGCACATGGCGGCTCTGACCATCGATATCGATGAAGTCGCGACCTTCAGCAACGTTGTCAATTACGGTCTTTTCCAGGTCCAGCTGATGGCGCAACTGGTCGAAGTAGGCCACGTCGATGCGCGTCCCCTCTTCCACTGTGCCGCTGGTTGGCTGCAGACCGCTGAGCATCAGCTTCAGCAGTGTGGTTTTGCCGGTGCCGTTGGCGCCGAGCAGACCGATGCGGTCGCCGCGCTGCAGGACCATCGAGAAGTCCTTGATCAGGAACGGGCCGCCCGGGTGAGCAAAGCTCACGTTCTCGAGAACCATGACCTGCTTGCCGGACTTGTCAGCGGTATCCAGCTGGATGTTGGCCTTGCCGGTGCGTTCACGACGCTCACTACGCTCGTTGCGCAGGGCTTTGAGGGCGCGGACGCGGCCTTCGTTACGGGTGCGGCGAGCCTTGATGCCCTGGCGGATCCAGACTTCTTCCTGGGCCAGTTTTTTGTCGAACAGCGCGTTGGCGGTGTCTTCCGCGGCCAGCGAGGCTTCTTTGTGCACGAGAAAGCTGGCGTAGTCGCCGTTCCAGTCGATCAAGCCACCGCGATCCAGTTCCAGAATGCGGGTCGCGAGGTTCTGCAGGAATGAACGGTCGTGCGTGATGAACAGCACGGCGCCCTGGAAATCCTTCAGCGCCTCTTCGAGCCAGGCAATTGCACCGATGTCCAGGTGGTTGGTCGGTTCGTCGAGCAGCAGCAGATCGGGCTCGGAAACCAGAGCCTGAGCCAGCAGGACGCGACGACGCCAGCCGCCGGACAATTCGGCGAGGGTCTTGTCGGCCGGCAACTGCAGACGGCTCAACGTGCTGTCGACCAGTTGCTGCAAACGCCAGCCGTCACGGGCTTCGAGGTCGTGCTGGACGTGCATCAGTTTGTCCAGGTCGGCGTCGGTGACGATGTTCTGGCTGAGGTGGTGATACTGCGCGAGCAGTTCGCCGACACCGTCCAGACCTTCAGCCACCACGTCGAACACGGTCCGCTCGTCGGCTACCGGCAATTCTTGCGGCAATTCGCCAATCTTGAGGCCGGGTGCGCGCCAAACGGAGCCCTCATCGGGCTTCTGGTCGCCCTTGACGAGCTTCATCATGCTGGACTTGCCAGTGCCATTACGGCCGATGATGCACACCCGCTCACCACGGGCGATCTGCCAGGACACCTTGTCCAACAACGGCATAGCGCCGAAAGCAAGGGACACATCGCTGAATTTGAGCAGGGTCATGAGCTTCTCCAAAAACCGGGCGCGCATTCTACCTGACTTGAGGCTTCAGAAGGCCGGCAATTTCACTGTCGAAGTACTCTGCATAACAAATGTTGCGATCTTGTGCCGACAGGCCGGCAAAGCTTTCGCCCCCTGCTGGCAAAAGGCTAAGCTACAGTTAATTCAGTGTTGGCATCGTCAACGCTTGTCATGATTTCTCTGTTCGGACGTCTCATGCGCAGTCGCCTTTTTGGTCTTTTATCGTGTTTTCTTCTTTCTGCCACTGCCATCCAAACAGCACAGGCGGTGGACCTGTCTACCCAGCGTCAATACTACGATGAAGCCAAGCGTGCCCTGGCCAAGGGTGATACAGGTCCTTACTTCCGTTACAGCCAGGCGCTTAGTGATTACCCGTTGGAGCCTTATCTTGCGTATGACGAACTGACCGCACGTCTGAAAACCGCGAGCAATGCCGAAATCGAGAAATTCCTCGCCGAACACGGCGACCTGCCGCAAGCCAACTGGATGAAACTTCGCTGGTTGCGCTGGCTGGCTGATCGCGGCGACTGGGCGACCTTCGTCAAGTACTACGACCCCAAGCTCAATTTCACCGAACTGGACTGCCTGAACGCGCAGAATCAGATCGCGCGCAACCAGAAGACCGAAGGTTATGCCAACGCCGAAAAACTCTGGCTGACCGGTAAATCGCTGCCTGGGGCGTGTGATGGCTTGTTCGGGATCTGGGCCGCCGAAGGTCAACTGACCGAACAGAAACGCTGGGAGCGCACCAAACTCGCCGCTCAGGCGCGCAACTACCCGCTGGCCAACAGCCTGGTGAGCGGCCTGACCACCCTCGGCCCGCGCGGCCGCTTGCTGGTGGATGTGGCGCAGAAACCCGAGCTGCTCAATCAACCGTCGCGGTTTACCCCGGCCGACGAGCCGATGTCCGACATCGTCAGCCTCGGCCTGCGCCGCCTGGCCAAACAGGACCCGGACAAGGCCATGGACCTGCTTGACGGCTATGCCAGCAGCATGCACTTCTCCCGTGATGAGAAAGTGGCCATCGCCCGGGAAATCGGCCTGACCCTCGCCCGACGTTTCGACCCGCGCGCACTGGACGTGATGACCAAGTACGACCCGGAACTGCGCGACAACACCGTGTCGGAATGGCGCCTGCGCCTGTTGCTGCGCCTGGCCCGTTGGGACGACGCCTATCAGTTGACCCGTCGTTTGCCACAAGACCTGGCCACCACCAACCGCTGGCGCTACTGGCAAGCCCGTAGCCTGGAACTGGCTCAACCGCAAAACCCGGAAGCGCAGACTCTTTATAAAGGCCTCGCCCGCGAGCGTGATTTTTACGGTTTCCTCGCAGCGGATCGTTCGCAGTTACCTTACTCGCTGAACAACAAACCGCTGGTGCTCAGCCAGGCGCTGATGAACAAGGTCCGCAACACCCCTGGCGTGCGTCGGGCTCTGGAGTTTCATGCTCGCGGACAGATCGTCGATGGTCGCCGCGAGTGGTACCACGTCAGCCGCCACTTCAGCCGCGAAGAAATGGTTGCCCAAGCGAAACTGGCCTACGACCTGAAATGGTATTTCCCGGCGATTCGCACCATCAGCCAAGCTCAGTACTGGGACGACCTGGACATCCGCTTCCCGATGGCCCACCGCGAAACCCTGGTACGCGAAGCCAAGGTCCGCGGCCTGCATTCGAGTTGGGTGTTCGCCATCACCCGCCAGGAAAGTGCCTTCATGGACGACGCCCGTTCCGGTGTCGGCGCCAGCGGCCTGATGCAACTGATGCCCGGCACCGCCAAGGAAACTGCGCGCAAGTTCAGCATTCCCCTGGCATCGCCGCAGCAGGTGCTGGACCCGGACAAGAACATCCAGCTCGGCGCCGCGTACCTGAGCCAGGTCCATAGCCAGTTCAACGGCAACCGCGTCCTCGCCTCCGCCGCCTACAACGCCGGTCCCGGCCGCGTACGTCAGTGGTTGCGCGGTGCCGATCACCTGAGCTTCGACGTGTGGGTGGAAAGCATCCCGTTCGACGAAACCCGCCAGTACGTGCAAAACGTGCTGTCGTACTCAGTGATCTACGGCCAGAAGCTCAACTCACCGCAGCCGCTGGTGGATTGGCATGAGCGCTACTTTGACGATCAATAACCGGTAATGCCGGTTATGTAGGCGCTGGCGGAGCCTGCGATCTTTTGATCTTGTCCTAAAAAATGCCCGCATCGAGTGATGCGGGCATTTTGGTTTGTGGTTCAAAGCAAGATCAAAAGATCGCTGCCTCGTTTCACTCGACAGCTCCTACAGATGAAGATCGAGTTCGGCCTTACCGTCATTGAACTGCAATGCCGCCAACCGCGCATACAGCGCGTTGCTCGCAATCAATTCCTGATGCGTGCCCACCGCCACCAGTTTCCCCTGATCCATCACCGCGATCCGGTCAGCGTTTTTCACCGTGGCCAGTCGGTGGGCGATGACCAGCGTGGTGCGGTTTTTCATCAGGCTCGGCAGAGCTTGCTGGATCAGGTGTTCGCTCTGGGCGTCGAGGGCGCTGGTGGCTTCGTCCAGCAGCAGGATCGGCGCGTCCACCAGCAGCGCTCGGGCGATGGCCAGGCGCTGGCGTTGACCGCCGGATAAACCGAGGCCACCGTCGCCAAGGTGGGTCTGGTAGCCGTTGGGCATTTGTTCAATGAAGTCGTGGGCGTAGGCGATTTTCGCCGCTTCCTGAACCTGGGCCAGGGTTGCCGTCGGGTTGCCGTAGCGAATGTTCTCTTCGATGCTGCCAAAGAACAGCGCCGGGGATTGCGAGACCAGGGCGAAGCAGCGGCGCAGGTCCAACGGATCGAGTTGAGTCAGCGGCACGCCATCGAGCAGGATGCGTCCTTCGGCCGGGTCGTAAAAGCGCAGCAGCAGATCATAGACCGTCGACTTGCCGGCACCGGAGGGGCCTACCAATGCGACTGTTTCGCCAGCATTGATCGTCAGATTCAAACCATCGACCGCATAGCTTTCGGGACGCGACGGGTAGGAAAAACGCACGTCTTGCAGCACCAAGTCACCCTTCACCCGTTCAGGCAAGGTCACCAGGCCAGTGGTCGGTGGCCGGATGATGTTCTCCGAACGCAGCAATTCGGCTATCCGCTCGGCGGCGCCGGCGGCACGCTGCAGTTCGCCAATCACTTCGCTCAACGTGCCGAATGCGCTGCCAACAATCAGGCTGTAAAACACAAACGCCGCCAGCTCGCCCGCGGAAATCCGCCCGGCGATGACATCCATTCCGCCGACCCAGAGCATCACCCCGACCGCGCCAAGTACCAGTACGATCACCAGGGTAATCAGCCAGGCTCGCTGGAAGATCCGCTTGCGAGCGGTGTTGAAGGCCTCTTCCACCGTTGCGGCAAAGCGCTGCTCATCCTGGACCTGATGGTTGTAGGCCTGCACGGTTTTGATCTGGCCCAGGGTTTCGGAAACATAGCTGCCGATATCGGCAATCCGGTCCTGGCTCAGGCGCGACAGGCTACGCACCCGACGGCCGAAGATCAGGATCGGCGCGATCACCAACGGCAACGCGACCACGACGATGCTGGTGAGCTTGGGGTTGGTGATAAACAACAGGACGATCCCGCCGATCACCATCAACAGATTGCGCAGAAACAGTGACAATGAAGAGCCGATTACCGATTGCAGCAGCGTGGTGTCAGCGGTTAACCGCGACTGGATCTCAGAGCTGCGGTTGTCTTCGTAGAACCCAGGATGCAGGTAGATCAGATGGTTGAACACCTGACGGCGGATGTCCGCGACAACGCGCTCACCGATCCATGAGACCAGGTAGAAACGCGCGAAGGTGCCAATCGCCAGCCCGACCACCAGCAACATAAACAAGCCGATGGACTGGTTGAGCAAATGCGGCGACTGGGTCATGAACCCCTGATCCACCAGCAGGCGAATCCCCTGCCCCATGGACAAGGTGATGCCCGCCGTGACGATCAATGCGAGCAAGGCACCGACGGCCGGCCAGCGATAAGGTGCGATGAAACGCAGGGCCAGGCGCATGGCGCGCCGTTGACGGGAAGAGAGGATGGAGATCATTCGATGGCGCAACCAGTAGGGTTTGACGCGATCAAGCCTACACCGGTCGATGGGCTTGAACGCTGTAAATCATAATGAGTCAGGTTAAATATGACCGCAAAGCCTAGCACCTAGACGGTATTGGTCTAAAGTCCGGGTGGCAACGCCGCGGTATTTCTGGTGGACTGATGCTGCCGCCCTGGGGCGATCGCAGGGAGCTGTCACAGTCCGGTCACCTGGCGGTTCTACAGTAAGCACACAACCTGATGAGGAGACAGGCCATGTCCTTGCAAAACAGCAGCGAAGACAAGATTGAAGTGATCCGCACACAGCCAGACCAGTCTCTGGGTTGCTCAATTATCGATAAGGATGGGCGCGAAGTACCGATCACTGAAGGCATGATCCAGGACGCTTGCCGCGAACTGGAAAAGCGATTGGTCAAGCCTGCCGAACAAGAGTGATATAGCCACCGTCTTCTTGACCCGGCCTCTGATGGCCGGGTTTTTTATACCTGCTTATCCAGAAATTGCAGTGCGGCCCTTCGCGAGCAGGCTCGCTCCCACAGTGATCTCCAGTGGATATAGCGTCTGTATACGACTGAGATTAAATGTGGGAGCGAGCCTGCTCGCGAAGGGGCCGACTCGATGCTCAGACAGCAGAAGCCCCCAACGCCGCCACGATCTTCTGCAACTCAGGCGCATCCCCCTCGATCCGCACCTGCAACCCATCAATCTCACGCCGCAGCGGATAATGCTTGCGCAGTGAATCGAACGCTGCACGCTGCTCGTTCACATTGCCTACAAGGCTGCGACGGAAATCCGCATCATCGCGGCGCGGGTCGTACACGCCACGGCACAACATGGCCAGCGACCAGGCGGGATCGCTGTTAGCGTTCAAGGTCACTTGCGCCAACCAGGGTGCGGGAAGCAAATCGTTCAAGCTGATCTGGGCCGCTTGCCCGAGAAAATCGCAATACGCCTGATAAATCTGCGCCGTCCCACGCTGTCTGCCGTCGAGGCTGTAACCGGCAATGTGCGGCGTCGCCAGCACACAGAGTTCGGCCAGTGCCACGTCGACCTCAGGCTCACCTTCCCAGACATCCAGCACTGCTTGCAGGTCTTCGCGTTGCAGCAGCACCTGGCGCAGCGCGGCATTGTCCACCACCGGGCCACGACTGGCGTTGATCAGCCAAGTGCCGGGTTTGAGCTGGTTCAAACGGTGTTTATCGAGCAGATGCCAGGTCAACTGGGCGCCGTGTTTCTTCAACGGCGTGTGCAGACTGATGACATCGCACTGCTCGATGATCTGTTCGAGGCTGACGTAATCGCCACCTTCTGCGGCTTGCCTTGGCGGATCGCAGACCAGCACGTTCCAGCCCAGACCTTGCAGAACCTTGACCAATCGGCCGCCCACTTCACCGGCACCGACGATGCCGTAGGTGCGTTGAGTCAGGTCGGCACCTTCGATTTCGGCCAGGGTCAGCAGACTGCCGAGCACGTAGTCGACCACGCCCCGGGCGTTGCAGCCGGGTGCGCTGGACCAGGTGATGCCGGCCCGCTGAAAGTAATCCAGATCCAGATGATCCGTGCCGATAGTGCAGGTGCCGACAAAGCGTACCTTGCTGCCTTCGAGCAACGCGCGGTTAACGTTGGTCACCGAGCGCACCAACAGCACATCGGCCTGTTCGACGGTGGCGCGGTCAATGGAACGTCCCGGCACCCGGCGGATTTCACCGAAACCTTCGAAGAAGGCATCGAGCAGCGGGATATTTTCGTCGGCAACAATCAGCATGGCAGGCTCCTTTGGCGGATCGGCAGTGTAGGCGCAGATGACACGTCACGCCTAGCACGCATCCCCTGTAGCAGCTGTCGAGTGAAACGAGGCTGCGATCTTTTGACTTTGTTTTTTAAAGACAAGATCAAAAGATCGCAGCCTCGTTTCACTCGACAGCTCCTACAAGGGAGCGTGCGTGGGGGGAAAAGGATTACAAATCCCTAACACAGCTCTTTTCCTGACCACTGCGTCAGGGCGTAGAATGCGCCGCCTTGCGCATCAACATCTTTGGACGTTTCGCCCTTGAATTCCGTGACTGACCGCCCCGCCGCTACTTCCCTCACCCGCCCCGCCCGGGTTCGCCTGGAGCTGAAAAACCTGCTCGGCCTGGCCTTGCCGATCATGATCGCGCAACTGGCGACCACCGCCATGGGCTTCGTCGATGCGGTGATGGCGGGTCGGGTCGGGCCAAGGGATCTGGCGGCGGTGGCGCTGGGCAACTCGATCTGGGTGCCGGTGTTTCTGTTGATGACCGGCACTCTGCTGGCCACTACCCCGAAAGTCGCCCAGCGTTTCGGCGCCGGCACCCACAGCGAGATTGGCCCGATCGTGCGCCAGGCACTCTGGCTGGCGCTGGTGGTGGGCTTGATGGCGACCGGCATGTTATTCAGCGCCGAACCGATTCTGCACATCATGAAGGTCGATCCCGAACTGATCGGCCCGTGCATGCAGTACCTGCATGGCATCGCCAGCGGTTTGCCCGCCGTCGCGTTCTACCATGTACTGCGCTGCTTCAGCGACGGACTGGGGCGCACGCGTCCGGCCATGGTGCTGGGTCTGTGCGGTTTGGCGCTGAACATACCGCTGAACTACATCTTCATCTACGGCCACTTCGGTGTGCCCGCTATGGGCGGTGTCGGTTGCGGCTGGGCCACGGCGATCGTGATGTGGGTGATGGCGCTGGGCATGGCCGGGTGGGAGCGCTGGGCGCCAGCGTATCAGTCGAGTCAGTTGTTCAGCCGTTTCGACTGGCCGCAGTGGTCGGTGATCAAACGCCTGCTGGGCATCGGCCTGCCGATCGGCATCGCGGTGTTCGCCGAGTCAAGCATCTTCGCCGTGATTGCGCTGCTGATCGGCAGCCTCGGGGCAACGGTGGTGGCCGGACACCAGATCGCGCTGAACTTCAGTTCGCTGGTGTTCATGATCCCCTACTCCCTTGGCATGGCCGTGACCGTGCGGGTCGGCCAGGCGCTCGGCCGTCAGGAGCCGCGTGAAGCCCGTTTCGCCGCCGGTGTCGGCATGGGCACGGCACTGGCCTATGCGTGCATTTCCGCGAGCATGATGCTGTTGCTGCGTGAACACATCGCAACGATCTACACCGCCGACCCGACGGTGATTCATGTTGCGGCGATGCTGATTGTGTATTCGGCGCTGTTCCAGTTTTCCGATGCGATCCAGGTGACGGCTGCCGGCGCGTTGCGCGGCTATCAGGACACTCGGGTGACGATGATCCTGACGCTGTTCGCTTACTGGGGGATTGGTTTGCCGGTGGGTTACACGTTGGGCCTGACCGATTGGTTCGGCGCGCCGAGCGGCCCGAGCGGGCTGTGGCAGGGTTTGATTGTCGGCTTGAGTTGCGCAGCGTTGATGCTGTCGATCCGCCTGACGCGCAGTGCACGCAAGCGGATCCGCATCAGCCATTCGGCGGGTTAAGCAAGTTTCTTGCGGATCCAGTAGAGGTAGGTACCTGCCTCTTCGTGCTGCGCCACCAGTTCGTGGTCGAGAAACACACAGAACTTGGGAATGTCGCGACGGGTCGACGGGTCCGTGGCGATCACCTTGAGCAGGCCGCCGGGCACCAGGTCACGGATGTGCTGGTGCAGCATCATCACCGGTTCCGGGCAGTTGAGGCCGGTGGCGTCGAGGGTGCCGTCAACCGGCGTATCAATCATTTCACTCATGATTCACTCCTGAAACTTGCCGGCATTGTCGCGCATTGCCGGGTGTTCGGTCATCTGTGGCGTTACACCGATCCCTGTGGGAGCGAGCCTGCTCGCGAAAGCGGTGGGTCATTCAACATAAATGCCGGCTGATCTACCGCCTTCGCGAGCAGGCTCGCTCCCACATGGGTCCGTGTGATTCAGCGGGATTTCGGTTTCTTTACGTCAAGTCGACGCAAATGGCAGGTCACTTCTTCACGGTCGTGGTACAGCTGCTTGCAACCGATCTCGACCCGAATACCGCGCTCCTTGAACCCGTCGGCAATGCGTTCCAGCAAACGCTTCACTTCGGCGTAACGCTGTTTCATCGGCAGTTTGAGGTTGACCACCGCTTCGCGGCAATGCCCCTCGCCAATCCATTCTTCCAGCATCGCGGCGTTGCGCGCCGGTTTCTCGACGATGTCGCAGACCATCCAGTCCACCGGTTGCTTGGGCTTGAAGGTGAAGCCGTCAGCCATCAAGTGTTGCACCAGACCGGTGTCCATCAGGCTTTCGGCCATCGGGCCGTTGTCGATCGCAGTCACCAGCATGCCGCGATTGACCAGTTGCCAGGTCCAGCCGCCGGGAGCGGCGCCAAGGTCGACACCAGTCATGTCACTGTGCAGACGCTCGTCCCACTGATCGCGCGGGATGAAATGGTGCCAGGCCTCTTCCAGTTTCAGCGTCGAACGGCTCGGCGCTTCACGTGGAAACTTCAGCCGCGGAATGCCCATCGGCCACATCGCCGAGTTGTTCGACTCGGCCAGGCCCATGAACACTTCGCGGCCACTTTTGAAGGTCAGCAACAGACGCGGTTTGTGGGCATCTTCAACCAGTTTGCCAGCGGCCATCAGCGCCTTGCGCAGGTGGCCTTCGAACTTCTTGCAGAAGTTCGACAGTTCCTTGCCATCGTTGGTGTCGACCATTTCCAGCCACAGGCTGCCGCACAGCGGGAAGTCTGCCATGTGCGCGAGGATCACGCTGATGCGGTCGGTTTCCGGCAGATCGATGAAGATCCCGCGAGCCCACTGGCGCGGGAAGATCAGATCGGCGAACCGCTGGCCACGCATCAGGCGCTCGGCGCCGTCTTCTTCGGTGCAGATGAATTCGGCGCAGGCGCTGGCGGTCTTGGCCTTGGCATAGCCGGCCACGTTCAGCCGCGCGGCGTGTTCGGAAATCTCGGAACAGACTTCGCCTTCGAAGCCCGGCCGGCAATGCATAAAGAGGGTGTTCATTCTTACTCCTGGGCAGTTGGCGAAGAATTCAGCCACTGCGCGATGCCCAGACTTGCGTTGAAGCAAAGCCTGTCACGAAAACCGGCGCATGATAGCCGAGTTCGGAACCTCGGACTTGTCGATAGAGTCCAGTTATTAGCCAGCTACTTAAAACAGGGCTAGTTTTAATGCTCTGTCCGTCCCCTCAGTCCGTAGCCGTGCGGACTCAAAGGAGTGATCGCAATGCCGTCCCTCGATAGCCTGAACACCCTTAAAACCCTGCAAGTCGACGACAAGACCTACCACTATTTCAGTCTGCCCGACGCTGCCAAGAGCCTCGGCGACCTGGACAAACTCCCCATGTCGTTGAAAGTGCTGCTGGAAAACCTGCTGCGCTGGGAAGATGAAAAAACCGTCACCGGCGCCGACCTCAGGGCGATTGCCGCCTGGCTCAAGGAACGTCGCTCCGATCGCGAAATCCAGTACCGCCCGGCGCGGGTGCTGATGCAGGATTTCACCGGCGTGCCTGCCGTGGTCGACCTGGCCGCCATGCGCGCCGCCATGGCCAAGGCCGGCGGCGACCCGCAGCGTATCAATCCGCTCTCCCCCGTGGATCTGGTGATCGACCACTCGGTGATGGTCGACAAATTCGCCAGCGCCAGCGCCTTCGAACAAAACGTCGACATCGAAATGCAGCGCAACGGTGAACGTTATGCGTTCCTGCGCTGGGGCCAAAGCGCCTTCAACAACTTCAGCGTGGTGCCGCCGGGCACCGGGATCTGTCACCAGGTGAATCTGGAATACCTGGGGCGCACAGTCTGGACCAAGGACGAGGACGGCCGCACCTATGCCTTCCCGGACACCCTGGTCGGCACCGACTCTCACACCACGATGATCAACGGCCTCGGCGTGCTCGGCTGGGGCGTCGGCGGGATTGAAGCGGAAGCGGCGATGCTCGGCCAACCGGTGTCGATGCTGATCCCGGAAGTGATCGGCTTCAAACTCACCGGCAAGCTCAAGGAAGGCATCACCGCCACCGACCTGGTGCTGACCGTCACCCAGATGCTGCGCAAGAAAGGCGTGGTCGGCAAATTCGTCGAGTTCTACGGTGACGGCCTCGCCGACCTGCCGCTGGCCGACCGCGCGACCATCGCCAACATGGCCCCGGAATACGGTGCCACCTGCGGCTTTTTCCCGGTGGACGACATCACCCTGGACTATCTGCGTTTATCCGGTCGCACCAGCGAGACCGTGAAACTGGTCGAGGCCTACAGCAAAGCCCAGGGCCTGTGGCGCCTGCCGGGCCAGGAACCGGTGTTCACCGACACTCTGGCGCTGGACATGGGCAGCGTCGAAGCCAGCCTTGCCGGGCCGAAACGCCCCCAGGACCGGGTATCGCTGCCGAATGTCGCGCAAGCGTTCAGTGACTTCGTCGACCTGCATTTCAAACCCACCAGCAAGGAAGTCGGTCGCCTCGAAAGTGAAGGCGGCGGTGGCGTCGCAGTGGGCAATGCCGATCTGGCCGGTGAAGCCGACTACGAATACGACGGCCAGACCTATCGATTGAAAAACGGTGCGGTGGTGATCGCCGCGATCACCTCCTGTACCAACACCTCCAACCCGAGCGTGATGATGGCCGCCGGCCTGGTGGCGAAGAAAGCGGTGGAGAAAGGCCTCAAGCGCAAACCGTGGGTCAAGAGTTCGCTGGCTCCAGGCTCGAAAGTGGTCACCGACTACTACAAGGCTGCGGGCCTGACCCAGTACCTTGATGAACTGGGTTTTGCCCTGGTCGGCTACGGCTGCACCACGTGCATCGGCAACTCCGGGCCATTGGCGGAGCCGATCGAAAAAGCCATTCAGGCCGCCGACCTGACCGTCGCCTCGGTGCTGTCGGGCAACCGCAACTTCGAAGGCCGCGTGCATCCGCTGGTGAAAACCAACTGGCTGGCCTCCCCGCCGCTGGTCGTCGCCTATGCGCTGGCCGGCACGGTTCGCATCGACATCAGCAGCGAGCCTTTGGGTACCGACAAAGAGGGCAATCTGGTTTATCTGCGGGACATCTGGCCAAGCACCAAAGAGATCGCCGACGCGGTGAACCAGGTCAACACCGCGATGTTCCACAAGGAATACGCCGAAGTGTTTGCCGGCGATGAGCAATGGCAGGCAATCAAAGTGCCGCAAGCAGCGACCTATGTCTGGCAGGATGACTCGACGTACATCCAGCATCCACCGTTCTTCGATGACATCGGCGGGCCGCCGCCGGTGGTCAAGGACGTCGCCGGTGCCAGAGTCCTCGCATTGCTCGGCGACTCGGTAACCACCGATCACATCTCCCCGGCCGGCAACATCAAGGCAGACAGCCCGGCAGGCCATTACTTGCGCGAGAAAGGCGTGGAACCACGGGACTTCAACTCCTATGGCTCGCGTCGCGGCAACCACGAAGTGATGATGCGCGGCACCTTTGCCAACATCCGTATCCGTAATGAAATGCTCGGTGGCGAAGAAGGCGGCAATACGATTTACATTCCCACCGGGGAGAGGATGCCGATCTACGACGCAGCCATGCGCTATCAAGCCTCGGGCACACCGCTGGTGGTGATTGCCGGGCAAGAATACGGCACCGGATCGAGTCGTGACTGGGCAGCCAAGGGCACCAATCTGCTGGGAGTCAAAGCGGTCATTGCGGAAAGTTTCGAACGGATTCACCGCTCCAACCTGGTGGGCATGGGCGTGTTGCCGTTGCAGTTCAAGCTGGATCAAAACCGCAAGAGCCTGAACCTGACCGGCAAGGAAACGCTGGATATTCTGGGTTTGAGCGGCGTCGAGCTGACGCCGCGAATGAACCTGACGCTAGTCATCAGCCGTGAAGACGGCAGCCGCGAGAAAGTCGAGGTGTTGTGCCGGATCGATACCCTTAATGAGGTGGAGTACTTCAAATCGGGGGGGATTTTGCATTACGTGTTGCGACAGTTGATTGCGTCGTAACCGGCCGCTGACACAAACACCGCCTTCGGGCGGTGTTTTTGTTTCAGCCACGGGCGTCTCTATAATCGCCTCACACTTTTATGTCCCGACACAAAACCAAGGTGGGAGCGAGCCTGCTCGCGAAGGGGCCGTAACAATCAACATCATCACTGACTGATTCACCGCATTCGCGAGCTGGCTCGCTCCCACATGGACCGAGTCGCCCTGCAAATTTCTGAACACAAGGATTTCAAATGCTTGCTCTGCCATGGAACTACCTGGCCCTCCTCTCCCTCGGCTATGGTCTGGCACTGATTTACGGCCAACTCGGCTGGCTTGCCGTCATCTCCGTCGCATTGTTGCTGTTCACAGGTTTCGCCGTGCGCCAGCAAAAGGTTCAAGCCGGCCGCTACCTCGGTCATGGGGTGTTCTTCGTCCTGGTCCTGGCACTGGCGATGCACTGGCTTCCCGGTTTCTACAACGGTCGTGGTTTCGCCTCTCGGCGATTCACCGACGATGCCGTGCCGTTTTTCATGTACCTGAATCTGGACAAACCCCTGATCGGATTCTGGCTTTTGCTGGCTTGCCCGTGGATTGTCGGTCGACGTTCGCTGCGCCTTTCCATCTATGCCACCGCGCTGGGGCTGACGTTGAGCACCGCGCTGGCCTTGGGTGGCGCGCTGTTGCTGGGCGTGATCAGCTGGGCACCGAAGTGGCCGGATCAAGCCTGGCTGTGGCTGTTTAACAACCTGCTGCTGGTGACGCTGGTCGAGGAAGCGTTGTTTCGCGGATACATCCAGGGCGGTCTGGCCCGGCACTTCAAAAACCTGCCCCACGGTGAAAACCTCGCCCTGCTCCTCGCCTCACTGCTGTTCGGCCTGGTGCACGTGGGCGCCGGCTGGCAATGGGTGTTGCTGGCGGGTCTGGCGGGGGTCGGCTATGGTCTGGCCTACCGTTTTGGTGGCTTGGGTGCGGCCATCGCCACCCATTTCGGCCTAAACCTGCTGCACTTCGGGCTGTTCACCTATCCGATGCTCGCAGGCTGACGCAAGGGGCGTTTTGCGACGCGCCACTGATTACTGAAAAATAATCTCAATAAATGGCTGACGATGCCGACAACCAGTCAAAGCCTTGCGGATTGAAAAAGCCATGCGTAACAACCAGCCCATTACACAACGCGAACGGACCTTCCCGGCTCAGCAACGGTTGATTTCCACCACCGATGCCAAGGGCGTGATCACTTATTGCAACGACGCTTTCGTTGAGATCAGTGGGTATTCTCGTGAAGAGCTGATCCGTGCGCCGCATAACCTGGTCCGTCACCCTGACGTCCCGGCCGCAGTGTTCGCGCACATGTGGGGCACACTGAAACAAGGCTTGCCATGGATGGGCATTGTCAAGAATCGCTGCAAGACCGGTGATCACTACTGGGTTAACGCCTATGTCACGCCGGTTTTCGAGGGCAATCAGGTGGTCGGTTACGAATCGGTGCGGATCAAACCCACCGCCGAGCAGATCCGCCGTGCCGAAGCGCTCTACCAACGCATCAACCAGGGCAAGTCGGCGATTCCTTCAACGGACAAATGGCTGCCGGTGCTGCAGGACTGGCTGCCGTTCATTCTGGTCAGCCAGCTGAGCTTCATGATCGGTGCATCGCTCAATTCCCAATGGGGTTTTGCGTTGGCCGCTGGCCTGTCGGTGCCATTGGGTCTGTTGGGGTTGAGCTGGCAACAGCGCGGCCTCAAGCGTCTGCTGCACCTGGCCGGGCAGACCACCTCCGACCCCCTGATTGCGCAGATGTACACCGACAGCCGCGGCGCTCAAGCACGCCTGGAGATGTCGATCCTCAGCCAGGAAGCCCGCCTGAAAACCTGCCTGACCCGTCTGCAGGACACCGCCGAGCACCTGAGCGACCAAGCGAAACAGTCCGACACCCTGGCGCACAACAGCTCCAATGGCCTGGAACGCCAACGTGTCGAAACCGAACAAGTGGCCACCGCCGTCAATCAGATGGCCGCCACCACACAGGAAGTCGCCAGCCACGTGCAGCGCACGGCCGATGCGACTCAGGAAGCCAATCGCCTGACCGGTCGCGGCCGCGACATCGCCGGGGAAACCCGCGAAGCCATCCAGCGCCTGTCGGTGGTGGTGGGTGAAACCGGGCTGACCGTGACCCAACTGGCCAAGGACAGCGACGAAATCGGTGGCGTGGTCGATGTGATCAAAGGCATCGCCGACCAGACCAATCTGCTGGCGTTGAACGCCGCCATCGAAGCGGCCCGTGCCGGTGAAATGGGTCGTGGGTTTGCGGTGGTCGCCGACGAAGTCCGTCAACTGGCGCAACGCACCAGCGAATCCACCGGGCAGATCCACGCCCTGATCGCCAAGCTCCAGCAAACCGCCAGCACGGCGGTGCAAACCATGGAGGCCGGCCATCGCCAGGCCGAAGAAGGTGTGGCGCGGGTACTGGAAGCGGACCAGGCACTGGTGGGGATCAGCGAAGCGGTGGCCAACATCACCGACATGACCACCCAGATCGCTGCAGCGACCGAAGAGCAAAGCGCTGTCGCCGAAGAGATCAGCCGCAACATCAGCAACATCTCGCACCTGGCGGATCAGACCTCGGAACAGGCGCAACACTCGGCACTGTTGAGTGAAGAGCTGACGAAGACAGCGAATACCCAGTATTCGTTGGTGGAGCGGTTTAACCGCTGATCGTTGCTGGAGACTACTATTCGGATTGTCGGGTAGGTCTTGAGACTTGTGTTGCTCTTGAAATCCACCCTCACCCCAGCCCTCCCGAAACGTCGGACCGCCCCAATGGGGAGAGGGGGAAAGGGAGCCAATCTTTATCGTTTCCAGAACCTGAGTTCGACTCGGTTTTTCAGGTCGATGCTTTGCGAAAAACACCTCGGTCAGTTCCCTCTCCCTCTGGGAGAGGGGGAAAGGGAGCCAATCTTTATCGTTTCCAGAACCTGAGTTCGACTCGGTTTTTCAGGTCGATGCTTCGCGAAAGACACCTCGGTCAGTTCCCTCTCCCTCTGGGAGAGGGGGAAAGGGAGCCAATCTTTATCGTTTCCAGAACCTGAGTTCGACTCGGTTTTTCAGGTCGATGCTTCGCGAAAGACACCTCGGTCAGTTCCCTCTCCCTCTGGGAGAGGGGGAAAGGGAGCCAATCTTTATCGTTTCCAGAACCTGAGTCCGACTCGATTTTTCAGGTCGATGCTTCGCGAAAAACACCTCGGTCAGTTCCCTCTCCCTCTGGGAGAGGGTTAGGGTGAGGGCTGGCCCTGAAGAAATGCAGCTACCCTGCCCGCCGCAGCCGCCAAATGCTGCTCATGGGTAAACCCCGAAGCCTTCAACGGCTTCAAATCATGATCCCCCGCGACCAGCCAGAACACCTCGATACTCGGCGCCAACGCGTAAGCCTCGACGGCCTCCCTATTCCCCAACGCATCCCGTTCGCCCTGAACAATCAACGTCGGTGTCTTGAGCGCGGCCAAATGCTCAACCCGTGGCTTCTCGGGCTTACCGACCGCATAAAACGGATACCCCAGGCACACCAAACCATCCACCCCCAATTCATCCGCCAACAAACTCGCCATCCGCCCACCCAAGGACTTGCCGCCAATGGCCAGACGACCAGCGACATGGCGTCGCACCACCGCATAGACCTCACGCCAGCACTCAAGCAGTTTCGTGGCCGGGTTCGGAGGACGCTTGCCACCATCGATGCGGCGTTGCGCCATGTAGGGAAACTCAAAGCGCAGCACATTGACGCCTTGAGCTGCAAGGCGCGCAGCCATGTCGTTCATCCAGCCGCTGTCCATTGGTGCGCCCGCGCCATGGGCGAGAATCAGCGTCACAGGTTCCGCCGAGGCCTTTGAAGCCGCCTCATTCCACAACCATCCATGATCCCGCACACACCGCGCCCATTGATCCCCGTCAATACTGGCCTTGTGCTCTTTGTCCATGCTTGCCTCGCTTTTAGTCTGCCTATAACTCCAGGCGAAGGGAGCGTCTGCCGTGCGGCTTACTCGCAAAGACAGGCCTTCACTTCGGCTGAACCGTGGATGGGGAACCATGAACACTTCTATCAGTACCGCCTACAACTACAAGGTGGTCCGCCAATTCGCCATTATGACGGTGGTGTGGGGCATCGTCGGCATGGGGCTCGGGGTTTTTCTCGCGGCTCAATTGGTCTGGCCTGAACTCAACTTCAATCTGCCGTGGACCAGTTTCGGGCGTCTGCGCCCGCTGCACACCAACGCAGTGATCTTCGCCTTCGGCGGTTGCGCCCTGTTCGCCAGTTCGTTCTATTCGGTGCAACGCACCTGCCAGACCCAACTGTTTGCACCAAAAATCGCCGCGTTCTGCTTCTGGGGATGGCAAGTGGTGATTCTGCTGGCCGCTATCAGCCTGCCGCTGGGTTACACCAGCTCCAAGGAATACGCCGAACTGGAATGGCCGATCGACATCCTGATCACCATCGTCTGGGTCGCTTACGCCATCGTGTTCTTCGGTACGCTGGCCAAGCGCAAGACCAAGCACATCTACGTCGGCAACTGGTTCTTCGGTGCGTTCATCATCACCGTGGCGATTCTGCACATCGTCAACAACCTTGAGCTGCCGGTGAGCTTTACCAAGTCTTACTCGGTGTACGCCGGTGCGACCGATGCCATGGTTCAGTGGTGGTACGGGCACAACGCCGTCGGCTTTTTCCTCACCGCCGGTTTCCTCGGGATGATGTACTACTTCGTGCCGAAACAGGCCGAGCGTCCGGTGTATTCCTATCGCTTGTCGATCGTGCACTTCTGGGCATTGATCACCCTGTACATCTGGGCCGGTCCGCACCACTTGCACTACACCGCGCTGCCGGACTGGGCACAGTCGCTGGGCATGGTGATGTCGCTGATCCTGCTGGCGCCGAGCTGGGGCGGGATGATCAACGGGATGATGACCCTGTCGGGCGCCTGGCATAAGTTGCGCAGCGACCCGATCCTGCGCTTCCTCGTGGTCTCGTTGGCGTTCTACGGCATGTCGACCTTCGAAGGGCCGATGATGGCCATCAAAACGGTCAACGCCCTCTCCCACTACACCGACTGGACCATCGGCCACGTTCACGCCGGCGCCCTCGGTTGGGTAGCGATGATCTCCATCGGCGCGCTGTACCACATGATCCCGAAAATCTTCGGTCGCACGCAGATGCACAGCATCGGCCTGATCAACGCGCACTTCTGGCTGGCGACCATCGGCACCGTGCTCTACATCGCTTCGATGTGGGTCAACGGTATCGCCCAGGGCCTCATGTGGCGCGCAGTCAATGACGACGGCACGCTGACCTACTCCTTCGTCGAAACCCTGGTGGCCAGCCACCCAGGCTTCGTCGTGCGCCTGGTAGGCGGTGCGATCTTCTTCAGCGGCATGTTGCTGATGGCCTACAACACCTGGCGCACCGTGCGGGCTTCGCAGCCTGCCGAAGCCGCCGCTGCTGCGCAGATCGCCTGAGGAGGCCGCCATGAAACACGAAACAATCGAGAAAAACGTCGGCCTGCTGATGTTGCTGATGGTACTGGCCGTGAGCATTGGCGGTCTGACCCAGATCGTCCCGCTGTTCTTCCAGGACGTGACCAATAAACCGGTGGAAGGCATGAAGCCCTACACCGCGCTGCAACTGGAAGGTCGCGACATCTACATCCGCGAAGGCTGCGTCGGTTGCCATTCGCAGATGATCCGGCCGTTCCGTGCCGAGACCGAACGTTACGGCCACTACTCGGTGGCCGGTGAAAGCGTCTGGGATCACCCGTTCCTGTGGGGCTCGAAACGTACCGGTCCTGACCTGGCCCGGGTCGGCGGTCGCTACTCCGAAGACTGGCACCGGGCGCACTTGTACAACCCGCGCAACGTGGTGCCGGAATCGAAAATGCCCGGCTATCCGTGGCTGGTCGCCAATCAACTCGACAGCAGCCACACCGAAGGCAAGATCAAGGCGATGCGCACCCTCGGCGTGCCGTACACCGACGATGACATCGCCGGCTCAGTCGCCTCGCTCGAGGGCAAGACCGAAATGGACGCGCTGGTCGCTTACCTGCAAGTGCTCGGCACATCCATCAAGAGCAAGAGGTGAGCCATGGCCATGCCCTTTGAAATCGTAAGCGAAATGAGCAGTGGAATGATCCGCGGCCTGGGCACGGTCGTGGTGTTCGTAGCCTTCGTCGGCCTGACGCTGTGGGTGTTCAACAGCAAGCGCAATCCGGAATTCGCCGAAGCGCGTTTGCTGCCGTTCGCCGATGAACCCCTATCCGACGACGCCACCCAAGAACCTGAAACAAGGAGTACCCGGCCATGACCACCTTCTGGAGTACGTGGATCTGCGTACTGACCATTGGCAGCCTGATCGGCCTGACCTGGCTGCTGGTCGGCACCCGCAAGGGCGAAACCAAGGGCAGTGTCGACCAGACCATGGGCCACAGCTTCGACGGCATCGAGGAGTACGACAACCCGCTGCCGCAATGGTGGTTCATGCTGTTCGCCGGCACACTGGTGTTCGCCGTGGGTTATCTGGTGCTTTACCCCGGCCTGGGCAACTGGAAAGGCATTCTGCCGGGTTACGAGGACGGTTGGACCGGCGTCCACGAGTGGGAAAAGGAGATGAACAAGGCCGACGCGAAGTTCGGGCCGATCTTCGCCAAATTCGCGGCAATGCCCGTGGAAGAAGTGGCCACAGACCCGCTAGCGTTGAAAATGGGCGGTCGCCTGTTTGCCTCCAATTGCGCGGTCTGCCACGGCTCGGATGCCAAGGGTGCCTTTGGCTTTCCGAATCTGGCGGACACCAGCTGGCGCTGGGGCGGCAACGCCGACACGATCAAAACCACGATCATGGGCGGCCGCATGGCCGCAATGCCGGCCTGGGGTGAAATCCTTGGTGATGCTGGCGTGAAGAACGTCGCGGCGTATGTGCGCCATGACCTGGCCGGCCTGCCGTTGGCTGCCGACAACGGTGCCGACCTGCACGCCGGACAGCAAGCGTTCAGCACGATGTGCGTAGCCTGTCATGGGGCAAACGGCCAGGGCACTGAAGCCATGGGCGCGCCGAATCTGACGCAACCGGCCGGTTTTATCTACGGTACAAGCCTGGCGCAACTGCAACAGACGATTCGTCATGGCCGCCAGGGCCATATGCCGGCGCAGAACGAACTGCTCGGCAACGACAAGGTGCAACTGCTGGCCGCTTACGTTTACAGCTTGTCTCACGGTCTGAGCACCGAGCGTTTGCAGGCTGAAGGCAAACACGAATAAATCTCGACCGCTCTGCTGCCGCATTCTTCCGGATGCGGCAGTTCCCTGCTTCTTTGCGACCAAGTGTCGCACCCCTCCGTTAGTCCTCCTTTCGGTTCCCCAGTTTCGGGTCTAAGCTTCCCCCGATGCGGACTGGCATGAGCCGGTTCCAGGTCGACCCAACCCGATGTGTTCGACGAATCTGCTCGATGACAAGCCGCAAAGGCTGGTAGATACCGGCTGTCGTGCCAATTGCCATCTGTCACCCGATCGTTGTGTTTGAACACACCCCGTTACATCCGACCTGACCCCCTCACCATTTTCGTCTGCTGCGACATTTTGCCCTTGGGCAATTTTGTCCTTACGCGGCGCATGGAAAGGCCGCAGAATCAGCTTTTGAAAGCATTGACCCAGGTCATGGCGCGTTGCAATGACCCCCCGCTTTCTCCATACTTGCGGCCGATTTTTACTCCTAATAAAACACCCAAACCGTGGAACCTTAGAATGAGCACAGCAATCAGTCCGACTGCTTATAACTATAAGGTAGTCCGCCAGTTCGCCATCATGACGGTGGTCTGGGGGATCCTTGGCATGGGGCTTGGTGTCTTCATCGCCTCACAGCTTGTATGGCCGGAATTGAACTTCGGTCTGCCGTGGACGACTTTTGGACGCTTACGCCCGTTGCACACCAACCTGGTGATTTTCGCCTTCGGTGGTTGTGCACTGTTTGCCACTTCTTATTACGTCGTGCAGCGAACCTGCCAAACGCGACTGATTTCCGACAGCCTCGCCGCCTTCACCTTCTGGGGTTGGCAAGCGGTGATCGTCGGCGCGATCGTTACCTTGCCGTTGGGTTACACCACCACCAAGGAATACGCGGAACTGGAATGGCCCCTGGCTATTCTGCTGGCCATCGTCTGGGTTACTTACGGTCTGGTGTTCTTCGGCACCATCACCAAGCGCAAAACCAAGCACATCTATGTGGGTAACTGGTTCTACGGTGCCTTCATCGTTGTGACGGCGATGCTGCACATCGTCAACCACGCCTCCCTGCCGGTCAGCTTCTTCAAGTCCTACTCGGCCTACGCCGGTGCGACTGATGCGATGATCCAGTGGTGGTACGGCCACAACGCGGTGGGTTTCTTCCTGACCACGGGCTTCCTGGGGATGATGTACTACTTCGTTCCGAAGCAGGCCGAGCGTCCGATCTACTCCTATCGTCTGTCGATCGTGCACTTCTGGGCGCTGATCACCCTGTACATCTGGGCCGGTCCGCACCACCTGCACTACACCGCTCTGCCGGACTGGGCTCAGTCGCTGGGCATGGCGATGTCGATCATCCTGCTGGCACCAAGCTGGGGCGGCATGATCAACGGCATGATGACCCTGTCGGGCGCCTGGCATAAGCTGCGCACCGACCCGATCCTGCGTTTCCTCGTTGTGTCGCTGGCCTTCTACGGCATGTCGACCTTCGAAGGCCCGATGATGGCCATCAAGACCGTCAACTCGCTGTCTCACTACACTGACTGGACCATCGGCCACGTACACGCCGGTGCCTTGGGCTGGGTGGCGATGATCTCGATCGGCGCCATCTACCACATGATCCCGAAACTGTTCGGTCGTGCGCAGATGCACAGCATCGGCCTGATCAACACGCACTTCTGGCTCGCGACCATCGGTACCGTTCTGTACATCGCTTCGATGTGGGTCAACGGCATCACCCAGGGTCTGATGTGGCGTGCAATCAACGACGACGGCACCCTTACCTACTCGTTCGTAGAAGCGCTGCAAGCCAGCCATCCTGGTTTCATCGTTCGCGCCCTGGGCGGTGCGTTCTTCGCCAGCGGCATGCTGTTCATGGCCTACAACGTATGGCGTACCGTACGTGCCTCGAACCCGGCTGAAGCCAAAGCTGCTGAACAGATTGCTGTAGTTGGAGCTCACTGATGAAGCATGAAGCAGTCGAGAAGAACATTGGCCTGCTGGCCTTCTTCATGGTTATCGCCGTCAGCATCGGCGGCCTGACCCAGATCGTTCCGCTGTTTTTCCAGGACGTCACCAACAAGCCGGTCGAAGGCATGAAGCCTCGCCCCGCCCTCGAACTGGAAGGCCGCGACATCTTCATCGCCAACGGTTGTGTCGGCTGCCACTCGCAGATGATCCGCCCGTTCCGTGCTGAAACCGAACGTTACGGCCACTACTCGGTCGCCGGTGAAAGCGTCTGGGACCACCCGTTCCTGTGGGGTTCCAAGCGTACCGGCCCGGACCTGGCCCGTGTTGGCGGTCGTTACTCCGATGACTGGCAGCGTGCGCACTTGTACAACCCGCGCAACGTCGTGCCTGAATCGAAAATGCCGGCCTACCCGTTCCTCGTGGAAAACAAGCTCGACGGCAAAGACACCGCCAAGAAAATGGAAGTCTTGCGCACGCTCGGCGTCCCTTACACCGACGAAGACATCGCCGGCGCCAAGGATGCAGTGAAGGGCAAAACCGAAATGGACGCGCTGGTGGCCTATCTGCAGGGCCTGGGCACCATCATCAAAAGCAAACGGTGATTTAGATGGATATCGGGATGATTCGTGGCCTGGGCACCGTTGTTGTGATGGTGGCCTTCATCGGTCTGGCGTTGTGGGTATTCAGCCCCAAGCGCAAGTCGGAGTTTGAAGACGCGACCTTGCTGCCCTTCGCGGATGATCCCGAAGCCATCAAGCACGTCGAGCAAGCTTCTAGGAGTAACAAAGAATGACTACGTTCTGGAGTCTGTACGTCACAGTCCTCAGTCTCGGCACGATCTTCGCCCTGACCTGGCTGCTGCTTTCCACCCGCAAGGGCCAGCGCAGCGAAGCCACCGAAGAAACGGTTGGCCACTCCTTCGACGGGATCGAGGAGTACGACAACCCACTGCCTAAATGGTGGTTCATGCTGTTCGTGGGCACCATCATCTTCGCCCTGGGCTACCTGGTGCTGTACCCGGGCCTGGGTAACTGGAAAGGCCTGTTGCCGGGTTACAACTACCTCGATAACGAAAAGCAGACCGCGTTCGCCAACGGCCAGAGCGGCTGGACCGGCGTTCACGAGTGGGAAAAGGAAATGGCCAAGTCGGACGCCAAGTTCGGCCCGATCTTCGCCAAGTTCGCTTCCATGCCGATTGAAGAAGTCGCCAAGGACCCGCAAGCCCTGAAGATGGGTGGCCGTCTGTTCGCCTCCAACTGCTCGGTTTGCCACGGCTCCGACGCCAAAGGCGCTTATGGCTTCCCGAACCTGACCGACGCCGACTGGCGCTGGGGTGGTGAAGCGGAAACCATCAAGACCACCATCATGGGCGGTCGACATGCTGTGATGCCGGCCTGGGCAGAAGTGATCGGCGAGCAAGGCGTCGCGAACGTTGCCGCGTTCGTACTGACCAACCTCGATGGCCGCAAACTGCCGGAAGGCACCAAGGCAGACCCGGTAGCCGGCCAGAAGCTGTTCGCCGCCAACTGCGCGGTGTGCCACGGTCCGGAAGGCAAAGGCACGCCAGCAATGGGCGCACCTAACCTGACCCACCCGGCAGCGTTCATCTACGGTTCGAGCTTCGCTCAACTGCAGCAGACCATCCGTTACGGCCGTCAGGGCCAGATGCCTGCGCAAGAACAGCTGCAAGGCAACGACAAGGTTCACCTGTTGGCCGCTTACGTCTACAGCTTGTCTCACGGTGAGAAGGCGGCCACAGAAGGCGCCCAGTAAGGCAAACACCTGACGAAAAAACGGCCCCGCCAATGAAAATTGACGGGGCCGTTTTATTTTGGAACAAACGTCCGGTTATTTAAGAACCTCGATGCTCTTGTTCAGCCTGCGGCTTGGCCAATTACTGTTGCGCACCACGCTGACGTTCAGTCTTTTACGATCAGCGGAAAAAGTGGCAATCAAGTAAGTCTGTTGAGACGCGGCACCACTCAAGAAAACCGGGACCTGACCAAAGTAGTCGTACTTTGTCCCGCTGTAGTATTGCCCCGGGGTGAAGTGATCATGACCAGCAAAGACCGCTGTCACCTGATACTTGGCGATCATCGCCCTGAACCTGGCAATCTGCTCATCGCTGCCCACCCAGTCATACGCCTTGTGCATATTGAGAATGATGATCTTGCTCCGCTCTCGGGCAGCCTTCAAGTCACGCTCCAACCAGTCGAGCGAAGGCGTGATGTCATACACGATAGGGGCAATGGGATTACCGCCAGAAAACTTCACGGTATAAGTCGGCTCATTATTGAGTTGAACCATATGGACATCACCAAAGTCCTTCGAATAAGCGAGACTGCCAGAATAGTAAGTATTCCCTAGCACCGCCCCCTGCACCGACAAATCCATCGACGTAACTTTCCCCCAATAACGCGCCTTGAGATCATTCACACTGCCGGCCGCACAATTATTCAGAAAACAATCGTCCACATTATTAGCATAGTCATGATTACCCAGACCATAGTCATACAGCCCTCCCAACTTATCCTCAAAAACCGACTTTACATAGGAACGCTCACTGCCATGCCCAAAGGCCGTGACATCCCCATTGATCATCACGGGAATACGCTCCGCACCACCATTCAGTTGCCGGAAACTGGCCACGTCGGAATATTGCAAACCGATAAGTTCTTTTGAACGACTTACCTTGTCGGGATCAACAATGTTCTTATCTGTAAGATCACTCCAGGGATATTGCGAATCAGACGTAAACACCAAATATTCAGGCCCCGCTGCAACATATGCAGCTTGAGAAACAGGAACTACCATAGACAGCGCAGCAAAAGCCGCCCACTTACCAAATGTATACCGCATTTCAGAAATCCATTTCGATTAATTAACAAGACCGACGCTCCATTAACAAACTTGCGCCGCACTTAAAACTAATCAACCAGACAAACTACAACAATCAAAAAAACAATTGCGTATATTTCCAAACACGCCGCGCTTTTGATGGGCACCGTGTTCAATGGATAATTTCAAACGTCACCCGCTCGGATGCAACTGACGACTGCATGGTGTGAAAAACCGTCCATACTGAACAAGTCAATTGATCTGAATCATGATTTGTTACATTTGCTACACCATCCTGAATTTTTCACCAACGCGACCAAAGGTCGCACCCTTGAGTCAGAGTGACAGGCGTATCATTGCGCCATCGCAACACCTCTTTTTGACCGCGGTCGGCACGTACTGACCGAGGCATTTTTCCACTGCCGTGGGATGCAATGATGAGCAATCAGATTCCGGTACACGACGTTACCCCGCCAGCCAAGAACGCGAACAACAGCGTCGATCTCTACGCCTCTCGAGAAAAGATTTACACCCGCGCCTTCACCGGCCTGTTCCGCAACCTGCGGATGGTGGGCGGTGCCGGGTTGTTTCTGCTGTATTTCGGTACGGTCTGGCTGAGCTGGGGCGGCCATCAGGCCGTCTGGTGGAACCTGCCGGAACGCAAATTCTTCATCTTTGGCGCAACCTTCTGGCCTCAGGATTTCATCCTGCTCTCCGGGATCTTGATCGTCAGCGCCTTCGGCCTGTTCTTCATTACCGTGTACGCCGGGCGGGTCTGGTGCGGCTATACCTGCCCGCAAAGTGTCTGGACCTGGATTTTCATGTGGTGCGAGAAGGTCACCGAAGGCGACCGCAACCAGCGCATCAAGCTCGACAAAGCGCCCATGAGCGCCAACAAATTCCTGCGCAAACTCAGCAAACACACGATGTGGCTGTTGATTGGCTTCGTGACCGGCATGACCTTCGTCGGTTACTTCTCGCCGATCCGCGAGCTGACCATCGACTTCTTCACCGGCGAAGCCGACGGCTGGTCGTATTTCTGGGTCGGCTTCTTCACCCTCGCCACCTACGGCAATGCCGGCTGGTTGCGTGAGCAGGTGTGCATTTACATGTGCCCGTACGCGCGCTTCCAGAGCGTGATGTTCGACAAAGACACCCTGATCGTTTCCTACGACCCGCGTCGTGGTGAAAGCCGCGGCCCGCGCAAGAAAGGCGCCGACTACAAGGCCATGGGCCTGGGCGACTGCATCGACTGCACCATGTGCGTCCAGGTCTGCCCGACCGGTATCGACATCCGCGACGGCCTGCAGATCGAATGCATCGGCTGCGCCGCGTGTATCGATGCCTGCGACAGCATCATGGACAAAATGGACTATCCGCGTGGCCTGATCAGCTACACCACCGAGCACAACCTGTCGGGGCAAAAAACCCATAAACTGCGCCCGCGCCTGATCGGCTATGCCCTCGTGCTGCTGGCAATGATGGGATTGCTGGCGGGCGCGTTCTTCATGCGCTCATTGGTCGGATTCGACGTCAGCAAGGACCGCGTGCTGTACCGCGAGAACGCTGAAGGCCGGATCGAGAACGTCTACAGCCTGAAGATCATGAACAAAGACCAGCGCGACCATACCTACGTGCTCGAAGCCGCTGGCCTGCCGGACCTCAAGCTGCAAGGCAAGCGCGAGATCAAGGTCGCCGCCGGGGAGATTTTCAGTCAGCCGGTCGAACTGTCCATCGCTCCGGAAAAACTGCCATCGAGCACCAACGAGGTGAAATTCATCCTCAAGGATGCCGATGACGACAGCGTCCACATTGAAGCCAAGAGCCGGTTCATCGGCCCACAAGTTCGTTGAGAGAAGTGATCATGCCCGCAGCAAATGCCGCAAGTCCCTGGTACAAGCACCTTTGGCCGTGGATCATCATCGCCATCCTGGCGTGTTCTGTGACCCTGACCTTGTCCATGGTGACGATCGCGGTGAAAAACCCGGACAACCTGGTCAACGACAACTATTACGAGGCCGGTAAAGGCATCAACCGCTCCCTCGACCGTGAGCTGCTGGCGCAGACCCTGCTGCTGCGCGCCAGCGTTCATCTGGACGACGTGACCGGTGAAGTCGACCTGCGCCTGAGCGGCAACAGCCAACCGAAAACCCTGGAACTGAACCTGATCTCGCCGACCCAGCCCGAGAAAGATCGCAAAATCACCCTGGCGCGCAGCGAAACCGAACAGGGCCGCTACATCGGCCAGTTGAACGACAAGGTCGACGGTCGCCGCTTTGTAGAACTGCTGGGCGTGCAGGATGACAAGACCTGGCGCATGTTCGAAGAAGAACAGGTCAGCCATGACAAGGATCTGCTGCTGGGTGACGAGCCACTTCAAGGCGCCGAAGACCTGAAAAAATAAAGTCGCGCTTCGCGCATCGCGAGCAGGCTCGCTCCCACAGTGGATCTGCGGTGTACATGAATTTTGTGCACGACATCGATCAAATGTGGGAGCGAGCCTGCTCGCGATGCGGCCCTCCCGGACGATATAGATTCGAGCTCATGAGTACTCCAACCCCCTGCTACCACTGCGCCCTGCCCGTCCCGGCCGGCAGCCGCTTCACCGCTGCCGTCCTCGGTGAAACACGCGAGTTCTGCTGCCCGGGTTGTCAGGCTGTGGCCGAAGCCATTGTGGCCGGTGGACTGGAAACCTATTACCAGCATCGCAGCGAGTCATCGGCCAACCCAGAAGCCTTGCCGGTGCAGTTAGTGGACGAACTGGCGCTTTACGACCGCGCCGACGTGCAAGCCCCCTTCGTCCGCCACGAAGGCGAACTCGCCGAAACCACCCTGTTGATGGAAGGCATCAGTTGCGCCGCCTGCGGCTGGCTGATCGAGAAACACCTGCGTGGCTTGCCGGCGGTAGCCGAAGCGCGCCTGAATCTGTCCAACCACCGCCTGCACGTACGATGGGCCGATGCGCAACTGCCGCTGAGCCAGGTACTCAGCGAATTGCGCCACATCGGTTACGCCGCGCACCCCTATCAGGCCGACCGCGCCAGTGAACAACTGGCCAGCGAAAACCGCCTGGCCCTGCGCCAACTCGGCGTGGCCGGGCTGTTGTGGTTCCAGGCGATGATGGCGACCATGGCCACCTGGCCGGAATTCAACATCGACCTCAGCCCCGAGCTGCACACCATCCTGCGTTGGGTCGCGCTATTTCTCACCACCCCGATCGTGTTCTACAGCTGCGCACCATTCTTCAAAGGCGCCATGCGCGACTTGCGCACCCGCCACCTGACCATGGACGTTTCGGTGTCGCTGGCGATTGGCAGCGCCTACATCGCCGGGATCTGGACCTCGATCACCGGTGTCGGTGAACTGTATTTCGATGCGGTGGGCATGTTCGCGCTGTTCCTGCTGGCCGGGCGTTATCTGGAACGTCGCGCCCGCGAACGCACCGCCGCCGCCACCGCACAACTCGTCAATCTATTGCCCGCCTCGTGTTTGCGCCTGAGTGCCGACGGCCAGAGCGAGCGGATCCTGCTCAGCGAACTGCGCGTCGGCGATCAGGTGCTGGTGCATCCCGGCGCGATCCTCCCGGCGGACGGCAAGATCCTCGATGGCCAGTCGAGCATCGACGAATCCCTGCTCACCGGCGAATACCTGCCGCAACCGCGCACGCCGGGCGATGCCGTCACCGCCGGCACCCTGAACGTCGAAGGTGCGCTGACCGTGGAAGTCCTGGCTCTCGGCCAGGACACCCGACTGTCCGCCATCGTCCGCCTGCTGGATCGCGCCCAGGCCGAAAAGCCCCGACTGGCGGAAATTGCCGATCGCGCCGCGCAATGGTTCCTGCTGCTGTCGCTGATTGCCGCTGCCGTCATCGGCCTGATCTGGTGGGAACTGGATTCATCACGGGCCTTCTGGATTGTGTTGGCGATGCTGGTTGCAACGTGCCCGTGCGCCCTGTCCCTGGCCACGCCGACCGCCCTCACCGCCGCCACTGGCACACTGCACAAACTCGGCTTGCTGCTGACTCGCGGCCATGTGCTGGAAGGCCTGAACCAGATCGACACGGTGATTTTCGACAAGACCGGCACGCTCACCGAGGGGCGCCTGGCGTTGCGCTCGATTCGCCCACTCGGCGCACTCAACAGCGATCAATGCCTGAGCCTGGCCGCCGCCCTGGAAAACCGTTCTGAACACCCAATCGCCCGTGCGTTTGGCCGGGCGCCGCTGGCCGCTGAAGAAGTCCACAGCACGCCGGGGCTTGGCCTTGAAGGATTGGTCGGTGAACAACGCCTGCGCATCGGCCAACCGGGTTTTGTCTGTGAACTCAGTGGTGCTGTCGTGCCATTGATACCGGATGAAGCCGGCCAATGGTTGCTGCTCGGTAACAGTCAGGGACCGTTGGCATGGTTTGTTCTCGACGACCGTTTGCGTGCCGACGCCCCCACCCTGCTCGCCGCCTGCAAGGCTCGCGGCTGGCGCACGCTGCTGCTGTCCGGCGACAGCTCGCCGATGGTCGCCAGTGTCGCCGCCGAACTGGGCATCGATGAAGCCCGCGGCGGCTTGCGTCCGGACGACAAATTGCAAGTCCTGCAACAGCTGCACAAGGAAGGCCGCAAGGTGTTGATGCTCGGTGACGGGGTCAACGACGTGCCAGTGCTGGCCGCCGCCGACATCAGCGTGGCCATGGGGTCGGCCACCGACCTGGCAAAAACCAGTGCCGACGCGGTATTGCTGTCGAACCGCCTCGACGCACTGGTACAAGCCTTCAGCCTGGCTCGGCGCACCCGTCGGGTAATCATCGAGAACCTGCTGTGGGCCGGGCTGTACAATGGCCTCATGTTGCCGTTCGCCGCCCTCGGCTGGATCACTCCGGTATGGGCTGCGGTCGGCATGTCCATCAGTTCGTTGACCGTGGTGCTGAACGCCCTGCGCCTGACTCGCATGCCAAACACGCCTGCGGTCAGCGCCACGCCAGAAACCCGTCCGCTGCCGGCTTGAGCCGCGCGGGCATGGAGTCCAGATGCCAGCTCTCTACGTGATGATCCCGGCCGCGCTGCTGATCGTGGCCATCGCTATTTACATCTTCTTCTGGGCAGTCGACAGCGGTCAGTACGACGACCTCGACGGCCCGGCCCACAGCATCCTGTTTGACGACCAGGACCCGAACCACAAAGCCGCCGTCGACGAAGCCAGCGGCCATCCGGCCAAACCGGACGACAAGGCGCCACCTCATGCTTGAGTTGGCGCCGCTGCTGGTGTCTGCGGTGATTCTCGGTCTGCTCGGTGGCGGGCATTGCCTGGGCATGTGCGGCGGCTTGATGGGCGCGTTGACCCTGGCGATTCCCAAGGAACAACGCAGCCGACGCTTTCGACTGCTGCTGGCCTACAACCTGGGGCGAATTCTCAGCTATGCAACGGCCGGCCTGCTGATCGGTCTGGCGGGCTGGGCGGTGGCCAACAGCCCGGCAGCGATGTTCATGCGCGTCATCGCTGGATTGCTGTTGGTCGCCATGGGCCTGTACCTCGCCGGTTGGTGGAGCGGCCTGACCCGCATCGAAAGCCTCGGTCGCGGCCTGTGGCGGCACATCCAGCCCGTAGCCAACAAACTGTTGCCGGTGTCGAGCGTCCCCCGCGCGCTACTGCTGGGCGCGCTCTGGGGCTGGCTGCCGTGTGGGTTGGTTTACAGCACCCTGCTGTGGTCGGCGAGTCAGGGTAATGCGCTGGACAGTGCGTTACTGATGCTCGCGTTCGGGCTCGGCACCTGGCCGGTGTTACTCGCCACGGGGTTGGCGGCTGAGCGGGTCACGGCATTGTTGCGCAAACGTAGCGTGCGGATGACGGGCGGATTACTGGTGATCCTGTTCGGCATCTGGACCTTGCCGGGACCGCATCAGCATTGGCTGATGGGCCATTAGATCGGCGGTACACCCTTGTAGCAGCTGCCGAGCCTGCGAGGCTGCGTTCGGCGGCGCAGCCGTCGTGAAATCAGATTGTGCGGTGCTTCAGGTAAATTTGATGCTCAGGGTTTACGACGGCTGCGCCGCCGAACGCAGCCTCGCAGGCTCGACAGCTGCTACAGGGCGAGGTTTGGCAATGACACCGTTGATGCAAATCAAGATGCCCCTCCGCGCCTCCCCCTAGACTCGCTGACACTGCCAGCCTATCCGGGGGAACGCCCGCATGATGCTCGACGCCATTCGTTGGGACACCGATCTGATCCGCCGTTACGACGTGGCGGGACCGCGCTACACCTCCTACCCGACCGCGGTGCAATTCGACGGTCAGGTCGGCACGTTTGACCTGTTCCACGCCCTGCGCGACAGCCGTAAAGCCCTGCGCCCGTTATCGCTGTATGTGCACGTGCCGTTCTGCGCGAACATTTGCTACTACTGCGCCTGCAATAAAGTCATCACCAAGGACCGCGGCCGGGCCCAGCCCTATTTGCAGCGCCTTGAGCAGGAAATTCAACTGATCGCCTGCCATCTCGACCCCGCGCAGAAAGTCGAGCAACTGCATTTCGGCGGCGGCACCCCGACCTTTCTCAGTCACGATGAACTGCGCCAGTTGATGGCCCAGTTGCGCAAAAGCTTCAACTTGCTGGACGACGATTCCGGCGACTACGGCATCGAAATCGACCCTCGCGAAGCCGACTGGGCGACCATGGGCCTGCTCCGTGAACTGGGCTTCAATCGGGTCAGTATCGGCCTGCAAGACCTCGATCCGGCAGTGCAACGAGCGGTCAATCGCCTGCAAAGCCTGGAAGAAACCCGCGCGGTGATCGACGCTTCCCGCACGCTGCAGTTTCGCTCGATCAACATTGACCTGATCTATGGCCTGCCGAGGCAGACACCCGAGAGTTTCGCCCGCACCGTCGATGAAGTCATCAACCTGCAACCGGACCGCCTCTCGGTGTTCAACTACGCGCACCTGCCGGAACGCTTCATGCCGCAACGGCGAATCAACAGCGACGAACTGCCGACACCGGCGCAAAAACTGGAAATGCTCCAGGGCACCATCGAGCAGTTGACCAAGGCCGGTTATCGCTATATCGGCATGGACCACTTCGCGCTGCCCGACGATGAACTGGCGATTGCTCAGGAAGAATCGACCCTGCAACGCAACTTCCAGGGCTACACCACCCACGGTCATTGCGACCTGATTGGCCTGGGCGTGTCGGCCATCAGCCAGATCGGCGACTTGTATTGCCAGAACAGCAGCGACCTGAATCAGTACCAGAACACCCTGGCCAGCTCGCAACTGGCCACCAGCCGTGGACTGCTGTGCAACGCCGATGACCGCCTGCGACGTGCGGTCATCCAGCAACTGATCTGCACTTTCAGCCTGGAGTTCGCGCAGATCGAACAAGCCTTCAATATCGACTTTCGGGGCTACTTCGGCGAACTTTGGCCACAGTTGCAGGGAATGGCCGACGACGGTCTGATCGAACTTAATAACGAGCGGATTACCGTAATGCCCGCCGGACGATTGCTGGTGCGTTCGGTGTGCATGGTGTTCGACGCGTACCTGGAACAGCACAATCGCCAGTGGTTTTCGCGGGTGATCTAGCCATTACCTCAGCGGCCGGTCTACGAATCGCTGACTTTACGAGCCTGCGACAAAATCGCCGCGTGCCTGAATGTCCTCCCGTGGGTTACCCTTACGGCTTATGTGTGTTTTTTCCCACAAGGATTGAAGAAATGTCCGAGCCAGTAAAACTGCGCGCTCATAGTCAGGCCCATTGCAAGGATTGCAGCCTGGCCCCCCTCTGCTTGCCACTTTCTTTGAATCTGGAAGACATGGAAGCGCTGGACGAAATCGTTAAACGTGGCCGCCCGCTGAAAAAGGGCGAATTCCTGTTCCGCCAGGGCGACACCTTCGATTCCGTTTATGCAGTACGCTCTGGCGCCCTGAAGACCTTCAGCCTGAGCGATGGCGGCGAAGAACAACTCACCGGTTTTCACCTGCCAAGCGAACTGGTCGGCCTGTCGGGCATGGACACCGAAAAACACCCGGTCTCGGCGCAAGCCATGGAAACCACCTCGGTGTGTGAAATCCCTTTCGAACGCCTCGACGAACTGGCGCTGCAACTGCCGCAGCTGCGCCGTCAGTTGATGCGTGTGATGAGCCGCGAGATTCGCGACGATCAGCAAATGATGTTGCTGCTGTCGAAGAAAACCGCCGACGAGCGCATCGCCACGTTCCTGGTCAACCTGTCGGCCCGTTTCCGCGCCCGGGGGTTCTCGGCCAACCAGTTCCGCCTGAGCATGTCGCGCAACGAAATCGGCAATTACCTGGGCCTGGCGGTGGAAACCGTGTCCCGGGTGTTCACGCGCTTCCAGCAAAACGAACTGATTGCGGCTGAGGGCAAGGAAATCCATATCCTCGACCCGATCCAGCTCTGCGCCCTGGCCGGCGGCTCGCTAGACGGCTGATTTTGGCGATGGCGGCTGAGCGAAACGGTTCAGCCGCCGTTATACTGCGTCGTTTGCAGCCTGCCAGGACACCTCGACGATGGTCTTCGACTCCTTCGACATCAAATCCCTCATCCGCCCTGTGATCGACTTTCCCAAGCCGGGCGTGATCTTTCGCGACATTACCCCGCTGTTCCAGTCGCCCACGGCCCTGCGTCTGGTGATGGACAGTTTTGCCCATCGGTATGTCGAGGCCGACTTCACCCACATCGGTGCGATGGACGCGCGTGGTTTTCTGATCGGTTCGGTCCTGGCCTATCAGCTGAACAAGCCGCTGGTGCTGTTCCGCAAGCAAGGCAAACTGCCGGCCGACGTACTGGCCGAGGGTTATGCGACCGAATACGGCGAAGCCTTCCTCGAAGTCCACGCCGACAGCCTGTGTGAGGGCGATTCGGTGGTGATGTTCGATGACCTGATCGCCACCGGCGGTACGCTGATTGCTGCTGCGAACCTGGTTCGACGCATGGGTGCGCGGGTTCACGAAGCGGCGGCGATCATCGATTTGCCGGAGTTGGGCGGGTCGCAGCGGCTGGAAGATATGGGGATTCCGACGTTTTGCCTGACGCAGTTTGCGTTGAGCGATAAGTAAAAGGCGGCGTCTGCACCGACGCCTTCGCGAGCAGGCTCGCTCCCACAGGGGATTGTTGTTAGATACAAATCTTGCATACGACAAAGATCACTGTGGGAGCGAGCCTGCTCGCGATAGCGTCAGCCGCTACACCTCCGATCAAAGCCCCATCTGCTTGCTGATGATCTCGTTCATCACTTCCCGCGTCCCGCCGCCGATCGACAAAATCCGGTTATCGCGATACAGCCGCTCCACCAGGCTCTCGCGCATGTAACCAAGACCACCGAGGATCTGCACAGCATCCGTGGTGATTCGATCTGCCGTGTCAGTCGCAAAATTCTTGGCCATGGAAATCTCTTTGATCACACTCTGCCCCGCCGCCATTTTCGCCGCCTGGCGGTAGGTGAATTCCCGTGACACCTCCAGCGCCGTGGCCATTTCGGCAAGACGATGCTTGAGCACCTGAAACTTGCCGATGGGTTTACCGAATGCTTCCCGTTGGCGAGCCCATTTCAGGCTCTCTTCCAGCGCCAGTTGCGCAGTCATGTTGGCCATTAGCGCCAGCGCCAGGCGTTCGCTCTGGAAGTTGCCCATGATGCAGGCGAAGCCCATGTTTTCAGCGCCAATCAGATTTCCTGCCGGCACCCGGCAATCGTCGAAGAACAGTTCGGCAGTGTCCGACGCCCACCAGCCCATTTTCTTCAACTGACGGCCGACGGTGAAACCGGGCGTGCCCTTCTCGATCAACAGCAGGCTGATGCCAGCGAAACCCGGCGCACCGGTACGCACCGCGACGGTGTAGAAATCCGCGCGGACGCCACTGGTGATAAAGGTTTTGCTGCCGCTGACCCGGTAGACGTCGCCGTCACGCACGGCGCGGGTTTGCAGGTTGGCGACGTCAGAGCCACCGCTGGGCTCGGTCACGGCCAGGGCGCTGATCTTCTCGCCGGCGAGCACCTGAGGCACAACGCGATCGCGAACTTCAGGCCTGGCCCACTTGAGAATCGGCGGCAGGCCGATGTCCAGCGAGCCAAGTCCCGCCACCAGACCGCCGGAGCCACAGCGCATCAGCTCTTCGCTGGCGGCGACCTTGGCGAACAGATCACCTTCGTGGCTGCCACCCAGGGCTTCGGGGTAACCGATCCCCAGAATCCCCGCCGCGCCGGCCTTGAGGTAGAGCTCGCGGGGAAAGCTTTCGGCTTCTTCCCACTGGTCGATGTCCGGCAAGATATCGCGCTCGACGAAGCGTCTGACGCTGTCGCGGACCAATTGGTGGCTAGGGTCGAAGTATTCCTGAAAGGCAGGCATCGGCGAGCTCCACTGAAGGTTCAGGGAAGTTAACCGAGCGCTTGCTTGGTTTTCAACAGGATTGTGTGAATCAGATAAACCCAAGCGCGCCCTTCGTCGGAACGCCGCCCGGAGCAAGCTCGCTCCCACAGGGGTTTTGTGAACACCACAAATCCAGTGTGGGAGCGAGCCTGCTCGCGAAGGCGTCAATTCAAACACTACAAAACGATCGGCTTACGCCCGGCAAACGAATGCGCCAACGTCCCGCCATCCACCAATTCCAGCTCACCACCCAATGGCACGCCGTGGGCGATGCGCGAGGCGATCAGGCCTTTGTTGCTGAGCAACTGGGCAATGTAATGCGCTGTCGCTTCACCTTCCACGGTCGGGTTGGTCGCGAGAATGACTTCAGTGAACGTCCCTGCCTCTTCGATTCGCGCCAGCAGTTGCGGAATACCGATGGCTTCCGGCCCGAGTCCGTCGAGTGGCGACAGATGGCCCTTGAGCACAAAGTAGCGACCACGGAAACCGGTCTGCTCCACCGCGTAGACGTCCATCGGCCCTTCCACCACGCAGAGCAAGGTGTCATCGCGACGGGTATCGGCGCATTGCGGGCAGAGGTCGTCTTCGGTCAGCGTGCGGCACAACCGGCAGTGACCCACCCCTTCCATGGCCTGGCTCAGTGCCAGGGCCAATCGCGAGCCGCCGCTGCGATCACGCTCGAGCAGCTGCAACGCCATGCGTTGGGCAGTTTTCTGACCCACACCTGGCAAAATTCGCAGGGCGTCGATCAGTTGGCGAATCAAAGGGCTGAAGCTCATGGGGAAAAGTCCGACAAAACAACGAGACGCGGTTTATACCCGCGCCTCTGTTTAGCGTCAATTACTCAGTCCTGGGCGACCCGCACAACCAGTTTGCCGAAGTTACGTCCTTCCAGCAGACCGATGAACGCTTCAGGTGCCTGCTCCAGGCCATCGACCACGTCTTCGCGGAATTTCACCTTACCGTCGCGCACCCACGGCGCCATGGCGCTGACGAATTCCGGCTGACGATCACCGTAGTCGTCGAACACGATGAAGCCCTGGATTCGCACACGCTTGGTCAGCAGCGTGCGCTGCAATTGCGGCAGTCGATCCGGGCCAGTCGGTGTTTCGTGAGCGTTGTAGGACGCGATCAGACCGCAGAGTGGAATTCGCGCCTTGGGCTTGAGCAACGGCAGCACGGCATCGAACACCTTGCCGCCGACGTTTTCGTAATAGATGTCGATGCCCTCGGAGCACGCCTTGGCCAATTCATCGGCGAAGTTCGGGCTCTTGTGGTCGATACACGCGTCAAAACCCAGCTCATCGACCACATATCGGCACTTGTCCGCGCCACCGGCCACGCCGACCACGCGCAAGCCTTTGATCTTCGCTACCTGACCGACCACCGAACCCACGGCGCCGGATGCAGCCGCAACCACCAGGGTTTCGCCGGCCTTGGGCTGGCCGATATCCATCAGGCCCATATACGCGGTCATGCCGGGCATGCCCAACACGCCCAACGCCATTGACGGGCTCGGCAGCCCGGACGGCACCGGAATGATGTTGCGGCCGTCGCTGAGGCTGTGGCTCTGCCAACCGGTAGAACCGACCACCAGATCACCTTCGTGGAATTTCGGATTCAGCGAGCGCTCGACCCGGCTGACAGCGCCACCGGTCATCACCTCACCGATTTCAACCGGTGCGGCGTAGGACGGCGCGTCGCTCATGCGTCCGCGCATGTAGGGATCGAGTGACAGGTAAAGAGTCTTGAGCAGCACCTGACCGTCGGCCAGGTCCGGCAGGGCAACGCGCTCCAGGCGAAAATTCTCCGGCGTCGGCGCGCCTACCGGGCGGGACGCCAGGACGATACGTTGGTTGAGGGTCAATGCTTGTGGCATGTGAGCGTCTCCTTTGATCGATGAATTCGGCGGTATAGGGAGCAGACCGTTGTGGCGCTATCACGTTCGATGTTTCTGTCCGAGACCGTGTCGACTGCTTCGCGAGCAGGCTCGCTCCCACATTGGAACGCCGCCCCCTGTGGGAGCGAGCCTGCTCGCGAAAGCGGCCTCACAGACACTACATATCCAATAGCCAGAAACAAAAATGCCAGGCGCGATGCCTGGCATTTTTTTGTAGCCCATCCGAAGCGCTTTGGCGAATCAGAATGGCAGTTTCATACCCGGTGGCAGTTGCATGCCAGCGGTCATGCCGGACATTTTGTCCTGGCTGTTCGCTTCGATCTTGCGCACGGCATCGTTGACGGCGGCGGCGAACACAGCCTCCAGCATCTCTTTGTCGTCTTCGCTCAAGCCTTCGACCAGGCTTGGATCGATGGTCACGCGCTTGACGTCGTGACGACCGGTCATCACCACGGTGACCATATCGCCACCGGCTTTACCGGTGACTTCGGCGTTGGCCAGTTCTTCCTGCATCTTGGCCATTTTTTCCTGCATCTGCTGTGCCTGCTTCATCAGGCCGGCCATGCCACCTTTCATCATGGGAATCACCTCAAAAGTACTTGGATAAATACAGCGCCCGGCTCTTTCGGCCGAACACCTTCAGTTATTAGCCCTGAGTAACCAGGGTCTCGACAGGTTCAATAGTATCGTTACGGACCACCGCACCGAACTGCTGCATCATTTGCTGGATGAACGGATCACCGTGAATCGACTCTTCGGCCTCGCGCTGACGGTTCGCACGACGGCGGGACGCAGCCTGGGCCGGAGTTTCCTGCTCGGGCTTGATCAACTCCATGCGCAGGGTCAGCGTACGCCCGTGAAACTGGTTCAACGCATCGTTCAGCCGACGCTGTTGAGTCGCGTTGAACAACGCGCTGTGGGCCGGGTCCAGGTGCATCAGCCAATTGTCACCGTCGACGGCGATCAGCGTGCAGTTGGCGGCAATGCTGCCGGTCATGCCGGAGATCGGCAGTTTCGGGAACAACTCCAGCCATTGCAGCGCCAACCCGGTGGCCGGCATGGCGGCCGGTTCAGGCTCGGCTTCCGGCGCTGGCTCGGCGGTGTGTTCGCTGGCCAGTTCATCGAGGTAGCTGTAGGCCGACTCGATATCTGGCTCGATGTAGTCCTCGTCCAGCGGCGGCTCATCGTCCAGTTCCATGCCCGGCGTCGCGGCATCGACCTCGGCTACCGACGGCTCCGGAATCGGCGCAGCGGCCCACTCCGGTGCGTCCGGCACTACGCTGTCGGGGGTCGGCAATGGCATCGGCGCCAAATCGGGCTGTTCGCTGGCGGTTTCCAGCACCGGCTCGACGGCGGGTTGCTGAACGACTTCGGGTTCTATCGGATCGTTCCAGGGCAAATCGACGACGACTTCGACCGCTGCTGCTACAACAACAGGCTCGGGCGCAACGACGGGCGCGACCGGCTCAGGCTCGGGCGCTTGCACTGGAGCAACCACCGCCGCAACTGGCGCAGGCGCGATGGGTGCAACTGCCGCAGCGACTACCGGCGCAACAACGGGCGCGGCAGCCACTGAATTTGCGGAATCAACTGTGGCCTGGCTGATCCCCACTGGCTTTAGCGGTTGCCTCGGGGCATCCGCAGTGTCTGCCGGTCGGAACGCGAGCATTCGCAGCAGGACCATTTCGAAGCCACCGCGCGGGTCCGGCGCCAGCGGTAAGTCACGGCGACCGATCAGGCCCATCTGGTAATAGAACTGCACGTCTTCGGCCGGCAAGGCCTGGGCCAGCGCCAGCACCCGATCACGGTCGCCATGACCGTTGTCGACGCCTTCAGGCAGGGCCTGGGCGATGGCGACACGGTGCAGCACATTGAGAATCTCCGAGAGCACGCCGTTCCAGTCCGGGCCTTGTTCAGCCAAATGACGGACGGCTTCGAGCACGGCCTTGGCGTCGCCTTCGATCAGCGCATGCAGAACGTCGTAGACCTGACCGTGATCGAGCGTGCCGAGCATCGCCCGTACGTCGGCGGCCATGACCTTGCCTTCACCGAAGGCGATCGCCTGGTCGGTCAGGCTCATGGCGTCGCGCATCGAACCGTCGGCAGCACGGCCCAGCAGCCACAGCGCGTCGTCTTCGAACGGTACGTTCTCGACACCCAGCACATGGGTCAAATGCTCGACCACACGCTCCGGCGTCATGTTCTTCAGAGAGAACTGCAGGCATCGCGAAAGAATCGTTGCGGGAAGTTTCTGCGGATCGGTGGTCGCCAGGATGAACTTGACGTAGGGCGGCGGCTCTTCAAGGGTTTTCAACAGCGCATTGAAGGAATGGCTGGAGAGCATGTGCACTTCGTCGATCAGGTAGACCTTGAAGCGCCCGCGGCTCGGCGCGTACTGCACGTTGTCGAGCAGTTCGCGGGTGTCCTCGACCTTGGTCCGGCTCGCGGCGTCGATCTCGATCAGGTCGACAAAGCGACCTTCATCGATCTCGCGGCACACCGAACACTCGCCGCAAGGCGTTGAAGTGATACCTGTTTCGCAGTTCAGGCATTTGGCGATGATCCGCGCGATGGTGGTCTTGCCGACCCCGCGGGTACCGGTAAACAGATAGGCGTGGTGCAGCCGCTGGCTGTCCAAGGCATTGATCAGAGCCTTGAGCACATGGGTCTGGCCGACCATTTCGCGGAACGAGCGCGGACGCCATTTACGTGCAAGAACCTGATAACTCATCGAAAACCGTCGCAACGAAGGAACAGAAGCGGCTAATGCTAGCGGAGCAAGGCCAAAATTGCATCCGGTGCGCTCGTCTAATCTGGCTAAGATGGTCTTTGGGGGGCTTTTATCGGCTCGGGTTTTATCAGTACCGGAGCGTTTATGCGGTTGGCCTTGGGGGCACTGCTGTTGATCAGCCTGAATGTCGCTGGCGCCGAGCAGCCATTGCGCTTCGTGGTGCCCGACAGTTGGGCGATGCCAATGGTGCAACTGGAACGCGGCCATCCCACCCAAGGCATCCTGCACGACGTGATGGTCAGCCTCGCGACCCAGGTCGGCGTGCCGGCCGAATTTCACGTACTGCCTCGCACACGGGTGCAAAACGCGATGGAGCACGGCGAAGTCGATATCCGCTGCTATGCGGCGCAGTCCTGGCAGCCGAATCAGTCCGGGGACTACATCTGGAGCATTCCGCTCTGGTTCCAGCGCGACATGTTGATCAGCCGGTCAGATCCGCTACCCTCGGTTGTGCCTGCAAACTTGCCGCGACAATCCGTTGGCACGGTGCTCGGCTACACCTACCCCACGTTGCAACCCCTGTTCGATGCCGACCGCCTGCATCGCGAAGACGCGCGCAACCAGGAACAGGTGCTGGAAAAACTCCTGGCCGGACGCTATCACTACGCCGTGAGCAATCAGTGGACGCTGGACTGGTTCAATCAGCGCCTGCTGCCCGATAGGCAACTGAAAGGTGTCGCGGTGCTGCAAGAACAGAGTGTGGGCTGCTACGTGCGCAACGACCCCAAGGTGCCCGTGCAGCGCATTTTGCGCACCTTGGTGCGAATGAAAATGTCCGGCGAAATCGACGACATCATCCGGCTCTATATAGGTTCCGAGCCAAGCACACCCTAAGCGATTCCTCTGATCGACACGAGACCATGTGGGAGCGAGCAGGCTCGCTCCCACATGGGTTCGGTGTTGATCACAAAACTTCAGCCTGCTTGATCCAGCGCCTGCCATTGCGCCGGCGCGACAAACCCCGCAACCCAGCCCGGTACTTCTGCGGGCGGCATCGGCCGGGCAATGAAACAGCCTTGAGCAACTTCGCAGCCCAGGCGCAGCAGCAATTTACCGTGCTCGATACTTTCCAGCCCTTCGGCGATCACCTGCCGACCAAAGGCCCGAGCCAGGCCAATGACAGCCTTGGTCAGGGCCAGATCATCACGATCTTCAAGGATGCCGCGCACAAACGACTTGTCGATCTTGATGGTTTGGGTTTGCAAACGCTTGAGGTAGCTCAGGGACGAATAACCGGTGCCGAAGTCCCCCAGTGAAAACTGCACCCCCAGCGCCTGACAGGCTTGTAAACAGGCGCTGACATGCTGAATATTCTCAATCGCCACCGACTCGACGATTTCCAGATCGAGCATCTGCGGGGCCACCTCGGCATGCCGGGCGAGCACGTGTTTGAGCCGGTCGACAAAATCCGCGCGCTGGAAATGTCGTGCCGCAATATTAATACTGACTGGCCAGCCCTGCCCCGCTTGCTGCCAATGGTGCAACTGCGACAGGACCTGATCCATTACCCACTCACCAATATCGATGATCAGGTCCGTTTCTTCCACCAGCGGCAAAAACTCCCGGGCCGGCACCATGCCGTGTTGCGGATGCTCCCAACGCAACAACGCCTCGAAGCCGACAACCTCGCCACGACGCATGTTCACCTTGGGCTGGAAATGCACACGCAACTCACCGGCAGCCAGCGCCTGGCGCACTCGCTCGACCGTTTGGTGAGTGGCCTTGACCTCCTGATCCCGGGACACGTCGAACAAATGAAAGCGATTGCGACCGCGTTGTTTCGCCACGTACATGGCCTGATCGGCATGACGTAACAGGGTTTCGGCATCTTCATTGTCGTCGGGGAACAAGGTGACGCCGATACTGGCAAATACATTGACGCCCTTGCCATGCAGCGAGTACGGCGCCGAAATAGCGCCGAGCACCCGGTTCAACGCCGCACGCAGTTCCGGCAGATCTCGCACATATCGCAACACCAGCACAAACTCGTCGCCGGCCAACCGTGCCACCACATCTTCGCCGCGAACAATGGTTCGCAAACGCTTGGCTACCTCGACCAACAGCTGATCGCCACTGGCATGCCCATAGCCATCGTTGACCGCTTTGAAGCCGTCGAGGTCGAGCATGCACACTGCCAGCGGGATGTTTTCGTGACGGGAGAACTCCAGCGCCTGATCCAGCAAATCCGAGAGGAACGCGCGATTCGGCAGCCCGGTCAGCACGTCATGCCCCACCCGCCATTGCAGTGAATGCAGCAATTGGTGTTTTTCGCTGATGTCGAAACGAATCGAAAGATAACGGTCAACCCGCCCGGTAGCGTCATCGAGCACCGGCACCATAGTGCTGTCGACCCAATACAGGCTGCCGTCCTTGGCGCGATTACAAATCTCGCCTTTCCAGACCTTGCCCAAGGCGATGGTGCGCCACATAGTCGCGAAGAAATCGGCGGAGTGCAGACCCGAGTTGAGGAGACGATGGTTCTGCCCGAGCAGTTCTTCGCGGCTATAGCCGGACACGGCACAGAACTGATCATTGACGTGGGTGATCCGGCCGCTCAGATCGGTCTCGGAAAAAATCGCGGCGGCATCCACGGCCCTGCGGTACTTCTCATCCATGAGTCAGGCTCGCTGTGGCTAGCGGTAGTACCGCTCGACCCGTGCGGGATGCCCGGTAGAGATGTTTTTATAGGTAATGCGCAGCAACACGATATCACTCCATGAACAGCGTTTGATGGCCTCCTGACAGCAGAGATCAACTAACCTTAAAGGCCCAAAACATCCATTTTGAGCGGCGATTCTACGAAATGCATCACATTTTGCAAAGCAAGGTGATGGATAATGCAGTTGTCTAATGCAAAAATCTATCGTTAAGTTCTTGATTCTAAATGGGAATTAAGCGATGCAAATTTCAAGTTTGGGTGCGGCCATTCGGCGCTACCGCAAGGTCGCTGGGCTTACTCAGGCTGAACTCGGCGAAAAAACCGGTTTTGACCCCAAAACCATCAGCCGCTTCGAAACCGGCACCTACACTCCCAGCGTGGAAGCCTTGTTCCTGTTTTCCGATGTGTTGGGTGTGAAGCTGAAAGCCTTTTTCGCAGATTTAGGCGATGAAGATGAACAGCGGGCGTATCTGTTCGGTGTCATACATAAAGCCACCCCGAAGGATCTGGGAAAGCTGATTGCAGCGGTTGACCAGGCCTTGTCCAAGCCTTGATGCCAGAAATAAAAAAGGAGGCCGAGATGTCGCATTCGACAGCTCGGCCTCCATTTATGTGCGCGCTCTGAAAACCGGAAACGAAAAAAACACCGCCCTGGACAAGATCCGTGGCAGAGCAACAAGAATGTAATTTTAGACAGATAACGCGAGGGAGGACTCGCGGTGCGTTATGGAGGCAACCCCACCAGCCACACCCCGGCACACAATGTTCCCGCTGTGGCTGCTTCCTTCCGGATCTGACCAGGTTCACGGGTAATCGTTGCGGGGGGACCGATGGGGTCACCATAACGACGCCCGCCTGACGGCGAGCCGCGCCATTGTACCTATCTGAGACGAAGTTACAACCGTTCGATCCAGATTAAAAATATGAATCAGGTCAAGGACATGCACAGGGCGCGAAACACCACTGTCCGTAGCAGCTGTCGAGCCTGCGAGGCTGCGTTCGGCTCGGGCCGCGTTCGGACGAAGCAGTCGTCGATCCGAAACTCCTGAAATTTACCTGAAAAACCGCGCTGCCTGATTTTACGCCTGCTTCGCAGCCGAACGCAGCCTCGCAGGCTCGACAGCTGCTACAAGTAAATGCAGCGTTCAGCAGACTCTACAAATCCTGCAACACCTCATCCGCCCGGCCGCCCTCCTGCTGGATCACCAGGTGGATGAAGTGCAGCTTGGCGATCACTGCCGGCGGCAGGACAAACGGATAGAAATCCGGCTGCCCCATGCTGCGCGACAACTCATTAAGCATGCCGGCCAGTTCGATCCACGCATTGACGAACGACAGGAACGCCGCGCCGCCGGGATGCTGTGGATCATAGAGGGTGCTTGGGGGAAACGGCTGATAGTCGAAATCCATCTCCCTGGCACTCATTCCGAACCCCAGCGCCGTATCCACCGCGTCCATCATGTGCAGGTAGTGAGCCCAGGTTTCGGCCCAATCCTCCCACGGATGCATGGTCGCGTAGGCGCTGACGTAATGTTGCTGCCAGTCAAGCGGTGCGCCTTGCTGGTAATGCCGCTCGAGAGCGTCGGTGTAGCTGGCGCGTTCGTCGCCGAACAGGCCCCGGAACGGTTCCAGCCAATGGCTGTTGGCGATCAACCGGTCCCAGTAGTAATGCCCAACCTCATGACGAAAATGCCCGAGCAATGTGCGATAAGGTTCGTGCATCTGCACCCGAAGCTGCTCGCGATGGGCGTCGTCGGCTTCTTTGATATCGAGGGTGATCAGACCGTTGGCGTGACCCGTGGTTGGCGGCTTGCCTTCGAGGTCGACGCCAATGAAATCGAAAGCCAGTCCAGCCTCTTCGTCCACGGTTTTGGGAATCACCTGCAAACCCAGGCTGACCAACTGTGCAACCAGCCGCCGCTTGGCCGTTTCGACCTTGCGCCAGCGTTCGTGGTTTTCGCCAATCGACAGGTCGGGAATGGTGTGGTTCAGGCTACAGGCGATGCATAACGCATCGTGGTCATTGGCGGGCAACAGCCAATTGCACGCGGCCGGGGAATCGAGGTTGGCGCAGCGGCGCAAGACACCTGCTTCGGGATCGGCGTCGAGCAACCAGGTATCAGCCTGCACGCCGGGCTGCAGCGACGATAGGCGACTCTGCTCCGGTTGATAACCCAACGCCGCCGAACACGCCAGGCACTGGCTGTTGCGAAAAAACAGCGACTGCCCGCAGCGGCACTGCCAGACCTTGCTGTTACGCGAGCTTTCGCCGATGAAGGGCGCGGCGATGCGTGAACTGAGCTGTTCGAAGAAGCGGTACATGACGATCTCTCCCTGGGGCTTGCCAAGACTAGATCATTACCTGACAAAGATCGTTCCCACGCTCTGCGTGGGAATGCCGCCCCGGACGCTCCGCGTCCGCTGTGACGCAGAGCGTCACGGGATGCGTTACCACGCGGAGCGTGGGAACGATCGACTAAACAGAAATACCGTGCTTCGTCAGGAATTCGACAAACGCCTCTTCATCCAGAACCTTCAATCCCAGCTCATTAGCTTTCGTCAACTTGGAACCTGCACCCGGCCCTGCCACCACACAATGAGTCTTGGCCGACACCGATCCCGCTACCTTGGCACCGAGGCTTTCAAGTTTGTCCTTGGCGATGTCGCGGCTCATCAGCTCCAGCGAGCCGGTCAGCACCCAGGTCTGCCCGGCCAGCGGCAAGCCTTCAACGACTTTCTTCTCGCTCTGCCAGTGCATGCCGAAATCGCGCAGCTGTTTCTCGGCGGCTTCAGCAATTTGACGATTTTGCGCAACCGCAAAGAACTCCCGAACCGAAGTGGCCTGTTTCTCCGGCAGCGCCTGACGCATGTCCAGCCAGTCAGCGCTCATGACCCCCTCCAGCGAACCAAACTTATCTGCCAGCTTCTGCGCCCCACCCGGCCCGACCGAAGGTATGTGCAGCTTGTCGAGGAAGCCACCCAACGTAGTGCTGGCGGCAAACTCGGCGCCAAGCTCGCCCTGATCCTGAATCTGCATACCGTGCTTGAGCAGATCCTTGATCACCTGCTGGTTATGCGCATCTTCGAAGAAGCTGTGAATCTCGTGAGCCACTTCCAGACCAACATCCGGCAAGTATGTGAGCACTTGCGGCAACGCCTGCTGAACCCGCTCCAGCGAGCCGAGAGAACGCGCCAGCACCTTCGCCGTCTCTTCACCGACATCGGGAATCCCGAGGGCGTAGATGAAGCGAGCCAGGCTCGGCTGCTTGCTGTCTTCGATGGCGCTGAGCAAGTTCTTGCTCGACAACTCGGCAAAGCCTTCCAGATCGACAATCTGTTCAAACGTCAGCGCGTACAAATCAGCAGGCGAACTCACCAGCCCTTCGTCCACCAGTTGCTCGACGCTCTTCTCGCCCAGGCCTTCGATGTCCATGGCACGACGGGAGACGAAGTGAATGATTGCCTGCTTGAGTTGCGCACCGCAGGCCAGACGACCAACGCAGCGGTACACCGCACCTTCGCTGACGGTCTCCCGACCTTTGCTGCGTTTGACCAGTTGCGTGCGCTCGACATGGGAACCGCAGACCGGGCATTTCTCGGGAATCTGTACTGGCCGTGCGTTGTCCGGACGGCGCTCGATGACCACTTGCACCACCTGCGGAATGACATCGCCAGCGCGGCGAATAATCACGGTGTCGCCAATCATCAGGCCCAGACGCGCCACTTCATCCATGTTGTGCAACGTCGCGTTGGCCACGGTCACACCGGCCACCTTGACCGGCTTCAAGCGCGCCACCGGCGTCACCGCACCGGTACGACCGACCTGAAATTCCACATCAAGCAATTCAGTGAGTTCTTCCATCGCCGGGAATTTGTGCGCGATCGCCCAGCGCGGTTCACGAGCACGGAAGCCCAGCTCACGCTGAGAGGCAATGCTGTTGACCTTGAACACCACGCCGTCGATTTCGTAGGGCAGCGAATTTCGGCGCTCACCGATGTCGCGGTAATAATCCAGGCACTCATCGATGCCATGAGCCAGTTTCAACTCATGACTGATCGGCATGCCCCAAGCCTTGAGCTGCTTGAGATTGCCAATGTGTGTATCAGCAATATCGGCCGAAATCTGACCGATGCCATAGCAGCAAAATTCCAACGGACGGTTGGCCGTGATCTTCGAATCGAGCTGGCGCAAACTGCCGGCCGCCGCGTTGCGCGGATTGGCGAAGGTCTTGCCGCCGACTTCCAGCTGCGTGGCGTTGAGACGCTCAAAACCGGCCTTGGACATGAACACTTCGCCGCGCACTTCCAGGGTCGCCGGCCAGCCCGTACCGTGCAGCTTGAGCGGAATGTTGCGCACGGTACGGACGTTGACGCTGATGTCTTCGCCGGTGGTGCCGTCGCCGCGAGTCGCGCCGCGCACCAACACGCCGTCCTGATACAACAAGCTGACCGCCAGGCCATCGAGTTTGGGTTCACAGCTGTATTCCACCGCGGCACCGCCACCAAACAAGTCGCCGACCGGCAGGTCGAGACCTTCAGTTACCCGGCGATCGAACTCGCGCATGTCGGTTTCTTCGAAGGCGTTGCCGAGGCTGAGCATCGGCACTTCGTGACGCACCTGTGTGAACGCCGACAGCGCCGCACTGCCGACGCGCTGGGTTGGCGAGTCGCTGGTGATCAGTTCGGGATGGGCCGCTTCGAGGGCCTTGAGCTCGTGGAACAACCGATCGTATTCGGCGTCCGGAATGCTCGGCTCGTCCAGCACGTGGTAGCGATAGTTATGCTGATCCAGCTCAGCACGCAGCTCTAGAATGCGGTTTTTGACGGCGGTCATGGGTGTTCTCTCATAAAGCAAAAGAGCAGCCGAGGCTGCTCAATCTCATATCATCAGGATCAAGAGATCGCAGCCTCGTTTCACTCGACAGCTCCTACAGAAAATCGCGACCCCTGTAGGAGCTGTCGAGTAAAACGAGGCTGCGATCTTTTGACCTTAGCGCTTCTGGGTCAGGGCGCGACGTTCGAACTCGACGATGCGCTGACGGTAATGCTCAATCGTCTGGGCGGTCAGCACGCTGCGCTGGTCGTCTTTCAGTTCACCGTTCAGCTCCTGAGACAGTTTGCGCGCCGCGGCCACCATCACGTCGAAGGCTTGCTTCGGATGACGTGGGCCTGGCAGACCGAGGAAGAAGCTTACTGCCGGTGTGCTGAAGTGGTCGATGTCGTCCAGATCGAAGACGCCCGGCTTGACCGCATTGGCCATCGAGAACAGGACTTCGCCATTGCCAGCCATGCTTTCGTGGCGATGAAAGATGTCCATCTCGCCAAAACGCAGACCGCTTTCCAGAATATTCTGCAACAGCGCCGGGCCTTTGAAGCCGGCGGCGTCGCGGCAGATCACGCTGATCACCAGCACTTCTTCTGCTTGCGGTTGTTCCTTCTCGCTGACCGAGCCCGAAGACTTGGTGTCATCCGGGAAATCGTCGTCACGGCTGCTGAAGCTCGGGCCGCCGTCCAGATCCAGACTCAGGTTCATGTCGCCCTGGGAAGGCTCGCCATGGCCACGCTTGCCGCGCTTGGAACCCGACTCACGCGCCTCACGGGCAGGCATGCTCACCGACGGCAGATCGTGCTCGTCCAGTTGCGGTTCTTTATGCGTATCCAGCACACGGGGCGGGCCCAACAGCTCGGCGCTGGTGTCCTCGTCCGGCAAGTTGGACAAACTTCGGTCGAGACGAAATTTCAGTTTCCCCTTGCCGCCGCGCATGCGCCGCCAGCCATCGAAAAGAATACCGGCAATGACAATAATGCCGATGACGATCAGCCACTCGCGCAGACCGATTTCCATGTAATCCCGTGCCTCTATAAAAAATGCTGAAAAATAAGAGGTTTACAACTCGCAAACCGCTTTAAAACGTGGCGCCAACTCTATGTTCTGACAGGCGTTTTGCCCACGTATACGAAAAATTGACATTAAACTAGCACGACCAAAGGCAACTTTACACCGTCTGTCACAACGGCTTGCGCGAATATGTCGATTGGCCAGCAAGTCAGGGCAGGTAAATAAGTCCTACAACTCAAAAATACCTCTCCTTCAAGCGTCGACTCAGGCATCCACCATCGCCATCGCCTCCTCCACATCCACTGCCACCAGACGCGAGCAACCCGGTTCGTGCATCGTCACCCCCATCAGTTGCTCGGCCATTTCCATGGCGATCTTGTTGTGGGTGATATAGATGAACTGCACCGTCTGCGACATCTCTTTGACCAGCCGTGCGTAGCGTCCAACGTTAGCGTCATCCAATGGCGCGTCAACTTCATCGAGCATGCAGAACGGCGCCGGATTCAACTTGAAGATGGCAAAAACCAGAGCCAAGGCAGTCAGGGCTTTTTCGCCACCGGAGAGCAAATGGATGGTGCTGTTCTTCTTTCCTGGCGGCTGCGCCATGATCGTTACCCCTGTATCGAGTAGATCTTCGCCTGTCAGTTCCAAATAGGCGCGTCCTCCACCGAAAACTTTTGGGAAAAGGGCCTGTAAACCACCATTGATCTGATCAAAGGTATCTTTGAAGCGGTTTCGGGTTTCCTTGTCGATCTTGCGAATCACGTTCTCGAGCGTATCCAGCGCTTCTACCAGATCGTCGTTCTGCGCATCCAGATAACGTTTACGCTCGGATTGTTGCTGGTATTCGTCGATGGCCGCCAGGTTGATCGCACCGAGGCGCTGAATCCGCGCGGCAATGCGTTCGAGTTCTTCTTCGGCATCCTTTTCGTTAGCCTCGGCCACCAGCGTGGCGAGCACGCCATGAAGGTCGTAGCCGTCTTCCAGCAACTGATCTTCGAGCGCTTTGCGGCGCACGGTCAGGGCTTGCCATTCCATGCGCTGGGTTTCCATCTGGCCGCGAATCAATTGCGATTGCTGTTCCGCCTGACTGCGACGTTTTTCCGCGTCACGCAGTTCGCGGTCGGCGTCTTCCAGAGCGATCTGCGCCGTCTTGAGTTCTTCGTCGACGGTCATGCGTTTGTCGAGCAACTCTTCGAGTTTGAGGCGCAACTCTTCCAGCGGTGCCTCGCCCTCCTCCAGATTGAGGCTGAGCTGTTCGCGCTTCTCGGTCAGGCGCTCGGACTGCATTTCCAGACGTTCCAGCGCCTGACGCGTCGAGTCGTGTTGTGCCTTGAGCGAACCCAGACGCACCGCCAGTTGATGAGCGTGATCCTTGTGCTGCCGGGCTTCCTGCCGCACCCGATCGAGTCGCTCGCGCAAGCTGTCGCGCTGAGCCAGCAGCAACTCGCGCTGCTCGGTGTCCAGCGCCATGCTGTCGAGGGCTTCCTGCAATTGCAGACGCGCCTCGCCGATATTTTCGTGCTCCAGAGCGCGTTGCTCAGCCAATTCGGTGAGCTCTTCGTCAAGGCGTGTACGACGCAGGGTCAATTGTTCGGCCTTGGCTTTGCCGGCGGACAACTGGGCTTTCAACTCACCTTGCTGACGCGCTTCGTCTTGCAGCAGACGGCGCAGGTGTTCGCGACCGTTTTCCTGCTGACGCTGCTGCGCCCTGAGATTCTGAAGTTGGGTTTCCAGGGTTTCGACCGTGGCTTCGCGCTCTTCACGCTCGAGGCCCAGGCGCTGGATTTCCTGACCACGAGCCAGCACGCCGCTTTCGGCTTCGCTGGCCCGGCGTACGCGTAAAAAGTGTCGACCAACCCAGTAACCGTCGCGGCTGATCAAGCTCTGGCCGGCGGTCAATTGATTGCGCAGGGCCAACGCCTGTTCAAGGCTGTCGACCGGTTTAACCTGCCCCAGCCACGGCGCCAGATCGATCTGCGCTTCAACTTTATCGAGCAAGCTGCCGGGTACGCGCACGCCATCAGTGGCCGGGCTGAGCAAGCGCAAATCGCCTTGGGCAAAACCGGCCAGATCGAAATCGCCGAAGTCATCCACCAGCACCGCTTGCAGGTCGGCGCCAAGCACGGTTTCCACCGCCAGCTCCCAACCGGCCTCGACTTTCAGGCCTTCAGCCAGACGCGGACGGTCCGCCAAATGTTGTTCGCGCAGCCATTCAGCGGTGCCGGTGCCCGGATCGAGTGCGGCTTGTTGCAAGGCTTCAAGGGAGGCGAGGCGACCGTTCAGACGCTGCAAGTCGCCCTGAGCCTGCTGCTGATTTTGCAGCGCTGATTGCAATTCCTGACGCAGTTGCTCGAGGCGTTCGACCTGGGCTTCTTCACTGGCCTGCAAATCTTCGAGGGTCGCTTCACTCGCCGCCAGTTGCTCGCTGAGCTCCATGATCGCCGCGTCTTCCGGGTCTGCCGAGAGCAACGTGCGCTCCTCGCCAAGACGCTTCTGACGATCGGCCAGGCGTTCCATGCTGGTTTCCAGCTGCTGGATGCGCGACTGCTGAACTTCGGACTGGCGACGCGGTTCGGCGGCCGTCAGGTTGAAGGTGTCCCATTGCTCTTGCCAGGCGTGCATGGTGGTTTCGGATTCTTCCAGCGCAGCGGCAGCCTCTTCGGCGGCGGCGCTGGTGACTTCCTGTTCAGGGGTGAGCAGGTCCAGCTCTTCGCCCAGGGTCAGCAGCAAGGTGCGGTCGTGGCCCAGGTGAGACTCGGTTTCCAGACGCGCGCGCTCGGCTTCTTTCAGATCGTCTTGCAGCTGGCGTAGGCGTTGCTGACCGTGCTGGATGCTCTGCTCGACCCGGGCGATGTCGCCGCCGACCGAATAGAAGCGCCCCTGCACCAGATTGAAGCGTTCGGACAGGTCGTGGTGCCCGTCCCGCAAGCGTTCGATAGCCGCATCGGCGTTGCGCTGCTCGGCCACCAGCGCTTCGAAGGTGACTTCCTGATTGCCGATGATCGCTTCGCGCTGACCGACCTGTTCATTCAAAGCCTGCCAGCGCAGGGCCGACAGTTGGGCCTTGAGCTGACGCTCCTCGCCCTTGTATTCCTGATACTTCTTGGCGGCCTCGGCCTGGCGGTACAAGCGTTCAAGCTGACGCTCGAGCTCTTCGCGCAGGTCGGTCAGGCGGGCCAGGTTTTCGTGGGTGCGGCGGATGCGGTTTTCGGTCTCGCGCCGGCGCTCCTTGTACTTGGAGATGCCCGCCGCTTCTTCAATGAAGTTGCGCAGGTCTTCGGGCTTTGACTCGATCAGCTTGGAGATCATCCCCTGTTCGATAATCGAGTAGCTGCGCGGGCCCAGGCCTGTACCCAGAAAGATGTCGGTGATATCGCGACGGCGGCACTTGGTGCCGTTGAGGTAATAAGTGGTCTGGCTGTCGCGGGTCACTTTGCGGCGAATGGAAATTTCCGCGTAGGCCGCGTATTCGCCGAGCAGGGTGCCGTCGGAGTTATCGAATACCAGCTCGATGCTGGCCTGGCTCACCGGTTTGCGACTGGTCGAGCCGTTGAAGATGACGTCGGTCATCGACTCGCCGCGCAGGTTCTTGGCCGAACTCTCGCCCATCACCCAGCGGACGGCGTCGATGATGTTCGACTTGCCGCAACCATTGGGCCCGACCACCGCCGCCATGTTACTGGGGAAGTTCACCGTGGTCGGGTCGACGAAGGATTTGAACCCCGCCAGTTTGATGCACTTTAGCCGCACGCTTAAGCGTCCGTCAGGGCAGAAACCACCAGATCACTGCTGCGCTGGGCATACGCCGTCAGCACAATGCGAATCTGCGGAAAATCACGGGCCAGCACGGCGGCGAGCAAGCGCTCGAACAGCTCAAGGAACTCGCTCATCGAGGCCTTGCGCTGCTCCAGGGCGAGGAAATACGCGCGGCTCATGGCCGGCTGCAGATTCTCGACGGTTTCCTGCAAGTACGGGTTGTTGGCGAACGGATACGCGGCGCGCATCACACTGAAGCTGTCGTCGACGAAGGTGCGAATGTCCTGACGCTCGTAGCTGGCGGTCAGACGCTGCTGGATTTGCACGAACGGCGCCATGTCGGCCTGGACTTGCCAGCCGCTGGCCACTGCATTGCCCAGCAGGATGTAAAGCTCGCTCATCAGCGTGCACAGGCTCTGGACCTTGTGAACCGTGAGCTCGGTCACGTGGGCGCCACGTCGCGGCAGGATCGCGATCAGGTGGCGGCGCTCGAGGATCAGCAAGGCTTCACGGACCGAACCGCGGCTGACATTGAGGGCTAGCGTGACCTTCTGTTCCTGGATGCGCTCCCCGGGCTTCATTTCGCCACGAATGATGCGTTCGGCGAGGTGGTGAGCAATTTGCTCGGCGAGGCTGTCCGGCGCCTTGAACGTCATGGTTGTCCTTCAAACTCTTCGATTTGCACAAGCGGCGCAGTGTAGCGCACATGAAGGGTCATGGCGGAGTGCCCACTCGGCGGTTTTTGGCACGATTCAAGCAAAAAGCAGGCTATCCCGTGAGGGTCAATAATAAAGGAACGAGTCGTTTATCGACAAAACGCTATTTCCTGACCTTTAAGTCAGAAAATCATTGACCGGAAAGTCAGACCTGATAAATTCGGTTCAAGTCGGTTAACAACAATAATGAGTCTGCGAGGCCTTCCGTGATCCAGTTTTTACTTAACCAGGAACTCCGTAGCGAGCACGCCCTGGACCCAAACCTGACCGTGCTCAATTATCTGCGCGACCATGTGGGCAAACCCGGCACCAAAGAAGGCTGCGCCAGCGGTGACTGCGGCGCCTGTACCGTGGTAGTCGGCGAGCTGCAAACGGATGATGATGGCCGCGAACACATTCGCTATCGCAGCCTCAACTCGTGCCTGACGTTCGTTTCGTCATTGCACGGCAAACAACTGATCAGTGTCGAAGACCTCAAGCACCAAGGCGAACTGCACAGCGTGCAGAAAGCCATGGTCGAGTGCCACGGGTCGCAATGCGGTTTTTGCACACCCGGCTTCGTGATGTCGCTGTTTGCGCTGCAAAAGAACAGCGATCAACCGGACTCGCACAAAGCCCACGAAGCACTGGCCGGCAACCTCTGCCGCTGCACCGGCTATCGGCCGATTCTGGCTGCCGCCGAACAATCCTGCTGCGGCAAGCAAACGGACCAGTTCGACGCCCGTGAAGCCGACACCATCGCTCGCCTGAAGGCCATCGCCCCCACCGACATCGGCGAACTCAACAGTGGCGACAAGCGCTGCCTGGTGCCGCTGACCGTGGCCGATCTCGCTGACCTCTATGACGCTTATCCACAGGCTCGCCTGCTGGCCGGCGGCACCGATCTGGCGCTGGAAGTCACGCAGTTCCACCGCACCCTGCCAGTGATGATCTACGTCGGCAATGTTGCCGAGATGAAGCGCATCGAACGCTTTGACGATCGCCTGGAAATCGGCGCCGCCACCGCCCTCTCCGATTGCTACGAGGCCTTGAAAGCCGAGTACCCGGACTTCGGCGAATTGCTGCAACGCTTTGCTTCCCTGCAGATCCGCAACCAGGGCACCCTCGGCGGCAACATCGGTAACGCCTCGCCGATCGGTGACTCCCCGCCCCTGCTGATTGCACTCGGCGCGCAGATTGTCCTGTGCAAAGGCGAAGTCCGTCGCACGATGGCGCTGGAAGATTACTTCATCGATTACCGGGTCACCGCGCGTCAGGAAAGCGAGTTCATCGAAAAGATCATCGTGCCGCGTGCCAGCGCCGAACAACTGTTCCGCGCCTACAAAGTATCGAAACGTCTGGACGATGATATTTCCGCTGTCTGCGCCGCGTTCAACCTGCGCATCGACAACGGCGTGATCGCCGAGGCCCGCGTCGCCTTCGGCGGCATGGCGGCAACGCCAAAACGCGCCAAGGCCTGCGAAGCCGTATTGCTCGGTGCCACCTGGAACAACGATACCGTCGAACGCGCCTGCGCCGCACTGGCCGAAGATTTCACGCCGCTCTCGGACTTCCGCGCCAGCAAGGAATACCGCCTGCTCAGTGCGCAAAACCTGCTGCGTAAATACTTCATCGAACTGCAAACACCGCACATCGAGACTCGGGTGACCGCTTATGTCTAATCATCACGCCGTAGAGAAGACCCAAGCCGAATTGGCTGAACTGTTCGCCAAAGACCTGACCACCGGTGTCGGCCGCAGCGTCAAGCACGACAGCGCCGCCAAGCACGTGTCCGGTGAAGCGCAGTACATCGACGACCGGCTGGAATTTCCGAACCAGTTGCATGTTTACGCACGCCTGTCGGACCGCGCCCACGCGAAAATCATCAGCATCGACACCAAGCCTTGCTACGCCTTCGAAGGCGTGCGCATCGCCATTACCCACGAAGACGTGCCGGGCCTGAAAGATATCGGACCACTGCTTCCGGGCGATCCACTACTGGCCATCGACGACGTGCAGTTCGTCGGTCAACCGGTGCTCGCCGTGGCGGCGAAAGATCTGGAAACCGCGCGTAAAGCCGCGATGGCCGCGATCATCGAATACGAGGATCTGGAGCCGGTACTGGACGTGGTTGAAGCGCTGCGCAAACGCCACTTTGTGCTCGACAGCCATACGCATCAGCGCGGTGATTCGGCCGGTGCCTTGGCCTCCGCCGAGCATCGTATCCAGGGCACGTTGCACATCGGCGGGCAGGAACACTTCTATCTGGAAACCCAGATCTCTTCGGTGATGCCGACCGAAGACGGCGGCATGATCGTCTACTGCTCGACGCAGAACCCCACCGAAGTGCAGAAACTGGTGGCCGAAGTGCTCGATGTGTCGATGAACAAAATTGTGGTCGACATGCGCCGCATGGGCGGTGGTTTCGGCGGCAAGGAAACCCAGGCCGCAAGCCCGGCGTGCCTGTGCGCAGTGATCGCGCACCTCACCGGCCAGCCGACCAAAATGCGCCTGCCGCGCGTAGAAGACATGCTGATGACCGGCAAGCGTCACCCGTTCTACGTCGAATACGACGTGGGCTTCGACAGCACTGGCCGGCTGCACGGCATTGCCCTGGAACTGGCCGGTAACTGCGGTTGCTCGCCGGACTTGTCGGCATCGATTGTCGACCGTGCGATGTTCCACGCCGACAACTCGTACTACTTGGGCGATGCAACCATCAACGGTCACCGCTGCAAAACCAACACCGCCTCAAACACCGCTTACCGTGGCTTCGGCGGCCCGCAAGGCATGGTCGCCATCGAAGAAGTGATGGACGCCATCGCCCGTCATCTGGCCCTCGATCCGCTGGCGGTGCGCAAGGCCAACTACTACGGCAAGACCGAGCGCAACGTCACCCATTACTACCAGACCGTCGAGCACAACATGCTCGAGGAAATGACCGCCGAGCTCGAAGAAAGCAGCCAGTACGCCGAGCGCCGCGAAGCGATTCGTCGCTACAACGCCAACAGCCCGATCCTGAAAAAAGGCCTGGCGTTGACCCCGGTGAAATTCGGTATCTCCTTCACCGCCAGCTTCCTCAACCAGGCCGGTGCGCTGATCCACGTTTACACCGACGGCAGCATCCACCTGAACCATGGCGGCACCGAAATGGGCCAGGGCCTGAACACCAAAGTCGCGCAGGTCGTGGCTGAAGTGTTCCAGGTGGAAATGGACCGCGTGCAGATCACCGCGACCAACACCGACAAGGTGCCAAACACCTCGCCGACCGCCGCTTCCAGCGGTGCCGACCTGAACGGGAAAGCGGCGCAGAACGCAGCGGAAATCATCAAGAAACGCCTGGTTGAATTCGCTGCGCGGCAGTACAAAGTCAGCGAAGAAGACGTGGAATTCCACAACGGCCATGTACGCGTTCGCGATCACATCCTGACCTTCGAATCGCTGATCCAGCAGGCGTATTTCGCTCAGGTTTCGCTGTCGAGCACCGGGTTCTACAAGACCCCGAAAATCTTCTACGACCGCAGCCAGGCGCGGGGCCGGCCGTTCTACTACTACGCCTTCGGCGCAGCGTGCTGCGAGGTGATCATCGACACCCTCACCGGCGAGTACAAAATGCTGCGCACCGACATCCTCCACGATGTCGGCGACTCACTGAACCCGGCGATCGACATCGGTCAGGTCGAGGGTGGTTTCATCCAGGGCATGGGGTGGCTGACCATGGAAGAACTGGTGTGGAACAACAAGGGCAAACTGATGACCAACGGCCCGGCCAGCTACAAGATCCCGGCGGTGGCGGACATGCCGTTGGACCTGCGGGTGAAGCTGGTGGAAAACCGTAAAAATCCGGAAGACACGGTGTTCCACTCCAAGGCAGTGGGCGAGCCGCCGTTCATGCTCGGCATTGCGGCCTGGTGTGCGATCAAGGACGCCGTGGCCAGTCTGGGCGACTATAAGCATCAACCGAAAATCGACGCACCGGCGACGCCGGAGCGGGTGTTGTGGGGTTGTGAGCAGATGCGCCAGTTGACGGTGGCGAAGGCTGTCGAGGCTGAGCCGGAGTTGGCTTCGCTCTAGACCGAGGCGCGCCCATCGCGGGCAGACTCGCTCCCACATTGAAATGCATTCCAAATGTGGGAGCGAGCCTGCTCGCGAAGAGGCCGGAACAGACAACAGAAATGTTGAGGTGAATATGTACAACTGGATCGACGCCCTCGCCGACCTGCAATCCCAGGGTGAACCCTGCGTGTTGGTCACCATCATCGAAGAGCTCGGCTCGACGCCGCGTAACGCCGGCTCGAAGATGGTCATCAGCGCCAACCAGACCTTCGACACCATCGGTGGCGGGCATCTGGAATACAAGGCCATGCAAATCGGCCGCGAGATGCTTGCCAGCGGTAAGCAGGACACTCACCTTGAGCGCTTCAGCCTCGGCGCCAGCCTGGGTCAGTGCTGCGGCGGCGTGACGGTGTTGCTGTTCGAACCGATGGGCCAGGTCCAGGCGCAAATCGCCGTATTCGGTGCCGGCCACGTCGGCCGGGCGCTGGTGCCGCTGCTCGCCAGCCTGCCCTGCCGGGTGCGCTGGATCGATTCGCGGGAAGCCGAATTCCCGGAACAGATCCCCCACGGCGTCCGTAAAATCGTCGCCGAAGAACCGGTGGACGAAATCGATGACCTGCCCGCCGGCAGCTACTGCATTGTCATGACCCACAATCACCAGCTCGACCTCGAACTCACCGCCGCGATCCTCAAGCGCAACGACTTCGCCTACTTCGGCCTGATCGGTTCGAAGACCAAACGGGTGAAATTCGAACACCGCTTGCGTGACCGTGGTTTCGACAGCGCCGCGCTGCAACGCATGCGTTGCCCGATGGGCATCGGCGAAGTCAAAGGCAAGTTGCCTGTGGAAATCGCCATCTCCATCGCCGGCGAAATCATCGCCACCTATAACGCCAATTTCGGCCAGCACACCGCCAGCGCCGGATCATCGATCGCCAAACTGCTGCCTGCTTCACGCCGCAGCCACGCTTCGAACTAAAAAGCCACGAATTGAGAACGACAATGCCTCTGACTCGCAAAGCCTACCGCGCCGCCATTCTGCACAGCATCGCCGACCCCGCCGAAGTGGGCATCGAAGCCTCTTATGAGTATTTCGAAGACGGCTTACTGGTGGTCGATAACGGCCAGATCAGCGCCCTTGGTCACGCCAGCGCCTTGCTGCCGACCCTGCCGGCCGATATCGAAATCACCCATTATCAGAACGCGCTGATCACCCCAGGCTTCATCGACACCCACATTCACTTGCCGCAAACCGGCATGGTCGGCGCCTACGGCGAGCAGCTGCTGGACTGGCTCAACACCTACACCTTTCCGTGCGAAAGCCAGTTTGCCGACAAGGCTCACGCTGACGAAGTCGCGGACATTTTCATCAAGGAACTGCTGCGCAACGGCACCACTACGGCGCTGGTGTTTGGCAGCGTGCACCCGCAATCGGTGAACTCGTTCTTTGAAGCCGCCGAACAGCTGGACCTGCGGATGATTGCCGGCAAGGTGATGATGGACCGCAACGCGCCGGACTACCTGACCGACACCGCCGAATCCAGCTATATCGAAAGCAAGGCACTGATCGAGCGCTGGCATGGCAAGGGTCGCCTGCACTACGCGGTCACCCCGCGGTTCGCCCCGACCAGCACTCCGGAACAGCTGACCCTCGCCGGCCAGTTGCTCAGCGAATTCCCTGATCTGTACATGCAGACTCACATCAGCGAAAACCTCAAGGAAGTCGAGTGGGTCAAGGCGCTGTTCCCGGAGCGCAAGGGCTACCTGGACGTCTACGACCACTACAAACTACTCGGCGAACGTTCGGTATTCGCCCACGGCGTGCACCTGTGCGATGACGAGTGCGCGCGACTGGCGGAAACCGGCTCGGCGATCGCCTTCTGCCCGACGTCGAACTTCTTCCTCGGCAGCGGCCTGTTCAACCTGCCGATGGCCGAGAAGCACAAGTTGAATGTCGGCCTCGGTACGGACGTCGGTGGCGGCACCAGTTTCTCGCTGCTGCAAACGTTGAACGAAGCGTACAAGGTCATGCAGATGCAAGGTGCGCGACTGAGCCCGTTCAAATCGCTGTACCTGGCCACACTCGGCGGCGCTCGTGCGCTGCGCCTGGAAGACAAGATCGGCACCCTGCAACCGGGCACTGATGCGGACTTCCTGGTGCTGGACTACAACGCCACACCGCTGCTGAGCTATCGCTTGAAGCAGGCCAACAACATTGCCGAGACGTTGTTTGTGTTGATGACGCTGGGGGATGACCGGACGGTGTTGCAGACGTATGCGGCGGGGAATCAGGTGCATCAGCGTTAAGTTTTCTTCGGCCATAAAAAATCCCCCGTACTCTTCAGTCCGGGGGATTTTTATTGCCTGTCAGATTGCTATCGCGAGCAGGCTCGCTCCCACAGTAGATCTCTAATGGACACAAGATTGGCGTTCAACACAAATCCAATGTGGGAGCGAGCCTGCTCGCGATGGGCGCGACTCGGTCTGACTTAAAGCTTGGCGACCGGCCGCCCTGGCTTCTTGGTCTGCAACAAATGCGAGAACACCGCATGCAAATCATCCGACGCGCTTTCTTCGTCGAGGTTGAGTTTGCTGTCGATGTGATCCATGTGATGCATCATCAGGTCCACCGCCAGCTCAGCATTGCGCGCTTCGATGGCGTCGATCAGCTGGGTGTGCTCGTCGTAGGAACAGTGGGAACGATTGCCGCTTTCATACTGGGCAATGATCAACGACGTCTGGGACACCAGGCTGCGCTGGAAGCTGATCAGCGGCGCGTTTTTCGCCGCTTCGGCCAACTTCAAGTGGAACTCGCCCGACAGGCGAATACCGGCGCCACGATCGCCACGGGAGAAGCTGTCGCGTTCGTCGTTGACCATCTGGCGCAACTCGGCAATCTGCTCGGCAGTGGCGTGCTGCACCGCCAATTCAGTGATCGCACGCTCCACCAGACGCCGGGCCATGAACACCTGGCGAGCCTCTTCGACACTCGGGCTGGCGACGACAGCGCCACGGTTCGGCCGCAGCAGCACGACGCCTTCATGGGCCAGGCGCGACAGCGCGCGGCGAATGATGGTGCGACTGACCCCGAAAATTTCCCCCAGCGCTTCTTCGCTCAACTTGGTACCGGGCGCCAGACGCTGTTCGAGGATGGCCTCGAAGATATGCGCATAGACAATATCGTCCTGAGTACCGCTGCGGCCGGCTTTGCCTGCTCGCGGTTGTTTCTTTAGGGGTTGCAACTGTTCGTTCATGGGCACTCGAGTCGGAAGAACTGCGGCGAATAGACCGTGACTGTAATACGGCACAGTGGGTCGCTGGCAAGTATCGCGTAAAAAACACTGCGATTGTACACAATGGAGGGTGGCAGCACGACTGTACGGCTGTTTGTCACTTCCGCTGTATTGCAACGACTGGTTACTTTTGAGTTTAGGCTTGAACGCAGAATCCTGTAGGAGCTGTCGAGTGAAACGAGGCTGCTCCTACGTTGGACGACTTCGCTTCGGATATTTTCGTACGTAATAAGGAACACCGCTGTCATGAACGACGTCACGCACACGCAGCTCCGCCCTTTTGCCGATACATCGCCTTCTGCGATCGTCGCCGGCTTCATTGCGATGATGACCGGTTACACCAGCTCGCTGGTCCTGATGTTCCAGGCCGGGCAAGCGGCGGGTCTGACCAGCGGGCAGATTTCCTCGTGGATCTGGGCGATCTCCATTGGCATGGCGGTGTGCTCGATTGGCCTGTCTCTGCGTTACCGCACGCCGATCACCATCGCCTGGTCGACACCCGGCGCGGCGCTGCTGATCACCAGTCTGGGCGGCGTGACCTACGGCGAAGCCATTGGCGCCTACATTACCTGCGCGGTGCTGGTGACGATCTGTGGTTTGACCGGCAGCTTCGAACGGCTGGTGAAAAAGATTCCCGCGTCGCTGGCCGCCGCCCTGCTCGCGGGCATTCTGTTCAAGATCGGCAGCGAAATCTTCGTCGCCGCCCAGCACCGTACCGCGCTGGTATTGGGCATGTTCTTCACTTATCTGGTGGTCAAACGCCTGTCGCCGCGTTATGCCGTACTGGCCGCGCTGTTGATCGGTACGGCGCTGTCAGGGTTCATGGGCTTGCTGGACTTCAGCGGCTTCCATCTGGAAGTGGCGACGCCGGTCTGGACCACGCCGCACTTCTCCCTGGCCGCGACCATCAGCATCGGCATTCCGCTGTTTGTGGTGGCGATGACGTCGCAAAACATGCCGGGCATCGCGGTATTGCGCGCCGACGGTTACACCGTGCCCGCCTCGCCGCTGATCACCACCACCGGCATCGCTTCGTTGCTGCTGGCGCCGTTCGGTTCCCACGGGATCAACCTGGCAGCCATCAGCGCGGCGATTTGCACCGGACCTCATGCCCATGAGGATCGTAACAAGCGCTACACAGCGGCCGTCTGGTGCGGGATTTTCTACGGGATTGCCGGGGTGTTCGGCGCGACGCTGGCGGCGTTGTTTGCCGCGTTACCGAAAGAGTTGGTGCTGTCGATTGCGGCACTGGCGCTGTTCGGCTCGATCATCAATGGCTTGAGCATTGCCATGAATGAAGTGAAGGAACGTGAAGCGGCGCTGATTACCTTTATGGTCACGGCGTCGGGGTTGACGCTGTTTTCCATCGGTTCGGCGTTCTGGGGGATTGTGGCGGGGGTGTTGACGTTGGTGATCTTGAACTGGCGTAAAGCCTGAAAAGCAAAAGATCGCAGCCTCGTTTCACTCGACAGCTCCTACATTGGAATGTGTTCATCCTGTAGGAGCTGTCGAGTGAAACGAGGCTGCGATCCTTTGATCGTCACAAAAAAACGGCGACCCTTGGGTCGCCGTTTTTTAGAACATCAAGCTACCGGATTGATCGGCTTTTCCGGGTACCAGACGTCGATCAGCGGGCTGACAGTCGCTTCAGTCAGTTCGCTGCGGCCTTTGAGCCAGGCTTCAACAGCGGCACGCTGCTCTTCGGACACCGAGCCACGCTTCTGCAGGCAAACCAGACCGAAGTCGTCGCCGCCAACATAGCCCAGACCGTTGGCTTCCATGGCTTCTTTCAGGAACGCGTCGAGGAAAGCATCAATGGCTTCATCGGCCAAATCTTCTTTGAAATCCAGGTTCAGTTCGAAACCCAGCTCTTGAAATTCATCGACGCACAGTTTTTTGCGCAGACGCTGGGAACGGTTAGTCGCCATTGGAACAATCCTCATAAGTAATAACGGGCGGCACTTTAGCAGTTTAAGGCGCCGATTGCCCGTCTCTCTGGGGTGCAAGCCCTACCGTCGGTAAAAAATAGCGGATTAGAAGGCCAGGGCACGGCACAAGCCGCTACACCTTGGGGCATAATGCCGACACTTTCATGACCACTGAGGGAATTTATCTTCATGCCCTCGTCTTTTTCCCCCTCGGCTGTAGGGTTTTATTTCACATGATCAAATCTTTGCGTCCATTGTTACTGGCCGGTTTTCTGCTCCCTCTGGCCTTCTCTGTTTCCGCCGCTTCGATCAACACCGCGCTGTCGCCCAACGTTGAAAAAGCCCTCAAGGCCAGCAAGATGCAGGACAACGCCCTGTCGCTGGTGATGATCCCGCTCAACGGACCTGGCACCCCGACGATTTTCAATGCTGACGTCTCCGTCAATCCGGCCTCGACCATGAAACTGGTCACCACTTACGCGGCGCTGGAAATGCTCGGCCCGAATCACCAGTGGAAAACCGAGTTCTACACCGACGGCACGCTCAGCGGCGGCATCCTCAACGGCAACCTCTACCTCAAGGGTGGCGGCGATCCGAAGCTGAACATGGAAAAACTCTGGTTGCTGATGCGTGACCTGCGCGCCAACGGTGTGACGCAAATCACCGGCGACCTGGTGTTGGACCGCAGTTTCTTCGTACAACCGCAACTGCCCGAGTTCAACGACGATGGCAATGACGAGAACAAACCGTTCCTGGTCAAACCCGATTCACTGATGGTCAACCTCAAGGCCCTGCGTTTTGTGGCGCGTAACGACAACGGCCGGGTGCTGGTGTCGGTGGAGCCGCCGATTGCCACCATTCGCATCGAAAACCAGGTTAAAGCCGTCAACTCCAAGCAATGCACCGGTGGCGTGCGCTACAACCCGGTGACTCAGGCCGATGGCAGCGTGACCGTGACGGTCGGCGGCCAGTTGGGCGAGGGCTGCAGCTCCCAGACTTACCTGTCGTTGCTCGACCACGCGACCTACACCGCAGGCGCCGTGCGGGCGATCTGGAAGGAACTGGGCGGCAGCATTCAGGGCAAGGACCGTCTGGCGCCAACACCCAAAGATGCCAAGGTCCTGGCTCGGGCCTTCTCGCCGGACCTGGCGGAAATCATCCGCGACATCAACAAATACAGTAACAACACCATGGCCCAGCAGCTGTTCCTGAGCCTGGGTGCGCAGTTCCGCACCGAGGCCGACGGTGACGATGCCAAGGCTGCACAGCGTGTGGTGCGTCAGTGGCTGGCGAAGAAGGGCATCACCGCGCCGCACCTGGTGATGGAGAACGGTTCCGGCCTGTCCCGTGCGGAACGGGTGAGTGCGCGTGAAATGGCCGGCATGCTGCAAGCGGCCTGGAAAAGCCCGTATTCGGCCGAGTTCATCAGTTCGATGCCGATTGCCGGCACCGACGGCACCATGCGCAAACGCCTGAAGACCACGGCGATGCGCGGTGAAGCACACATCAAGACCGGCACTTTGAATACGGTGCGGGCGATTGCCGGTTTCAGCCGCGACATCAACGGCAATACCTGGGCGGTGGTGGCGATCCTCAACGACAAGGCTCCGTTTGGCGCGTCGTCGGTGCTGGATCAGGTGCTGCTGGACCTGTATCGCCAGCCGAAACTGCCGGAAACGGCTTCGGTGCTCTAACCGGATCTACCAGACACCCAAGATCCAATGTGGGAGCGAGCCTGCTCGCGAAGACGGCGACACATCCAGCAACGATGTGATTGACAGACCGCTTTCGCGAGCAGGCTCGCTCCTACAGGGTTTTACGTACAGCCTGGCCTAACTCATCTCTCCTTCTACTCGATCCCGTCCTGCCAGTTTCGCCGCATACACCCCCGAATCCGCCCGCAGCAACAGCGCATCCGCGCCCTCCCCGACTCGCCAACTGGCAATCCCGAAACTGGCGGTCACTGTCCCGACGCCTTCGATCGGCGAACTGCGCAACCCTTGCCATAGCTGCAAGGCCAGGACATGGGCATGCTCGCCGTTGATGTCCGGGCAAAGCACCATGAACTCCTCGCCACCCAGGCGACAGAACACGTCGGTGCGCCGCAGCCGAAGGCCGATGCGTTCGCACACAATCTGCAACACCCGATCGCCGACAGCGTGGCCATGCTGGTCATTGATGCGTTTGAAATGGTCGATATCGAGCATGATCACCGACAGTTCGCCGCCACCGCGTTCGACCCGGGCCATTTCGGTGGTCAGGCGTTCCTGGAAATAGCGGCGGTTGTGGATCCCGGTCAGAGAGTCGGTGATCGATAGCGCCCGCAGTTCTTCTTCCACCCGTTTCAAGTCGGAGATGTCCGAGACATAGCCGTGCCAGAGCACGCCGCCACCGGGCAATTCCTCCGGTGTCGCCTCGCCACGAACCCAACGCAGGCCACGCAGGGGCAGCTGCACGCGGTACTCCTCGCGCCAAGGGCTGAGGGTGTCCGCCGACGCCCGGATCGAAGCGCGGACCCGGGTGGTGTCCTGCGGATGAATCCGCGTGAAAATCGCTTCGGCGTTGAGCAACAGCACATCCGGTTCAAGTTCGTAGATCTCGCGAATACCGTCGCTGGCGTAGATCACGCTGAAGCGCCCATCGAACTCCATCTTGAATTGGTAGATCCCGCCGGGCACATGGGCGCTGAGTTTCTTCAACAACAGGTCCCGTGCCGCCAGGGCCTCGTGGACCCGCTTGCGTTCAGTGATGTCGATACAGATCGCCAGGTGCCCGACCCACAAGCCTTGCTCGTCGAGGACCGGGGTCGCCAGCATGTTCACCGTCAAATGGCTGCCGTCGCTACGCAGCAGCGTCCATTCCCGCGCTTCGTGGCCGCCCTCCTCGCCGCCCTCGACCAACATCGCCTGGCAGGTCGGAATCGGTTTGCCATAGCGCGCGCTCAACTCCGCCGAACGTGCCAGGAGCTCTCGGGGCAGGTGCAGGTTTTCCAGGGTCATATGGCCCACCACCTCGGTGCTGGTGTAGCCAAGCATTTGCTCGGCCCCGGCATTAAAGGTTTGGATAACCCCGCGCAGGTCGGTGGCGATGATTGCCACCTGGGTCGCGGCATTCAGCACGCCGCGCAACTGGCCATGGGTGCCGCGCAACTCCTGCTCGCGGGCGCGCAGTTCCTGGGTCCGTTGCTCGACCATTTTCAGCGCCCGTTGACGCTGACTGACCAGCACATAGAGCAAGGCACTGAGCAACAGACTGAGCAAACCGCCCAGCACCACCAGGGTGGTCACCGAAGAGTGATTGGCTCGCAGGAAGGCATCGCTGGGCTGAATGTCGACTTGATAGTCATGGTCGGCAAGCCGCAACAGCCGGGTCGCGGCCAACTCACTGGGGGCTGGGGTGTTGGGGGATTCATAAAGCACTTCGTGCTGATCGTCTGTGGATAAGTCGAGGATGCGCACTGAAAGATAGTCACGGCCAGCCTCCGGCAGCCCGTCCGCCAGCAACTGATGCATGCTGATCACGGCCATGACATAACCGTACGGTTTCACCCCCGCCGTAGCCGGACTATTACGCAGCAACACCGGTGCGACCAGCAGCACGCCGCGGGCGAAGGCCGGTTCGATACTGACCAGATGCATCGGCTGCGATACCGCCATGCCGCCGTGCTGATCGGCCCGTTCAAGGGTGGCGCGGCGCAAGGGTTGAGCCCACAAGTCGTAGCCCAGCGGCGAGCCGAGTTTGCTTTGGGTCTGGCTATACAACACCGCCACGTACTCATCCCGTTCAGCCGCCAGTTGCAGTTGGCCGTCGGCATTGAGTTCGCGCAGGGTGAAGTCGGGTAAACCCTCTGCACGCACCTGGCGTTCAAATTCCGCCCGTTCCGCACCGGTTATCCGCTTGGCGAACGAATAGGCCTGAGTCCGGTGCAGCAGCGGTTGGGTGTAACCGTCGAACTCCGCGCGGGAGACCGAATCGGAATTGGCAAAGAACCGGCGCAGGCCATCGAGGCGCTGCTCCTGATCTTCGAAGCGTTCTTCGATACGGCTGTAACGCTCACTGGCCAGCAGTTGGAAGCGTTGCCGTAATTGTTGGTGAAACAGATTCAGCGTCGACCATGCCAGCAATCCCGTGAGAATCCCGCCGACGATCAATACCAGCAGCGCGACCAGCCAGGCCGAGACATCTTCACTGATAAAACCCAGGATCTTCGGGCGCACGGCGTGCAACGACATAGACGCAACTCAAAACGCCAGGTGCGGGAAAGCCCATTGGCCATGCGTTGAGTTATAGCTATTAGCCATCAATTTGACCAGCACAGAAAGAAGCCAAGAGCCTTTAAAAATCAAGGCTCTGTGGATCCAATCCCGCCAAGTGTCAACGAGCCGTGATTTTCCAGGCACGGTGGATTTTGCCATTACGGGCGAAATCCGGATCGATGGTCTGGGCGGTGATTTCCTCGACCGCATAACGCGCGGTGAGGTTTTCCTCGAGCTGGAACTTGCGGAAGTTGTTGGAGAAGTACAACACGCCACCCGGGGCCAGACGCGCCATGGCCAGGTCGATCAATTGCACCTGGTCACGCTGCACGTCGAAGATCCCTTCCATGCGCTTGGAGTTGGAGAACGTCGGCGGATCGATGAAGATCAGGTCGTATTCGTCACGGCAGGCGTCGAGCCAGGCCATCACGTCGCCCTGCTCCAGACGGTTTTTGTCGGAGAAACCGTTCAGCGACAAGTTGCGACGAGCCCAATCCAGATAGGTTTTCGACAGGTCGACGCTGGTGGTGCTGCGCGCGCCGCCCTTGGCTGCGTGAACACTGGCGGTTGCGGTGTAGCTATACAGGTTGAGGAAGCGCTTGCCGGCTGCCTCTTTCTGAATCCGCATGCGCATTGGCCGGTGATCGAGGAACAGCCCGGTGTCGAGGTAATCCGTGAGGTTCACCAGCAGCTTCACGCCGCCTTCATTGACCTCGACGAACTTGCCCTGTGCCGCTTGGCGTTCGTACTGTTTGGTGCCGCTCTGACGCTCGCGGCGCTTGACCACCACGCGGCTCTTGTCGATGTTCAGGGCCTGCGGAATGGCAGCCAGGGCATCGAACATGCGCGCCGAGGCTTTTTCCGGATCGATGGATTTCGGCGCGGCGTATTCCTGGACGTGGACCCAATCCTGATACAGGTCGATGGCCATCGAGTATTCCGGCATGTCGGCATCGTAGACGCGGTAGCAGTCGATGCCTTCACGCTTGACCCACTTGCCGAGGGCCTTGAGGTTCTTTTGCAGACGATTGGCAAACATCTGCCCGCCTTCGCTCAAACGCGGCTGCTCGATCACCACCGGTGCCGGTTTGATCGGGTTGCCGTTCTTGTTGTACTTCTCGTACTTGCCGGGTGCCACATCGTTGTCTGCGACTTCGACTTCGGCTTGAACTTGTTCGCGCTCAACCTGACGCTGTTCCGGAGTGCGACGTTCGCCAGTGACGAACTGGTCCGGCGTGACTTTGATCAGCAGCAACTTGCACGGCAACGCGCCGTTCCAGAACGAATACTGTTTGTGGCTGCGGATGCCCATGCGCTTGCCCAGGTCCGGGGCGCCGGTGAATACCGCGGCTTCCCAGTTCAAGCAGGCCTGACGCAGACGTTCGCCGAGGTTCTGGTAGAGATAGAGCAAGCTTGCTTCATCACCCAGACGCTCACCGTACGGTGGGTTGCAGATCACCAGGCCTTTCTGGTTCTGGTCTGGACGCGGCTCGAACGTCCCGACTTCGCCCTGGTAGATCTTGATCCACTCGCTCAGGCCGGCACGTTCAACGTTGTTGCGGCCCGGTTGAATCAGGCGCGGATCGGCTTCATAACCGCGAATCCACAGCGGTGGCTTGGCCAGACCGGCCGCGCAACGCTCAGTGGCTTCTTCGTGAAGCTTTTTCCACAGGGCCGGGACGTGACCGAGCCAGGCCGTGAAACCCCACTGCTCGCGACGCAGGTTCGGCGCCATGTCGGCGGCGATCATCGCGGCTTCGACGAGGAACGTACCGACACCGCACATCGGGTCAGCCAGCGCGCCGCCATCGGCCGCAATGCGTGGCCAGCCGGAACGGATCAGGATAGCGGCCGCGAGGTTTTCCTTCAGCGGTGCCGCGCCCTGCTGCAAGCGATAGCCGCGCTGGTGCAGGCTGTGGCCGGAAAGGTCGAGGGACAGGATCGCTTCGCCGCGGTCCAGGCGCAGGTGAATGCGCAGGTCCGGGTTGAGCTTGTCGATGGACGGACGATCGCCCTGCGGCGTGCGCAGTTTGTCGACGATGGCGTCCTTGACCTTCAAGGCGCCGAAGTGGGTGTTGTCGATGCCCGAGCCGTGACCGCTGAACTCAACGGCCAGGGTGCCATCGTTGAGCATGTGGTCTTGCCACTCGATATCCAGCACGCCGTGATAAAGGTCTTCGGCGTCCTTCATCGGGAAACGCTTGAGCACCAGCAGCACCCGGTTCGCCAGACGCGACCACAGGCACAGACGATAAGCGGTTTCCATGGTTGCCATGCCGCGCACGGCAGAAGTGTGCTCACGCGCTTCTTCAAGGCCAAGCCCGACGGCTTCCTCGATGAGCAGGCCTTCAAGGCCTTTTGGGCAAGTGAGGAAGATTTCGAATTGATCGGACATTGGAATTTCAGAGCCTTTAGCTAAGTGAACCGGCAACGCATTGCCGGCCCGGTTTTCAATCAGGCGCTTTTCTAAAAGAGCGCCCGCGTGGCACGAAGGTGTGCCGTCCCACCCTTGCTGCTCGGGTTAAAAGAGCTTAGATGCAAAGACAGATAAAAAAGTTGATGCAACAAAATGTCATAAGTCGACCCTTCGTCGAATAATGCCCCACTGCAACGCGAGCCATTCTCAGCAAAGGATTAACCCCATCATGCAGCGAGGGGCTGATCATACCGGGGTTTTGCCAATAAACACGGGACAACATCGTGTTACTTATCGCCATACCATCTTTATCGTTACGTCCTTATGACAAAACGATCATTCCCTCGATGTGACGCATTGGTTAGAACTCAATACAGGTTGACGCCGCAATGACGTCAACACCTTGGCTCGCGACGCCGGCAGCGAGCCCCAACGGCAGAAGTTTTTCTGCCAGACCTCGATTGAGGTCGACGCGATAAATACAGTCAACAAGTGAGGGCAACACCCTATGAGAAGACTTAAGCGTGATCCGTTGGAAAGAGCATTTTTGCGCGGATATCAATATGGCGTTGGTGGCAAATCCCGTGAGCTTTGCCCATTTACTCTACCGTCGGTACGCCAAGCCTGGATTAATGGCTGGCGAGAAGGACGCGGCGACAACTGGGACGGTATGACCGGCACTGCGGGAATCCATAGACTCAACGAACTTCACGCCGTCGGCTAACACAGGGCACACACTCCGACACGACAATCTGATTACGTAACGACTTACCACGCACGCCCCATCCGGGCGGCGGGCTTCGGCCCAGGGGCTCCTTCGAGGAGCCCTTTTTTATGCCTGCTCCCCACACATTCCCCTGTAGCAGCTGCCGAGCCTGCGAGGCTGCGTTCGGCTGCGAAGCAGTCGTAAACCCTGCATGCAAGGTGTGCCTGCAAGACCGCGGTGTTTGATTTCACGACGGCTGCGCCGCCGAACGCAGCCTCGCAGGCTCGGCAGCTGCTACACGGTCAGCGCAAGGCTGCTATTGCGTCGACGGATTCACGAATCAGTGCCGGGCCTTTATAGATGAAGCCGGAATAGAGCTGCACCAGGCTGGCACCCGCAGCGATTTTCTCAGCCGCGTGCTTGCCTTCGGTGATGCCGCCCACGGCGATGATCGGCAAGCGACCGGCCAACTCGGCCGCCAGCACCTTCACGGTGTGGGTGCTCTTGTCACGAACCGGTGCGCCGGACAGACCGCCCGCCTCGTCACCATGCTCCATGCCTTCTACGCCGACGCGACTCAGGGTGGTGTTGGTGGCGATCACCGCGTCCATCCCGGTTTCGATCAGCGCTTGCGCGACCTGAGCGGTTTCTTCGTCGGTCATGTCCGGCGCAATCTTGATCGCCAGAGGTACATGTTTGCCGTGGCGCAGCGCCAGTTCTGCGCGGCGCGTGGCCAGGTCGGCCAACAATTGCTTCAGCGAATCGCCAAATTGCAGGCTGCGCAGGCCCGGGGTGTTCGGCGAGCTGACGTTGACTGTCACGTAGCTGGCGTGGGCGTAGACCTTGTCCAGGCAGATCAGGTAGTCGTCGACCGCCCGCTCAACCGGTGTATCGAAGTTTTTGCCGATATTGATGCCCAGCACGCCCCTGTACTTGGCCGCCGCCACTCGGGCCAGCAGGTGATCGACGCCGAGGTTGTTGAACCCCATGCGGTTGATGATCGCCTCGGCTTCCGGCAGACGGAAGATGCGTGGCTTCGGGTTGCCCGGCTGCGGACGCGGGGTGATGGTGCCGATTTCAACAAAACCAAAACCCAGTTGCGCAAAACCGTCGATGGCCGCGCCGTTCTTGTCCAGACCGGCCGCCAGACCCACCGGGTTCGGGAAGTCCAGGCCCATGACAGTCACCGGCATTTTCGCCGGTGCCTTGCACAGCAAGCCGTTGAGGCCCAAACGCCCGCCCGCGCCGATCAGGTCCAGGGACAGATCGTGGGAGGTTTCCGGGGAAAGTTTGAACAACAGCTGACGGGCCAGGGTGTACATGGGCGGGTTTGACTCTGGGCTACGAAAAGTGGCGGCGATTATAGCCGGGCATCGGGGTTGCAGGCGAGGCGCGCGACAAAATCAGCGAGCGATGGCATATGCCTTGCACCGTCACTCACATAAGCACTCATGCCAACGGCGGGATGAGTCGAAAGACAAAGGCGTCGTCACTTGGCCTTGCTCTGGCAAGCAGCCCGGTACGGCGCTTTTTTATGGAAGGTGTTTACAGATGATTGAAGTTCCAGCCAACCCTCTGGCGTGGGTCAACGGCAGCGATGCCCCGGAAAAGACCGAAATCAACCTCGGCTTCATGGCCCTGAGCGACTGCGCCTCGGTAGTGGTCGCGGCCACGCAGGGCTTCGCCCAACCTTACGGCCTGACCCTGAACCTCAAGCGCCAGTCGTCCTGGGCCAACCTGCGGGACAAACTGGTCAGTGGCGAACTCGACGCTGCCCACAGTCTGTACGGTTTGATCTACGCCGTGCATTTGGGCATCGGCGGTGTCGCGTCGACCGACATGGCGGTGCTCATGGGCCTGAATCAGAATGGCCAGAGCATCAACCTCTCCCATGGCTTGCAGGCGCTGGGCGTGACCAGTCCTGAAGCACTGGACCGGCACGTGCACCAAAGTCGCCCAAAACTCACCTTCGCCCAGACATTTCCTACGGGCACCCACGCCATGTGGCTGTATTACTGGCTCGCGAGTCAGGGTATTCATCCGTTGCAGGACGTCGACAGCGTGGTGGTGCCGCCGCCGCAAATGGTCGCGCACCTGCAAGCCGGGCGCATCGACGGCTTCTGCGTCGGCGAGCCATGGTCCGCCAGCGCGGTGCAGCAGAACCTGGGGTTCACGATGGCCACCACCCAGACCATCTGGCCCGATCACCCGGAAAAAGTTCTCGGCTGCACCCGCGCCTTTGTCGAGCAATACCCCAACACCGCAAGGGCGCTGGTGATGGCGATTCTGGAGGCCAGCCGCTTCATCGAAGAAAGCACCGAGAATCGCCGCAGCACCGCGAAGCTGTTGAGTGCCCCGCAATACCTCGACGCACCGCTGGACTGCATCGAACCGCGATTGCTCGGTGACTACGCCGATGGCCTGGGTAATCGCTGGCAAGACCCGCACGCACTGCGCTTCCACGGTGATGGCGAGGTCAATCTGCCGTATCTGTCCGATGGCATGTGGTTCATGACCCAGTTCCGCCGCTGGGGATTGTTGCGTGACGACCCGGACTACCTGGGCGTGGCCCGTCAGGTCCAGCAACTAGACTTGTATCGAGAGGCCGCCACCGCTGTCGGTGTAGCCGCGAGTGATCAGCAAATGCGCAGCAGCCAGTTGATCGACGGCAAGGTCTGGGATGGTCTGGACGCCGCCGGCTACGCCCGCAGTTTCAAGCTTCACGCCATGAGCGACAGCTCACCCCTTCTCGCCAGCCGCTGACAGGAGGCTACGAATATGTTGCGTATCCTGCTGATCAACGACACCGCGAAGAAAGTCGGTCGCCTGAAGGCGGCCTTGACCGAAGCCGGGTTCGAGGTGATTGACGAGTCGGGCCTGACCATCGACCTGCCCGCGCGCGTCGAAACGGTGCGTCCGGACGTGATTTTGATCGATACCGAGTCACCGAGCCGCGATGTAATGGAACAAGTAGTGCTGGTGAGCCGCGATCAACCCCGGCCGATCGTGATGTTTACCGATGAACATGACCCCGATGTGATGCGTCAGGCGATCAAGTCCGGCGTCAGTGCCTACATCGTCGAAGGCATCCACGCACAGCGCTTGCAGCCGATTCTCGACGTGGCCATGGCGCGTTTTGAAAGCGACCAGGCCCTGCGCGCCCAGCTCAACGCCCGTGACCAGCAACTGGCCGAGCGCAAGCGCATTGAACTGGCCAAAGGGCTGCTGATGAAAATGAAGGACTGCAACGAGGAAGAGGCCTACACCCTGATGCGCCGCCAGGCCATGAGCCGTCAGCAGAAGCTGATTCAGGTGGCGGAGCAGATCATTGCCATGAGTGAGCTGCTCGGCTGAACCTCTGTGTCGCCTGATAGGACGCCATCGCGAGCAGGCTCGCTCCCACAGTTGCTTTGTGTATGGCGCAACTCCCTTGTGGGAGCGAGCCTGCTCGCGAATGGCCATCACTCGGTTTCGACTGTTGGCACAGATCTCGCTAGGTAATCGCTACAGGTAACCAACGGCGGTTGCCCCACCTACGACAAAGACGTCGCTCACCTTATTTGCCCTTTGGCGAATCCGGTGGCGACGTTTTTTTGTTTTGGCCCCCACAGACCGGGGGCCGGTGGTGCGGCCGATGCGGCGCCCCACCTGCAAGCTCATGACTCCTTCTCGAGACTCCTAACAGCTGAGGTGCGCGATGAATTCAAGCTTCTGGAAATCTGGCCATACCCCGACATTGTTCGCGGCCTTCCTCTATTTCGACCTGAGTTTCATGGTCTGGTACCTGCTCGGCCCATTGGCGGTGCAAATCGCCGCCGACCTGCACCTGACCACCCAACAGCGCGGGCTGGTGGTGGCCACGCCAATTTTGGCCGGAGCGGTATTGCGCTTTGTAATGGGCTTGCTGGCTGATCGCCTGTCCCCGAAAACCGCCGGGCTGATTGGCCAGGTGATCGTCATCTGCGCCCTGTTCGGTGCCTGGAAACTCGGCATCCACAGTTATGAACAAGCGTTGGTGCTGGGCCTGTTCCTCGGCATGGCCGGCGCCTCCTTCGCCGTCGCCTTGCCGCTAGCGTCGCAATGGTATCCACCACAACACCAAGGCAAAGCCATGGGCATCGCCGGTGCCGGTAACTCGGGCACTGTGCTTGCTGCACTGATCGCCCCGGTGCTGGCAGCTGCGTTTGGCTGGAGCAACGTGTTCGGCTTCGCCCTGATCCCGCTGATTCTGACCATCATCGTCTTCGCCTGGCTGGCCAAAAACGCGCCTGAGCGGCCGAAAGCCAAGTCCGTGTCCGACTACTTCAAGGCCTTGGGCGACCGCGACAGCTGGTGGTTCATGTTTTTCTACAGCGTGACCTTCGGCGGCTTCATCGGCCTGGCCAGCGCCCTGCCCGGCTATTTCAACGACCAATATGGCCTCAGCCCGGTGACCGCCGGTTACTACACCGCCGCCTGTGTGTTCGGTGGCAGTTTGATGCGCCCGCTGGGCGGCGCTCTGGCCGACCGTTTCGGTGGCATTCGCACCCTCTTGGGGATGTACACGGTGGCGGCGGTCTGCATCGCGGCGGTGGGTTTCAATCTGCCAAGTTCCTACGCGGCACTGGCACTTTTCGTCTGCACCATGCTCGGTTTGGGTGCCGGTAACGGCGCCGTTTTCCAACTGGTGCCGCAGCGTTTTCGTCGGGAGATCGGTGTAATGACCGGTTTGATCGGCATGGCCGGTGGTATCGGTGGATTTGCACTGGCCGCAGGCATGGGCGCGATCAAGCAAAGCACCGGCAGCTATCAACTGGCCTTGTGGTTGTTCGCCAGCCTTGGCGTTCTGGCCTGGTTCGGTTTGCACGGCGTGAAACGTCGCTGGAGAACAACCTGGGGTTCGGCAGCCGTGACCGCTGCTCGGGTCTGAAGCCTCAATGAGCCTGCAACTGAGTTTTGCCGAAGCGAGCGCCATTGGCCCCCGCGAGGAGAATCAGGACGCTCTGCGCCTGGTGACTCCGGCCCCGGCGCTGGCGGCGAGCAAGGGTTACCTGTTCGCCATCGCCGATGGCGTCAGCCAGTGCGCCGATGGTGGTCTCGCCGCCCGCTCGACGTTGCAGGCTCTGGCGCTGGATTACTACGCCACGCCAGAAACCTGGGGCGTCGCGCAGGCATTGGATCGCCTGCTACTGGCGCAAAATCGCTGGTTGCAGGCCAATGGCGGTGGGCAACCGTTGCTCACCACTGTCAGTGCTTTGGTCATGCGCGGCAGGCGTTTTACCTTGGCCCATGTCGGCGATTGCCGGGTTTATCGCTGGCACGCCGACACCTTGCAACGGGTCAGCGAGGATCACGTCTGGGACCAGCCGGGCATGCAGCATGTGCTCAAACGGGCACTTGGGCTCGACCAGCATTTGGTGCTGGATTTTCTCGATGGCGAACTGCGGTTGAACGAAAGTTTCGTACTGCTCAGCGACGGCATTTGGGCCGTGCTGGGTGACACCGCGATTGCGGCAATTCTGCGCGATCAACCGGATTTGAACAGCGCTGCGCAGACCTTGGTCAGTGCGGCGCATCTGGCCGGCAGCCAGGACAACGCCAGCGCCTTGCTGGTGCGAGTCGATGCCCTCGGTGAAACGAGCATCGGCGATGCGTTGATTCATTTGCAGCAATGGCCGCTGCCGCCAGCCTTGAAAGCAGGTCAGGCTTTCGAAGGTTGGCAGGTCGAAGGGATACTCGGCCAGAGCCAGCAGTCGCTGCTCTATCGGGTGCGCGACGGGCAACAACAACCCTGGCTGCTGAAAACCTTGCCCAGTGCATTGCGCGACGATCACTTGGCCGGGCAGGCGTTGCTGTCGGAAGAATGGTTTCTGAAGCGCGTGGCCGGACGGCATTTCCCTGAAGTCCATGCCGCCAGTCAGCGTCAGCATTTGTACTACGTGATGCGGGAATATTGCGGATCTACCTTGGCGCAGTTGCACGCCGATGTCGGACCGCTGCTTCTGCCCCAATGGCAAGATCTGGCCGAACGCCTGCTGCGCGCCGTTGGCATGCTGCATCGACGACAGATTCTCCATCGCGATATCAAACCGGAGAACCTGCTGCTGGGGGACGACGGCGAATTACGCCTGCTGGACTTCGGCCTCGCCTACTGCCCCGGTCTGTCCGAAGATCAGCCTTCTGCCCTGCCCGGAACACCCAGCTATATCGCGCCGGAAGCCTTTCGCGGGGATGCACCGACACCGCAACAGGACCTGTACGCCGTCGGCGTGACCTTGTATTTCCTGCTCACCGGGCATTATCCCTACGGCGAAATCGAAGCCTTCCAGCGCCCACGGTTCGGGGTTCCTGTCAGCGCCAGTCGCTATCGACCCGATCTGCCGGAATGGATTGCGCAAAGTCTGGAGCACGCCGTGGCGGCGGATCCGGATCAACGCTTTGAAACGGCGGAAGAATGGTTGCTGCTGCTGGAACAGGGCGAGCGGCGCAGTTTGAGCGTGCGACCCAAACCGCTGCTGGAGCGCGAACCGTTGAAGGTCTGGCGGACCTTGGCACTGGTGTCGTTGCTGGTGAACCTGGTGCTGCTGGTTTTGATATTTCACGGTTAACACCGGTCTCTTGTAGCAGCTGGCGAAGCCTGCGTTCGGCTGCGAAGCAGTCGTAAATTCTGCATGCAGGGTGTACCAGGCACACCGCATTGCCTGAAATCGCGACTGCTTCGCAGCCGAACGCAGGCTTCGCCAGCTGCTACAGAGACCGCGCCAATTGCGGGCAACGTGCATTGATTCGGTGCAAAAACATCCGAATCAAATGCCTAGACAGCGACCACCCCCAGTAAATCCGGGCACCTGAAGAACTTGGCACAACCACTGCATTACCTCTCTCACCATACATAAAGCCCAGCCTTCAACGATGAAGGATGCGCTGCCCGAGAGAACGGGACCAGGACAAAGGCGTCCTCGCTAGGCAACTAGCGGGACGCCTTTTTTTGTTTGCGCAAAATTTGTCGAGCAAGACCTGAAAGCCCTGATGAGGCGAGTCTGAGCTCCCCCGGAGAACCTGATGAAAAAACTAAAACTGGTGATGATCGGCAACGGCATGGCCGGGGTTCGCACCCTGGAAGAACTGCTCAAGCTGAGCAATGAGCTGTACGACATCACGGTCTTCGGCGCCGAACCTCATACCAACTACAACCGCATCCTGCTGTCACCCGTACTGGCCGGCGAACAGACCTTCGAAGAGATCGTGCTGAACGATCTGGACTGGTACCTGGAAAACAACATCAAGCTGCTGCTCAACCGCAAAGTGGTGGAGATCGACCGGGTCAAACGCCGGGTCATCGCCGAAGACGGCACCGAAGCCGAATACGACCGCCTGCTGATCGCCACCGGTTCGACTCCGTTCATCCTGCCGATCCCCGGCAACACTTTGCACGGCGTGATCGGCTACCGCGACATCGCCGACACCCAGGCAATGATCGACACGGCGAAAACCCACAAGCACGCCGTTGTGATCGGTGGCGGCCTGCTCGGTCTGGAAGCCGCCAACGGTCTGATGCTGCGCGGCATGCACGTCACCGTGGTGCACATCGGTGAATGGCTGCTGGAACGGCAACTGGACAAAACCAGCGGCCAGTTGCTGCAAACGGCCCTGGAAGCCCGCGGCCTGCACTTTCGTCTTTGCGAGCAAACCCAGGCCCTGCACGATGCCGGCAATGGCCGGGTCGGCTCGGTTGAGTTCAAGAACGGCGACATCATCCCCGCCGACCTGGTGGTGATGGCCGCCGGTATCCGCCCCAACACCGAACTCGCGGAAAAATCCGGCATCCCCTGCAACCGAGGGATTCTGGTCAACGACACGATGCAAACCTACGACCCGCGCATCTACGCCATCGGCGAATGCGCCAGCCACCGCGGCATCGCCTACGGCCTGGTGGCGCCGCTGTTCGAACAGGCCAAGGTGTGCGCCAACCACCTCGCCCAACTGGGCTTCGCCACCTACAAGGGTTCGGTGACGTCGACCAAATTGAAAGTCACCGGCATCGACCTGTTCTCCGCCGGCGACTTCATGGGCGGCGAAGGCACCGAAACCATCACCCTCTCCGACCCTATCGGCGGGGTCTACAAAAAACTGGTGATCAAGGATGACGTGCTGGTCGGGGCCTGTCTGTACGGCGATACGGCAGACGGTGGCTGGTATTTCCGGCAGATCCGTGAGAATCACGCCATCGACGAGATCCGCGATCACCTGATGTTTGGTGAAAACGCCTTGGGTGACGTAGGACATCAAGGCCAGGACAAAGCCATGAACATGGCCGACACCGCCGAAGTCTGCGGCTGCAACGGCGTGTGCAAAGGCACCATCGTCAAGGCGATTCAGGAACACGGGCTGTTCAGCGTCGACGACGTCAAGAAACACACCAAGGCTGCCAGCTCCTGCGGCTCCTGCGCCGGGTTGGTGGAACAGATCCTGATCAACACCGTGGGCGGCGCAGCCGACGTCAAACCGAAAAGCGAAAAAGCCATCTGCGGTTGCAGCGACTTGAATCACGGGCAAATCCGTCAGGCCATCCGCGAGCAGCATCTGCTGACCATCGCCGGCACCCTGAGCTATTTGAACTGGCGCACGCCGAACGGCTGCGCCACGTGCCGCCCGGCGCTCAACTACTACCTGATTTCCACCTGGCCGGGCGAAGCCAAGGACGACCCGCAATCGCGGCTGATCAACGAACGGGCCCACGCCAACATTCAGAAAGACGGCACTTACTCTGTAATCCCACGGATGTGGGGCGGTGTGACCAATCCTTCGGAACTGCGGCGTATTGCCGACGTGGCCGATAAATACAACGTGCCAATGGTCAAGGTGACCGGCGGCCAGCGTATCGATTTGCTGGGGATAAAGAAGCAGGACTTGCCGGGCGTCTGGAAGGACCTCGACATGCCGTCCGGCCACGCCTACGGCAAATCCATCCGCACCGTGAAGACCTGCGTCGGCAGCGAGTTCTGCCGCTTCGGTACGCAAAACTCCACGCAATTGGGCATCGAGCTTGAGCACGACCTGTTCAACATGTGGTCGCCGCACAAAGTGAAACTGGCCGTCTCCGGCTGCCCACGCAACTGTTCGGAAGCGGGCATCAAGGACGTCGGAATTATCGGCGTGGATTCGGGCTGGGAGATGTACATCGGCGGCAACGGCGGGATCAAGACCGAAGTCGCGGAATTCTTCGTCAAGCTCAAGACCGCCGAAGAAGTGCGTGAATACAACGGCGCGTTCCTGCAGCTCTATCGCGAAGAAGCTTTCTACCTCGAACGCACCGTGCACTACCTGCAACGGGTCGGCATGGAGCACATCAAGAAAGCCGTGCTGGAAGACCCGGAGCGCCGCAAGGCACTCAACGATCGCCTGCAATTCTCCTTGTCGTTCGAACAGGACCCGTGGAAGGAACGCCTGGAACAACCACTGCTGAAGAAAGAATTCGACGTCATCACAGTGAAGAATCTGGAGGTGCTGGCATGAACTGGCTGGATATCTGTGCACTGGAAGAAATCAATGCCTTGGGCTCCCGGATCATTGCCGGCCCGAAAGGCGACATCGCGATTTTTCGTACCAGCGACGATGAGGTTTTCGCACTCGATGACCGCTGCCCGCACAAGGGCGGGCCACTGTCCCAAGGTTTGATCTACGGCAAACGGGTCGCCTGCCCGCTGCATAACTGGCAGATCGACCTGGAAACCGGTGAAGCCCAGGCCCCGGACATCGGTTGCGCTCACCACCATTCAGCACGGGTCGAGAATGGCCGGGTGTTGCTGGCCCTGCGGGAAGCAAGCTGATGAACCAGATCACCGCTTCCACCTGCTGCTATTGCGGGGTCGGCTGCGGCGTGCTGATCGAGCATGACGGCGAGCGCATTCTCGGCGTCAGCGGCGATCCGGCCCACCCGGCCAACTTCGGCAAACTGTGCAGTAAAGGTTCTACCTTGCACCTCACCGGCGACCTCGCAGCCAGGGCGTTATATCCCGAACTGCGCCTGGGCAAAGGCCTGGCCCGCAGCCGCACCGACTGGGCCACCGCCCTCGATCACGCCGCCAGCGTTTTTGCCGAGACCATTGCCGAACACGGCCCGGACAGCGTGGCGTTCTACATTTCCGGGCAATTGCTGACCGAGGATTACTACGCCTTCAACAAACTGGCGCGAGCGCTGGTGGGCACCAACAACATCGACAGCAATTCGCGCCTGTGCATGTCTTCGGCAGTGGTCGGCTACAAGCGCAGCCTGGGTGCCGACGCCCCGCCGTGCAGCTACGAAGACCTGGAACTGAGCGACTGCGTGATGATCGTCGGCAGCAACATGGCCTACGCCCACCCGATACTTTTCCGTCGCCTGGAGGAAGCAAAATCCCGCCGGCCGCAGATGAAAGTCATCGTCATCGACCCGCGTCGTACCGACACCTGCGATCTGGCTGACCTGCACCTGGCGATTCTGCCAGGCACCGATGTCGCCTTATTCCATGGGATTTTGCACCTGCTGCTGTGGGAAGACTGGGTCGACCGCGACTTTATCAAGGCCCACACCGAAGGCTTGGCCGAACTGAAAAACCTGGTGCGCGATTACACGCCGCAGATGGTTTCGCAGCTCTGCGGGATCAGCGTCGAGCAACTGCAGCAATGCGCCGAATGGGTTGGCACTTCACCGAGCTTCCTGTCGCTTTGGTGCATGGGCTTGAACCAGTCCACCGCCGGCAGCGCGAAAAACAGCGCACTGATCAACCTGCACCTGGCCACCGGGCAAATCGGCCGCCCCGGCGCAGGACCTTTCTCGCTGACCGGTCAGCCGAATGCCATGGGTGGCCGCGAAACCGGCAGCTTGTCGAACCTGCTGCCAGGCCATCGCGAGGCAGCCAATGCCGAACATCGCGCGGAAGTGGCGGACTATTGGGGCATTGAACAACTCCCCGAAAACACCGGGCTTACCGCCATTGAACTGTTCGAACAGGTGCGCAGCGGCAAGATCAAGGCGCTGTGGATCGCTTGCACCAACCCCGCGCAATCAATGCCGGATCAAACCGCCGTGCGCGCCGCACTGGAGGCCTGTCCGTTCGTGGTGTTACAGGAAGCCTTCCGCACCACCGAAACCGCCGCCTTCGCCGACCTGCTACTGCCTGCCGCCAGTTGGGGCGAAAAGGACGGCACGGTGACCAACTCCGAACGGCGCATTTCCCACGTTCGCCGAGCCATCGTCGCACCCGGCGAAGCCCGCTCAGACTGGGCCATCACCGTGGATTTCGCACAGCGCCTGGAAAAATATCTGCGTCCAGGGCAAACCAGCCTGTTTGCCTTTGAAAACCCGGCGCAGGTCTTCGACGAGTACAAGCAATTGACCCGCGGGCGTGATCTGGACTTGTCCGGCATCAGTCATGCGCTGATCGACCGCCTCGGTCCGCAGCAATGGCCCTTCCCCACTGGCGCCAGCGAAGGTACGGCCCGGCTGTACCTGGACGGAATTTTCCCGACGGCCAGTGGGCGTGCGCACTTCGTGGCCGACCCGTACCGCGCCGCCAAGGAACAACGCGACGCGCGCTTCCCGCTGACCCTGATCACCGGCCGCCTGCGGGACCAATGGCACGGCATGAGCCGCACCGGCACCGCCGCACAGCTATTCGGCCATGTCAGCGAAGCCGTGTTGAGTCTGCACCCGGATGAACTGCGTCGGCATCGGCTGCAATCTGGCGACCTGGTCAGCCTGAAAAGTCGCCGTGGCGCGGTGATTGTCGCCGTTGGAGGCGACGACAGCGTGCGACCTGGTCAGGCCTTTTTGCCAATGCATTGGGGTGACCGCTTCCTCAAGGGTGGCGTAAACACCCTCACTCTTCCCGCCTTCGACCCGCTATCGAAACAGCCTGAACTCAAACACAGCGGCGTGCGTCTCGAACCTGTAAATCTCCCATGGCAGCTATTCGCCCTGATCGAAGGCGATATTCAACAGAATTTTGAGACGCTACGACCGCTCTGTGAGGCGTTTTCCTACGTTAGCCTCAGCCTGGCCGGCCGTGAACGCCCCGCGCTGCTGATACGCGCTGCCAGCGCCGTCGCGCCCGACCCGCAACTGCTGCGTGATATCGATCAATGCCTGGGACTCAACGATGGCCCGGTTTTGGCCTACGACGACCCACGGCGCTCTATCGGTAAACGGGTACGGATCGAGAACGGCCGGATCACCGCGATTCGCCTGGCCGGCGAAACCCTTGCCCAACACTGGCTGCAAAGCCTGTGGCTGGAAGGTCGCGCTGACGAACAACTGCGGCGCTGGCTGCTGGCACCGCTGAGCGCCCCACCGGGCAACGCCAATACGCCGGCCATCGGTAACAAAACCCTGTGCAACTGCAAAAACGTCAGCCAAAGCGCGGTCTGCGCCGGCATTAGCCGCGGCCTGGATCTGCAAGGTTTGAAACAAGAATTGGGCTGCGGCACGCAATGCGGCTCCTGCGTCCCGGAAATCAAGCGTTTGCTGGCCGCCACTGCGCAGCCGGTCGCCGTCACCTCGTGAGGAAAACACTATGAGCGCAAAAGTCTGGCTGGTGGGTGCGGGTCCTGGCGATCCGGAATTGTTGACCCTCAAGGCCGTGCGGGCGTTGAGCGAAGCGGATGTGGTGCTGATCGATGATCTGGTCAACGATGCGGTGCTGGAGCACTGCCCGCAGGCGCGGATCATTCCCGTGGGCAAGCGCGGCGGCTGTCGCTCCACGCCTCAGGCATTCATTCATCGCCTGATGCTGCGTTATGCCCGCCACGGTAAATGCGTGGTGCGGCTCAAGGGCGGCGACCCGTGCATTTTTGGCCGGGGCGGCGAAGAAGCGCAGTGGCTGCGCGAACATGGGGTCGAAGTCGAACTGGTCAACGGCATCACTGCCGGGCTTGCCGGTGCAACGCAATGCGATATTCCGTTGACACTGCGGGGTGTTGCTCGTGGCGTGACACTGGTCACCGCCCACACTCAGGATGGCAGCAGCCTGAACTGGCAGGCACTGGCCCAAGGTGGCACGACGCTGGTGGTGTATATGGGTGTCGCAAAACTGAGCGAGATTCGTGAGCAGTTGCTCGCCGGTGGAATGGCGGCAGATACACCGGTGGCAATGATTGAAAACGCTTCCCTGCCACACCAACGGGAATGTCGGAGCGACCTGACAGCGATGGAAGAAGATGCCTACAGCTTCGAACTCAAAAGCCCGGCGATCCTGGTGATCGGTGCGGTCGCGGCCTGCGAAGAAAGTCAAAAGATCGCAGCCTGCGGCAGCTCCTACACAGCTTCTGCGTACAACCTGTAGGAGCTGCCGCAGGCTGCGATCTTTTAAAAGCGACGCAAACCCCAATCTGAAACCCAAATCGCAGACAAAGAAAAGCCCGGCCTGAGCCGGGCTTTTCAGAGCTGCGCGCTAATTACTTAGCGTTAGCTTCAACCTGCGCTTCTACGCGACGGTTTACAGCGCGACCAGCTTCAGTTTTGTTGTCAGCAACTGGGCGGGATTCGCCGTAGCCAACAGACTGAACGCGGGACGATTCAACACCGTACTGGTTGGTCAGAACTTGCTTAACGGCGTTTGCACGACGCTCGGACAGTTTCTGGTTGTAAGCGTCAGGACCGACGGAGTCAGTGTGACCTTCAACAGTAGTGCTGGTGGATGGGTACTGCTTCATGAAGTCAGCGAGGTTTTTGATGTCGCCGTAGCTGTTAGGCTTGACTACCGACTTGTCGAAGTCGAATTTCACGTCCAGCTCAACACGAACAACTTCAGCAACTGCTGGGCAGCCATCAGCGTCAACAGTTACGTTGGCTGGGGTGTCCGGGCACTTGTCAACGTTGTCGCAAACGCCATCGTTGTCGCTGTCGGAGCAGACTTCAGCTGGTGCTGGAACTGGAGCAGCAGCAGGCTTGGAGCCGCCACCGAAGTTCACACCGATACCGACGCTTGGAGCCCACTCGGTGTCGCCCTGGTCGATGTTGTATTGAGCTTCAACGCCAGCACGGGCGTAGAAGTTCTCGGTGAAGTACAGCTTGGCACCGCCACCAACGTTGGCGAAAGTGGAACGGTTACGACCGCCACCGCCGTTCTGGCCAATGCTCTGGTCCGAGAAACCGGCCGAAACGTATGGACGAACCATGTCGCCTGGGTTGTTGAAGTGGTACAGAGCGTCCAGAGCGGTATCAGCGCCCTTAACGTTACGACCGTCATCGGAACGCACGTTGTGCACTTCGTCGTAAGCCAGACGCAGTTCGACGTCGTCGGTGATGAAGTAGCCTACGGAAGCGCCAAACAGGTTGCCGTTGTTTTTGAAGTCACGATCGCTGTCGTACTGTTCTTTCTTGGCGAAGCCTTCGATTTCAACTGCGCCTTGGCCTTGTGCCAGCGCGCCGAACGAAGTAGCGGCAATAAGAGAACCAATGGCAAAGCCCAAGGTGTTTTTCAGTTTCATCCGTTAAATCCCCATCTGGTGATTGTGAAGCAGTCCCGCAAACCGGGGGACAACTCGGCGGCAAGTCTATCAGAACTTGCCTACACGTAAGAGATATTTGCGCCGAACTAAGTTTCAGCAATGCCTGCAAATTTCTCACGCAATTTATCTAGAGCACGTTTGTAACGCATTTTTGTCGCACTCAAACCCATGTGCATGATATCCGCGATCTCTTGAAATTCCAGCTCTGCGACAAATCGTAGCACCAGAATTTCACGGTCAATCGGGTTCACATACACTAACCAGCGATCAAGTCCACCCTTGTCCTCAGGTTTCGGCGTCTTTTCTTCAGACGCTTCCTCGAGGGGGTCCAGACTCAAAGCATCCATCAAGCGACGCTTTCGCCGTTCTTTCCGATACTGCGTGATGCACTCGTTGTACGTGATGCTATATAGCCATGTCTTGAACTTCGATTTCCCCTCGAAGTTCTTCAGGCCATACAGCACCTTCAACATCACTTCCTGACAGACATCGTCTGCGTCACGATCGTTCCCAAGATACCGTGCACAGACGTTAAATAATGTTCGCTGGTAACGCCGCATCAGTTCTTCATAGGCGCGCGTTACGTGAAACAGCTCGGTATGCGAGCGCGCGACCAACTCCTCATCAGAGAGCTCGCGGGGGTCGTAGCGCGTGGACAGCGATTGAGCTTTATTCAAAACAAGTCGGGCCGACAGTCAGGTCAATGTCCGCCGCAACCCTTTTCAGGGCATTTTTGCGGCGGCATACATTAGCAGGGTTTGCCGGGTTAGCGGCTACTCACATGCTGTTCCAGGAGGATCCGATTGGAAAGAGAGACTAGCTCGCCCTCATCGGTCAGCAATGTGGTTTTAACCGTGCCGATCTCTTCGATCTGACCTTCGACCTCGCCAACACGCACTTGTTGCCCAACCTGATACAACTCACGCACATAGATTCCCGCAAGAATCTGACCGGCAATTTCCCGGCTTCCCAACCCCATGGCCAGCGCAACTGCCAGACCAACGGTAATCAAAACGATCACAATCACGTGGTTGAGCAGGTCAGTCTTGACCTCCAACTGGCTGATTGCAACCGAAATACTGATGATAATCACCAGGCCCTGGGCAATTCTTCCCAGGCCCGCAGCGTAGTCCAGCCCCACGCCCTCTGCTGCACCACGCACCAGCCCATTGGCCAATTGCGCGAGCAAAACACCCACCAGCAGCACTAGCGCGGCGCCAAATACTTTCGGCAAATACAGCGCAAGCATGTCAAGCGTAGCCGAAACTCGCTCAAGTCCAAGGGATTCTGCGGCAGAAACCAGAAAAATCAGCAGAACGAACCAATAGACAATCTTGCCAATCAAGGTGGAGATGGGCACTTGAAGGCCGGCCCGGGACAGCAATTTTGTCAGACCGGTGCCGCCCATCAGGCGATCGAGCCCCAGTTTGGCGAGCAACTTGGACAACAAAGTGTCCAAAAGTTTCGCAACGACGAAACCCAACAGCAGCACAACCAGTGCGCCGAACAGGTTCGGGATGAAATTTGCAACCTTGGTCCATAACGCAGTCATTGCAGTGACGAGGCTCTGAGTCCAGAGATCAAGTTCCATATTCAATCAGCCTTATCAGCAGTGCGAACGGTAGGTTTACGGTGACGGGAAACCGGAGCGACATGGGCCGATCCGTTATTCAAGGCAATCATCAGCGCGGGCAGCCAACGGCCCAGCAAGCTGAACAGATCACCGGCGCCGACCTGGCGGTTGGCGGTTTTCAGTACACGCCCAAGGCACGCATCGTCGTCCCGGGTGGACGGTGATGCCTTGAGCATGTCACGCAAAGACTGTTCAAACGGATCGTGCATACGCACCTCTCGTGATGTCTGTGAAAGACGCGGTCAAATTTGCTCGGGTCACATGGCTCACCCTCAGACCCAGCGCAAACGTCGGAATAACCACCACTGCCCCATCGCCACCGAGACCATCATCAGACACGCAATCAGGAAGCCATAGGGGCTTGCAGAGAACGGAATCCCGCCGACGTTGATCCCCAACAGACCGGTCAGAAAACTCATCGGCAAAAAGATCCCGGTGATGATCCCGAAGCGGTACATCGTGCGATTCATGCGCACGCTCAAACGTCTATCTTCGGCCTCGAGGACCAGCCCCACCCGCTCCCGGGTCAATTCCAGCTCCTCAAGATATCGGGTCAGGCTGTTGTTCAATTCGTTCCAGTAATCGCCATCATCTTCGACGAACCAGGGCAGTTTTATCCGCGTCAACTGACCGAAAATGTCCCGCTGCGGAGCGAGAAAGCGCTTCAACGCAGCAGCCCTGCGCCGGATCTGTAAAACGGCTCCGTGCTCGGGTGTGTACCGTTCGTCGGCATCCAGCTTTTCTTCTTCCTCATCGACCACTTCCGAGAGGCAACCGATCAGATCCTGCACCTTGTTGGTGAGGTATTGCGCCATATAAAGGATGAGTTCTGACGCGGTTTTCGGTCCTTTGCCTTCGGCGAGCTGCACCAGCAAATCATCGGTGGCGCGCAATGGACGCAAACGCAGAGAAATAACCCGCTGGGCTGACGCAAAAATCCGCACCGAGACCATGTCTTCCGGCTCGGCGCCCGGGTTCAGGTTGACCCCACGCAAAAATAGCAGCAGCTCGCTGTCCGAAAGCTGTAAAAGACGCGGACGGGTGTTTTCTTCAAGTAAAAGATCACAGCTGAATTCGCTCAGACCGCTGGATTTGCGCAACCAGGTCTGGGTTTGCGGGTGACTGCGATCCCAGTGCAGCCACAGGCTTTCATGGGCCTGCAGCTGCAAGTCATCGAGTTCAGTCCGGGCTATCGAACGCGCACCGCCTTTACCGTCCAGCACAAGGGCATGCACCAGCCCCCACTGCGCGTTTTCTTCCTCGAACATCCTCATCCCTTTGTTGGTGTCGCGCTTTATTCAGGCATCTTCAGCGGACTTGGCGAGATGATCACGCCGTTGTTGTCCGCATAGATATAGTGGCCCGGGTGGAACGTCACACCGGCAAAAGTGACCGCAACGTTGAGATCGCCTAGCCCGCGCCGGTCGGATTTCCTCGGGTGGCTGGCCAGGGCCTGAACGCCCAGATCGGTCTGCGCGATGATATCTACGTCGCGGATGCAACCGTAGATCACCAGCCCTTCCCAACCGTTTTTCGCGGCCTTCTCGGCCAGCATGTCACCCAGCAACGCATGACGCAGGGAACCGCCACCGTCGACCACCAGCACTTTGCCATTCCCCTTGAGCTCGACCTGCTCCTTGACCCGCGAATTGTCTTCGAAACATTTGATGGTCACGATTTCGCCGCCGAAAGAATCACGGCCACCGAAATTGTTGAACATCGGTTCCAACACCTGCACCAGCTCCGGATAGGCGTCGCACAGGTCAGGCGTGAGGTAATGATTCATCGAGAAACTCCTGTAAAGAGGAAGACAATCGAGGGTGTCGAAACGTGACCAGAACAGCTCAATGCGTCATATCTTAGCCGCAAGCCGAACAGAGCGAAATGCCCTTGTTAGAGCATCGGGCTCAGACTGCCGTGGCCAGATCCGGTTTTTCACCCAGCAATGGCGTCTGCTGATCTTCCAGCCAGCGCGCCACCAGGGGCCAGACTTCAGTCTGGGCGGCTTTGCTGACGAGCATCTGCACATGACCGAAATTATCGCCAAAACCCTGCTCGCGACCCAGGTTGATGAATTGCTTATGCTCGGAACCCACCTGATCGAACAGCTTGCGACAAGCCCAGGTCGGGTCCTGATGGTCACCTGCGGCACTCACGGCCAATACCGGTAACTGAACGTCGGCCAATCCGGCCCACCAATCCTTGTCGGCATCGCCAAAGCGCCCGAACAAGCCATACCAGCGCATGCTTTCCAGGGCCAGGCCAATGGGCTCGTCCTCCGGGCCGCGCTTGAGCCGTGAACCGGACAGCTGGGCAAAGCGTTTGAGAATGAAGCGCCCGCTCCACTCCACCGGCGGAATTTTCAACGGCCAATAGGTGCGGCTGACTTGCGTACCGAAAAACGCCGCGGAAGCCACCACCGGCTCGCCGATGTACTCACCACCCAATGCCGCCGCCAGGGTAATCCCGCCCAGCGAGTGACCGATCCAGTGCGGGATCTGGCCGCTCTGCTCGCGCACGAACGCGCCAATGGCTGGCAAATCGTAACGGGCGTAGTCGGCAACACGATTCTTGCGGTAGTTCTGGTTACGCTGGGACAGGCCGTGACCACGCATTTCGGGAATCCATACATCGAATCCCAGACGCGTCAGATAGGCGCCCAGTCCGAGCCCCTTCGGGGAAAACCAGAACCGTCGATTGGAAAAGCTGCCGTGAAGCAAAATAACCGGAACGCCACGCGCGTCTGAGCCATCCGCCATGCCCAGGCGCGTCACAGCCAGTTCGACGGTGCCATCAGGGCTGTTGCCGGGTTTCAGACGATAGACGTCTTCGCTCAGATCGCCGCGCCGCTCGGCGCTGATCAGGGCGACAGGAAATAGGTTGCTGCTGCTTTGCATAATGCTCTTGCACAAAAAAGGGCGGCTTCCAGAGGAGCCCGCCCATGAGTCCTATCTCGACAATGACTGTTCAATTTTGACGGCGTCTTTTGCTGGCATGCTGCGTTGCCGCTCCTCCCCATAGCAAGCTATGACTCGTCACGGCGCCTTGCCTGCCAGCAAAATCCACACATCAAAATTGAACGCATTGCCGAGATAGGACACAGAATCTCAAAGCCTCGGCCACTTGACCGAGGCTTCACTCACCTATCAGGCCGGAGCCTGACCTTCAGCCAGGAAGAACCAGGTTTCCAGTACGGAATCGGGGTTCAACGAAACGCTTTCGATGCCCTGCTCCATCAGCCATTTGGCCAGATCAGGGTGGTCCGAAGGACCCTGACCGCAAATGCCGATGTACTTGCCAGCCTTGTTACAGGCCTGAATCGCGTTGGCCAGCAGCTTCTTGACCGCCGGATTACGCTCGTCGAACAGGTGCGCGATGATCCCGGAGTCACGATCCAGGCCCAGCGTCAGCTGAGTCAGGTCGTTGGAGCCAATGGAGAAGCCGTCAAAGAACTCAAGGAACTCTTCAGCGAGGATCGCGTTGGACGGCAGTTCGCACATCATGATGATGCGCAGACCGTTTTCGCCGCGCTTCAGACCGTTCTCCGCCAACAGGTCGATGACCTGGCTGGCTTCGCCCAAGGTACGGACGAACGGCACCATGATTTCGACGTTGGTCAGGCCCATCTCGTTGCGCACGCGCTTGAGAGCACGGCATTCGAGTTCGAAGCAGTCACGGAACGATTCGCTGATATAACGCGAAGCGCCACGGAAGCCCAGCATCGGATTTTCTTCTTCCGGCTCGTAGAGCTTGCCGCCGATCAGGTTCGCGTATTCGTTGGACTTGAAGTCCGACAGACGCACGATGACCTTTTTCGGGGTGAACGCAGCGGCCAGGGTGCTGATGCCTTCAACCAGTTTCTCGACATAGAAACCGACCGGATCGTCGTAGCCGGCAATGCGCTTGTCGACGCTGTCCTTGATGTCCTGCGGCAGCCCGGCGTAATTCAGCAGCGCCTTGGGGTGCACGCCGATCATGCGGTTGATGATGAATTCCAGACGGGCCAGGCCCACACCGGCGTTCGGCAGTTGCGCGAAGTCGAAGGCGCGGTCCGGGTTGCCGACGTTCATCATGATCTTGAACGGCAGATCAGGCATGGCGTCCACGGAGTTTTTCTTGATGTCGAAGCCCAATTCGCCTTCGAAGATGTAACCGGTATCGCCTTCAGCACAGGAAACGGTCACGCCCTGACCGTCTTTCAACAGCTGGGTGGCGTTGCCGCAACCGACCACGGCCGGAATGCCCAGTTCGCGAGCGATGATCGCCGCGTGGCAGGTACGACCGCCACGGTTGGTGACGATGGCGCTCGCGCGCTTCATGACCGGTTCCCAGTCCGGGTCGGTCATGTCGGAGACCAGCACGTCGCCTGGCTGGACTTTGTCCATCTCGGACACGTCCTTGATGATCCGTACCTTGCCGGCGCCGATGCGCTGGCCGATGGCGCGACCTTCAACCAGCACGGTGCCGGTTTCTTTCAACAGGTAACGTTCCATGACGTTGGCCTGGGTGCGGCTCTTCACGGTTTCAGGACGGGCCTGAACGATGTAGAGCTTGCCGTCGTCGCCGTCTTTGGCCCATTCGATGTCCATCGGGCACTTGTAGTGCTTCTCGATGATCATCGCTTGCTTGGCCAGCTCGCTGACTTCGGCGTCGCTCAGACAGAAACGTGCGCGATCAGCCTTGTCGACGTCGATGGTCTTGACCGATTTACCGGCCGTGGCCACTTCGCCGTAAATCATCTTGATGGCTTTGCTGCCCAGGTTGCGACGCAGGATGGCCGGACGACCGGCTGCCAGCGTGCCTTTGTGGACGTAGAACTCATCCGGGTTCACCGCGCCTTGTACGACGGTTTCACCCAGGCCGTAGGCGCCGGTGATGAACACCACGTCACGGAAGCCCGATTCGGTATCGAGGGTGAACATCACGCCGGCGGTGCCGGTTTCGGAGCGGACCATGCGCTGCACGCCGGCCGACAGGGCAACCAGTTTGTGGTCGAAGCCCTGGTGGACGCGGTAGGAAATGGCGCGATCGTTAAACAGCGAAGCGAACACCTCTTTGGCGGCGCGAATAACGTTTTCGACACCACGGATGTTCAGGAAGGTTTCCTGCTGACCGGCGAAGGAAGCGTCCGGCAGGTCTTCGGCGGTAGCGGAAGAGCGCACGGCCACGGCCATGTCAGGGTTGCCGGCCGACAGCGTGGCGAACGCGGTGCGGATCTCGGCGTTGAGCTTCTCGGGGAATTCGGCTTCCATGATCCATTGACGGATCTGGGCGCCGGTCCTGGCCAAGGCATTGACATCGTCGACGTCCAGGGCGTCGAGGGCGGCGTGGATCTGATCGTTCAGGCCGCTCAGCTCGAGAAAATCACGATAAGCCTGAGCTGTCGTGGCGAAGCCACCGGGCACCGATACACCGGCACCTGCAAGGTTACTGATCATCTCGCCCAGGGATGCGTTCTTGCCCCCTACGTGCTCTACATCATGGACGCCGAGCTTATCGAGGGAAACTACGTACTCTACCAAGGTGATCTCTCCACTAACTGTGTTGGAAAAGCTCAGAAGCCGGCTGCTCTATGGAGCGTTTGCCAGCTGTATGGCCTGGACCTGGAAAATAAGTGAGAATGCGGGCCACTGGCGGCCAGCAAATCGCGCCTATCATATCCAAGATTCGTCACTAGCTTAAGGCCCAAGGTGCAAATGAAACGATCTGCTTTCTTTATCTCCGATGGCACCGGCATTACAGCCGAAACCCTGGGTCAAAGCCTCCTGGCGCAGTTCGAAAACATTACCTTCAGCAAATTCACGAAGCCGTACATCGACAACGCGGATAAAGCGCGGGTCATGGTACAACAAATCAACAAAGCCGCTGAAAACGATGGCTTTCGGCCGATCATCTTCGACACCATCGTCAATCAGGACATCCGTGAGATCCTCGCAACGTCCAATGGTTTCATGATCGATATTTTCTCGACCTTTCTGGCGCCTCTTGAACAGGAATTGACCGAGCATTCTTCCTACACCGTCGGCAAGTCCCACTCGATTGGCAGCAACTCCAATTACATGGAACGCATCGAGGCGGTCAACTTCGCCCTCGACAACGACGACGGTGCGCGCACGCATTATTACGACAAGGCGGACCTGATCCTAGTGGGCGTGTCGCGTTGTGGTAAGACGCCGACGTGCCTGTACATGGCCATGCAATTTGGCATCCGCGCGGCCAACTACCCGCTGACCGAAGACGACATGGAACGCTTGCAACTGCCTGCCACCCTGCGCGCCCACCAGCACAAGCTGTTCGGACTGACCATCGATCCGGACCGCCTCACTGCGATCCGCAACGAGCGCAAACCCAACAGCCGCTATTCGAGCTACGCCCAGTGCGAATTCGAAGTGCGTGAGGTGGAGAATCTGTTCCGTCGCGAGAACATTCCGCACATCAATTCCACGCATTTTTCGGTGGAAGAGATTTCGGCGAAGATCCTGGTGGAGAAAGGCGTGGAGCGGCGGTTCAAGTAGTTCTGCGGCGCCCGTTACACTGCTTTCGCGAGCAGGCTCGCTCCCACAATTGATCTCCATTGGACACAACGTTTGTGTACGACAGAGATCCACTGTGGGAGCGAGCCTGCTCACGAAGAGCGATTACACGGTCTCTGCCAATGCTGCCGCCAATGCGTCAAACCCGCCCAGCAACAACCGATCATCCCCCGCCGAATTACAAACACTCGCCCTGATGAACTGCGGCACAGCCCCATGTCCGACCGCAAACACCTCGGCAGTCGCCACCAGATAATTATTCGCCTTGAGCTCCTCAGCAATCTGCGAGGCCCGCCACGGCTCGGGCACTTCGATCCAGAAGTGCGGGCTATGGGGATGGGTTTTGCACGCCAAGCCTTCCAGCACACCGCTTACCAACGCCTTGCGCCGACCGATCTCGGTAATCTGCTGGCCCAGCAACTGCTCGGCTATGCCATTTTCTATCCACAGGCTCGCCACCTCCAGCGATAGCGGACTGGCCATCCAGCACGTCCCACGCACGGCTGCGCTCAAGCGTCCGATCAACGGTTGCGGCGCATGCAGGTAACCGACCCGCAAACCTGCCGATACCGCCTTACTCAAACTGCCAATCAGCACCGAACGCTCCGGGGCGAAATGGCTCAAGGGTAACGGTCGATGTTGAGCCAATACCGCGTGGGCTTCGTCTTCAAAGATCAACAGATTGTGCTGCCGACAGACCTCTGCAATCGCCTCGCGCCGTGCGACGGACATCACGGCAGCCGTAGGATTCTGGATCGTCGGCGTGCAATACAGCGCTGAGACTCGATGGTTGCGGCAAACCTCCTCCAGCGCATCGGGCATCAGTCCTTCGTCATCCATCCCGGCGCCGATGAGTTTTATCCCGAGCTGGCGTGCGACGCTGATCAATCCCGGGTAGGTCAGGTGCTCTGTCACCAACGTATCGCCCGCCTTGAGCAACCCCATCAAGGCACACAACAAACCGTGCTGGCCGCCGTTCACGCAAACGATCTGCTCGGCGTTCGGGACAAACTCTTTATGCCTGAGCCAGTGCGCGCCCGCCGCACGATAGCGTGGCAAACCGACATCGACGGTGTAGCCGCTGATGTGTTGCAACGCCTCAGGATCAAGGGACAACGCTTGCAGGCTCTGACTCAAAAAAAGCGCTTCCTGCCCCGGAATCGGTTGATTACGGCTCATGTCAAAAAACGCCCGAGGCTCATCACTGACATTGCGAAAGCCACCGTCCCGCGGTCGTTCCATCCCGCGCTGACGCACATAGGTGCCGTCTCCTACGCGAGCGACCACCAATCCCACGCGTTCGAGTTCACCGTAAGCGCGGCTGATGGTACCCATGGTCACGCCGAGGCTATCCGCCAGCAACCGATGAGGCGGCAATTTGCAGCCGGGCTCGATCAGCCCTTCAGCGATGCCTTTTTCGACCGCGTCGGCGAGGCGTTTGTATTTCACACCCAGACCGTTTGCCAGGCCGTCGCGCAGGATTGACACCATGGCAATACTTATTTTGACAGTCATTCCAGCCCCGAATAGCCTGCTTGAAACAGGTTCAATCAGGGATAGACCTTTTGCAGATGAAGGTCAATTCCGAACATAAAAGGAGCTCACTCATGTCCATTGCCGTCAGTGCACCTTCATGTACTGCAAAACCCTGGCTCGCCGCCTTGGTCACCAGCGTGCTGTTCCTGATCGTGTGCCTGAGCTGGGGCACCACGTGGCTCGGGATCAAGATTGCGGTTGAAAGCGTGCCGCCGCTGACCGCCGCCGGCCTGCGGTTCCTCATCGCCTTCCCACTCTTTCTCGGCTTCGCCCTGATACGTCGCGAGCCGCTGCAGTTTCCCAAGGAAAGCCGTTGGTTTTTTGTCTTTGTCACGCTGTCGTATTTCAGCCTGCCGTACTACTTGCTCAACTACGGCGAGATGCACGTTTCGTCCGGCCTGACGGCGCTGCTGTTCAGCTGCATGCCGGTGTTCATCCTGCTGTTCTCCGCGCTGTTTTTGCGGGAGAAAATCTATCCCTCGCAAGTGCTCGGCATCGCCATCGGTTTCGGCAGCCTGTTCATGATCATCCGCAGCCAGGGGTTTCATCTGGACCATGCCGAATTGTTCGGAGTGTTGGCGATCCTCTGCGCGGCGGTGATGCATGCGCTGTGTTACGTGGTGACTAAAAAACACGGTACGGCGATCAGCGTCATCACCTACAACACGTTGCCCATTGGCATCGCCGGGTTGATGCTTTTTGTCGCGGGATTGCACTTCGAAACGCCTGTGTTTGCTGCGATCAGCCTGCGTTCCTGGAGCGCCCTGCTCTATCTCGGGCTCGTGGCGTCGGTGGGCGGATTCATTGTTTATTTCATACTGCTCAAACGCCTGAGTCCGATCATTCTGTCGTTTGTGTTCATCATTTTTCCGGTGTTCGCGGTGATCATCGGTGCCTGGTACGAGGGGCAAACCTTGTCCCGGGAACTGATGATGTACTCGGCGATTTTGCTGACGGGGTTTGCGATCACCAAATTGCCTGTGGAAAAGTGGATCCTCGGCAAAAAAACAAACCCCTAGGCGACGGTCAGATCACAAACAAATCCACAAACCGATTCACCGGTGTTGCTTCAAGCTTCGCCTGATCCTTGCACAACGCAAAGATCTCGGCGCATCGCTGGGCGGTGAAGCGCGTCGCCAGGTTCGCCTTGAACTTGTCTTCCAGCAAAGGAATGCCGTCGGTGCGGCGACGGCGGTGGCCGATCGGGTACTCCACCCACACGTTTTCGGTGCTGGAGCCGTCCTTGAAGAACACCTGTATCGCATTGGCGATGGAGCGCTTGTCGGCTTCCAGGTATTCGCGGGTGTAGCGCGGGTCTTCGACGATGACCATTTTTTCGCGCAGCACGTCAATGATCGGATGCGCCGCGTGGAAGTCGTCCTCGTACTGCTCGGCCACCAGATTGCCGAACGCCAGCGGCACGGCTGTCATGTACTGGATGCAATGGTCACGGTCCGCAGCGTTGGCCAGCGGGCCGACCTTGGAGATGATGCGGATCGCCGATTCGTGGGTGGTGATGACGATTTTGTCGATTTCGTGCAGGCGATTTCTGACTTGCGGATGTAACGTCACGGCCGCTTCGCACGCCGTTTGCGCGTGGAACTCGGCCGGGAAGCTGATCTTGAACAGCACGTTTTCCATCACGTAGCTGCCGTATGGCCGGGAGAAGCTGAAGGCGCGTTTGTCTTCGGGCTTGAGCGCCAGGTCGTTGTTGGTGTGGCTGAACAGCACGTCGTAGAAGCCCCATTGTTTCGCGGTCAGTACGCCGGGGATGCCCATCTCGCCACGCATTGCGATGTCCGCCAGACGCACGCCACGGCTGGACGCGTCGCCGGCCGCCCAGGATTTACGCGATCCGGCATTCGGCGCATGACGGTAGGTGCGCAGCGCCTGACCGTCGGCGAACGCGTGGGACAACGCGGACAACAACTGCTCGCGATTGGCGCCCATCAGCTTGGCGGTGACAGCGGTCGAGGCGACTTTCACCAGAATGACGTGATCCAGGCCTACGCGATTGAAGGAGTTTTCCAGCGCGATCACGCCCTGGATTTCGTGAGCCATGATCATGGCTTCGAGTACCACGCGAACGGTCAGCGGCGCATCGCCATTGGCGAGGCGTTTTTGCGACAAGTGATCGGCCACCGCGAGAATGCCCCCGAGGTTATCGGACGGATGGCCCCATTCGGCCGCGAGCCAGGTGTCGTTGTAATCGAGCCAGCGCACGATGCAGCCGATGTCCCACGCTGCTTTGACCGGGTCGAGGCGATAACTGGTGCCGGGGACGCGCGCGCCGAACGGGACGACGGTGCCTTCCACCATGGGGCCGAGGTGTTTGGTGCATTCGGGAAAGCGCAGGGCCAGCAGGCCACAGCCCAATGTGTCCATCAGGCAGTTGCGGGCGGTGTCGAGGGCTTCGGCGGATTGGATTTTGAAGTTGAGGACGTAGTCGGCAATGTCCTGCAGGACCGTGTCGTAGTCGGGGCGGTTGTTCTGGTCGACGTTGGTGCTCATGTTCGATTCACTCCAGTTCAGGATTGTTGAGTGGTGGGGTTCTTCCTCAGGGGCAGGTTTGGTTTTGATTGTTGCAGGTCTGGGGTGCCTGCTTGCTTTGTATTTATTCATGTAGATCCACCCCTCACCCCAACCCTCTCCCCACGGGGGAGAGGGGGAAAGGGGGCAGATCTTCATGCTGTTCAAAGCCTGAGTTCGACTCTAGCTTTCAGGTCGCAGTAGCTTTCCCAAACAACTCGGTAAGCCCCCTCGCCCCTCTGGGGCGGTCCGACGTTTCGGGAGGGTTGGGGTGAGGGGTGGATTTCAGATCAGAACGAATCACCCGGCACGCGAACGTAACCTTCCATCAACACCCGTGCGCTGCGGCTCATGATGGCTTTGTTCACGGTCCACTCGCCGTTCACCTGGCTGGCTTCAGCCCCCACACGCAAGGTGCCGGACGGATGCCCAAAGCGCACGGCATTGCGCTCAATACCACCCGCAGCGAGGTTCACCAGCGTGCCGGAAATCGCCGCCGCCGTACCGATAGCCACCGCCGCCGTGCCCATCATCGCGTGGTGCAATTTGCCCATGGACAGCGCCCGCACCAACAGATCGACATCGCCCGCCGCAATCGCTTTGCCACTCGAAGCAACGTAGTCCGCAGGCTTGGCCACGAAAGCAACCTTGGGCGTGTGCTGACGCTTGGCCGCTTCGTCCAGATCCTTGATCAGGCCCATGCGCAATGCGCCGTAAGCCCGAATGGTTTCAAACATCAGCAACGCTTTCGGATCACTGTTGATCGCGCCTTGCAGCTCGGTGCCGGTGTAACCGATGTCTTCGGCATTAACGAAAATCGTCGGAATACCGGCATTGATCATGGTCGCCTTGAACGTTCCGACGCCAGGCACTTCGAGGTCATCGACCAGGTTGCCGGTAGGAAACATCGAACCACCGCCGCCCTCTTCTTCCGCCGCTGGGTCCATGAACTCGACCTGCACTTCAGCCGCCGGAAAGGTCACGCCGTCGAGTTCGAAATCACCGGTCTCCTGCACTTCACCGTTGGTGATCGGCACGTGGGCGATGATGGTCTTGCCGATGTTGGCCTGCCACACGCGAACCACGGCAACGCCGTTATGCGGGATGCGGCTGGCGTCCACTAAACCATTGCTGATGGCGAACGAACCGACCGCTGCCGACAGGTTGCCGCAGTTACCGCTCCAGTCGACGAAAGGTTTGTCGATAGACACCTGACCGAACAGGTAATCGACGTCGTGATCGGCCTTGATGCTTTTGGACAGGATCACGGTTTTGCTGGTGCTGGAGGTCGCGCCACCCATGCCGTCGATTTGCTTGTCATACGGGTCGGGGCTGCCGATCACCCGCAGCAACAAAGCGTCGCGCGCCGGGCCTGCAACCTGTGCTGCTTCAGGCAGGTCTTTCAGGCTGAAGAACACGCCTTTACTGGTGCCGCCGCGCATGTAGGTGGCGGGGATTCTAATTTGAGGTGCGTGAGCCATGATGTTCCTTTTAGGATCGAGCGGGACCGCATGGCCCCGCCCGAACTCATCGTGTTAAACGGCAACCGCCGATTCTTCGAGGAAGTCCTGAGCGAAGCGTTGCAGCACGCCGCCCGCCTCATAAATCGACACTTCTTCGGCGGTGTCGAGACGGCAGGTCACCGGCACTTCGACGCGTTCGCCGTTCTTGCGATTGATCACCAGCGTCAGATCGGCACGCGGGGTGCGCTCGCCGATCACGTCGTAGGTTTCGCTGCCGTCGATGCCCAGCGTCTTGCGGTCGGTGCCCGGTTTGAATTCCAGCGGCAACACGCCCATGCCCACCAGGTTGGTGCGGTGAATGCGCTCGAAGCCTTCGGCTGCAATCGCTTCCACACCCGCCAGACGCACGCCTTTGGCCGCCCAGTCGCGAGACGAACCCTGACCGTAGTCGGCGCCGGCAATGATGATCAGCGGCTGCTTGCGTTCCATGTAGGTTTCGATGGCTTCCCACATGCGCATCACTTTGCCTTCCGGCTCGACACGCGCCAGTGAACCCTGTTTGACCTTGCCGTTTTCCTGAACCATTTCATTGAACAGTTTCGGGTTGGCAAAGGTGGCGCGTTGCGCGGTCAAGTGGTCACCGCGGTGCGTTGCGTAAGAGTTGAAGTCCTCTTCCGGCAAGCCCATTTTCGCCAGGTATTCACCGGCGGCGCTGTCGAGCATGATCGCGTTCGACGGCGACAGGTGATCAGTGGTGATGTTGTCCGGCAGCACCGCCAGCGGGCGCATACCCTTGAGCGGACGAGCCCCGGCCAGCGCGCCTTCCCAGTACGGCGGACGGCGGATGTAGGTGCTCATCTCGCGCCAGTCGTACAGCGGCGTCACTTTCGGGCCGGTGTCTTCGTGGATGGCAAACATCGGAATGTAGACCTGACGGAACTGCTCCGGCTTGACCGAAGCCTTGACCACCGCGTCGATTTCTTCGTCGCTCGGCCAGATGTCTTTCAGGCGGATTTCCTTACCGTCGACCACACCCAGCACATCTTTTTCGATGTCGAAACGAATGGTGCCGGCGATGGCATAAGCCACCACCAACGGCGGCGAAGCGAGGAAGGCGTTCTTGGCGTACGGGTGAATCCGGCCGTCGAAGTTACGGTTACCCGAGAGCACAGCGGTGGCGTACAGGTCGCGGTCAATGATCTCTTGCTGAATCACCGGATCCAGCGCGCCGGACATGCCGTTGCAGGTGGTGCAGGCAAAGGCGACGATGCCGAAGCCGAGTTGCTCCAGTTCGCTGGTGAGGCCGGCCTCGTCGAGGTACAGCGCGACGGTTTTCGAACCCGGTGCCAGGGACGATTTGACCCACGGCTTGCGGGTCAATCCGAGCTTGTTGGCATTGCGCGCCAGCAGGCCGGCGGCGATGACGTTGCGCGGGTTGCTGGTGTTGGTGCAACTGGTGATGGCGGCGATGATCACCGCGCCATCCGGCATCTGGCCAGGAACGTCGTCCCACTGACCGGAGATGCCTTGAGCCGCGAGATCCGAGGTCGCAACGCGTGCGTGCGGGTTGCTCGGGCCGGCCATGTTGCGCACCACCGAGGACAGGTTGAAGGTCAACCCGCGCTCGTATTGCGCGCCTTTCAGGCTGTCAGCCCACAGGCCTGTGGTCTTGGCATAGTTCTCGACCAACTGCACCTGCTCGTCTTCACGGCCGGTGAGTTTCAGGTAATCGATGGTCTGCTGGTCGATGTAAAACATCGCCGCGGTAGCGCCGTATTCCGGGGCCATGTTGGAGATGGTCGCACGGTCGCCAAGCGTCAACGCGGAGGCGCCTTCGCCAAAGAACTCCAGCCACGCACCGACGACTTTTTGCTGACGCAGGAACTCGGTCAGCGCCAGCACCATGTCGGTGGCGGTGATGCCCGGTTGCAGCTTGCCAGTCAATTCGACGCCGACGCTTTCCGGCAGACGCATCCACGACGCGCGGCCAAGCATCACGCTTTCAGCTTCCAGGCCGCCGACACCAATGGCGATCACGCCCAGTGCGTCGACGTGCGGAGTGTGGCTGTCAGTGCCGACGCAAGTGTCGGGGAACGCCACGCCGTCGCGCACCTGAATCACCGGAGACATTTTCTCCAGGTTGATCTGGTGCATGATCCCGTTGCCCGGCGGGATCACATCAACGTTCTTGAAGGCCTTTTTGGTCCAGTTGATGAAGTGGAAACGGTCTTCGTTGCGACGGTCTTCGATGGCGCGGTTCTTCTCGAACGCCTCCGGATCGAAACCACCGCGCTCGACGGCCAGGGAGTGATCGACGATCAATTGTGTCGGCACCACCGGGTTCACTTGCGCCGGGTCGCCACCTTGCAGGGCGATGGCGTCACGCAGGCCGGCGAGGTCAACCAACGCGGTCTGGCCAAGAATGTCGTGGCACACCACGCGGGCCGGGAACCATGGGAAGTCGAGGTCGCGTTTGCGCTCGATGAATTGCTTCAGGGATTCGGTGAGCGTGGCCGGGTCGCAGCGACGCACCAGGTTTTCCGCCAGCACGCGGGAGGTGTACGGCAGAGTGTCATAGGCGCCGGGCTGAATAGCTTCGACAGCCGCGCGGACGTCGAAGTAATCCAGATGGCTGCCGGGCAGCGGTTTACGGAATTCAGTGTTCATCGTCAGGACTCGGTCACGGTAATTTCAAAAGGGGGCACCCGGCGCGGATTTGAAGTAAACACATTCCACTGTGGGAGCGAGCCTGCTCGCGAGAGCGGTGTATCAGTCGACATTGATGTTGAATGTCAGTCCGTCATCGCGAGCAGGCTCGCTCCCACAGGGTTTCAGGCTCCTTCAGTAACCAGCGTCAGCGCCCTCCCGGTCAGCGTTGTTCGATTGGCACGTACTTGCGCTGTTCGACGCCGACGTACTCGGCACTCGGACGGATGATGCGGTTGTTGGCCCGTTGTTCGAACACATGCGCCGCCCAGCCGGTCAGGCGTGAGCAGACGAAAATCGGTGTAAACAACTTGGTCGGGATGCCCATGAAGTGGTACGTCGACGCATGGTAGAAGTCGGCGTTCGGGAACAGTTTCTTCTGTTCCCACATGGTTGCGTCGATGGCTTCGGAAACCGGGAACAGCACAGTGTCGCCCACTTCTTCAGAGAGTTTTTTCGACCAGCCCTTGATCACTTCGTTACGCGGATCGTTGTCTTTATAGATCGCGTGGCCGAAGCCCATGATCTTGTCCTTGCGCGCCAGCATGCCGAGGGTGCCTTCGACGGCCTCTTCCGGCGACGAGAAGCGCTCGATCATTTCCATCGCCGCTTCGTTGGCGCCGCCGTGCAGCGGACCACGCAGCGAGCCAATGGCGGCCGTGACGCAGGAATACATGTCCGACAGGGTCGAGGCGCAAACCCGTGCGGTGAAGGTCGAGGCGTTGAACTCGTGCTCCGCGTAGAGGATCAGCGAAACGTTCATCACTTTGACGTGCAACTCGCTCGGCTTCTTGTCGTGCAGCAGGTGCAGGAAGTGGCCGCCGATGGATTGTTCATCGCTCACGCAGCTGATGCGTTTGCCGTCATGGCTGAAGCGATACCAGTAGCACATGATCGCCGGGAACGCGGCGAGCAAACGGTCAGTCACGTCGTGTTGTTCGCAGAAGTCTTTCTCCGGCTCGATGTTGCCCAGGAACGAGCAACCGGTGCGCATCACGTCCATCGGGTGGGCGTCGACAGGGATGCGTTCCAGCACTTCTTTCAGCGCTTGCGGCAGGTCGCGCAGCTTGCTTAGTTTGCTGATGTAAGCGGCGAGTTGTGTTTTGGTTGGCAGTTCGCCGTAAAGCAGCAGGTAGGCCACTTCTTCGAATTGTGCGTCAGCCGCCAGTTCGCGAACGTCGTAGCCACGATAGGTCAGGCCTGCGCCCGACTGGCCCACGGTGGACAGTGCGGTTTGCCCGGCAACCTGACCACGGAGCCCGGCGCCACTGAGTACTTTTGCTTCGGCCATTGCTGTCTCCAATCTTGAATTTGTTAGGGAATCTGCAATTTCTAAACGGTTATCTTGATTTCGTAGCAGCTGTCGAGCAGCGCGAGGCTGCGTTCGGCGGCGTAGCCGTCGTAAACCCGGCATATGCGGTGCCACTGGAAAAACTCAATCGCCCGGCTTGGCGAGTCCTTCGGCCTCGAACGCAGCCTCGCGCTGCTCGGCAGCTGCTACATAAACCTCTACTTCTTCGCGGCGAACAACGCATCGAGCTTCTGCTCGAAGGTGTGGTAATCGATGCGATCGTAAAGCTCCATGCGGGTCTGCATGGTGTCGATGACGTTCTGTTGCGTGCCGTCGCGGCGGATCGCGGTGTAGACGTTTTCTGCGGCTTTGTTCATCGCGCGGAACGCCGACAGCGGGTACAGCACCAGCGACACATCGGCGGCGGCAAGCTGCTCGGTGGTGTACAGCGGCGTCGCGCCGAATTCGGTGATGTTGGCCAGGATCGGCGCTTTCACGCGGCTGGCGAACAGCTTGTACATGTCCAGTTCGGTGATGGCCTCCGGGAAAATCATGTCGGCGCCGGCCTCGATGCACGCGGCGGCGCGATCCAAAGCGGACTCCAGACCTTCCACTGCGAGGGCGTCGGTACGGGCCATGATCACGAAGCTGTCATCGGTGCGCGCATCGACGGCTGCCTTGATGCGATCGACCATTTCCTGCAGGGACACGATCTCTTTATTAGGACGATGACCGCAGCGCTTGGCGCCGACCTGGTCTTCGATGTGAATCGCCGCCGCGCCGAATTTGATCATCGACTTGACGGTACGCGCGACATTGAACGCCGAGGAGCCGAAACCGGTGTCCACGTCCACCAACAGCGGCAGGTCGCAAACGTCAGTGATGCGACGCACGTCGGTCAGCACGTCGTCCAGACCGGTGATACCCAGGTCCGGCACGCCGAGGGAGCCGGCAGCCACCCCGCCACCCGACAGATAAATAGCCTTGAAACCGGCGCGCTTGGCCAGCAGCGCGTGGTTGGCGTTGATCGCGCCGACCACTTGCAGCGGATGTTCGCTGGCGACCGCATCGCGGAATCGCTGGCCTGGAGTGCTCTTGTTGGAACTCATGACTCACCTCGTTCAGTGGCTGTCTGGTTAGCGCCGTCCTGGTAGTGACGGGCGATATTGCGTTTGGAGGCGCCGATGTGACGGCGCATCAACAACTCGGCCAGTTCACCGTCACGGTCGGCGATGGCGTCGAGAATTCGGTGGTGCTCGGCAAAGGCCTGACGCGGGCGATTGGGCGTGGTGGAAAACTGGATGCGGTACATGCGCACCAGTTGATAGAGCTCGCCGCAGAGCATCTGCGTCAGGGTGCGGTTGCCGCTGCCCTGGATGATTCGGTAATGGAAGTCGAAATCGCCTTCCTGCTGGTAGTAGCCGACACCGGCCTGAAACGCCGCATCGCGTTCATGGGTTTCGAGGACCCGGCGCAATTCGTCGATTTCTTCGAGGGTCATGCGTTCGGCCGCCAGACGGCAGGCCATGCCTTCGAGGGATTCGCGGATTTCGTAGAGCTCCAGCAACTCGGCATGGCTCAACGAAACCACCCGCGCCCCGACGTGCGGCACGCGAACCAGCAGGCGCTGGCCTTCCAGACGGTGGATCGCCTCACGCAACGGCCCGCGGCTGATGCCATAGGTGCGCGCCAGTTCCGGCTCGGAGATCTTGCTGCCCGGGGCGATCTCGCCCTTGACGATGGCCGCCTGAATGCGCCGGAAGACGTTCTCGGAAAGTGTCTCCGAATCGTCTTGGGCAATGACCGGGGGATCGAGTTGATCCAGCATATTGTCGACACCTTGAAAGCTGATGCCGCAAAAACTAGCGAATACAGACCTTTTAGTCAAAGGATAAATAGGTATTGTCGACAATCGTCTAATAACCGACTGCACCTTAACGATGCAGTCCCTCTGTTTATAGCCGCCTCCCGGCGCTGGCGCCATAAAACGACCGTGCTAGAATGCCGGCCGCATTTGTTTGTGACATCTGCACTGCTTGTCATAAACAGTTGATAGGCATACGAGGGAGCTTGCGCAGCAATGCCAGGGCCTTGAATAGAAGTACGGACCGCTGCGCACCAGGATTTATGAGACTCAAGCCCTTCCCCACCTTCCTTTATCTTCTTTGCCTGCCCGGTTTCGCCGCGGCGGGGGAAAAGACCGTTTACGGCCTCAACGAGTACGCCTCCCTGGACGGCATTGACCTGGAAGTCGCCGCCAAACTCGACACCGGGGCGAAAACCGCGTCTCTGAGTGCCCGAGACATCAAACGTTTCAAACGCAATGGCGAGTCCTGGGTACGCTTCTATCTGGCGATTGACGCTGCGCACTCGCACCCAATCGAACGGCCACTGGCCCGCGTCAGCAAGATCAAGCGCAGGGCCGGCGACTACGACCCGGAAGAAGGCAAGAAGTACACCGCCCGTCCGGTGATCGAGCTGAACATCTGCATGGGTTCGGCTTTACGCAGTATCGAAGTGAACTTGACCGACCGCAGCGCCTTCCAATACCCGCTCCTGATCGGCTCCGAAGCGCTGAAACGCTTCGATGCGCTGGTCGACCCCAGTCTTAAATACGCTGCTGGCAAACCCGCCTGCGCCACCGACGCTCATACCGCAGAGTAATTCCAATGCGCTCTCTTACCCTTCACCTGAAATTCCTGATCGCCATCCTGGTGGTGCTGGGTATTTCAGTTACGGCCTATCAGATCTTCGTGCTCGGCATCCCCGTGACCGAAGACGCCACCGACGACTTATGGAACATCGACGCCAAGGTCGAGTTCGTCGCCAGTGCCAAAGACCCGGTCAAGATCCAGATGTTCGTGCCGCCGCTGAGCCGCGATTACGTCAGTCTCAACGAGAGCTTCATTTCCAATAACTACGGCGTGGCCGTGAACCGTGCCGACGGCAACCGCAAAGTCACTTGGTCGGCACGTCGGGCCAAGGGCAATCAGACCCTTTATTACCGCCTGGTGCTGACCAAGCGCTACACCGGTGAAAAATCCAAGATCAAAGGGCCTACCTTCCGCGACAGCATCGCCGTCGAAGGTGCGGAAAAAATCGCCGCCGAAGCCCTGCTCGCACCAATCCGCCAGCACTCGGCCGACGTCGAAACCTTCATCGGCGAAGCGATCAAGCGTGTCAACAATCTCAACGACGACAACGTGAAACTGCTGCTGGGCGGCGATCCGTCCGCCGGGCACAAGGCGAAAATCGTCGAGCTGGTGCTGTCCATCGCGCACGTGCCGGTGGAAAAGGTCCACACCATTCGTCTGGTGGCCGACCAGCCGCAAACTCCGGAACTCTGGTTGCGCAGTTTCAACGGCACCGACTGGCTGTACTTCAACCCGGAAACCGGTGAACAGGGCCTGCCGACCGACCGCCTGCTGTGGTGGACCGGCGACGAAAACCTGATCACCGTCGATGGCGGCAAGAAGGCCAACGTGACCTTCAGCCTGAACAACAGCGAAATGAACGCCATTCGCCTGGCCAAGCTGACCGACGAAAACACCGACGCCAACTTCCTCGAATACTCGCTGTACGGCCTGCCGCTGCAAACCCAGCAAACCTTCATGATCATGGTGATGATCCCGATCGGCGTGCTGGTGATTTTGATCCTGCGCAACCTGATCGGCATTCAGACCCTCGGCACCTTTACTCCGGTGCTGATCGCCCTGGCGTTCCGGGAAACCCAGCTCGGCTTCGGTATCGTGCTATTTACGATCATCACGGCGTTGGGCCTGTCGCTGCGCTCCTACCTTGAACACTTGAAGCTGCAAATGCTGCCGAGGCTGTCGGTGGTGCTGACCTTCGTAGTGGTGCTGATCGCGGCGATCAGCCTGTTCAGCCATAAACTCGGCCTGGAACGCGGGTTGTCGGTGGCGCTGTTCCCGATGGTGATTCTGACCATGACCATCGAACGCCTGTCGATTACCTGGGAAGAACGCGGTTCCGGCCACGCCATGAAAGTGGCGATCGGTACGCTGTTCGCCGCGTCGCTGGCGCACCTGATCATGAGCGTTCCGGAGCTGGTTTACTTCGTGTTCACCTTCCCGGCGACCCTGTTGATCCTGGTGGGCTTCATGCTGGCGATGGGTCGCTATCGCGGCTACCGCCTGACCGAACTGGTGCGCTTCAAGGCGTTCCTGAAAAAGGCTGACGCCTGATGTTCGGCTTCTGGAAGACCTGGAAGGCCCTGGAAGCCCGGGGCATCATGGGGATCAATCGGCGTAACGCGGACTACGTGCTCAAGTACAACAAGCGCAGTCTGTACCCGATCGTCGATGACAAGATCATCACCAAGGAACGCGCCATCGCCGCCGGCATTCATGTGCCGGAACTGTACGGCGTGATCTCCACCGAAAAAGAAATCGACAACCTCGGCGAGATCATCGGCGGGCGCAACGACTTCGTGATCAAACCGGCCCAGGGCGCCGGCGGTGACGGCATCATTGTGGTTGCCGACCGGTTCGAGGGGCGCTATCGCACAGTGTCCGGCAGGATCATCGACCATGAGGAGCTCGAACACCATATCTCCAGCATCCTCACCGGTCTGTATTCCCTGGGCGGGCACCGCGACCGCGCGCTGATCGAATACCGAGTGATCCCGGACCAGATCTTCAAAAGCATCAGCTACGAAGGCGTGCCGGACATCCGCATCATTGTGCTGATGGGCTACCCGGTGATGGCCATGCTGCGCTTGCCGACGCGCCAGTCCGGCGGCAAGGCCAACCTGCACCAAGGCGCCATCGGCGTCGGTGTCGACCTCGCGACCGGGCAGACGTTGCGCGGGACCTGGCTGAACAACATCATCAACAAACACCCAGACACCACCAACGCGGTGGATGGCGTGCAACTGCCCTACTGGGACGGCTTCATGAAACTCGCCGCGGGCTGCTATGAGTTGTGCGGGCTGGGTTACATCGGTGTCGACATGGTGCTGGACCAGGAGAAAGGACCGCTGATTCTTGAGCTCAATGCCCGGCCTGGGCTGAACATTCAGATTGCCAATGATTGCGGGCTGACGTTGCGCACCCATGCGGTTGAAGCGCGCCTGGAAGAGTTGAAGGCTCGTGGGGTTGTTGAGACGGTGCGAGAACGGGTTGAGTTTGTTCAGGAAATGTTTGGGCATATTCCGGCGGTTGAGGGCTGATCTTGAACCGCGGCGAGCCCTTCGCGAGCAGGCTCGCTCCCACAGGGTTCAGCGCAATCCTTGTGGGAGCGAGCCTGCTCGCGAAGGCGGCCTGACAGCCACTAAGGCTCCCAACCCTGCCGCCAATCTGCCATTCCCCGACATCCCCTCTAGGAGCAATTCCCCGAGGAGACTACAATCGCCACCCCCGCCTCGATGGCTGATCTGCCCCGCCCATGTTGACCTGTTCCGTACACCCGCTCCCCTATTGCGCCAACCCCGCCGAGTACTTCGCGGCGATTCGTCATGCCCCCGGTGCCGTACTGCTCGACAGTGGCCGGCCGAGTGCCGAGCGTGGACGTTATGACCTGCTCAGTGCCTGGCCGCTGGAGCAAATAGCAGTATTGCCTGACGAAAGTGGCAGCGATTTCCTGCAACGCCTTCGCGACAATCTGGCACGACTCGGTGAAGCGGCTGTTCCTTACGATTTGCCCTTCGCCGGCGGCCTCATCGGTTACCTGAGCTACGACTTCGGTCGCCATCTGGAACACCTGCCCAGTCAGGCGCAGGACGATCTGCAATTGCCCGATGCACGTTTTGGGCTGTATGACTGGGCACTGATCACCGATCACCAACTGAGTACAAGTCAGTTGGTCTTCCACCCGTCGCTGATCGACAGTGAACGTCAGCGTCTGATCACGCTATTCAGTGAGCCTACAGCTGAAGCAGTCGAGTCTTTCAAGTTGAAAGCCCCGATGAAGGCCGACCTGAGCGCTGACGAATATCGCCACGCGCTAGAACGCATTCAGCACTACATCCAGGCTGGCGACTGTTACCAGGTCAATTTCGCCCAGCGTTTCCGCGCTCAATGCCTGGGCGATCCATGGGCCGCGTATTGCGCGCTGCGGGCGGCGTGCCCGACGCCGTTTTCCGGTTTTCAGAGTTTGCCCGACGGCGGTGCGGTACTGAGTCTGTCGCCAGAACGCTTCGTCAAAGTCAGCGAACGCCATGTGGAAACCCGCCCGATCAAAGGCACTCGCCCTCGCGGACTGACCGCTGCCGAAGATGCGGCAAACGCCGCCGAACTGCTGGCCAGCCCCAAGGACCGCGCGGAAAACCTGATGATCGTCGACCTGCTGCGCAATGACCTCGGCCGTACTTGCCGTATCGGCTCGGTACGAGTGCCGGAGTTGTTCAGCCTGGAAAGCTACCCGAACGTGCATCACCTGGTGAGCAGTGTGACGGGAGAACTGGCGGATGACCGGGACGCTCTGGACCTGATCGCCGGCAGCTTCCCTGGCGGCTCGATTACCGGTGCACCGAAAATTCGCGCGATGCAGATCATCGACGAGCTGGAGCCGACGCGTCGCGGGTTGTACTGCGGGTCTTTGCTCTATCTGGACGTGCGCGGCGAGATGGACAGCTCCATCGCCATTCGCAGCTTGCTGGTCAAGGATGGGCAGGTGTGTTGCTGGGGTGGTGGCGGGATTGTCGCGGACTCGGAGTGGCAGGCTGAGTATCAGGAATCGATTACCAAGGTGAAGGTGTTGCTCGATACCTTGCAAAACCTGTAACTGCCTGATCGTTCCCACGCTCTGCGTGGGAATGCCTCAATGGACGCTCCGCGTCCGCTTTGGGACGCGGAGCGTCCCGGGCTGCATTTCCACGCAGAGCGTGGGAACGATCAGCGGCGGTTATAGGCTCAACGCCCGATTCGAAGCCTTGATGAATTCCTGCTTCAGCTCTTCAAAGCTGTGCACCGCCGGGAACTGCGGAAACTCGCGAATCACATTGTCCGGCGCATGGAACAGAATCCCCGCATCTGCCTCACCCAACATCGTGGTGTCGTTGTAGGAATCCCCCGCCGCGATCACCCGGTAGTAAAGGCTCTTGAAGGCCAAAACCGACTGGCGCTTGGGATCTTTCTGACGCAATTGATAGCTCGTCACCCGACCGGAATCGTCAGTAATCAGACGATGGCAGAGCAAGGTCGGAAAGCCCAGTTGACGCATCAACGGCTGGGAGAACTCGTAGAACGTGTCCGACAGAATCACCACCTGAAAGCGCTCACGCAGCCAGTTGACGAACTCGATGGCGCCATCCAGCGGCTTGAGCGTAGCGATCACTTCCTGGATGTCGGTGAGTTTCAAGCCGTGCTCGTCGAGAATCCGCAGACGCTGCTTCATCAGCACGTCGTAGTCGGGGATGTCCCGGGTGGTAGCCCTCAGGGACTCGATCCCGGTTTTTTCGGCGAAGGCGATCCAGATTTCCGGGACCAGTACACCTTCAAGATCCAGACAGGCAATTTCCACAAGACACTCCCATTTGTATTGATTATTGAGTCGAGCGAGCAAAAAGACTGCCGAACTCTAGCGACTCAAGCAAGCCGGTGCAACGCAGAGGGCGCGCCAGCAGCCGTAGGTTTTTGTTACCATCAGAGCCATATAGAGCGCCCAGCGCCACCGACCTGTAGGAAGCCGCCCTGATGAGCCCAACGTTCGACGTCGTGGAACTCGCCACGACCTATGCCAACAAATCCGCCCAGGACATCCTGAAACTCGCGTTCGCCGAGTTTGGCGATGACCTGTGGATATCTTTCAGCGGTGCCGAAGATGTGGTGCTGGTGGACATGGCCTGGAAGCTGAACAAGAACGTCAAAGTGTTCAGCCTCGACACCGGCCGCTTGCACCCCGAGACCTACCGCTTCATCGATCAGGTGCGCGAGCACTACAAGATCGACATCGAACTGGTGTCGCCGGACTACACCAAGCTCGAACCTTTCGTGAAGGAAAAAGGCCTGTTCAGTTTCTACAAGGACGGCCATGGCGAATGCTGCGGCATCCGCAAGATCGAGCCGCTACGTCGCAAGCTCTCCGGTGTGACAGCCTGGGCCACCGGTCAGCGTCGGGATCAGAGCCCCGGAACACGCAGCGCCGTCGCCGTGCTGGAAATCGACACCGCGTTCTCCACCCCGGAACGCACCCTGTACAAATTCAACCCGCTGGCGCAAATGACCAGTGAAGAGATCTGGGGTTACATCCGCATGCTGGAGCTGCCGTACAACAGCCTGCACGAACGCGGATTCATCAGCATCGGCTGCGAGCCCTGCACCCGCCCGGTGCTGCCGAACCAGCACGAGCGCGAAGGTCGTTGGTGGTGGGAAGAAGCGACGCAGAAAGAATGCGGGCTGCATGCGGGCAATATCATCAGCAAGTCCAAGGCTTAACTTCCTGCTGTGTGAAATCCTTGTGGGAGCGAGCCTGCTCGCGAAGGCGGCTTATCAGGCTCCATCGATGTTGAATGTGGGTCCGTCTTCGCGAGCAGGCTCGCTCCCACAGGAATCAGTGCCTCATTAAAAAATGTGTACACACGAATGTCACCATAGGTGCCATTTATGTGTGCACTTTTCATTTCAGCGCCCCAAAAAGTTACACGCCCCTGCCCAGATTTCCTCAGTCGACCTTTCGTACAAATCCCGCTAACAAATAAATACCTGTTCAAACAGTCAATTTATATCGCCTTTATTTCAGACACTTATCGCGAACAGATAACAAAACGAAATTAGCAGCAGAATTCATAGATCGCTGACTGGCATGGATCTGGCTTAAGTGCATACATATTTTGTATACAATCATCTCAAAACATACACACACTTTAGATCCGCAAGCCTGAAGCGCCCTATCCCGTACAGGCTGCAGATGCCCCGTAACCAATGATGCTGACTGCCCGTGACGAAGATTTGTCGAGCCCACGCTCATGCACAGTCATCGCGACGCCAAGCTCGGAGCCTGCCGGAATGCGTACTGGCCTCTCCAATAACAACATCGCGCTGGATCTGCCCTCCTTCCCACCCACTTCAACCCCTCACGACCACACGTTTCAAGAACCCGTCGTACTCAGCCCTCGCCTGCACAACAAGGACCTGGCGCCGACCAAGGCCGAAGGTCGCCGTTGGGGCCGCTACAGCATCTTCGCCCTGTGGACCAACGACGTTCACAACATCGCCAATTACTCATTCGCCATCGGGCTGTATGCGCTCGGACTGGGCGGCTGGCAAATCCTGCTGTCTCTGGGGATCGGCGCGGCGTTGGTGTATTGCTTCATGAACCTCTCCGGCTACATGGGGCAGAAGACCGGCGTGCCGTTTCCTGTCATCAGCCGGATCAGTTTCGGCATTCACGGGGCGCAGATTCCTGCATTGATCCGTGCCGTTATCGCCATTGCCTGGTTCGGGATTCAGACATATCTGGCCTCGGTGGTCTTTCGCGTACTGCTGACAGCGGTTCATCCAGGCTTCGCGGACTACGACCACAACTCGATCCTCGGTCTATCGAGCCTGGGCTGGGTGTGCTTCGTGGCGATCTGGTTCGTGCAACTGGCGATCCTCGCCTATGGCATGGAGATGGTGCGGCGCTACGAAGCGTTCGCCGGGCCAGTGATTCTGCTGACCGTCGCCGCCCTCGCCGCTTGGATGTACTTTCAGGCCAACGCGACCATCGCCTGGTCGATCCGCGAACCGCTGACCGGCGGCGAGATGTGGCGCAACATCTTTGCCGGTGGTGCGTTGTGGCTGTCGATCTACGGCACGCTGATCCTCAACTTCTGCGACTTCGCCCGTTCGTCGCCGTGCCGCAAGACCATCAAGGTCGGCAATTTCTGGGGCCTGCCGGTGAATATTCTGGTATTCGCCAGCATCACCGTCCTGCTCTGCGGCGCGCAATTTCAGATCAATGGCCGGATTATCGAAAGCCCGACCGAGATCATCGCCTCGATTCCCAACACCTTCTTTCTGGTGCTCGGTTGCCTGGCGTTCCTGATCGTCACCGTGGCGGTGAACATCATGGCCAACTTCGTCGCCCCGGCCTTCGTGCTGAGCAACCTGGCGCCCAAATACCTGACATTCCGCCGCGCCGGGTTGATCAGCGCGACCATCGCGGTGCTGATCCTGCCGTGGAACCTCTACAACAGCCCGCTGGTGATCGTGTATTTCCTGTCCGGCCTCGGCGCCCTGCTCGGCCCGTTGTACGGCGTGATCATGGTCGACTACTGGCTCGTACGAAAAGGTCAGGTCAACGTGCCGCAGTTGTACAGCGAGGATCCCAGCGGCGCGTATTACTACAGCCGAGGGATCAATTTACGCGCCGTCGCGGCGTTCCTTCCTGCCGCACTGATCGCCATTGTCCTGGCGCTGGTACCGGGTTTCGACAGCGTATCGCCCTTCTCCTGGCTGGTGGGTGCCGGGATTGCCGGGATGCTCTACCTGATCATCGCCAAACGGCAGCCCCATTACGCAGACGTCAGCGGCGAAGCCATCGCCGTCGATAACGTCAGCCATTAACCCCTAGGCGGCCCGGCACCGTCGGGCCGCAGAATCACCCGCTATAAGGACTTCACATGCGAATTCTCGTGGTCAACGTCAACACCACCGAATCCATCACCCAGGCCATCGCGCGTTCCGCTCAGTCCGTGGCCGCGCCGGGCACGGAAATCATCGGCCTGACACCCTACTTCGGTGCTGACTCCATCGAAGGCAATTTCGAAAGTTATCTGGCCGCCATCGCGGTGATGGATCGGGTGATGGCTTACGACCAACCCTTCGACGCCGTAATCCAGGCCGGTTACGGCGAACACGGCCGCGAGGGTTTGCAGGAGTTGCTCAACGTGCCGGTGGTGGACATCACCGATGCGGCGGCCAGCACCGCCATGTTCCTCGGCCATGCCTACTCGGTGGTCACCACGCTGGACCGCACCGTACCGCTGATCGAGGATCGCCTCAAACTGTCCGGACTCTGGGACCGTTGCGCGTCGGTGCGGGCCAGTGGTTTGGCGGTGCTGGAACTGGAATCCGATCCCGAACGTGCGCTGGAGGCAATTATTCGTCAGGCGGAATTGGCCGTGCTTGAAGACAAGGCCGAGGTGATTTGCCTGGGCTGCGGCGGCATGGCCGGGCTGGATGAACAGATTCGTCAGCGCACTGGCGTGCCAGTGGTGGATGGTGTGACGGCGGCGGTAACGATTGCCGAGTCGTTGGTGCGACTGGGGTTGTCGACGTCCAAAGTGCGGACTTATGCGACACCGCGGCCGAAGAAAATTATTGGTTGGCCGGGGCGGTTTGGCAGGTAGACCGCTTCATCGTTCATCGTCGGAACGCCGCCCGGAGCCGGCTCGCTCCCACATTTGATCTGTGTCGTTCACAAATCCCCTGTGGGAGCGAGCCTGCTCGCGAAGGCCACACCTCGGTCTAAAGCCAGACTCAGAGCGCGCTAAACCGCTGCCCCAACCCCTGCTCCGCAAACTGCTCAATGATGAAATCCACAAACGCCCGGGTCTTGCCGGGCAGCAGTTTGTGCTCCGCGTAATAGATCGAAATGTTGCCATCGTCGACATACCAGTCCGGCAACACCCGCTGCAAGGTCCCGGCCTCCAGAAAGCCCACGGCAAACGGCATGCTCACCAGCGCAATGCCCAACCCTTGGGCGGCCGTGGCGCAGGCTGCCTCCGAATCGCTCATGGTCATCCGCGCCTTTAGCGTCAGCGGGCTGTGTTGCTGGGTGCGACTGGTCAATTGCCAGGAGCGCACGCGACCGGTTTGCGGGGAGCGGATCAGAATTCCGTCGCACTGCTTGAGGTCGTCAGGTTCGACAATGGCTTCGCGCCCCGCCAGATACTCGGCTGACGCCACCAACACCCGATGGGCCGGTGTCAGCTTGCGCGCCACCACCCCCTGCGGCAGCTCAAATCCCCCACCAATCGCCGCATCGAAACCCTGAGCGATCAGATCGACCTGACGGTTATCGAAATGCCAGTCCGGGTTGATCGCCGGAAAGCGCCGCAGAAACTCCCCGAGCAATGGCACGACATACAACCGCCCAAACACCGTGCCCATGCTGACCTTCAATGCCCCCGCTGGTAGCCCCTCGGCGCTGGCCAGATTGGCCACGGCATTCTGGATCGTGTGAAGACTGGAACTCACTTCGCCGAGAAACCGATGACCCGCTTCAGTCAGCGTCAGGCTGCGAGTGCTGCGCTGAAACAGCCGCACACCCAGCCGCGTCTCAAGTTTGGCGACGCTCTTGCCCACCGCCGCCGGGGTCAGACTCAGGCGACGCGCCGCTTCGGCGAAGCTGCCGACCTCGGCACTGCGCACGAAGCATTCGATACTGCTGAAGGTTTCCATAAGCGCCACTGTAAACTTTTGGTTTACACAGACTATCGCAATTACCGTCTACACAGCCGGTAATCCTGAATCGATACTAGGCTCCATCAACCGAGACATCTCGCCTCGGGACTTTGGAGATCGATATGACTACTCAGAACCTCAGCGGCAAAGTGGCTTTGATTCAAGGCGGATCCCGCGGTATCGGCGCCGCCATTGTCAAACGCCTGGCTGCTGAAGGCGCGACAGTCGCCTTCACCTACGTCAGCTCCACAGCCAAGGCCGAAGAATTGCAAAACAGCATCACCGGTCACGGCGGCAAAGCCCTCGCCATCAAGGCTGACAGCGCCGACGCCGAGGCCATTCGCAACGCCGTGACCGCCACCGTAAAAGCCTTTGGTCGCCTGGACATTCTGGTCAACAACGCAGGCGTGCTGGCCGTTGCCCCCTTGGAAGCCTTCAAACTCGAAGACTTCGACCAGACCCTCGCGATCAACGTGCGCAGCGTATTCATCGCCACCCAGGCCGCCGCCAAACACATGACCGAAGGCGGTCGCATCATCAACATCGGCAGCACTAACGCCGACCGCATGCCCTTCGCTGGTGGTGGCCCGTACGCCATGAGCAAATCGGCGCTGGTTGGCCTGACCAAAGGCCTGGCGCGTGACCTCGGTCCGCGCGGCATCACCATCAACAACGTGCAACCGGGCCCGGTCGACACTGACATGAACCCGGCCAGTGGTGACTTCGCCGAAAGCCTGATCCCGTTGATGGCGGTGGGTCGTTACGGTAAAGCGGAAGAAATCGCCAGCTTCGTCGCCTACCTCGTCGGTCCCGAAGCCGGCTACATCACCGGCGCCAGCCTGACCATCGACGGTGGTTTCGGCGCCTGATGCTCTGAATCACGCATAAAAAAAACGCCGGCAACCCTGATCAGGTTGCCGGCGTTTTCATGTACGCAGCTTTAAGCCCATTCGAGCGCCGGCAAACCGCAGGCGCTTGGCTTAAACGCCTTCAGCGTACGAAGAATGCCATCGGCGTGTGCGTATTTTTCGTCAGCCATCGCCGCATCCGGGATCGCAATCGCGGTCATTCCCGCCGCTTTCGCCGCCGTGACACCGAACGGCGAATCCTCGAACACCAGGCAATCCTCAGGCGCAACACCCAGGCGCCGCGCCGCCGTGAGGAAAATGTCCGGCGCCGGTTTGGCCGCGCCGACTTCCGGATCATCGGCCGTTACGATGAAATCGAACAGCGCGAACCAGTCGCGGTGCAACGTGGTTTTCTGTCCGAACGACTGACGCGAAGAACTGGTGCCCACCGCGATCGGAATGTTATTGGCCTTCAGATGCCGAACCAGCTCCTGTGCGCCAGGCATCGCCAGCGCCGTAGGAAAACGCTCGCGCATCAGCGGTTCGCGGATCACCAGAAACTCTTCGGCGGTAATCGGCAGGTCCAGCGCCTCGACCACATAACGCGCCAGATCACCCGCGCCACGGCCGATGATGTGCTGTTTGACGCTCCAGTCGAAAACCCGACCGTAACGCGCGGCAATCACGGACGTGACTTCGGTGTAGATGCCCTCGGTGTCCAGCAACAAGCCGTCCATATCAAAAATCACGGCCTTGATCGGGCCGAATTCATTCAGCGGTGCATTCATCGCATCTGATCCGTTTTCTAATGACATCCCAGAGGCGGCTCAGGTACGGCCGGGTCCGCGATCGATTAAAGGATTCAGCAGCATAACGAGCGCGACGGGCATAGGGCAACGGGCAATGCCTGACCGGTACTAAAACCTGGCCGAAGTGCTCTTCGTCATTTAGCGATTTCCCCTACACCAAACACTTACTTTCCCGACTTCTTTCCCCGCCGATCCCCCGCAAAGTCTCGCGCTCTGAATTGATCCGCGCGAGGGACTGCGAATGTTCATACCTGACAACCTCCTGGCCTTGAACAACACCATCGGGCTGCTGGTAGTCGCCGCCATGGACCCTGAGCAGCCGAATGTCGAAGCGCTGCTCGATGACTTTCGGCTCTGCCTCAATGACTACGACGCCTGGGCTGAAAGTTTCTGGACCGGCAAGGCCCTGGATGTCGAGCAAGTTTTCAAGGTCGGCAACGAAGTCCGTCTAAGCGCGCCGAAGCATTCCACCACACCGGTCAGTGCGACAGTCACCGAGTGCCCGGCCAGCGGTCCGTTGACTCTGGTGCATATGTTTGAGGCGGCGCGTTTCGTGCCGATCGGCAATACGCCGGTGATGCTTGAACCTTTGCTTTCCGACATGGCGGGTGAGCAGACGTTTGGCGAGCCGATCTACCACGAAATCGGCCCCAGCGGCATCCTGGAAATCCCCGATTGCCAGCGCGGCCAGCGTTATCGCATCACGTTCTTTCCCGATGTATCCGCTGATCACGTCAAAGTACTTTATGCCTCCTATCAGGGCGTCATCGGCGAGCTGGAAGGTTGGTTGCGCAACGAGTGGACGACCGCGTTCGAACCAGCGTGGGCCGGGTTCTCCCAAGCCGGCTTCATCAAGCGCTACGGCATGCTGCAACAGGCCGATTGGCGCGGTTTCGAGAACTCGCTGAACGGTTTGTGGGATGACGTGAAACAGATTTATGCCCTGATCGCGGACCTGCAGGCCAACAGCGAAAAACTCCTTGAATACCTGACCCAATCCGAGATTGAAACGCTGCTGAACGCTTCAGCCGAGTCCATCGCCAAGGTGTTGCTGATGCTGAGCGACGAGCCGTTGATGTTCATTCATCTCGCGGCATTCACCAGTTGGCTGAGGATGTTACCTCCGCAGTACATCGCCGAGGTCGTGGCGGAAATTCGCACGGAGCTATTGATCAGTTTCCTACTCATGTGCCTCACCGGTCCTGCAGGACTGGAATTGCGTCTGAGTGAGAAGGTGCTGTCCAGGATCAAGTCCCCGCAGACCCGGCAATGGCTGGCGGTCGCCAGTTTGCGATTGGCTGAGCTCACCGCCATGTCCGACCTGACAGTCCACGCTGGCGCGCTCAAACCGCTGATGGTCAATGCCCGGAATGCACCGATCAAACCTGCGCCCGCCGTGTCGTTGCAAATCACCGCGGGGGTTGCGCCGGTTCTGTTGGTGAAGAATCCGGTGGCCATTGCTCGCGACAAGTCTGAAGCCATGACCAGGATTGGCAGGCAGGAACATCGCGACGATGCCCCGGATCAAGCGAAAAACCCCAATGGTGACAGCGCCGATTGCGGACCGTTGACCTGTACCAATGGCTGTCCGGTATCGATGGTCACGGGCGAGGAACTGCTCACGCTGACCGACGGTTCACTGGACGGGATTTTGCCGTTCGACTTCACCCGGCTCTATCGCACCAGTGCGGTGGAGATCGATTGCGGGCTCGGATTCGGCTGGAGTCACTCACTCGCCCATCACCTGGAAATCGATGGCGACACCGTCATCTGGATCGACCACGAAAACCGCCGTACGACTTTTCCGTTACCGAATATCGAGCGCCTGACGATTCACAACAGCCTGTCGCGGGCAGCGATTTATCTAGGTGACGAGCCGGAAGAACTGATCCTCGCCCTGGCTGGCGAAAAATCGCGTTTTTTCCACTTTCGTGCAGGACGTCTGACGGCTATCAGCGATGCCTACGGCAATCGGCTGACGGTGCAGCGGGACTCTTCTGACAGGATCAAGCGCCTCAATAACGGCGCAGGGCGCTCCCTTCTATTGCGCTATGAGCGCCGACACGTGGTCGCCGTCGAGTATCAGCGTTTTCATCCGGCCGACACCCTGGAAGACGCCTGGCGTACTGAGCAGACGCTGGTTGCGTACCGCTACGACGCTTGTCATCGCTTGATCGAAGCAACCAATGCCGCCGGCGAAAGCGAACGCTACGACTACGACGAGCAGCACGTAATTCTGCAGCGGCAGTTGGCCGGCGGAGCAAGTTTCTACTGGGAGTGGGAACGTGCCGGCAAGGCGGCCCGGTGCGTTCGGCATTGGGCGACTTTTTCGCAGATGGACACGCGTTACGCCTGGGATGACAACGGCAGTGTGCTGGTTAAAAACGCTGACGGTAGCGAAGAGATTTACGAGCACGACCGACAGGCGCGACTGGTGCGCAAGGTCGAACTGGATGGCGGCGAACACCTCAAGGCCTACGACGACAACGGTCGGCTAATTGCCGAGCAGGATCCGCTCGGCGCCGTCACCGAATACCGTTACGACGAGGTCGGACGGCTTATCACGCTGATTCCGCCGGAAGACGAACCGACGGCCTACGAGTATCGCAACGGTTTCCTGCACGCACGGTTTCGCGGCAAAGCCGTGTGGAAGTATCAGCGCAACGCCCAGGGTGACATCACCGAAGCGACCGATCCTGACGGTCATGTCAGCCACTATCACTACGACGAAAAAGGTCAGCTGCTGTCGATCCGTTACCCGGACACCAGTCGGCATGTTTTTGTCTGGAACGCCTTGGGGCAGTTGGTTGAGGAAACGCTGCCGGATGGTGGTGTGCGGCGGTTTTCCTACGATGCGATGGGGCGGCAGATTACCCGTCAGGACGAACACGGCGCCGTCACCCAGTACCAATGGGATGCCGTTGGCCGACTGATCCAGACGACGCTTCCCACCGGCGCCAGCCGCGCCTTCAGCTACAACGCCTACGGCAAGATCACCGCCGAACGCGATGAACTGGGCCGCGTCACCCGCTACGAATACGTCGACGATCTGCAACTGGTCAGCCGCCGTATCAATCCCGACGGCACCCAACTGAAGTACCGCTACGACAACGCGCAGCTGTTGCTCACGGAAATCGAAAACGAATCCGGCGAAAAATATCTCCTGGACTACACGCCCAATGGCTTGATCCGACAGGAAACCGGATTCGACGGCCAACGCACGGCGTACGCCTACGACCTCAATGGCCATCTGCTGGAGAAAACCGAGTTCGGCGAGGATGGCTCGCGGTTGGTAACGGGTTATCAGCGGGATTCGGCCGGGCGCCTATTGGTCAAAACCCTGCCCGACGGCATCAAGGTTGAATACCGCTACGACAGCCTCGGCCGGTTGGTCAGTGTCGACGACGGCCACGATCACCCGCTGGAATTTGAGTACGACCAGCAGGACCGACTGATCACCGAACATCAGGGCTGGGGCACATTACGTTATGGCTACGACGCCTGCGGGCAGCTCAACCGCCTGCGCCTGCCGGACAACAGCAAACTCGATTACCACCACGCCAAGGGCGGTTCGCTGACGGCCATCGACCTCAACGGCACCCGATTGACGTCGCATACGTTCTTCGCAGGCCGCGAACTAAACCGCCAACAAGGCCTGTTGCTCAGCGATTATCAGTATGACGACCAGGGCCGTCTGAAAGCCCACGCTGTCAGCCAACACCTCCAAACACTGTATCGCCGCGACTATGCCTACAGCGCCAACGGCAATCTCGACAGCATCGCCGACACCCGTCACGGCCAACGCAATTACCAGTACGACCCGCTCAACCGCCTGATCCGCGTCCGCCACTCCCGCGATCAACAACCGGAAAGCTTCGCCCACGACCCGGCGGGCAACCTGCTGATGCAGGATCGTCCAGGCCCGACCACCGTCAAAGGCAACCGCCTGCTGATGCAAGGCGACCGCCATTACGACTACGACACCTTTGGCAACCTGATCCGCGAACGCCGCGGCACCGGGCAAAAACTGGTCACCGAGTACCGCTACGACTGCCAACATCGGCTGATCGGCGCCACCCTGCCCAACGGCAGCCAGGCGACCTACCGCTACGACGCCTTCGGCCGCCGCATCAGCAAAACCGTCGACGGCAACACCACCGAATTTTTCTGGCAGGGCGACAACCTCATCGCCGAACACAGCCAGGACCACCACCGCAGCTACGTTTACGAACCCGGCAGCTTCCGCCCACTCGCCATGCTCGACGGCAAAGGCCCGCGCAAGGCTTGCCCGTTCTACTACCAACTCGATCACCTCGGCACACCACAAGAACTCACCGACTACAGCGGCGACATCATCTGGGCCGCCCGATACACAGCCTATGGCCGCCTGACTCGACTCAACCGCGACACCCACCAGGTGCTGGATCAACCGTTGAGGTTTCAGGGGCAGTATTTCGATGCGGAAACAGGCCTGCATTACAACCGGCATCGCTACTACAATCCGGATGTTGGACGGTATTTGACGCCGGATCCGAGCAAGTTGGCGGGTGGGTTAAACAGGTATCAGTACACGCGGAACCCGACGGGGTGGGTTGATCCGTTGGGGTTGAGTGAGTGTCCGGGTGGGGATGGGTGTAAGCGGCCGTCGTTTGGGGATGAAGATCCGGCGGGGAAGATTAAGGTTGATGAGGGGGAAGCTCAACTCCCATCATATCCAGAGGAATTGTATTTATATCGTGGAGACGGTCGTCACCCAGATGAGATATTTGAACAAGGATTTAAAACCAAGGGCGACAGCAATGACTTGCTGCTCCATTCCCTAGATAGCAACAAGCCTCCGAGCAATTTTGTAAGCACTACCCCAGTTAGAGAAGTTGGAATCGATTTCGCGACAAAATTCAACATGAGAAGCGGTTTTTTGTACACCATACGGATGATCCCTGGGCGAGATCTGACTTCGGAGCTTGGGAAGAAATACAAGTTTGGTAGCGAGCGAGAGTTAGCAATTCAAGGCGGAGTCAAAAGAGAAGATATTCTCGGCGTAACCCCTATCGGGGCTAATGGTCGCCCATCTGGTCACACCACCTTAAATCCGAACAGGAAATAGAACGTGGACAGCGTAAAGATTTTGATAATCAAAAATGGCAAGCGTCAACCCGCTGAGCTTCTCTGTGACTCCGAAAATCTAAGCATTACTTTTGTCATGGAAAATGGCTATCGAAATTCATACTCTGGCGACGATTTTTATAAATGCTTGGGTCATGTCAGGGAAGACCATCGTGATGTGACTTTTTTGTGTAAAGGAGCAAAAATAAACGTACACCCCTCTAGTATGTCCTCACAGATGTCGTTAGGCGTAAAAGCATATGAACTGACACTGGGAAAACAAGCATTAAGAAGTGATTTTGTGAGTATCTTTGATTACGAGGAAAACAATCTGACAAACGAACCTGAGGTTCAAGAAGAGTTTTTCATGCGATGGGTTGAGTCTGATATCTCCGACGAGTAGCTAGGGTAAAGATACAGTATCTGGAAAAAGCCCAGTTAGAACTGGGCTCATCTTCCGGTAAGACTTCGGACTTAACCACCCGAACCACTCGTACTCCCACCAGCACCACCCGTTCCTCCTCCCGCAGTCCCAGAACTCCCACCGCTCCCGCTTCCACTCATCCCAGAACTACCAGAGCCTCCAGACCCACTTCCAGAACCACTCCCCATCGAACCTCCACCACTCATCGCCCCGCTTCCTTTCTCCGGGCTGGTGCTACTTCCATTTGCATCACCACCATTCCCACCCTTAATAGTGCCAGGCGGCAACGCCTTCCCGTCCGCTGAGCCCGCATTCATTTCTGAATAAGGCGGCATCCCGCCCTTATCCACAGGTGCATCGGTGCCGGAGGACTGAGCAAACGCCGACATTGAGCCAGCCAACAACACGCCGATCACCATCACGGTCGTCAATTTTGACCTGATCATGGTGTATCTCCTTTAAAAGGTGCGTACCTGATTTCTGGCAGTCATCGCTTTTTATAGGTGCCGCACAATCGACGAGTGGCCTGCGCCACAGCGTATGTCAGCTCGGTTCGTTTGAGCCGTCTTCACCGGCAATGTCCGGATCGTCAGGGTGAGCTTCCACATCCCCACGCTTCACTTCATCAGACGGCAACTGCTCTACAGCGGTGTCGTCATCAGGCGGACGTTGATCACGACTCAGGGAATCGGTCGGTGAAGGCAGCGGATATTCGGGGGTATCGTCGATGTCGGAGTCTTTCGGATCAGCGTTCATATGGCACCTCTGGGGGGGCGTGAAAAGCAGGCCCTGAAGTTTCGAAGATTGCGCCCTGCATTGCGTTCGATCCGGGAGACGATCGGTCAAGTCCGTCGCAAAGCAGGGTCAATTTTCGTCCTCGTCCTCTTCCTCGTCTTCGAACTCGATATTTCCGACGTCGCCCGCATCATCGGAATCATTGAGCGGCACTGTTGCGTCATCCATCAGTGAGCCTGGGTCTTCGTTTCCTGGATCGTTAATGAACGGAAGCCCGCTCGGGCCTTTTTCTTCCTTGCCTTTGGTTTCAGGAGTCATGGCATGCCTCACAACATTCTGGGGTATATGAAGTTCGAGGTGACCCACGACCAAACGTTCCAGAATCCTACGACCAGAAACGAAAAACCCGGCGCTGGGCCGGGTTTGTGCTGTAACTCAATGTCGAATCAGTGATGTTTGTTTCTGTGCTTGTTTTTATGCTTATTCTTGTGGCCGTTACCGGAGTGTGAACTGCCGCTGTCGCTGCCCAAGTTGTTGCCTACCGCGCCACCCGCCGCGCCGCCCAGGCCAGCGCCAATGGTCGAACCGGTAGAACCGCCGAGGCTATTGCCGATCACCGAGCCACCGGCCGAGCCCAAACCACCACCAATAGCCGCTTCTGTACGACTGCCTTTCTTCGCGCCGACCGCGCTACCTGCCGCGCCGCCTACACCGGCGCCAATCGCAGCACCCGTGCTGCCGCCCATTTGCTGGCCGACCACGTTACCTAGCGCACCGCCAATACCACCGCCAACTGCAGCGGTGCCGTCACCGGCGGCCATTGCACCTTGAGCGACCAAAAGTCCCAGAACCAACGTGGACAATGTCAAACGCATGATATGAACCTCTAAATTCCGTATCGGGGGTAAGAGAACGCGTTACGGATGGCGTGAGTTTAACTTTTTCATCACGCCAGCGCTGATCGTTGGACAGCTGAAAAATTCGAAGAGCGCGAAGAAGAAATATTCAGATACGAAAAGCCCGGCATCAAGCCGGGCTTTTTGAGCTGATCGATCAGGATCAGTGACGCTTGTGACCTTTGGCCAGGTTGCTGCCCACGCCGCCGCCCAATGCGCCGCCCAAGCCTGCGCCAATGGTGGAACCGGTCTTGCCGCCCAGGCTGTTGCCGATCACCGAACCGCCGGCCGCGCCGACACCACCACCAATGGCTGCTTTAGTGCGGCTGCCTTTGCGTGCTGCAACAGCACTGCCGGCCGCGCCCGCTACACCCGCACCAATCGCTGCACCGGTGCTGCCGCCCATGCTCTGGCCGACCACATTACCCAGCGCGCCACCCAAACCACCACCGATGGCGGCAGTGCCATCACCCGCAGCCATCGCACCTTGAGCAACCAAAAGCCCCAGAACCAAAGCAGGCAGTGTTAAACGCATGACAAGAACCTCAACAAAAGGGGTAACCGAAAGGGGCGAGATTGAATGCTTTAAAGGAGACAAAGTCCAGACACGCACGGGTACAACCTCGCAATAGGCGACGGTTGGACAGCGTTTTTAGAAAAGGTTTTATGACAGGCAAAAAAAAGCCCGCTGGGGAACGGGCCAGGTACTGCTTTCTAACGGATGAGTTGAGCCTACGTAGGCAGGTGTGAAAAGTTTGTGAAATAAAATACCAACAGCGGGTTATGTATCTGTAGTTCAAATCCCAACAGCCGACCTTGTGGAAATGAAAACCCCGCTCAATGGCGGGGGCTGTTCGGTTGACGCTTACTTCCTGGAAGACGCCGTCACCCTCTTGGGCAAGAAATTCGCCTTTTCGGTTCGGGGCTTCTTGGATTTCACTTTGGCAACCTGGGCCCGGTCTTCACCAAAGCCCGACACATACTCCGCTTGACCACACTGCACGCAATTGTTGATCGGAAACTCAGACCCGTCGTCTTCGATATACGAATCAGCCATACCTTTCCCCTCTCAAAAAAGGGTCGACACCGGCAAGCCCTATTTGCCCGAAAAATATCGACCTTCAACGCTTTTGAGACTAGTCAGTCATGACTGGACTTGTAGTTCAGATTATTGCATCCCCGACGAACGGCCTCGTGACACATTCACCTCAACTTGACCGCCGTCCCGGTCACGAACACCACCACCATCCCGCCCTTCCCGGCCGGCATACTGATCTCATAATCAAGCCCCACCACCGCATCAGCTTGAAGTGCCCGCGCCCGATCCTTCAATTCGTCGGTGGCCTGAATCCGTGCTTCCTTAAACGCCCGCTCCAATGTCTGAGAGCGCCCACCGAAAAAATCCCGCATCCCGGCGAACATATCGCGGATAACGTTGACCCCCTGCACCGACTCGCCACTGACGATGTCCAGATAGGCGGTGATTTGTCGGCCTTCGATGGTGTGGGTTGTGGTGGTGATCATTAATTTTCCTTCTTCATGGCCCAGGTGAAACGAAGAAGCTGAAGACCGTGCTTTTCAGAGGATGGAAGTCGTACCTACAAAGGAGCCAAGAGCTGCAAAGTCGTTGAACAACGCAGCCGTGATGCGGAGCTCTTTTTTCATTGACTACTGCCTAAAAAGTTAGAGCAGCTTGACCAATACAGTTGTGACAGTGGCCACCGTGCCAATCAACCCAGTCGCCACAGCCACCGGATACCAAAAAGTTTCACGGGTCATCTTTCAGGCCTCGGCGTTCAGCTTGCGCTGCTCAGCCATCAGCTTGACGATCTCCACATGAACCTTTTCAAGTTCTGCCTGTTCCATGGTGAAGTCCTGCATAACGTGCGTGCGTCCATCCAGATAATGGGCCGCGTCATGTGCCTTGCCCGTTGATTCATTGTGTCCCCTAAAGGCGCAAAGCGAATACCCCTCACGAAACGACTCGTGTCAGGTGCTAAAACCTATGGAAGCTCCCAACTACCTGGCTTTCCAGCATTACTTCCCACATGCCTATCACCCGTCCTACATGAATTTCGGAAGCACCTTCGCCGATGAGCGTGGATCAATAACAGTGCTATCCACAAAATCCAGACACCAGAAACCACAAAACCCCTGACTTCTCTCGAAATCAGGGGTTTTGGTTACATCGAATTTGGCGGTGAAGGAGAGATTCGAACTCTCGATACAATTTCTTGTATACACACTTTCCAGGCGTGCTCCTTAAGCCACTCGGACACTTCACCGTATCTCGTCAAACATGTTCTGTCTGTCGAGGCGCGCTAATGTAGTCGAAAGCTTTTCCGATGGCAAACTTTTTTTGCAGAATTTTCATGCGCTTAGCGTTTTAGTCGTTCGAGCAGGTTCCAGTCCATGGCAAACCCGCCAATCTCCGGCTTCGCGCCCTCTTCTATATAGAGGGGAATGCGCGGCTGGCGTGGCGGGCGACGCTTGCCGGGCGGGGAAAGGGTGACTGGGCGGTCAGTCACGGCGCTTTACCTGGCCTGCAGCGGTGGGTAACGTCTGCGCTACTTTATTGAAAGGAATAGCGTCATGAGTGAGTTGATTTCCTACCATCTCGAAGACGGTATCGCGACCCTGACCTTGAGCAATGGCAAGGTCAATGCCATCTCTCCGGACGTGATTGCTGCGTTTAACGCCGCGCTGGATCAGGCAGTGACTGATCGTGCGGTGGTGATCATTACCGGTACACCCGGGATGCTGTCGGGCGGTTATGACTTGAAGGTGATGACTTCCGGCCCTAAAGAAGCCGTGGCGCTGGTGACTGCCGGTTCGACCCTGGCCCGTCGTCTGTTGGCGCACCCGTTCCCGGTGATCGTCGCGTGCCCTGGGCATGCGGTGGCCAAGGGCGCGTTCCTGTTGTTGTCGGTCGATTACCGCATTGGTGTCGACGGCCCGTTCACCATTGGTTTGAACGAAGTGCAGATCGGCATGACCATGCACCACGCCGGTATCGAGCTGGCCCGTGACCGTCTGCGCAAGTCGGCGTTCCACCGCGCTGTGATCAACGCTGAGATGTTTAATCCGCAAAGTGCCGTGGATGCCGGGTTCTTCGACCTGGTGGTGTCGGCCGAAGAGCTGCAAGGCGCGGCGCTGGCGGCGGCTCGTCAGTTGAAGAAGATCAACATGACCGCTCACAAGAACACCAAGCTCAAAGTGCGCAAGGCGCTGCTGGAGAGGCTGGACAACGCGATCATCCAGGATCAGGATTTTTTGGTTTAAACCCAAACGTGCCACACCGAAAAGCCCGACCGTCGTGTCGGGCTTTTTCTTACGCGCTCCGTTGAAAAGCCTACAACCGCTCTAGATCGCGTCTGCCCCATAAGTCGGAAACATGCGCTCAAACATCGCCTATCTCCCACCTCTATAGCGGCAATTGCCGAAAACAGTGCACATCCGTACACTGCGCCACCTTTTGTCCCGGTGGGGCCTGTAAATGCTGTTTGTGTTTCGTATGTTATTGATGGGCCTGCACTTTATCCTGGCCGGTGTGCTTGGGGTGATTCTCGGCCTGTGCCGACCGTTCAACCCGGACAACAGCCGTTTGTGTGCGCGTCTTTATGCATGGCCGGCGATGTGCATTTTGCGTCTGCGAGTGAAGGCCGACGTCGGACCGCTGATGGATAAACCCGACAGCTGCGTGATCATCGCCAACCACCAGTCCAACTACGATCTGTTTGTGTTCGGCAACGTGGTGCCCCGCCGCACCGTGTGTATCGGCAAGAAAAGTCTGAAGTGGGTGCCGCTGTTTGGTCAGTTGTTCTGGCTGGCGGGCAATGTACTGATCGATCGCGGCAATGCGCAGAAAGCGCGCCAGTCGATGCTGACCACTACCCACACGTTGCAGAATGAAGACACTTCGATCTGGGTCTTCCCGGAAGGCACGCGCAACCTGGGCGAAGAGTTGCTGCCGTTCAAGAAAGGCGCCTTTCAAATGGCCATTGCCGCCGGCGTGCCGATTGTTCCGGTGTGTGTCAGCAGTTACGTTAAACACATGAGATTGAACCGTTGGCGCAGTGGGAAGATTCTGATCCGCTCGTTACCGGCGATTCCTACGGCTGGATTGAGCCTGGATGACATGCCGCTGCTAATAGCCCAGTGCCGCGAGCAGATGCGCGAGTGCATCGCTTCGATGGATCGGCAACTGCAAGCCGCGTAAAAAAACCCGCCATGTGCGGGTTTTCTTTTGCCTGCGAGTTTTTGCCTGCGAACTCATCAGATTTCACTGACTCTCAAGTAGCAGACAGGGCTAAGCTGGACACTGCCTGCCACTGCCATCTTTGCTAATAGAAAGCTGCCAATAAGAAGTGAATCACTATCATGGGTAGAGTTGTTGCTGCTGCGGTTTATAGCGCTGGTAAGAAAGTCACCAATATCACCCTCGACGAAGGCGCTGCCTGGGCTGCAAAGCCTGGCCACTTTGTCTGGATCGGCCTCGAAGAGCCGAATGCCCAGGAACTTTTCAATCTGCAACGCCAGTTCAACCTGCATGAACTGGCCATCGAAGACGCCCTGGAAAAACACAGTCGACCGAAGTTGGAAACCTTCGGCGACGCGCTGTTCATCGTCACGTATTCGCCGATCCGGAATGAAGGAAAACTGGAGTTCATCGAGACTCATATCTTTGCCGGCAAGGGCTACATCATTACCGCACGCAATGGTCACTCGGCGTCCTACGCCCATGTCCGGCAGCGCTGTGAGGCGCGTCCGCTGTTGCTGGAGCATGGGGAAGATTTCGTACTCTATGCCATCCTCGACTTCGTGATCGAAAACTACCAGCCCATGGGTGAAGCGATCCATGCAGAGATCGATGAGCTGGAACGCAACGTCATGTGTAGTTCCCTGAACGAGCGCGACATTCAAAAACTCCATAGTCTGCGCCGGGATGTCTTGCGTTTGCGTCGTTATGCGGCGCCGATGGTAGAGATTGGTGAGGAACTGCAAAAGCTCAACTTTCCGTTCATCGACAAAAACATGCGCCCGTACTTTCGCGATGTGCAGATCCACGTCACGCGGCAGATGGAAGACTTGACGACCCTGGCGGACATTGCCAGCCAGACCATTGAAGTTGGGGTATTGCTGGAGGCGTCACGCCAAAGCGTGGTGCAGCGCAAGTTTGCGGCGTGGGCGGCGATTCTGGCGTTTCCGACGGCGGTGGCCGGGATATACGGGATGAACTTTCAGGACATGCCGGAGTTGAGTTGGCATTACGGTTATTTCGGGGTGTTGGGGGTCATTACGGTGGGGTGCGTAAGTTTGTGGGCGAGTTTCAAAAAGTCGGGGTGGCTTTAAGAAGCTGTTGTGGCGAGGGCGTTTGCCCCCTCGCCACAGGTTCGTTGTCAGCTCATTGAACCGATCCAGCTTCAGGCTTGTGCGCCACAAACCGCATCATCCACTCCGCAACGGTAGTGCCGTGATGCTCCTGGTCAAGGCTCGCCATACCTTTCGAATAAATCTGCTCGCCCAGCGCTTCCTGACGAATATCCAACAACGCGCGCGAGTAATCGTGAATGAACTCCGGATGCCCCTGGAAGCACAGCACCTGATCGTTGATGTGGTACGCGGCGAACGGGCAGAAATCGCTGGAAGCAATGACCGTGGCGTTTTCCGGTAGCGCGGTGACCTGGTCCTGATGGCTGATCAACAAGGTCAGCTCTTCCCTCACCGGGCTCATCCACGGCGCCTTGGCGGCGAGTTTGTAGTTGTGGGTGCCGACGCCCCAGCCTTGGGTCGCGCGTTCACTCTTGCCACCCAGCAGCAGCGCCAACAGTTGATGGCCGAAGCACACGCCCAGCAGTTTGTCGCCGCGCTTGTAGCGGGTCAGCAGGTAAGTCCTGAGGGTTTCAATCCACGGGTCGGTGCCGAAGGAATCGGCCTTGCTGCCGGTGACCAGGTAGGCATCGAACGTCAGCTCATCACCGGGATATTCGCCCTGCATCACGTTGTACACGGTGAACTCGGCAGCGATGGGTTGCTGCGAAAACAGACGCTGGAACATCTGCCCGTAACCCTGATATTGATCGACCAGTTCCGGACGAAGGATGTCGGTTTCCAGAATGCAGATGCGTAACGACATAAAAAATACCTGACACTTGATGGGAATAATGCACACCCCTGAGCCTGCCTTGAAACACAGTGGCAAGGCAAGCCCCGGAATGCGTCACCCGTCCCCTAGAACGCCTCCCCTTTAGCCGCTTTCTCCAGCAATAGCGCAGGGGGGGCAAATCGCTCGCCATACTGCTCCGCCAGGTACTGGGCGCGGGCGACAAAATCTTTCACGCCGTACTGATTGATGAACTGCAGCGCGCCGCCAGTCCAGGCGGCGAAACCGATGCCGAAGATCGAGCCGACGTTGGCGTCCGCCGTCGAGGTCAACACCCCCTCCTCCACACAGCGCACGGTTTCGATGGCTTGCACGAACAGCAGCCGATCACGCACGTCCTTCGGCGAAATCTGCCCGTCAGCCTTCTCGAAACGGCTTTTCAGCTCTGGCCACAGATGCTTTTGCCCTCCAGCCGGATAATCGTAGAAACCACCACCCGCTGCCTTGCCCGGACGCTTGTACTCGTTGAGCAGCAAGTCAATCACGGCGAACGCCGGGTGCTCAATCAGCGGTTTCCCTTCTGCTTGCAGGTCTTTGGCGGTTTGCTGGCGGATATGGCTCATCAAGCTGAGGGAAACTTCGTCGGAGATCGCCAGAGGTCCGATCGGCATGCCAGCCTTGCGCGCTTCGGTCTCGATCATCGGCGCGCTCACGCCTTCGCCCAGCATGGCGATACCTTCGTTGGTGAATGTGCCGAACACCCGCGAGGTGAAGAAACCGCGACTGTCGTTGACCACAATCGGCGTTTTCTTGATTTGCAGGACGAAATCGAACCCGCGAGCCAGGGTTTCGTCGCTGGTGTGGGCGCCTTTGATGATTTCCACCAAGGGCATTTTCTCCACGGGGCTGAAGAAATGCAGACCGAGGAACTTGCTCTGATCCGGCACGGCGGTCGCGAGGCCGCTGATTGGCAAGGTCGACGTGTTGGAAGCAATCACCGCATCCGGACCAACGACCTTTTGCGCCGCCGAAGAGACGCTGGCTTTCAAATCGCGATCTTCAAACACCGCTTCAATGATCAGATCACAACCGGCCAGGTCGGCATCGCTGTCAGTGGGGTGAATTCGCGCCAGCGTTGCATCGCGCTGATCGGCACTCAATTGGCCACGAGCAACCTTCTTGTCCAGCAGCGCCGCCGAATGAGCCTTGCCCTTCTGTGCGGCCGCAAGATTGATGTCCTTGAGCACCACCTCGATGCCGGCTGACGCGCTGACAAAGGCGATTCCGGCGCCCATCATGCCTGCGCCCAGCACGCCCACACGATGCGTCACGTAAGGTACAAAGCCTTGGGGCCGCGAGCCGCCGGCATTGATTTCGTTGAGCTGGAACCAGAACGTGCCGATCAGGTTTTTCGACACCTGGCCGGTGGTCAATTCGGTGAAGTAACGGGTTTCGATCAAGTGCGCGGTGTCGAAATCCACCTGTGCACCTTCCACCGCGGCGCAGAGAATTTTCTCTGGCGCGGGCAGGCAGCCCTGGGTTTTGCTGCGCAGGATCGACGGCGCGATGGCCAGCATTTGCGCGACTTTCGGGTTCGACGGCGTGCCACCCGGAATCCGGTAACCCTTCACATCCCAGCGCTGCACAACCGAAGGATTGGCGATAATCCAGGCGCGAGCCTTGGCCAGCAGTTCATCACGATCCGCCGCCAACTCATCAATCAAACCTGCCCGCAACGCCTGCTGCGGCCGGACTTTCTTGCCCTCGAGCAGGTACGGCAAGGCTTTTTCAATACCGAGCATCCGCACCATGCGCACCACCCCGCCGCCGCCCGGCAACAGGCCGAGGGTCACTTCCGGCAGGCCGAGTTGCACCGAAGAATCGTCCAGCGCAACCCGGTGATGGCACGCCAGGCAGATTTCCCAACCGCCGCCCAACGCGGCGCCGTTGATCGCGGCGACCACCGGTTTGCCGAGGGTTTCCAGGGTGCGCAGCTGCCCTTTGAGTGTCAGCACCATGTCGTAAAAGGCTTTGGCTTCGGGCTTGCCGACCTTGATCAGTTCATTGAGGTCGCCGCCGGCGAAAAAGGTTTTCTTGGCCGAGGTGATGATCACGCCAGCGAGGGTGTCTTTGTCGGCAACGAGTCTGGCAACACACCCGGCCATGGCTTCGCGGTAAACCGCGTTCATGGTGTTGGCGCTCTGGCCCGGCATGTCGATGGTCAGGACGACGATCTTGTCCTGACCTTTTTCGTAACGAATGGCTTCAGTCATGGAAGGTTTCCTTGAAGTCGGAGCTCAGAGGCGTTCGATGATGGTGGCAATGCCCATGCCGCCGCCGACACACAGCGTCGCGAGGCCATAGCGCAGGCGCCGGGTTTCCAGTTCATCGAGCAGCGTGCCGAGGATCGCGCAGCCAGTGGCACCCAGCGGGTGGCCCATGGCGATGGAGCCGCCGTTGACGTTGACCTTGTCCGGGTCGATCGCCATGTCCTTGATGAATTTCAGCACCACCGAGGCGAAAGCTTCATTGACCTCGAACAAGTCAATGTCTTCAATCCGTAGCCCGGCCTTGGCCAGTGCCTTGCGAGTGGCCGGCGCGGGGCCGGTGAGCATGATGGTCGGGTCGGTGCTGGTGATGGCGGTGGCGACGATCCGCGCCCGCGGTTGCAACCCTAGCGCCCGACCCTTGGCTTCGGAGCCGATCAGCATCAGCGCCGCGCCATCGACGATCCCGGAACTGTTACCCGCCGAGTGCACATGGTTGATCCGCTCGACATGGCTGTAGACCCGAAGCGCGGTGGCATCGAAGCCCATTTGCCCGATCATCTCGAAGCTCGGCTTGAGCTTGCCCAAGCCTTCCATGGTCGATCCGGCGCGGATGAATTCATCGTGATCGAGCAGGATGATGCCGTTCTGGTCCTGCACCGGCACCAGCGATTTGTTGAACGAACCGTCAGTCCTTGCCCGCGCTGCCTTTTGCTGAGAGTGCAGCGCATAGGCATCGACGTCCTGACGGCTAAAGCCTTCGATCGTGGCGATCAGGTCAGCGCCCACGCCTTGAGGGGCAAAATGGCTGTGAAAACTGGTTTCCGGGTCATGTGCCCAGGCGCCGCCATCGCTGCCCATCGGCACGCGAGACATAGACTCGACGCCGCCGACCACCACCAGGTCTTCGAAGCCGGAACGCACCTTCATCGCGCCGAGGTTCACCGCCTCCAACCCCGAGGCGCAGAAGCGGTTGATCTGCAAACCCGCCACGCTGACGTCCCAATCCGCCACTTGGGTCGCGGTTTTGGCGATGTCGGAACCCTGGTCGCCGATGGGCGTCACGCAGCCCAGTACCACATCGTCGACCTGACTGGTATCGAGAGACGTGCGCTGTTGCAGCGCCGTGAGCAGCCCGGCGACCAGGTTCACCGGTTTGACGCTGTGCAAGGCGCCATTTGCCTTGCCTTTGCCGCGGGGCGTGCGTAACGCGTCGAAAATCAAAGCTTGGGTCATGACGTCCTCGAACCTGGGCGGGGGTGTAAATGCAGAGTCTCCACTCTTAGGCCCGGCGGCCGTGGATTCAATGACCGCAGCGCTCACTGACGTTGACGGTCACGCTCAGACGGACGGTAGGCAACCACCGGATTAACCGTTTCGCGACACCAAGCTGTCTAGCAAACGGGCGCCCAAGAAGCTGGCAATAGGCCTCATGCCTTTTTAAGAGCAATTTATGTGAAGTCCATACGAAATGGATCTAAACCAAGCGTGACGCGGGCTCTAAGGTGAACTTGTACGAAGTTGTCGTCGGGTTTTGCCGAGGCGCTCGTCAAACAGGAAGTGCAACGCTCTGCCGTCATGGAGAAATGCAGGCAGGCATCAGGAAATAACAATAAAGGCGGTCAAGCCATGTTCAAACAATCGAAAGTACGTCAAGCCGGGCTCATTCTTTTCGCCACTACGCTGTTGTTGATTTTGCCGAACCTGACCAAGGTGATCGGCTAGTCGGTCAATAAAAAATACGGCGCCAGGGTTTATCGCCCTCTAAAAATGTGACTGGCTCGCTACCCGGGCCAGCGTGGGTGTGCCACCCTTTGCGGCACTACCACGACATGGACGGCGATCATTTGAAAACGCTCATTCTTTTCGGGGCCTTGCTGCTCAGCACGCCTCTGTCTGCCGCACAGCTGAACCTCGAGCTGGGCGCGAGCAGTCGCACCTGGCAAACCGAGGAGTTGCTCAAGCATCCTCAGGTTCAGACCCTCACGATCAGCAACGACGTTTCCTACAAACGGGACATGAGCTATCGCGCTGTTCCGTTGGCTGCGTTGTTGACGGGCATCAAGCCTGAAGACCATTTACAGGCAGTAGCCCTGGATGGTTTTGCCGCAGAACTGTCAGCCGCGCCGTTGCTCAACACCCAGGGTGCGCGCGCATGGTTGGCGATTGAAGAACCCGACAAGCCGTGGCCACCGCTGTCGGAAGGCAAACCCGGCGCCGGGCCGTTCTATCTGGTCTGGACCGATCCACAGGCGAGCGACATCAGCCCCGAGCAATGGCCCTTTCAAGTGGCGAGCATCAAGCGCATGGCACCAGTGGCCGAGCGCTTCCCTACCCTGCTGCCTGATCCGGCGTTGAAGGCTGACGATCCGGTGAACAAGGGCTTTGCGCTGTTTCAGAAAAATTGCCTGGCGTGTCATCGATTGAACGGCGCCGGGGATGCGCAGTTTGGGCCGGACCTGAATATTCCGTTTAACCCGACCGAGTACTTCGGCGCGGATTTCCTCAAACGCTACATTCGTGATCCGCAGAGCTTGCGCCAGTGGCCTCAGGCGAAGATGCCCGGGTTTTCGGCGACGGTGCTGCCGGACGGGGATCTGGAGAGGTTGGTGGGGTATTTGAAGCATATGGCGGGGCGCAAAGTTAAACCCTGACACTACCCCCCTGTGGGAGCGAGCCTGCTCGCGATGGCGCCTGTTCAGTCAGAACTGCTGCGACTGACACACCGCTATCGCGAGCAGGCTCGCTCCCACAGGGGATTTGTGGTGTTCCGGATTATTGCTGTTGGACGGAGATAATCGGCATCGGCGTCGGCGAAACAAACACCTTCGCATGCATCTGCTCGCAACCACCACCACGCCGCATGCCACGCACCGGGCAGGCATCCAGGTAATCCAGGCCCACCGCCAGTTTCAGATGACGCTCAGGCCGCGCCAATTCATTGGTCACGTCGAAGCTGTACCAGGCGTCATCGAGCCAGGCTTCCGCCCAGGCGTGACTGGCCAGGTGTTCGCTGTTTTCGCTGTACAAATAGCCCGACACATAACGCGACGGAATGCCCAGGCTGCGAGCGCAGGCGAGAAACGCGTGGGTGTGGTCCTGACAAACGCCCGAACGCCCGGCGAAGGCCTGGGCGGCGCTGGTGTCCACTTCGGTGGAGCCCGGCGTGTAGGTCATGTGCTGGTTCAGGCCATGCATCAAGTCGATCAGCGCCGTGCGATCCCGGCGCTGCTTGCATTCTTTCTCGGCGAACGCACGCAGGGCTTCGTCGGCTTCGGTCAGGCGCGTGAAACGCAGGAACGGCAGCGCCGACTGGCTTTCATGTTCCGCCTCGCGTAATTCGTCGATGTCCACCTGGCCTCGGGCGCCGATGATGATCGCCTCGTGTGGCTCGTCCAGGGTCAGCACGTGCAGGATGTTGCCGAACGGATCGAGTTGCGCGCGCACCGGGCGCGGCAAGTCGAGCTGCCAGCTGAGCACGTGCTGGCGCTCGCTGTCGTGGGGTGTCAGTCGCAGGTACTGGATGCTCGCCCGCACCTGATCTTCGTAGTGATAGGTGGTCTCGTGGCTAATGGAAAGTCTCATGCAGCCTCCAGGTAGGAACTGTGTATGGCGTTACCCAACTGGCGCACCAGCGGGATGAACTCGGTCAGCCAGGCGTGCAGGCCTTCGTCGAGAATTTCGGTGATGCCGGTGTAGCGCAGGCGTGCGTCCATTTCCGCTGCCAGGCGTTGCGCGGGACGACCGTTGGCCCCCGGCAACTGGGCAAGGATCTGGTCGATTTCTTCGGTACAGGCACGCAATGAACGCGGAACGTCAGCGCGCAGCAACAGCAACTCGGCCACATGCCGGGCGCCGGGCGCATCGCGGTAGATCTCGGTGTAGGCCTCGAACGAGGACAACGCCCGCAGCAAAGCACTCCACTGGTAATACGCATGAGCGGTGCCATCACTGACCGCCTCGGCCTGATCGCCAGCCATTTCGTAGCGGGCGTCGAGCAGGCGCAACGTGTTGTCGGCCCTTTCGATAAACGTCCCCAGACGAATGAAGCGGAACGCATCGTTACGCATGATCGTGCCGTAGGACGCGCCGCGAAACAGGTGGGAACGTTCCTTGATCCACTCGCAGAATCGGCTCATGCCGTAGCGACTCAAGCCCTGATCGGCAATCCCGCGGATTTCCAGCCAAGTGGCATTGATGTTTTCCCACATGTCGGCGGTGATTCGCCCACGCACTGCATGGGCACTGGCCCGCGCGGCGCCGAGGCAGCTGTAGATGCTTGCCGGGTTGGCCGCGTCCAGGGCGAAGAAATGCAGCAGCCGTTCGGCGTGCAATTCGCCGTGGCGCTCCAGGTAATCGTCCAGGGTGCCGGTGATCAGCAACGGCATGGCGAGTTCGTGCAGACCGTCACCACGGCCATCCTGTGGCATCAGCGACAGCGAATAACTGATGTCGAGCATCCGCGCGAGGTTTTCCGCCCGCTCCAGGTAACGCGACATCCAATACAAATCCGAGGCAGTTCTACTTAACATGGCAGGCTTCCTTCAATCCTCGACCACCCAGGTGTCCTTGGTTCCACCGCCCTGGGATGAATTCACCACCAGAGAGCCTTCGCGCAGGGCAACACGGGTCAAACCGCCGGGCACAACCCGGGTTTCGCGGCCAGACAATACAAACGGACGCAGGTCGATGTGGCGTGGAGCGATGCCGTTTTCGACAAAGGTCGGACAGGTCGACAGGGACAACGTCGGTTGCGCGATGTACGCATGGGGCTTGGCTTTGATCCGCGCGCGGAAAGACTCGATTTCCGCCGCCGTCGCCGCCGGCCCCACCAGCATTCCGTAACCGCCGGAGCCCTGGGTTTCCTTGACCACCAGTTCCGGAAGATTGGCCAGTACGTGGGACAATTCGGAGGAATTACGACACTGCCACGTCGGCACATTCTTCAGAATCGGCTCTTCATCCAGGTAGAAACGGATCATGTCCGTGACGAATGGATACACCGACTTGTCGTCCGCGACTCCGGTACCGATGGCATTCGCCAGCACGACATTGCCGGAGCGGTACGACGACAGCAGCCCTGGAACGCCGAGCATCGAGTCCGGGTTGAACGCCAGCGGATCGAGGAATGCATCGTCGAGGCGACGGTAGATCACGTCGACGGCTTTCGGCCCGTCCGTGGTGCGCATGAACACCTTGTCATCCCGCACGAACAGGTCCGCGCCTTCTACCAGTTCAACGCCCATTTCCCGCGCCAGAAACGCATGTTCAAAGAACGCGCTGTTGAAACGACCCGGCGTCAGTACCACCACGCTCGGGTTATCGATCGGGCTGGAGCTTTTCAGGGTGTCGAGCAACAGGTTCGGATAGTGGTCGATAGGGGCAATGCGCTGGGCCGCGAACAACTCGGGGAACAACCGCATCATCATCTTGCGGTCTTCGAGCATGTAGCTGACGCCGCTCGGTGTACGAAGGTTGTCTTCAAGCACGTAGTACGTGCCGTCGCCATCGCGCACCAGATCGACACCGGAGATGTGGGAATAGATATCGCGGTGCAGATCCAGCCCTTGCATCGCCAACTGGTATTGCTCGTTGGCCAGCACCTGCTCGGCCGGGATGATGCCGGCCTTGATAATGCGCTGCTCGTGATAGAGGTCGGCGAGGAACATGTTCAACGCCTTTACCCGCTGAATGCAGCCGCGCTCGACCACTCGCCATTCACTGGCGGGGATGCTGCGGGGGATGGTGTCGAAGGGAATCAGGCGCTCTGTCCCTTGCTCATCACCATAGAGCGTGAATGTAATCCCGGCGCGATGAAATAACAGATCGGCCTCGCGTCGCCGTTGTGCCAAAAGCTCGTCAGGCGTTTCGGCCAGCCAACGGGCAAACTCCCGATAATGCGGGCGGACCTGGCCGCCGGCATCGTACATCTCATCAAAATAGGTGCGGATCATGCCGTACTCCTTGTCACCCGGACATCTGGGCTTCGCAAAGCCCGTGCCATCGGCATAAACGCTTTTATATCAATCAGTTGGATAATCGCACTGCACGCACCGCACCAATCCTGTGCGGTAAATGCCCCCACCTGATCGCCCCCGCTTCATTGCGAAGCAATGTTGTCGCCTATCAGCAGCATAGCCAGAGTTGATTTCACTGCCCGGGAGTGGATGCGGATAATCCGCGCATTCTCTGAAAATCTTGACGAACTTCCCTTTAGCCGCCGGTTTAGGCGGCTTTTTTTTGCATTTTTGAAACGTTATGAATCAAAAACACGATCAAGAGATCGCAGCCTCGTTTCACCTGTAGGAGCTGTCGAGTGAAACGAGGCTGCGATCTCTTGATCTTTTCTACCCCCACAAACGAAAACGGCCAACCCGAAGGTCAGCCGTTGCTGAGTGTTGTCACTGTTCATAAGTTATGCGAGTCGCCCTCGTACCTCCTGCTTGACGCCCCATCCTTCGATGATGCCGCCCAAAGGCTCGACCACCGCCTCGAAATCCTGCTCAAAATCGCCGATGCCGTCATAAGTGGCGTACATCACTTTGCTCAGTTCCAGGTACCACGCGCCGTCGTCGCGCACGCTGATTTGTGCATTCAAGGATTCACCGCAGTAATGCCCTGCCGCCCTGCGCGCCCGCTCCTCGTCCGGAAAAATGGCGTAGAACTCGATGGGATGGAATCGTGAAAAGTCGAAGCCGCCTTCTTTCATGCGGCGCAAGACGCTGGTGCTGATGTCTTCTTGATAGGCTGTGCTCATGAAACGTCCCCCTCAGACCGATGGATAGACTTTCCGTATTCCCGGCACTCGCAACCGAATGGGGCGAGCGATGCGGCAACAACGTTGCCGGTGGGAAGCAAGCATGTAGCTGACAAGACCAGACCTTAGCGATCCGTTCGCTGATCTCGATTGCAGAGTAGCCTCAAGATAGAGCCGCTGCCAAGGCCTGGTTAGGAATGTGACAGGAGATGTTCAGATTGGCGTGATGCTGAGGATTTCAATGCTGTTCTGGGTTTTCAGACTTTTGACAGTCGGATCATCGGCGCGCCCTTCCAGATCGTTGAGGTCCAGTTCGGCAGCCACAGGCAGACGCCGGGCGCGAATAAGTTTCGCGGCTTGCTCGTTGTTCGGGCACTCCTCGCTCTCGAACACCTCGTCAACTTGCTCACCGTGATCATCAACGAAAGTGACTTTCCACTTTTGCATCAGGTGCCTCCTCGATAAAACCCATGGATGGGTTTACATGTATCTCGACATTCTTCCCCGGCCAATCGTTCAACCGGACTTTCTATAAGTGAAGCATGAAAAAAGGGCCATCTGCGGTGTGTTTTCACACAACCTGAGAGGGCCCTTTCTGGCTTGCTCGATATCAGTCGTTGCTAGGCTTGTTCACAGCCTGCAGGACGTATTGCGGCATGGCGAACGCGCCGATGTGGATTTCCGGGTTGTAGTAGCGGGTGATGATGCCGCTGCCGGCGAAGCGCTGCTGCAAGGTTTCGCGGGACAATTTGCGATAGGCGGTATTGGTCGCGCCCCAGGCGAAGGTCATGGCGCCGCCGATGTAGGTCGGCACAGCTGCCTGATAGAAGTGCCAGTCCGGGAACAGGCTGCGCAGGCGCCCGGCGGTGGTTTTGACTTCTTCGATTTGCATGAACGGCGTGCCGTTCTGGGTCACCAGGATGCCGCCTTCGTTCAGGCAGCGACGGCAGGCCTGGTAGAAGTTTTCCGAGAACAGCACTTCGCCCGGGCCGATCGGGTCGGTGGAATCGGAAATGATCACGTCGAATTTTTCGGTGGTGGTGGCGACGAAACGCATGCCGTCGTCGATCACCAGGTCCAGGCGTGGATCAGCGAACGCACCCTTGGAGTGGTTCGGCAGGAATTCCTTGCACATGTCGACCACGGTGCCGTCGATCTCGACCATGGTGATGTGCTCGATGCTGCGGTGCTTGGCCACTTCACGCAGCATGCCGCCGTCGCCGCCACCGATGATCAGCACACGCTTGGCGGTGCCATGCGCCAGGATCGGCACGTGGGTCAACATCTCGTGGTAGATGAATTCGTCGGCTTCGGTGGTCTGGATCACGCCGTCCAGCGCCATGACGCGGCCCATGCGCGGGTTTTCGAAAATCACCAGGTGCTGGTGTTCGGTGCGCACTTCGTGCAGCAGTTTTTCCATGCGAAAACGCTGGCCGTAGCCTTCGTAGAGGGTTTCCAGATACTCGCTGGTCGGGGTGTCGCTCATGGGAAGTGCTCCGATGAATGCGGGTGGCAACGGACGGTTACCCGCCCATGATGGCCAATCGATCAGCTCGATTGCCCCGGGAAAGGCGCGAATTCTACGTTGCTGAACATGACAGGTCGAACCTTCGTCTGTCGGGTAGGCATAGAACAGTGTGGGAGCGAGCCTGCTCGCGATAAACGATAACGCGGTTTACAGGGAAACCGAGGCGTCTGCATCGCGAGCAGGCTCGCTCCCACAGGGGAAAGGTGTCGGCTTTGGGTGCGTATTCAGATTCGGACGTTGCCTCGTGGCCCGGCGATGGCCCAGATGATCAGGCCCAGTACCGGCAGCAGCAGGATCAGCAGCACCCAGATGATTTTCATCCCTGTGTCGGCACCACTTTTGAGCACGTTGATGATTGCCCAGATGTCCAGGGCAAGAATAATCAGGCCAATCAGACCGTTGAACGTGGAACCCATGGTGTCGCTCCCTAAGAGTGGTGTGCACTCTTAGGATAGCCGGGCCTTGCGAGGGTTCCGTTTTTTTAAACGTGGACGGCGATTTTGAGGGCTTCCAGCGAGGGTGCGGCAGCGATGCCGACTTTGGCGCACAACTCGAGTACGCGCGGCACGTCGTTGCCGTAGACCAGCACCACTTGCAGTTCGTCGTCGAGCAACTGACTGAAGTTCATCAGCGTGTAACCGCCGTTTTCCTTGTTCATGCTGCCCATCTGCACCTGAATGCGATTGAGCGCGGTCAGGGCTTCAGTCTTGGCCAGTTGCTTGGGCTTGATATTGAAATCAACCCCGGGACCGAACGAGGAAACGATCTGGGCGAACAGGTCCACATAGGTGTCTGCCTGGAACAATACGGTCTCCGGAAGACTGCCGACGACGACCCACTCGCCCAGCGGAATCGGGAACGTTTCGTCGTAGTTGATATCCGGATTGGCCGTCAGAAAAGCCTCGGGATCGGCGTAGGCCTGGGCCGCTTCGTCGGCGACTTTCAGGATTTCGTCATCGCTCATGCACCCGGAGCTGATTTTGCTGATGAGTTCGACGAGTGCGGCTTTCATGGGGCGGAATCCTGTAGCGAGGGAATTTTGAAGGCGCGAAGGATAGCGCATTACGCCCTGCAATTCCTGTGCGCGAGCATGGCCGGGATTGTTGACCCACATCAAGATCCAGCCCCCTGAGTAGCGGCACAATAATGGCACCTTGCCGAAACTGTTTCCGCTATCAGAGAAGACCTCCATGATGGGTGCCTGGCTTAGCAATATCTCGCTGAAATACAAATTCTGGGCGGTCAACGCCGTCGCCTTTGTCACGACCTTGTTGTTGGTGTTGTACGCCGTGCAGCTCGAACAACAGGCCCGCAGCCATGCTTATCAGGCCTCGGCACAGGCCCAGGCGCGACTGCTCAACGCCTGGCCTGCCGGGCAACCGCTCCCCAAAGCCGAAAACGTGCTGACGTTCAGTCGCGGGCAGGCACCGTTGCTGAATGGGCAGCCAGTTCTGGAACTGGCCGATACCAACGGCTGGGTCGGCATCAATGCCATGCCGCTGTTCGGCAACAACCCGTTGATGGGCGCCGAAGTGTTTACGCGTACGGATGGCAACCAGGTCGCGGTGATTGCCCATGGCCCGAGCCTGACCCAGGTATTTGGCGAGCGTTTTCCCAACTATGCCGTCGCGGTCGCGATCCTGATGCTGGCGATGCTCGGCGCTTCGCAATTGTTGATCCGCTTCCTGCTCAGCCAGCTCAATACGCTGAAGGACGTGATGCTCCACGTCGAGAAAACCGGTGACCTGTCCGCCCGTGTGCCGCTGGCTTGCACTGACGAAGTCGGGCAGATGGCCAATGCCTTCAACGCCATGCAGGCCGGTTACCAGCGGGTGGTCAACACCGTCGCCAGCACCGCCCGGCAACTGGATGTCGGCGCGGCGCGGCTGGCGTCGAGCATGAACGAGGTACGTCACGGCATGCTCGGCCAGCAAAGCGAAACCGATCAGGCCGCCACGGCGATCAACGAAATGACCGCCACGGTCTATCACATTGCCCAGCACGCCGGCGCCACCCGCGACCTCTCGCAAACCGCCGACACCCTGGCCGGCAGCGGGCAGGAAGTGGTCAGTCGGGTGCAGAAGTCAATTGCCGGCCTGTCCAGCGGGGTGCAACAGACTGCCGAGATGATTCAGCGTCTGGCCGAGGACAGTCAGAAGATCAACGGCGTGGTCAGTGTGATTCACAGCATCGCCGAGCAGACCAATCTGCTGGCGCTGAACGCAGCGATTGAAGCGGCCCGTGCCGGTGAAATGGGTCGCGGTTTTGCGGTGGTCGCCGATGAAGTGCGTAACCTGGCCAAACGTGTCCAGACCTCCACTGACGAGATCACGATCATGGTTTCCGCGTTGCAGGCCGGGACTCGGGACGCGGTGGATTTCATGCAGGAAAGTTCGTTCAAGGCCGACGATTGTGTGCAGCAGGCTCAGGAAGCCGGCGCAGCGTTGGCGGAAATCACCAGCGCCGTGGCACAGATGCGCGAAAGCAATACGCAAATCGCGGTGGCGGCCGAGCAGCAGAGCCACGTGGCGGAAGAGATGAATCGGGCGGTGGTGAGCATTCGGGATGTGACCGAGAACACCGTGCAGCAGACCGTGGATTCGGCGACGACCAGCAATGAGCTGGCGGCGTTGGCGGGGGAATTGAGCAAGGCCATCGGTCAGCTCAAGCTGTAAGGGCCCCTTCGTCGGATCGCCGCCCGGAGCCGGCTCGCTCCCACAGGGTTAGCGCCATTTCAATACTTGCGCATTACCTGTGGGAGCGCGGCGATCCGACTTGCTCGCGAAGGCGTCAGCCCGGTCAACATCAATATTGACCATGACACCTATCACTCCGATAGCCAGCCTTGATTCGCCGACTGGTTTGGCCCGGCCTATTCTTTGTTCAAGCGCCTCAACGAACCAAGGATTACCATCATGGGCAAACGTCACCCCAACCTTCCCGCCTGGCAATGGCGAGCGTACCCGAACAATCACCAGCACCCGACCAATCTGGTGCTGCACCTGATTGCCGTGCCGCTGTTCGTCGTGGCGTTTCTGCTGATTGTCTCGGGCGTGTTCAGTCTGAGTTTCGCGAATGTCGCGATTGGCGTCATCGGCCTGCTCGCCGCCCTCGGCCTGCAACGCCACGGTCATCGCCTGGAGGCACAAGCTTCCGAGCCGTTCAGTGATCGCAAAGATGCCGTGTCGCGCTTGCTGGTCGAGCAGTTTCTGACCTTCCCACGGTTCTTCCTGAGCGGCGGCTGGTGGCGCGCCTGGCGTGAGCGCCACCGTCGTCACTGATCAGGCGAAAATCGTCACTGTCTGCCGGCTCATGGCAATCAACTGACCGTCCGCGTTCCACAATTTCGCGGCCGCATGACCGTAGCCGTCAGCGGCATGCTCGATCTCGACGAGGTATTTGCACCAGTCCAGCGTGCTCAGTTCGAGCAACGGCTGGACGAATTCGATGGTCCAGGTCAGCGTGCTGCCCATCGCCGGTTTTTTCAGGTGCGGCAACAGCGCCGGAGGCCAGGCGTCGACCAGCGCCAGGATATGCGACTCGCTGACTGCCTCTTCTTTTATGTCCCCACGTAAGCGCACCCAGCCGCCCATCTCGCGGGATTTGTTACCCGTGAATGGCAGGCCGCCGACACTCCAGCGCATCGCCAGATGCTGCATGAATTCCGGGGTCACGCCTTTGATGTAAGGCAATTCCTGGCAATCGTCCCAGTGCTTCATCTCGGGTGCCGGTTCGGCGATCACCGCCACTTCCGACGGCCGCGAGGCGCCGAAGCTGCCCTGGACCAACGTCACCACCTGGCCCTTCTGCATCGCCCGCCCCAGCACCTGGCTGACCGCTTTGCCTTCGCGCAATACATCGACTTCAAAGCTGACCGGCACTTCAGGCTCGACCGGGCCGACAAAGGTGATCGCCAGCGAGCGCACCGGACGATCCGCCGGGACTTTTGCGCGCATGGCTTCGTACTGCAAAGCGGCCACCAGGCCACCGAAACTGGCACGCCCCTGAGCCCATTCGGCCGGAATAGACAGCTCCAGCGGCTGGCTGCGGACAGCGTCGAGCAGATCGGAAAAGCGCATGGAAACCTCAGAGCGGGAAAAGGATGAAGGAATCTTAACCAGCCCGCGAGGATGGCACAGCGCTTATTCCGGCCAAAGAGGCTGACAGATAGGCCGGATAGCACCGCCATCTCTGTAGCAGCTGCCGAAGGCTGCGTTCGGCTGCGAAGCAGTCGCTAATCCGGTTATCTCGGTATACCTGTAAACCGCATTGGCAGGTTTTACGACTGCTTCGCAGCCGAACGCAGCCTTCGGCAGCTGCTACATAGAGCGGTCTGTTTTGGCGTCAGGATTTGAAACAGGCAGCGCTGAGTTTGTCGAGGACGCGGTCGGCACGGCCTTCGGCCTTCGCCATGGCGGTTTTCCAGGCCGTGACGCAGGGCTGCAAATCGGTCTCCTGCTCGGCCATGGCCAGCCATTGCAAGCAATCGTGCCAATCGCCCAAGGCACCTTGCGCGGACTTCAAGCGCGGCATCGCCGCTTTCGGCAATCGATCCAGTTCGGGATAGGCTTCGATGCCATAGCGCACACGCTTGATCAGCAGGCGCAAACGGTGGCGATCATGTGCCGGATCGTGCAGGGCTTCGTCGAGTTTTCCCCACTGTTTGGCCAAACGTTTTTCGATGCTCTGACGCAAGCCCTTGAGCAAGCCCTGACGTTGGGAGGCCCGCAGAAATCGCGGAAAGGCGTCGAGGATCATCAGCAACTGCGCCACTTCAGGACTCGTCGCGACCGCCGGGTAAGCCTCGGCCATCTGCGCCATACGCCGATGGGCAGCCTCGGGTTGATCATGCTCGAGCAGGTACGCCGCCAGCACTTCGCGATCACGCAATGGCGTGGTCAGGTCCCCGACCCGGGACGCCGCCGCTTCCAGCTGTTCGACCCCGGGCAAGCCGCGCAATGGCCGCAGCAGACTGCGCAAACGGCGAACCGTGGTACGCAGATCGTGCAGCGCTTCAGGGTCGGTCCGGGCACTCAAGCGTGCCTGACAGGCCAGCAAACGAACTTCGAGGCCCAGGACATGAGCCACCAACCGGTTAATCATGGGGGTTTACTCCGTAAACAACTGCAAGCCGCCAGCCGAAATCCGGGGTGACCGACTGATTGCTTGCAGCTTAGAGCTTAGAGCTGCTTTCAGCGCCCCGCGCGCGATTCACGAATATAGAAACGCGCCTTCTCGGCCTTCTTGGCGCAGCCTTCGAACGCTTCGAATTGCTGCTGGGTCTTGGCGCCGGTCAGCAGCGACAGGGCCTTGGAATAGCTGACAGTTCCGGCAAAACCTTCAGCCTTGGCCAGATCCAGTTCACGCCACGCGGCATCGATCCCGCTACCGCAGCTGTCACGGTAAGCGGTTTTGCCGGCACATCCGGCGAGTGCCAGGGCCATCAAAGGCACACAGATCCATGCTTTCATTACTCACACCTCAAAGATAGGTAAACAGTCGTGCAGTTAAGACGGTCTGGCGCGTGAAAAGTGCCTTGGCCCCGCCTCGGAAACTCTAGCGCTCGCGAGAATACCCATCTGCCGCCAAAGAGTGTCGAAAAAACGACGCCCTCGCCTCGCGGAACGACCTTAACGATTGAAGCGCGCCCCTCGATAGGTGCATTGTTGAACCTTGTCAGACGAGGGCGATTCATGAAAAAGCGTGTCGCGCTGGTGCTGGGCTCAGGCGGGGCCCGGGGCTACGCCCATATCGGGGTCATTGAAGAAATCGAACGGCGTGGCTATGACATCGCCTGCATCGCCGGATGTTCCATGGGCGCGGTGGTCGGCGGGATCTATGCCGCCGGCAAACTTGACGAATATCGCAACTGGATTGAAAGCCTGGACTACCTCGACGTCTTGCGTCTGGTGGACGTCAGTTTTCGTCTGGGTGCGATTCGCGGGGAGAAGGTTTTCGGGCAAATCCGCAAGATCGTCGGCGAGATCAATATCGAAGACTTGCGCATCCCCTACACGGCGGTGGCCACCGACCTGACCAACCAACAGGAAATCTGGTTTCAGGAAGGCTGCCTGCACCAGGCCATGCGCGCTTCGGCGGCGATTCCCAGCCTGTTCACCCCGGTGATGCAGGGCAACCGCATGCTGGTGGACGGCGGCATCCTCAACCCTTTACCGATCGTGCCGGTGGTGTCGAGTCATTGCGACCTGATAATCGCGGTCAACCTCAACTCCACCAACCAACGCCACTATCAACTGCCGGTGATCCAGCGCCCGGCGGCGTTCAAGACCCGCTTCGACAGCCTGATCAGCTCGCTCGGTTCAAAATTGCCATTTCGCCGCAAACAGGCGGAACAATTGCTGCTGCTGGAAAAGGAAGCGTTGATGGCAGAAGCGGCCGAGATCAACCCGTGGATCGAATCCGCCGAACCCGAAGCCCAGCAACCGGCCGCCGCCCCTGAACGCGCCGGCGCACCGAAGTCCGCCACCGGCTCGTTCATCATCGACAACGTCGGACCGGCGTCTTTGCTGGACCTGATCAACCAGAGTTTCGAGGTGATGCAAACCTCATTGGCGCAGTACAAGATCGCCGGTTATCCGCCGGATATTTTGATCAACGTGCCAAAGCGAGTGTGCCGGTTTTTCGAGTTTTACAAGGCGCCGGAACTGATCGCGTTGGGGCGGGAGATTGCACGGGATACGCTGGATCGGTATGAGAATGAGCGGGATTCCTGAAGTTCTCGAGTGAAGCAACTGGCCCCATCGCGAGCAGGCTCGCTCCCACATTGGAATGCATATCCCTGTGGGAGCGAGCCTGCTCGCGAAGAGGCCGGATCATTCAACACAAAACTAAAGGCTGTCCTCACTCAACAACCGATACCCGACCCCAGCCTCGGTGACGATAAACCGCGGCTGAGTCGGATCATCCGCCAGTTTCTGGCGCAGGTGCCCGACCACAATCCGCAAATAGTGAGTGTCCTCGGTATGGGTCGGCCCCCAAATATCCTTGAGCAGTTGCTGCTGAGTGATGACCCGCCCCGGATGCCGCGCCAGTTGCGCCAGCACCGCGTATTCCTTGCGGGTCAGCGCGACTTCGGTGCCGTCGAGCAACACCCGGCGATACGCCAGATCCACGGTCAACGGGCCGAACGTCAGCGCCGCTTGCTGCGCTTCTCCCGTCGGAGCCTGACGCAACAAGGCACGCACCCGCGCAAGAAACTCCTGAATACCAAACGGTTTGGTCACGTAGTCGTTGGCGCCGTTGTCGAGTGCTTCGACTTTCTGCCCTTCACTGGCGCGCACCGAAAGCACCAACACCGGCACCGTCGACCACTCGCGAAATTCGCGCAGCACTTGTTGGCCGTCCATGTCCGGCAGGCCGAGGTCGAGTACCAGCAGGTCCGGTTTATTCAGTGCAGCCTGGGCCAGACCTTCGGTGCCGGTACCGGCCTCCAGCACTTTGTAGCCCTGGGAAACAAGGCTGATACGCAGAAATTTACGGATCTGCGGTTCGTCGTCGATGACCAAAATGGTCGCGGTCTGGCTCATGAATTCACATCAACACAAAGAAGTGGCAAGAGAGTAGCGCAAGCGCGATCAGGCTTCACTTTCGGCTCTTAATTTTCAAAGGCCGGCTGAGCCTGCAACGGCAGGTGCAAGGTGATGCAGGTGCCCCGCCCTTCGATACCATCGGCGACGCTGATCCGCCCGCCATGGGCACCGACCATGCCCTGACAGATCGCCAGCCCCAGACCGGTCCCCTGCCCGCCACGATCACCGCGCGCGGCGGTGTAGAACATGTCGAAAATCTTCGCCCGCTCTTCCTGAGGAATCCCCGGCCCTTCATCGCTCACTGAAAAAAACAGCTCGCTGTCGTCGGCTCCGGCGCGCAATTGCAGGCGACCATGAGCCGGTGAAAACCGCGCGGCGTTTTCCAGCACGTTGACCAGCGCCTGTTCGATCAGCGCGGCGTGGACGTACAGCAGCGGCAACTGCGGCGGCACTTCGGTGGTCACTTGCAACGGCGCCAGCACGGCGCGCAGACGATTGAGCGAACTGCCGACGATGTCGGCCGGCGACACCCAGTCCCGCGCCAGCTTCAGGGCGCCGTGCCCGAGGCGAGTCATGTCCAGCAGGTTCTGGATGTAGCGATCGAGGCGCTCGGCTTCATCGCGAGTGCCTTCAAGCAGTTCGCGGCGATCCTCCAGCGGGATGGCTTCACCGAGGGCGAGCAGGCTGTCGATGCTGCCGCGCATGGAGGTCAGCGGCGTGCGCAGATCGTGGGACACCGAGGCCAGCAAGGCACTGCGCAGTTGCTCGGTTTCGCCGTGCAGACGGGCGGCTTCCAGGTCTTCGGCCAATTGCGCCCGGGCCAACGCCTGGGCCAGCGGCTGGCTCAACGCGGTCAACAAACGCCGACGCTGACCGCTCAAGGTCTGGCCCTCTTTGGCACACACACCGAGCAATGCCAGTGGCCCGTCTTCCACCGACAACGGCCACCACCACCAACGCCCGAACGGCAGCGTGCCGGTGCCGGCGCCGGCCGGTTGATCGTGATGCCAGGCCCAATCGGCGGCCGCGCGCTCGGCTTCGGAAAATTCCAGCGGGCCACCGGTTTCGACTTTCCAGCCGCCCTGCCCGTCTTGATTGAGCAAGCAGAGTTGCAGATCACTCCAGCCATCGAGGTGCTGGGCCGCGGCGCTGACCACTGCCTGGCGGTCGGTGGCGGCCGTGAGTTTGCGTGACAGGTCGAGCAGTTCGGTGGTCTCTTCCTGAGTGTCGCGCAGCGCCTGCAATTGCCGCCGTTGCCGGGCCGCGAGGTTACCGGTGAGCGCCGCCATCAGCAGGAAGAACAGCAAGGTCAGCACATCTTCTTCGCGTTGGATGGCGAACGAGAAATTCGGCGGGATGAACAGAAAGTCATAGGTCAGAAACGACAGCGCCGCACAGGCCAACGCAGGGCCGAGGCTACTGCGCACCGCCACCAGCAACACCGCGGCGAGGAACACCAGCGAGATATTGGGCAGCGGCAAGACACTTGCCACCGCCCAGGCCAACGCACTGGCGAGCACCGTCGCCACCAGCGCCAGCGCGTAGTCGAACCACACCAGTGACTGCGCCGAACGCTGACGCGGCTGATGCTGTTCGTGATCGCTGTCGAGGACGTTGATTTCCAGCCCGCGCGCATCGCGCAGTAAACGTGACGCCAGACCGCCGCCGAACAACCGTCGACGCAAACGCTGCCGGGACTGACCGACCAACACCAGACTCGCGCGGCGTTCGGCGGCGTGCTGAATCAAGGTTTTTGCCACCTCACCGGCCCGCAACAACACCACTTCGCCGCCGAGGCGTTCGGCCAATTGCTGGGCACTTTGCAGACGCAGCCGCGACTGCTCGTCACGCACGCTGCCGTTGTCCACATGCACCAGGCTCCAAGGCAAATGCCGACGCTGGGCGACGCGACTGGCGTGACGCACCAGACGCTCAGCCTGTGCATCGCCATCGACGCCGACCAACAGGCGACCGCGTACCGCTGGCGCCGCTTGGCCGAGCTGGCGATAGCCCTGGGCCAAATCATCATCGACCTGAGCGGCGGCTGTTTGCATCGCCAGTTCCCGCAGGGCCGTGAGGTTGGTCTGGGTGAAAAAGGCGTCGATCGCCGCCCTCGCCTGCTCCGGCACGTAGACCTTGCCATCACGCAGACGCTCGAGCAGCTCGCGCGGCGGCAGGTCAATCAGCAGCAGTTCGTAGGCTTCTTGCAGCACCCAGTCCGGCAGGGTTTCGCGGACCTGCACACCCGTGATGCCGCGCACTTTGTCGTTAAGACTTTCCAGGTGCTGGACGTTGACCGTGGTGTACACGTCGATGCCTGCAGCGAGCAGTTCCTGAATGTCTTGCCAGCGTTTGGCGTGACGACTGCCGGGCGCGTTGCTGTGGGCCAGTTCGTCGACCAGCACCAGTTTCGGTTTGGCGGCGAGCAAGCTGTCGAGGTCCATTTCTTCGAGCATCACGCCACGGTATTCCGAGCGCACTAACGGCTGCTGCGGCAAGCTGCCGAGCAGCGCTTCGGTTTCGGCGCGACCGTGGGTTTCGACCACGCCGGCAATCACTTTCACGCCTTGGCGCAATTGCGTGTGGGCCGCTTGCAGCATGGCGTAAGTCTTGCCGACACCGGGCGCGGCGCCGAGAAAAACCTTGAGCCGGCCACGGCCGTCGCGGGGCAGGTCTGCTAACAGCGCATCGGCGCGGCCGGAGTCACTCATGTTTGGGGATCTCTTTAATCAGATGTTCGTGTGGTGTCTGTGAGGCCGTTTTCGCGAGCAGGCTCGCTCCCACATTCTGGAATGCATTCCCCTGTGGGAGCGAGCCTGCTCGCGAATGGCAGCACCACCGATCTACAGGTTTTCCAGCGCGATGTTCAACGCCAGCACATTCACCACCGGCGGGCCAACGAGCGGCTGCTCGATGTGCGCATCCATCAGTTGTTGAAGGGTCGCCACCGGCAAATTGCGCGCGGCCGCAACACGCGCCAGTTGATAGGCAATCGCGGCCGGTGGCAAGTGTGGATCGAGCCCGCTGCCAGAGGTGGTGACCATCGCCAATGGCACCGGACCCTGGCCCGGCACCAGCAGTTTGTTGGCATCGTCGATCACCCGAGTGGCCAGGGCCGGGTTGCTCGGCGAAAAGTTGCTGGCACTGCTCGACACCGTGGCAAATGCACCGGCGGATGGCCGTGGATGGAACCAGGCATCGCCGACGAAATCTTGAGCAATCAGCGACGAGCCACGGACCTTGCCATCGGCGTCGCGCACCAGGCTGCCGTTGGCTTGATCGGGGAACGCGACCTGGGCGACACCGGTGACGACCAGTGGATAGGCGACGCCAGTGATCAGGGTCATCAGGACGAGCAGGCTCAGGGCCGGGCGTATCATTGTGGACATTTCAAAATCCTCGAAATTGGAGAAGTTGTGGGGTGTCAGGGAAACCCACCCCTCACCCCAGCCCTCTCCCCACGGGGGAGAGGGGAAAGGGAGCCGATCTGCGTTGCTCTCAAATCTTCCATTCACCTCGGAATATCAGGTCGCTAAATTTCGCAAGACATCCGAGATCAGTCCCCTCTCCCTACGGGCGGTCCGACGTTTCGGGAGGGTTAGGGTGAGGGGGTCGATTTCAGGGTCAAACCAAATGCAACGCCGTCAACAGCATATCGATCGCCTTGATCCCCACAAACGGCACCAATATCCCGCCCAATCCATAGATCAACAAATTGCGGCGCAGCAACGCCGCCGCACTCGCCGCCTGCACGCGAACACCGCGCAATGCCAGCGGGATGAGCACGACAATGATCAAGGCGTTAAACACAATCGCCGAGAGAATCGCGCTCTGCGGACTGCTCAAGTGCATGACGTTCAGCACGCCCAATTGCGGGTAGATCGAGGCGAACAGCGCCGGCAAAATCGCGAAGTATTTGGCCACGTCGTTGGCGATGGAAAACGTCGTCAGCGCACCACGGGTCACCAGCAATTCCTTGCCGATCTGCACCACGTCCAGCAGCTTGGTCGGATCGCTGTCGAGGTCGACCATGTTGGCCGCCTCGCGTGCCGCTTGCGTGCCGTCGTTCATCGCCATGCCCACGTCCGCCTGGGCCAGGGCCGGGGCGTCGTTGGCGCCGTCGCCGCACATGGCGACCAGGCGACCGTCGTTCTGCTCGTGGCGAATGCGCGCCAGTTTTTTCTCTGGAGTGGCTTCGGCCAGCACGTCATCGACGCCCGCCTCGGCGGCAATCGCCGCGGCGGTCAGCGGGTTGTCACCGGTCACCATGACGGTGCGAATCCCCAATTTGCGCAGCTCGGCAAAACGCTCGCGGATGCCAGGCTTGACCACGTCTTTGAGGTGGATCACGCCCAGCAATTTACCGTCGGCACAGACCAGCAGCGGGGTGCCGCCGCTCTGGGCGATCTTGTCGATTTCACGGGACAACGGTGCGGCCAGATCGGCGCGTTTCAGGTCAACGAAGGCCAGCAATGAATCCACGGCGCCCTTGCGATACACGCGGCCCTGATAGTCGACACCGGACAGACGAGTTTCGGCGCTGAACGGTACGGCAGTCAGCAACTCGGCGCTTGGCTCAGGCTGCGGATGCAGACCGCGCAGGTACTCAACGATGGATTTGCCTTCGGCCGTGTCATCGGCCAGCGAGGCGAACAATGCCCCCTCGGCCAGCTCCTTGGCGGTGACGCCAGGTGCCGCGTAAACCGCCGTGCAGCGACGGTTACCGAAGGTGATGGTGCCAGTCTTGTCCAGCAGCAGGACGTGCACGTCCCCCGCTGCTTCCACGGCGCGACCGGATTTTGCGATCACATTCAGACGCACCAGACGGTCCATCCCGGCGATACCGATGGCCGACAACAGACCGCCAATGGTGGTCGGAATCAGCGTGACCAATAACGCCACCAGGAACACCAGCGGCAGGCTGCCGTTGGCGAAGTGGGCGAACGGTTGCAGGGTGACGACCACCAGCAGGAAGATCAGGGTCAGGCCGATCAGCAGGATGTCGAGCGCCACTTCGTTCGGGGTTTTCTGGCGTTTGGCGCCTTCGACCAAGGCGATCATGCGGTCCAGTGTCGACTCGCCCGGGTTGGCGGTGATCCGCACCAACAGCCAGTCGGACACCAGTCGGGTGTTGCCGGTGACGGCCGAACGGTCGCCGCCGGACTCGCGAATCACCGGCGCGGATTCACCGGTAATCGCTGCTTCGTTGACCGCTGCGATACCTTCAATCACCTCGCCGTCACCGGGGATCATTTCCCCCGCTTCAACGCGGACCACATCGCCCTTGCGCAGGCTGGTGGCCGGCACGACTTGAAAGGCACCGTTGCTGGTTTTGCGCCGAGCACTCAGGCCTTCGCTACCGGCCTTGAGACTGTCGGCGCGGGCCTTGCCGCGACCTTCGGCCAGTGCTTCAGCGAAGTTGGCGAACAGCACGGTGAACCACAGCCACAGCGCGATTTGTGCGGCGACGAAAGTCGGCACGGCACTGTCGGGAATGAAGCACAGCACGGTGGTCAGGATCGCGGTCAGTTCGACCACCAGCATCACCGGCGCACGCTGCAATTGCCGAGGATCGAGCTTGACGAAGGCTTGCACCAGCGCCGGGCGCCAGAGGGCCGAGATGGCGGTTTTCGGTTGTTCCGGCGCCTTGACGACGGCGGCTTTAGTTGCGGGCATATTCATCATCAGATCCTCAGAAGCCCAAGCTCAAATGTTCAGCAATAGGACCCAGCGCCAATGTCGGCAGGAAGGTCAAACCACCCACCAGCAAAATGGTCACGGTCAGCAGAGTCACGAACAACGGGCCATGGGTCGGGAAGCTGTTCTGGCCGATCGGTGCGGTTTTCTTCATCGCCAGGCTGCCGGCCAAAGCCAGTACCGGGAGGATGTAACCGAAGCGACCGATCAACATGCCAAGGCCCAGCATCAGGTTGTGGAACGGGGTGTTGGCCCCGAAGCCGCCGAACGCCGAGCCGTTGTTGGCGCTGGCCGAGGTGTAGGCGTACAGCAACTGGCTGAAGCCGTGGGCACCAGGGTTACTCACCGCCGCAACCGGGCCGGGCAGGCTCGCGGCAATCGCGCCGAGTACCAGCACACCGACCGGCATCACCAACAAGGTCACGACCAGCAACTGGACTTCCTTCGCCTGGAGTTTCTTGCCGAGGTATTCCGGGGTACGACCGATCATCAGGCCGGCGAGAAACACCGCAATCAACACGTTCAGCAACATCCCATAGAGCCCGGCACCGACACCGCCGAAGATCACTTCGCCGACCATCATGTTGACCAGCGCGACCATGCCGCTCAGCGGGTTGAGGCTGTCGTGCATACCGTTGACCGAACCGTTGGATGCCGCGGTGGTGGTCACCGACCACAGCACCGTGGCCGTGGTGCCGAAGCGTGCTTCCTTGCCTTCCAGCGGCGCGGTCTGTTCGACGGCGACATTGTTCAGGGTCGGGTTCGGCTGGTATTCAGCCCACAGCGACGTCGCGCCGCCGATCAGGAACAGCGCCAGCATGCAGGCGATGATCGCGCGACTCTGACGCAGGTCTTTCACGTAGTGGCCGAAGGTGAACACCAGCGCCACCGGAATCAGAATGATCGAGCCGACTTCAAACAGGTTGCTCCACGCCGTCGGGTTCTCGAACGGGTGCGCCGAGTTGACGCCGAAGAAGCCACCGCCGTTGGTACCCAGTTGCTTGATCGCAATCTGGCTGGCGGCCGGGCCGAGCGGGATCACCTGATCCACGCCCTGCATCGTCACGGCATTCACGTACTGCGCGAAGGTTTGCGGCACGCCCTGCCAGACCAGATACAGCGCCAGCAGCAGGCACAGCGGCAGCAAGCCGTAGAGGGTGGCGCGGGTCATGTCGACCCAGAAGTTGCCGAGGGTCTTGGTCGACTTGCGACCAATACCGCGACACAGGGCTACCAACACGGCGAGGCCGGTGGCGGCGCTGACGAAGTTCTGCACGGTGAGGCCGACCATCTGACTCAGGTAGCTGAGCGACGCTTCACCGCTGTAGGCCTGCCAGTTGGTGTTGGTCATGAAGCTGACGGCGGTGTTGAACGCCAGCGTCCACTCCTGACCCGGCAGGTTTTGCGGGTTCAGTGGCAAGTGGTCCTGAAACAACAGAATCGCGAACAACAGCAAAAAGCCCGCGAGGTTGAAGGCGAGCAAGGCCAGGGTGTACTTCTGCCAGCTCTGTTCGGCCTGCGGATCAACGCCGGCCACCCGATAACACCCACGCTCTACCGGGCCGAGAATCGGCGAAAGCCAGGTGCGCTGACCTTCCATCACCTTGTAGTAGAAGCGCCCCAGAAACGGCGCCGGAATCAGCACCAGGGCGAAGAAGGCGAGGATCAGCCAATAGTCATAACTGTGCATAGCCGCTCCTAGTTCCGGTCCGCGCGCAACAGCGCAACCAACAGATAAATGAACAGCCCCACTGCCAGTAGCAGTGACACCCCGTCCAGAACGCTCATGGAAGTTCTCCGTGTTACGGCGTATTGCCGCGTGTGGAGTCATTGTCGGAAGGAAGGCTGTAAAGGAACGAGATCGAGGGGGTTGGCTGTGCATAAAGAAAGCGTAAAGAGTGCGTTTACGCTAGGGTTACGGTGGTGTCTGGGGGCATACAACACCTTTGCGGGTTTCAGGCGTCTCTATCGTCCTGCATCGATGGATAAGACTCCACAAAACCAAAGAGGGATGAACAACCTATTGCACCACCCCGCTCCTGCCGACAAGATATGACCATTTGCGTTTTCGACTACTGAAAAAGGCTGGCCAACATGCGTATCCTCATCACCGGCGGTGCCGGTTTCATTGGCTCTGCCTTGATTCGCGAGCTGATCCGGCACACCGAGCATGAAGTGCTCAACCTGGACAAGCTGACCTACGCCGGCAATCTCGAATCGCTGACCGGCATTGCCAACGACACTCGCTACGAGTTCGTTCAAGCCGATATCGTTGATCAGGCGACCGTCAGCGCGGTGCTGACACGTTTCCAGCCTCAGGCGATCATGCACCTGGCAGCGGAATCCCACGTCGACCGTTCCATCGACGGACCTTCGGATTTCATCCAGACCAACATCGTCGGCACCTACAGCCTGCTGGAGGCCACCCGCGCCTATTGGCAAACCCTCGCCGAGCCGGAAAAAAGCGACTTCCGTTTCCATCACATTTCCACTGACGAGGTCTATGGCGACCTGCATGGCGCCGATGATCTGTTTACGGAAACGACGCCCTACGCCCCGAGTTCGCCTTACTCCGCCAGCAAAGCGGCGTCCGACCACTTGGTCCGTGCCTGGCAGCGCACCTATGGCTTGCCGGTGCTGTTGACCAACTGCTCGAACAATTACGGGCCGTTCCACTTCCCCGAAAAATTGATTCCGCTGGTCATCCTCAATGCCTTGGCCGGCAAGCCGCTGCCGGTGTACGGCGATGGCCTGCAAATCCGCGACTGGCTGTTCGTCGAAGATCACGCCCGGGCGCTGCTCAAAGTGGTGACCACCGGCATCGTCGGCGAGACCTACAACATCGGCGGGCACAACGAACAAAAGAATATCGACGTGGTGCGTGGCCTCTGCGCCCTGCTTGAAGAACTGGCACCGCGCAAGCCCGAGGGTGTCGCGCACTACGCCGACCTGATCACGTTCGTCCAGGATCGTCCAGGTCATGACCTGCGCTACGCGATCGATGCCAGCAAGATCGAACACGAACTGGGCTGGGTACCCGAAGAGACCTTCGAAACCGGCCTTCGCAAAACCGTTCAGTGGTACTTGAACAACCTTGAGTGGTGCCGTCGTGTTCAGGATGGCAGCTACCAGGGTGAACGCCTTGGTGCCATCAATCCCCAGGAGCTTCACGCATGATGAAAGGTATCGTTTTGGCAGGCGGCTCGGGCACACGCCTGCATCCGATCACGCTCGGTGTGTCCAAACAGCTGTTGCCGGTCTACGACAAACCGATGATCTATTACCCGATTTCGGTCCTGATGCTGGCCGGAATCAAAGATATTTTAGTGATCTCTACTCCCCAGGATCTGCCCCAGTACCGCAATCTGCTGGGTGATGGCAGTCAGTTCGGGGTCAATTTCAGCTATGCCGAGCAGCCGTCACCGGATGGTCTGGCCCAGGCTTTTCTGATTGGCGAAAGCTTCATTGGCAATGATCCTGTGTGCCTGATTCTCGGCGACAACATTTTCCATGGTCAACACTTTGGCGAGCAGTTGCAGAACGCGGCAAAACGCACTTCGGGCGCTACCGTGTTCGGCTATTGGGTCAAAGACCCGGAGCGCTTCGGCGTGATTGATTTCGACAGCCAGGGCCGTGCCCTGTCGATCGAAGAAAAGCCGAAAGTACCGAAATCCAGCTATGCCGTCACCGGCCTGTATTTCTACGACAACGATGTCATCAGGATCGCCAAAGCGGTAAAGCCTTCGCCTCGCGGCGAGCTGGAAATCACCGATGTCAACAATGCGTATCTCAAACGGGGAGACCTGCAGGTCGAGCGCTTCGGCCGTGGTTTCGCCTGGCTCGACACCGGCACTCACGACAGCTTGCTCGATGCCTCTCAGTACGTGCAGACCATCGAACATCGACAAGGCTTGAAAGTCGCCTGCCTCGAAGAAATCGCTTACGAAAAGAACTGGATCAACCGCGAACAACTGCTGGAGCGTGCCCGCTACTTCGGCAAGACCGGGTATGGCCAGTACCTGGCCAAGCTCGCAGGGGATGAACAATGGATGTGAATGAAACTGATCTGCGCGGCGTAGTGATCATCGGTAAAAGCCTGCAAGAGGTTGATCTGCTCCCATGAGAGTTCTCATCAGCGGCCAGCATGGCCAGGTCTCACGCGAACTGCAGCGTCGACTGGGGGCTGTCGGCGAGTTGATCGTGCTGGGTCGCGATCAACTGGATCTGGCACAACCCGAGCAGATTCGCCAACAGGTACAAAAGATTCGTCCGGATCTGATCATCAACGCGGCGGCCCACACAGCGGTCGATCTGGCTGAAAGCGAGCCGGAAACAGCCTTTGCCATCAACGCCGTGGCCCCTGGCATCTTTGCCGAAGAAGCACAGATGCTTGGCATCCCGCTGATTCACTACTCCACCGATTATGTATTCGACGGCATGAAGCTCGGGCCTTACAACGAAGACGACACGCCAAACCCACTCGGGGTTTACGGCAAGAGCAAACTGGCCGGTGAACGGGCGATCACTGACGTACAAGGCAAACATCTTATCCTGCGTACCAGTTGGGTCTATTCAACCCATGGCCGCAATTTTCTGCTGACGATGCAACGCCTGCTGCAAGAGAGACCGGAAGTGCGCATTGTCGCCGATCAGATCGGCGCACCTACCTGGGCAGGCACAATTGCCAATAGCACCCTTGCCCTGATCGAACGCTGGCAGGCAGGTGAGGCCGTTACCTGGGGTACATATCATCTGACCGCTCAGGGGCAAACCTCCTGGTTCGGCTTCGCCCAGGCCATTGGCGAAGCGTTACGGCAACAGGGAAAGCCCTGCGCAAACTTGCTGCCCATTCCCTCCAGCGATTACCCGACACCGGCGGCCCGACCGCTCAACTCATGCCTTGATTGCAGTCGCCTGCAACGTGAATGGGGCGTCAGGCAACCTGACTGGCAAATCGCGCTGCGCGAGTGTCTTGCCGAGCAAGGCTAAACCTACAGGCGGGACTTGCCCACGAAGACGGCAAAACCGCCGCTATCGCCCTCAACTGGCGCACAAAAAACGCACATCCGGCACCGAACATTCCCGATACGACGCCTTTCTGCACTTTACGACCGCCATCACAACACTGGCACGCCCACTGCAAACGCCCTCTCCCGAGCTTTCCAAACCGTTCAGGGAGCAACGCATGAACACACAACTCAAACCCACGCTGGGCACGCTGCACCTGTGGGGCATTGCGGTCGGGCTGGTGATTTCCGGTGAATACTTCGGCTGGAGTTACGGCTGGGGCGTGGCGGGTACACTCGGTTTTCTGGTGACGTCCTTTATGGTCGCCACCATGTACACGTGCTTCATCTTCAGTTTCACCGAGCTGACCACCGCGATTCCTCACGCTGGTGGTCCCTTTGCCTACAGCCGCCGCGCCTTTGGCGAGAAAGGCGGACTGATCGCGGGGCTGGCGACACTGATTGAATTCGTCTTCGCCCCACCCGCCATCGCACTGGCGATCGGTGCCTACCTCAACGTGCAGTTTCCTGCCCTCGACCCGAAACACGCCGCGGTCGGTGCCTACATCGTGTTCATGGGCCTGAACATCCTCGGGGTGAAACTGGCCGCAACCTTCGAACTGGTGGTCTGCGTTCTCGCGGTGGCCGAACTGCTGGTGTTCATGGGTGTGGTCGCACCGGCGTTCAGCTTCAGTAACTTCGCGCTAAACGGCTGGGCCGGCTCCGATGTGTTCGGCGCGCCGGCGATTGCCGGGATGTTCGCGGCGATACCTTTCGCGATCTGGTTCTTCCTGGCCATCGAAGGCGCGGCCATGGCCGCCGAAGAAGCCAAGGATCCGAAACGCACCATTCCGAAGGCCTACATCAGCGGCATTCTGACCCTGGTTTTACTGGCGATGGGAGTGATGTTCTTAGCCGGCGGCGTCGGTGACTGGCGCACCTTGTCGAACATCAACGACCCGCTGCCGCAAGCGATGAAAACCGTGGTTGGCGAAAGTTCGGGCTGGTTGCACATGCTCGTGTGGATCGGCCTGTTCGGCCTGGTAGCGAGTTTCCACGGGATCATCCTCGGCTACTCGCGGCAGTTCTTCGCCCTCGCCCGGGCCGGTTACCTGCCGGCGTCCCTGGCCAAGTTGTCACGTTTTCAGACCCCGCACCGGGCAATCATCGCCGGTGGCGTGATCGGCATTGCCGCGATTTATAGCGATGGCTTGATCAATCTGGGCGGCATGACGCTGACGGCGGCGATGATCACGATGGCAGTCTTCGGGGCGATCGTGATGTACATCATGAGCATGCTCAGCCTGTTCAAACTGCGCAAAACCGAACCGAATCTGGAGCGCACCTTTCGCGCGCCTTGCTATCCGCTGGTGCCGTTCATTGCGCTGGTGCTGGCGGTGGTCTGCCTGGTGGCGATGGCCTGGTTCAACACGTTGATCGGGTTGATTTTCCTGGCCTTCATGGCGGTAGGGTTCGTGTACTTCATGCTGACGGCGCAACTGCGTGCCGATGCACCGGCGGATGCGATGCTGACCGGGCTCTAACCTCCCCTGCGGCAGCGCCTACAAGGATGTACGGTGACTTCGGCAGATCAGGCATAGAATGGAACCACTGCGAAAATTAATCGCTCAAAGTGGTATGCACGATCGATTGGCGAAACCCGCCCATCGGCCTGCCCTCAAGGAGAGCCCTATGCCCTGGTATGCCTGGTTGATTCTGATCGTTGCAATCGGCTCGATCGTTGGTGGTTTGATGATGTTGCGTGACACCGCCGACAAGGTCGAACTGACCGAGGAGCAACGCAAACGCGTCGCTGAACGCAACGCACAAGCGGATGCCAAGGATGCGCAGGACCGCTAACAGAACAAACCCCGTCATTCTCATCAAATGACGGGGTTTTGCGTTTCTACTTTTCCCAATCGGCCTTGGTGATGTGCAGGCCATGCAGCCCTTTGTAAGCCGCGCGTTCCGGCTGGCTCCAGCCCTCAAGCAACGAATCCTCCAACCGATAAATCTCCACCCCGAGCGGGCGACATACGCTTAGCGGGTCCTGCGCATCCGGCCCCCACATGGCCAGCGACAGATCGCCGCCCGGGCAGGTCGAGAGCGCACACAGCAGATCGATTTCGGCAAAGAACTCCAGGTAGTCACCCTTCTGCGCCGGACAGGCTTTCATGAAGTACATGTCGTCGTGGTTCAGGCCCGTGCACTGGAAAATGTTCAGCACATCATGCACGTCGAACTCGGTCAGCCCATGAGGCAACACCGCGCGGGTCAGGTTCGAGTGGCAGTGATGATGGAAGTCTTCGCCGGTGAGCATTTTGTTCACATAAGGATCGCAGCGGGTGCCGAGCAAATCGTGCAGGCGACCACCATGTTCGTCGATGCCATAACCGGCCAGACTGTCATCGGTGATGGTCACCAGCGGCCGCAAAAAAGGCAGGTTCGACCAGAGCCGGTCATGGGTGCTGACGTGAGCGCCCTGTAGCTGGCGGGTGCGGGCCGCCCACAAACGCTCCCGTGGATCGTTGGCATTCCAGACGTTGAAATCCCCGACTTGCGGCCCGACTGGTGTGGTGACGCGAAACACATGCCCGGCCGGCACTTTCCAGGCGCGACCGGTGCGGATCGGGACCTCGAACTCCTCGATCAGCGTGCGCCCGTCCTTCTTGTCGCGGATCCGTTCGTAGAAGGCTTTGTCCACCTGCAAGGCGGAACCTTTGCTGACTTGATAGGCCGCCGGATAGTCTTTGTACATGGCACGAATCCTCGATCAGTGATGGGAAGAACGGGTAAGCATCTGCAACAAGAGGTTTTCGGAATCGTCGAGATACAGGCTCATGGCGTCCTCGGCCGCGGGTTTGTCGCCCTCGGCCAACAACTCGTGGATCTGCCGGTCCCGCGCCAGCCAGGGCGCCTGAAAACGTGATTCATCGGGGGCAGTGCAGAACACCAGGCGCAATTGCGCCACGACGTTGGTGAAGAACTCGTCGAACAACGGACTGCGCAGCAATCCGACGATATGTTGATGAAAGGCCAGGCTGTGGGTGCCGACGGCGCGCCAGTCTTCGCGCTCCCGAGCAAGCTCGGTGGCTTCCAGGGCTTCGAGCATCCGGTCGGATTGATAGTCGCGCAGTGGCTGACTCGCACTGATGGCCCGCAGCTCCAGAGTGCGCCTGACGTTGAACAGATCCCGCACGTCCTCGACGCCCAGCCTGCGCACCATCACGCCTTTGTTGCGCACATAACGGGTCAGACCTTCCTGACCCAAGCGATGCAGCGCTTCGCGAATGGTATTGCGGGATGCGTTATAGGCAGACACCAGATCGTTTTCCACCAACGCCATACCGGGCAGCAAACGGCCGCCAATGATGTCGGCGCGCAACTCAAGTGTGATGTGGTCGGCCAGGGACAGTCCGCTGTTCATACTCATTGCCTCGTGATTGTTCAACAATCGTCAATTAATGAGTAATCACTATTCGTGCCAGTTAATTCGAGACAGCAGGAAGGAGTTGGACTCATCTGCACGCTTTTTAGAAGTAGAAGTACAATCACCATCCCATTTTCATTGGTTAATATGGCGCATTGTTGCGGAGATACCCGATGCGTTACTCGCAGGACCATAAAGCCCAGACCCACCAACGCATCATCAAGGAAGCGTCAGCGCGCTTTCGCCGCGATGGCATTGGCGCGACAGGTCTGCAACCGCTGATGAAAGCACTGGGCCTGACTCACGGTGGTTTCTACTCGCACTTCAAATCCAAAGACGAACTGGTGGAAAAGGCTTTGCAAGCCGCGAGCGAGCAGGTCGATGTGATTTGCGCCGAGCTCTTCGCCCAGGATCGTCCGCTGGAAGCGTTCATCGACGCCTATTTGTCCGAATGGCACCAGACCTCACCCGATGAAGGCTGCCCGTTGCCGACCATGTCGTCGGAACTCGGCCTGCGCGGGCAGCAAAGCCCGACCACTGACGTGGTGCTCAACGCACGGCTTGAACAAGTGCAAGGCACCCTTGAAGGCGACAACGCTGCCGACGACAGCGTCGTCATCATGTCGACGCTGGTCGGGGCATTACTACTGTCACGCAGTGTCGAGAACCCCGAGCTGGCGCAGCGGATTCTCGACGTGACTCGCGCCTATCTCAAACAACCCCGGGACTAACCCTCCCAACGCTTGAACAGCACGCTGGCATTCACCCCACCAAACCCGAAGCCGTTGGACAGCGCGTACTCGATTGCCATCGGCCGTGCTTGGCCGTGGACGATGTCCACGCCCTGGGCGGCGGGGTCCGGGGTATCGAAGTTGAGGGTGGCCGGCACGACCTGATCGCGAATTGCCAACAGCGTGAAGATCGCCTCGATACCGCCCGCTGCACCGAGCAAATGCCCGGTGGCCGACTTGGTCGATGTCACGGCGATTTTGTTATCCGTGCCGAACAACGCCTTGATGGCCGACAACTCTCCCAAGTCCCCGACCGGTGTCGAGGTTGCGTGAGCATTGAGATGCTGCACCTGCGCCGGCGAAATGCCTGCCTGGGCCAATGCCAGCGACATCGCCCGTCGCGCACCGCTGCCATCCTCGGGACCTGCCGTCAGGTGATAGGCATCGGCACTGGTGCCGTAACCGACCAATTCCGCCAGCGGTTGAGCACCGCGGGCCAGGGCATGCTCCAGGGATTCGATCACCAGAAGGCCAGCGCCCTCCCCCATGACGAAGCCATCGCGATCACTGTCGAACGGCCGCGAGGCTCGCTCCGGGGTGTCGTTGTATCCGCTGGACAAGGCGCGAGCAGCGGCAAACCCGGCGAGACTGACGCGATCGATCGCCGCTTCCGCGCCGCCACATACCGCGATGTCTGCCTCGCCACAACGAATCAACCGCGCCGCATCACCAATCGCCTGCACCCCGGCCGCGCAAGCTGTCACCGGCGCACCCAATGGGCCCTTGAAACCGTGCTGGATCGACACATGACCCGCGGCGAGGTTGACCAGAAATGAAGGAATGGTGAACGGCGACAAGCGTCGCGGCCCACGGCTGTCCGTGGTGCGCACCGCATCCGCTATCGCACCGAAACCACCCACGCCGGAACCGATAATGGTTGCCGTACGCTCCTGGGCATTGGCGTCCGCCGCTTGCCAACCGGCCTGCTCCAGCGCCTGACGCGCAGCTTCCATGGCGAACAGAATAAAGCGGTCCATCTTCTTCTGCTCTTTGGGCGCCGTCGCCCGGTCCGGGTCAAACCCCGCCTCGGGATCGTCAGCCAGCGTCGGCACTGCACCCCCGACCTTGGCCGGCAAATCGGCAACCACCTCGTCCGGCAAATTGCGCAACCCGGAACGCCCGGCCAACAGACGCGACCAAACGGCTTCGACGCCAGAACCCAATGGCGACACCAGGCCCATGCCTGTTACAACTATTCGACGATCACTCATACCGCAAATACCTCAAGCCGATTCATGACGCCTCACGTGTAACGCGCGGCGGCCTTACTTTTGGAAAGATTCGGTGCCATGACAAGACGCGCCGCAACGAAGGCATCCCAGTCGGCCGCATCCGGCAACGAAGGAATGGTGATCAACTCACCCTGATCCAGACCCGACAACGCCGCATCAACCATATCATCGGCTTCCATGACCATATCCACCGGAATCTGGGTAGCATCGATACCGGAGCGCTCGAAGATTTCGGTGCGTGTTACACCTGGCAACACGGCCTGCACCTTGACCCCGGTGCCCTCCAATTCGGCGTTCAACGATTGAGTCAGACTTAATACATAAGCCTTGCTGGCGCTGTAAGTTGCATTGAAGCGCTCTGGGAACAACGCAACTACTGATGCGATGTTGATAATCGTCCCGCGGCCCGCCTTGGCAAAACTGGCGGCCGCTGCCGAGGCCAGTCGCGTGACCGTTGTCACGTTCAGTTGAATCAAACGCTCCAGCTGATCCATGTCGGCATTGGCCAACAAACCATCCGTTGCAACCCCGGCGTTGTTCAGTAACAGGCTGATACTCGAGTCACTGCGAAGACGCTGTTCAAGCTTCAGCACCTCATCCTTTTGCGTCAGATCCGCCTTGAGCACCTCGACCTGAACGCCATGCTCGGCGCGCAACTTGCTCGCCGCAGCGTCCAGCCGCTCTTGATCACGGGCAACCAATAACAGATCAAAACCACGCGCCGCCAACCGCTTGGCGTAAATCGCACCGATACCGGAAGAAGCACCGGTGACGAGGGCCGTACCTTGGGACTGGACAGTGTTCATGACAGTGCTCCTGGGAGATGCCTAAGGGAAAGACAAGCGCCTGAGGCTCAGAACGCTTGGCGGAAACCAATTTATTATAGGCATAATCTTAGCTGTATATGATAGCCGTAATTTTTCTCATATCGACGAAAGGCGCACCATCACAGCGTCCGCCAGAAAGCAAAAAGGCCGATCAATGATCGGCCCCTGGCGCTGACGTATAAGTTTAGTTCACCTCAAGCTTCTCGCGATTCTTATCCAGAATCGCTTTACCGATTCCCTTCACTTCGAGCAATTCGTCCACGGACGCAAACGGCCCATTACTCTCACGATAAGCAACAATCGCCTTGGCCTTGGCCTCGCCCACACCGGCCAACTCGCGCTGAAGGGTTGGCGCATCGGCCTGATTCAGATCGACCTTGCCGGACTGTGTCTTGGGAGAAACTTCCAGCACCAAGGGTGCGTTGCCAGCCTCAGGCTTGGCCGTTGGCGCAGCAATGGCAGCAATAGAGGCGCTGGTGAGCAGGGCAAAAACCAGAGAGTAGAAATAGCCAGTACGCATAAATGAAGCTCCATGACATCGATTGAGAAAGCAGCTTTTCCGAAGCTGCCTTCTAAACTTAGGCGATGTCTGGAGCCTGTCAAAAATGTGTCCGTTACAGGATGTGAAACAATCAGGGTTCGAGGCGACGTTGCTGGTAGATCCAGTCGACGATTTCGCCGTCGGGGGTGTAGCCGCTAACGGTTTCGCGCAGCAGTTGGCGAACGCGAGTGTAATCGTCCTGGTCAACGGCAATCAGCAACTCCGTCAGACGCCCCTTGAGTACGTCCCACGGCAGATGGTCTTCGTTGGCGCTCATTATCATCGGATGCTGGGTAGCCGCTACATTGTCACCGATCAACAACTCTTCGTACAGTTTCTCGCCCGGACGCAGGCCGGTGAACTCGATGGAGATATCGCCTTGCAGATTCTTTTCCGAACGGATGCTCAAGCCGGAAAGGTGGATCATCTTCTCTGCCAGTTCGACGATCTTCACCGGCTCGCCCATGTCCAGAACGAACACATCGCCACCCTGCCCCATGGAACCGGCCTGGATCACCAATTGCGCGGCTTCGGGGATGGTCATGAAATAGCGAGTGATTTTCGGATGCGTGACCGTCAACGGGCCACCGGATTTGATCTGGCTGTGGAATAGCGGGATCACCGAACCGGAGGAACCCAGCACATTGCCAAAACGCACCATGGTGAAACGGGTCTTGTTGACCCGGGACACATTGGCCTTGTCGCCGAACAGCACCGGGGCAATCTCACGACTGAGGGCCTGCAGGGTCAACTCGGCCAAACGCTTGGTGCTGCCCATGATATTGGTCGGGCGTACAGCCTTGTCGGTGGAGATCAACACAAAGTTGGACACACCCGACTGCAATGCAGCTTGGGCGGTATTGAACGTGCCGATGACGTTGTTAAGCACGCCTTCAGCGATATTGTGCTCGACCATTGGGACGTGCTTATAAGCGGCAGCGTGGTAGACGGTGTCCACACTCCAGGTCTTCATCACATCCAGAAGTTTGTCCTGATGGTGGATAGAGCCGATAATTGGCAACAATCTGACCGGCACCGATCGACGACAAGCGCGTTGCTCCATTTCCGAGAGAATGCTGTATAGATTGAATTCGCTGTGTTCAAACAACTGAAGCGTCGTCGGGCCAAGCGAGAAGATCTACCGGCAAAGCTCCGCGCCAATCGATCCGCCTGCACCCGTGACCATTACTGTCTTGCCTTTGATACAACGTTCAAGCAGGTCTGGTTGCGCTGGGACCGAGTCGCGCCCCAGAAGGTCCGCGATATCCACTTCCTGGATGTCTTCGACCTTTACCCGGCCACTGGCCAGATCGGTGAAGCTTAGAACGCTCCGGATGTGAAGCGGGAAACGTTCCAGAATAGTGAGAATTTCCCGACGTCATGCACGGGTAGATGACGGCAGAGCTAGGAGGATTTCCTGCGCGCCGGTTACGTCGAACATCTGTTGGATGTGTTTGGGTTTATAGACCTGGAGGCCCGAAGTAGCGCGATCAGCGATGCTCGAATCATCGTCGATAAATGCCACAGGACGAATAACCCGCCCCATACGCAGTGCTGCGACAAGTTGATTGCCCGCTACGCCTGCACCATAAATGGCAACTTTGGTGAGGCCATCATCGCGATTGGTGAACGGTACGTGTTGGGAGGTATTGAACCAGTCGCCCATGAAGTATTGACGCATGCATAGGCGCAGGTCGCCGATGATGACGAGGCTAAGCCACCAATAATTGAAAATTATGGATCGTGGGACGACGGCTTCGTGATTGCTGTACCAGTAGACGACGAGTGCAAGTATCAGCGATGAGAGGCTGACAGCCTTGATGATGGCAATGAGCGCATCGTTGCCGAAATAGCGCATGACGGCGCGGTACATGCCAAATCGAACAAGGAGTGGGATTGCAATAACGGGAGCGCATGCGAAGAGCCAGAAATGGACTCGCAAAGGATTGTACATATCGTCAATGCCAAGACGAACCATAAAGGCGAGCCATAGCGAAGCCCAGACCAAAAAAATATCGGTGGCGATCTGTATCAATCGCTTTTGCCGACGAGACAGATTTAGCAAAAGGCTGCGTAATTTATCCATAAATCTCAACCGACGAGGTTCGATCTCACTCAAAGATTTGCAGCTATGGTGAGAAACTAGCGGGAGTCGTACCCAAAAATTTCTGCCATATTTAACGTAATGCTGGAAGGATCGGGTCTCCAAAGCGCTCTCATCACCTTAATCGCAATTAAGATGTCAATATAAGCGATCGATGCCCCCACTGCGCTGTATGTTCGTAACAGCTCCATGCCCCCCCCGGTGCCAGGTTAAGGGCGGACGTCAGGCGTACTGCGGTCTACTGCGGTCCAGAATCTGCCCTAAGGAATTCTGAAAAAGACTTCCAGATTTGGTGAAATACCCGCCTTACACGAACCGAACGGCTGATCCCCGATGTAACAGATGTCCTTCGCCGATGCCAAGTATGCCGGCAAACGTAAGCAGACCCGCCGCGAGCGCTTCCTGATCGAGATGGATCAAGTCGCGCCCTGGAAGGGTTTGACTGCCTTGATCGAACCGCATCATCCGAAGGGTGAAGGCGGTCGTCCGGCGTATCCGTTGCAGGCCATGTTGCGGGTCCATCTGATGCAGAACTGGTTCGGTTACAGCGATAGCCCTCTATGAAACCACAATCCTGTGCCAGTATTTGGGGCTGCATGTGGATCGGATTCCCGATGAAACCACGATCCTCAACCTTCGCCGCCTGCTGGAGAAACAAGAACTGGCAGGTGGAATTTTGCAGGTCATCAACTGTTATCTAGGCGATCGAGGCTTGATGTTGCGCCAAGGCACCGTGGTCGATGCGATGATCTTTCATGCGTCGAGTTCGACCAAGGACAAGGACAAGGACAAGGACAAGGACGGCAAACGTGATCCCGAAATGCACCAAACCAAGAAAGGAAACCAATACTATTTTGGAATGAAGGCGCACATCGGTGTCGATGCCGAATCCGGCTTGGTCCATAGCCTGGTGGGCACGGCGGCGAATGTCGCGGATGTGACGTAGGTCGATCAGTTGTTGCACGGCGAGGAAACGTATGTGTCTGGCGATGCTGGTTACACGGGCATGGACAAGCGTCCAGAGCACCAAAACCGTAAGATGATCTGGCGGATACTTCGATACGGGGTAAGTCGGCGGGCAGAGGCTTGCGTTTGCCACGGCGCTTGGTCGGAGCGACGACTTCTTCCTCCACCTCTTCGGCGGCAGGTTCAGCGACACTTTCGGCTTCATTAAAAAGAGCCAATTGCGGGGTCGCTGGATCGACTGTTTGTTCGGACTTACGCCCGAAGAGACGCTGACGGAGCAGCGCATTTTCTTCTTCGAGATGAACAACCTTGGACTGCACCTGAGCAAGTAATTGCTTGAGCGCAGTCAGGTCATCGGGAAGGTTGTCGGGCATGGCAATCATGCCGTGGATTATACCGAATCAGGCGACAAATCGAGGTGTCAAAACCTGATGTGGACGGTTGCGCCACAGATCAAAACCATCGAGCAGCCAGTTCAGCTCCTGGACCGTCAGCACGATGGCTTCGTCGGTGTGATCGGGCGATGTTTTGAAGCGTTCGGATTCAAGGCGTTTGAGCCAAAGGCAAAAGCCGTTGCGTTCCCAATACAAAATCTTCACCCGATTGCGGGGTTTGTTGAGAAAGACGAAAAGCACCGGATCGAATACCGCCACTTTGATATCCAGCTCCACCAGTGCGGCTAGGCCGTCGATGGATTTTCGAAAGTCTACAGGCTTACGGTAGAGGTACACTTTTTCAACTTTGGCATCGGGACGCATCATGGCCGCTGACTTCTGAAAGAGATCGGGAGTACAGCATCAGGCATCAAATCGCGGCTTTGAATGTGGGGTTCGTGGAGCGGTTACACTGAAGCGATCCAGTTCATCAGTTGACGAGGCAAGTGCTGAGCCCTGAGTATCAATTCCTGCTTTCATTACACGCCTTGATCGATGCATTGGAATTTCTAACAGGTTTTAATAGCTTTTGCGCCGGCCGCTGGTCGTACCCTCCAGCACCTCTGGCCGTACTCCAAGAAGCCACCGCCTCATAATTCGAGGGCTCGGCTCCAAAGCTGGAAACCAGGCTATCAGAAAGACTCCTTGGTCCTTCTGGTTCAGTCAGAAGCCAAGCCACAGCTAGTTGATTGCAAGAGACCCTCTTCAACGCTTCACTAGCCAGCTTAAAGCTGCCCGGATAGCCACCAATCATCCATGCCTGACCAATGCTCGTTGCCCCTATCGCGTAAAGGATGCCCGGTGACTGTCCGCTCAAATCAATAACCGGGGTGCCAGGCTGGAAGCCTGCCTGTTTGGAAGCCGTCATAGCTTGTGTCAAGTAAGCTGCATACTCCTTAGACAATAAAAGATTCGAGCCACTTCGCCCTACTTCTACCGTGTGGGAGTTCAATCTCAACGGTTGTGTTTGCCTATACGGCGACTCCATACCCAATTGCACCAATACAACCACAACCAGCTGAGTAGCCAACACTAGCGGCAGGAGGACAAAAGTCGCTTTTGCACCACGTATTGCTGGGGCCAATAGAACCAGCCCTCCTAGTAACCAAAAAAAACCAGCTGAACTTCCCACCTGCCAATAGTTGTTGTTTGTACCAAAGGCATATACATGTGGAAATAGCGCGAACGCGAATACAACAGACAAACGAGAAATTGATAGATCCAAGAAAAACCGATACCTACCAAGGCAGACCCCCAGCAGCAGCATTGAAGATGGAATTACCAACATCAGCAATCCATGAAAGTTGCTGTATTCCAGCTTTACAACAAATCGCCCTATCAACATTACTATAATGGCAAGCAACGTCAGACATGCGCAACAGAAGCCTAGCAAACGGCTAGACCTGTTACTAAAGTATAAAAATATAGGCACAACGAGAGAAAAAAGTAGTGCAATTCGAAAAATCAGAACGTCTTCTTGAGTGAGTAAAAAATCGTCAATCCTAATGATTTGTTCAAGAGTATGGCCGCCTCCCAAATAATCGACAAAAACCATCGCCATTTGCAGCCGCCCTACAAAAGCCGTCACAGAGCCATCAATCAGCAGTGCACTGAGAACCAGCAAAAACAATGTCGATGCGAAGCAAAACAACGCCAACCGAAAATTAATCTTCCTTGCTAGCAGTAAACAAAAGAATACGCACACCCCGAGTGCCGCGGCACTACTAGGCTTGGCCATGAAAGTTAGCCACCCACCAATGCCGATAAGCATCCAGCCAATGACACTCTCTTTATTGATTTTTGCCTGAGCCAAGAACAAGCCAGATGCCGCCACCAGAAGCGCTTGTAAATTTAGGCTATTGTAACTTGGAGAGGGTACCCAAACGCTAAAAAAAACCAGGACGCCAATCGAAAAACCGAATGAGATTGCGAGTCGCTGAATCTTTCCACTGATATTCTTAGAGAAAGTATCTTTGAGAATTATATCAACGAGAAACCAACCCAGAGCCAGAGTTGCCAGTATATTAAGTATCCGCAACCGTACAACGTCGCCACCTAACAGAAGATAAAACGGGTGGTAAACAAATCCAAATTGCGATAGCGACCAGCCATAGAGTCCCGGAGTTGACCCCCAAACCAAATAAAAGCTTTCGTCAGTAAAATCAAAACCATATCGACTGTAGACCATTAACCAAATAAGAATGCCTACAGCTCCAACGATAGAAAGAGCAACCAGGCAATATTCAGTAATAGTCGAAGATTTAGTCGTTCCAGGGTGAGCAACCGCCAAATCGGAAACATTTCCTTGAACACTCATTAACGCTCTCAGCCTTTATCATTGTAACAATCGAACAAAAGTCGCGGCTCTGCATGATGTTTTAGCGAACATTTCAAAAAAACGCCCGCTTGGATTGCGGACGCTTCTATTGAATCAGATCTCAAACCGGCAAAAACAGATCTAAGGCTCAAGCTTGCGCTGTTGATATATCCAGTCCACGATGTCTCCATCAGGCGCATAACCGCTAACAGTATCGCGTAACAGTTGCCGCACTTTTGAGTAATCGTCTTGTTCAACCGCAGCCAGCAAATCAGTAAGCTTCGCCTTCAGCACATCCCAAGACAAATGATCTTCGTTTGCAGTCATGATCATGGGATGCTTGGTCGCTTCTACGTTGTCGCCAATCAATAACTCTTCATAGAGCTTTTCGCCTGGGCGTAATCCCGTAAACTCGATAGATATGTCACCATTCGGATTCTTCTCCGAACGGACGCTCAAGCCCGAGAGGTGAATCATCTTTTCTGCGAGCTCGACAATTTTAACGGGCTCCCCCATATCCAGGACGAACACGTCACCGCCCTGCCCCATCGACCCAGCCTGAATCACCAACTGCGCAGCTTCAGGGATCGTCATGAAATAACGCGTAATCTTCGGATGGGTAACCGTTAAAGGTCCACCTGACTTGATTTGTTTGTGAAAAAGCGGAATGACCGAACCGGACGATCCCAGCACATTCCCAAATCGAACCATCGTGAAACGAGTTTTATTGACCCGCGAAACCTTGGATTTGTCTCCAAACAGAACGGGGGCAATTTCACGACTCAACGCCTGTAGCGTTAACTCGGCCAAACGCTTGGTACTGCCCATGACATTCGTAGGGCGCACCGCTTTATCAGTAGATATCAACACAAAGTTCGCTACGCCTGCCTGCAAAGCGGCTTGCGCAGCGTTGAGTGTGCCTATCACATTATTTAACACGCCTTCAGCGATATTGTGTTCGACCATAGGCACATGCTTATAGGCCGCTGCGTGATACACCGTGTCGATGCGCCAGGTCTTCATGACATCCAGCAACTTGGCCTGATTACGCACGGAGCCCAAGATAGGCAATAGCCTTACCGATAACGATTCACGGCTTATGCGCTGCTCGAGCTCTGCCAAAATACAATAAAGATTGAATTCACTGTGGTCGAACAAAATAAGCGTGGTGGGCGACTGTGCAAGAATCTGCCTGCACAACTCTGAACCAATGGAACCGCCTGCGCCGGTTACCAGGACGGCTTTATTCTCAATGCAGTGCTCAAGCAAATCTTCCTGCGCAGGCACAGCATCACGGCCTAACAAATCGGCGATGTCGACTTCTTGAATATCATCCACTTTCACCCTGCCACTCGCCAGATCCATAAACCCTGGCACGCTGCGCACGTGCAATGGATAACCTTCAAGGAAACCAAGAATCTCGCGACGCCGAGCACGGGAAGAAGAAGGAATGGCAAGCAGTATTTCTTGAGCACCTGTAGCGAGGATCATCTGCTCGATGTGCCGGGGCTTGTAAACTTGCAAGCCTGAGATGACCCGATTCGAAATGCTGTCATCATCATCGATAAAGGCGACCGGACGCATGACACGGCCCATCCTTAGCGCAACTACAAGCTGGTTACCTGCCGCCCCCGCACCGTAGACCGCAACTCTGGGCAAACCATCGTCACGATTAGTGAAAGGCACGTGCTGAGCGGCTGAAAACCAGTCGCCGAGGAAATACTGCCGCATCGCCAGGCGCAACCCTCCGATCATCACCAGACTCAACCACCAGTAGTTGAAGATGATCGAGCGCGGCACGACGTTCTGATGATTGCTATACCAATAGACAATAACACCAAGGATCAATGAAGAGAGACTCACAGCCTTGATGATGGCAATAAGTGCATCATTGCCAAAATAGCGCATCACCGCCCGATACATACCAAACCGAACGAACAGCGGAATCGCTACCAGAGGAGCGCTTACAAAAAGCCAGGTGTGTATGTTGAAGGGATTGATCATCTCATCAATGCCCAGGCGCACGACAAACGCGAGCCAAAGCGCCATCCATACCAGGACTACGTCAGCCAGCACCTGAATCAGTCGTTTCTTACGGCGCGGTAGCCCCAGCAACAGCGCACGCAATCGATCCATAAACGCTTCAAACACCTTGTACCGCTCCTAAACTGACATCACTCGATCATTGTACATATTCGCTCGCAGCCGGCACCTTCTAAATCAGGCGCCTAGCCGGATCAAGTGGCCGTAGTGGCTTCGAGCTGGCCTGCATGGAATTTCAAAGCAAGAGTAATGAGCGGAACGTAGGCGATGACTACCCCCCAAGCACCATCGAGCCCGAGCTGCGTTACCGAGTACGCCACAGGCAGCAGCCAAAACAGATTGATGGCGCCGACAGCCAGCGTTACAGGTAAATGCTTGCCAAATCGACGGGAAGCGAACTGATAGGCATGGCTGCGATGAGCCTCATAAACCTTATCGCCGCGAAGCAATCGACGTATCAAGGTAAACGTTGCATCGACTATGAATACGCCTAACAGAATCACCCAGGCCCAAAACAACTCCGAGGAAACCCAGGCAGCCTGGAGCGACAGAACCCCCAATGCAATGCCTAGAAACCCGCTCCCGGCGTCCCCCATAAATATCCGCGCAGGCGGGAAATTCCAGTACAGAAAACCGACTACCGCCACAGCTAGCATCAACGGTCCCCAGATCAGAGTCGGGGCGCCACTTAGCCCATAAAGCAAACAAGCACCAAGGCAAGCACACAATGCCTCAACACTCGCGATGCCATCAATTCCATCCATGAAGTTGTATAGATTTAGCAGCCAGACAAGATAAATCGCAGCGAGAAAATGTCCGAACCAATGCAGTTCAAGACTGATACCGAACAAGGTAACGGGAGGAAAGCCACCCAGCCAAGCCAGAGCCCATATACCGGCGCCAAAATGACCCAACAAACGCCAACGGGCAGCGATGTGACCGTGATCATCCATAAAACCGATAACGGCTACCAGCGCCCCGGCACCTCCTAAAGCGATCAACTGCTGCCAAGGGACCAGCTCGAACACACCGAAAACTGGAAGCGACGCCAAAAAGGTAACCACGATCGCCACCCCTCCGCCGCGCGGGGTTGGTATCGTATGAGAACTTCGCGCATTAGGGATATCGATGATGCTTCGAGCCAAGGCATAACGTCGCAACGAAGCAGTTAACACAAAAGAAAGAACGGCAACTGCCGGTACCAGCCACAAGTAAATCATTGTTATTGATGTTCCCGAAAATGCATCGCAGTAATCGCCAACGCCTCATCAACACTTAGTGGGGGCGTCCAGCCTAAAAGATTACGAGTTTTAGTAATATCGACTTGCAACGACCCGCACAGTCGCTGAGACAGCCCCTTTTTACCCAACAGAGCAGCACCACTCTGAAGTATCCAGCTAGGTACCGGTATCAATCTAGCCGGTTTGTTGAGCGCTTTCGCCATCTTGCTCAGCAATGCGGTGGTGGACAAATCCTCACCATCGCTCACCAGAAAGGTCTGGTTCGCTGCGGCAGGATGATCAATACACGTCAATACCAGGTCCACCAGATTATCCAGCGCGACCAGACTTCGACTGTTATAGATCGCTCCAAAAGGTAGGGGCACACCCTTATCCAACCAGCGCATCATATTAAGGAAGTTGGCTTTGACGCCTGGCCCATAGACCAGCACCGGTCGGATAATAACCACATCCATCGCAGTTTCTGCCGCCAGCTCGCGAAGCCCCTGCTCGGCTTCCATCTTCGAAATACCATAGGGGTCCATGGGAGCAGGGACATCATCTGCGGCATAAGCAGTACCAGGAACCGTCCCTTCCCCATTGACCTTGATTGAACTGATAAAAATGAAGCGCCGTACACCCGCAGCGGCAGCTTGTCTGGCGAGATTCAACGTCCCTTCTACGTTTACTTTGCGGAATGCCGCCAGCGAATCGGTTTCTACATCATTCATGACATGCACCCGAGCCGCGGAATGAATCACTACGTCCGACCCGGTCAAGTGTTCTTCCCAACGAGTGCCACCATCGAAGGACTTGATACACACCTTCGGAACACCCTGAATGGGCACTCGTGACTCGTCTCGAACAGCAACCACGACAGGGTGTTTGTTCTCGTGATGTAACCGATTGAGAATGGCTCCTCCGACGAAACCCGTCGCGCCAGTCAGTAAAATGGTCTGCGGCATCAGCGGGTCGCCTTTCGTAGGGTGGCGTTGCGGAAAAGATCTTCAAGCCGGGCCAGAAGAAGGGGTTTCGAGTAGTTACTCAAATAATACTGACGACCGGATTGCCCCATCGCCTTCAATTCAACTGCGTCCGTCTTCGCGAGCGCCAAGGTAATGTTTGCGAGTCCGCTGGCATCGCCGGATGCGCAAGTGAAACCGGCGCCTGAATCACCAATTACTCTTGCTGCCTCTCCATTAATCATTCCCAAAAGGGGCCTGCCTGATGCTAGATAGGCTTGTACTTTTCCAGGAATGGTCTTTTCAAACACATCATTGGTTTTGAGGGAAACGAGCAAGGCATCCGCGCTTGCAAACAATCCTGGCATCTCTTCCAAAGGATGCCGCCCCAATAGCAATACGTTATTCAGGCCCCGGGAATGAACTTGTTGACTCATCCATTCGCTCATTCGACCATCGCCAACAATGACCCAGCGAACGGCGACTTTATCGCGCAATTGTTCTGCAGCGTCCAATACAGCCGGCAGATCTTGTGCTTCACCGAGATTGCCCGCAAATACGACCGTAAATACGGTGTCGTCACGTGCCAGCAAAGTAGAGTGGTGAGTTACTGAGGATGAAAAGTCATCTTCAGCCCAGCTCGGAAAATACACCAATCTTTGCGGGGTTATGTCCTTTGTACAGTATTTTTTGACATTCTCGAAGAAACCATGCGACTGCAAAAGTAAATAATCAGTACGATTGTAAATCCACGATACCATTTTTCCGACCATTGACAGTAAGGCCGGGTTTTTGAGAACTCCTACCGCCCTTAGTGTCTCAGGCCAAAGATCGAGTACCCATACAAACACCGGTGCTTTCTTTAACCGCCCCATCACCAATGCAGGAATGGCAGCCATTATTGGCGAAACGGCATAGACAAACACCGCGTCGAATTTTTCGCCACGCAGTTTGTAAGCGCCAATCGTAGAGGCACTTGTGAAGAAACTGAAATAATTCAAAACCAAATTAATACTGCGTTTACCGCGCGCAAGCATCGGTACTCTTACCACCTTGGCACCAAAGTATTCATTAAAGCGGTCCGGCGACGCTTTATATTCTTCGAACACCTTCCCTTCGGGGTAATTAGGTAAACCAGTCAACACAGTAACCGAGTGTCCTTTCTCGGTAAAGTCGCGGACTAAATCGTTGATACGCATATTTTCTGGCCAAAAATATTGCGTGACCACCAGGATCCTCAATTTACTTTCAGGCATGATCACAACTCGAATTAGTAACGCTTCCAGACGACTCGGTTAACATAATCAGTATAGCTGTGTACGATTCTGGCCACTTTTTCAGAAACATTGGGCATGCTGTAATCTGCTACTAGGCGCAACGTACGCTCTGCACCGGAAGCCTGCGTTTCCAGAATCATCAGCCCTTGCAAGACCCGCTCAACCTCAAGTCCCACCATCATCACGGCGGCCTCTTCCATACCCTCTGGACGCTCGTGGGCTTCGCGAATATTCAACGCAGGGAAATTGAGAATCGAAGACTCTTCATTGATGGTCCCGCTATCGGAAAGCACCGCTTTGGACTCGAGTTGAAGTTTATTGTAGTCCTTGAACCCCAAAGGCTTGAGGAGCTTAACATTCTCATGAAATACGATACCCATTGCATCGACACGTTTCTGGGTACGCGGGTGAGTTGAAACAATGACCGGATAACCAAATGTGGTTGCAACAGTATTAAGGACATCAACCAATTTTAGAAAGTTTTTATCAGAGTCAATATTTTCTTCGCGGTGTGCACTCACTACAAAAAATTTACCGGACTCGAGACCCAAACGCTGCAGTACATCAGAAGCCTCGATTCCATCGCGGTAATGATTCAAGACCTCGAACATCGGGCTCCCTGTCTTGATCACCATATCGGGAGACAGGCCTTCCTTGAGCAGGTAATCGCGTGCAATGGTGCTGTAGGTAAGATTGATGTCAGCGGTATGATCTACGATCCGCCGATTGATCTCTTCGGGCACCCGCATATCGAAACAACGATTACCTGCTTCCATGTGGAACGTTGGAATCTTGCGTCGCTTTGCCGGGATAACTGCCATGCAGCTATTGGTATCACCCAGCACCAGAAGGGCTTCAGGTTGAACTGACGCAAGCACACGGTCCACCGAGATGATCACGTTCCCGATCGTCTCCGCGCCACTGCTACCCGCTGCATTGAGAAAATGATCCGGTTTGCGAATCCCCAGGTCCTGGAAAAATATTTCATTCAGCTCATAGTCATAATTCTGTCCGGTGTGGACCAGTACGTGTTCACAGTACTTATCCAGCGCCGCGATGACTCGTGACAAACGAATAATCTCAGGGCGAGTGCCTACGACGGTAACAATTTTCAACTTTTTCATTGCAATGCTCATTCCTAATTCGATCAGGCCTGGGTGCCCACAGGCATTGTGTACGTATCTGGAAGCTCACGATCAAAAATCTCGTTCGCCCACAACATCACGATCATTTCATTCTCACCAACATTCGTGATGTCGTGACTCCAGCCAGGTACGGTTTCAACAATTTCCGGTGTGTCCCCATCGGTGAACAGTTCGTAGAACTCGCCTGATGCGATATGGCGGAACCGGAAGCAAGCCTTGCCTTTGATAACCAGGAATTTTTCTGTTTTGGTGTGATGATAATGGCCGCCTCGGGTAATACCTGGATGAGCGGTAAAATAAGAGAACTGGCCAGAATCTTTGGTTTTGAGCATCTCGACAAAGACGCCACGCGCATCTCCGTATTTTGGAACTTCGTAAGTGAAATCTTCAGGGGGCAGATAGCTAAGATAGGTAGAATACAACGCGCGAACTAAACCCGTCCCCACACGTTCCGTGATCATCGACTGACGACTTTCCTTAAACTCATAAAGCTGCGCCGAAAGTTCACCTATTGTCGTAGAATAAAGAGGTTCAACGACAACGAACGGATCACCAGACTGCTCGCCATCCATAACAGCGATAAAAATTTTAATAACGTCATCGATATAAACAAGGGAAATCCTGGCATCAGCATCATTTATGCTGATAGGTAACCCGCGCGCAATATTGTGGCAAAAGGTCGCAACGGCAGAATTGTAATTAGGTCGTGCCCATTTCCCAAAAACATTGGGTAATCGAAATATATGTACGGGACTGCCATCGTTTGTTGAAAGACTCAGTAGCGCTTCTTCGGCGTCTCGCTTACTAGAGCCATAAGCGTTGCTCAACTCAGCTTGAATTGAAGATGTATAAAGCAAAGGAATGTTGCGACCTGTGGCTGCAACAGCAGCACACAGAGCCTGTGTCAAATCGGTATTACCAACTTTAAACTCTTCAACATTTTGAGGACGATTGACACCGGCCAAGTGGAAAATAAAATCCACCTTTGATACGAGTGAATGCAGGCTGGCAATATTGTCTTCACGACAGAAGCGCAGTACCTCGACGTCTTTTCGCTCTTTCAGATGAGCAACAAGGTTTTTACCGACGAACCCGTTGGCACCGGTGATCAATACTTTCATGCCTTATTCCTCGGGAGTTGCGTGTTCGCCGCGCTGAATCGCACGCATAAAATCCAGTTTGAGCAGTAAGTTCTGCATACCCTCGACATCAAGACGCTCAGTGTTATGAGAATTATAGTCTTCCATCGTGGAAATCTTTTCTTCACCTTGCTCAACAAATTTACTGTAGTTCAAATCTCGCAGATCCGGGGGTACACGGAAGTAGGCACCCATGTCTTCTGCGCAAGCCATTTCTTCGCGGCTCAACAGTGCCTCGTAAAGCTTCTCGCCATGACGTGTTCCAATGATCTGGATGGGATGTTGGGGTTGTCCCAACATCGACGTCAATGCGCGAGCGAGCGTTTCCACTGTTGCTGCTGGTGCCTTCTGAACGAAGAGATCACCGTTATTACCATGCTCAAAGGCATACAGAACCAAGTCGACAGCATCCGCTAACGTCATCATGAAACGAGTCATGTTAGGATCTGTAATTGACAAGGATTTACCGGCACGAATCTGCTCGATGAACAGCGGGATAACAGACCCACGGGATGCCATGACATTCCCGTAGCGAGTGCCACAGATGACGGTTTTGGTCTCATCGACGTTGCGGGACTTGGCGACCATCACCTTTTCCATCATGGCTTTCGAGATACCCATCGCATTGATGGGATAAACAGCCTTGTCGGTACTTAAGCAAACGACACGCTTAACTTCATTCTGTATCGCAGCTTCCAGGACGTTATCAGTACCGATAACATTGGTTTTTACCGCTTCCATCGGGTGAAACTCACAAGATGGAACCTGCTTCAGTGCGGCTGCGTGAAAAATATAATCAACACCACGGGTAGCGTTTAGAACGCTCTGGTAATCACGCACATCACCGATATAGAACTTCAGCTTCGGGTTGCTGTAGCGCTTGCGCATGTCATCCTGTTTCTTTTCGTCCCGACTGAAAATACGAATTTCAGCAATATCGGTGTCCAGGAAACGCTTTAAAACAGCGTTACCGAAGGACCCTGTGCCACCGGAGATAAGAAGTTTTTTTCCACTAAACATAATGACCTACCCTTGCCGCGAACCAGGCTACGTTACTGGGTTCGTAGAGCTGAATAAATTAATTCGTCTTTCTGTTGCGCACTTGGGTAGCTGATCAATACCGCACGATAGCTCCCTTTGAACACAAAAAAACTACCTGCTGCGACACCCACAACACCACAAGCGGCGACTACGCTGCGCATATCCTCAAGCGACCCGCCACCACCCAGGACGGTGATTGGAATGTGAACCGCCTCACGTAGTTTAAGGGCAAGGTCTATGTCGTAGCCCTTCATACGGCCGTCGTTGTCGATCGAGTTGATCACGATCTCGCCCGCTCCCAGTTTTTCAACCTCGAGCGCCACGTCCAATACACTACGCTTTGTATTTCGAGTGCCATTGTGCGTCCATACATCACTGGACTTACTAAGCAACCGTGACTTGTGGTCAAGGACGACAACAACGCTTTGACTACCGATCTCTTCCGCAATTTGTGTGATTAATCCCGGATTCTCCAGCGCCGCAGAGCTGATCGCTACTTTTTCAACACCTAAAGCGATAATTCGCTTGGCTTGCTCAGCCGTACGAATGCCGCCGCCATAGCACAATGGCATCCGACACTCGGCTGCAAGCTTGGCAATTTGCTGATAGTTAGGCTCAACGTTATTAACAGTTGCATCAATATCAATGACAATCAGCTCATCAGCTTCTTTTTCATTGAATATTTTTACCGCATTTATCGGATCGCCAACATACTTGGGATCCTTAAACCTTACTGTTTTAACCAGCCCACCATCCTGGATCAGAAGGCATGGAATTATTCGAGGTCTTAACATTTCATAGTTCCGCGAAATTTTTCAGTAGACCAACGCCGAAGTGGTGGCTTTTCTCAGGATGAAACTGCACGCCATACACATTGCCAGCTCGAACAGCACAACTGAAATCCAGCCCGTATGTAGAGGTTGCGGCTATATGCTCGGCATTTAAACACTCGAAAAAAAACGAGTGAAGAAAGTAGAACCGCGATTCCATTTCAAATCCCTTGAAAAGAGCAGAATCCGACGCCGGCGTAACATCATTCCAACCCATATGCGGCAATGCCAATGCCGAAAGTTCCGGGATTGCCTTGAATGATCTCACGCTCCCAGGAACCCAACCCAGTCCGGGTAACGAACCTTCTTCGCTGCTATTAGCCAGAATCTGCATGCCGACACAGATTCCCAAAACCGGAATTTTTTGATGCTGAACCAGTTCGTTCAGAGCTGGGCGCATTCCCGATGCGTCCAGCCGCTCGATTGCGTGATCAAATGCACCTACTCCCGGCAGGATCAGCTTGCTGGCGCCCTCGAGGTCACTCGCACATTTGGCAACCGAAACAGGGATGTGCAAGCGTCTGTAGACATTAACAAAGGCCTGAATATTACCCAAGCCGTAATCTATGATCGTGATCATCTGAAGAGTCTTCTTTCCAAACCTAGTGCACTCAGGACTCGAGAACCTATTCCAATCAAGAAACGCTTGTTCTTGTAGTCAAGACAAGTCTTGTTAGGGCCTTCGAAAATGCTCTGAAGCTCCGGCACAGTCAAGTCTAGTTTATGGGCAACATACTCAAATTCGGATGTCAGGAACTGTTCATCCAGTTCTGGTTTCGCGATTCGCTCCAAGGCAGCTTCACGGGTCATCTGGCCTGTCATAACAAGGCTAGAAAAATGCGCTCGCCGCTTTTCATAACCAAACTTGCGTGGCATCCAATAATCTTCGTAGAACCGGGTAAACCTTGATTCGTGATGTTTGTGCTGAAATTTTTTCCAACCGAACAAACGGTCGAGCGTCTCTTCAGCTTCATGCTTGATATACGGCACCAGGTTCAGTGGTCGAACAACCTGCATCCCCAGCACATAACGGTAATAAATTTTATAGGAGAGTACATCGACTATAGGAAAGCTCTTGAGCTTTCGGGTACCGTAGCTGTCATGGATATCATTGATGAGTGTCTTGTCGATCCCCGGATAGGCGCCCCATTCTTCAGGCTCCTTGCAACACTCCGTAGAATAGTTACCGCCGGTCAGTACATACTTAATCTTATGAGCTTTGGCAAACTTATACAGGCCAGAAAAAAAAGCAGTATCTTGAGGAATATCCTGATCCGGAACCTGAGATTTCAAAAAAGCGACCTGCAGGCTTTTCATCTCTTCCCAATTGATCACCTCGGTATAGAGATCCAGGCCCAGCCCATCGACCAGTTTTTCGATATTACCAACAGCCTGGTCCGTATTCCATCCTGCATCGACGTGAAAAAGGAGCGGCCTTAACCCAAGCTTCTCTTTTGCGACATAGACCAGATACGAACTATCGAGACCGCCACTCAGACCTATGATGCAGTCAAAGTCCCGACCCACACCATCCTTCTTGATTTTATCCGCTATTTTCATCAACTCGGCTTCGCCAGCTGACCCTGTATTCCAGTTAGGCTGGATATTTTTTTCGAAGTTATTGCAGTATTCACACACACCATGATCATCAAACGAAATATTCGGATCTGAAGTGTCCATGATGCATTTCTTGCAAATCTGATATTTACCCATCAACTTTTCCTTCTCAAGAATTAATTAAACCGTCGCAGCGTGGTTTTTTTCAAACCGAGCATCGGTCTTTCAATACAAATCCATGACAGATAGGCAAATAGAAACGTAGCCATCATTGCCGCCAGTACAAAATAGGGTGTTCCGATCCATCCGAAAAAGATAAAAGCGTTCACGATGGGCATGTGATAGATATAGACTCCATAGGAGATATCATTTTTACCTAAAATTTTACGTGACAGCTCTGGCTTGGTGTATGCCAACTTAAACACCAGTGCTGAAAGGGCAAGGAACGAGATGATGTTGATCTCGTTACCGACAACTCTCATACCCGCCCAATAGCAAACAACATCTACAACTGCATATACAACAACAAACAACCAAAGTGGCGCATCGATTATTTTCTTGACGAGGTCATCCCTTGTCGACATCCACGCCCCAAAAATGAACATGCAGAACCATGGAAAGAAACTGACCATCAGCAACTTATAATACAAGGTGTCCGATGCAACAAATGGATGCAGTACCTGACAAGCAACAAAAAATGCCATCAGAAGCGCCCACATCGATCTCGACTTGCGCACGACATAGAACAACAGAGGCGTCAAAAAGTAGAACTGCATCTCCAGAGATATAGTCCAAAGGCTGCCATTTACTACGCCCACACCGAACCCGCGTAAAAAATCCGGATTATAAAACTGAAACAATGTTAACTGCGCAATTGCCCATATTACAAAATCCTTAGTAATCAATGTTGACAAAGGCAGATACCCTAGCCAAATCAACATCATGACACTAAACATAAAGCAAACCACTAGCGCCGGGTATATTCTTAACAATCTATTTGCAAAAAAAGCACGCATGGAGCCAGAGTTTGCGTAAGAACGGTAAATCAGAAAACCGCTGAGCAAAAAGAAAATTGGCACCCCAGGAAACACGCTGACAAGCTCGATATAATAATCATCAACTTCCAAATGAATCAGCGCATGTTTCAAAGCCACTTGAAATGCAGCAACAAGCCGAATCAAGTCAAGATTATTAATGGTCAACAGCTTAGTCGGAGAGTTGAATACACTCATTGTTCCATACCCTAGACCACTTTATTGAAGCGAGTGGTTTTTTCTATAAGAACATCCCAGTTTAACTGGGTATCAGTCACAAATTTCGCCCCGTCGCGCATCCTCTCGTACAGTAAAGGATCATTTAATAGCTTAACGATCGCCAACTGAAACTTCTCAACTGTAATATCATCTTTCTGAAAAATCATAATATTATCCTTAAGGTTTAAGTAGGATATATCCTGATGCCCTGAATCACCAACTATAATAGGCAGCCCCATGCTAATGGCTTGCTGCCAAATAATGGACTGGCTTGCAGGAAAAACAGCAAGATCGGCCATGTCTAAATAGCCGTATACTTGATCATTATTCAACCACCCAGTGAAATGTATATTATTTGATACACTGGCTAGAGATACAAGCTTAGCTTTGTAGGCAGCGTCTGCTTCGCTTGCTTCTCCGACAATCACCAGGCTGACCTTGGGGGAGGAGATATTAATAAACGCCTGGATCAGGATTTCGGTACGTTTAGCGGGGCTCAATTTACCGCCGCTGAAAATAACGAAATGATCTTCGGGAACTCCAAGTTGTTTGCGCAGCGTTGACCCGACAGAACGTTCTTTTAATAGTCTTCCACGGTCCGTATCAGCACCAAGAGGGAGGATCTCCATCTCGGAATATTCAACGCCATACACCTCATTGAGAAATGTCGCACTAGCGGGAACAATAGGGAAAATCTTACTGAGGTGCTTACGAGCCCTGTCCAGGTACCACTTACGAATAACACCATGTAAAATCTTCAGTGATAACCAGTTTTTCCCAGAATTACTATAATCCGCATGATAGTCCATAATGACAACCACATTTGGATTACGTTTCTTGTACTTAATTACCTCTGGAAAATTAAGCATTATGTCGTGCACGAAAATCAAATCGGGGGCTTCTTCCTCTAGAATTCCGGCAATGTCAGTATATCTGCGCAACTTGTTGAGAATATTAAACTTATAGGGCAACTTTATAATTTTCGCCCCTTCGTTCACGTATACACGTGCTGGCAATGTTTTATCGTGCCTATCTGCGTAATAATCAAATACCGACTCAAATGTCGAAGCGATTACAACTACATCGTGACCGTGTTTAACGTAGTATTTAACCAGTAGATTTTCTTGATATTCTAACGTTTCGTTAAAAAAGTCGCACAGCATTAAAATTTTCATCTGCACCCGCCAAACCTTTTTAAATTCTTAATTTATCCATACGCAGACCAAAGGATAATCTCAAGTCTGCTGAAATTTATTTTTCCGGGAGGCCGCCAATAGTAACACTACCCATAACAACCCTCCAAATGAGGAGAGAATAGTGAAAAACGAACCATTTGTCAGGGCGTAAGACACAGGAAACAGCGCCGAAATCACAAATGCTCTGTTCCATCGATTTCCAACCGAATCAAGCACTATCAACCACAGAGAAAAAACAACGCATATGACAAATACACCCACGGCACCAAAGGCCGCAGCACCGTCAGTAGCAAACAAACTTGCGTTAGAATTACTTTCCACGCCTATGACCCGCTCGGCTACTATTTTTCCAAGCATGGGCCATTTTGCATCATCAGCATATGCATCAGGTACGCCCACCAAAGTTCCCAAGCCTGTTACATGACTCCAGTAAGTGAAGCCAAACTTTGAAAACAAATCGTAATACTGGGAAAATAAAATGCCGGGCAACGCCATCGTTCGCGTTAGAAAATAAAAACCGAGCTTGTCGACCACATCACTATCGAGATAAAAAAAGGAAATAATAAAATTCAACAAAGACGAAAAGATCACAAACATGCCAACATGCTTGTAACCATTTAGACCTTTGGCACAAACCATGTAAACTATCACAATAACAAACGGCAAAAGCATCACAGTGCGCTCAGCCGTAATCATGAACATAATCAAAAATCCAATCACCGCAACAATCATGTATAAAACATTCTTTTTGAGCAGCCCGTAAGACAGCAAGAACGGACTGATCATGTATGCAAAATAGACTTGAACATACCCCATAAACAAAGAGGTTGCGGCACCCAACTCTCGCTGCTGATAAATATCATCAAGCCCGACAAAGTTCATCATCGGCAAATAGGTATTTAGTAACACCGCACAAAACACAAGCCAAACCATTAGCATTCCAAGCCCGAGATAAAAGCTAGGAACAACCCTGCTTGGACTTTCATCCGACCCAAAAACATTAGAGCTCAGACAGACAATGGAAAACCCGGCACAGAACGCCATCAACAAAGAACCATAAGTATCCAAACTATCTGTGTAGTTCCCGATTGTGATTACAATACTTGGCACATATACAAACAGAAAAGTAACGAATACAAACAATGATGAAGGTTTGCTAATGGAGGATGGAAGAAGACAGGACGGAACAGCAAGAAATATAATAGCTACCAATACTCTGTAGATGTCGACTGATGGAACTTCGAACCCCCACATGAACTGAACATTGCTCAAATATTCCGCATGTGCAATGTAAATAGAATAGGCGTATAGAAGCGTGCACGCCAAAAGAACCAGCCTGGCTTTAAACAGTGAAAGCAAAGATAATGAACTCAACAAACAGCCTCCTTTTGGATTTAGCCAAGGGTGTATCTTTGCATTCGGACGGAGCTTCTGTGACCGGACGAAAACTCACTTGTTACTAACTTTTCCTGAAGCCGCCCTATACTGAAGCACAGTATGAGTAAGGTATAAAACAGAGAACAAGACCACATGCATGACTATTGCAATCTGGTAGTTATTAAACATGGTGTAAGCTATATAAAATGACAGCAATGACAATCCCAACCTAGAGAGTTGCCAGATCAAATCTGTAGATTGCATTCCAGCAAACAACACTGTTTGACTAAGGGGAGTAGATACTGTTTGAAAGAAAACCATGATGGATATAACAGATGCCATCTCTCCAGCCGTGCGCCATTCCTCACCGAAAAACAGTGCAAACAGCCAAGGTCCAAAAAAGAAAACCGGGAGAGCAGGAATAAATGCAAATATAAACAACTTCAGTGCGGTTCGAAGAAACAGATCTTTGCAATTACCAGTTTTCTTATATGTAAAGGCTGCCTCTTGTCTATAAACATCACCAATAGCTGCTGCGACCAAAGAAATGGGTGCCGCCAATACTCGCTGCGCCAACGAATAAAAACCGGCGATAGCTGGCCCAAAAAACATACCTAAAAGCAACAGAAGAATCTGGACAGATACTTCACTGGCTAGCTGACCAGCCACCATATACTTTGGAAACTTAATATATTTCCTGGCTACAGCCATTATTCGAAGCTTAGTGACACTTCTGAGAAGCTCTGCGTCTTCTTTTACAACTATACGACCGAGCACAACCGTCGCGAATCCTTGTCCCAGAATCTGCCCGCCAATTAATCCTACTGACGGGCCAACTCCCGCAACTCCCAACTGAATCGAAGAGGTGGCGCTGGTTTGCACTATCCGACTCAACGCCAGCCTTTTATAGTTTCTCTTTCTATTACACCAGTAATTGAGACTAGGGTATACACCACCCAAGAGTGTGCTTAGGGGCAACAAATATAGCCATACAGATAATTCTGGCGCCCCCAGCAAATGAGTAATTTCATTATTAAAAAAAACTACACACAACAGTATTATCGAGCTTATTAGAAAACTCAGAACAACTGATAGAGCTACAATTTGCGCTGCTTCACTGTCTTTTTTGGGCAGCATTATAGCGAGTTCGTATCGCCCCGTTACAACGACTGACACTATCGAGGTCAGCGCGAGGTACAACCCAAAAACACCGAACTGTTCGGGAGTATACAATCTCGTCAGAATCGGACTGATCGCTATTGGTATCGCCTGGGCTATGCTAGTGCCAGTCATAAGAGTTATAGCGTTTCTGGCGAAACTGTTTTCGGGTATGAGTTTGCGGATCAAAGTCATACGCCCCGCAGCGTTGCTACAATATGCTGTTGATCAATGTCGCTCAAGTAAGGATGCATGGGCAGGCTCAACACCTCACCTGCTATCCTGTCACCAATCTGCAATACTGCTTCAGGATCCGCTACCGCTGGCTGTTTGTTTAGAGGTATCGGATAGTGCACCACAGAGGGTATATTTGCACCCCGAAGTATACTTTGCACTTTGTCCCGGCTATCGACCCTAATGGTATATTGTGCATATACACTTACTGACTCTTCAGCCACAAATGGAGTAGTCGATATTCCTGCGCCATTGAGCAACGCGTTATACTTCTGAGCCACGACTTGTCGCTGCGTTACTTCATCTTCAAATATATCAAGTTTTTGTAAAAGAATCGCAGCTTGCAAAGTGTCAATCCTACTATTCACACCAACACGAACATGGTGATATCTTCTATCTTGCCCATGCCGCGCAATCTGTCGCAACACCACGGCCAGATCGTCGTTGTCTGTAAACATGGCACCACCGTCTCCATAACAACCGAGAGGTTTACTTGGAAAAAAACTAGTACATGCAATTGTGCTTAAATTACATGACTTTTTGCCTTTATATGACGCACCAAAACTTTGAGCGGCATCTTCAATCACGGGGATATCATACTTTTTTGCAATCAGGTTTATTGCATCAAAGTCTGCACACTGTCCATACAGGGAGACAGGTATAATAGCTTTCGTTTTTGCGGTTATTTTAGATTCTAGTAATGTCGGATCAAGATTGTAGGTTAGAGGGTCGACATCAACATATACCGGCGTAGCACCGAGCACCGCGGCGGCCTCAGCGGTTGCAATATAGCTGAAACCAGGGGTGATGACTTCATCTCCCGGGCCGATGTTCAAGGCCATCAGGGCAATTTGTAGTGCATCTGTTCCGTTCGCACAAGTGATGCAATGTTTTGCACCCACATACTTTGCAAGCCGGGCCTCTAGCTCTGTCACTTCAGGGCCTAATATGTACTGGCCGTGGGCTAAAACTCGCTGGATGGCAGCATCAAGTTTATCTTTAATTCGGAACTGTTGTTTTTTTAGATCAATAAACTCAATCATTGTATTCACGCATCCATTTTAGTTAAAACGTTACCAGCAAGGACATAGGACACGCCGCTGTGCTTGCATTTCACTGCCCCCTCTCCTTCGAGCGGAAGTTCCAGTTGTTCGCCATACTCGCTCATCCACCCAATCTGACGGGCGGGCACACCAACCATCAACGCATACGCGGGGACGTTACGATTAATTACGGCTCCGGCGCCAATAAATGCGAATTTTCCGATATTAACTCCACAGACAATCGTACAATTAGCGCCTAATGTCGCCCCTTTTTTTACTAGCGTATCTCGGTACTGATCTTTACGCTCTATCAACGAGCGCGGATTGTAGACATTGGTGAAGACCATACTGGGGCCGCAAAATACACCTTCTTCCAATGTCACGTTGTCATAAACTGAAACATTATTTTGTATTTTACAATTATCCCCAATCAATACTTTATTGCCGACAAAAACATTTTGCCCCAGAGAAACTCCTTTCCCAATCCGCGCTCCACCGCAAACATGAACAAAGTGCCAGACACGAGAGTTCTCACCGATGATTGCACCTTCATCAATTATCGCGCTGCTGTGAGCCGTGTAATTCACATGTCACTCCTGGTTTTTTCATAGGGTAGGTCAAACTAGTGACCCTGGGGATTGCGGATTGATTTATCGCTATGCACATCCCCAAAATTTTTCTTGAGGGAAGCGCGAGATAACGGTTACGCCTCGGAATGCCAAAGATATCTGTATTGACATTCGTACGAGGCGCATTTTTTAACTAAACACTGAGAAGAAAAGGATGCCCTTCTCCGTCTTTAGGTGAAGTGATAGCACTCGAACGAATGGTATTCACCGTCTCAACACAGTGACGAGCATCCTCAATGCCGTAACCCCGACCACTCAAGATTTCCTGATAGCTGACCGTGTGCAAGTCAGTGAAGCCTTCAGAAAATTCCATCTCATCACCATCCACGGTGATCGACCTGTAAGTAGGTTTTTTTCCTTTTACAGACTCTGGCAAATCATTCGCGTCAATCGAAAGAAACCAACGCACGCGAGCCTTCTCATATTCCAGATAACCAGCTGCTTTATGCTCAGACGTATAGTGAACAACGTTTCGTTGCAGCTTGCCGAATATAAAGTGCAGCATGTCGTAGAAATGCACACCGATATTGGTCGCTAAACCGAAAGACTTCCGCGGGTCTCCCTTCCAGCTTTCCATATACCAATTTCCACGGGAGGTAATGTAGGTCAGCTCGACATCATATTTTTTTGATGCGTCTTCGTTTGCAACTTTATTTTTCAGATCAAGAATTGCTTTGTGATGCCGTAATTGCAGGATGTTGTAAACACGCTTGCCGGTCTCCTTTTCGACTAACGCCAGTTCATCCAAGATCGCCGGTGTTGGTACTAGAGGTTTTTCACAAATAACGTCGCACCCAAGGCGTAACCCGGCTGCAATATGAGAATGATGGAGGTAATTCGGTGAGCAGACGGCAACATAATCCAGTGCTGTCGATGGATTACGCTTCAATTGGTGCGCATGTTCAAGGAAGCGTTCAAACTGAGTAAAAAACTCACTTTGTGGTGAAATACTATCAATGATGCCCACAGAGTCATTTATGTCATAAGCCGATACCAGGACATTCCCGGTATCTTTGATTGCGCGCATGTGCCGTGGAGCAATGTAACCAGCGGCACCGATCAGAGCAAAATTCTTCATTGAACCTCTTATATGGCGGTCAGCCATCTATCATATTGGTCTTAAATAAAATCAAGCCTTGATAATATGTTTAGCTGGCACTCGATACTTGCCACGACTGTCGACGATGAGTCGTGCATGCTGCTTGATAAGTTCATAATCGAATTTATCGTGATCCGTCGCTAATACCACCGCATCGAAATTGGCGAGATTTTCAGCTGTCAGTGGTTCGCTGCTAAGATCAAAATGATGTTCGCGCATTTTAGGGAAGACAAGCACATGCGGATCGCTGTATGCAACGGACCCGCCCTTGGCCTCAATTAACTCCATAATTTCTACTGAAGGCGATTCACGCATGTCATCGACATTTTTCTTATAGGCAATGCCCAACACCAAAACTTTGCTACCTTTGACCGCTTTGCCTGACTCATTCAGACCATCCATCAACTTACCAAGGACATACTCAGGCATCGCCTGGTTTACTTCACCTGATAACTCGATAAACCGCGTGTGCAGGCCATACTCACGGGCTTTCCAAGTCAGGTAGAAGGGGTCGATGGGGATACAGTGACCACCAAGACCCGGCCCTGGATAGTAGGCAGTAAAGCCGAAAGGTTTTGTCGCAGCCGCGTCTACCACCTCGAAAATATCAATGCCCATGCGATCCGCAACGATCTTCATCTCGTTTACAAGACCAATATTCACAGCGCGATGGATATTTTCCAACAGTTTTGTCATCTCAGCCGCTTTCGTCGAGCTGACCGGCACCACTTGATCAATAGCCTGTTCGTAGAGAGCAATACCTACTTCGAGACAAGCTGCAGTGTCGCCACCGATGATTTTAGGAATCGTACGCGTTTCAAAATTCGGATTGCCCGGGTCTTCGCGCTCTGGGGAATACACCAAAAATATATCATGGCCTACTACCAAACCACTCTCTTGCACACGTGGGAGCAACTCTTCCTCGGTTGTACCTGGGTAAGTAGTACTCTCCAGCGATACAATCTGCCCTGCTCTCATGTACGGCTTTAGAGCATCCGTTGTATTAATTACAAAGCTCATATCCGGCTCACGATACTTATTCAGCGGGGTCGGCACGCAAAGAATAAGAGCATCGCACTCGGACGCACGGGAGAATTCGGTTGTCGCTTCAAAACCTGAGCTCCGGGCCTGCTGAATTTTCGCTCCGGGGATATGCTCAATGTAACTTTCCCCGTCGTTTAACCGGGCAACTTTACTCTTATCAATATCAATGCCCAACACTCGAAAACCGATTGCGTTGTAGCGCAGCATCAGCGGCAATCCAACATACCCAAGACCGACGATGCCGATCAGAGCTTCCTTATTCTTAAACTTTGCGACACTGGCCTTCATTTGCTGAGACATCAATCTGGCTCCGGCTCATACTGTTGAGCAATAAGTGAGTTGCTGTTGGTTTATGTCTCGAGTGAAACGAGGCATAACATCAATGGTAAAAAACACGCTACCGCCCCAGGATTTACCGTCGGTTTCCTGAAAACGCGAATTTAGCAATGTCAACAGCACTCCAAAACTCTATCTGGCACCAGACTGGTTTTAAAGCGCTGAAATTTTTGTCAACGGCAGGCTTACCTGCTGTCGACGGTTGAGGAAATCGATCAGCAGGATAGCTCTCTCCTCGCCATCCAAGGTAACGAATACAGCGTCAAGCTCAGCAAAGCCTTCCTCCAGAACCTTCACGTTGTCGCCGTTCATGAATGAAGGACACACGACTGATTCTGCATGCGGCTGAAATTGAGCCACAAGCTCCGCACAGACGGCTAATGGCATTCCTCCGAAGCTCACCAACCGACTAACCCCGCGGGTAGATCTCAACGGGGACCAATCGACATTAGCCGGGAGGTTGATGAACAGATAACCGGGAAATAGCGACTCTCGAACAGACTGACGTCGCCCCCGAACAATGAGATCGCGACGACAAATGGGACGGGTGCACACATAGCCTTGCCGCAGAAGGTTTTCCTCCGCGCGTTGATCCTGCCTGGATTTGCACTGCACCAGATACCACGCATCCTGCTGGGATGGATGAGATCCATCGGTCGCATTGCGAATACTCATGTCCATGTCCTGATCATTAACGCTTGCTTCAACGATCCTGCCCATCATTTCATCAGATAAACGATGCCTGCATTTTCCACTAAGCAGCCTGATTAATGGCGCGCTCGATTTGCCGATCAACCCCCGAACCTTGAGGGTAGAGACCCACAATCGGAAAAACGCCCATTATGCCTGCAGCCACGTGGATTGGCTTACCAGCAGTCGATTATACGACCACCGGAGCATAATCCGTTAGCCGTCATCACATTTCCCGCAGGATCATTTTCGTCAGTAAGCTATTGGATTTTCGCTACAAAAATGCGTTTACCTGTCAATAACAGACTGTGGATGGGTGTGCTGCCTGCGGGGATATGCGCCGCACAGATGTCGCGAATTTTCGGCATCACCCCGAGTTCAAGGCCACCTAAACACCGAACCGCAACACACCACGTGACGCGACGCCTTTCAGAAGAGGCTTTCCGCTACCCACGTGGGGCTCGAATTACTGAGCCCTAAGTGTGGTATCAGGAGTGTCAGCAGCCTTCAAGCTTTTTACATCCACGCCCAGCGAACCCTCATTTAACTCAGACTCATAGAACATCGTCGTTGATCCCAATACGAGGGATCGGCGAGCGCCGGCCAGATGACGAATGAATGACAAGATCAAACCCAACGCGAAACCAAGGAGGATTGAAAGTACAATTATCACGCCCTTTCTAGGCTCGACGGGAGCGATTGGAGCTAATGCCTGGCGGTCAACAGTGACTAATTTTATTCGACTGATGTCGATGTTCAGGTTACTTAATCGTGCCATTTCTGCGCGTAGAGGCTGAACATTGTTCAAGAATATGTCCTCGTTTTTCCGCTGAGACAGAATCTCAACTTGGCGATTTTCTTGAAGCAGCATTAGTTCTTTGGCTATTTGCGCAACGCGCGTCACTGTAAAGTCATCTGATGTGCGGTGCTGCAAAGCTTTCCGCTCTGCCTCCAATGCTTCTACCCCCATAAAGTACAGGGGGATTTGCTGATTATTAACTTCGGTTCGCATGACACTAGCTGAACCGGTACGCTCACCATCAGCTAATGCGGAAGGCGTAGTAGGTTTCTTGATACCCAATGAATCAGCAATACTGATAGCCTCACTCAATTGAGCCATACGGTCATTGCGCTCAGTTTTTAACTGCTGGCGTAAGCCTTTAAGCTCATCCTGCAACTGAGCGCGTTTTAAACCATCAGCCTCAAGCAGTGATGCAATCTTTGCCGTCTTTTCGGTCTCATAATTAGAACGCGCCGAGTCAATTTTACCCTTCAGTTCATTGAGGCGGTTCTTGACAATGACCTTTAGGTCGGCCGCTACCTCTTCTCGCTCTACGGCAATAGCATAATCAACAAAACCGTTAAGTATAGCGACCCCATCAACACCAGCGGGATACTTCAACTCCAACGCAATGTAGCTGCTAAGCGGACCCGCTTTTTTAGGATCAGGAAGTTTTAAACTTATTGAGTTACGATTGAACTCTTCAAAGCTCTGCTCTAAAGAATGTCCTGTTCGTTCAAACCGCTGAAACAATGATTGGTTGGCACGAAAGAACCCCAGACGCGTCTCGTAGGACTCTAGTGAAGCGCCGACCTTGGACAAGGCCTCATTAGGTGGGAGCTTGTAAATTTCTGAACGATTTAACGCGTCAAGTTCATTTATTGCCGCCGGGCGCAATACGCTACTAACTTGGTACTGGGCCGGAGCCAGAAAGCAGTAGACCAAGGCAGCCAGCACTACTAAAGCAGTCACTGCAGCGATGAATTTTCTTTGCTGACCTATAATTCCTAGAATGGTACGCAGATCAACATCACCACGAGAAATTGGTAATTGCACATGATTTATACTGCTCATCTTTTATCGCTTCCATGCCAGATTCCGGCAACCTAGTGACAAGAGTACGCCGCTTTTACTCATCGCCTCGAACTCGATTACAGTGAATCAAGCATGTGGACAAAAAGACAAGCCGCGTGGCGGTAGGCATTCTGCCACTAACACAAAAGATTACAAGTCTTGACTATCAGTGCCCCCCTTTATCTGATCGTCAAAGCGCAGCCTATTCTGGCTTACGCACAGTCCAGAAATGACGCATCAAGCCGAAAACCAACCCCAAGCCCAACCCAACTACCATACCGAGCAGGAGAGTCAGCGCCTTTTTAGGTTTAATTGGAGAGTCAGGCGGCTGGATTACACCATCAAGTCGATACACAGCTACATCTTCTCCCTTGACTCCCAGCGTCTTATAGAATTCATTCAACCCCTGAAGCTTACGTAAATTGGCAATAAATGCATCGTCCGATTCCCGCGTTTGGAGATTTTTGACTTCTGCTTCCAACGCCTTGGTCCCACGCAAATAAATCAGCCGCGAATCGCCTGAACCGGACATTTCTCCCGTGACACCTCCAGAAACAATCTGGTGTTTTTCCAGACCGATAGCCCCGGCAATCTTTTCAGCCTCGAGCAACTGGCGAACCGTATCCCTTCTTACATTCGCCGCATTTTCGCGCAACATTGCTATTTGGGCTTCATTATTACGAATACGAACTTTGATTTCTTTGGAGAAGTTTTTGATAAGCTCTTTTTTTGCTGCTTCACTGGCCTGATCAATATAGAGATTCAACCAGTCAGCCGCCTGAGCCGGCTGATTATTAAGAGCCACAACTGTGAACCGATCAGAAAAATCTTTACTAGGCTGAGCAATCGTTAAAGCTGCCGTGAACTTACGATACAAATAATCCTGAGAACCCCGACGTGCATCATCACTTAATGAAGGTAGATAAACCTCATTAAAGAATCGATTTCTTAAAGACTCTGAGTGAAGATTGCGAATGAATACAGCATAAACATCCTTTACCGAATAAGGAGGCAAACCTGATTCAGGCGTTCGACCATAATTAAAATCTTCAATATCATTCTGGGTCGGCGGCAATATAAAAGCTCGAGCCTCATAAACAGGCGTACTTAAAAAAGCAAAAGCTCCTGCCATCACCGTAATCACCACAGCCACAGCAAAAACCAACCATCGCTGCGCCCAAATCCCTTTCAACAAGTCGGCTAAATCTACTTCGCCTAAACCTTGATTGCCTGAATTATTCTCTCGCATATACTTTAACCGACCCATCTTATTGTAAAAATTACAACGACAACCACTAATTAAATTTTCCGCTTAACATTAGTCTTGCGTCGAAAACCAAAAGCCAGGCGCATTAACGGCCCAATGACCATTCCAAGGAGCACCGCAATTATTAAGCAAGCCGACAAAGGGAGCCCGAGGCTGGAAAAGCCGTAAAAATTGATACTGACAGATTGCTGATTTTCCAGCACGAAAATGGCAGTCAGCAGGGCAAGTAGAAGCGCCAGGAGTAGTAACAACACGTGATTTAACTTTCTCACTGGCAGCTCCTTGAATTACTCAATTCTCACCTTCTTCTTCCTCATTCACCCGATCCCTAAGCTCTTTCCCCGGTTTGAAATGCGGCACAAACTTGCCATCCAGGCTAACCGACTGACCGGTCTTCGGGTTGCGTCCCACACGGGGCGCGCGATAGTGCAGTGAAAAACTGCCAAAACCACGGATCTCGATACGATCACCAGTCGCCAGACATTGGGACATTTGTTCAAGCATGGTCTTGATGGCCAGCTCCACATCCTTGGATGAGAGCAGCCCTTGATGGGTGACAATTCGTTCGATCAACTCCGACTTCGTCATATTTTTCCCTTCTTTTTCAAGCAGCTAGGAAAAGCGCTTCAAAGGTTTTAGCATGCCCGGAGGAATTTGAACAGCCCAGGGTTTCACATATATTTACCAGCAATGCCCTTCCCGATTTCAGCAAACTTCGACACCGAACAGCCTTATCGACAGATAACCAGCATGGTGCGCGTCAGGTATCCCGCAGGATTAAACCCAAAAGGGAATTCATCCTCATCCTTCACATCATCGGACCTTGCGATAACCTTATATCCCGCCGCCTTACACTCTTTGTCCGCACGCTTACGACACTTCTCCCATCCAGAACCCAATCCCGAACAATCTACTTCTACGCCATTGACTCCACGCACCGCATGGGTCTTAGCGTTCGTGCCACAACCCGCCAATGTCAATATTGCCATTGCGACAATGAGCTTGTTCATTCACTTCCCTAGGCCGGACACGCCGCCCGACGGTCGCTCGCTGCAAGCTAAAGACTAGCTGTAAATAAACGATTGATCCTATTAAAGAAAGAGACAACTTGTCGGAAGGATTGGTTTCACGGCAAACAATCACAGCGCCGCGAAACCATCAAAATCATCAAATCACAGGCACAAAAAAGGGCGACCGAAGTCGCCCTTTTTCTATGGTCTGACAGAACTTAGTTCTGTTTTTCCATTTGTGCACGCAACAGGTCGCCCAGAGTGGTAGGACCAGGAGCAGCGGTGTCCGAAGCTGGCTTGTCGCGCAGGCTTTGGATCGCTTCTTTCTCTTCTTCAACGTCTTTCGACTTGATGGAGAGCTGGATTACACGGCTCTTGCGGTCAACGCTGATGATCTTGGCTTCTACTTCTTCGCCTTCTTTCAGAACGTTGCGCGCGTCTTCAACGCGGTCACGGCTGATTTCGGAGGCTTTCAGAGTCGCTTCGATATCGTCGGCCAGAGTGATGATGGCGCCTTTAGCGTCAACTTCTTTCACGATGCCTTTAACGATTGCGCCTTTGTCGTTCTCTTGAACGTACTCGGAGAACGGATCGCTTTCCAGTTGCTTGATACCCAGGGAGATACGCTCGCGCTCTGGGTCAACCGACAGGATAACGGTGTCCAGCTCGTCGCCCTTCTTGAAGCGGCGAACGGCTTCTTCGCCCACTTCGTTCCAGGAGATGTCGGACAGGTGAACCAGACCGTCGATGCCGCCGTCCAGACCAATGAAGATACCGAAATCGGTGATCGACTTGATGGTGCCGGAGATTTTATCGCCCTTGTTGAACTGGCCAGAGAAATCTTCCCATGGGTTAGATTTGCACTGCTTGATGCCGAGGGAGATACGACGACGCTCTTCGTCGATGTCCAGAACCATAACTTCCACTTCGTCGCCGACTTGTACGACTTTCGAAGGGTGGATGTTCTTGTTGGTCCAGTCCATTTCGGAAACGTGTACCAGGCCTTCAACGCCTTCTTCCAGCTCAGCGAAGCAGCCGTAGTCGGTCAGGTTGGTTACACGAGCGGTAACGCGAGTGCTTTCTGGGTAACGGGCTTTGATAGCAACCCATGGATCTTCGCCCAGTTGCTTGAGGCCCAGGGAAACACGATTGCGTTCGCGATCGTACTTCAGAACCTTGACATCGATCTCGTCGCCAACGTTGACGATTTCGGAAGGATGCTTGATACGCTTCCAAGCCATGTCGGTAATGTGCAGCAGGCCATCGACGCCACCCAGATCGACGAATGCGCCGTAATCGGTGAGGTTTTTGACGATACCTTTGACTTGTTGGCCTTCCTGCAGGGATTCCAGCAGAGCTTCACGCTCAGCGGAGTTCTCGGCTTCGAGGACGCTACGACGGGAAACGACAACGTTGTTGCGTTTCTGGTCAAGCTTGATGACCTTGAATTCCAGCTCTTTGCCTTCCAGGTGCGTGGTGTCGCGCACAGGACGGACGTCAACCAGAGAACCTGGCAGGAACGCACGGATGCCGTTAACGTCGACAGTGAAGCCGCCTTTAACCTTACCGTTGATAACGCCCTTGACCACTTCTTCGGCTGCGAAGGCTGCTTCCAGAACAATCCAGCATTCAGCGCGCTTGGCTTTTTCACGGGACAGCTTGGTTTCACCAAAGCCGTCTTCAACCGAGTCCAGAGCAACGTGAACTTCGTCACCGACGTTGATAGTCAGTTCGCCAGCATCGTTGTAGAACTGCTCAAGCGGGATGAGTGCTTCAGACTTCAGGCCAGCGTGAACGGTTACCCAGCGAGCTTGGTAATCGATATCAACGATAACACCGGTGATGATGGAGCCTGCCTGAAGGTTCAGGGTTTTTAGGCTTTCTTCAAAGAGTTCCGCAAAGCTTTCGCTCATTTTAATTCCTGTTGAATAAGGGCGAAGGATACGCCCATCTCCACGTCCCAGACGACGTGGGTTATGTTCATTAGAAGAAACACCGCAAGACTATGACTGGTCCCCTACGGAGTTTCTTAGTCACCCGGCGATATCGCGAATGGCGATCTCGCTCATGATGCGTTCCAGCACCTGATCGATGGATAATTCCGTGGAATCCAGCTGTATGGCGTCAGCCGCCGGCTTGAGCGGGGCTACCGCTCGCTGGGTGTCACGCTCATCGCGGACACGTATCTCATCTAGCAGACTCGACAGACTAACACCATCGACTTTGCCCTTCAACTGCAAGTATCGACGGCGCGCACGCTCCTCGGCACTGGCAGTGAGGAATATCTTCAGCGGTGCATCCGGGAAAACCACGGTGCCCATGTCGCGACCATCGGCCACCAGACCCGGAGCCTCCTGAAACGCCCGCTGGCGCTGGAGCAGCGCATCACGCACCGCCGGCAGCGCAGCGACCTGGGAAGCCCAGGCGCCAACTTGTTCGTTGCGCAAATCATCAGTGACATCGTCACCTTCAAGAATGATCCGCTGCGGATGACCTTCGGTCGCACCGACGAATTGCACGTCCAGATGAGCGGCCAGCAGCTTCAGTGACTCTTCATTGGTCAGATCGACGCCATGATTACGCGCGGCGAATGCCAGCAGACGGTACAGCGCACCGGAATCCAGCAGGCACCAGCCCAAGCGCTTGGCCAGAATCCCGGCAATAGTGCCTTTGCCCGAACCGCTAGGCCCGTCGATGGTGATGACCGGTGGCTTGATAATCACGACTGAGCCTCTTGTGCAACACGGATACCGACCTGCGCGCACAGCGCGAGGAAGTTCGGGAACGACGTCGCGACGTTGGCGCAATCATGAATGCGGATCGGCGCGGTGGCGCGCAGCGAAGCCACGCTGAAGGCCATGGCGATCCGGTGATCGCCGTGTCCGTGCACTTCGCCGCCGCCGATCTGGCCGCCGTCGATGATGATGCCGTCCGGGGTCGGCTCGCATTTGACACCCAGCGCCAGCAAGCCATCCGCCATGACCTGAATCCGGTCCGACTCTTTAACCCGCAACTCTTCGGCGCCACGCAGGATGGTGCGCCCTTCGGCACAGGCAGCGGCCACGAACAGCACCGGGAATTCGTCGATGGCCAGCGGAACCAGCGCTTCGGGAATCTCGATACCTTTGAGTTTAGCTGCTCGTACGCGCAGATCCGCAACTGGCTCACCGCCGACTTCACGCTGGTTTTCCAAGGTAATGTCAGCGCCCATCAGACGCAGAATATCGATCACACCGGTACGGGTCGGGTTGATGCCGACGTGCTCAAGCACCAGCTCCGAACCTTCGGCGATCGACGCGGCCACCAGGAAGAACGCGGAAGACGAGATGTCGCCCGGCACTTCAATGTGGGTCGCGGTCAACTTGTGGCCGGATTCGACCGATGCGGTCGCACCGTTGACGGTGACCGGATAGCCGAAGCCACGCAGCATGCGCTCGGTGTGGTCGCGGGTTGGAGCCGGCTCGGTGACGGTGGTCTTGCCTTCGGCATACAAACCCGCCAGCAGCAGGCAGGATTTAACCTGAGCACTGGCCATCGGCATAGTGTAAGTCAGGCCTTTGAGCTTGTTGCCGCCGCGAATGATCATCGGCGGACGGCCTTCAGCAGCGGTCTCGATCACAGCGCCCATTTCACGCAGCGGATTGGCCACGCGATTCATCGGACGCTTGGACAGCGAAGCATCGCCCGTCAGCGTGCTGTCGAAGTTCTGCGCAGCCAACAAGCCAGACAGCAGACGCATCGAAGTGCCAGAGTTGCCCAGATAGATCGGGCCCGGCGCAGGCTTCAGACCATTCAGGCCGACGCCGTGAATGGTCACGCGACCATGGTGCGGACCTTCGATCACGACGCCCATGTCGCGGAAAGCTTGCAAGGTTGCCAGGGCGTCTTCACCCTCGAGGAAACCTTCCACTTCGGTGACGCCTTCAGCCAGGGAGCCGAGCATGATCGAACGGTGGGAAATCGATTTGTCGCCCGGTACACGAATCCGCCCAGTCAGGCGGCCACCAGGTTGTGCCAGGAAAATCAGGTCGTTGGAATTCATAGCGTCCACATAAGCCCGGCGGGCCAGGATTTTACTGAAATGTTCGCGGGCAACCCGGGCGCGAGTGAACACGCCCAACAATTGGTGCCCATCCCCTGCATCGACCGCGTCGCGCAAGGCGTCGAGGTCGCTGCGAAATGTATCGAGTGTGCGCAGGACAGCTTCGCGGTTGGCGAGGAAGATGTCGTGCCACATGACCGGGTCGCTACCCGCAATTCTTGTGAAATCACGGAAACCGCCCGCAGCGTAACGGAAGATCTCAAGGTTTTCATTGCGCTTGGCCAACGAATCGACCAAACCGAACGCCAACAAGTGCGGCAAATGGCTGGTCGCCGCCAACACTTCGTCGTGACGCTCGACCTGCATGTGCTCGACATCGGCGCCCAATTCGCGCCACAACCGGTCGACCACTGCCAGGGCTGCCGGATCAGTCTGATCCAGCGGCGTCAGAATCACTTTATGGCGACGGAACAGCTCTGAGTTAGAGGCTTCCACCCCGCTCTGCTCGGAACCGGCAATCGGATGCCCCGGCACGAAGCGCGCCGGCATGCCGCCAAACGCTTCGGTTGCCGCCCGCACCACATTGCCTTTGGCGCTACCGACGTCGGTCAGAATCGCTTGCCCCAGGTCCATGCCGGCCAATTGGCCGAGCATTTTTTCCATGGCAAGGATCGGCACGGCCAGCTGAATCACGTCGGCGCCCTGGCAAGCAACGGCCAGGTCTTCTTCGCAGCGATCCACCACACCCAACTCAACCGCCAGTTTGCGCGACTGCGGATCGAGATCGACCCCGACCACTTCGCGGCACAGACCGCTTTCACGCAAACCTTTGGCAAACGAACCGCCGATCAACCCCAGACCGACCACCACCAGGCGACCGATCATAGGTTCAGCAGATTGCAGTGCAGTGACATCAACCACGAGCCAGAACCTTGGTCAGCGCTTCGAGGAAGCGGCTGTTTTCCGCCGGCAAACCGATGGTGATGCGCAAGTGGTTCGGCATGCCGTAATTGGCCACCGGACGCACGATCACGCCTTCGCGCAGCAAGCCCTGGAAAACCGGAGCCGCCACACGGCCCAGATCGACGCAGATGAAGTTGCCCTTGGACGGAATCCAGCTCAACCCCAGCTCACGGAAACCCGCTTCCAGCTGCTGCATGCCGGATTCGTTCAGGCGACGGCTTTCAGCCAGGTACTCGGTGTCTTGCAGCGCAGCGCATGCAGCGGCCAGAGCCAGGCTGTTGACGTTGAACGGTTGACGCACGCGGTTCAGCACATCCGCGACCACCGCGGTGGACAAGCCATAACCGACCCGCAATGCCGCCAAGCCGTAGGCTTTGGAGAACGTGCGCGAAACCAGCAGGTTCGGGTACGCCGCCAGGAAGTCCAGGCCATCCGGCAAATCACTGCCTTCGGCGTATTCGATATAGGCCTCGTCCAGCACCACCAGCACGTGTTCCGGTACGTCCTGCAGAAATTCGTCAAGCGCTTCGGCGTCGAACCAGGTCCCGGTCGGGTTGTTCGGGTTGGCGATGAACACCACGCGGGTATCGGCATCGATCGCGGCCAGCATCGCCGACAGATCATGGCCCCAGTCTTTGGCCGGGATCACTTTGGCCTGGGCGCCAACGGCCTGAGTGACAATCGGATAGACCGCAAACGCGTGCTCGCTGAATACGGCGTTCAGGCCCGGCGCCAGATAGGCACGGGCGACCAGTTCCAGAATGTCGTTGGAACCGTTGCCCAGCGTCACCTGATTGAGCTCGACGCGGCACTGATCGGCCAGCAGGGTCTTGAGCGCAAAACCGTTACCGTCCGGATAGCGGGTCAGCTCGGCCAATGCTTCGTGAATCGCCGCCAGAGCCTTGGGACTGGCGCCCAACGGGTTTTCGTTGCTGGCCAGTTTGACGATGCTGGCAGGATCGATGTTCAGCTCGCGCGCCAGTTCGTCCACGGGCTTGCCCGGAACGTAAGGCGAAAGTTGTTGCACGCCCGGCTGTGCCAGAGCGAGGAAGTCACCACTCATTTGCTACCGCCCTTAGAGAACTGCTTTCGGGTAGGAACCCAGCACTTTGAGTGCCACTGCTTCCTGACTGATCTTTTCCAACACACCTTTGACCAGCGGGTCGCGGTGGTGGCCTACGAAGTCGATGAAGAACACGTAGGTCCATTTACCGCTGCGCGACGGACGCGTCTCGATTCGCGTCAGGTCGATGCCGTTGTCGTGGAAAGGCACCAGCAACTCGTGAAGCGCGCCGGGCTTGTTGCTCATGGAGACGATGATCGAAGTCTTGTCGTCGCCGGTCGGCGGTACTTCCTGGCTGCCGATGATCAGGAATCGCGTGGAGTTATCCGGGCGATCTTCGATTTTTTCGGCCAGACGGGTCAACCCGTACAAGCCTGCGGCCATGTCGCCGGCAATCGCTGCCGAGTTCCACTCACCCTTGACCCGCTTGGCCGCTTCGGCGTTGCTGGACACCGCCACGCGCTCGACATTCGGGTAATGCGCGTCCAGCCACTTGCGGCACTGGGCCAGAGACTGGGCGTGGGAATAGATGCGGCTGATGCTGTCGGTCTTGGTGTTTTCACCGACCAACAGGTGGTGGTGAATCCGCAGCTCGACTTCGCCACAGATCACCATGTCGTGTTCGAGGAAGCTGTCGAGGGTGTGGTTGACCGCGCCCTCGGTGGAGTTTTCCACCGGGACCACGCCAAAGTTCACCGCTCCGGCCGCCACTTCGCGGAACACTTCATCGATCGCCGCCATCGGCTTGCTGATCACGGCGTGACCGAAGTGTTTCATGGCAGCGGCTTGGGTGAAGGTGCCTTCAGGACCGAGATAAGCCACTTTCAGCGGCTGTTCGAGGGCCAGGCACGAAGACATGATTTCGCGGAACAGCCGCGCCATCTCTTCGTTACCCAGCGGCCCCTGGTTACGCTCCATGACGCGCTTGAGCACCTGAGCTTCACGCTCAGGACGATAGAACACCGGCACTTCGCCTTCGGCCAGCGAGGCCATCTTTACTCGCGCAACTTCCTGGGCGCAGCGTGCGCGCTCACTGATCAGCTCCAGGACTTTCTCGTCCAGGGCATCAATGCGCAGGCGCAGTGCCTTGAGTTCTTGCTCAGACATTAACCGTGTTCCTTCTCGAACTCTGCCATGTACGAAATCAGTGCGTTGACCGCAACGATGTCGACGGCGTTATAGATGGAGGCACGCATGCCGCCCACGGAACGGTGACCCTTGAGGTTCAACAGGCCACGCTCTTCGGCACCGGCCAGGAATGGCTTGTCGAGACGGTCCTCAGCCAGGCGGAACGGCACGTTCATCCACGAGCGATCCGACTTGTTGATCGGGTTGCTGTACAAGCCGCTGGCGTCGATGAAGTCGTACAGCGTGCGCTGTTTCACTTCATTGAGCTTGCCGATGGCTTCAACACCACCCTGCTCTTTCAGCCACTCGAACACCAGACCCGAGAGGTACCAGGCCAGGGTTGGCGGGGTGTTGTACATCGAGCCGTTGTCGGCCGCGACCTTGTAGTTGAGCATGGTCGGGCACAGGGAACGGGCGTGACCCAACAGGTCTTCGCGAACGATGTTGACGACGACGCCGCTCGGGCCGATGTTTTTCTGCGCGCCGGCGTAGATCATGCCGAAGCGCGAAACATCGATCGGACGCGAGAGAATGTCGGAAGACATGTCCGCGACCAGTGGGACGTCACCGGTTTCCGGGACCCAGCTGAATTCCAGGCCGCCGATGGTTTCGTTCGGCGCGTAGTGAACGTAGGCCGCATCTTTCGACAGGTTCCATTCGTTCTGGCCAGGAATAGCGAAATAGTCGTAAGGCTTGGCGGTAGCGGCAACGTTGACGTTTCCGTAGCGCGAAGCTTCTTCGATGGCTTTCTGCGACCAGATACCGGTGTCGATATAGTCGGCGGTGCCGCTTTCCGGCAACAGGTTCAGAGGAATCTGAGCAAATTGCTGGCTGGCGCCACCTTGCAGAAACAGCACTTTATAGTTCGAGGGGATATTCAGCAGATCACGCAGATCCTGCTCGGCCTTGGTGGCAATGGACACGAACTCATCGCTGCGATGGCTCATTTCCATGACCGACAGGCCCTTGCCGTGCCAATCAAGGAGTTCACCCTGGGCGCGCTGCAGGACAGCTTCGGGAAGTGCCGCAGGACCGGCACAGAAGTTATAGGCTCTCTTGCTCACATCCAATCTCGCTCTGATTTGAGGTAACACGCAATAAATGCATTATCAGTCGACACGGGTCCCTGCTGAAACAAACATCTGTGGGAGCGAGCCTGCTCGCGAAAGCGGTGTAACAGGCGACATCTTTGCTGAATGTCAGTCCGTCTTCGCGAGCAGGCTCGCTCCCACAAGGGATCGTAGTGGGTGTCGATATTTCATTGCGAACAAACAACAAGGGGGCGAATTCTCATCCGCCCCCTGCTTGTCCGCTTATTCCTGCGGTTCTTCGTCGGCTGCGGCGTCGAGCTGCTGGTCTTCAACAACGTCGTCAATTACGACTTCACCGTCGAACACTGCACCTTCTTCGCCCTCTTCACCTTCGAGCTCTTCACCCTCGACTTCCGACGGCTCCTGAACCCGCTCCAGACCTACCAGCGTTTCATCGCTGGCCAGTTTGATGAGGGTCACGCCCTGGGTGTTACGACCCAGACTGGAAACTTCGGCGACGCGGGTACGAACCAGTGTGCCCTGGTCGGAAATCAACATGATTTCCTCACCGTCGAGCACCTGGACTGCACCGACCAAGCGGCCGTTACGGTCGTTGCTGACCATGGCGATAACGCCCTGACCGCCACGTTTGTACTCAGGGAACTCGGTGATCGCCGTGCGCTTGCCAAAACCACGGGCCGAAGCGGTCAGGATCTGGCTGCCTTCTTCCGGGATCAGCATGGAAATCAGCTTCTGGCCTTCCGGCAGACGCATGCCGCGAACACCGCGAGCGGTACGGCCCATGGCGCGAACGTCGGTTTCCTTGAAGCGAGTGACCTTGCCGCCGTCGGAGAACAGCATGACTTCGCGCTCGCCATCGGTAATGGCGGCAGAAATCAGTACGTCACCTTCATCCAGCTCCAGCGCGATCAGACCGACACTGCGTTGACGACTGAAGGATTCCAGTGGGGTCTTCTTCACGGTGCCTTTGGCAGTGGCCATGAAGATGAAGTGACCTTCGGTGTATTCGTCGACCGGCAGCATGGTGGTGATGTATTCATCACTGTCCAGCGGCAGCAGGTTGACCAGCGGACGACCACGGGCAGCGCGGGACGCTTCCGGGATTTCGTAGGTTTTCAGCCAGTACACTTTGCCTTTGCTGGAGAACAGCAGCAGCGTGGTGTGGCTGTTGGCGACCAGCAGGTGAGCGATGTAGTCCTCATCCTTCACGCCGGTAGCGGACTTGCCTTTACCGCCACGACGCTGAGCCTGGTACGCAGCCAATGGCTGGGTCTTGGCGTAGCCACCGTGGGAAATGGTCACGACGCGCTCTTCTTCCGGGATCATGTCACCCAGGGTCAGGTCGAGACGGGCATCGAGAATCTCGGTGCGGCGCACGTCGCCGTATTCGGCGCGGATCACTTCCAGCTCTTCGCGGATCACTTCCATCAGGCGCGTGGCGCTGCTGAGGATGCGGATCAGCTCGCCGATCTGGTTGAGGATCTCTTGATACTCGGCCAGCAGCTTTTCGTGTTCCAGACCGGTCAGACGGTGCAGACGCAGTTCCAGAATCGCTTGCGCCTGCTCTGGCGACAGGAAGTACTTGCCTTCGCGCAGACCGTATTGCGGGTCCAGGGTCTCTGGACGGCACGAATCGGCACCGGCACGCTCAACCATCGCGACCACGGCGGAAGATTCCCACGCAGTCTTGATCAGCGCTTCCTTGGCTTCCGACGGCGTTGGCGAGGCTTTGATCAGGGCGATGACCGGGTCGATGTTCGACAGGGCAACCGCTTGACCTTCCAGAATGTGACCACGTTCTCGGGCTTTACGCAGCTCGAACACGGTACGACGGGTAACCACTTCACGACGGTGACGAACGAAGGCTTCCAGCAGGTCCTTGAGGTTCAGGATCCGCGGACGGCCGTCGATCAGCGCGACGATGTTGATACCGAACACCGCTTGCAGCTGGGTCTGGGCGTAGAGGTTGTTGAGAATCACCTCAGGCACTTCGCCGCGACGCAGTTCGATCACGACGCGCATACCGTCCTTGTCGGACTCGTCGCGCAGTTCGGTGATGCCTTCAAGCTTCTTCTCTTTTACCAGCTCGGCGATCTTCTCGATCAGACGGGCCTTGTTCAGCTGGTAAGGGAGTTCGGTGATGACGATCTGCTGACGGCCACCGACCTTGTCGATGTCTTCGATCATCGAGCGGGCGCGCATATAAATGCGCCCGCGACCGGTGCGGTAGGCTTCGATGATGCCGGCGCGACCGTTGATGATCGCGGCGGTCGGGAAGTCCGGACCAGGGATGTATTGCATCAGCTCATCGATGGTCAACTCGGGGTTGTCGATGAGTGCCAGGCAACCGTCGATGACTTCACCGAGGTTGTGCGGCGGAATGTTGGTCGCCATGCCCACGGCGATACCGCTGGAGCCGTTGACCAGCAGGTTGGGAATACGGGTCGGCATGACCGCCGGGATCATTTCGGTGCCGTCGTAGTTCGGCACCCAGTCCACGGTTTCTTTGTGCAGGTCAGCCAGCAGCTCGTGCGCCAGCTTGGTCATGCGCACTTCGGTGTATCGCATGGCGGCGGCGTTGTCGCCGTCCACGGAACCGAAGTTGCCCTGACCGTCTACCAGCAGGTAGCGCAGCGAGAATGGCTGCGCCATCCGAACGATGGTGTCGTACACCGCGGTATCGCCGTGAGGGTGATACTTACCGATCACGTCACCGACAACACGGGCAGATTTCTTGTACGGCTTGTTGAAGTCGTTGCCCAGCTCGCTCATCGCGAACAGCACGCGCCGGTGCACGGGCTTCAAGCCATCGCGCGCATCCGGCAGTGCCCGCCCGACAATTACGCTCATCGCGTAGTCGAGGTAGGACTGCTTCAGCTCGTCTTCGATATTGACCGGGAGGATTTCTTTGGCCAGTTCGCCCATGAGAAGCCTGATTCCTTTTTCTGGTGAAACTTCGTCACATCCATATGGGACGAACGAAGCTCGCCGCTGCAGGCTGAGTGCCATGCACCGACTTACGACAAATCAACGAGTTATGCCATGGATCTGCGCAGTAAAGGCAGCCACATCGGGCTACCTTGGAAACCGCCGGATGTTATCACAAGAGCCGCCACGCACCTATCCCCCTGATGCGCATGGAGCATAGTTAGTTGACCGGTGACAGGCTTAACGGGGACGAGAGGGGCTTAGAGCCGTGGTGAATGCAGATTTCGGGGCAAGATGAAGGCTGTTTACTGGCTGTAGGTACTCTTCGCGAGCAGGCTCGCTCCCACATAGAATCCGGGTTGTGCCGAACATTGCGGTCACACCTCGATCAACTGTGGGAGCGAGCCTGCTCGCGAAGGCGTTTTATCAGACGCCAGAGATCATCAATGCAGACGCTTACGGCACATCAACTGCGCCATTTTCGCGGTGTCCGGGCGCTCGACGATGCCTTTTTCGGTGACGATCGCATCGATCAAGTCAGCCGGAGTCACGTCGAACACCGGGTTGAACGCATCGACATCCGCCCCGACCCGCTTGCCGCCGACTTCCAGTAACTCGCGACCATCGCGCTCTTCAATCGGAATGTCATCACCGCTGGCCAGGTTCATGTCGATGGTCGAACTCGGCGCCACCACCATGAAGCGCACGCCGTGGTGCATGGCGTTCACCGCCAGCTGATAGGTGCCGATCTTGTTGGCCACATCGCCATTGGCGGTGATCCGGTCAGCGCCGACGATCACCCAGGTAATGCCCTTGGTCTTCATGATGTGTGCAGCGGCAGAGTCAGCATTGAGGGTCACGGGAATGCCTTCGTTGGCCAGTTCCCATGCAGTCAACCGCGAACCTTGCAGCCATGGACGGGTTTCGTCGGCATAGACGCGCTCGACCATGCCTTCAATGAAAGCGCCACGAATGACGCCAAGCGCCGTGCCAAAGCCGCCGGTGGCCAGTGCGCCGGTGTTGCAGTGGGTCAGAATCGCCTGAGCGTTGCCCTGGTGCTTGCGGATCAGGTCCACACCCAGTTGCGCCATGGTCAGGTTGGCTTCGCGATCACTCTCGTGAATGGCGATAGCCTCCGCCTCCAGCACCGCCAGCGGATCGGCGTGATGCTTCAGACGCTCAAGCCGGTCGCGCATGCGGCCCAGGGCCCAGAACAGGTTGACGGCGGTCGGACGAGAATCGGCGAGCAGCGCGAAATCCTCTTCCAGCGCCGCCTGCCAGTCACCGCCCTCGGCAAACCGCGCGCGGGCCGCCAGCACAACACCATAGGCGGCACTGATGCCAATCGCCGGCGCGCCGCGCACCACCATCGAACGAATGGCCTCGGCCACGCCAGCAGCGCTGGTGTAGGCGATCCACGTTTCTTCGAACGGCAAAATACGCTGATCCAGCAGGTACAGGGCATCATCACGCCAATCGATGGCCTTCACCTTCTCCGCAGCCAACAGTCGATCGCGCATCCCTCACCCCGCACACATGAACAAAAGCCGTCGATTATAGCGATCCCCCTGCGAAGACGCTCGGGTATACTTCGCCATCCTTTACAAAAGCTCTGGAACCGACTCTCGATGCCGAACACTGCCGCTGCGCTCGACTTGCTATTGCTGCCGACCTGGCTGGTACCCGTCGAACCCGCTGGCGTTGTCCTCAAAGAGCACGCCCTGGGCATCCGCGACGGACGCATCGTATTCATCGGCCCACGTTCGGCTGCGCTGAAGCTTAACGCAACCGAAGTCCGCGAACTGCCGGACATGTTGCTCTGTCCTGGCTTGATCAATGCCCACGGGCATGCGGCAATGACGCTGTTCCGTGGCCTGGCGGATGATCTGCCCCTCATGACCTGGCTGGAAGACCACATCTGGCCGGCCGAAGCCAAGTGGGTCGATGAAGCTTTCGTCCGTGACGGCACTGATCTGGCGATCGCCGAGCAGATCAAAGGTGGTATCACCTGTTTCTCTGACATGTATTTCTTCCCGAAGGTTGCCAGCGAACGCGTCCATAACAGCGGCATTCGTGCGCAAATCGCGATTCCGATCCTCGACTTCCCGATTCCAGGCGCCAGCACGGCGGACGAAGCCATTCGTCAGGGCGTCGAACTGTTCAACGATCTCAAGCACCACGAGCGTATCAAAGTCACCTTCGCCCCCCATGCACCCTACACCGTGGGCGACGAGAACCTGGAGAAAATCCGGGTGATCACCGAAGAGCTGGACGCCTCGATCCATATGCACGTACATGAAACAGCTTATGAAGTGCAGCAGTCCCTCGAGCAGCGCGGCGAACGCCCGTTGGCCCGCCTCGGGCGCCTGGGTTTGTTGGGGCCGCGCTTCCAGGCGGTTCATATGACCCAGATCAGCGATGAAGACCTGGTGTTGCTGGTAGAAAGCAACACCAACGTGATTCATTGCCCGGAGTCGAACCTCAAGCTAGCCAGTGGTTTCTGCCCGGTGGAGCGTTTGTGGCAGGCGGGCGTCAATGTGGCGGTCGGCACCGATGGCTCGGCCAGCAACAATGACCTGGACCTGCTCGGCGAAACCCGCACCGCCGCCTTACTGGCCAAAGCCGTCGCTGGCTCGGCCACTGCGCTGGACGCCCATCGCGCCCTGCGCATGGCCACGCTCAACGGCGCCCGTGCGCTGGGCATTGAATCCGAAGTGGGATCGCTGGAAGTCGGCAAAGCAGCGGACATCGTCGCATTCGACCTCTCCGGCCTGGCGCAGCAACCGGTCTACGACCCGGTTTCGCAGCTTATATATGCCACCGGCCGTGACTGCGTGAAACACCTTTGGGTCGCCGGCAAACAACTGCTCGACGACCGTCGCCTGACCCGCCTGGATGAAGAACAGCTCTGCGCCACTGCCAAGGCCTGGGGCCAGCGCATCAGCGGCCATACCGAATCGTAAGCACCCCGGACCCACCACCGGGGCAACAGGATTTTTCAAGTTTTAGAGGAATTAACCATGAGCAACGTCGACTACGCCGAAATCGCCAAATTCGAAGCCCTGGCCCATCGCTGGTGGGACCGCGAAAGCGAGTTCAAACCGCTGCACGACATCAACCCGCTGCGGGTCAACTGGATTGACGAGCGGGTCAACCTGGCAGGCAAGAAAGTCCTCGACGTCGGTTGCGGCGGCGGCATCCTCAGCGAAGCCATGGCCCAGCGCGGCGCTACCGTCATGGGCATCGACATGGGCGAAGCGCCGCTGGCGGTCGCGCAACTGCATCAACTGGAATCCGGCGTGAGCGTCGAATACCGGCAGATCACCGCCGAAGGACTGGCTGAAGAAATGCCCGAGCAGTTCGACGTGGTCACTTGCCTGGAAATGCTCGAGCACGTGCCGGACCCATCCTCGGTGATCCGCGCCTGCTTCCGTATGGTAAAGCCCGGCGGCCAGGTGTTCTTCTCCACCATCAACCGCAACCCGAAGGCGTACCTGTTCGCCATCGTCGGCGCGGAATACATCATGAAGCTGCTGCCGCGCGGCACCCACGATTTCAAGAAATTCATCCGCCCTTCGGAGCTGGGTGCCTGGAGCCGCATGGCCGGCCTGACCGTCAAGGACATCATTGGCCTGACCTACAACCCGCTGACCAAGCACTACAAACTGGCCTCCGACGTGGACGTCAACTACATGATCCAGACCCTGCGCGAGGAGTAAGCCGATGCGTATCAGAGCAGTTCTTTTCGACATGGACGGCACCCTGCTCGACACCGCGCCGGACTTCATTGCGATTTGTCAGGCGATGCGCGTCGATCGCGGTTTGCCGCCGATGAACGACAAACACATTCGCGACGAGATCTCCGGCGGCGCCAAGGCGATGGTCGCCGTGACCTTCTCCATGGACCCGGAATCACCGGGTTTCGAGGAATTGCGCCTGGAGTTTCTGGAGCGTTACCTCGCCGGTTGCGCGGTTCACAGCAAACTCTTCGACGGCATGGGCGAACTGCTGGCCGACATTGAGAAAGCCAACTTGATCTGGGGCGTGGTCACCAACAAGCCGCTGCGCTTCGCCGAGCCGATCATGCAACAGCTTGGCCTGGCCGAGCGCTCGGCGCTGTTGATCTGCCCGGACCATGTGAAGAACAGCAAACCGGACCCCGAACCGTTGATCCTGGCGTGCAAGATGCTCGACCTGGACCCGGCCAGCGTGTTGTTCGTGGGTGATGACTTGCGCGATATCGAATCCGGTCGCGATGCCGGCACCAAAACGGCCGCCGTGACCTATGGCTACATTCATCCGGACGATAACCCGCGGCATTGGGGCGCGGACGTGGTAGTCGATCATCCGCTGGAGTTGCGCAAGGTGCTTGATAGCGCCCTTTGCAGCTGCTGAGCCGTTTTTCTCAGGCGCACAGCTTCCACGGGGTTTGAGCACTATCAATGTGGGAGCGAGCCTGCTCGCGAAAGCGGTGTATCAGTCAACAAATACTTCGCCTGACACACCGCTTTCGAGAGCAGGCTCGCTCCCACAGGGATGCAGCTTGGCCTAAAGAATTTTTGTCGAGGTTTCTTATGTTTGATTATTCCGCCCGTCCCGAATTGCTCAAGGACCGGGTCATCCTGGTCACCGGCGCTGGCCGTGGCATCGGCGCTGCCGCCGCGAAAACCTTTGCCGCGCACGGCGCCACTGTGCTGTTGCTGGGCAAGACCGAAGCCAACCTGACTCAGGTCTACGACGAAATCGAAGCCGCCGGCCATCCACAACCGGCCGTGATCCCGTTCAACCTGGAAACCGCCCTGCCCCATCAATACGATGAGCTGGCAGCGATGATCGAAACCGAATTCGGCCATCTCGACGGTTTGCTGCACAACGCCTCGATCATTGGCCCGCGTACGCCGATCGAGCAACTGTCCGGCGAAAACTTCATGCGTGTCATGCAAGTCAACGTCAATGCCATGTTCATGCTCACCAGCACCCTGCTGCCGCTGCTCAAGCTGTCCCAGGACGCCTCGGTGGTGTTCACCTCCAGCAGCGTCGGCCGCAAGGGGCGTGCGTATTGGGGCGCTTACGGCGTCTCCAAGTTCGCCACCGAAGGCTTGATGCAAACCCTGGCCGACGAAGTCGACACCGTGGCACCGGTGCGCTCCAACAGCATCAACCCGGGCGCCACCCGCACCAGCATGCGCGCCCAGGCTTATCCGGGTGAAAATCCGCTGAACAACCCGACGCCCGAGGAGATCATGCCGGTCTACCTCTACCTGATGGGTCCGGACAGTACCGGCATCAACGGCCAGGCGTTCAACGCTCAGTAACGTCCGCGCGTCGCTTTTGTGCCGCGACGGCTTCCCGTCGCGGCACTCAAAATGCGTCGTAACTATCCCCATCACAAGTCAAACAACTGTCACTGAACGCGACGACACTCTTCATCAACAGCTTCAGTACTTTGATTTAGAACGCTTTTTATCCGACTGAACTGAATGGCACGACTTTCGCTCTAAATTTGCTCAGACACGCAGTGTGAAAGCAAACGGGCGGACGCCTGAGCCGACAAGTTACTTATCGTCGGCAAAGCGGACTAAACTTGGGCCAAATGTCCTACGGGACTGATGGACCAGTATGACGCGCAGCCCAAAGCCGCTCTCACCCAGCCTGTAAGACAGCCTTACTGCTTAGGGGCGCATGCCATATGAAATCACCTTCCCAGACCAACGCAATTGACTTCGATAGCGCCAAATTGCAACGCCTGGGCTTTGGTCAGCAGCCTACCCTCGTCGAGCGGCCCGTCAGCCTTGCGCAAATGCGCCAGCAACTGAGCCAGCTGCTGCAAACCAGTCTTGAGCCGCAACGCATTCTCGGGCTCTTCTTCCGTGAGATTCAGCGACTTGTACCGCTTGACGCCTTGACGTACGAGCACACGTCCAGCGACTTGCGCCTGGAGTTCGGCCTGCGCGGCCATCACTCGATCAGCTACAGCCTCAGCCATGAAGGCGAGCATCTGGGCGAACTGGTGTTCCGCCGCAATCAGCGTTTCAGTGAGCAGGAACAAGGCAACCTCGAGTCGCTGCTGTCCGCATTGCTGTATCCGATGCGCAATGCCTTGCTCTACCGCGCTGCCACCCAAAGCGCCTTGCGCGATCCGCTCACGGATACCGGCAACCGCATCGCCATGGATCAGACCCTGCAACGGGAAATCGAGATGTCGCGTCGGCATCTGCAACCCTTGTCGTTGCTGATGCTGGACATCGATCACTTCAAACGCATCAACGACAACCACGGACACAGCGCCGGCGATGACGTGCTCAAGGCCGTTGCAGCCTCGATCAAAAACCAGTTGCGCAACGTGGACATGGTCTTCCGCTTTGGTGGCGAAGAGTTCCTGATCCTGCTTTCCAACACGAGTCGTGAGGCGGCAGCCATGGTTGGCGAACGGCTACGATTTGCAGTGCAGGCAGAGGAATATTCGGCCGATGGCCATGCGATCGAGCTGACGGTCAGCCTTGGCTGCTCGACGCTATTGCCCGGTGAGTCTGCCGAGAGCCTGTTGCGACGGGCCGACAGTGCGTTGTATGTGGCCAAGCGCGAGGGACGTAACCGGTTGGCGATGGCGGGTTGAATGTCCGAAGCGGGCACGCGTGGTTAGCGGCCCGCAACGAAAGGAATTAGCGCACAGCGCCGCGCAATTCCCCCACCAACCCCTGCAACCGGGCTGGCTCTGCCACTTCAACCGACACCGCAGGCCCTGCCACCAGCGTCACCCGTGACCACAACCGGCGAAACACGCCCTTTTGCGGATCGCGGCTGAAAAAACTCCCCCACAAACCCTGCAAGGCCAACGGAATCACCGGCACTGGCGTCTCTTCGAGAATCCGCGTCACCCCACCCTTGAACTCGTTGATCTCGCCATCGGCAGTCAATTTGCCCTCGGGGAAGATGCACACCAATTCGCCGTCCTTCAGATACTGAGCAATGCGCGTGAACGCTTTTTCGTAGATCTGAATGTCTTCCTGACGCCCCGCGATTGGAATGGTCCCGGCCGTGCGGAAGATGAAGTTCAGCACTGGCAAGTTGTAGATCTTGTAATACATCACAAAGCGAATCGGCCGACGCACCGCGCCGCCAATCAGCAAGGCGTCGACGAAGGACACGTGATTGCACACCAGCAACGCCGCGCCTTCGTCGGGAATCAGCTGCAGATTGCGATGCTCCACGCGGTACATGGAATGGCTGAGCAGCCAGATCATGAAGCGCATGCTGAACTCGGGGACGATGCTGAAGATGTAGGCGTTGACGCCAATGTTCAGCAGCGACACCACCAGGAACAGCTGCGGGATCGACAGCTTGACCATGCTCAGCAAGACGATCGATACAATCGCCGAGACCACCATAAACAGCGCGTTGAGAATATTGTTGGCGGCAATCACCCGCGCCCGCTCGTTCTCGGGGGTACGGGACTGAATCAACGCGTACAGCGGCACGATATAAAAACCGCCAAACACCCCAAGTCCGAGAATGTCGATCAACACCAGCCAGGCATGGCCAAAACCCAGGACTTCGATCCAGCCATGACCTATAACGCTGTCCGGAATTCCACCGGAATGCCACCACAGCAGCAAACCAAACACGGTCAGACCGAAAGAGCCGAACGGCACCAGACCGATCTCGACTTTGCGTCCGGACAGTTTCTCGCAGAGCATCGAACCGAGTGCGATACCGACAGAGAACACGGTAAGAATCAGCGTCACCACGGTTTCGTCGCCGTGCATCCACTCCTTGGCATAGGCCGGGATCTGCGTCAGATAAATCGCCCCGACAAACCAGAACCACGAGTTGCCGACAATCGAGCGTGACACCGCTGGCGTCTGCCCCAAGCCCAGCTTCAACGTGGCCCAGGACTGGCTGAAAATGTTCCAGTTCAGACGCATTTCCGGGGAGGCGGCTGCGGCCCGTGGAATGCTGCGGCTGGCCAGATAGCCGAGCACCGCTACCCCGATGATCGCCGTGGAGACGATCGGCGCGTAATGACCGGAGGACATCATGATCCCGGCACCGATGGTCCCGGCGAGGATCGCCAGGAAAGTGCCCATTTCCACCAGGCCGTTGCCACCCACCAGTTCTTCGTCACGCAAGGCCTGCGGCAGGATCGAATATTTCACCGGCCCGAACAGCGCCGAGTGAGTGCCCATGGCGAACAGCGCCACCAGCATCAGCGACAGGTGATCGAACATGAAACCGACCGCGCCTACCGCCATGATGGCGATTTCCCCGAGCTTGATCAGACGAATCAGCGCGTCCTTGGCGAACTTTTCACCGAACTGCCCGGCCAGTGCCGAAAACAGGAAGAACGGCAGAATGAACAGCAGCGCACACAGGTTGACCCAGATCGAGCGGTCACCCTCGATAGTCAACTTGTAGAGAATGGCGAGGATCAGCGACTGCTTGAAGATGTTGTCGTTAAACGCCCCGAGCGACTGCGTGACGAAGAACGGCAGGAAGCGCCGGGTGCGAAGCAAGGTGAACTGTGAGGGGTGACTCATCTTCCATGTGTCCCTGATGTTGGGTAGAGAGTGGCGTGGATGCAGTTATTGGAATATCTAACGACGATCCAGGCGACACATTACCTAAACTTTGCAGGTTATTTGTTTAATCCTGCAATGCACGGCGAGACAAACAACTCGCCCCGCCAGGCGCCCTGCACTGTCCGTTTGCCGACGATCAGCCACATCACCGCCAGCAACACCACCAGCAAGCAGCCGAAGGCACTGAAAAACGTCAGGTTCAAGGTGCTGGCCAGTTTCAACGTCGCCAGGGAATAGACGCCCAACGGGAAGGTGAAGCCCCACCAGCCGAGATTGAACGGAATACCGACGCGCAGGTAACGCAGGGTGATGAGCACCGCGATCAGCATCCACCACAGACCAAAGCCCCACAGCGTGATCCCGGCCACCAGCCCCAGCCCTGCGGCGATTTCACCGATACCCGGCAGGCCGTTGGCAGCGAAGATCGCCGGTGCGTCCGCGCCCAGCAGCAACATGCCCAACGCCCCGGTGCCGATCGGCCCCAGCGCCAGCCAGCTGGAGGCGGCCATGTTTTCGTGGGGCAATTTATGCAGCGCCATGCGCAGCAACAGAATGGTCAGAATGCTGAACGCAACCGGTAGGGAAAAGGCCCAAAGCACGTAGCTGGTCACCAGCACCACCAGTTGCGAATGGGCATCGGTCAAGTGCGGTGCCAGCAGACCACCGCTGGCGGCCGCCACTTCTGCCGCCACCACCGGCAACAGCCAGACGGCGGTCATCTGGTCGATGCTGTGCTCCTGACGGGTGAACATCAGGTAGGGAATCAGTACGCCGCACGCCACAGACATCGCCACATCCAGCCACCACAGCACCTCGGCGACCTGAATCACGCCCTCGCCCCAACGCGGCAGACCGAACACCAGGAAACCATTAATGATGGTCGCCAGGCCCATGGGAATGGTGCCAAAAAACATAGAGACCGTGGAGTGACCGAAAATCCGCCGCGCCTCATCGAAAAACAACGCCCAACGCGCCGCGTATAGCGCAGTGAACAAAACGAACAGGACGATATTGAACAGCCAAAGGGCTTCGGCAATTGCGTGCAAACCGGCATTTGCGCCAGGCAGCTGCGCCAGCGCCAACGCCAGCACGCCGGTGCCCATGGTGGCGGCGAACCAGTTCGGCGTGAACTGGCGGATGACTTCACGCGGGTGCTGCAAATGACTGAAGGGTTTGAAACCGGCTGGGGCAGTATTGGGGCATGTCATGGTGAACTCCTGTCCTCTGTTGAGGTGGAGCCCATGGTAGATCCGAATCGAATATCGATATAACGGGTAATATCTCTAACTGTTATCTGTTTTGCAGATATAGCGTCAGACGCTGCCTTCCGTCTCGATCACCAGGATTCTCGCCGCACCCTGCGGATGGGCAACGTGCTCGGTACCGACGTCGGCATAGAAGATATCTCCTACACCCAACAACACTTCTTTCTCCTGTCCTTCTTCGCGATAACGCATCTGCACTTGACCATCCAACACCACGAACACTTCTTGCCCATCATTGATGTGCCATTTATAGGGCTGATCGGTCCAGTGCAAACGCGTGGTGATGCCGTTCATGTTGGCGATATCCAAAGCGCCCCAGGCACGGTCAGCGGTGAAGGATTGGCTGCGGATGATTTTCATGCGTCGGTCCGTCGAAATGTAGGGCGGTGCCAAGGCTAACGGTCATCGAACATCGACGCCACAGACTTTCACAGACTGCTGACGCATCAACGCGAACAAAGCGCCGGCCGAGAGAATAATCAGTACCGCACCGTAACCATCGGTGGTGGCCACCAGCCCGAAGGTCCGGGTCAGGTTTCCGGCCAGCAACGACGGCAAACAGAACGCCAGATAACTGAGTACATAGTAGGCCGACATCAATCCCGCCCGTTCATGGGGTAAAGCCAGCGGCACGACGCTGCGCAATGCACCGAGGAAACCGGCACCGAAACCGCATCCAGCCACCAGTGTCCCGACAAAAAACAGTGGCAGGCTAGCGCTGTGCACCGCCATCAGAATCAATGCGACGCCGATGGGCAGCAGACTGCCGCCTAATCGTAAAACCTTGTCGGCCGGCCGATCGCGCAGGGTGTAGATCATCAACGCGCCGGTCACCGTCAACACCGCCACCGTCGCACCGCCAATCAGATTTGAGGTCGATCCCGTGGCCGTGCGCACCAGAGACGGTGCCAAAGAGGCGTAAAAACCACCGAGTGCCCACACCGCGATGTTGATCGGCAGCACCAGCCATAACGCACGTCGCGCCTGGATCGGCACATGCAGTGTCGGGCGCAGCGAGGCCCAGGCTCCCGATTGGGGGCTGACGCTTTCCGGCAAACGCCAGACGTACAGCGCTTGCATCACAAACAGCGAGAACAGCACCCAATAGGTCAACTGCAATGGCAGTGGTGCAAACTCAGCCAACAAGCCGCAGCCCATGGCGCCCGCCGCCATGCCCAGCAACGGCGCCACACTGTTGACCAGCGACCCTTGCTGGCGATCGGTGTCCAACAGCGCCGCACTCAGTACGGCAGTGGCCATTCCCGTAGCAAAACCTTGAAGCACTCGTGCGCTGATCAGCCAGACGACACTGTCTGCGTTGATAAACAACAGCATCGCCAGCATGTTCAACATCACAGCGGTGAAGATCACCGGTTTGCGCCCCAAGTGATCCGAGAGCGAACCAACCGTGAGCAACGCCGCCAGCAAGCTGATGGCGTACACACCGAAAATCAGGGTCAGGGTCGCTGCCGAGAATTGCAGGTGTTCCTGGTACAAGTGATACAACGGCGTTGGTGCCGTGGACGCTGCGAGAAAACTGAGTAAGGTGATCGCCAGGAACCATAGGCTTGAACGATTAGATGTTGAACTGGACATGAGCACACTCCGCAAAAGCTAACTTTTTGCTTTTGCGGAGTGTGCTACTGGCCAGCGCTTAAAGCAAATTCTTTGTGTTAAGGTCCGATTCATGGCTATTAAAGAAGGTTTACGCCCGGGCGGCAGAAGCGCCCGGGTGCAAGAGTCGGTTCATTCGGCAGTCCGCGATCTTCTCGAAGAGCAGGACCGCACCACCGTGACCGTCCCGCAAATCGCCGCGCGCGCCGGCGTCACGCCGTCGACCATCTACCGGCGCTGGGGCGATTTGTCGGTGTTGTTGGCGGATGTCGCCCTCGCCCGCATGCGCCCCGAGAGCGAGCCGGCCAATACCGGCAGCCTGCACGGTGACGTGTGCGCCTGGGCCGAGCAGTATCTGGACGAGATGAGTTCCGAGCCCGGCCGCAACATGTTGCGCGACGTGCAATGCAGCACCACGCCGGCCCTTTGCGCGACGATCATTGGCGGGCAGCTGCAAACGATTCTGGATCGTTACCCCGATCAGCCGAAGCCGAACGTTGATCGGCTGATCAACCTGGTGGCGGCGCCGACGGTGTTTCGCATCCTGTTTTCAGCGGCGCCGCTGGAGGTTGAGGAATTGCATCGGTTGATTGAGATCGCTTTGAATCAGTGAGGCCGCCTTCGCGAGCAGGCTCGCTCCCACATTGGATCTATGTTGGGCACATATTACGTGTCCACTGAAGATCAACTGTGGGAGCGAGCCTGCTCGCGAAGAGGCCTGCGCAAACACCCAAGATCCCACTGACACACCGCCTGCGACACCCCGCCACGCCGCGACCTTGGTCGACACTGACTAACCCCTGCCATCGTGCGAGACTGTTTGTCCGGGCGGGAGTCCCGGGTGTCTTTTGTCTGGAGTTCCCATGTCGCTGTCCAGCGGGCTGATCGCCGCCGTCGCCCTGGCCTATATGGCCATCATGTTCGCCATCGCCTTCTACGGCGACCGTCGCAGCACACCGTTGCCGCCGCGAGTGCGCGCGTGGGTGTACAGCCTGTCGCTGGCCGTCTATTGCACCAGCTGGACCTTCTTTGGCGCCGTGGGCCAGGCCGCCGAACAGCTCTGGTCTTTCCTGCCGATCTACCTCGGGCCGATTCTGCTATTGGTTTGCGCACCGTGGGTCCTGCAAAAAATGGTGATGATCAGCAAGCAGGAGAACATCACCTCCATTGCCGACTTCATCGCCGCGCGTTATGGCAAATCCCAGTCGCTGGCGGTGGTGGTGGCGCTGATCTGCCTGGTCGGCGTGTTGCCCTACATCGCGCTGCAACTCAAGGGCATCGTGCTCGGGGTGAACTTGCTGATCGGCGCCGGTGCCGACGCCATGGGCACGCGCGCCCAGGACACGGCGCTGATCGTGTCGCTGGTGCTGGCGCTGTTCACCATCGTCTTCGGTACCCGCAACCTCGACGCCACCGAACACCACCGCGGCATGGTGCTGGCGATTGCGTTCGAATCGCTGGTCAAGCTGTTCGCTTTTCTCGCGGTCGGCGCGTTCGTGACCTACGGCCTGTACGACGGTTTCGACGACCTGTTCGACCAGGCCATGCTCGCCCCGCGCCTCGAAGAGTATTGGAAGGAAACCATCAACTGGCCGTCGATGGTGGTGCAAACCGGCGTGGCAATGATGGCAATCATCTGCCTGCCCCGGCAGTTCCATGTGACCGTGGTGGAAAACATCGACCCTCAGGATCTGCGCCTGGCTAAATGGGTGTTTCCAGCCTATCTGGCGCTGGCCGCGCTGTTCGTCGTTCCTATCGCCCTCGCCGGCCAGATGATGCTGCCGAGCTCGGTGCTGCCGGACTCGTTTGTCATCAGCCTGCCGCTGGCCCAATCCCATCCTGCCCTGGCGATGCTGGCCTTTATCGGTGGCGCCTCGGCGGCGACCGGCATGGTGATTGTCGCCAGCGTGGCGCTGTCGACCATGGTCTCCAACGACATGCTGTTGCCATGGCTGCTGCGGCGCAACAACGCCGAGCGGCCTTTCGAAGTATTCCGTCAGTGGATGCTCTCGGTGCGCCGAGTAAGCATTGTGGTGATTCTGCTGCTGGCCTACGTCAGTTATCGCCTGCTCGGCTCGACGGCGAGCCTGGCGACCATCGGCCAGATCGCCTTCGCCGCCGTAACCCAACTGGCCCCGGCCATGCTCGGTGCGCTGTACTGGAAACAGGCCAATCGTCGCGGTGTGTTCGCCGGTCTCGCCGCCGGGACGTTCCTCTGGTTCTACACCCTGATTCTGCCGATCGCGGCCCACAGCCTCGGTTTGTCCTTGAGCAGCTTCCCGGGGCTGGCCTGGTTGCACAGCAACCCGTTGCACCTGCCGCTCACCCCGCTGACCCAAGGCGTGGTGTTGTCGCTGGCGGCCAACTTCACGCTGTTCGCCTGGGTGTCGGTGCTGTCGCGTACGAGGGTTTCGGAACATTGGCAGGCGGGTCGCTTCATCGGTCAGGAAATCAGCGCCCGCCCTAGCGCCCGTTCGATGCTGTCGGTGCAGATCGACGATTTGTTGCAGCTGGCCGCACGCTTTGTCGGCGAAGAACGCGCCCGTCAGAGTTTTATCCGGTTCGCCTACCGTCAGGGCAAAGGCTTCAACCCGAACCAGAACGCCGACGGTGAATGGATCGCCCATACCGAACGTTTGCTGGCCGGTGTGCTCGGCGCGTCTTCGACCCGGGCGGTGGTAAAAGCCGCCATCGAAGGTAGGGAAATGCAACTCGAGGACGTCGTCCGTATCGCCGACGAAGCCTCGGAAGTGCTGCAGTTCAACCGCGCGCTGCTGCAAGGCGCGATCGAGAACATCACCCAAGGCATCAGTGTGGTCGACCAGTCGCTGAAACTGGTGGCCTGGAACCGGCGCTATCTGGAGCTGTTCAACTACCCGGATGGACTGATCAGGCTTGGCCGCCCGATTGCCGACATCATTCGCTACAACGCCGAGCGCGGCCTGTGCGGTCCCGGCGAAGCCGAAGTGCACGTCGCCCGCCGTTTGCACTGGATGCGTCAGGGCCGCGCCCACACCTCTGAAAGACTTTTCCCCAATGGCCGTGTGATCGAGCTGATCGGCAACCCGATGCCAGGCGGCGGTTTTGTCATGAGTTTCACCGACATCACCGCGTTCCGCGAGGCTGAGCAAGCGCTGACCGAAGCCAACGAGGGCCTGGAGCGACGGGTGACCGAGCGGACCCACGAACTGTCACAACTCAATGTCGCCCTGACCGAGGCCAAGGGCACCGCGGAGTCGGCCAACCAATCGAAAACCCGTTTCCTGGCGGCGGTCAGCCATGACTTGATGCAACCGTTGAACGCCGCGCGGCTGTTCTCGGCCGCCCTTTCCCATCAAGACGACGGTCTCTCCGATGAGGCGCAGAAACTGGTCCATCATCTGGACACGTCACTGCGCTCGGCCGAGGATTTGATCAGCGACCTGCTGGACATTTCCCGTCTGGAAAACGGCAAGATCAACTCTGATCCAAAACCGTTCGTGCTTAATGAGATGTTCGACGTCCTCGGTGCCGAGTTCAAGGCGCTGGCCCGCGACCAGGGGCTGAAATTCCGCGTCAGGGGCAGTACGTTGCGCGTCGACAGCGACATCAAACTGTTGCGACGAATCCTGCAGAACTTCCTGACCAATGCCTTCCGCTACGCCAAAGGGCCGGTGCTGCTGGGGGTTCGCCGACGCAACGGCGAGCTGTGTCTGGAAGTCTGGGACCGTGGCCCGGGCATTCCGGTGGATAAACAGCAGGTCATTTTCGAAGAGTTCAAACGCCTCGACAGCCACCAGACGCGCGCGGAAAAAGGCCTGGGGCTGGGCCTGGCGATCGCCGACGGGTTGTGTCGCGTGCTGGGGCATACCTTGCGCGTACGCTCCTGGCCGGGGCGCGGCAGTGTGTTCAGCGTTAGTGTGCCGTTGGCTCGGGCGCAAACCGCGATCCCGACCAAGGTCGCCGAGCTCAATGGCAAATTGCTGAGCGGCTCGCAGGTACTGTGCATCGACAACGAAGACAGCATCCTGATCGGCATGAACAGTTTGCTCACGCGCTGGGGTTGTCAGGTCTGGACCGCACGCAACCGCGATGAATGCGCGGCGCTGCTCAGCGACGGGATGCGTCCGCAATTGGCCTTGGTGGATTACCACCTGGACGATGGCGAGACAGGGACGGAACTGATGGCATGGCTGCGAACCCGATTGGGTGAACCAGTGCCAGGGGTTGTGATCAGCGCCGATGGGCGACCGGAGACGGTGGCCCAAGTGCATGCGGCAGGGCTGGATTATCTGGCTAAACCGGTGAAGCCGGCGGCGTTGCGGGCGTTGCTGAGTCGACATTTGCCGTTGTAGTGCGGCAGGTTTGAGTCTTGTCGTGGTGCAACTGCCGCCATCGCGAGCAAGCTCGCTCCCACATTGAACTGCATTCTATCTGGAAGAACTCGGTCAAATGTGGGAGCGAGCTTGCTCCGGGCGGCGCTCCGACGAAGCTTTTCGGCTTACTCCGGCAATTCGGCCAACCCATCCACATCCGTCATCGCCCGTTCCAGCAAGTCTGCCGGCAGGCTCTTGCTCGCTCGCGCGCCAAGCAACTTGAGCTGCTCGGCGCGGCTGACCAGATTGCCGCGGCCTTCCGTCAGCTTATTGCGCGCAGAGCTGTAGGCTTTATCCAGTTGCTGTAATCGATTACCGACTTCATCCAGATCCTGGATGAACAACACGAACTTGTCGTACAGCCACCCGGCCCGCTCGGCGATTTCCCGGGCGTTCTGGCTCTGGCGTTCCTGCTTCCACAGGCTGTCGATGACGCGCAGGGTCGCCAGCAAAGTGGTCGGGCTGACGATCACGATGTTGCGGTCGAAGGCCTCTTGGAACAGCGTCGGCTCAGCCTGCAATGCGGCGGAAAACGCCGCTTCGATCGGTACGAAGAGCAGGACGAAATCCAGGCTGTGCAAACCGTCGAGACGTTTGTAATCCTTGCCGGCCAGCCCTTTGACGTGAGTGCGCAGGGACAGCACGTGCTGCTTGATGGCGATCTGGCCGATGGCATCGTCTTCGGCCGCGACGTATTGCTGATAGGCCGTGAGGCTGACCTTGGAGTCGACCACCACCTGCTTGTCGCCCGGCAGGTAAATGATCACGTCCGGTTGGAAACGCTCACCGTCCGGGCCCTTGAGGTTGACCTGGGTCTGGTACTCGCGCCCCTTTTCCAGGCCCGCGTGTTCAAGCACTCGCTCAAGAATCAGCTCACCCCAGTTGCCTTGGGTTTTCTGGCCTTTCAAGGCGCGGGTCAGGTTGGTGGCTTCGTCGCTCAGGCGCAGGTTCAGCTGTTGCAGCCGCTCCAGTTCCTTGGCCAGGGAAAAACGTTCGCGGGCTTCAGCCTGATAGCTTTCCTCGACGCGTTTTTCGAAGGACTGGATGCGTTCCTTCAACGGATCGAGCAACTGACCGAGACGTTGCTGACTGGTTTCGGCAAAGCGCTGCTCGCGCTCGTCGAAGATTTTGCCTGCCAGCTCCGCGAACTGCGCTCGCAATTCGTCTCGCGAGCCCTGCAAGTCGTTGAGGCGCTGCTGATGGCTTTCCTGCTGCTCATGCAGCTCGGCGTTGAGCGAGGCGGCCTGGGCGTCCAGACGGCGCAACTCAGCCTCTTTGCCGGCGCGCTCCAGATTCCAGGCGTGGGCGGCATCGCGGGCGTCGTCGCGTTCGATCTGCAGCAGTTCGACTTCACGGCGCACGGCGGCCAGGTCTGCCTGTTTGGCGGCGTTGGCCTGGCCCAGATCACCGATCTCATCGCGACAGGCTTCGAGTTGGGCGTTCAATCCGTCCTGGGCCAAATGGGCGGAGGTCAGACGCTCTTCCAGCAGTGCAACCTCTGACTGCGTGGCGCTCGCTCGCCGCTGAAGTTGCCAGGCCAGTACCAGTAACGGCAGCGCAGCGCCCGCCAGACCGAGCAATGCGCTGGTCAAGTCCATAGCCATAGCCACTCCTGCCAATGAAATAAAGCTTGAAGGTTAACCAAGGCGTCAGGTCTTGGACAGCTCAGTCTTCGATCAGCCCCAGTTCTTGCTGGGCGCGCCGATCCCCTGCCCGCGCGGCCGAACGCAGAAGGTCCTGACCGATACGGCGATCCCGGGCATTCCCGCATTCACGGCACATCAGCTGACCGAGACGGCTTTGCGCGGCCACGACTCCTTCACGGGCTGGCTGCTTGAGCAAACGCCCGGCGAAGTGTTTGATGTTGGGGTTTTCGCCCAGACGCGGGCTGTCCAGCAGCCACTCGGCCACACGCATCGAAAAGCGCTTGGGCGGGGTAATGCTGAGAGGTGTGGAGGTTGCGGAGACTGATACTGAGCGAAACTTCATAAAGCACTGTGGGGCAGATCGGAAGGCGCGCCACTCTACTCTTTTTTTCTTACAGGTAAAGCCTAAAAAACCCGGCACGCCCGTCCTAGAGCAAGCGCTCGGGACAATCCACAGAAGCTGTGGATAACTCAGTGGACAACCGCCCTTGAACTCTCGCAAAGCCCTATGGAATGGGGCTCGCAGTCAAACTGACGATTTTTTCACCAGTAAAAAAAAGCGATGTTTTTCATTGACTTAAATTTTGGTTGCAGGCACCCACTGCGTTTGAAGGGAAGATGACAGCGGCGTGACACCCTCCGCCACTTATGTGCACAAGTACCTTCGAGGCAGTTATATCGATGCGCTTTTTCGGCGCATTTTTTGCCTGCACTTGGGGATAAACCTTGGCAAACCCATGATCCAGGCTGGTCCTGGCCCGATGACCCGTGACTACCAATGGTCGGAATTTGTGCTATTACAGGGCAAGTCTGCGGGTCATGGCTTTTTCCGAGCGCCAATCCGGACGTTGAATGGGGGCCATCCAGAGAACTTTTTTGCTAACACACTTCCCTTTAGCAATTCAATCCGTTAGTATCCGCGGCGTTAGTACCAAGCTGAAAGTCAATTCTGGTCGAACAAATCCCCCCGGTCAGCCTTCCTCAAGGAAGCCTCCACCGACAAAGCGGGATCGACCACCTCGATGGTTTCCAGGTAAGCCTTGCGTCAACACAGCCTTTGAATCGAAAGCAAAGGGTGTTGCGAAGTTCACTTACTCTGACCGAACCAACCTGCAAATTGATCAGGATCTTCACCCTGGGCCCAGAACCTTTGCCCTTGATGTGTTGCCTGCCCTCCTAAGTACCTACCTGCCAGCCCAAGCGCGCCAATTTATCAGCGCTTCAAACTGGCTGCTTTGTTCCAGTCGGGTTCTTCGTTCGACCAATGGTGGTCGTCGTCACTGGAACGTTTTAACTTTGCACGGTTCTTATCCGTGTCGCTTGTAGGAACACCCAATGACTATGTCTACTCAAATCCACACCCAGGATGCCATTCGCACCCTAACCAATGCTTTTGCACCAATGAACTGCCTGATCATGGCTGCTCGCAAAGGCTGCTTCAGCTTCACTCTGGTCAACGAACACGGCATCGCTCGTCACAGCGAACGCCTGTACCCCGATCAATACTCCAGCGCCGAGCCGCTGCAGGCCGTGATCGAGCGTACCCGTCAGGCACTGGTTGCCTGATACGCCAGAAAGACTGAAACCTCAAAAGCCTCGCTCAAAAAGCGGGGCTTTTTATTGCCCAAAATTTCTGATTTCGCTGCTGCCGCCTAAGCACAAACCGATATAACGGTTATAACTCGCAGCCGGAAATATTTTAAAAACAGTCCTTTACGGCGCGAATATAACACTACACTTCAACTCAAGCGGCTTAAGCCGCTTCCGGCGAGCCTGACTCGATTCACCCGCTGCCAAGGCCCCTTCAGGTATCGCCGACCATTTCACGTTTCGAGGGCTTTATGGGTATCGCTGCCAGCGAACTGTGCCGTTATGTGATCCGTCCGACATTGATTTATCTCGGGCGCCATAGCGCAACTGCCGAATCCCTGCTGCTGGGCGTCGCCGCCAGCCAGTCAGCCCTTGGAACCGCCCTGCATGACCGTCGTGGACACGGCCTGTACCGAATCGCCGAACCCCGCCATCAAGCACTTTGGGACCACTACCTGGCACTTGACCCGGAACGCGCAAGCCTGGTTCGCGGCCTGGCCAGCCAACATGCGTTCCTGAGTGGTCCGCATCTCGAATTGACCGTCAACCTGCGTTACGCCACAGCCATCGCCTGGCTGCTGGTAGAAGAACAGAACACCCCCCTCCCCGAAGCAGACGACCTGCTGGGAATGGCCCGTATCTGGCGCCAGACCTTCCAGCCTCAAGGTCGCCTGAGAGACTTCACCTGCGCCTGGCAAACCTGTGTTTCACCGCTGAATCAGGTCGCCTGCTGATCTGCTGTTTCCACAAGATCGCGTAACTGCTGCGATTTTGGTCGGATTGTCCTACAAAACCGCTCTAAATCAAGCAATACAGCCTATAGCGCTAGGACGAAAATGTTGGTAATTTTCGCCCCGGTGATCATCAGGAGTTCTAATAATGAAAAAAGTAATGCTCAAAACCACCCTTAGCCTCGCCGTTACCTTGGCATCCACCCAAATCTTCGCAAGTGGCTTTGCCCTCAACGAACAAAGCATCAGCGGGATGGGGACAGGTTTTGCGGGGCGCTCTTCATCTGCCGATGATGCAAGTACAGTTTTTGGCAACCCTGCCGGTATGGCCCGCCTCAAAGGCCAGCAAATCACTGGCGGTATCGCAGCGATCGACGCCTCGACCGATATCAGCGATACCAGCGGCCGTTCAAGCGGAACCAACAAAGGCGATATGGTTCCGTTCACTTCAGTACCGATGGGTTTCTATACAAATAAACTCAACGATGAATGGTCTATTGGTTTGGGTGTCTACGCTCCGTTCGGGCTGATCACCGACTACGAAAACGGCTTTCAGGGCCGCGCTTTCGGCAGCAAGAGCGAAGTCAAGGTCATCACTCTGCAGCCAACCGTCAGCTACGCTTTCAACGATAAAGTTTCGATCGGTTTTGGCCCTACCATCAACCGGATTTCCGGCACCCTGGAATCGGACATTGCTCTCCCTATCCCCCGGACTGGTGACAACAATGTGGAGATCAAGGGCGACGATACGGCCTTGGGCTTTAACGCCGGCATCCTGGTGCAAGCCACCGACACCACTCGCGTGGGCCTGACCTATCACTCGAAAGTGAACTACAAGCTCGACGGCCACACCGATGTGACTGCCGGCACTGGCGTGCCACCTCAGTTGCTCAAATCCAACCGTTACGATGCCTCGCTGAAGATCGAAACACCTGAGTCCTATGACCTTTCCGTGACTCAAGATATGAATGATGCCTGGAAGCTCTATGCCGGTGCTACCTGGACTCGCTGGAGCCGCCTGAAAGACATCACGGTCAACAACGAAGGCGTAACCGCACCTAGCGGTGGTGCCCTCGCCCCACAAATCCTTGGTACCATCAAGGAAGACCAGAACTGGCATGACACCTGGGCCTACGCCGTGGGTACTTCCTACCAGCTGAACAAGCAGTGGGTACTGCGTACCGGTCTCTCCTTTGACCAGTCGCCCACCAACAACACTGATCGTTCGCCACGCATTCCTACCGGCGACCGGACCATCTTCAGTGTCGGTGCGGGCTTCAACCCAACCGACGACTGGACCATTGATGTGGCTTACTCTTACCTCAAGGAAGAATCTGTCACTGTCAACCGCGCCAACGCTTTGGGTCAGTCCTACAACGCCAAGTACGAAAACAGTGCGAACGGTTTCGGTGTTGGCGCGACCTACCGCTTCTGATGATTCACGGCGAACCTGAACCGCTCGCCGTCTGAACTGAAAAAGCCCCGCTCTCTTGTACAGAGGCGGGGCTTTTTAATGGGCGCCAATCAGGGTTGCGAGGCCAGGGCTTTCTCTACCGCTGCGATGAACTCAGGATCGTCAGGCTTGGTCAGGCTGGAGAAATTGGCGATCACCGTGCCCTTGCGATCGACCACGTACTTGTAGAAGTTCCACTTCGGCGCGGTGCTCTGCTTGGCGATAATCTTGAACAAGTGAGTCGCGTCATTACCGCGGACTTTCTGCAGTTCAGTCATGGTGAACGTCACGCCGTAGTTCACGTAGCAGACCTTGGCAGTCTCTTCGCCATCCTTGGACTCTTGCTTGAAGTCGTTGGACGGAACACCAATTATTTCCAGCCCCTGATCCTTGTAACGCTGATTCAGCGCCTCAAGGCTTTTGAACTGCGGGGCGAAACCACAGAAGCTCGCGGTATTGACCACCACCAGCGGTTTGCCGGCGAAGCGCTGGCACAGGTCGATGGATTCCTTGGCGCGCAACTTGGGCAACGAGCCTTGCAAAAGCTCCGGGCATTCGGCCGCTTGAGCCAATCCACTAAACGCTACCAGTAACGCGGGAACTGCGAGCCAGCGCATCAGCATGTCGGTGCATCCTTGAGAAATCGTCAAAACCGAAGTTACTCGCCCTCCTATCCTGCTAGCAAGCACCCATGCCCAGTTGCATCAACGCCAGCCCGCCCTGATGCCAGCCCCACCACGACAAGGCCAGCAGCAAGGCGCAGACAGCGACGACAGCGATCCGCGGCCAGAGACTGTTCATATCGCACTCATCTGTGTTTGCAGGCGCGCCACCGGCTGCTCACGCACCGGCCAGTTCAGGGCGGCGGCCAACAGGCTCAAGAGAATCGCCACTTGCCAGATCAAGTCATAGCTCCCGGTTCGGTCGTACACCACCCCGCCCAACCAGCCGCCGAGGAACGATCCGAGTTGGTGAAACAGGAAAACAATCCCACCGAGCATGGACAGATTTCGCACGCCGAACAAGGTCGCGACGGTGCCGTTGGTCAAGGGCACGGTCGAGAGCCACAGGAAGCCCATCGCCATGCCGAACAGGTACGCGGTGGTCGTCGTGACCGGCGCCCACAGGAACAGCCCGATTACCACCGCCCGCAGCAGATACAGGCCAGTGAGCAAACGCGGTTTGGACATCCGCCCGCCGAGCCAGCCCGCTGTGTATGTACCGAAAATATTGAACAGCCCGATCAGCGCCAGCACCGTCGTACCGACGCTCGCCGGGAGGTGCTGATCCACCAGATAAGCAGGCAAGTGCACGCCGATGAACACCACCTGGAAACCGCAGACAAAAAAACCAAACGCCAGCAGCCAGAATCCTGAATGGGAACAGGCCTCGCGCAGGGCTTCGGACAGCGTTTGCTCATGACCGAACACCGGTAGCGGCTTGTCCTTGAGCATGCTCACCAGCGGCACGATCAGTGCCACCAACAAGCCCAAGACCAGCAATGCCGCTGACCAGCCCAGCCAGCCGATCAACCCCAGCGTACCGGGCAACATGGCGAACTGGCCGAAAGAGCCGGCAGCGCTGGCAATACCCATGCCCATGCTGCGTTTCTCCGGCGGCACTGCGCGGCCGACCACACCAAGGATCACCGAGAACGAGGTGCCGGACAGACCGATGCCGATCAACAGGCCGGCACTCAGGGACAAGGTCACGGCGGAATCCGACAGGCCCATGAACACCAGCCCCAATGCATAAAAGACACCGCCGACCAACACCACTTTCGCGGCGCCAAAGCGGTCAGCCAGCGCGCCGGTGAATGGCTGCGCCAGGCCCCAGATCAGGTTCTGCAAGGCAATGGCAAAGGCAAACGTCTCACGCCCCCAGCCGAACTCGGCACTCATCGGCGCCAGAAACAGCCCGAAGCCGTGCCTTACGCCCAAGGACAACGCGAGAATCAGCGCACTCCCCAACAAAACCCAACCACACGTACGCCACATCGATGTCATTCTTATTCCCCGGTAGCGGGTATATACCCGCTTAAGATCGGAAAAACCGGCATCACGCCAGTTCGTCCAGCAGTCGCAGCAAGGTTTCGCGTTTCTCGGCACCCAGACGGTCAATCAACCGCTGTTGCGCCGCTTCCCAGGCTGGCAAGGCCGCTTTCAGGCGCTCAGTACCCGCCTCGGTGAGCATGACGATGCGGTTACGCATGTCTTCGCCCTCGACCAGCATCAGCAGGCCTTCACCCTCCAGCACCCGCAGATTGCGCCCCAAGGTGCTGCGATCCAGCCCCATGGCTTCGGCCAACGTGGAAATACTCGGTTTATCCAGACGCTGCAGATTACACAGCAGAGAATACTGGGCAACGTTGATCCCGAAGCCGTCGAGAGCGCCGTCGTAATGCCTGCTGACGCCACGGGCGGCGCGACGCAGGTTGATGCATAAACATTGGGAGTCGAGCATGGTGCGTGTATATACCCGCGGTTGTGTTAAATCAAGTTTCAGAGGAATTTTAACCAGAGACTGGAAGTGTCTGGTAGGTCGCCTTCGCGAGCAGGCTCGCTCCCACAAGGGATCGGCGTTGCACACAAATTCTATATTCACTGGAGATCAAAATGTGGGAGCGAGCCTGCTCGCGAAGAGGCCAGCACATTCGCTACATAAGTATCAGGCCAACGCCAACCCCACCAGCACCGCAACCTCGAGGATTTCCAGCAACGCCCCCGCCGTATCGCCCGTCGTGCCGCCCAATCGGCGCAGCATCACGTGCCGCAGCCAGACAAACACCAACGCCGCCAGCACCACTGCCAATACGCCGCTGAGGCCGGCAATCAAAACGCAAGCCAACGCACTCACCGCCAACACCTGCTTGCCCGCCAGACGTGGCAGATGATCGGCCAGCGCTTGCCCCAAGCCACCGGCGCGCACATAAGGCGTGGTCAGGAACAACCCCAACATCGCGCTGCGCCCGATCAGCGGAACAATGATCAGTACAACGGCGTGTTGTTGCTCAATCAATGCCAGCAACGCGGCGAATTTGAGCAGCAACACCAGCACCAGCGTCACGACCGCAATCGGCCCGCTACGCGGGTCCTTCATGATCGTCAACGTGCGCTCGCGGTCGCCAAATCCACCGAGCCACGCATCGGCGCTATCAGCCAGGCCATCCAGGTGCAAAGCACCGCTAAGCAATACCCAAACCGTCAGCAACAGCGCTGCGTGAAGCAACAACGGGGTGCCGAGCAACAACCCGTTGAACGCCCACAAAATCCCGCCGAACAGCAGGCCAACCAGCGGATAAAACAGCAGCGACCGCCCCAATTCCTGTGGTTCCGGCATGCCCGGCAGACGAATCGGCAGACTGCTCAAAAATTGCAGGGCGATCCAGAACGGCAACATGGTCAGATCGCTTCCTTTAACAACAGGCCGGATTCGACCGTCAGCGAAAACAACGTGCCATGCCCGACTTCGACGTTGAGCAACTGCTCACGAGGCAATCCCCGCGCCTGAGCCAGCAACAAGCGCATCACCCCGCCGTGACTGATCAGCAACACCCGCTCGCCCGCGCAGGCGGCTCGCAAGCGCTCAACGGCCGCCAACACTCGCGTCGAAAAATCCACCACCGGCTCACCCTGAGGCGGCGTAAACGAATAAGGATCAGCCCAGAACAATCCCAACGCCTCGGCATCGGTTTTCATCAACGCTGCGGCGCTCTGCCCTTCCCAGGCGCCGAAGTGCAGCTCCTGGAGGTCTTTATCCAACTGCACCGGCAAACCCAACTGTGCGCCGAGTTCTTCGGCGAACCGCGCGCACCGCTGCAACGGCGAGCTGACCAATCGATCCCAAGGCCCCTGCTCGACCACCGCCGCGCGCATCTGCGCCCAGCCCTTTTCAGTCAGCGCATCGTCAAGGCTGCCGCGCAAACCGCCGCCGAGTTCCGTTTCACCGTGGCGCAACAGGTCCAGGCGCAAGGTCATGCCGGACGATCCGCCACGGCAGCCTCGGCGAAGGTCGCCATCTGCCCGTGAAGGTCGCACGCCAGACGCAGCAACGGCACGGCCAATGCGGCGCCACTGCCCTCGCCCAGACGCAGGCCGAGGTCCAGCAGCGGTTCGGCGTTCAGGGTTTCCAGTACATGACGATGACCCGGCTCGGCGCCGCGATGACCAAACAACAGCCACTGACGACATTCAGGGTTCAAGCGCACCGCCACCAACGCCGCGACGCTACAAATAAAACCGTCCACCAGCACCGCGACGCCTTCCTGGGCACACGCCAGGTACGCGCCGACCAGTGCCGCGATTTCAAAACCGCCGAGGTTGAACAGGGTTTGCAGCGCATCGCCACGCTGAGCGCTGTGCAATGCCAAAGCGCGCTCGATAACCTGGGCTTTATGACTGACACCCGCCGCGTTCAGACCCGTACCCGGCCCGGCCAGATGCACCACCGGGCAATCGAGCAAGGCACAGGCCAACGCGCTGGCCGCTGTAGTGTTGCCGATGCCCATCTCGCCACCGATAAACAACTGCGCACCCGCCGCGATGGCGCGCTGTACGCTGTCGCGGCCGGCCTGCAAAGCGAGTTCGCCCTGAGCCGGGGTCATCGCCGCCCCCTCGACGAAATTCGCCGTGCCCGGGCCGATGTTCAAGTGCCGCACACCCGGCAAATTCAACGACGGCGTCACCGTGCCGAGGTCGACGACTTCCAGGGAGGCCCCGAGTTGCCGCGCCAACACGCTGATCGCCGCCCCGCCGCTGACGAAGTTGTGCAGCATCTGCCCGGTGACTTCCTGGGGAAATGCCGACACCCCTTCTGCGACCACGCCATGGTCACCGGCAAAAATCGCGATCCACAGTCGATCCAGACTCGGCTTGACCTGCCCCTGCAGCCCGGCCAATTGCACGGCCACCGACTCAAGCCGACCGAGGGAGCCGGCCGGTTTGGTCAACTGCTGTTGACGGGCCTGCGCCTGCTCGACCGCTTGAGCATCGATCGGCTTGCAGGGGTTCAGCCACCAGGATTGAGTCATAACGCAGTTCCTTTCAAAGTCAGGGGCAGACCGGCGACGGTCAGGACGACGCGTTGACAGCGCTCGGCCAACGCTTGATGCAGCCAACCGGCTTCATCGACATAGCGGCGAGTCAATTCGCCCAGCGGTACGACACCCATTCCGGTCTCGTTGCTGACAAAAATGATTTCACCCGGCAACGACGCCAGGCAGTCCAACAGCGCATCACGCTCGGCCGACAGACGCTCGGTGTCGTCGAGCATCAGCAGATTGGTCATCCACAGCGTCAGGCAATCCACCAGCAGGCAACGATCGGCACTGGCGGTTTCGCGCAGGGTGCGAGCGAGTTGCAGAGGTTCTTCGATCAACGCCCATTCGGCTGGACGACGGGCGCGGTGATGGGCCACCCGCTCGTTCATTTCACCGTCGAGGGGTTGGCTGGTGGCGATGTAAGTCACTGCCAGACCGCTGTCGGAGGCGAGTTTTTCGGCCAGGCGACTTTTACCGGAACGGGCGCCGCCGAGGATCAGTTGCAGCATGTTCATAACCTTTTAATTGGCGGTGTGGCGACGGGCCTCATCGCGAGCAAGCTCGCTCCCACAAGGATCGAGGTTGTTTACAGATTTTTGATCCATACACGGAACCTGTGGGAGCAAGCCTGCTCGCGAAGAGGCCGGCACAGCCACCTCAAAACCCACAGAGCTCACGCAGCAGTGAAGTGTCCAAATGCTTCTCCACCAGATCCGCCAGCCGCTCAATATCGCGCTCACGCAACGCGTGATAATCCACTTCCTGCACAGCCTGCAAACCTGCCCAGCGCAACAACGCACTGCACGCCGCGGGCGATTCAAACAGCCCATGCAGATAGGTGCCGAATATCTGCCCGTCCACACTTTGCGCACCATCGCAGCGACCGTCGCCCAGCTGCACCGCGGCGTTTTCCAGCGCCGGCCCGGTGGTGACGCCGGCATGAATTTCGTAACCGCTAACCGGCGCGTCTTCGAGCGCCAGACGCCCGCGCACATTGCGCAATTGCTTCTCTTCTTCGAGCTGGGTTTCGAACGCCAGCAAGCCCAAACCGGCGCTGGAACCCGGTGCGCCTTCGAGGCCCAGCGGGTCGTGGACCTGCTCGCCGAGCATTTGCAGACCACCGCAAATGCCCAGCACTTTGCCGCCATAACGCAGATGACGACTGATCGCAGTGTCCCAGCCATTGGCGCGCAGATACGCCAGGTCGCTGCGCACGCTTTTCGAGCCGGGGAGAATAATCAGGTCGGCCGGTGGAATCGCCTGACCGGGGCCGACAAACTGCAGATCCACCTGCGGATGCAAGCGCAGCGGATCGAAATCGGTGTGGTTGCTAATGCGCGGCAGCACCGGCACCAGCACTTTCAGCACCTGGTCGGCCTTGTCGGTCTGACGCTGGTCAATGCCGTCCTCGGCTTCCAGGTGCAGGTCCATCACGTAAGGCAGAACGCCGATCACCGGTTTGCCGGTGCGCGCTTCCAGCCAGTCCAGCCCCGGTTGCAGCAAAGCGATATCGCCGCGAAACCGGTTGATGATGAAGCCTTTGACCCGCGCCTGCTCGCTGGGCGACAGCAGTTCCAGCGTGCCCACCAGATGCGCGAAAACCCCGCCGCGATTGATGTCGGCGATCAGTACGACCGGGCAATCCACCGCCTCGGCAAAGCCCATGTTGGCGATGTCACCGGCACGCAGATTGATCTCGGCCGGCGAACCCGCGCCTTCGACCATGACCACCGGATAAGCCGCGCTCAGCCGTTCATGAGAGGCCAGCACTGCTCGCATCGCGATGGCTTTGTAGTCGTGATACGCCACGGCATTCATGGTGGTGACGGCGCGGCCATGAATGATCACTTGGGCGCCGGTGTCGCTGTTGGGTTTGAGCAGCACCGGGTTCATATCGGTGTGCGGCTCAAGGTTGGCGGCCTGAGCCTGCACCGCTTGCGCACGACCGATCTCGCCACCGTCGGCGGTCACAGCACTATTAAGCGCCATGTTCTGCGGCTTGAACGGCACGACGCTGACGCCCTGACGCGCGACCCAGCGGCACAACGCCGTCACCAGCGTGCTTTTACCGGCGTCGGACGTCGTGCCCTGCACCATCAACGTAGTCATTGGGTTTCCCTAGCGTAGGCTTCGAACGCTTGCGCGAGACGTGTCCAGTCGGCTTCATCGGCGGGCAAGCCGAAACGCAGGCTGCTGGTGTGCGTGAACAACCGCAGCAGAATGCCGTGTCGGGCCATGAACTCATGCAGGGCTTCGGCGTGGTCAGTGATCAGCCATTGAAACAAGGCGCAGCCACCCTGAGGTTTGAAACCGTGGTGCTCAAGCAGCAGCGCCAGACGTTCACTGGCTTCATCAGCGCGAACCCGTTGCCGGGTATGCCCTTCGGTATCCAGCAGGCAGGCCTGACCCAGCACCCGCGTCGGCCCGCTGACCGCCCACGGCCCCACTTGCTCGGCCAGCAACTTGAGCAACTTGCGCTCAGCCAGCACGAAGCCCAGGCGCACACCGGCCAGGCCGAAAAACTTGCCGAAGGAACGCAGCACGATCAACCCGACCTGATTGGCAAAAGGTGCCAGGCTCAGCTGCGGTGTGTTGTCCATGAACGCCTCGTCCACCACCAGCCAGCCACCACGCTGGGCCAGCCGCGAATGCCAGTCGAGCAGCCGACTCGGTGTCAGGCTCAGGCCGGTAGGATTGTTCGGGTTGACCACCACCAGCACGTCGAGGCTGTCGAGAAAGAAGTCGACTTCCTGCTCCAACACTTCACGCACGATGTAGCCATTACGGCGCCACGCTTCGGCGTGTTCGGCGTAACACGGCGAGAGCACGCCGACCTTGCCGGCCCGGCGCAAACGCGGCAACAACTGGATCGCCATTTGCGAGCCGGCCACCGGCAGCACCTGAGCGGCGCCGTAATAATCACAGGCGGCCTGCTCCAGACCGTCATCGGTTTCCGGCAACCGCGCCCAGGCCCGTAACGGAATCTGCGGGACCGGAAACGGCCAGGGCGCGAGGCCGCTGGACAGGTCGAGCCAATCGGCTTCGGCGATACCGTAATCGAGCGCCGCCTTGCGTAACCGACCACCGTGTTCAAGCATAAAATTCAGCCCCCACGCAGAGGATCAGCAACCATAACCATACCCCGCGCTGGACCAATTGCCAGCCGCGGTCGATGGAGTCGGCGTCCGCCGGCACGCCTTCGCCTAGCGGCGGACGCTGATGCAGTTCACCGTGATAAATCGCCGCCCCGCCCAACTCGACACCGAGCGCACCGGCACCGGCCGCCATCACCGGACCGGCATTCGGGCTGTCCCAGGTCGGACCCTGGGTACGCCAGCATTTCAGTGCCAGTCGGGTTTTGCCCAGCAACGCGTAGGTCAACGCCACCAGGCGCGCAGGAATATAGTTGAGGACATCATCGATCTTTGCCGCGGCCCAGCCGAAACGCTCGAAGCGTTCATTGCGGTAACCCCACATCGCATCCAGCGTGTTGCTCAAACGGTAGAGCACCACGCCAGGCGCACCGGCCACGGCAAACCAGAACAGCGCAGCGAATACCGCGTCGCTGCCGTTCTCCAGAACGGATTCTGTAGCGGCGCGGGCGACTTCGGTTTTGTCCAGTTCGCTGGTCTGGCGGCTGACCAGATAACTGACACGTTTGCGCGCCTCGTCCAGATCATCGCTGCGTAGCGCCTTGGCCACCGGCTCGACGTGTTCACCAAGGCTGCGCATGCCGAGGGCGCAATAGAGCACGAGAATCTCGACGATCCAGCCGACATAGGGCGCCCAGGAAAACGCCGTGGCCAGCAGGGTCAGCGGCAACACCGCGATCACCCAGGCAGTGACGCCATGACTGCGCCAGCCACGGCCACCGCCGTTGAAACGTTGCTCGATGCGGTCGGCAAAACGGCCGAACGCCACCAGCGGATGCCAGCGTTTGGGTTCACCCAGCAGCGCATCCAGCGCAACCGCGGCGACACTCAACAACGCCACACTCATTGACTCACTCCCCAATAATTTTCATACAGCAATTCACTGAGCGGACGCGCCTGCGCCCAGCCTTCGAGTACCAGCATCGGCGCTGGATAGAATTCCTTGACCGGCCCCAGGCAAAGAACGGCCAAGGGCTTGGCTCCGGCCGGCAAACCCAACAGGTCTGCCAGGGCTTGCGGCTCGAACAGCGACACCCAGCCCATGCCCAATCCTTCAGCGCGGGAGGCCAGCCAGAGGTTCTGAATCGCGCAGGACAACGAGGCCATGTCCATTTCGGGCAAGGTGCGGCGGCCGAAGATATGACGCTCGCGATCGTCCATCAGCGCAGCGACCAGCACCTCGGCGCAGTCGTTGATGCCTTCGACTTTCAGCTTCATGAATTCGTCGGTGCGCTCGCCGAGGGCTTCGGCGGTGCGGATGCGTTCTTCTTCCACCAGTAACTGGATCTTGCCGCGCAGGACTCGATCGCTGATGCGAATGAACCGCCAGGGCTGCATCAGGCCGACACTCGGTGCCTGATGCGCGGCTTCGAGCAGGCGCCGCAGTAACGCGGGCTCGACGGTGCCACCGCTGAAATGACGCATGTCACGGCGCTCGCCGATGGCTCGGTAGACCGCCGCGCGTTCAGCCTCGGAAAATGCGTTGTCGGTCATGGCCTCTTCGCGAGCAGGCTCGCTCCCACAGTGGACCGCGTTTCTTCAGGCAAGCCACTTTCCAATGTGGGAGTGACGGTGCGACGATTCGACCTGCTCGCGATGGCGTCCTTATGGTCAGGCACAAACAGCGCGGCAATCGCCGATGGATTGGACGGAAAATAGAAATGCACATAAGAAGCCGTCATCCGCCCCTCACGATAAACCGCCTCTGCCCCACGCCCACCGTTAGGGCTCAGGCCACGAGCAATCGGCTCAAGTTCAGTGCTGGTCAACGAGTGGTGATACGTGTGTCCGCGCAATGAACCTTCCGGCAACTCGACTGCCTGCAACGCCAACGCGGCCAGACGCTTTTGCATCACCGCATCCCCCGCCAGCAAGCCGACCAGTTCAGCACGGGTACCTTCGACATCCGTCAGAGAATCGAGCAGATACAGCATGCCACCGCACTCGGCCAACAACGGCTTGCCCGCCGCATGGTGAGCGCGGATGGCGGTCAGCATCGTGGTGTTCTGTGACAGCGCCACATGGTGCAATTCGGGATAACCACCGGGCAGATAAAGGCTGTCTGCCTCCGGCAAGTGCGTGTCACGGATCGGCGAGAAAAACGACAACTCGGCGCCCATGGCTCGCAGCAAATCCAGGCTGGCGCCGTAGGTGAAGGCAAACGCTTCGTCACGGGCCACGGCAATTCGAACGCCGGCCAACAGAGGCTCGACATCAATCACATCAGGCGCGGCGAATTCCACCGCCGGTGGCAGCGCGACCTCGCAACTGCTGGCCAGCGCATCGGCCGCTGCATCGAGGCGCAGGTCAAGATCGTTCAACTCACTGGCCTGAACCAGCCCGAGATGCCGACTTGGCAATTCGATCCCGGTTTCCCGGGACAAGGCGCCGTACCAGCGCAAGCCTTCAGTGAGGCTGCCTTCCAGTAATTGCGCGTGACGCAGGGTGCCGACGCGGTTGGCCAGCACACCGGCAAACGGCAAGTCCGGCTGATAACGCGCCAGCCCCAAGGCCAGCGCACCAAAGGTCTGGGCCATGGCAGTGCCGTCGATAACACCGAGCACCGGCACGCCAAAGTGCCGCGCCAGATCAGCGCTGGACGGCGTACCGTCGAACAGTCCCATGACGCCTTCGATGAGGATCAGATCGGCTTCGCCGGCGGCCTCCCACAACAGTCGACGACTTTCCTGCTCGCCGACCATCCACATGTCCAGTTGATACACCGGCGCACCGCTGGCGCGCTCGAGAATCATCGGGTCGAGAAAATCCGGGCCGCATTTGAACACGCGCACCTTGCGCCCCTGATTGCGATGCAAACGGGCCAGTGCGGCGGTGACGGTGGTCTTGCCCTGACCGGAGGCCGGCGCGGCAATCAATACCGCCGGGCAATGACGTGGCTGACTCACAATTCGACGCCTTTTTGCGCTTTGATCCCGGCCTGGAACGCATGCTTGATCACGCCCATTTCGGTGACGGTGTCGGCCAGTTCGATCATCTCCGGCTTGGCGCCGCGACCGGTCACCACCACGTGCTGCATCGGCGGACGGGCCTGCAAGTCGCTGAGCACTTGATCGAGATCCAGATAGCCGTGCTTGAGCGCAATGTTCAATTCATCCAGCACCACCAGGCCGATCGACGGATCACGCAGCAATTCGCGGGACACCGCCCATGCGGCTTCGGCGGCGGCGATGTCACGCTGGCGATCCTGGGTTTCCCAGGTGAAGCCCTCGCCCATCACATGAAAACGCACCTGTTCCGGGAAGCGCCGGAAGAACAGTTCTTCGCCGGTGCTGCTGCGCCCTTTAATGAACTGCACCACGCCACACTGCATGCCGTGGCCCATGGACCGGGCGAGCATGCCGAAGGCCGAGCTGCTTTTGCCTTTGCCGTTGCCGGTCAGCACCAGCAGCAGGCCACATTCATTCGGGGAATTGGCGATGCGTTCGTCGATCACGGCTTTTTTGCGCAGCATGCGCGCCAGATGACGTTCGTCACGATCGGGGGTATCAGTCATGGGGGAGCTCTCCGTTGAGGCTGGATAACGGCGGGCAGGCACAAGAATAGACGGCAAGAAGCCTGGCATCGCCCACCGTGATGCCGCTGGATGGATCAGGCCGGTCTCCGGGCTCATGAGCGGCGATTTGCCTGACTGCGCGCCTTCCCATGTCGACAATCGACACAGTGGCTCAAGGCGCAGCCTTCACTCATATACCGTTGCGGGGGCAGCGCCGGGATCATGGCTCTTCGTCACTTGAAGAGAATCACTCACCGGCTTCCCTGTTTCACTCTGTCGACCAAGGTCACAGAGCACCTGAAACAAGCCGCGAAGGTTAGAGGGTTGGGGATGGAGCGTCAATTGAAGACGGGCAGCCTGCGAGCGAATAACTGCCGTCGATCAATTATCTGACGCCAATCTTGTGCCACACTCTCAGCAGTGATATCAAAGAGCCACAACCTCACAACACAATAACAAAGGTGAGCCACATGCAAGGCATGATCATCAGCAATCCGAAGCTGGAATTCCTGCGCCCGGTGCTGGAACGCTGGTTTGACTGTATCGACCGCTACAACGCCGTGCGCGGCGATAACGACACGCCTTACTGGTTCGACGAAAAAGCCAACCTGAGCCTGCTGTCCGCCGCGGCCTGGATGGCGGAAATGGTCACACTGCAACAAACGCCGACCCGTAAACAGGTCGAAGAAGGCGAACGCAATGGCCGCGCCGATCTGTTCATCGCCACCAGCGAAGAACGCGCTTACCTTCAGGCGACCCAGCGCTGGCCACGCGTCAACAGCCTGAACCTGACTCAAGCATTGCAGGACATCACCAGCGATGCCAAACGCATCAGCTACGCCAGCGACCTGAAACTCGGCTGCCTGTTCGTTGCGCCGCAAAAAGCCCAGCAAAGCGCCACCCCGGAAGAACTCCAAGACATGGTCGACGATCTGCAAAAGGAACACACCTGCGCCGTGGCCTGGTACTTCCCCTATCCCTATCGCAAGTTGCGCAACGAAGCCGGCAACTATCACCCCGGCATTGCCGTGCTGTTCAAGGAAGCCCGCGGCTGAGCGGTTGAACCATCGCGCACCTGCGCTTCTCTATTGATTAGGTCAATGCATTCATAGGGAAGATCAGCATGCGCAAGCCCCCGCTCGCTCTCGTCATCGTGCTCGCCGGAGGGCTTGCCGCCTGTGGTGAAACCTCCAGGCTGCAAGTCTCCGACGGCACCGGCCCGTCGCCCAAGCTACCAGAACCGAACAAAACCCTGATCCCGACGGTGAACATCGCCCCGGCGATTGGCTGGCCGGACGGCGCGAAGCCTATCGCCGCGACAGGGACTCAGGTGGCGGCTTTTGCCGAAGGTCTGGATCACCCGCGCTGGCTTTACGTGTTGCCCAACGGCGACGTGCTGGTCGCCGAAACCAATGCACCACCCAAACCCGATGACGGCAAAGGCATTCGTGGTTGGGTCATGGGCAAAGTCATGGGCCGTGCTGGCGCCGGCGTACCGAGCCCGAACCGCATCACGCTGCTGCGGGACAAGGACCACGACGGCATCGCCGAAACCCGCACGGTGTTCCTGGAAAACCTCAACTCGCCCTTCGGCATGACTCTGGTCGGCAATGACCTGTACGTCGCCGACACGGACCGGTTGCTGCGCTTCCACTATGAAAACGGCGAGACGACGATCAAGTCGCAGCCGATGAAGGTGATCGACCTGCCGGGCGGTACGCTGAATCATCACTGGACCAAAAACGTCATCGCCAGCAAGGACGGTAGCAAGCTGTACGTCACGGTGGGCTCCAACAGCAACGTGGCCGAAAACGGCATGGACAAGGAAGAAGGTCGCGCGGCGATCTGGGAAGTGGATCGTGCCACCGGCAATCATCGAATCTTCGCCTCGGGGATTCGTAATCCAAACGGGCTGGCCTGGGAACCTCGGAGCGGCGCACTGTGGACAGCGGTCAACGAGCGTGACGAAATCGGCAGCGATCTGGTGCCGGACTACATCACCTCAGTGAAGGACGGCGGGTTCTACGGCTGGCCTTACAGTTATTACGGTCAGCACGTCGACATCCGCGTCGAGCCGCAAAACCCCGACCTGGTGGCCAAGGCCATCGCGCCGGACTACGCGGTCGGCCCGCACACTGCATCGTTGGGCCTGACGTTCGCTGAAGGCAACAGACTGCCGGCGCAATTCAAGGAAGGGGCATTCATCGGCCAGCACGGCTCATGGAACCGTAAACCGCACAGTGGCTACAAAGTGATTTTCGTACCGTTCAGCGCAGGGAAACCGATCGGGCAGCCGGTGGATGTGCTCACTGGTTTCCTCAATGACGAGGAAAAAGCCATGGGCCGGCCGGTGGGCGTGGTGATTGATCAGCAGGGTGATTTGTTGGTGGCGGATGACGTGGGCAACAAGGTGTGGCGCGTGTCGGCGGTTAAATAAACTGCCAACACATCACCCATGTGGGAGCGAGCCTGCTCGCGAAGGCGTCATAACATTCAATATCAACGTTGACTGTTACACCGCCTTCGCGAGCAGGCTCGCTCCCACATTAAATCGGGGTCAACGTTTACCGTTTGCGACACAGGGTTAATCCATCCCCCAACGGCAACAACGACAGGTCCACACGCGAGTCATCCTTCAACGCACGATTGAGCGCCTGGATGGCTCGGGTGTCTTCGCTCTGGGGATTGTCCTCAAGCACCCGGCCACTCCACAGCGTGTTATCAAACACCGCCAGACCGCCGACGCGCAGCAGACGTAATGCGTGCTCCAGATAGCGTGGGTAGTTGGCTTTGTCGGCATCGATGAAGATCAGGTCGAATGACGCTTGCTGATCCAGCTGAGCCAGGGTTTCCAGCGCGGGCGCCAAACGCATATCGATCCGCTCGGCAAGCCCCGCTTCCTGCCAGTAACGGCGCGCAATGGCATTGTAGTCACCGGGAATGTCACAGCAGATCAGCGAACCGTCATCCGGCAATGCAGCCGCCATGCACAAGGCGCTGTAACCGGTGAAGGTGCCCACTTCCAGCAGACGCTTGGCGCCGGTGAGTTTCACCAATAGCGCGAGGAATTGCCCCTGCTCCGGCGCCACCTGCCAGCGAGCCATGGGCAGCGCCTGGGTTTCATCACGCAAACGCTTGAGCAACGGCGTTTCGCGCAGGGAAACGTCGAGCAGGTATTGATACAGGGAATCGTCGAGATTGAGTGTGCGAGCGGTCATGACAACCTCTGCCATTTAGGGATTGCGTGCCAAGTGCTCAGGTTGCAAGACGCGCTTGGCGCTCAGATAGGCTTTCTGCCAGTAAGCTTTGGACAAGCTGTCGAGCTTCACCGTGCCGCCGGTGGCCGGTGCATGGACGAAGCGACCTTCGCCGACGTAGATCCCGGCGTGACTGACCTGTGAACCGCCATTGGTGGCGAAGAAGATCAGGTCACCGGTTTGCAAACCTTCTTTGCCCACGCTGGCCGCCTGCATGCTGATCATCTCGCGCGTGGTGCGCGGCAGAGAAATGCCGGCGACATCACGGTAGACATAACCGATCAGTCCGCTGCAATCGAAACCCGAATCCGGCGTGTTGCCACCCCAACGATACGGCGTGCCCACCAGGCCGAGCGCGCGGAACAAGACGTCTTCTGCCTCAGGGGAGAATGCTTGGGAGGAACCGAAAACAATGGGCGCGCGAACCACCGGTGCAGGTGGCGGTGTACGGCTGGCGCAGGCGCTGAGCAGCGCTGCGAAGAACATGATTGCGAGGCGGGCCGACGTCGACATATGCAGAGCATCCTGATCTGGCTGCGGCTTTTTCTGCAGGGGGCGCAGAAAAGAAAACCGCCTGCGCAGGACGCAGGCGGTTTGCCATCAATAATAGATCAGGATTCTAGCTGCTACGCGGCAAACTTCAAGTAAGACTTTAAGTTCACCTTACAAATAGTCCGCTTACTTGCGTGCCGTGACGATCGCCGGGGTCGCAGTCGGTGCCATCGCCAGTGCGCGCTTGGCTTCGATGAAGGTTTTGCTCCAGTAGCTGTCGCCCAGGTTATCGATCCGGACACCACCGCTTTTGCGGCTACTGGAATGGATGAACTGGTTGTCACCCAGGTAGATCCCGGCGTGACTGACGCGGCCGCGACGGCCATTGGTGGCGAAAAACAGCAAGTCGCCCGGCTCCAGTTTGCTGCGAGAAACCAGCGGAGCGTCGACGTTGATCATTTCGCGGGTGGAGCGTGGCAGGTTCAGGCCGGCTTCTTCACGAAACAGGTAACCGATGAAGCCGCTGCAATCAAAGCCAGCTTCGGAGGTGCCACCGAAACGGTAACGGGTACCGATCAGGGACATGCCACGTTCGAGGATGCTGTCTGCCAGAACCGGAAGCTGGTACGACTTGCCGCCGGCGAAGTCTGCCAGTTCTTTTTCGGTGGCCGCTTCTTCCTGCTCAAGCGCTTGCTGATAAAGAACGGAAGATTGGGCGGTAGCGGAATTTTTAAACTGCTGTTGTTGCTCTTGCTGGGACACTGGAGAGTGAGCAGCGCAACCGAACAACAGGGTGACGAGTGCGAGGGGCACGAGGGGTGCAAAGCGATTTAGCATGGGCACGACCGTGGCTGATAGTTCTAAAGAAGCCGAGACTATGCCTACTATCAACCTCATTTGCAAATTCAATCGATCTTTATGTGACTTCTTGGTTTCGCGTTTACATCTAAGCGCTTAAGCCCGTTTTAGACGTTCGCGCAGCCTGCAACCCTGTAGGAAAGCGGATTTCTTGACGCCTGAGATATGCCTAAAACCGCAGCAGGCCCTTGGTTTTACCAGCCTAGCGTTTCTTTCAGGAACGGAATTGTCAGCTTGCGTTGAGCTTGAAGGGAGGCCTGATCGAGACGCTCAAGCAGCTCGAAAAGCGCACTCATGCTGCGCGTACCGCGGGTCAAAATAAAATGTCCGACTTCATCGGTCAGGTGCAGACCGCGACGAGAGGCGCGCAGTTGCAAGGCACGCAACTTGTCTTCGTCGGAGAGCGGACGCATCTGAAAGATCAGCGCCAACGTCAGGCGGGATTTGAGGTCCGCCAGCTTCACCGGCAGTTCACGCGGGGATGTCGACGCGGCGATCAACAGGCGTCGACCGCTGTCACGCAGACGGTTGAACAGATGGAACAACGCCTCTTCCCAATCCGCCCGACCGGCCACCGCCTGCAAATCATCCAGGCAGACCAGTTCGTACTGTTCGAGGTTGTCGAGGATGGCGATGCCGCGATCAAGCAGTTCGGCCAACGGCAAATACACCGCCGGCTCCCCCAGTTGCTCGAAGCGCAGGCAGGCCGCCTGCAACAAGTGCGTACGCCCTACCCCGTCCTTGCCCCAGAGATAAATCAGGCTTTCGGTCCAGCCGGCGTCGGCTTCGCATAGCCGCTCGACATAGCCGAGTGCAGCGGCATTGGCGCCTGGATAGTAATTGATAAAGGTAGCGTCATCACGCAGACGCACACCTAGGGGCAGCTGAATCGGTTTCATGCTGACTGAACAGTTCCAAAGGAACCGTTAGTGGCCTCTGTGTAAAGTTTGCGAAGTTTATACCCGTGAGGCGGGTCGCACAATGCGACAGACCACAAGCAAAATCAAAGGTTTGCGTTAACACACTGGTTTTATGCCAGTTTCTTTGGCGGCGCATGTGACAGCCGCGCAAGGGATGCGGGCCAACCTGGCATGGAACCAGGCCGCCCGTTACCAACCCTCAACGAACCTTAGAGTTCAGGCTCGTCGGTACTGCCGTAGATATCAGAATCTTTATACAAATCATGCATATGGCGCACCAGCACCATGATTACCGCCGCCACCGGCAGCGCCAGCAGCACGCCGGTAAATCCGAACAGCTCGCCCCCAGCCAGAATCGCGAAGATCACCGCCACCGGGTGCAGACCGATCCGGTCCCCCACCAGCAATGGCGTCAGCACCATGCCTTCCAGCGCCTGCCCCACCATGAACACCGCGACGATTCCGATCATGGGATACAGATCGCCACCGAACTGGAACAGCCCGGCAATCAAAGCCGCACCGATCCCGATAACGAACCCCATGTACGGCACGATTGCCGCCAGACCGGCAATCAACCCAATCAACAGCCCCAGCTCCAGCCCTACCAACATCAGGCCCGCCGCGTAGATCACGCCCAACGCCACCATCACCAGCAACTGTCCGCGCACGAATGCACCGAGCACTTCATGGCATTCACCCGCCAGGATCACAACGCGCTCTTCGCGGTCACGGGGCAGCAGACCGCGGATCTTGGCCATCATCAGGTCCCAGTCGCGCAGCAGATAGAAACTCACCACCGGGATCAGCACCAGATTCGCCAACCAACCGATCAGCGCCAGCCCGGAAGCCGTCGCCTGACTCAGCACGACCCCGACAATGTCAGAGGTCTGGCCCATGTGCTCGCTGATTGCTGCCTTGAGCTTGTCGAATTTCCAGAAATTATCCGAGAGTCCGAATTTCGATTGCGCCCACGGCAGTGCGGTGTGCTGCAACCAGTCGAGCATCTGCGGCGCCAATTCGTACAAGCGAAACAGCTGCTTGGCGAGCATCGGCACCAACACCAACAGCAGTGTCGTGAAGATCAAGGTAAACAGCGCAAACACCGCCACCACGCCCCAGGTCCGAGACAGGCCGGCCTTCTCCAGCCGATCCACCAGCGGGTCGAACAGATAGGCCAGCAGCAACGCGACCAGGAACGGGGTCAGAATCGGATGCAACAACCAGACAAACACGCAGAGCAGAACCACCCCACCCAACCAGAACCAACGCCGCGTATCGGCCATGTACCACTCCATATGCATCTATATAAAGAAAGAAAAACTTACCAACGGAAACGCAACTGCGGCGTCGGTGCCGGCGCTGGCGCTACGACCGGTGTCGACCCTTCGGCGGCGGGTTGAACGGGGGCAGTGGGCGAAGGCGGCTCACCCGCTGGAACTTCCTGCAACCTGGCCAGCGACAATTGCGCCTTCAACTGTTCGGCGCTGCCATTGACCCGGTAGAGAATCCGGTCGCCGTCGACACTTTGCAGGCGCGCACCAAATGGTTCCAGCAAACGTCCAAGCGTCGCGTAGTGTTCCAGATTCATGCCCTGCACTTCGAGCAATTGTTCGCCCGAAGCGCCCGGTTTGACGACAAACCGCGGTGCCAGTCGCTCACTGACCGCCAGCATCACCGCATCGGCCACCGCAGCCTGATCCGCGCCCTGCACGCTGCCCGCCTCCTTATTGTCGCCGAGCCACAAATGCCACTTGGCCTGCCACTGCCCGCCCTCTTCACGAGCATGCACCGCGAGCAAGGCGTCAGCGTTGTAACGCTCCGATGCCCCGCGCAGTGGCGTCGCGTCCGTACCTTCCAGATTCGGTGCAGTGGCAACGATCTGCTCACTCAGATCGGCCAGCGGCAGGCGCAGCGGCAAACCACGGTGTTGCGCGGCTCGACGCAGCGGTGCAGCACTGGCCTGGCCATCACCGACGAGGCTCGAACCCTCGGTGGAATCGTTCAGCCACCAGCCGAGGATCGAAGGCCGGTTCGCCCCCCACAACGACAGCCCGGCACGGCGCAACGCTTGCTCGGTGGTGGCCGGGTCGAAATCGACCTTCAGCACTTCCGGCGGACCGGCGTCAAAGCCGTACTGACTGATGATTTGCTGCGGGTCCTTGCGCAATGCCGCCAACCCCGGACTTTGCGCAGCCTTGGGATCGCCGGTCAGACGCAACACCAACGTATCCAGCGCTTGCTGGGTCGCTTGATCACGCACTTCCGGGGTTTGGCCACTGACAGGCTGACGCACCTGATACAGGTTTTTGACGGTTTCGGCATGACTCGCCAGGCTGACCAATGACATACAGCCCGCAAATAAAAATCTAGAAAAAAAACGCATGGAGGATTCCTGACGACAAGAGCGGCTGGAACAGGCCGCGTGAACCGGATTGAGCAAGGCTGTGACCACGCCCCCAAGCAAAACATTCACCTGACCCTGGTAAGTTTTTGCACTGTCCTAACGATAGACCGTTAATAGCGATACCTTATACAGCCATGAAGGATGCGGCCAACACGGGCAATGAAGGTTTTTTTAAGCGGATATGCCCCTGCCGTCGGCCTGAGGATGGCCGCTGCCCCTCAAGCCTGATAAAATCGCGCGCCTTCGCAGACCGGCAACAGCCGGGCACCCTGAAATTCGCGGATGGCAATCGCCTTCGTCAGTTTCGGTGGTCCCACTGGACTCGGTCGTTACCCCTGAATCCCCCCTAAAGGCCTGGATCATGAGCAAGCAACCCTCCCTGAGCTACAAGGACGCCGGTGTAGACATCGACGCCGGTGAAGCATTGGTCGAACGCATCAAGAGCGTCGCCAAGCGCACTGCGCGCCCGGAAGTCATGGGCGGCCTGGGCGGTTTCGGCGCCCTCTGCGAAATCCCGGCCGGCTACAAGCAGCCCGTGCTGGTTTCCGGCACCGACGGCGTCGGCACCAAGCTGCGTCTGGCGCTAAACCTGAACAAACACGACAGCATCGGCATCGACCTGGTGGCCATGTGCGTGAACGACCTGGTGGTCTGCGGCGCCGAGCCGCTGTTCTTCCTCGACTACTATGCCACCGGCAAACTCAACGTCGAAACCGCGACCCAGGTCGTGACCGGCATTGGCGCTGGCTGTGAATTGTCCGGCTGCTCCCTGGTTGGCGGCGAAACCGCTGAAATGCCAGGCATGTACGAAGGCGAAGACTACGACCTGGCCGGCTTCTGCGTCGGCGTCGTGGAAAAATCCGAAATCATCGACGGTTCCAAAGTCGCTGCCGGCGATGCCCTGCTCGCCCTGCCGTCTTCCGGCCCGCACTCCAACGGCTACTCGCTGATCCGCAAGATCATCGAAGTGTCCGGTGCCGACATCGAAAACATCCAGCTCGACGGCAAACCGCTGACCGACCTGCTGATGGCCCCGACCCGTATCTACGTGAAGCCGCTGCTCAAGCTGATCAAGGAAACCGGCGCAGTCAAAGCCATGGCCCACATCACCGGTGGCGGCCTGCTGGACAACATCCCGCGCGTTCTGCCAAAAGGCGCACAAGCCGTGGTTGACGTCGCGAGCTGGACCCGTCCTGCCGTATTCGACTGGCTGCAAGAGAAAGGCAACGTTGACGAAAACGAAATGCACCGCGTGCTGAACTGCGGCGTGGGCATGGTCATCTGCGTTGCTCAAGAGCACGTCGAAACCGCCCTGAACGTCCTGCGCGAAGCCGGCGAGCAGCCTTGGGTCATTGGTCAGATCTCCACCGCTGCCGAAGGCGCGGCTCAGGTTGAACTGAAGAACCTCAAGGCTCATTGATGTCCCAGACCTGTGATGTGGTGGTGCTGTTGTCCGGCACCGGCAGTAACTTGCAGGCCTTGATCGACAGCACGCGGACCGGCGACAGCCCGGCCCGCATCGCTGCGGTGATTTCCAACCGCGCCGACGCCTACGGCCTGCAACGCGCCAGGGACGCGGGTATCGACACCCGCACCCTGGATCACAAGGCGTTCGAAGGCCGCGAAGCCTTCGATGCCGCGCTGATCGAACAGATCGACGCGTTCAACCCCAAACTCGTGGTACTGGCCGGATTCATGCGCATTCTCAGCGCTGACTTCGTGCGCCACTACGCGGGTCGCCTGCTCAACATCCATCCCTCGCTGCTACCCAAATACAAAGGGTTACACACGCATCAGCGCGCGCTGGAGGCCGGCGACACCGAGCACGGCTGCTCCGTGCACTTCGTCACCGAGGAACTCGATGGCGGACCACTGGTCGTACAGGCAGTAATACCGGTAGAGTTGCACGATTCGCCGCAGAGTCTGGCGCAGCGAATTCATACCCAGGAACACCTGATTTACCCGCTGGCTGTACGCTGGTTTGCCGAAGGTCGTTTATCACTCGGCGAGCAAGGTGCTTTACTGGATGGAAAGTTACTCGCGGCCAGCGGCCACTTGATTCGAACCTAGGAGATTTTATGCGTCGCGCCCTGCTCTTCGCTTGCGCTCTGCTCGCACTGCCATTTGCGCAGGCTGCAGAACTTCAACCTTTCTCCGCCAGCTACACCGCTGACTGGAAGCAGTTGCCCATGAGCGGCACCGCTGAACGTAGCCTGACCAAGCAAGCCAACGGCGCCTGGAAGCTCAGCTTCAAGGCCTCGATGATGATCGCCAGCCTGACCGAAGAAAGCACCCTGACTTTGGACAAGGACACCTTGCTGCCGCAGTCCTACCACTTCGAACGTGGCGGCCTGGGTAAAGCCAAGAAGGCTGACCTGGATTTCGACTGGACCAACAAAATGGTCACCGGCACCGATCGCGGTGACCCGGTCAAGATCCCGCTCAACCGCGGCATGGTCGACAAATCCACTTATCAGCTGGCTCTGCAGCACGACGTGGCCGCTGGCAAGAAAAGCATGAGCTATCAAGTCGTCGACGACGGCGAAGTCGATACCTATGATTTCCGCGTGCTGGGTTCGGAAAAGGTCGACACCAAAGCTGGCCAGATCGAAGCAACCAAGGTCGAGCGCGTGCGCGACCCGACACAAAGCAAGCGCATCACCGTCCTGTGGTTCGCCAAGGACTGGGATTACCTGCTGGTTCGTCTGCAACAGGTTGAAACCGACGGCAAGGAGTACAACATCATGCTCCTCAACGGTACGGTCAACGGCAAGGCTGTCAAAGGCAGCTGATCCGGCTCGACACAAAAATCCGGAATCCGCTAAGGGTTCCGGATTTTTTTTGCCTGCTGAAATTCAGATCCGCGCCAGCGCCTGTGCCAGGTCGGCGCGCAGATCTTCGACATCCTCGACACCCACTGACAAACGCACCAACGCATCGCCGATGCCGAGTTGCGCACGAGTATCCGCGGGGATGCTGGCGTGGGTCATGATCGCCGGGTGCTCGATCAGGCTTTCCACCCCACCCAGGCTCTCGGCCAAGGCGAAGATCCGCACACTCTCGAGGAAGCGCGTGGCACCGGCCAGGTCGCTGTTCAGGTCGAGGGATATCATCCCGCCGAAACCGCGCATCTGCCGCTGCGCCAGTTCATGCTGCGGGTGCGACGGCAGGCCCGGATAATAGACGCGCGCCACCTGCGGCTGACGCTCCAGCCATTGCGCCAGGTCCAGCGCGTTGTTGCAGTGGCGCTCCATACGCAGCGCCAGGGTCTTAACGCCGCGCAAGGTGAGGAAAGCGTCGAACGGCCCGGCGATCGCGCCCACCGCGTTCTGCAGAAAACCCAGACGCTCCGCCAGGTCTGCGTTTTGTCCGACCACCGCGATGCCGCCGATGACGTCGGAGTGGCCGTTCAGGTACTTGGTGGTCGAGTGCAGCACAATGTCGAAGCCCAGCTCCAGCGGGCGCTGTATCCACGGGCTGGCGAAGGTGTTGTCGGCCACACAAATGATGCCTCGCTGGCGGCAGATGCGCGCGATGGCAACGAGGTCGGTGAGGCGCAGCAAAGGGTTGCTCGGCGTCTCGACCATGACCATCCGCGTGTCGTCCTGCAGCGCCGCTTCGAAGGCCGACAAATCAGTCAGGTCGACGAAGCTGAAGCGATGCCCCGCGCTGCGCCGACGCACTTTGTCGAACAGGCGGAAAGTACCGCCGTACAGGTCGTTGCCGGAGACGATGTGCGAATCAGCATCGAGCAATTCGAGCACGGTGGAAATCGTCGCCAGCCCGGACGCGAACGCGAAGGCCTGGGTGCCGCCTTCGAGGTCTGCAACGCAACGCTCCAGCGCAAAGCGCGTCGGGTTGTGCGAGCGCCCGTAGTCGAAACCCTTGTGCACACCGGGGCTCTGCTGCAAATAGGTGGAGTTGGCGTAAATCGGCGGCATCAGCGCCCCGGTGGTAGGGTCGGGCGTTTGCCCGGCATGGATCACACGGGTAGCGAAGGCACGTGGCACAGCGTTTTCATCGTGTTGACTCATGTAAGCGATCTCCGTAAGTGAATGAGCATGTCGACTCGAGTAATCAAGCCGTAGAAGCCCGAAGCGTCGGCGATGATCGCCACCAGCCCACGGTCGAGCTCCGCCCGTAGTTCAGCCAGACTGGCGCCTGGAGGCAGGGTTTGCAGCTTATCGGTCATCGCGCTGGCCACGCTCGCGCGAAAGTGCGAAGCATCCTCCTGCATGCCAAGCAGAATGTCGGATTCGTCGATCACGCCGACCAACCGCTGCCCGCCCTCCAGCACCGGCAGTTGCGACACATCCGCCAGGCGCATGCGCTGGAACGCGGTGAGCAGCGTATCGTCCGGGCCCACGCTGATCACCCGGCCATCCTCGAAGCGCCGTGAAATCAGGTCTCGCAGATCACCGTAATGTTTGTACTGCAGCAGGCCCTGATCGTTCATCCACTGGTCGTTGTAGACCTTCGACAGATAGCGCGTGCCGGTGTCGCAGACAAAGCTGACGACCCGCTTCGGCTCGGTCTGCTCGCGGCAATAGCGCAACGCCGCCGCCAGCAGTGTGCCGGTCGAAGAGCCGCCGAGTATGCCTTCGGCGCGCAACAGTTGGCGGGCATGATCGAAGCTTTCCTCGTCGCTGATCGAGTAAGCGTGGCGCACGCTGGACAGGTCGGCAATCGACGGAATGAAGTCCTCGCCGATGCCCTCCACCGCCCAGGAGCCGGGCGTGTTCATGGTGCCGCTGCGGCTGTATTCGGCCATCACCGAGCCGACCGGATCGGCCAGCACCATGACCAGGTCCGGTTGCACGCGGCGAAAGAAACGGGTCAGACCGGTCAGTGTGCCGGCCGAGCCGACGCCGACGACGATGGCGTCCAGGTCATGCTGAGTCTGCGCCCAGATTTCCGGCGCGGTGCTGCATTCGTGGGCCAGCGGGTTGGCCGGGTTGTTGAATTGATCGGCGAAGAAAGCGTCAGGGATTTCCTGCGCCAGCCGCGCCGCAACGTCCTGGTAGTAATCGGGGTGGCCCTTGCCGACGTCGGAGCGGGTGATATGCACCTCGGCGCCCATCGCCTTGAGGTGCAAGACTTTCTCGGTGGACATCTTGTCCGGCACCACCAACACCACTCGGTAACCCTTGGCACGGCCGACCAGGGCCAGGCCAAGGCCGGTGTTGCCGGCGGTGGCCTCGACGATGGTACCGCCGGGGCGCAGGCTGCCATCGCGCTCGGCGGTGTCGATCATCGCCAGGCCAATGCGATCCTTGATCGAGCCGCCGGGGTTCTGCGATTCGAGCTTGAGGAACAGCGTGCACGGGCCGGTATCGAAACGGCTGACGCGCACCAGCGGCGTATTACCGATCAGTTCGAGTACGGCGGGTCGGGAGTCGGTGGGCATGTCGTCACCTCGCTACGCAAATCAGCACTGGATGGACAGCAACCGACGGCGAGTCATCGCGCGCCAGTCGCAGGCAAAGTATCGCTTGGACCATAGGCCGGGATGGCGCCACCCGCAACCTTGCACAGCCAGCCGGTAGCGTCGCCGGAACGACAAAGCCGCTCGGCGTTCAGACCGAGAACCGCGCCACCATCGTATTCAGATCGACCGCCAACCGAGACAGCTCCTGACTCGCCGCACTGGTTTGATTCGCCCCGGCCGACGTCTGCAACGCAAGATCGCGAATATTCATCAGGTTGCGATCCACCTCGCGCGCGACAGCCGCTTGTTCCTCTGAGGCGCTGGCGATCACCAGGTTGCGCTCATTAATCAGGGTAAACGCCGTGGCGATTTCCTCCAGCGCCGTGCCCGCTGCTTTCGCCACTTCCAGGGTCGAACGCGCCCGCGTGTTGCTCTGCTGCATCGAGCTGACCGCAGCATCGGTGCCTTGCTGGATGCCAGTAATCATCTGCTCGATTTCCTGGGTCGATTGCTGCGTCCGGTGCGCCAGCGCCCGCACTTCATCGGCCACCACCGCAAACCCGCGTCCGGCACTCCCGGCCCGCGCCGCTTCGATGGCCGCGTTCAGGGCCAGCAAGTTCGTCTGCTCGGCAATCGAGCGAATCACATCCAGGACTTTGCTGATGCCATAAACTTTCTGCGCCAGGTCCTCGACCTGGGTCGCATTGGCCGTGACATCGTCGGCCAGTGATTCGATGGACAACACGGTCTGATGCACCCGTTCGCGACCGTGCTGGGCGATCCGGTCGGATTCCCGAGACGCTTCGGACGTGGCCACCGCATTGCTTGCGACCTCCTCCACCGCCGCAGTCATCTGATTCACCGCCGTGGCGGCCTGGTCGATTTCCAGGCTCTGCTGATGCAGGCCCCGGGTGGCCTCTTCGGTCACGCAACTGAGTTCTTCCGAAGCCGAGGCCAATTGGCTGGACGAGTCGGAAATACGCCGCAGGGTTTCGCGCAAAATCCCCTGCATGCTCTTGAGCGCGTGCAACAGCCGCGCCGGCTCATCCTTGCCGCTGATGCTGATATCACCGGTGAGATCGCCGCCAGCCACCCCTTCAGCCACCTTCAACGATTGGGAAAGCGGCACGACGATGCTGCGGGTCAGCAGCAGCGCCAGGCCGATGGTCATCAGCGCCGTCAGGCCGATCATCACCCCGACCCAGACCCGCGATTGGCTGAACACCTGGCGCCCCGCCTCCGTCGCCAGATTAGCGTTGTGCTTGTTCAGTTCGATCAATGCCTGGAGGGTGACGGTGATTTCATCGGCCAATGGACTCATCTCGCCATTAAGGATGGCGGCCGCCTCTTCCACCCGTCCCTGAGCCGAGAGCGCCATCACCTGAGTCTGGAACTGCAGGTATTTTTGCTCCGAAGCTTTGAAGCGATCGAACAGCACACGCTCTTCGGGCAGCACGATCAGCGCCTCGTAGCGCTGCTGAGGCTCATCCAGGAGACTTTTGAGCTCGTTGAGTTTGCTGAGGTTTTGCGCCAGCGCTTGCGGGTCCCGATTGAGCAGCAGGCGCATCGTCAGTGCCCGCATCCGCAGCATGTCCTGATTCATCTCCCCGACCGCCATCACGCTGGGCAGCCAGTTGTCATCGACTTGATCGGACTGCGCGCGCATGTTTGACATTTGCAGCAGGGCGAACGCCCCCAACCCAAACACCATCAACGCCAGCAGGCCAAAACCCAGGCCCGCGCGCGGCGCAATATTGAGACTTCTGATACTCATTAATCTGGTTCCTTCCAAAAGTGCCGCCTCAATCCTGCAGCGGGTTGCCTTAGAAGGTATCGGCCCTGAGAAATTTTGCGTAAGACGAAAAAGTGATATCAAAACGCCTTACTACTTCGATCGTCGAGCGGTAACGATTCAGCGCACGGCAATGGGCACGCAAGAAAGTGGAACGCGTAACAGGAGGAATGCTCTATACCTTCAAGGTCTTTTTTGATCGAATGATTTTTCCTGTTGCCTACGAGGTTTGCCATGACTGTCACCGTCAATACCGTTTCCGCCGAAGGTTTTCGTCACAGCGTACAGATCGATGACCATCAACTCTTTGCCGACGTACCGACATCCCTCGGTGGCGAAGGCTCGGCGCCCGAGCCACACGATTACTTCGACGCGGCCCTGGGGGCCTGCAAGGCCCTGACCCTGAAGATGTACGCAAAGAAGAAAGACATCCCGCTGACCGGTGTCACCGTCGAAGTCAAACGTGACAACAGCGAAGAGCAGAAAGGTAAATATGCCCTCCACGTCAAACTGACACTCAAAGGTGTGCTCACCGACGCCCAGCGCGATGAGCTGCACCGCGTGGCCGACCGTTGCCCGGTCCACAAGTTGATGACCACCACCGACGTCAGCATCGAAACGCACCTGTCTGAAGGTGCCTTCAGCCAATAGCGGCAAGGGCTGCGCAAGCGGGTTATGCTCCACGCATTACCCGCTCAGCCTGGAATGCAGCATGAACACTCCGCTCGTGATCCGTCCCCGCGCCGAAGATGTCGAAGGCCAGCCCATTCTTCGCCCACTGCCGTCAGCCAAATGCCGTAGCGTCGGGCCTTTCGTGTTTTTCGACCACATGCTCGAAACCCGTTATGAGGCGGGAAAAGGCATGAACATTCGTCAGCATCCGCATATTGGTCTGTCGACTCTCACGTACTTGTTCGAAGGAAAAATCCAGCACAAGGACAGCCTCGGCTCCGATCAGGTGGTGGAGGCCGGAGATGTCAGCTGGATGACGGCGGGCAGCGCGATTGCCCACGTCGAGCGCACGCCTGAGGCGTTGAAGGACAGCGGCTTCACGATGCATGGTTTGCAGATTTGGCTGGCCTCACCGAAAGATAAAGAGCACGGCCCCGGACATTACAGCCACCATCCGGCGGCCACGCTGCCGGTCAGCGATAACCTGGGGGTGAAGATCCGGATGATTGCCGGGTCAGGCTTTTGCCTGGAATCACCGGTCCCGGTGCTTTCTCCTACGCTGTATGCCGAATTGAACCTGCAAACGGCGACCACATTGCTGATTCCTACCGAGCATGAAGAACGAGCGTTGTATGTGCTGGACGGCGAGGTGCAACTGAATGGCGAGCTGCTAGAACCGCATTCGCTGGTGGTGTTGCCGGTCGGGGAAGAGATGACGCTGTTTGCTGAAAGCGACTGTCATGCCGTGCTGTTTGGCGGAGCGCCCCTGGATGGGCCGCGGCGGATCAACTGGAATTTTGTGGCGAGCGATCCGGCGTTGATCGATGAAGCGCGGCGACGCTGGGCGGCCGGGGATTGGCCGACGGTGCCGGGGGAAAGTGAGCGGATTGAGTTGCCTCGGTAGGTGGCGTCAGGCTGAATATCCACCCCTCACCCCAGCCCTCTCCCCACAGGGGAGAGGGGGAAAGGGAGCAGATCGGGGGCTTTTCAAACCTGAGTTCGACTCAATCTTTCAGGTCGCAATATTTCAAACATCCCCATAGGTCAGTCCCCTCTCCCTCCGGGAGAGGGTTAGGGTGAGGGAAGCTTTTCGCTCTTAACCTTTAAAAACTTCATCCAGCAAGTTGTGCATCGACGTAAACGCACGCCCCGCAGTCTTCGCGTCATACATCATCATGCCCGGCACATTGGCGTGCGGATCGGTGAAGGAATGCACCGCGCCGCCGTAGCTCAGCAATTGCCAATCCACGCCCGCCGCATTCATTTCAGCTTCAAACGCCGGCAGTTGCTCTTTCGGCACCAATGGATCGGATGCGCCGTGCAGCACCAGCACCGAGCCCTTGATGTTCCTGGCATCCGCCGGATTCGGCGAATCCAGCGTTCCGTGGAACGACACCGCCGCTTTCACTGGCGCTCCAGTGCGCGCCAGATCCAGCGCGCAGCAACCACCGAAGCAGAAACCAAAGGTCGCCAGTTTTGAGCCATCGACCGCCGCTTCGTCCTGGATTTGCAGCTGATCGAATGCTGCTCGCATGCGTTTGCGCAACAACGGGCGGTCATGCTTGAGCGGCATCATGGCAGCACCCGCCTCGTCGCCGCTCTGCGGACGGACCGACTGACCGTAGAGGTCCGCGATCAGCACCACATAACCCTTGGACGCGACAGACTTGGCAATTTCCTCGGCACCGGCGCTGACGCCCATCCAGTTCGGCGCCATCAACAGGCCGGGACGTGGGCCTTTGTGGTCGGCATCGAACGCCAGACGGCTTTCATACGACTGGCCATCAATCTGATAAGCGACGGAACGAACAGTGATTTGGCTCAATGACTAACTCCCAGTAAAAGACACCAGAATAAAAAAAACCCGCCGAAGCGGGTTTTTGTACAACGCAGTTAAACCGACAGTTCAACCAGCAGCTTGTTGAGACGGCGCACGTAGGCGGCCGGGTCTTTCAAGCTGTCGCCGGCGGCCAGGGCCGCCTGATCGAAGAGAATGTGCGACAGGTCGCCGAAGCGTTCGTCGCTCTGCTCGTTGTCGAGCTTCTCGATCAGCGGGTGAGCCGGGTTGAATTCGAAGATCGGCTTCGATTCCGGAACCTTCTGACCGCTGGCTTCCAGGATCTGACGCATCTGCATGCCCAGGTCCTGCTCGCCGATGGCCAGAATCGCCGGGGAATCGGTCAGACGATGGGAAACCCGCACTTCAGCAACGGAGTCGCCCAGTGCAGTTTTCAGACGCTCAACCAGACCTTCTTTGGACTTGGCGACTTCTTCCGCAGCTTTCTTGTCTTCTTCCGAATCCAGGTTGCCCAGGTCCAGGTCACCACGCGCCACGTCGACAAAGCTCTTGCCGTCGAAGTCGCTGAGGTAGCTCATCAGCCACTCGTCGATGCGGTCGGTCAGCAGCAGCACTTCGATGCCTTTCTTGCGGAAGACTTCCAGGTGCGGGCTGTTTTTGACTTGCGCGTAGGTTTCGCCGGTCAGGTAGTAAATCTTGTCCTGACCTTCCTTGGCGCGAGCCAGGTATTCGGCCAGACCCACCACTTGCTCGCCTTCATCACCGTTGGTCGATGCGAAACGCAGCAGGCCAGCGATTTTCTCTTTGTTGGCGAAGTCTTCTGCCGGGCCTTCTTTCATGACCTGGCCAAAGTTTTTCCAGAAGCTCTTGTATTGCTCAGGCTCGTTCTTCGCCAGCTTTTCCAACATGTCGAGAACGCGCTTGGTCAGCGCCGACTTCATGGAGTCGATGATCGGATCTTTCTGCAGGATTTCCCGCGACACGTTCAGCGACAGGTCGTTGGAATCGACCACGCCTTTGATGAAGCGCAGGTACAGCGGCAGGAACGACTCTGCCTGATCCATCACGAACACGCGCTGCACGTACAGCTTCAGGCCTTTCGGCGCTTCACGCTGGTACAGATCGAACGGAGCACGGGCCGGCACGTAGAGCAGCGAGCTGTATTCGAGCTTGCCTTCGACCTTGTTGTGGCTCCAGCTCAGCGGGTTTTCGAAGTCATGGGCGACGTGTTTGTAGAACTCCTGGTATTCCTCGTCCTTGATCTCGGTACGCGGACGGGTCCACAGGGCGCTGGCGCGGTTGACGGTTTCCCATTCAACGGCCGGTTGCTCTTCGCCTTCAACGGCGGCCACTTCTTTCGGCAACTCGATCGGCAGAGCGATGTGGTCGGAGTACTTCTTGATGACGTTGCGCAGACGCCAGCCATCGGCGAATTCGTCTTCACCGGACTTCAGGTGCAGGACGATACGGGTGCCGCGCTCGGCTTTATCAACGGTGGCAACTTCGAAGTCACCCTCGCCTTTGGACGACCAGTGAACGCCTTCGCTGGCAGCAGCACCGGCACGACGGCTGAACACGTCGACTTTGTCGGCGACGATGAATGCAGAGTAGAAACCCACACCGAATTGACCGATCAGGTGGGAATCTTTTTTCTGATCACCAGAGAGATGTTTCATGAAATCGGCAGTGCCGGATTTGGCGATGGTCCCCAGGTGGGTGATCGCATCTTCACGGCTCATGCCGATGCCGTTGTCTTCGAGGGTGACGGTTTTAGCGTCCTTGTCGAAGCTCACACGGATTTTCAGTTCGGCGCCACCTTCCAGCAACTCAGGCTTGGACAGGGCTTCGAAACGTAATTTGTCGACAGCGTCAGAGGCGTTCGAGATCAATTCGCGAAGGAAAATTTCCTTGTTGGAATACAGCGAATGGATCATGAGGTGCAGCAGTTGCTTCACCTCGGTCTGGAAGCCCAGGGTTTCCTTTTGAGTTTCCACACTCATGGTCATCAAACTCCAATCAGATGGCAGTGGCCGCGACCTGAAGGGTCGGCGGCGGGTTGTCATCAAAGTTGGGGGCTGAGTTCAGGATTTCAAGGGCTATTCAATTTTGAAATGGGCGCGGGCTGTGGCAATCGGTTCGACCTCAGTGCTTTGCCAGGCCGTAATCGCAACGTTGGCTACCCGGCGGCCCTGCCGGCAAACCTGGCATCTGGCCCAGGTGTCGCGAAACTGCCCGGCGCGCAGATAGTCGAGGGAGAAATCGATGATCTTCGGCACACCCGGCGAACCGGTGAAAATCAGCAGGTGCAGCGCTGCGGACAACTCCATGAACCCGGCGATCACGCCACCATGAATCGCCGGCAGTAAAGGGTTACCAATGTTGTCCTTGTTGGCCGGCAAGCGAAACAGCAGATCATCCCCCACCCGCGAACATTCGATGCCGATCAATTTGGCGTAGGGAATCAGGTGCAGCAGCGAGGCGTAGTCGCCCTGCTCATGTGCCTGCTGAAGTTGTTCCTTGAACGCGTCAGTCATTTCGCACCTCCGGCGATGACGCCGCCAAAGCCTTTGGTGCCCTTGATGGCTTTGCCCATGCGCATGAAGGTGCCCACCACGTGGGCGATGGGCTGCTCGGGATTGTCCTGATAGGCGAAACCGCGAGCAAAGATCACATCCGTGGTCACCCGGTAGCACTGGGCAAAACCGTAGACATCTTTATGCGGCTCGGCGGCGTGCATGTAGTCGATGCGCAGGTCGAGGGTCGGACAAACTTCGAACTCGGGCAACACGCAGAGGGTGGACATACCGCAGGCCGTGTCCATCAGCGAGGTCAGCGCCCCGCCATGAATCACGCCGGTTTGCGGGTTGCCAACAATTTGAGGACTGTACGGCAAGATGACCGTCAGGCCTTCGCTGCTGGCGCTGTGAACCCGCAGCCCAAGTACCTGACAATGTCGCAGCGCCGAGAGAAATCGTGTAGCGCGCTCAAAAACGGGGTTTTCGGCCATTTTGATAAAACTCTTCTTAGTGTTCAGGCAACGCACTAGGCGTTTTTAGTAAAAGTTCCCGACGGAATAAACTTATATATCTGTATGAATTGAGGAACTTAACGCTATGGGCTGCGCTCGAAAGGCCAGTAGATATATTTTCCATAAGGAGAAACACCCCATGCGTAAGACTTTAGCTATTGCCTTGATGTTGACCGCTTCCCTCGGTCTCGCAGCCTGCGATAAAAAATCCGAGGACAAAGCTCAAGATGCCAACAAACATGCCGAGCAAGCTCAGCAAGACATGAGCAAAGCTCAGGATAAAGTGAACGACGCGGCGAAAGAAAACGCCGAAGCCGCCAAAGCTCAGGCTGAATCGAACGAAGCAGCCACAAAAGAAGCACCTAAAAACTAAAACAGTTTTTAGCGTGATAAAGAAAACCCGCCAAGTGCGGGTTTTCTTTTGCCTGGTTTTTGTTTGCAAAGCAGGCGTTACAGCAAAATAGTTTTAAAAGTCGGACTAATCATCAACAGCAACGAACACACTAGTCCGACGCCCCATACCAGGCTCCGCTGCCAGGCCAGATCAACCCAATAGCACAGCAAATAAATGACTCGTGTGACCACGAAGATGATTGCCAGCAAGTCGATCAGCCACCCCGCTGTCTGCGTGGTGTGCGCCATCAACACCCCAACAGCGAAAAGAATGAACGCCTCAAAGCAGTTTTGATGAGCCGCCAACGCACGGGCACCAAAGCCAGTCAGTTGCGCCTGCTGCTGACGCGGTAGATGGTTGTCATAACCACCATGGTCATTCATTGCCTTGGCCACGGGAATTTTTGCCACAAAAATCAGCAAGGCACTGATAAATACACACCAGAACGGAATACTCATCAAACAGCCTCTTTAATCGCCTCGGGCAATGGCGCCTCTGTAGGTGTATAGACCATCACGTCGAGAACGTCGGAATGAAACTCCCGGCGATACAACACCAACACCACGCCGGCACTCATCAACATGAACAACCACGGGCTGACGAACCAGGCCAGCATGGTCATGCCGAAGTAGTAAGAGCGCAGTCCGAAGTTGAACTGGTTGGCGGCCATGGAAATGACGCGGGCCGCCCGGGCAGCAAAGGCTTTGCGCTCTTGTTCGGAAACATGACGCTCACCGACCATAGGCGCCGAGCCCACCAGAATTGCCGCAAAGTTGTACTGGCGCATGCACCAGCTGAACGTAAAGAACGCATAGACAAACACCAGCGCCAGGCACAGCAACTTGATCTCCGACATCCCCTGGGATGCCTGCTGCACCATCGGGATATCCGCCAATAACGATACTGCCCTTTCGGAGGCTCCGAGCACCGTGAGAATGCCGGCCAGGATAATCAATGTGCTGGAGGCGAAGAACGAGGCGTTGCGCTCCAGGTTACCGATCACGCTGGCGTCAGCGATGCGGTTGTCGCGCAACAGCATGCGGCGCATCCAGTCTTCGCGATAAAGGTGCAGCACGCTGGCCAGGCACGCGGTGTCGCGGCCCTTCCACGTCGCATAACGGGTGTAGCCGCCCCAGCAGATGGCAAACCAGAGCGCGGCGAGGATGTGGATCATGTTGGCGTGGATGAACGACATGCAGGTCCTTGGGATGTAGATGCGGAGTACATAATTCCTGTGGGAGCGAGCCTGCTCGCGATGACGGATTTACATTCAACACATATGTTGACTGATCTACCGCTATCGCGAGCAGGCTCGCTCCCACATTAGGTCTTGGCACTGCTTCGACGTTAGCTCAAGGAAAAAGACACTGCACCGACTCCAAAAAAAATGCCCCGTATCGATTGATACGGGGCATTTCCATGTGTGTTCACGGCCCGCTTGTGGCGGGCCATGAAGCGGCTTAAGCCAGTGCTTCTTCGCGTTTGCCCAGCAAGCGATCGCAAACCACCGCGACGACCAGGGTCATGACCGACGGCACCAGCCACGCCAAGCCTTGCTCGCTCAGCGGCAGGTGGGACAACTGAGTCGGCATCCAGTCCGCCAGACCCGCACCCTTGAGGGCGTCGATCAAACCGAAGATGAACGACACCAGCATCACCGGACCGACGATTCGACCCTGCTCATGCCAGAAGTCCTTGCAGAAGCTCAGGGCGACCAGGGCAATGCACGGCGGGTAGATCGCGGTCAGCACCGGGATCGAGAACGCAATCAGCTTGGTGAGGCCCAGGTTGGACACCAGCAGGGAGAATGCGGCCAGGATGATGACCAATGTCTTGTAGGACAGCGGCAGCACACGGCTGAAGTATTCGGCGCAGGCACAGGTCAGACCCACCGCCGTCACCAGGCAGGCCAGGGAGATCAGCACCGCCAGAAAACCGCTGCCCAGAGAGCCGAAGGTGTGTTGCACGTATGCGTGCAACACCGCCGCGCCGTTGGTGGCACCCGCGGCCACTTCATGGCTGCCCGAACCGAGACGGAACAGGCTGACGTAAACCAGCGCCAGACCCACGCCGGCAATCAGCCCGGCGATGATCGCGTAACGGGTAATCAACACCGGCGACTCGACGCCACGGGAACGGATTGCGTTGACAATGACAATGCCAAACACCAGCGCGCCCAAGGTATCCATGGTCAGGTAACCATTGATGAAGCCTTGGGAGAACGGTGCTGCCACGTATTCCGGGGTGGCCACGCCGACATCACCGGCCGGCAATGCAAACGCGGCGATGCCGAGCGCGGCCAGGGCGATGATCTTCAGCGGTGCGAGGAAACGTCCTACGGTATCCAGCAGCCGGCCCGGATAGAGCGAGATGAAGAACACCAGCAGGAAGTACACCGAGCTGTAGAGGAACAGCGCCAGCGGGCTCTCGCCAGTCAGTGGCGCCAAACCGACTTCGAATGACACGGTGGCGGTGCGCGGTGTCGCGAACAGCGGGCCGACAGCGAGGTAGCACGCGGCTGCCAGCAGGCCACCGGCGACTTTCCCGATCGGGCTGCTCAAGGCATCCATGGCACCACCGACCTTGGCCAGGGCGACAACGGTGATCACCGGCAGACCGACCGCGGTGATCAGAAAGCCCAGCGCCGCCATCCAGACGTTTGGACCGGACTGCAGACCGACGATAGGCGGGAAGATGATGTTGCCAGCCCCGACAAACAGGGCAAACGTCATAAAACCAAGTGCCAGGATGTCCTGGCCTTTCAACACTTTCATTAAGGAAATACCACACTACTGAATCGGAATTTAGAGAGGGATTTCCCTGAGGGGTGAGGGAAATGCTGTCGGTCCGTATAGGACTGACCCGTTTAGCGCGTAGCAACCTTGTGGGCGGCGGACGCAAAAATGGCTGCTAGCCTAACGAATTTGCCCGACAAACGCACTGTTAGGGTGCGAACTATCCGATACGCGACATTTCCGTGTCGCGTTTACATATCTAAATTTCCTACCTCAGCACAGATCGTTCCCACGCTCTGCGTGGGAACGATCGCCCGGAAACGACAAAGGCCACCCGAAGGTGGCCTTTGTTTGGTGAAGCGTCAGATAAGCGCGAGGCTTACTTGATCGCCCAACCGGTCAGCTCGGACAAAGCCTTGCCGATGTCTGCCAGCGAACGCACGGTTTTAACGCCTGCGTCTTCCAGGGCAGCAAACTTCTCGTCTGCAGTGCCTTTGCCGCCAGAGATGATTGCGCCAGCATGGCCCATGCGCTTGCCCGCAGGAGCAGTCACACCAGCGATGTAGGAAACAACCGGCTTGGTCACGTGTGCCTTGATGTAGGCAGCCGCTTCTTCTTCAGCCGAACCGCCGATCTCACCGATCATCACGATCGCTTCGGTCTTCGGGTCTTCCTGGAACAGCTTCAGGATGTCGATGAAGTTCGAGCCCGGGATCGGGTCACCGCCGATGCCGACGCAAGTCGACTGACCGAAACCGGCGTCAGTAGTTTGCTTCACAGCTTCGTAGGTCAGGGTGCCGGAACGGGAAACGATACCGACCTTGCCTGGCAAGTGAATGTGACCTGGCATGATGCCGATCTTGCATTCGCCTGGAGTGATCACGCCTGGGCAGTTAGGACCGATCAGGACTACGCCCAGTTCGTCGCACTTGACCTTGGCATCCAGCATGTCCAGGGTAGGAATGCCTTCAGTGATGCAAACGATCAGCTTGATGCCGCCGAATGCTGCTTCCAGGATGGAGTCCTTGCAGAAAGGAGCTGGAACGTAGATCACGCTGGCGGTGGCGCCAGTGGCAGCTACAGCATCTTTCACGGTGTTGAACACTGGCAGACCCAGGTGCTCGGTGCCGCCTTTACCAGGAGTAACGCCGCCAACCATCTTGGTGCCGTATTCGATGGCTTGCTGGGTGTGGAAACTACCTTGCGAACCGGTAATACCCTGGCAGATAACTTTGGTGTCTTTATTGATCAGGACGCTCATTATTTGCCCTCCGCAGCTTTGACAACTTGTTGAGCAGCGTCGGTCAGGCTGGTAGCAGCGATGATGTTCAAACCGCTTTCTGCCAGTACTTTAGCGCCCAGCTCAGCGTTGTTGCCTTCAAGGCGAACAACAACCGGGATTTTCACGCCGACTTCTTTCACAGCGCCGATGATGCCTTCGGCAATCATGTCGCAACGAACGATGCCGCCGAAGATGTTGACCAATACTGCAGCGACGTTAGTGTCGGACAGGATGATCTTGAACGCTTCGGTAACGCGTTCTTTGGTAGCACCGCCGCCCACGTCGAGGAAGTTGGCTGGTTTGCCGCCATGCAGGTTGACGATGTCCATGGTACCCATGGCCAGGCCAGCACCGTTGACCATGCAACCGATGTTGCCTTCCAGCGCTACATAGTTCAGTTCGAACTTGGCAGCGTGCGCTTCGCGCGGATCGTCTTGCGACGGATCGTGGAAAGTCTTCAGCTTAGGCTGACGGTACATGGCGTTGGCGTCGATGTTGATCTTGGCGTCGAGGCAATGCAGATCGCCGTCAGCCTTGATCACCAGCGGGTTCACTTCCAGCAGAGCCAGGTCGTGATCCTTGAACAGCTTGGCCAGACCTACGAAGATCTTGGCGAACTGAGCAACTTGCTTGCCTTCCAGACCCAACTGGAATGCCAGCTCGCGACCCTGGAATGGCTGAGCGCCAACCAGTGGATCGATAGTGGCCTTGAGGATTTTCTCAGGGGTGTCGTGAGCGATTTTCTCGATGTCCACGCCACCTTCGGTGGAAGCCATGAACACGATGCGACGGCTCGAACGGTCAACGACAGCGCCCAGGTACAACTCTTTAGCGATATCAGTGCACGATTCAACCAGGATCTTGGTGACTGGCTGACCATTGGCATCAGTCTGGTAAGTCACCAGACGCTTGCCCAACCACTGTTGAGCGAATGCTTTGGCGTCTTCTTTGCTGCGAACCAGCTTAACGCCGCCCGCTTTACCGCGACCACCTGCGTGAACCTGGGCTTTGACAACCCATTCGGTCCCGCCGATTTTGTCGCACGCTTCTGCTGCTGCTTCCGGGGTGTCTACGGCGAAACCCTGGGATACTGGCAGGCCGTATTCAGCGAACAGCTGCTTACCCTGATACTCGTGAAGATTCATGCTTATTACCGTCTTCGTTAGGTACTGCGCATTCGGTGCTGCACTTGTTCAAGTGCCGCACCACCTGTGACTGCTGCTTGCGTAGGTGTTCCGGATAACCGGTGAGACTACGCAAGGCTGCGTCCGGCGGACATTCCGCGGTGAGTCTTGCACGCAAGGCTCACGACGGGCCTTCCGCCGTGGTTTCTTATTGTCTTGTCTTAACGCTTCTTGCGGTTGGCAATGTGGATGGCGCCGCCATTCACAGCCAAAGCTGCTTCGTGCAAGGCTTCGGACAGGGTCGGATGGGAGAAAACCATCATGCCCAGGTCTTCCGCGCTGGTGCCGAATTCCATACCGATCGCGCCCTGCTGAACCAGTTCTGCAGCGCTCGGGCCAATCACGTGGACGCCCAATACGCGGTCAGTCTTGGCATCAGCGATGACTTTCACGAAACCGCCGGTGTCGTTGGCTGCCATGGCACGGCCACTGGCTGCGAACGGGAAGGTGCCAACGTTAACTTCAACGCCTTCAGCCTTCAAGGCCTGCTCGGTTTTGCCGACCCACGCGATTTCCGGGTGAGTATAAATAACCGAAGGGATCAAGTCATAGTTCATCTGGGCTTTGTGGCCCTTGATGCGCTCGACGACCATGATGCCCTCTTCCGAGGCCTTGTGTGCCAGCATCATGCCGCGAACCACGTCGCCGATGGCGTAAACGCCCGGTACGGTGGTGGCACAGTGATCGTCAACGTGCACGAAACCGCGCTCGTCCAGGGTCACGCCGCAATCAGCAGCCAGCAGATCAGTGGTCACCGGACGGCGACCAACGGCTACGATCAGCTTGTCGAAGGTGATGTTCTGTTCGCCGTTGGCATCGGTGTAGTTCACAACGACTTCGTCACCGTTCACTTTGGAACCGGTAACGCGAGCACCCAGCTTGATGTCCAGACCTTGTTTGGTCAGGGTTTTCAGCGCTTCCTTGGAAACGGCAGCGTCAGCGGCCATCAGGAAGGTGTCCAGCGCTTCAAGAACAGTCACTTCTGCGCCCAGACGGGACCAGACCGAACCCAGTTCCAGACCGATCACGCCAGCGCCAATCACGCCCAAACGTTTTGGCACGGACTGGAATTCCAGCGCGCCAGTCGAATCGACGATCACATTCTGGTCGACCGGAGCGGGTGGAATGTCGATCGGACGCGAGCCCGGAGCCAGAATCACGTTCTCGGCTTCAATGATTTCTACCGAACCGTCAGGCTTGGTGACTTCGACTTTCTTGCCGGCCAGCAGTTTGCCGTGGCCCTCGATCGAGGTCACACCGTTAGCCTTGAACAGGGTGGCAACACCCGAAGTCAGGCCTTTGACGATGTTGGCTTTACGGCCGACCATCGCAGCCACGTCCATGGTCACACCAGCGTGGTTGATACCGTGGATCGCGAAGCCTTCTTTGGCTTCCTTGTATTTCCAGGAGCTGTCCAGCAGCGCCTTGGATGGAATGCAGCCGACGTTCAGGCAAGTACCGCCGAGGGCCAGTTTGCCTTCCTTGTCGGTGTATTTCTCGATGCAGGCAGTGGTGAGGCCCAGTTGCGCTGCTTTAATGGCAGCCACGTAGCCGCCAGGGCCCGCGCCAATCACTACCACGTCGAATTTCTGAGTCATGTGTCATTCCTTCTCGAATCAAACCGGACGCTCCCTTTTGGGGACCGTCGTGGGACGAAGCTGGTCATTACAGGAGGGCCGTCCATCACTGGACGGCCCGTGCAACGAAATCAGATATCCAGCAGCAAACGAGCCGGGTCTTCCAGCAGGTTCTTGATGGTAACCAGGAAGGTCACAGCTTCTTTGCCATCGATCAGACGGTGATCGTAGGACAGCGCGAGGTACATCATCGGACGGATAACAACCTGACCGTTGATCGCCATAGGACGCTGCAGAATGTTGTGCATGCCCAGGATGGCCGCTTGCGGCGGGTTGACGATCGGGGTCGACATCATCGAACCGAAGGTACCACCGTTGGTGATGGTGAACGTACCGCCGGTCATCTCGTCCATCGACAGTTTGCCGTCACGAGCCTTCTTGCCGAAGGTGGCGATGCCGCCTTCGATTTCAGCCAGGCTCATCAGTTCGGCGTTACGCAGAACCGGAACAACCAGGCCGCGGTCGCTGGAAACAGCAACACCGACGTCGGCGTAGCCGTGATAAACGATGTCAGCACCGTCGATCGACGCGTTGACAGCCGGGAAGCGTTTCAGCGCTTCGGTGGCAGCCTTGACGAAGAACGACATGAAGCCCAGGCGCACGCCGTTGTGGGACTTCTCGAACAGGTCCTTGTACTTCGAACGCAGGGCCATGACTTCGGTCATGTCGACTTCGTTGAAAGTGGTCAGCATCGCCATGTTCGATTGAGCTTCAACCAGACGCTTGGCTACGGTGGCCCGCACGCGGGTCATCGGTACGCGCTTCTCGATACGATCGCCGGCAGCAAACACTGGAGCGGCAGCGGCAGGAGCAGCAGCCTTGGCAGGCGCGGCAGCCGGAGCGGCTTTCTTGGCAGCTACAGCGGCAACAACGTCTTCCTTGGTCACACGACCGCCTTTGCCAGTGCCGGCAACGGAAGCGATGTTGATACCGTTTTCTTCAGCCAGCTTGCGAGCAGCCGGCGCAGCAACAGGATCATCTTCGCCTTCAGCGGCAGGAGCAGCAGCTTGTGCAGCGGCCGGAGCAGCGGCAGCAGCTGGAGCGGCAGCAGCGCCGCCCGCTTCGATGGAGCCCAGGACTTCGTCGGACAGAACGGTGTCGCCTTCGTTCTTGACGATAGCGCCCAGCACGCCGTCAGCGGTGGCCAACACTTCCAGTACGACTTTGTCGGTTTCGATGTCGACGATCAGGTCATCGCGCTTGACGGCGTCGCCCGGCTTTTTGTGCCAGGTGGCAACGGTGCCATCGGCAACCGATTCCGGGAAAGTGGGGGCTTTGATTTCGATAGCCATTATCTGTGGGTCCTTAAATTCGGTTTCAGGTGCGCGAAGGCGTTAAACAGTAAAGGCGTCTTGCAGCAGTTTTTCCTGCTGCTCAGCGTGCATCGATGCATAACCACAAGCAGGTGCAGCAGAAGCATCACGACCGGCGTACTCGAGAAAGAGTGCTTTGTTGTGATTGCCAACGATGCGACGCATGTGGTGTTGGCTGCAGTACCAGGCACCCTGGTTCATCGGCTCTTCCTGACACCAAACGATATGTTTGAGGTTGGTGTACGGAGCCAGGACTTCGTTCAAGTCGTCCTCAGGGAATGGGTACAGCTGCTCGATACGCACGACGGCGATGTCGTCACGACCTTCGGCACGGCGTTTTTCCAGCAGGTCGTAGTAGACCTTGCCGCTACACAGAACAATGCGCTCGACCTTTTTCGGGTCTTGAACATCGATTTCCGGGATAACGGTCTGGAACGAACCTTCGGCCAGATCTTCCAGGGTCGAGATGGCCAGTTTATGACGCAGCAGCGACTTCGGCGTCAGGACTATCAATGGCTTGCGCAGCGGGCGAATCACCTGACGACGCAGCAAGTGGTAGATCTGAGCCGGCGTAGTCGGGACGGCGACCTGAATATTGTGCTCGGCGCACAGTTGCAGGTAACGCTCCAGGCGAGCCGAAGAATGCTCCGGACCCTGACCTTCATAACCGTGCGGCAGCAGCATGGTCAGACCGCAGAGACGGCCCCACTTGTGCTCGCCACTGGTGATGAACTGGTCGATAACCACTTGGGCACCGTTGGCGAAGTCGCCGAACTGGGCTTCCCAGATCACCAGCGCCTCAGGCGTGGTGGTCGAGTAACCGTATTCGAACGCCAGCACGGCTTCTTCGGACAGGAACGAATCGTACAGGTCGAAACGTGGCTGGCCCTTGTACAGGTTTTGCAGCGGGATGTAGGTGCCCGCGTCTTTCTGGTTGTGCAAGACAGCGTGACGGTGCGAGAACGTACCGCGACCGATGTCCTGACCCGTCATGCGAATCGGGTGACCTTCGAACGCCAGGGTTGCGTACGCCATGGTTTCGGCGTAACCCCAGTTGATCGGCAGGCCGCCGGCTTGCATTTTCTGACGGTCTTCGTAGATTTTCGAGACCTGGCGCTGAACCACGAAGCCTTCCGGAATTTCCAGCAGCTTGGCGGACAGTTCCTGCAAGGTTTTCAGATCGAAGCGAGTGTCGTGACGCGCGGTCCAGGCGTGGCCCAGATACGGACGCCAGTCCACGAACAACTCTTTGTTCGGCTCTTTGACCAGGCTTTTTACAACATGCAGACCGTTGTCCAGCGCGTTGCGGTATTCGTCGATCTTCGCCTGAACACGCTCTGCGTCCAGCACACCGCTCTGGGTCAGATGATCGGCATACAGTTCACGGGTCGTGCGCTGCTTGGTGATCTGCTGATACATCATGGGCTGGGTGCCGCTTGGCTCGTCGGCCTCGTTGTGGCCGCGACGACGGTAGCAGAACATGTCGATGACCACGTCGCGCTTGAACTGCATGCGGTAGTCGATGGCCAGCTGGGTCACGAACAATACAGCTTCCGGATCATCGCCATTGACATGGAGGATCGGCGCCTGGATCATTTTCGCAACGTCGGTCGCGTACTCGGTGGAGCGCGCGTCCAGCGGGTTGCTGATGGTGAAACCAACCTGGTTGTTGATTACGATGTGCACGGTGCCGCCGGTCTTGAAACCGCGGGTCTGCGACATCTGGAAGGTTTCCATGACCACGCCCTGACCTGCGATTGCAGCGTCACCGTGGATGGAGATCGGCAGAACCTTCTCGCCGGTAGGGTCGTTACGACGATCCTGACGGGCGCGAACCGAACCCTCGACCACTGGGGATACGATTTCCAGGTGGGACGGGTTGAACGCCATCGCCAGGTGAACTTCACCGCCGGTGGTCATCACGTTGGACGAGAAGCCCTGGTGATACTTAACGTCACCGGAACCCAGCTCGACCTTCTTCTTGCCTTCAAACTCGTCGAACAGCTCGCGCGGGTTCTTGCCGAAGGTGTTGACCAGTACGTTCAGACGACCACGGTGGGCCATGCCGATAACGATTTCCTTGGTGCCGTAGGAACCGGAACGCTGGATCAGCTCGTCGAGCATCGGAATCAGGCTCTCGCCGCCTTCCAGACCGAAACGCTTGGTACCCGGGTATTTGGTACCCAGGTATTTTTCCAGACCTTCGCCGGCCGTGACGCGCTCGAGCAAGTGGCTCTTGATGTCGGCGGAGTACGTTGGACGGCCGCGCACGCTTTCCAGACGTTGCTGGAACCACTGGCGCTGCTCGGAATCGGTGATGTGCGTAAATTCAGCGCCGATGGTGCGGCAATATGTCTGCTGCAACGCTTCGTGAATTTCGCGTAGGCTCGCCTCCTCTTTGCCGATGAACAGGTCGCCGGCACGGAAGGTCGTATCAAGATCGGCATTGGTCAAGCCGTAATGATTGATCGACAGGTCTGCAGGTGCAGGACGCTGCCACAGCCCCAGCGGGTCAAGCTGGGCTGCCTGGTGGCCACGCATACGGTAGGCCTGGATCAATCGCAGCACTTCAACTTGCTTCTTCTCGTGCTCACTGCTCACGCTGCCGGCGGAAACCGGTTGGGCGCGGCGCTGGTTCTTTGCCAGCAAGACGAAATGATCGCGAATTGTGGAGTGCGAAACATCGGTGGCAGTGTTGCCGTCAGCAGGCAACTTCTGAAAGTAGGTGCGCCACTCTTCTGGCACAGCGTTAGGGTCGTGCAGGTAGAGCTCATAGAGCTCTTCCACATAGGCAGCGTTACTACCGGATAGGTAGGCGCTGTTCCACATGCGCTGCATCACGCTTTCTTGCATGCTTGGTCACCCTCGGTTAGGGGAACACCACCGGCGTCGACACCGAGCACGCTTGCAGAAGTCCGAATGCAGCGACTAAAACAAGCCACTTAGGATCACGCTGATAGTCCGGGTACCAGCCCGGATGCCCCTGCTTGTCTCATTTCTTCAAAATAAGAGCCGCAGCCTTATAAGCTGCTGCTCAGGTTAAAACTACGGCGCCGGTTGAAGCCTGCGCCGTAGCATCTACGGGTACAGCGGTACTACATTTACAACAGCCGGGTTACAGCAGCTGAATCACACGCCGCTTTGCAGCAGCATGTTACGTACGTGACCGATGGCCTTAGTCGGGTTCAGGCCTTTCGGACAGACGTTGACGCAGTTCATGATCCCGCGGCAGCGGAATACGCTGAACGGGTCATCCAGCGAAGCCAGACGCTCGGCAGTCTTGGTGTCGCGGCTGTCTGCCAGGAAGCGATACGCTTGCAGCAGAGCAGCTGGACCCAGGAACTTGTCCGGGTTCCACCAGAAGGACGGGCAAGAGGTCGAGCAGCAAGCGCACAGGATGCACTCGTACAGACCGTCGAGCTTTTCACGCTCTTCAGGAGTCTGCAGACGTTCGATGGCCGGAGCCGGCGTGTCGTTCTGCAGGTATGGCTTAACCTTTTCGTATTGCTTGTAGAAGATGCTCATATCGACGACCAAGTCACGGATAACCGGCAAACCTGGCAGAGGACGAACGATCAGCTTGTTACCTTTTACGACAGCGGACAGCGGCGTGACGCACGCCAGAGCGTTTTTGCCGTTGATGTTCATGCCGTCGGAACCGCAAACACCTTCACGGCAAGAGCGACGATAGGAGAAACCCTCGTCCTGCTCTTTGATCAGGGCCAGCACGTCCAGCACCATCAGGTCTTTACCGTTGGTATTGACCTGGAATTCCTGCATGAACGGCGCGGCGTCCTGATCAGGGTTGTAGCGATAAACACTGACTTGCAACATGGCGGCTACCCTTAATAAGTCCGAATCATTGGTTCAAAGGTCGGGACTGTTTTTGGCGAGAAGTTCACGGCACGCTTGGTAACGCGCTTCTCACCCGGGAAATACAGGGTGTGGCACAGCCAGTTAACGTCATCGCGCTCTTCGAAGTCTTCACGGGCGTGAGCGCCGCGGGACTCTTTGCGGATTTCTGCGGCGATGGCGGTAGCTTCGGCCACTTCCAGCAGGTTCTGCAATTCCAGAGCTTCGATACGAGCGGTGTTGAACGCCTGACTCTTGTCGTTGATCTTGACGTTGGCGATACGGCCACGCAGATCAGCCAGCTGGGCAATACCCTTCTGCATGTATTCGCCGGTACGGAATACACCGAAGTAGTTCTGCATGCAGCTTTGCAGCTCTTTACGCAGGGTGGCGACGTCTTCACCTTCGGTACGCGAGTTCAGGCCATCGAGACGTGCCAGGGCAGCGTCGATGTCGGACTGGCGAGCGCGGGTGTAGTCGACGCCTTCTTTCAGGGTCTGTTCCAGGAACAGGCCGGCGGCACGGCCGAACACTACCAGGTCGAGCAGCGAGTTGCCGCCCAGACGGTTGGCACCGTGAACCGATACGCAAGCCACTTCGCCTACTGCGAACAGGCCCGGGATGATCTGGTCAACGCCGTCGGCATCCTGAGTGATTGCCTGACCGTGAATGTTGGTCGGCACGCCGCCCATCATATAGTGGCAGGTTGGAACGACCGGAATCGGCGACACGGCTGGGTCGACGTGGGCGAAGGTCTTGGACAATTCCATGATGCCTGGCAGACGGCTGTGCAGAACTTCTTCACCGAGGTGATCGAGTTTCAGCATTACGTGGTCGCCATCCGGACCGCAACCGTTGCCGGCGATGATTTCTTTAACCATCGAGCGAGCAACAACGTCACGACCAGCCAGGTCTTTGGCGTTCGGAGCATAACGCTCCATGAAACGCTCGCCGTGCTTGTTGATCAGGTAACCGCCTTCACCGCGGCAGCCTTCAGTAACCAGTACACCGGCGCCGGCGATGCCGGTTGGGTGGAACTGCCACATTTCAATGTCTTGTACCGGTACGCCAGCACGCAGAGCCATGCCGACGCCGTCACCGGTGTTGATCAGGGCATTGGTGGTGGACGAGTAGATACGGCCTGCACCGCCAGTCGCCAGTACAGTGGCGTTAGCACGGACGTAGGAAGTTTCGCCGGTTTCGATGCAGATGACGATCATGCCGACAAAGGCACCATCTTCGTTCTTCACCAGGTCGACACCGTAGTATTCGTTGAGGAATACAGTGCCGGCCTTGAGGTTGGCCTGGTACAGGGTATGCAGCAGTGCGTGACCGGTACGGTCGGCAGCGGCGCACGTACGGGCAGCCTGGCCACCTTTACCGAAGTCTTTCGACTGACCGCCGAACGGACGCTGATAGATGCGGCCCTGCTCGGTACGGGAGAACGGCAAGCCCATGTGCTCGAGCTCAAAGACCGCTTCCGGGCCTACGGAACACATGTATTCGATAGCGTCCTGGTCACCGATATAGTCGGAACCCTTGACGGTATCGTACATGTGCCAGCGCCAGTCATCGTTCGGATCTGCCGAGGCGATGGCGCAGGTGATGCCACCCTGGGCGGATACGGTGTGCGAGCGAGTCGGGAAAACCTTGGTTACCACGGCAGTCTTGTGACCACCTTGTGCCAGTTGCAGCGCAGCGCGCATGCCAGCACCGCCGCCGCCAATAATAATGGCGTCGAACGAAAGCGTATTAACTGTAGTAGACATGAATCAGATACCCCAAAGAATCTGCACACCCCAGACGAAGTAGGCGAACATCGCAATGCCGCATACTGCCTGGAAGAGGAAACGTACTGCAGTCGCGGACTTGCCCAGCGCCATCGGCGTCAGGTAGTCGGTCGCGATGGTCCACATGCCAACCCAGGCGTGAGCGCCCAGGGCCACCAGGGCCAGCAGACTGAAGATACGCATCCCGTTGCTTGCAAACAGCTCGTGCCATTGGGCGTAGCCAATGCCAGGGTGCGCTGCCAGGTATCCAATCAGGAAAATGAAATAAGCCGCGAGAACAACCGCAGACACACGCTGCGCCATCCAGTCATAGAGGCCGGAACGCGACAGGTTCGTTACGCTGGTTACCATATCCAAACTCCCGCCAGAACGATCAACACCGCAGACACGGCGATAATGATTTTCGAGCCCAGCTTGCCGCCTTCCAGCGTCTCACCGATGCCCATGTCCATGATCAAATGGCGCACGCCGGCTACCATGTGATACAGCAAGGCAGAGAGGAGGCCCCATGCTACGAACTTGGCCAGCGGACTGGTCAAGCATGCCTTCACCTCGACAAAACCTTCCTCGGAACCCAGAGATTTGCCCAATGCATACAGCATGAAGCCAAGGCCCAGGAAGAGGATGATGCCGGAAACACGGTGAAGAAACGACGTAACGCCGGTGATGGGGAGTTTGATGGTCCTAAGGTCTAGGTTTACAGGTCGTTGGCTTTTCACGGCTTTTTTTTCACACTGAAGAGCCCCTAACAATCAGGGCAAAGTTGTTGGGGAGTGCACTGGTCAGGTAACCACTACCCAGGGATGCGACCCCCAACAAAGCAGGCCAAAAAGCCCCTGGCGGTCGGTGGCCGAGTATAGACAGTTAGGCTACTAATGACAACGCGTTCACCTCCCCCTAATAGCTCATTGCACAAGTCGCATAAAAGGCGTAAATGGCAGTCAATTTCGAGGAAAAAGTCCGGTTAAAGCCTTCTGGAGCAAGACTTTAGGCAAATTGACATTCGAATTTATCTCACTATAGTGGTGCGGGCCCTGCGTGGGGGGTCTGTCTGATGATTTCAAGCATAAATAGGAGGCCACATGGCTGACAAAAAAGCGCAGTTGATCATCGAGGGCGCAGCCCCCGTCGAGCTGCCCATTTTAACCGGCACCGTTGGTCCCGATGTAATCGATGTTCGGGGCCTGACGGCCACGGGCCGTTTCACCTTTGACCCTGGTTTCATGTCGACAGCTTCCTGCGAGTCGAAGATCACCTATATCGACGGCGACAACGGCATCCTGCTGCACCGCGGCTACCCGATCGAACAGTTGGCTGAAAAGTCGGACTACCTGGAAACCTGCTATCTGCTGCTCAACGGCGAATTGCCGACCGCAGAACAGAAGGCCCAGTTCGTCAGCACCGTGAAGAACCACACCATGGTTCACGAGCAGCTGAAGACCTTCTTCAACGGCTTCCGTCGCGACGCCCACCCGATGGCCGTCATGTGCGGCGTAGTCGGCGCCCTCTCGGCCTTCTACCACGACTCCCTGGACATCAATAACCCGCAGCATCGCGAAATCTCCGCGATCCGCCTGGTTGCCAAGATGCCGACCCTGGCAGCGATGGTTTACAAGTACTCGATGGGGCAACCCATGATGTACCCGCGCAACGACCTGACGTACGCGGAAAACTTCCTGCACATGATGTTCAACACCCCGTGCGAGATCAAACCGATCAGCCCGGTGCTCGCCAACGCCATGGACAAGATCTTCATCCTCCATGCCGACCACGAGCAGAACGCATCGACTTCCACCGTACGCCTGGCCGGCTCTTCGGGTGCCAACCCGTTCGCCTGTATCGCCGCCGGCATCGCTGCACTGTGGGGCCCTGCCCACGGCGGCGCGAACGAAGCTGTTCTGACCATGCTCGATGAAATTGGCGATGTGTCGAACATCGACAAGTACATCGCCAAGGCCAAGGACAAGAACGATCCGTTCAAACTGATGGGCTTCGGTCACCGTGTTTACAAAAACCGCGACCCACGCGCAACTGTCATGAAGCAGACCTGCGACGAAGTGCTGAAGGAACTGGGCATCACCAACGATCCGCAACTCGAACTGGCCATGCGCCTGGAAGAGATCGCCCTGACCGACCCGTACTTCATCGAACGCTCGCTGTACCCGAACGTCGACTTCTACTCGGGGATCATCCTCAAGGCGATCGGCATTCCAACCAGCATGTTCACCGTCATCTTCGCTTTGGCACGGACCGTCGGCTGGATCTCCCACTGGAAAGAAATGCTCTCCAGCCCGTACAAGATTGGCCGCCCGCGCCAGCTGTACACCGGCTACGAGTCGCGTGACATCACCAAGTTGGAAGACCGCAAATAAGACCTGTCTTGCGATAACGTCTTGAGTTGCACCGGAAACGGCCTCTATTTATATAGAGGCCGTTTTTGTTTGTGCGGCGGTGGCGTGGTGTGGGATTGGGGGCATATCCGTTGCTGCGGTAACGGCTACTTAGGGTTTCGCTTTTACAGCGACTCACTTTTCCAGACGCCGGAATGCCGGCCCAGCGAAAAGTAAACAAAAGGCTTCGCCCCGGCGTACGGCGCCTCGCTACGGTGCCCATCAGGGGGCATCGCCTCCGGTCGGCTTCGCTTCGACCTCCTCTCGATGTGTGCGGCTTCGCCGCACGGCGCTACGCGCCTAACCCCCTGATGGACACCTACGCTCGGCCTGCCGAAGGGGCGAAAGATCAAAAGCAGATCAAGGGCTGTGCGAGCCTGCTCGCGAAGGCGGTGGATCAGGCACAGCAATGTTGATTGAACCGCCGCCATCGCGAGCAGGCTCGCTCCCACAATGAATCGGCGTACCCGCTTCGCTCTTAACCACTCATCAGGCCGAGCGTTAGCTCGCCTTCAGCTTTTGATCTTGCTTTTGATTTTGATCTACCCGCCCTTCGGAAGGCTGAGTGGAGGCATTCATCTGGGGGGCTGGCGCGTAGCGCCGTTCGACGAAGTCGAACACATCGAGAGGAGGTCGAAGCGAAGCCGACCGGAGGCGATGCCCCCAGATGAATGCCGGAACGAAGGAACACCGAGCCCTAGCGAGGGGCCGGACGCCGGGGCGAGCCTTTTTTTTGCTTACTTTTTTTGAGGCGCTTGTCAAAAAAAGTGAGTCGCCGTAAGGGCGAAACCCTAAGTAGCCGTTACCGCAGGAACGGATATGTACCCCAGTCAACAACAGCATGGTCGGCCCAAAGGCCGCCACAACAAACAAGCCCACCCACTAACAATCCGATAACCGCCCACAAAAAAAAATGCCCCGATCTCTCGACCGGGGCATTTGCATTTAACGCAACTTACACAGATAAACCTGAAGCCTTAGTGAGCTACCGCCCCACTCGCCCCCAAACCAGTCTGCGAACGAACAAACTGCGGGAAGAACAGCGCACGCTCATTAACGCCGGCCGTCGACTTGTCAGTGATCGAGAAGAACCAGATCCCGATAAACGCAATGGCCATGGAGAACAGCGCCGGGTACTCATACGGGAAGATAGCCTTCTCGTGATGCAGGATCTGCACCCAAATGGTAGGACCAAGGACCATCAAACCAACGGCACTGATCAGACCCAACCAGCCACCGATCATCGCCCCACGCGTGGTCAACTTCTTCCAGTACATGGAAAGCAGCAGCACCGGGAAGTTACAGCTTGCCGCGATGGAGAACGCCAGGCCCACCATGAACGCGATGTTCTGGCTTTCGAACAGAATGCCCAGGCCGATCGCCAACACACCCAGGCAGACGGTGGTGATTTTCGAAACGCGAATCTCGTCCTTGTCGTTGGCCTTGCCCTTCTTGATCACGCTGGCGTAAAGGTCGTGAGACACCGCCGTAGCACCGGCCAGCGTCAAACCAGCCACCACAGCCAGAATGGTTGCGAACGCGACTGCCGAGATGAAGCCCAGGAAGATACTGCCACCTACCGCGTTGGCCAGGTGCACCGCCGCCATGTTGTTGCCGCCCAACAGCGCGCCAGCAGCATCTTTAAAGGCAGGGTTGGTGCTGACCAGCAAGATCGCGCCGAAGCCGATGATGAACGTCAAGATGTAGAAGTAGCCGATGAAGCCGGTTGCATACAGCACGCTCTTGCGAGCTTCTTTTGCGTCACTCACGGTGAAGAAGCGCATCAGAATGTGCGGCAGGCCAGCGGTACCGAACATCAGTGCCAGGCCAAGCGAGAATGCCGAGACCGGATCTTTCACCAGGCCGCCCGGGCTCATGATCGCTTCACCTTTAGGGTGAACCTTGATCGCCTCGGAAAACAGCAAGCTGAAGTCGAAGTTGACGTGCTTCATGACCATCAGCGCCATGAACGTAGCACCGGACAGCAGCAACACGGCCTTGATGATCTGCACCCAAGTGGTCGCCAGCATGCCGCCGAACAACACGTACATGCACATCAGGATACCGACCAGGATCACGGCAACGTAGTAGTCGAGACCGAACAGCAGCTGAATCAGCTTGCCGGCACCGACCATTTGCGCGATCAGGTAGAACGCCACCACCACCAGCGAACCGCAAGCAGACAGCGTGCGGATCTGGGTTTGCCCAAGGCGGTAGGACGCCACGTCGGCAAAGGTGTATTTACCCAGGTTACGCAGGCGCTCGGCGATCAGGAACAGAATGATCGGCCAGCCCACCAGGAACCCGATCGAGTAGATCAGGCCGTCGTAGCCAGAAGTGAACACCAGGGCGGAAATACCCAGGAAGGACGCCGCCGACATGTAGTCACCGGCGATCGCCAGACCGTTCTGCAAGCCGGTGATCTTGCCACCCGCCGCATAGTAGTCGGCTGCCGAATTGTTGCGCTTGGAAGCCCAGTAGGTGATGCACAGGGTCAGACCAACGAACGCGACGAACATCAGGATCGCGGAAACGTTGAGCGGTTGTTTTTGCACTTCGCCGGTCAGGGCTTCACCTGCCCAGGCGCCAGGTGCAAAGGCTGCGATGCTCAATAGAGCCATTAGACGCCGGATCATTGCTGAGCCTCCTTGAGAATCGCATTGTTCAGGTCGTCGAATTCGCCATTGGCGCGTCGTACGTAGATTGCAGTCAGGATAAAGGCCGAGAGAATCAGCCCGACACCAATCGGTATCCCCCAGGTAATTGAAGACTCGGGGCTGATTTTCGCCCCCAGAATATGCGGCCCGTAAGCAATCAAAAGGATGAATCCGGAGTAAAGCCCAAGCATGATCGCCGAAAGAATCCAGGCGAACCGTTCTCGCTTACTAACCAGCTCCTTGAAGAGCGGGCTGTTTTGAATCGAGAGGTAAATGCTGTCGTTCATTGTTTTTATCCTCGCAGCACAGATGAAGTTGGAACGCTATCCACTCTATGCGGCTACGGAACTGGTTCCAGACGACCTTAGTATTAGAACGACATGACGGTTTTGCCTTTTTCAGCAAATAATAATTAGCCTGCTTTGCACCCATCTTCTATCTACAAGAATGCGGGAATGCAAAAGGCCGCTTGGCAGTGATACCAAGCGGCCCTGTAAGGTGCTGACTAGACGCGTCAGCTCAAATCATTTAGTCCAATCTGCAACGCGTTCCGGGTGTTTGGCGACCCAATCCTTCGCGGCGGCTTCAGGTTTGGCACCATCCTGAATGGCCAACATGACTTCGCCGATTTCGTCTTTCGACGCCCACTGGAAGTTCTTCATGAACTTGGCAACTTCCGGAGCCTTGGTTGCCAGTTCTTTGCTGCCGATGTTGTTTACAGTTTCAGCCGCGCCATAAACGCCTTTCGGGTCGTCCAGGAAGCGCAGTTTCCACTTGGCGAACATCCAGTGCGGCACCCAACCGGTGACAGCAATGGATTCGTTTTTCTTCTCGGCACGGGTCAGCTCGGCAATCATGCCGGCGCCGGAACTGGCCTTGAGTTGATAGCCGGTCAGATCGTAGTCCTTGATTGCCTGTTCGGACTTGAGCATTACGCCCGAACCGGCGTCGATGCCGACGATGCGACCCTTGAAGCTGTCGTCGGTTTTCAGATCGGCAATACTTTTAGCTTTGACGTACTCCGGCACGATCAGGCCAATTCTTGCGTCCTTGAAGTTCGGACCGTAATCGACGACTTGATCCTTGTTCTTGGTCCAGTATTCACCATGAGTCACAGGCAACCACGCAGACATCATGGCATCGAGTTTGCCAGTGGCCACGCCCTGCCACATGATCCCGGTGGCGACTGCTTGCAGTTTCACGTCATAACCGAGTTTCTGCCTGATCACTTCAGCGGCCACGTTGGTCGTGGCAACACTGTCCGACCAGCCGTCGACATAACCGATAGTCACTGCCTTGCCTTCGGCGCTGGCTACAGTAGAACTGATCGCCAGCACCAAAGCGGCACCTGCGCCCAAGAGTCGTCGCATCTTCATCGTTACTTCCCCGAAAGTGCTGCGCTCGACGGATGCCGAGTCGCGTCAACGTATTGTTATGGTGCACAGCGCCCCCATCACGCCCACCGCAAACTCGTCCGAACATCAGCGGAGTACTGATGCGTCGATAATCAACCTCACGACAATGGCGACCTTCTCTGCCAGCGACCTCAAGGCATCGAGAAACGACATCAGAACGCCATTAATCTAGACCACCGGAAGCCCGCCGGCCAATCCGCCCAAACTTTGCATGTCAAAAGTATGCAGGCCACCAAGCACGCGGCAAATGAAGGTAACATGCGCGGCTTTGCTCCCAGACGGCCTGACCATGCCCGCGACATCCCGCTTTCCTTTTTTTGCTTATCTATTCGCCTGCCTGCTGGGGCTTTTTGCCCTTGGTGGCTTCTGGTACGGCCTCGGGAAACCGGTGGTGCTGCCGGACGTGGCCAGCGCGACGCACAAGTTGCAATGCGCCTCCTACACCCCGTTCGACAAGGACCAATCGCCGTTCGATCAGCCGTTCAAACTGCGCCCCGAGCGCATGGATGCCGACCTCGCGCTGCTGGCCAAAAGCTTCGAATGCATCCGCACCTATTCCATGACCGGCCTCGAGGCCCTGCCCGACCTGGCGCGCAAGCACGGGCTGAAACTGATGATCGGCGCCTGGGTCAACAGCAACCCTGTGGACACTGCCAAGGAAGTCGACCTGCTGATCGCCTCGGCCAACACCAACGCGGACGTAGTGACCTCGGTGATCGTCGGTAACGAAACCCTGTTACGCAAAGAAGTCACTGGCGCGCAGCTGGCCAAGCTCATTAACAAAGTCAAAAGCCAGGTCAAACAACCTGTCACTTACGCCGACGTCTGGGAGTTCTGGCTCAAGCACCCGGAAATCGCCCCGGCGGTGGACTTCCTGACCATCCATTTGTTGCCGTACTGGGAAGATGACCCGTCAAATATCGACGCCGCCCTGCAGCATGTGGCCGAAGTACGTCAGGTGTTCGGCAACAAGTTCGCGCCCAAGGACGTGATGATTGGCGAAACCGGCTGGCCCAGCGAAGGCCGTCAGCGTGAAACCGCCCTGCCGAGCCGGGTCAATGAAGCCAAGTTCATTCGTGCTTTTGTCATCATGGCGGAGCAGCAAGGTTGGCATTACAACCTGATCGAAGCGTTCGACCAGCCATGGAAGCGCGCCAGCGAAGGTGCGGTCGGTGGTTACTGGGGGCTGTTCGATGCCGATCGCCAGGACAAGGGCGTGCTCGCCGGTCCGGTGTCGAACGTGCCTTACTGGACACAGTGGCTGGTGGTGGGTGGTTTGATCTTCCTTGGCACGCTAATCCTCGGCGGCCGCGTACGCAGTACTCGCGCCGCGCTGGTTCTACCGTTGCTCGGTGCGCTGGCCGCTTGCTCGATTGGCGCCTGGGGCGACCTGGCCCGTGTCACTACGCGGTTTACCAGTGAATGGTTGTGGGTCGCTTTGCTGACGGCTTTGAATGTGTTGGTGCTGGCCCATGCGGCACTGACCCTGAGCGCTCGCACCGGCTGGCGCGGACGCGCGTTCAACACGCTGGAACGTCGGGCGGGCTGGTTGCTCGCAGCGGCCGGTTTTGCCGCTGCGGTGACGATGCTGGAGCTGGTGTTCGATCCGCGTTATCGCAGCTTCCCGAGTGTCGCATTTATCCTGCCGGCGCTGGTCTATCTGTGCCGCCCGGTGAGCGTGCCGCGTCGGGAGATTGCCCTGCTGACCTTCATCATCGGTGCTGGCATTGCGCCGCAGCTTTACCGTGAAGGGTTGCAGAATCAGCAGGCATGGGGTTGGGCGCTGGTGAGTGTGTTGATGGTTGCAGCGTTGTGGCGCAGTTTGCGGGTTCGCAAGGCTTAGTCTTCGGCGCATCTGCCGGCCTGCTCTCGAATACTGACTATCAGGCGACGCGGGTCGCGCGGACCAAACGCAATCCAGCAATGACCACCGCAAAAACAGCCAACGTCGTGTTGTACAACGCCAGCGCCGGAAACCCGAACACCAGCGCCAGCACCGCCAACCACCACCCTGCCCGGCCCGGTAGCACAAACCCGGTAACGGCTGCCGCCAATGCCGCGAAACCCAAGACATTGAAGTGAATCATCAGGCCCAGGCTCGAACGAACCTGGCATTCCCAGCGACTCGCTTCGTCCACGCAGATGCCGACCCATTGAGCATCCTCCATAAAGCCATAACGCGCGCCATAACTGGCGGCCAGCCATAACGGCAGGAGAACGAGCAGCAGAATCACAGGCAGACGGCGGGACATGAAGCACTCCAATAAACGAAAACGGCGGCCAGCTTAATCTGCCGCTAGCGGTAAGCAAACGCGCGGAACAGATAATTGGCCACGAAATAGCTGCAAAGTGTATCGTCCGTCTACTATTACCCCAAAATTAGGCCTGATTGGTGCCGATCCATGGCACTTTGGCGCAACCCCCGTGGTCATAGCCTGCGAACTTCATTCGGCACCTTTCTCTAAGGGATCTAGTCATGCTCCGTTCCTTGCGCTTCGCCGCCCTGTTTGGCGGCCTTATTTTGAGTGCGTCCGCACTGGCCGTCGATATCGACGCTGCCAGCTATGGCTACCCCTTGACCAACCCGTTCGAGGCGACCATCGCGACGACACCGCCGGACCTGCGTCCGGATTTGCCGCTGGACGATGACATCAACCAGGAAACCCGCAGCGTCAGGTTACGCCCGGAGCGTGAGTTCGATTTGCCAGACAACTTCTGGCCGGTGAAGAAACTCACCTACCGCATCGCCACCCAGGATAAAGCCGCTCCGCTGATTTTCCTGATCGCCGGCACCGGCGCGCGCTATGACAGCAGCCTTAATGAATACCTGAAGAAGCTCTACTACAAGGCCGGCTACCACGTGGTGCAACTGTCGTCGCCCACCAGCTTCGACTTCATGAGCGCCGCCTCACGCTTTGCCACGCCCGGTATCACCAAGGAAGACGCCGAAGACATGTACCGGGTGATGCAGGCCGTGCGGGCACAAAACCCGCATGTGGAAGTTACCGATTACTACCTGACCGGTTACAGCCTGGGCGCACTGGATGCGGCGTTCGTCGCGCATCTGGATGAAACCCGCCGCAGCTTCAACTTCAAGAAAGTCTTGCTGCTCAACCCGCCGGTCAACCTCTACACCTCGATTACCAATCTGGACAAGCTCGTCCAGACCGAGGTCAAAGGCATCAACAACAGCACAACGTTCTATGAACTGGTGCTGAACAAACTGACCCGCTACTTCCAGCAGAAAGGCTACATCGACCTCAACGATGCCCTGCTCTACGACTTCCAGCAGTCCAAGCAGCACCTGAGCAACGAACAGATGGCCATGCTGATCGGCACTTCATTCCGCTTCTCGGCAGCCGACATTGCCTTCACCTCGGACCTGATCAACCGTCGCGGACTGATCACTCCACCGAAATACCCGATCACCGAAGGCACCACCCTCACGCCGTTCCTCAAACGCGCGCTGCAGTGCGACTTCGACTGCTACATCACCGAGCAAGTCATTCCGATGTGGCGCGCCCGCACCGACGGCGGCAGCCTGCTGCAACTGATCGACCAGGTCAGTTTGTATGCACTCAAGGATTACCTGCACGACAGCCCGAAAATCGCCGTCATGCACAATGCCGACGACGTGATTCTCGGCCCTGGTGACCTCGGCTTCCTGCGCAAGACCTTTGGCGATCGTTTGACCGTTTATCCACTGGGCGGCCATTGCGGCAACCTCAATTACCGCGTCAACAGCGACGCCATGCTGGAGTTCTTCCGTGGCTAAATACCTCCTGCTTATCGCAGCGCTACTCTGTGCAGGTGTCGCCAATGCCGACAACAGCAAAGCCAACGCGCCGGTTGTGATTGACAGTGACGGCTTCAAGGAGCCGCTGAGCAAACTCAAATTCAACCCGGGGCTGGATCAGCGCGAGTTCGAACGCTCGACGCTTAGCGCGCTGGCCGTCTACGACCCGCTGGAAGAGTGGAACCGTCGCGTCTACCACTTCAACTACCGTTTCGACCAATGGGTATTCCTGCCAGTGGTCGATGGCTATCGCTACATCACGCCGAGTTTCCTGCGCACCGGTGTCAGCAACTTCTTCAATAACCTCGGTGACGTGCCGAACCTGTTGAACAGCTTGCTGCAGTTCAAGGGGCAGCGCTCGATGGAAACCACCGCGCGCCTGCTGCTCAACACCACCGTCGGCATTGCCGGCCTGTGGGACCCGGCCACCGCCATGGGTCTGCCGCGCCAGAACGAAGACTTCGGCCAGACGCTGGGCTTCTACGGTGTACCCAGCGGCGCCTACTTCGTGTTACCGATCCTCGGCCCTTCGAACATCCGCGATACCGGCGGCCTGGTGGTGGACTTCAGCGCGGAATCGGCGATCAACTTCCTGAACGTCTCCGAGGTCAGCTCCAACCATCCTGAGGTCTGGCTACTGCGTGGCGTCGACAAGCGCTACCAGAACAGCTTCCGCTATGGCCAGCTGAACTCGCCGTTCGAGTACGAGAAAGTGCGCTACGTGTACACCGAGTCGCGCAAGTTGCAGATCGCCGAGTAATTCAACAAAAAAGGCCATTCGATGCAGATCGAATGGCCTTTTTCATGCCCGTAATCTCAATCACCACAAGTCAACTGTGGGAGCGAGCCTGCTCGCGAAAGTGGTGTATCAGTCAACGAGGATGTTGAATGTTATGGCCTCTTCGCGAGCAGGCTCGCTCCCACATTTAGACAGTGCCCGGCTTCAACCTTTCACTGCTTTCCAGAGCTTGCTGACAACCATCACACCCGCCAACACCACCGCCCCCGCCACAATCCCCGCCACCGCATTCAGCAACGTCGGCACGATAAACCCGGCACCACCCGCACCCGCGCTGACGCTTTCAATCCAGTGATGAACCACCGGCACGCCGTGGGTGAGAATTCCGCCACCCACCAGAAACATCGCCGCCGTGCCGATCACCGACAGGCTTTTCATCATGTACGGCGCCGCACGCAGGATCCCGCCGCCGATACTTTTGGCCATCTGGCCAGGCTTCTGGGTCAGCCACAAACCGAGGTCGTCGAGTTTGACGATGCCGGCCACCAGGCCATACACGCCAATGGTCATGACGATGGCAATGCCCGAAAGCACGATGACTTGTTGGGTCAGCGAGGCATCCGCCACGATGCCGAGGGTGATGGCGATGATTTCTGCAGAGAGAATGAAATCGGTGCGGATGGCGCCTTTGATCTTGTCCTGCTCGAACGCCACCAGATCGACCGCCGGATCAGCCACGGCCTCGACCAGCTCTGCATGCTCCGCCTGGTCTTCAGCCTTGCTGTGCAGGAATTTATGGGCCAGTTTCTCGAAACCTTCGAAACACAGGTACGCGCCGCCGATCATCAACAACGGCGTGACCAGCCACGGAATGAACGCGCTGATGGCCAACGCCGAGGGCACCAGGATCAGCTTGTTGAGAAACGAGCCCTTGGCCACCGCCCACACCACCGGGATTTCCCGCTCGGCACGCACACCGGAAACCTGTTGGGCATTGAGCGCCAGATCGTCGCCGAGCACGCCGGCAGTCTTCTTGGCGGCCATTTTGGTCATCAATGCCACGTCGTCGAGTACCGCGGCAATGTCGTCGATCAGCAACAGCAAACTGCTTCCTGCCATGAATCAGGTTTCCTTCTTGAGTGGATGCCGCGCAGCATAACGCGGCCGGGTGCCGCACGGGGCATTCTTGAGCGCCGCGCGAGGCCGGTGCTACCATGCGCAACCGCCAGAACAGGCAAGGAACCCCCTGGTTTATGAGCACTATCCGCGAGCGCAACAAAGAACTGATCCTGCGTGCCGCCAGTGAAGAATTTGCCGACAAGGGCTTCGCTGCGACCAAAACCAGTGACATCGCAGCCAAGGCGGGATTGCCCAAGCCCAACGTCTACTACTACTTCAAATCCAAGGAAAACCTCTACCGCGAGGTCCTGGAAAGCATCATCGAGCCGATCCTGCAGGCCTCGACACCGTTCAATGCCGACGGCGTGCCCAGTGAAGTGCTGAGCGGCTACATCCGCTCGAAAATCCGTATCTCCCGCGACCTGCCCTTCGCCTCCAAGGTGTTCGCCAGCGAAATCATGCACGGCGCCCCGCACCTGAGCGCCGATCTGGTTGAACGGCTCAACGGCCAGGCCAAGCACAACATCGACTGCATCCAGACCTGGATCGACCGCGGCCAGATCGCCCCGATCGACCCCAACCACCTGATGTTCAGCATCTGGGCCGCGACCCAGACCTATGCCGACTTCGACTGGCAGATTTCCGCGGTAACCGGAAAGGCCAAGCTGGATGAGGCCGACTATGAAGCGGCGGCGCAGACGATTATCCGGTTGGTGCTCAAGGGGTGTGAGCCCGACCGTTAAACCGTGGTGCGGCCATTCGCGAGCAAGCCCGCTCCCACACTCGATCTCCAACACACCGAAGATCCCCTGTGGGAGCGGGCTTGCTCGCGAATGGGGCAACTCAGTCCTGAGACTAAAGCCAAATGGCGTCCCACAACGGATAGTCGCCAAGTTTATCAACCAGCCCCGCCCGCAATGGGTTGGCGACAACATATCGAGCAAGCTTCACCAAATCCTCCTCCCGCCGCAATGCATGATCATGAAAACTCTGCTGCCAAAGACTGCCCGTCCTGCCAGTGGCGGCATTGATTGTTCGAGTACTTAACGATTTTGCCTGGCACATCAACTGGCCCAGCGACCCTTTTTGCAACTGGACAAGCCAATGAAAATGATCAGGCATGACGACAAAGGCCAAAGAGTCGGCAAACCCTTGGTCCTGTGCTTGCTTGAATTGGTGTACGACCAATCTTCCCAAGGTGAAATCCCTGAAAACCGGCTCCCGTTTCAGGGTATTGGCAGTCAAGAGATAGATCCGGTTTTGCTCGGCATAGCGGCCGATTCGCAGGCGATGTGAAGCTGACGGTTCAGGCATTCCTTTGCCTTCTCTCATGATGAATTCATGAGAAGGCTAGACGTGCGAATGCTTGAGGGTGCGGCAGACTTTTAGCTGGATGTGTCTGAGAGGCCGCCTTCGCGAGCAAGCCCGCTCCCACAGTTGATCTACAGTGTTCACACAATTTGTGTCCACAGACGAACCAATGTGGGAGCGGGCTTGCTCGCGAAGGCGGTAGATCAGTCACTACAAAATCAAGCAGTCACCCCCGCATCCGCCCGCAACCCCAGCGCCTCGATTGCGTTGATCGCACATTGCTCATCAACATCAGAAAGATCACCGCTGATCCCAACAGCCCCCAGCACATTCCCTTCCTGATCCCGAATCAGAACGCCGCCCGGTGCCGGGACGACGCTGCCCTGCCCCAGACTGTTCAAAGCGGCGATAAACGCCGGGCGTTGTTGTGCGTCCAGCGCCAGCAGGCGTGAGCCTTTGCCCAGGGCGATGGCGCCCCAGGCTTTGCCGATGGCGATCTGCGGGCGTAGCAGGCTGGCGCCGTCTTCACGCTGCAGGGTGACCAAGTGCCCACCCGCATCCAGTACTGCGATGGTCAATGGAGCCGCCGAGATTGCACGCCCTGCGGAGATAGCCTGATTGGCCAGGTTGACTGCAACTTTCAAGGTTAAAGCGCTCATGGTGCCGTCCTCATTTTGTTATAGGGAAAGCGGTTGGACTGTTTTTTGTTAAGCAGTCCGATGCAACAAATAGAACACAATGAGTTATTTTTTTGTATACAATAATTCTCGAAAAGCGCCACATGCGACGAAAAGCCACAGTAGATCGGGCTTCCGACGAATGAAACGGCCGCTTGAGAAAATGGATTGACCTGCGCCGTCCGCCGTGAATACACTCTGCGCAAAGCCACTTGTATACAATTATAAAACGTAAGAGGCACCAAAACCATGAGCAAAATGAGAGCAATCGAAGCCGCCGTTCTGGTGATGCGCCGTGAAGGGGTTGATACCGCTTTTGGCATCCCGGGCGCCGCGATCAACCCGCTGTACTCCGCCTTGCAGAAGGTCGGTGGCATCGATCACGTCCTCGCTCGCCACGTTGAAGGCGCCTCGCACATGGCCGAGGGCTACACCCGCACCAAGGCCGGCAACATCGGCGTGTGCATCGGCACTTCCGGACCTGCCGGTACCGACATGGTCACCGGGCTCTACAGCGCCTCGGCCGACTCGATCCCGATTCTTTGCATTACCGGCCAGGCCCCCCGCGCCCGTATGCATAAGGAAGACTTCCAGGCTGTCGACATCACCGCGATCGTCAAGCCAGTGACCAAGTGGGCAACCACCGTCATGGAACCGGGTCAGGTGCCTTACGCGTTCCAGAAAGCCTTCTACGAAATGCGCTCCGGCCGTCCGGGCCCGGTGCTGATCGATCTGCCGTTCGACGTGCAGATGGCTGAAATCGAATTCGACATCGACGCCTATGAACCACTGCCGCTGGCCAAGCCAACCGCTAACCGCGTGCAAATCGAGAAGGCCCTGGCCATGCTCGATCAGGCCGAGCGTCCGTTGTTGGTGGCCGGTGGCGGCATCATCAATGCCGACGCCAGCGAATTGCTGGTCGAGTTCGCCGAGCTGACCGGTATTCCGGTGGTCCCGACCCTGATGGGCTGGGGCACGATCCCGGACGATCACCCACTGATGGTCGGCATGGTCGGTCTGCAAACCTCGCACCGCTACGGCAACGCGACGATGCTCAAGTCCGACCTGGTGCTGGGCGTCGGTAACCGTTGGGCCAACCGTCACACCGGTTCGATCGACGTTTACACCGAAGGCCGCAAGTTCATTCACGTCGACATCGAACCGACCCAGATCGGCCGCGTGTTCACCCCGGACCTGGGCATCGTGTCCGACGCCGCTGCCGCGCTGACCGTGTTCATCGAAGTCGCTCGCGAATGGCAAGCCGCCGGCAAGCTGAAAAACCGCAGTGCCTGGTTGCAAGACTGCCAGCAGCGCAAATCCAGCCTGCAGCGCAAGACTCACTTCGACAACGTGCCGGTCAAGCCGCAGCGGGTTTACGAAGAGATGAACCAGGTGTTCGGCAAAGACACGTGCTACGTCAGCACCATCGGCCTGTCGCAGATTGCCGGCGCGCAGTTCCTGCACGTCTACAAACCGCGTCACTGGATCAACTGCGGTCAGGCCGGCCCGTTGGGCTGGACCATTCCGGCAGCGCTGGGTGTGGTCAAGGCTGATCCGACCCGCAAGGTCGTGGCACTGTCGGGCGACTATGACTTTCAGTTCATGATCGAAGAATTGGCGGTGGGCGCGCAGTTCAAGCTGCCGTACATCCACGTGGTGGTGAACAACTCGTACCTGGGGCTGATTCGTCAGGCTCAGCGCGGTTTCGACATGGACTACTGCGTACAGCTGTCCTTCGACAACCTGAACGCTCCGGAACTCAACGGTTACGGTGTCGACCACGTCGCAGTCGCCGAAGGCCTGGGCTGCAAGGCGCTGCGTGTGTTCGAACCGAGCCAGATCCAGCCTGCCCTGCGCAGGGCTCAGGAGCTGATCGAAGAGTTCAAGGTGCCGGTGATCGTCGAGGTTATTCTGGAGCGTGTGACCAACATTTCCATGGGCACCGAGATCAACGCCGTCAACGAATTCGAAGACCTGGCGCTGGTCGGCAACGATGCGCCGACTGCAATTTCGCTGCTGGATTGACCCGGTCTGGCCCCCTCTCCCCCCGGGAGAGGGCTGGGGTGAGGGAAAGGTTTTGCGGCGCTCGCATTATCGGGATCAGACTTCAGATTCCCCCTCACCCTAACCCTCTCCCCCAGGAGAGGGGACTGATCGCGTTTAGCCGGGCCATCTGTATTTAATCTGCACGAGGAGACCACCATGCCGCGTTTCGCAGCCAACCTGTCCATGCTGTTCACCGAGCAGGATTTTCTTGCCCGTTTTGAAGCTGCCGCCAAGGCCGGCTTCAGTGGTGTCGAATACCTGTTCCCTTACGACTTCAGCTCCGCCGAGATCAAAGCCAAGCTCGATGCCAATGGCTTGACCCAGGTGCTGTTCAACCTGCCGGCCGGTGACTGGGCCAAGGGCGAGCGCGGTATCGCGTGCCTGCCGGACCGGGTTGAAGAGTTCCGCGCCGGTGTCGACCTGGCGATTGCCTATGCGAAAGTGTTGGGCAACACCCAGGTCAACTGCCTGGCCGGTATTCGTCCACAAGGCGTCGACGATGCCACCGTGGAAAAAACCTTCGTCGCCAACCTCAAGTACGCCGCCGACAAGCTGCAAGCGGCGGGCATCAAACTGGTGATGGAAGCGATCAACACCCGCGACATCCCGGGTTTCTACCTGAACAACACGGCGCAAGCCCTGTCGATTCGCGAACAGGTCGGCAGCGCCAACCTGTTCCTGCAATACGACATCTACCACATGCAAATCATGGAGGGCGACCTGGCCCGCACCATGGCTGCGCACCTGGGCGAGATCAACCACATCCAGTTGGCCGACAACCCTGGGCGCAACGAACCGGGCACCGGTGAGATCAACTACCGCTTCCTGTTCGAACACCTGGACCGCATCGGTTATCAGGGTTGGGTTGGCTGCGAATACAAGCCGCTGACCACCACCGAGGCAGGTCTAGGCTGGCTTAAAACCCATAACGCGATCTGACGCAATTTCCCTTGTGGGAGCGAGCAGGCTCACTCCCACAAAAAAGCAGCGCTTACCTATTTGCTTGAGTAACACAAAAACAAGAGGATTTTCTCATGGCTAAAATCGGATTTATCGGCACCGGCATCATGGGCCACCCAATGGCGTTGAACCTGCAGAAAGCCGGTCACAGCCTGTTCCTGTCGGCGCACCACGACGCTGCGCCTGCTGACCTGATTGCCGGTGGCGCCGTCGCCCTGGCAAACCCGAAAGAAGTCGCGCAAGAAGCCGAATTCATCATCGTCATGGTGCCGGATACCCCGCAGGTCGATGACGTGCTGTTCCGTGCCGACGGTGTGGCGGCCGGTGTTGGTAAAGGCAAAGTCGTGATCGACATGAGCTCGATCTCGCCGACCGCCACCAAAACCTTCGCCGCGAAGATCAACGAAAAAGGCGCTCAATACCTCGACGCGCCCGTGTCCGGCGGTGAAGTCGGTGCCAAAGCTGCGACCCTGAGCATCATGATCGGCGGCGATGCCGACGCCTTCGAACGCGCCCTGCCGCTGTTCCAGGCGATGGGCAAGAACATCACCCTGGTGGGCGGCAACGGCGACGGTCAAACCGCCAAAGTGGCGAACCAGATCATCGTGGCGCTGAACATCCAGGCCGTGGCCGAAGCCCTGCTGTTCGCTTCGAAAAACGGTGCCGATCCGGCCAAGGTCCGTGAAGCGCTGATGGGCGGTTTCGCATCCTCGAAGATCCTCGAAGTGCACGGCGAGCGCATGATCAAAGGCACCTTCGACCCAGGCTTCCGCATCAGCCTGCACCAGAAAGACCTGAACCTGGCCCTGGCCGGCGCGCGCGAGTTGGGTATCAACCTGCCGAACACCGCCAACACCCAGCAAGTGTTCAGCACCTGCGCAGCGATCGGTGGCAGCAACTGGGACCACTCAGCGCTGATCAAGGGCCTGGAACACATGGCGAATTTCTCGATTCGCGATAAATAACGCCAGACCTGCACAAAACTTTGTGGGAGCGAGCCTGCTCGCGAAAGCGGCTTCACATTCAACATTTATGTTGGCTGACACACCGCATTCGCGAGCAGGCTCGCTCCCACAGGGTTCGCGTCAAACCCAATAACAAGAAATCCGGGAGCCCGCCATGTCGGTCAATCCGCAACAATTCCTGCGCGAGCTGTTTGCCACAGCCATCGACGCGGCCCATCCGCAGCAAGTCCTCGAAGCCCATTTACCTGCCGATCGCAGCGGTCGGGTGATCGTCATCGGCGCCGGCAAAGCCGCCGCGGCCATGGCCCAAGTGGTGGAACGTTGCTGGCTGGGTGAAGTATCAGGTTTAGTGGTGACGCGTTATGGTCACGGCGCCCCGTGTGAAAAAATCGAAGTGGTCGAAGCCGCTCACCCGGTGCCCGATGCTGCCGGTCTGGCGGTCGCCAAACGCGTGTTGGAACTGGTCAGCAACCTGACCGAAGACGACCGTGTGATCTTCCTGCTCTCGGGCGGTGGCTCTGCCCTGCTGGCGTTGCCCGCGGCCGGCATCACCCTGGCCGACAAGCAGTCGATCAACAAAGCCCTGCTCAAATCCGGCGCCACCATTGGCGAGATGAATTGCGTACGCAAACACCTCTCGGCGATCAAGGGCGGCCGCCTCGGCAAAGCCTGCTGGCCTGCCACTGTTTATACCTATGCGATTTCCGATGTACCGGGCGACCTCGCCACGGTCATCGCCTCCGGTCCCACCGTGGCCGACCCGAGCACCTCCGCCGAAGCCCTGGCGATCCTCAAACGCTACAACATCGAAGTCCCGGCCTCGGTGCGCAACTGGCTGCAGAGCCCCGAATCAGAGACGGTCAAACCCGGCGACCCTAGCCTGGCGCGCAGTCACTTCCAGTTGATCGCTCGCCCACAACAGTCGCTTGAAGCCGCTGCGGTGAAAGCGCGTCAGGCCGGTTTCAGCCCGCTGATCCTTGGCGACCTGGAGGGTGAATCCCGCGAAGTGGCCAAGGTTCACGCAGGTATTGCCCGTCAGGTCGTGCTGCACGGTCAACCATTGGCGGCGCCCTGCGTAATCCTCTCGGGCGGTGAAACCACCGTCACCGTGCGCGGCAATGGCCGTGGCGGACGCAACGCCGAATTCCTGCTGAGCCTGACCGACAGCCTCAAAGGCCTGCCCGGCGTCTATGCGCTGGCCGGCGACACCGATGGCATCGATGGCTCCGAAGACAACGCCGGCGCAATCATGACCCCGGACAGCTACGCCCGCGCCGCCGTCCTCGGCCTGAGCGCCAGCGACGAGTTGGACAACAACAATGGCTACGGCTATTTCGAGGCGCTGGATGCGCTGATCGTCACTGAACCGACCCGCACCAACGTCAACGACTTCCGTGCCATCCTGATTCTCGAGAGCCCTAAAAATGACGCCTGACAAGAAGGTCAAAATCCTCGCCACCCTCGGTCCTGCCACTCACGGGATCGACGACATCCGTGAGCTGGTGCAGGCCGGGGTCAACATCTTTCGCCTGAACTTCAGCCACGGCGATCACGCCGACCACGCTCAGCGCTATCAGTGGATTCGTGAAGTCGAGCGCCAGCTGAATTATCCACTGGGCATTCTGATGGACCTGCAAGGCCCGAAACTGCGGGTCGGCAAGTTCGCCGAGGGCAAGGTGCAATTGCATCGCGGTCAGGCGCTGCGTCTGGATCTTGACCCGACGCCGGGGGACGAGCGCCGGGTCAACTTGCCTCACCCGGAAATCATCGCGGCGCTCGAACCGGGCATGGACCTGCTACTGGATGACGGCAAGCTGCGACTTCGCGTGGTGACAAAGTACTCCGACGCCATCGACACCACGGTGCTGAATGGCGGGGAGCTGTCGGATCGCAAAGGCGTGAACGTACCGCAAGCGGTGCTGGAACTGAGCCCGCTGACCGCCAAGGATCGTCGTGATCTGAGCTTCGGTCTGGAGCTGGGTGTGGACTGGGTCGCACTGTCGTTTGTGCAGCGCCCGGAAGACATCCGCGAGGCGCGCGAGCTGATCGGCGACAAAGCGTTCTTGATGGCCAAGATCGAGAAGCCTTCGGCCGTGACGCAACTGCGCGAAATCGCTGAGTTGAGCGATGCGATCATGGTTGCTCGCGGTGACCTGGGCGTGGAAGTGCCGGCCGAAAGCGTGCCGCAGATTCAGAAAAACATCATCACCATCTGCCGTCAGCTCGGCAAACCGGTGGTGGTGGCGACGCAGATGCTGGAGTCGATGCGCTTCTCCCCTGCCCCGACCCGTGCCGAGGTGACCGATGTTGCCAACGCCGTGGCCGAAGGTGCGGATGCGGTGATGCTGTCGGCGGAAACCGCGTCCGGTGAGTACCCGCTGGAAGCTGTGCAGATGATGAGCAAAATCATTCGCCAAGTGGAAAACGGCCCGGACTATCAGGCGCAACTGGACGTCAGCCGGCCTAAGGCTGAAGCGACTGTTTCCGATGCGATCAGCTGTGCGATTCGTCGCATCAGCAATGTGCTGCCGGTGGCGGTGCTGGTGAATTACAGCGAGTCCGGCACGTCGAGTTTGCGTGCGGCGCGGGAACGGCCGACGGTGCCGATCCTCAACCTGACGCCAAACCTGCAAACCGCTCGCCGGTTGACGGTGGCGTGGGGCGTGCACTCGGTGGTCAATGATCGGCTGCGACAGGTGGATGAGGTGTGCTCGACGGCGCTGGAAATTGCCCAGGCACAAGGCATGGCCAAGCGCGGGGACACGTTATTGATCACTGCGGGTGTGCCGTTTGGGCAGCCGGGGTCGACTAACTCCTTGCGTATCGAGACGTTGATCTAGAGCGCCCATACCGGCCTCATCGCCAGCAGGCTGGCTCCCACATTGGTTTTGTGTCGATCACGGAATCAAGACTGAACTGAGATTCAGTGTGGGAGCCAGCCTGCTGGCGATCAGCCGGGGTCGCGCTCGACGACTCGCTCCCTTTGTCTTTCAGAACTGCCATGCCTGCCAACCACTTCAACACCCACTGCCCCGATTGGGCGACTGCCCTGTTCAACGGCTTCAGCCAGATCTTCCTCCAGCGCAACCCGCTGTGCGGACTGCTGTGCCTGTTGGCCATTCTTTTCACCGCACCCGCCCTGCTCGGCGGTGCGCTGCTGGGCGGAGTCGCCGGGTTGCTCACCGCGCAACGACGCGGTTACGCCAAGGCCGATCGCCAGGCAGGGCTGTTCAGTTACAACGGTGTCTTGCTCGGCTTGCTGCTGAGCCTGTATTTCCCCTGGTCCGCGCTGTTGCCGCCGCTGATCATTGCTGCGGGCGGACTCAGCGCGATGTTCACTCAACAATGGCTCAAGCGCGTCCGGGTCAGCCAATACCTGCCTGCCTATACGGCGCCCTTCGTGGGGCTGGGCTGGTTGCTGCTGTGCTTCGCCACGCCCTCGACAAATGCGCACCTGATCGAAATCAATACGCTGAACATGCTCGCCGCACCACTGAAAGGCCTCGGCCAGGTGATGTTCCTCGGTCATCCGCTGGCCGGTGCGATGATTGCCGTGGGTTTGCTGATCGCTGATCGCCGCGCATTCTGCTGGGCGTTGTTGGCGTCTGTCGCAGGCATGGGCTGGAGCCTGCTACATCACGACTTCTACACCGCATTGATCGGCCTCGGTGGCTATAACGCCGTACTCGCCGCCCTCGCCTTCAGCTCGCAGCGCCAGAAGCCTTGGCTGCCGTGGCTGCCGCTCATCGGTATTACATCAGCGCTGTTGCTGACGCCGGTGTTTGCCGCCATCGGTCTGCCAACGCTGACCGCGCCGTTCATCCTCGCCTGCTGGCTGATCCGTGCCGGTAATCGAGTGCTACGCCAGACCGCTGTCGACAGTGCGCCTTGCGCAATTGAGCGCCAAACCAAGGGAGGCGCCTGAAAGGGCTGAATCTGCATTCAGCGCAATGGGTCAGTCTCGCAAGCCAATGGCAGATCCGACCGCGAGCCCCAACTTTCATCGTATCCCTGATCGTGGGTGGCTAGGGTTTCGACCACTTCCAGGCATTTGCCCTGAAGCTGCGTGGTATAGACCTGGAGCATTTGAGGCGGCACGACCTTGTCATTCAAACCGATGAAATGACGTTGCGGGAGCGCACGCAACTTGTCGCGAAACTCCAGAGGTGTCACCGGTTTCGAGAATGGCGCGAGCTGCATCAGCTTCGCCCACTTTACAGGGTCGAGATTCCCGGCAATCGTTTGCACCTGAGTGACGTCGTTACGAGAACCCGCAAGGATCAAGGCAATCGCCGCGCCGCCCGAGTATCCGACCAGTTCGAACTGCTCCACTGCAAAGCGACTTTTCAGACGATCAAGCGCCGCGCTCATGGTCTCTATGACTGATGAGTTGAAACGACCGGAGGTCCACAAATCGGTGTTGCAACCCGGTGATGTCACGAACTGACAAGGGCGCGCCAGATAGGCACTGGGCCCCCGATCTCCAGCGGCCAATCTCGCCATCAAGGACACGCGAGGGGTTGGATCGATACTCGGTTGAGACCGTGTCGCCCACGCCCGACCATCGCCTTCAATGTAAACACGCAGATGCTTGTAACCCCCTGGTGGCGGGAGCAAGGCCATGAGTGTGTAAGGTGAACTATCGAGCGTTCCAGGAGTAAGCGAAGAGCCTTGGCTTACCGCCTGCAAATCGACTTTACCCGCGCACCCGCTGAGCCCGAGGAGCGCGAAGCCGATGGCGGCCAGTGCTTTAAACATGGTTTTAACCTGTTGATCAGACACAACGGTCCGCCAGCGCGAACCGTTGCAATCCAGTCGATCAAAAAGCGTAGCGCGCTTCAAGGGTAAAGGTGTCGGCGTTGAAACCAGTCTTCGCCTGATAGCTGTAACTGGTCCCCAGGGTTAGCGCATCAATTTGATACTTCACCCCTACGCGACCTTCATAACTATCACGCACCGGACTGGCTCCCGCGACAATGAAAGGCGAGCCCCCCAAGGTGAAACTGGAGGTCTGATTGATCTGGTCACCGATGAAGTCATGGTAAGCCATCACACTCGCTTCAGGTGTAAGGGTGCCATTGAGCAATGGCACGTCAGCGGCCATCCGCAACCCGGCACCCAGCTCGCCAATTTCGAAGCGCTGGGCATTGGAATGCAGGGCGGCCGAAGAGCCATGCTCATTAAAGCTGTCCAGCTGAATATTGGTGTAACGTGCGGCGACGCGCGGTTCGACAATCAGTTGGTCAGTGAGCTTGAAGGTATAACCGCTCAAGGCGCTCAGTGCCCACGCGTCACTGTTGTAGCTGCCTTTGGCCACGCTGTTGGCGATATAGCGTTTGCTGTCATTGTCATTGCGCCCGTAACTGAGGCTGCCATCGACAAACCAGTTGCGTTGGTCCCAGCTACCGTAGAGCGTCAACGCGTTGCCCTGTACGTCGGTTTTATTTCCGGTATCGGAGGTGACGTTGGTGTTCAGATACGAATAGGCCAAGCCCACAGTGGAATTGTCATTCAGCTTGCCATCCGCCCCGACAGCAACACCGCTGCTGTTGGCCGAATAACCGGCGACTGCATCACGGCTGTCCTGATCCTGATTGCTGCTCAAACCCTGAATCCATACGCCAGTTTCTGCCAGCGAATCCCCTGATGAGAGCCCCGAGCGCAGGCCGGACACGCGGTTGCTGATCGCTCCATTCATCATCGCCTGACCCGACACAGCCGCATTGACCGCCCCACCGCTGACTTCCGGAGCCAGTTGCTCACCGAGCTTTGCCAGTTCCTTTTGAGAGGAGGCGTTGGCAAAGGCTTTGAAGACCGCGTCATCACTGTTCAATTGTCCCAGCGGGCCATTCTTGAAGCGATTGAGAATCTCGCGGGTACTTCTGGAAGTACCGATGCTCCCCTGCTCTTCATCCACCTGATTGTCACTTTTCAGTGTGACCAGTGCATTGACCGTCTGGGCATCGGTTGTATAGCTGGCGACGTTTAACAAAGAGGACGAACTGGTAACGCTCAACCCGTTGTTCTGCAGGCTGCTGGCCTTGACCAGGGTGTATTGAGTGCCGGTAGCGGTCGGCGTGAAATCACCTGGTTTGGCATTCAGCGTCACTTTGGAGGACTGAGCGAAGGTGGCCTTGCCGTCCACCGTCAAATAAGGCGTACCGGGCGTGACGCGATCCGAAAGCAACATATCGATGCCACTGTTGGTACCGACGTTCAGGTCGCCGGTAATTTCGGTCCCCTGGTTCTGAAGATTCAGGGATCCCGAAACGACGGAAACCGTACTGTCGATTTTGCTACCGGTGTAATTGGCCTGACCCGCGACATTCACCCCATTGAGGTTGAGCAGATCGCCCTTGATCGCACCGCCGGTCCAGTTCAGGTGCGCCAACCCTGCGCCATCGATGGCCGCTGCATGATTGCTGCGAATTTCGCCACCTTGCTGGTTGATCTCGAACGCTGATGTCTGGTCCGCATCGACCCGGATCGCAACACCGTCCGCAGTGATATTGCCGGAGTTGATAATGCCCCGAGCGCCAGACACAGCATTCTGCGTGAAAGTGGCACCGCCGAGCTTGATGCCCACGGCGTCTTCACCCGATGCCTCAATAGTCCCGGTATTGAGCAAATAATCGATTGAACCATCCAAAAACCCGATAGCCTCGGAGTTCTTGCCAGCGCTTATGATCGAGCCGCTGTTCTCGATCCTCAACGCGCTGGTTTGGGTCTCTACGTGAAAAGCGGACGCACCCTGTCCCGTGGCACGAATCGTCCCTGAGTTGAGAAGCCTGCCGGCGATGCTCACGGGGTACGTGGCATGGGAATCCAGAATCAGCCCCATGGCATAGTTACCCTGCACATCGACAACACCACTGTTGATCAGATCGCCGCCAATAGTGGTCCCATGGAGGTAGATGCCCTCAGGCTCGCCATAGATATTGGCTCCCGATGCCTGGGTGATGGAGACAGTCCCGGCGTTGATGACATTGCCGGTGATAGTTGTATTACCGATCTCGATTCCCTCAGCGTTATTCACGTTGGAGAGAGATAGCTTGCCGGCATTGATGAAGTCACCCTGGATGTTGCTGCCGATGGAGTTCAAGCCATGGTAACCGGCATCCAGTCCGATCCCGGTCACCGTCGCGCCTTGAGCGTCGAAAGTGAAGTCGCCGCGGTTAATAAGTGAGCCCGCGACAGTGTTCTGAAAGAACGTGACACCTTTATTGTCCGTGTTGCTCTGGCGGGTTCGTTGCCCCGTCAGGGTCAAGGTTTCACCGAGGTTTTGACCCGTCCAATCCTTGAAACCCTGACTCAGGTTGTACTCGCTGGCAAATGCCTGAGCGGTCGAAGCGCTGACAACCATTGCCAGCAGGCTTTTCTTGAAAAACTTACTATCCATATCGCTTCCGTGTGGTTTTGAAACCCATCGCCTGAAATCCGGGCAGCACATCGAGACAAAGGTTCTTGTTCTGTGGGAAGTCGATATATCGACGAGATCATCAATTTCTTAAGTCATGAGCGACTAGAACCGCCTGAACATGGCGTACCCGGCGTCCCGCTTGCGCAATCCTCGTCAATCACCCACGCTTCTCTGATTTTCGGCTTGGGCAAGACCTTATGGACAGTAACAACGACTGGCGCCATCGCCTCTACGTCATGATTTTCCAGAGCGACACAGTGGCCGGGCGGCGTTTCGACGGCATCCTGTTGTTGATCATCCTCGCCAGCATTGTGATCGTGATGCTCGACAGCATCGATTCCATTCACCAGAACTACGCCAACGTGCTGGCGTACATCGAGTGGGGCTTTACGGTCATCTTCGCCATCGAATACGGCCTGCGACTGTACTGTTCGCCCAAGCCGTTGCGCTACGCGTTCAGCTTCTATGGACTGGTGGATTTGCTGGCGATCGTGCCCGGCATTCTTGCGTTGTATTACGCCGATGCGCAGTACCTGCTGATTATCCGGATCATTCGGATGCTGCGGATTTTCCGCGTGCTCAAGCTCAGCCCGTACCTCAAGCAAGCCAACTATCTGATGTCCGCATTGCGCGGCAGCAAGCAGAAGATCGTGGTGTTTCTGCTCAGCGTCTGCACCCTGGTGACGGTGTTCGGTACGCTGATGTACGTGATCGAAGGCCCGGAGCACGGCTTCACCAGCATTCCCAAAGGCATCTATTGGGCTATCGTCACGCTGACCACCGTGGGGTTCGGCGACATCGTGCCGAAGACACCGCTGGGTCAGGTAATTTCGTCGCTGGTGATGATCACCGGTTACTCGATCATCGCCGTGCCGACGGGAATTTTCACCGCCGAACTGGCCAACGCGATGCGCGGCGAACAACTGCAACACGACTGCCCGGTGTGCAAGAAAAACAGCCACGAACATGGGGCGGCGTTCTGCTCCCGATGCGGGAATGCGTTATTTAAGAAAATGGAATAAGTAAAGTGCTTTTTAATCTTTAAAGGACTATGCGAGCCCCGTTATAGTCGCTGGCAAATAGCCTCACTTTTCAATAAAAACTGTTTAGAACAAGGACTGCGCAGTGAAAAAACTCTTTGGCGCCTCACTTCTGGCCGCGGGCCTGGCTCTGTCCAGCGTGGCTCAGGCCGCACCGACCCTGCTTAACGTTTCCTACGACGTGATGCGCGATTTCTACAAGGACTACAACACTGCCTTCCAGAAACACTGGCAAGCCGAGCACAACGAAAACATCACCCTGCAGATGTCCTTCGGCGGCTCCAGCAAACAGGCGCGTTCGGTGATCGATGGCCTGCCGGCTGACGTCATCACCATGAACATGGCCACCGACATCAACGCCCTGGCGGACAACGGCAAACTGATCCCGGACAACTGGGTCACCCGCCTGCCGAACAACAGCGCGCCGTTCACCTCAGCCACCGTGTTCATCGTCCGCAAAGGCAACCCGAAAGCCCTGAAAGACTGGCCCGACTTGCTCAAGGACGGTGTGCAGGTGATCGTGCCAAACCCGAAAACGTCGGGTAACGGCCGCTACACCTACCTCTCGGCCTGGGGTTATGTGCTGAAAAACGGTGGTGACGAAAACAAAGCCAAAGACTTCGTCGGCAAGCTGTTCAAACAAGCGCCGGTGCTCGACACCGGTGGCCGCGCAGCCACTACGACCTTCATGACCAACCAGATTGGTGATGTGCTGGTGACCTTCGAAAACGAAGCGGAAATGATTGCCCGTGAGTTTGGTCGTGATCAGTTTGAAGTGATCTACCCAAGTGTTTCCGCCGAAGCCGAGCCGCCGGTGTCGGTGGTCGACAAAACCGTCGACAAGAAAGGCACTCGCGCTGCGGCCGAGGAATATTTGAAGTACCTGTGGTCACCGGAAGGTCAGGAGATTGCGGCGGCGAACTACCTGCGTCCGCGTGATCCGGCGGTGCTGGCCAAGTACACCGATCGTTTCCCGAAAGTGGATTTCCTGTCGGTAGAGAAAACCTTTGGTGACTGGCGGACCGTGCAGAAGACTCACTTCAATGATGGTGGGATCTTTGATCAGATCTACAGCGGTCAGTAATTCCTGAGTCCAATGAAAAAGGCGACCTGAGAAGGTCGCCTTTTTTGTGGTCGAACACAAAATTCGTGTTCGCTGAAGATCCCCTGTGGGAGTGAGCCTGCTCGCGATGACATATATCCATTCGATAAATTTGTTACCTGGCACGCCGCTATCGCGAGCAGGCTCGCTCCCACAGGGTTTGCGCCAAGCAGCTACATTGGCGGTGTTACGCCGTCCTTGCCCGCGGAAATCGATTGCGCAGTCAGCGTCCCGTCAGCACTTTGGGTCACAAACGTCACGATCTTCACGCCCACCTTCAGCAAGCTGCGATCCCCCGGCATCAGATTGACGATCGGCACATCCTCCGGCACCAGAATCTTCTGCTGGCCGCCCTTGTAGTTGACGGTCAAGACCCGGCCATTGCTGACCACCAGATCGCCCACGCTGCCATTGGTCATGCTGCTGCCCTTGGCCAGATCGAACGGCCGATGCCCGTCGCCGCTGCCGGCCAGTTCCGGTGGAAAAACGTGGACTTCCAGTGCCTTGAGGGTTCCGTCCTCCTGCGGTATGGCAGCCGAACCGATGTAGCTGCCAGGTTTGATGTCTTCGATATTGGCCAGTGTAACGGCGCGGACTTTGGTGTCTTTGGTCAGGTTGATGTCCACGTTTTCACCACTGTTGACGTGGACTTTCAGCACGTCGGGACTGACGCCGGTGATTTCGCCGCGAACGCCGATGCGCATGCCCGGCGCGTCGGCGGCCTGGGCGAGACCTGCCGTGAACAAGGTGATCAGGCTAATGGCTGAAGCGCCGCGAATCAGGTGACGGAACATCGCATTCATGGAAGTGCCTTCCGGTTATGAAACGTGAGGAGAGAACATAAGCACGCTATCGAACAGGATGTAAGTAAATGTATCATCGGACCTCAATGTTTTGACGCAAGGTTCCTCGACGGACATCACACACGTCCGTCACTCATTCCGCAAAGGAATGATTGCTATCACTCCAAGCCCCCTTCCGCCCATTCCGATAGCCCTTTAGCCTGCGCGCATTCTCTTTTGCTGAGCGAGACCCGTTATGAACCCAGCTACCCAAGTGCCCCACGGCACCGCAACAATGACCCGAGGCATGGTGCTGCTGTTTGCCTTCTGCTGCGGCGCCATCGTTGCCAACATCTACTACGCGCAACCGATCATCGGCCTGATCGCGCCGGACATCGGCCTGACCAGCACCATGGCCAGCCTGATCGTTTCGCTGACCCAGATCGGTTATGCGTTGGGTTTGTTTTTCCTGGTGCCGCTGGGTGATTTGCTGGAAAACCGCCGATTGATGATCATCACTACCGTGGTGGCGATTGCCAGTCTATTGGGTGCAGCGTTCACCGATCAGCCAAACGTGTTTCTGCTGATTTCGTTGTTGGTGGGGTTCAGTTCGGTGTCGGTTCAGATCCTGATTCCACTCGCCGCGCATTTGGCACCGGAAGAGTCTCGCGGCCGTGTGGTCGGCGGGATCATGGGCGGATTGCTGTTGGGGATTCTGTTGGCGCGACCGGTGTCCAGCGTGGTGGCTGACCACTTCGGCTGGCGCGCGATGTTTGTGATTGCGGCGGTGTTGATGGCGGCGATCAGCATCGTGCTGGCGCTGACGATTCCCAAGCGTCAGCCTGATCACAGCGCTTCTTATGGTCAGTTGCTGGGGTCTCTGTGGACCCTGTTGCGTCAACAACCGGTGTTGCGTCAGCGCGCGTTTTATCAGGGCTGCATGTTCGCCACGTTCAGCCTGTTCTGGACCGCCGTGCCGCTGGAACTGGCGCGCAATCATGGCTTGTCGCAAACCCAGATCGCGATCTTCGCCCTGGTCGGGGCCATCGGCGCCATCGCCGCCCCCATTGCCGGTCGACTGGCCGATGCCGGCCACACTCGCATTGCTTCACTGCTGGCCCTGCTGTTCGCCAGCCTGAGCTTCCTGCCCGCCTTCATCCACCCGGCCTACAGCGTCATCGGCCTCGCGGTCACCGGTGTGGTGCTCGACTTCTGCGTACAAATGAACATGGTCCTCGGCCAACGCGCGGTCTACGCCCTCGACGCCAAAAGCCGCAGCCGCCTGAATGCGCTGTACATGACCAGCATCTTCATCGGTGGTGCGTTTGGTTCTTCGGTGGCCAGTGCGGTGTATGAACACGGTGGCTGGTTGTGGATCGTGATTGTGGGCAGTGCGTTTCCGCTGCTGGCGTTGTTGCGGTTCTTGAGTGTCTCAGAGAAGCGTTCGTTGGCCACGGCTTAAGGCGCCAGACGTTTTGCCGGATCGCCGCCCGGACAAGCCTCTCTCCTGCCAAGGGAGTGCGGCTTGCCCGGATTGATGTGTAGCAGATTTTCCGCGCCTCAAATCTTCAACATCCCCCAACCTCTGCCTGCGAATTCCGGATTGTCCCGATGTGTGTTTACTGACGTTGGCAATGGGATCTGCAAACCTTCCGCTCGTATCTTTTGTAGCAAGATCTGCACGATTTCGATGGCTGCGTCATACGCCTCCTCAAACGTATCACCAGCGGTCACTGCACCCGGGATGTCAGGTATTTCAATACCGGTTGCAGTTCGCTCATCCCCCCTCTCGATAATGATTGGATAGTGCACAGCGGTTCCTCCAGCGAAGCATCAGCTTAATGAAGCGCCACTGGACCATAGATACCGGACAGGGTCAGTTCACGTTGTTTTTCAGGATGTGAAAGCCCCCATTCCAGCGCGTTATGTTATCGGTCAGGATGGCTTGATCCGTTACGCCGAGGTCAACCCGGATTACACTCAGCGTCCTGAGCCTGACGCGATGCTGGATGCGATTCGCGGACGAACCGATCAAATGCCGCCTGACTCGCGGCATGTTCTTTCAAGGAGTGTGCAATGACCCGACGTACCTTCCTCATCACCGGCGCCAGCAAAGGCATCGGCCGCGCGGTCGCCGAGCACCTGGACCGCGCGGGTCATCGGGTGGTAGGAATCGCCCGATCGCCCGACCTGAGCTTTCCCGGCATTCTGTTTCCGCTGGATCTGAGCGACAGGCCACTGACTCAGGAAGTGCTGGCGGATCTGGCCAGGACTTATGAGTTCGACGGGCTGGTGAATAACGTCGGTCTGGTGCGCCCGCAGGTACTGGGCGAAATCGACCTCGACACGTTCGACGATGTGATGCGGGTCAACCTGCATTCGGCCTTACAAGCTACTCAGGCACTGCTGCCGAACATGCGCGCCAAGGCCTGGGGTCGGGTGGTCAACATTTCCAGCCTGACCGTGCTGGGTATCACGCAGCGCACTGCTTACGCCGCGGCCAAAGCGGCGTTAATCAGCTTCACGCGATCCTGGGCGCTGGAACTGGCGCAAACCGGCGTGACGGTAAACGCCGTGGCCCCGGGCCCGACCGAAACCGAACTGTTTCGCGCCAACAACCCGCCAGGCAGTGAGGGTGAAGCGCGTTATCTGGCCGGTGTGCCGATGGGGCGGTTGGGGCAGCCGCAGGAGATCGCGGCGGCGATTGCGTTTTTGTTGTCCGAGCAGAGCGGGTTTATCACCGGGCAAACCTTGTTTGTCGACGGTGGGTCTTCGATAGGCAAAGCGGCTTTCTGAGCTGAACATTGATCAAAACAAGGACTGTAGATGGACCGCCTCGCCGCAATGGAAACCTTCGTCTACGTGGTGGAAACCGGCTCCTTTTCCGCCGCTGCCCGGCGCTTGAATATCGGCCAGCCCGCCGTCTCGAAAGCTATCGCGCATTTGGAGGCGCGCCTCGCGGTCAGGCTGCTGTTGCGCTCGACCCGAGGCCTGACACCCACCGAAGCTGGCCTGGCCTTTTTCGAACGGTCCAAGCGTGCCATCGAAGAAGCGGACGAGGCTGACAATGCCGCTCGCGGTGCCGCCAGCGGCCTGACCGGCAACCTGCGTATCTGCGCTGCCGTGACCTTTGGCCGACTGCACATCGTTCCGCACCTCGGGCCCTTCCTCGATCAGAACCCGGACTTGAACATCGATTTGATGCTGGACGATCGCAACGTCAATCTGGTGGAAGAAGGCGTCGACATCGCCCTGCGCATGGGCGCTTTGAGCGACTCCGGCCTCACCGCCCGCAAGATCGCCGAGTGTCGGCGCATGGTGCTGGGCACGCCCGCCTATTTCGAAAAACATGGCGACCCCACCTGCCCTGCCGATCTGAGCAAACATCAAGCAGTCATCTACACCTTGGGCGGTGGTGCCAATTGGCAATTTCGCAACGGAACAGATGATCAGTCAGTCACCATCAGCGGGCGAATCCGCGTCAACGCCGCCGAAGGTCTGCGTGCAGCCGTGCTCGCCCATCAAGGGCTGACCATGGCATCCGAATGGATGTTTGCACCGGAACTAGCCAACGGCGCGGTCAGGGAAGTGATGAAGGATTGGACGTTGCCGAATCAGGACCTTTGGGCGGTGTTTCCCACGGGCAGAATGGCCAGTGCAAAGGCTCGGGCGTTTGCGGAGTATGTGCAGGGGTTGCTGACCAAGGAGGCCTGAAACCCACTCGTTTCGTTTATTGCGATTTTCGTTTGATTCGAATAGCCTTCCAGCATTGTTTTTTCAGAATGTCGGAAACCATCATGTCGCCAGTCATCCAACCACCGATCAATCTACCCATGGAGCGCGAAGTACAGGCTGCTATCGAAGGCCAACGCGCTCTGGCTGCCTACCTCGCCACTCAATTCGAAACTCAGCACATCCAGATCTTCGACGAGCAGAATGAAGCTCATACTGTCGAATTACCCACCTCAGCCCTCAGGTTGCTGGTCGACATTCTGGCTGAGCTAGCAGCGGGCAACGCCGTCAAAGTGGTCCCGGTTCACGCCGAATTGACCACCCAGGAAGCCGCCGACCTGCTTAACGTCTCACGTCCGCACCTGATCAAACTGCTGGAATCCGGCGAGTTGTCCTACCACAAAACCGGCAAGCACCGACGTGTGCGCTTTGCCGATTTGATGGACTATAAAAACCGGCGCGACACTGCCAGCGAGCAAGCAATGACGCTTCTCGCCGAGCAGGCACAAGCGTTAAGGACAGGATACGAGTGAGGCACTCCTCTTTTACCGCTGTATATGACGCATGTGTTCTTTACCCCGCGCCCCTGAGAGATTTTCTGATGTGGCTCGCGCTTTCCGGACGTTTTAGAGCGAAATGGTCGTTGGAGATACACAACGAATGGAAACGCAATCTCCTGAAAAACCGTCCGGATCTAACCGTCGAGCAACTGGATCGCACGTCCGAACTGATGGATCAGGCCTTATCCGACGCTTGTGTCACAGGATACGAAGACCTGATCGAAGGGCTGACGCTGCCAGATATCGATGATCGACATGTGCTGGCAGCCGCCATTCGCTGCAACGCCAGCGTCATCGTCACGTTCAATCAGAAAGACTTCCCCGGTGAAGCATTGGGCCCTTTCGGTATCGAGGCTCAGCATCCTGACGAGTTCGTCGACAACCTCTTCAACCTCGACCCGGCGGCAGTGATCGCGGCGGCGCAACGCCAACGCAAGCAACTGAAAATGCCACCGATGAATGTCAGCAGCTATCTTGATCTTCTGTTGCGCCAAGGCCTGGTTCAGTCGAGCAAGGCATTGACCGAATACCGCGCCATTCTCTAAACGACTTTCTCAGACTCTAAAAAGCAAAACGGCGATCCAAGGATCGCCGTTTCTGTTTACTGCCCGAATTGCCGCCCTAACCCGCCCGGCACGCCATGGATGTCGGTCTCTTCCCATGGCCCGTCCGGGCTGATCGATCGGCTCCAGCCGTTGTCCCAGCGATAGTACGTGCGCTGGCGGTAGAAGGTGTTGGTCTGATCATCGAGTACGTACACGCCGAGCTTGGCATCCCAATGGCTGTTGCCACCCGGTGGCGGCGCGAAGCTCGCGGAGGTACGTGGCAGCGGCTTGGCGGGCTTGGTCGGAATGCTTGGCTTGCCCGGTGTCGGTGTCGGGGACGGCGTCGGACGCGGCTGCGACGGCGGAATCGGTGGCAGCCGTTCAGGCTGCTGCGGTTGGACCACGCAAGCGCTTAACCCCAAAACCATACTGAGCAGGGTGATACGAGCGATGACGGTCATAGTGGCGTTTCCTGTCATTTGTCCGGGCTGTCGATGGTCAGTGTTTGCTGCGTCGTGGTGCTGCTGGCCAGAGGCTGGCTGCGACCGATCCATTCGCCGGCAGTGGGTTTGCCGGCGCGGGAGATGCGCGCAACCAGTTGGACTTCAGGGAAGTTCGACAGTTTCAACTGCGGCATCATTGCGTCGGCGTCGCCCAGTTCAACGGTCGCCGGCAAGTCGGCCACGGTCAGGCGCTTGGCGGCCAATGGCGCAGGAGGCCCTGCGGTGGCGCGGGCGAAGATGAATACGCTGTCGCCCGGCTGGACCTTGGCTTTCAGCTCTGGTGCCAGATCCACTCGCACCTTGAGCAGGGCCGCCACCTTGGCGGCGGGCGCCTGGGCCACCTTGCCGCCGCTGGCTTCGAGTTTCTCGGTAGCCCGAGTAATGCCGCCTTGCAGCGCGGCGCGGGAACTGTCCTCCGGTGGCAGTTGCACCAGCAGGCGATTCCAGTAGTCGATGGCGTCCTGATAACGCTGGCTTTCAAAGGCAGCAATACCGAGCAAGCCAAGACTGGTGACTTCTTTCGGATCGGCTTTGAGTGCTTCGTCGGTCAGGGCCTGAACCTTGTCAGACCACTTCTTGCCGTCGGCGAAGTACTGGGCCTGCGCCCATTGGCCCAACAGTTCCGGCTGACGACCGGCGAGGGTCACCGTGCGTTCGAAGATCTTCGCCGCATCGCCAGGGCGATCCTGAGCCATGTAAGTGCGACCGAGGAAATACAGGCCTTCGGCCGAATCCGGCTGAGCCGCGACCGCACGCTCCAGGCGACGGGTCATCTCTTCCATCGACTGTGGCGCCTGGGAGAACTCACGGGTCAGTTCGACCTTGTCGCTCGCCCCAAAATGCAGATACAGGCCAAGACCCAGCACCGGCACCAGAATCGCCGCCAGCAAGGGCCACGGTTTGCCCAGGCAGGACACGCGTGGTGCCTCGACGCCTTCAGTGTCGGCGAGCAATTCACGGGCGGCTTCGGCGCGACCGGTGTCCATTTGCGTGGCGTCGAGAACGCCCTCTTCCTGCTGAGTCTGCAACTCAGCCACGCGCTCCTGATACAGCGCGACGTTCAGGGCCGTACGATCCTCTTCAAGCTGGGCGCGACGACCACGCAGGACGGGAATCAGCAGAAAACTCAGGGCAACCAGAAGTAGCAGACCTGCAGCGAGCCAGAAATCAATCATTCTTGGTTTTATCCAACAGGTGGTCGAGGCGCTCACGCTCCTCGGCGGAAAGCTCATCCTTGGTGTCAGCGCGTTGCACGCGACGACGGCGGACGATCACGGCGATGATCACAAAACCGCCCAGCAGCAGGCCGGCAGGGCCGAACCAGAGCACAGCAGTCTTGGCGTTCAGAGCGGGTTTGTAGCGGACGAAATCACCGTAGCGGTCGACCATGAAATCGATGATCTGCTGGTTGTCCTTGCCCTCGCCGAGCATGCGAAAAATCTCTTTGCGCAGGTCAGCGGCGATCGGTGCATTGGAATCGGCAATGTCCTGATTCTGACACTTGGGGCAACGCAGCTCTTTGGTCAGCTCGCGAAAACGCTCGCGATCACCTTCTTTGGCGAACTCGTAGGTGTCGATGGCCGCGTGCGCCACGCCGGCCATGCTCAAACCCAATACCGCGGCGGCTATCCAGCGCTTCATGGCTTGGCCTCATCAACCAGCGCCTGATATTTGGCCGCCAGTTTTTCGCGCCAGACCTGTTCGTCGATCACGCCAACGAACTTGTCGCGGATGATGCCCTTGGCATCAATGAAGAAGGTTTCCGGAGCGCCGTACACACCCAGGTTCAAACCCAAAGTGCCTTCATCGTCACGGATGTCCAGCTGGTACGGGTTGTGGAATTCCACCAGCCACTTCAAGGCGTCAGCATTGACGTCCTTGTAGTTGATGCCGTAGATCACAACGCCCTTCTCGGCCAGTTTATTCAGCACCGGGTGCTCGACCCGGCAAGAGATGCACCAGGTGCCCCAGACATTAACCAGTGCCGGTTTACCCAGAATGTCGGCCTTGGTCAGGGTTTTGTCGCCCTGTACGGCCGGCAGGGAAAACTCCGGGAATGGCTTGTTGATCATCGCCGAAGGCAACTCGGCCGGGTCCAGGTACAGACCGCGGTAAAGGAAAACAGCCACCACCAGAAAAACCACCAACGGCAACAGCATCAACCAACGTCTCATGCCGTGGCTCCCGTCATGCCCAGTGCTTCACGCACACGGCTTTTTACCTTGACCCGGTAACGGCGATCCAGCGCCGCCAGCAACCCGCCCAAACCGGTGAGCAGACCACCGAACCAGATCCAGCGCACGAACGGTTTGACATGGACGCGAACGGCCCAGGCGCCATCGCCCAACGGTTCGCCGAGTGCGACATAGAGGTCGCGGGTGAAACCGGCGTCGATCCCGGCTTCGGTCATCACCGAGTTCTGCACGGTGTAGAGGCGTTTTTCCGGGTGCAACACGCTGACTTCCTTACCGTCGCGGATCACCCGGATGGTGCCCTTGTCAGAAGTGAAGTTCGGACCTTCGAAATGCTTGGCGCCTTCGAATACGAAGTGATAACCGGCCAGGTCCATGGACTCGCCCGGTGCCAGACGCAGGTCGCGCTCGGCACTGTTCTGGCTCGACAGCACGACGCCGAGGGCACACACGGCAATGCCGAGGTGAGCGACCTGCATGCCCCAATAACTGCGGGTCAGGGTCGGCAGACCTTTGATCAAGCCTTTGTGGCGAGTCTTGTCGAAGATGTCACGCACACCGGCCAGCAACACCCAGGCAGCGAGCATGAACGTCGCGATCACTGCCCAATTGAAATCGCCATAAGCGACACCGGCTACCACGGCCAGCGCGGCGCTGCCGAGCAACACCGGGGTCAGCATGCTCAACAGCCATTTGACCGGGGTGTCTTTCCAGCGCACCAACATGCCGACCGCCATCACCATCATCAGCAAAGCCATCAACGGAATGAACAGTGCGTTGAAGTACGGCGGGCCGACCGACAGCTTCGCGCCGGTCATGGCATCGAGGATCAGCGGATACAACGTGCCCAGCAGAATCATCGACGCCGCCACCACCAGCACCAGGTTGTTACCCAGCAGCAGGGTTTCCCGGGACCAGAGGTTGAAGCCAACGTGGCTCTTCACCACGGGAGCGCGCAGGGCGAACAACGTCAGCGAACCACCGACCACAAACAGCAGGAAGATCAGGATAAACACGCCGCGCTCAGGGTCGGACGCAAAGGCGTGAACCGAGGTCAGCACGCCGGAACGTACCAGGAACGTTCCGAGCAAGCTCAACGAGAAAGCAGCGATGGCCAGCAACACGGTCCAGCTCTTGAACACGCCACGTTTTTCCGTGACCGCCAAGGAGTGAATCAGCGCCGTACCCACCAGCCATGGCATGAAGGAGGCGTTTTCCACCGGGTCCCAGAACCACCAGCCGCCCCAACCGAGTTCGTAGTACGCCCACCACGAACCGAGGGTGATACCGATACCGAGGAAGGCCCAGGCGACGATGGTCCACGGACGGGACCAGCGAGCCCACGCCGCATCAAGACGACCACCCAGCAGCGCTGCGATGGCGAAAGCGAACGCCACGGAGAAACCGACATAGCCCATGTACAGCATCGGCGGATGAACGATCAGGCCGATGTCTTGCAGCAGTGGGTTGAGGTCACGACCGTCCGCAGGAATCTGCGGCAGGATCCGTGCAAACGGGTTGGACGTGAGGATCAGGAACAGCAGGAAACCGGTGCTGATCATGCCCATCACCGCCAGCACGCGAGCCAGCATCACTTGCGGCAACTGCCGGGAGAACACCGACACCGCGAAGGTCCAGCCGCCGAGAATCAAAGCCCACAGGAGCAACGAACCTTCGTGCGCGCCCCACACCGCGCTGAACTTGTAGTACCACGGCAACGCGCTGTTGGAGTTGCTGGCAACGTAGGCGACAGAGAAATCGTCGGCCATGAAGGCGTAAGTCAGGCAACCGAAGGAGAACAGCAGAAACGCAAATTGCCCCCAGGCAGCCGGTTGGGCGAGGCTCATCCACAAGCGGTCACCGCGCCAGGCACCGAACAACGGCACCACGGCCTGAACCAGCGCGAAGCACAGCGCCAGAATCATGGCCAGGTGGCCGAGTTCAGGAATATAGAGTCCGGACGTCATCGATCAACCCTCCTTCGCGGGCGTTGGAGCAGATTGACCACTGTCTTTCAAAGCCTTGGTCACTTCCGGCGGCATGTATTTTTCATCGTGCTTGGCCAGCACTTCGTCGGCCACCACCACGCCGTCGGCGTTGAGCTTGCCCAGGGCAACGATGCCCTGCCCTTCGCGGAACAGGTCCGGAAGGATGCCGCGGTAGCTGATGGTCACGGACTTACTGAAGTCGGTAACGACGAATTTCACGTCCAGCGAATCGCCGGAACGTTGCAGCGAACCTTTCTCGACCATGCCGCCGGCGCGGATGCGCGTGTCTTGCGGGGCTTCGCCGTTGGCGATCTGGGTCGGGGTGTAAAACAGATTGATGTTCTGCTGCAGGGCGCTCAGGGCCAGGCCGACAGCAGCGCCGACGCCGACCAGGATCGCTAGAATGATGATAAGACGCTTTTTGCGCAGCGGATTCACTTGCCGTTCTCCCGGCGCAGACGACGCGCCTCTTGTTGCAGATACCGCTTGCGGGCCAGGATTGGCGCCGCCACGTTGAGGGCCAGCACCGCCAGGCAAATGCCATAGGCTGACCAGACATACAGGGCATGATGGCCCATGGCGAGGAAGTCGCCGAATGAAGCAAAACTCATCGAGCGGCCTCCAGACTGTTCTGCACTTCGGCCTTGACCCAACTGGCGCGGGCTTCGCGCTTGAGCACTTCAAGACGCATGCGCAGCAGCAACACCGCGCCGAAGAAACAGTAGAAACCCAGCACCGTCAGCAGCAGTGGCAGCCACATCTCGGCGGGCATTGCCGGTTTTTCGGTGAGGGTGAACGTCGCGCCCTGGTGCAGGGTGTTCCACCACTCCACCGAGTATTTGATGATCGGGATGTTGATCACGCCGACAATCGCCAATACCGCGCAGGCCTTGGCGGCACTGTCACGATTGCTGATCGCGTTGCCCAGCGCAATAAGACCGAAGTACAGAAACAGCAGAATAAGCATGGACGTAAGTCGTGCATCCCAGACCCACCACGAACCCCAGGTCGGTTTGCCCCAGATCGCGCCGGTGACCAGCGCCACGGCGGTCATCCAGGCACCGATGGGCGCCGCGCATTGCAGGGCGACATCGGCCAGCTTCATCTTCCACACCAGCCCGACGATGCCACAGATCGCCAGCATCACGTAGATGGACTGGGCCAGCATGGCGGCCGGAACGTGGATATAAATGATGCGAAAGCTGTTGCCTTGCTGGTAGTCCGGCGGCGCGAAGGCCAGGCCCCACACGACACCAACGCTGATCAGCAGCAACGCCGCGACGCTCAGCCACGGCAGCAGTTTACCGCTGATGCCGTAAAACCATTTGGGCGAGCCGAGCTTATGAAACCAAGTCCAGTTCATTACTGTTTCCATCACGGTTGCTCTTCGCTATGAAGAGCCAAGGGTCCTGCCTTTCATCAAAAGAAGTGATCAACTTTTGACCAGGCCTCATTATTATTCGCCGACGCTGATCTTCAGGCCAGCAGCTATTGCAAAAGGTGTCAGGGTTATCGCCAGGGCGGTCAGGCTACCAAGCCACAGGAGATAACCGGTCGCCGGCATACCCTGCAATGCCGCCTGCAAGGCGCCACTGCCGAGAATCAACACCGGGATGTACAACGGCAGAATCAGCAGCGCCAGCAACAGGCCACCGCGCTTCAATCCCACCGTCAGGGCTGCGCCCACCGCACCGAGCAGGCTCAGCACCGGTGTACCCAGCAACAAAGAAAGCAGCAATACCGGCAGACAGGCGGTTGGCAAACCGAGCATCAATGCCAGTAATGGAGCGAGCAAAACCAGTGCCAGGCCAGAGAAGGACCAGTGTGCCAGTACCTTGGCCAAAACCAGAAGAGGCAGGGGGTGCGACGAAAGGACCCACTGTTCAAGCGATCCATCTTCGAAATCACTGCGGAAAAGCCCGTCCAGCGAGAGCAAAACCGATAAAAGGGCCGCTACCCAGACCAGTCCCGGAGACAAGGTTTGCAACAATTGAGACTCGGGTCCAACCGCCAACGGGAACAGGGAAACCACGATCGCGAAGAATACGAGCGGATTGGCCAACTCCGCCGGACGGCGGAACAACAATCGGGCTTCACGGGCGACCAACAGGCCGAAAACACTCATACGGCCCAGTTCCCCAGATCAATGTCGCGATAGCCGGCCGGCATCCGGGTCAGCGTGTGGTGAGTGGTCAAAACCACCATGCCACCGCGCTCGCAGTGTGCGGCCAGGTGTTCTTCGAGTTGCGCCACGCCTTGTTTGTCGAGCGCAGTGAACGGCTCATCGAGAATCCATAGCGGCGGGCTTTCCAGGTACAACCGCGCCAACGCGACCCGGCGTTGCTGCCCGGCAGACAGCGTATGGCAAGGAACATCCTCGAAGCCGCGCAGTCCGACAGCCGTCAGCGCCTGCCAGATCGCCTCATGGGAGGCCGGTTGATGCAAGGCGCAAAGCCAGCTCAGATTCTCTTCCGGCGTCAGCAAGTCCTTGATCCCGGCAGCATGGCCGATCCACAGCAGGTTACGCGCCAGCTCAAAGCGTTGCTCGTTCAATGGCTGGCCGTTGAGCAGCACCTGACCGGCAGTCGGCTGCATCAGCCCGCAAAGCAGACGTAAAAGGCTGGTTTTGCCACTGCCGTTGGGGCCGCTGATTTGCAACATTTCGCCACTGGCCAGTCTCAATTCGAGATTTTCGAAGAGCAGCCGAAGGTCTCGCTCACAGGCGAGGGCAACGGTTTGCAGGACAGGACTGGTCAAGAGATCACGGGCCTTTTGGGTTCAAGTCGGCAGTGGAGCGGCCGTTAAAGATATGCAGGATAAATGCATTGGCGGCCCGTTCTAAGGAGCTGGATCAAGTATTTGAAATGTTTTCAGCGCCCCGGATACAACGGGGCGGCATTATACATGCCATGCCCTACTCTAAAGAGGGCAATTTCCTCAGGTTGTGACCGCGTATGACAGGCGAAATGAACATCCTTCCGCTACCGCAAACCACGCCCGCGACTTCGCGACCGCTGGTGATGAGTGGCGACCTGCTGAAGTTACTGACGCCGATGGAGGGCCTGATCACTGCCGGCCAGACCGCCAAGGCCGAAGTGCTGTCGCTCAAGCAGGCGGATCAGACCTTTCAACTGTTGCTCAAGGTCACCCTCGACAGCGGCCGTCAGACCACGGTCCAGGCCACCAGCACCCAACCGTTGCCTCAGGGCACCAGCCTGGCGATCACTCAGCCGTCGGCGGGTAATCTGGCCGTCACCGTGCAACAGGCCATCGCTTCCAGCGTCGCCACCCTCACTCGTATCGACACGGCGCAATTGCCCATTGGCACCCTGTTGCAAGGCAAAGTGCTGACCTCTCAGGTGTTGCCGCAGGTGCCGGGCCAGCCGACGGTGTTTCGCTCGATGGTGAGCTTGCTCAACACCGCGTTGAGCGGCAGCACCCTGAACATCGACAGCCCGACGCCGTTGCGCATCGGCACTTTGCTGAGCGCGCTGGTGCAGGACACCCAGACATTGAAGTTCGTGCCATTGAGCAGCCGCCAGGAGCAATTGGCGGTGACCCAGCAATTGGTCAACCAACAGAGCCGCCAAGGTTCGCTGGATGGCCTGCTCAAGCTCCTGCAAAACCTACCGTCCTCGGACCAGACGTCCAGTGATCTGCGTGCCGCCGTCGACAGGTTGCTCGCCGGCCTGCCCGACGTTCAGCAACTCAGCACGCCAAAGGGGCTGGCCCAGGCACTGGCCAATAGCGGCCTGTTCCTTGAAGCCAAACTGCTCAGCGGTCAGAACCCGACATTGGCCCCGGACATGAAAGGCGATCTGCTCAAGCTGATCGCACAATTGACCCCAGGCCTGCCGGCCAACACCAATCTCAACGCGATCATTGCCGCCAACACACTGGCCCAGGCCATGCCGAACTTCGTGCGCAGCGCCCTCGGCATGCTCGGTCAGGTCAGCGCCAAACCGCAGCCTACCCGCTTCCCGCTGCCCGAGCGTTTGCTACAAAGCATGGACGGCGAAGGCGATCTCGAGCACTTGCTGCGTTTGGCAGCAGCGGCGGTTTCACGCCTGCAAAGCCATCAACTGTCGAGCCTGGAACAGACCGGCGTCACTGACGACGGACGGTTGATGAGCACCTGGCAACTGGAAATCCCGATGCGCAATCTGCAAGACATCGTGCCGCTGCAGGTCAAGTTCCAGCGCGAAGAAGCGCCCGAGAAGGAACCGCAAAACGAACGCCGCGACGAGCGCGAACCCAAACAACAATTGTGGCGAGTGGACCTGGCGTTTGACATGGAGCCCTTGGGCCCGTTGCAAATACAGGCACAACTGATCAAAGGCAGCCTGTCCAGCCAGCTGTGGGCTGAACGCCCCTACACCGCCAGCCTGATCGAAAGTCATCTGGCCGAACTGCGCCAACGGCTGCTGGCGTCCGGCCTGAATGTCGGCGACCTCGATTGCCATCTCGGCACACCGCCACAAGGCCCCCAAACCCGTCTCGAACAACGCTGGGTCGACGAAACCGCATGAAAAACCCCAACACCCCGCGCCAGGCCATTGCCCTCAAGTACGACGGCAGCCACGCCCCTACCCTCACGGCCAAAGGTGACGAAGCACTGGCCGAAGCCATTCTGAAGATTGCCCGCGAATGCGAAGTGCCGATCTACGAGAACCCCGAGCTGGTGAAGCTGCTGGCGCGGATGGAGTTGGGGGAGAGTATTCCGGAGGAGTTGTATCGCACGATTGCCGAGATTATTGCGTTTGCGTGGAATTTGAAGGGTAAGTTTCCGCAGGGGCAGGATCCGGATGCGCCGATGGTCGAGAAGGACGTTACCGAACGCGGGGATGACTACTGATTGATCGTTCCCACGCTCTGCGTGGGAATGCAGCCCGTGACGCTCTGCGTCACAGTTCAAGAGCGGAACGCGGAGCGTCCCAAGAGGCATTCCCACGCAGAGCGTGGGAACGATCTTTGGCAGGCATCAGTTCTTGTGCAACTTACTCATCAACTCCGCCTCAGCCTGGGTCAACCCGCAGGACTGAGTCAGTTCATCGACGCTCGCGCCCATACCGACCAGTTTTGCCGCCTGTGCAAACGACAGGCTCGACGGGTCGCGCTGTTCCAGCTGAGCCAGTTTGTCCGGCAACGGGCCAACCACCGCGCGCAGTTCGTGCAGGTCTTCACCCATGCGCACGTTGCCGCTCTGGTAGTTGTCGACGCGTTTGGCCAGGTCCTTGATGCGCTGATCGCGCAGCGCATCGCCCTGGGCCTGTTGCGCGGCGATCAGTCGTTGGCCTCGTACGTACGCCAGAAACATCGCCAGCGTGCCTGCCCAAAACAGGAACAGGACAATGACTGCAACCTCAAGAATCAATCAGATGTTCTCCAGATCCGACCATTCTTCTTCGCTCATCATCTTGTCCAGCTCGACCAGGATCAGCAGTTCGTTGTTCTTGTTGCACACGCCTTGAATGAACTTGGCGGATTCTTCGTTACCGACGTTCGGCGCGGTCTCGATTTCCGACTGACGCAGGTAAACCACTTCGGCCACGCTGTCGACCATGATCCCGACGACTTGCTTATCGGCTTCGATGATGACGATACGGGTGTTGTCGCTGATCTCGGCATTCATCAGGCCGAAGCGCTGACGGGTGTCGATCACGGTGACCACGTTACCGCGCAGGTTGATGATGCCCAGTACGTAGCTCGGGGCACCCGGCACCGGGGCGATTTCGGTGTAGCGCAGGACCTCCTGAACGCGCATCACGTTGATGCCGTAGGTTTCATTGTCCAGCTTGAAGGTTACCCATTGCAGGATCGGATCTTCGGAACCTTTTGCATTCGTCGCTTGACTACTCATACCCTGACCCCTCGAAAAACCGCTTCTGGCGGTGTGTGTTCTGTTGGCGGCATTCAACAATGCCGTCGCATACTTGTTATGTCGGCAGCTATGTCGGTTTGTGTAGCGGCTTGCTGCCGCCCATGTGCTTTGCCCCGCCACTGGCGATCAACTCGGCCAGGGCGGATACGTCCAGCAGTGCACACATGTGCTCAATCACCGTGCCGGCGAGCCATGGCCGCTGACCTCGATGACTTCTCCATTTGATTTCGTTAGGGTCCAGGCGCAACGAGCGGCTGACCTGATGCACCGCCAGCCCCCATTCGTAGCCCTGAACCGAAATAACGTATTGCAGGCCCTGGCGGAAATCGTCGCGGTAACGGTCGGGCATGACCCAACGCGCGGTGTCCAGTACTTTCAGGTTGCCGGCCTGGCTCGGCAGGATCCCGAGGAACCACTCCGGCTGACCGAACAGCGGTGTCAGCTCGTGACCGGCCAAAGAATAAATCGAGCCCAGACACACCAGCGGCACCGCCAGGGTCAGCCCGGCGACATCGAACAACAGGCATTCGAATGGCTCGGCGGCCCAAGACGGGCGACCATCGGTTTCCACGGGTGGTGGCGTGTTGCTCGGTGGCAGGTGGACTTCGACCACCGGTGGCACCAAGGCTTGCAGCAGCGGGGCGATGGTCGAGATCGATGCGAGAACCGGCGCTGGTGCTTCGATCACGGCTACCGGTGCTTTCTCGACGACTGGCGCTGCTGCGGGCGCGGCGACGGCGCCAGGTTTTTGCGCATCCCGGGCCTGTTCTTCGAGCACCGCAGCCTGGAACTCGTCCAGCGCTGCCTCAACCTCGACCGCTTCGACAACTTCAATGACTTCAACCAGTGCTTCGACTTCCAGCGGCAACTCTTCAGTCGCCTCCATCAGCAAGCTGTCCAGATAAGACTGGAGCGCCAACTGCGGACGCGAGGTGACCTTCACCGGCCGGTTCATGCGCGCACCACCGTAGGTATTGGGTTCATCAGGCCACCGCCGGGGCGAGTTGTGCGGCCAACAGGTGCTTGAGCAATGCGCGGTAGGCGAGAACCCCACGGCTCTTGCCGTCGAACTGCGAAGGCGTCACACCAGCACGGCTGGCGTCGCGCAAGCGGGTATCGACCGGAATGTAGCCCTGCCAGATTTCTTCCGGGTACTTGTCGCGCAACACCCGAAGCGTGCTGAGAGAAGCCTGCGTGCGGCGGTCGAACAGGGTCGGCACGATGCTGAAGGGCAGCGCCTGTTTGCGCGAACGGTTGATCATCGCCAGTGTATTGACCATGCGTTCGAGGCCTTTGACCGCCAGGTGTTCGGTCTGCACCGGGATCACCAATTGCTGGCTCGCCGCCAAGGCATTGACCATCAGCACGCCGAGCAACGGCGGACTGTCGATCACGGCGTAATCGAAGTCCTGCCAAAGTTGCGCCAGGCTCTTGGCAATCACCAGGCCCAGGCCGCTCTGCCCCGGCGACTGGCGCTCGAGGGTCGCGAGTGCGGTGCTCGACGGCAACAGGGAAATACTCTCGTGGCTGGTGGGCAACAACAACTGGCCGGGCAAGCCTTGCGGCACACTGCCCTTGTGCAGGAACAGGTCGTAGCTGCTGTGCTCCAGGCTGTCGGGGTCGTAACCGAAGTAGCTGGTCATGGAGCCGTGGGGGTCGAGATCGACCACAACCACACGCTTGCCCGCCTCGGCCAGTAAACCGGCTAAAGCGATAGAGGAAGTGGTTTTACCAACACCACCCTTTTGATTGGCAACGGCCCAGACTCTCATTCGGATTGTTCCTCCCGGTCGAAATCGTCGACCGAGAAATAGCTCAACGTATTAATGCGGGTGACGGAGAATTGACGGCACTCTCTCGTCCCGGCGACTTGACCGGGGTCGGTGCAGTTTGTGTGCCAGCACGCTTCAACGCGGCATCCGGTTTCGCATTAGCGGTTCCGGTACCGGTAAGGCTGCGGCGCACATCGAGATTTCGTGACACCACCAGCACCACGCGACGGTTACGCGCCCGCCCCTCGGCAGTCGCGTTGTTGGCCACTGGCTGGAACTCGCCGTAACCCACCGACGCCAAGCGACCGGGGTTCACACCCTGCATCGCCAGCATGCGCACGATGCTCGCCGACCGGGCCGAGGACAGCTCCCAGTTGGTGGGGTATTGCGCGGTGCGAATCGGTTGATCGTCAGTGAAACCTTCGACGTGAATCGGGTTGTCGAACGGCTTCAGAATCGCGGCAACCTTGTCGATGATGTTGAACGCGATGTCGCTGGGCATGGCGTCGCCGCTGCCGAACAACAGGCTGGAATTGAGTTCGATCTCGACCCACAGCTCGTTGCCGCGAATGGTCATCTGGTTGGAGCTGATCAAGTCGCCGAACGCGGCGCTGATGTCGTCGGCGATGCTTTTGAGCGGATCACTGGCACCCGCGATACCGGCGTCGACCTGCTCGGCGTCTTTAACCAGCGGCTTGGCCGGGGTCACGGTCTTCGGTCGCTCGTCACCGATCGGGATCGGCTTGAGGGCGCGGTCGGAGTCGGTAAAGACCCCGATCAACGCTTCGGAAATAACCTTGTACTTGCCTTCGTTGATCGAAGAGATCGAGTACATCACCACGAAGAAAGCAAAAAGCAAGGTGATGAAGTCCGCGTAGGACACCAGCCAGCGCTCGTGATTAACGTGTTCTTCAGGTTGGCGACGACGTGCCATGGTCCATGTCTCCCATCAATCCATGAAGCCCTGAAGCTTCAACTCAATAGAGCGAGGGTTTTCACCTTCGGCGATCGACAGAATGCCTTCCAACAACATTTCGCGATAACGCGACTGCCGCAAAGCGATGGACTTGAGTTTGGCGGCAATCGGCAGCAGCACCAGGTTGGCACTGGCCACGCCGTAGATGGTCGCGACAAAGGCCACGGCAATGCCGCTACCCAGTTGCGATGGATCGGCCAGGTTGCCCATCACGTGGATCAGGCCCATCACCGCACCGATGATCCCGATGGTCGGCGCGTAGCCGCCCATGCTTTCGAAGACTTTGGCGGCTTCGATGTCGCGGCTTTCCTGAGTGTAGAAATCCACTTCCAGAATGCTGCGAATCGCTTCCGGCTCGGCGCCGTCCACCAGCAGTTGCAGACCTTTGCGCGAGTAGTTGTCCGACTCGGCGTCAGCCACCCCTTCCAGTCCGAGCAAGCCTTCCTTGCGTGCGGTCAGGCTCCAGTTGACGACGCGATCGACGCCACCGGCGAGGTCGATGCGTGGAGGGAACAGGATCCAGGCCAGAATCTGCATGGCACGCTTGAAAGCGCTCATCGGTGCTTGCAACAGCGCCGCACCGATGGTCCCACCGAGTACGATCAACGCCGCCGGGCCGTTGGCCAGAGCGCCGAGGTGACCGCCTTCAAGGTAGTTGCCGCCAATGATGGCGACAAACGCCATGATGATCCCGATGAGGCTTAAAACATCCATCAGATACAAGCCTCGACCAGATGCTTGCCGATATCGTCCAGGCCGTACACCGCATCGGCGAGTTCGGCTTTGACGATGGCCATTGGCATGCCGTAGATCACGCAGCTGGCTTCATCCTGAGCCCAGATCGAGCTGCCGCCCTGCTTGAGCAGACGCGCGCCTTCGCGACCATCGGCGCCCATGCCGGTCAATACGACCGCCAGAACTTTGTCACCGTAAGACTTGGCCGCGGAACCAAAGGTGATGTCCACACACGGCTTGTAGTTCAAACGCTCGTCACCCGGCAGGATTTTCACCGCGCCACGGCCGTCGATCATCATTTGCTTGCCACCCGGCGCCAGCAACGCCAGGCCCGGACGCAGGATGTCGCCATCCTCGGCTTCCTTGACGCTGATGCGGCAGAGCTTGTCCAGTCGTTCGGCGAAGGCCTTGGTGAAGGCGGCCGGCATGTGCTGGATCAATACGATGGGTGCAGGGAAGTTAGCCGGCAATTGGGTCAGAACCCGCTGCAAGGCAACCGGGCCGCCCGTGGACGTACCGATGGCGACCAGTTTGTAGGCTTTGCGTTTCGGCGCTGGCGACGACGAGGCTGGCGCGTGGGTACGCGCCGGAATCGGCGCCGGTGCGGGACGCGCAGGCGCGCTGCTGCCGTAGCTGCTGACGTTCGAAGGTGCGGGCGTCGGGGCGGGTGCGGCGACAGGTGCCGGAGCGCTGTAGGTGTTGGCGCGACGGTTACTGTGCGAAATACTGAGAATCTTCTCGCACAGCAGTTGCTTGACCTTCTCCGGGTTACGGGAGATGTCTTCGAAATTCTTCGGCAGGAAATCCACCGCGCCAGCGTCCAGCGCGTCGAGGGTTACCCGAGCGCCTTCGTGGGTCAGCGAGGAGAACATCAACACCGGGGTCGGGCAGCGCTGCATGATGTGCCGCACCGCCGTGATGCCATCCATCATCGGCATCTCGTAGTCCATGGTGATCACGTCTGGCTTGAGGGCCAGCGCCTGATCAATCGCCTCTTTTCCGTTGGTCGCCGTGCCGACGACCTGGATATTCGGATCCGCTGAAAGAATTTCCGAGACGCGGCGGCGGAAAAACCCCGAATCGTCCACCACCAGGACTTTAACTGCCATAAACACTCCGTTAGACGGAGCAAGGCTCAGTCGCCCCGCCCCACCAGAATCAAATACGCCGTGCGGCGTAACGCTTGAGCATGCTCGGAACATCGAGAATCAGCGCAATGCGGCCGTCACCGGTGATGGTGGCGCCGGACATGCCCGGGGTTCCCTGGAGCATTTTGCCCAATGGCTTGATGACCACTTCTTCCTGGCCCACCAGTTGATCGACGACGAAGCCGATCCGCTGAGTGCCCACCGAAAGGATCACCACATGGCCTTCGCGCTGCTCTTCGTGAGCGGCGGAGCTGACCAGCCAGCGTTTGAGGTAGAACAATGGCAGCGCCTTGTCCCGCACGATCACCACTTCCTGGCCGTCCACCACGTTGGTGCGCGACAGGTCGAGGTGGAAGATCTCGTTGACGTTCACCAGCGGGAACGCAAACGCCTGGTTGCCCAGCATGACCATCAGCGTCGGCATGATCGCCAGGGTCAACGGGACCTTGATGACGATCTTCGAGCCCTTGCCCTTGGTCGAATAGATATTGATGGTGCCGTTGAGCTGGGCGATTTTGGTTTTCACCACGTCCATGCCCACGCCGCGTCCGGAGACATCGGAAATTTCGGTCTTGGTCGAGAAACCCGGTGCGAAGATCAGGTTGAAGCAATCGGATTCGCTGAGGCGATCCGCGGCATCCTTGTCCATCAAGCCTTTCTTCACGGCAATGCCGCGCAGAACATCGGCGTCCATGCCCTTGCCGTCATCGGAGATCGACAGAAGGATGTGGTCGCCTTCCTGTTCAGCGGACAGGATCACCTTGCCGCTGCGAGGCTTGCCCATCGCTTCGCGCTCGGCCGGCTCTTCAATACCGTGGTCGACCGAGTTGCGCACCAAGTGGACCAGCGGGTCGGCCAGGGCCTCGACGAGGTTCTTGTCGAGGTCGGTTTCTTCGCCGACCAGTTCCAGGTTGATCTCTTTCTTGAGCTGGCGAGCCAGGTCGCGAACCAGGCGCGGGAAGCGCCCGAAGACCTTCTTGATCGGTTGCATCCGGGTCTTCATGACCGCGGTTTGCAGGTCGGCCGTGACCACGTCGAGGTTCGACACGGCCTTGGACATGGCTTCGTCGCCGCTGTTGAGGCCCAGACGGACCAAGCGGTTACGCACCAGTACCAACTCGCCGACCATGTTCATGATTTCGTCGAGACGCGCGGTATCGACCCGCACGGTGGTCTCGGCTTCGCTGGCCGGTTTTTCCGGTGGCGGCGCGGACGGGGCACGAGCCGGAGCCGGGGCAGCAGCAGCGGCAGGCTTCGGCGCTTCGGCTTTAGGCTCGGGCGCTTTGGCAACGGGTTTCGGTGCAACAGCCTTGGCCGCTGGCGCCACAACCGATGCGCTGGCGCCGGACGCGGTGCCCACTTCAGTGAACTTGCCCTTGCCGTGCAATTCGTCGAGCAGCGATTCAAACTCGTGATCGGAGATCAGGTCGCTGCCAGCCGCCTTAGCGGTTGGCGCAGCCGGGGCCGGAGCCGCAGCAATGGCCGATTCCAGCGCGTCGACAGCAAAGTTACCCTTGCCGTGCAACTGATCGAGCAAAGCTTCGAACTCGTCGTCGGTGATATCGGAGCTGTCGCCTGCCGCTTTCGGGGCAGCCGGCGCCACTGGCGCCGGGGCTACCGCATCAACGGCGAACTGGCCTTTACCGTGCAGCTGATCGAGCAACGACTCGAACTCGGCATCGGTAATTTCGTCGCTGGCCGCTGCATTGCTGCTCGGCGCTGGCACAGCTGCCGGGGCTTCTGCCTGAGCCTTGACGGCGTTCAGTGAGTCCAGCAGTTGTTCGAATTCGTTATCGGTGATGTCACCCGATTCGCTCTCGGCGGCAGGTTCTTCCACCACCTCGGCGACCGGTGCGGCGTCTTCAGTTTGCGGCTCGGCCAGACGGGCCAGTGCCGCAAGCAATTCAGGCGTGGCAGCCGTGATCGGGCTGCGCTCGCGGACTTCGGTGAACATGCCGTTCACCGCATCCAGCGCTTCGAGAACCACGTCCATCAGTTCCGAGTCGACGCGACGTTCACCCTTGCGCAGGATGTCGAACACGTTCTCGGCGATGTGACAGCACTCCACCAGCTCGTTGAGCTGGAGGAAGCCGGCGCCTCCTTTTACAGTGTGAAAACCGCGAAAAATTGCATTGAGCAAGTCCGCATCATCGGGTCGGCTTTCAAGCTCGACCAGCTGTTCGGACAGTTGCTCTAGAATCTCGCCGGCCTCAACCAGGAAATCCTGAAGGATCTCTTCATCGGCGCCGAAGCTCATTAAGGGGGTGCTCCTAAAGGTCTAAAAACCTAAAAACCTAAAATCCAAGACTGGATAGCAAATCGTCCACATCGTCCTGACCGGACACAACGTCTTCTCTTTTATCGGCATGAATCTGCGGACCTTCACCCTGAGAGAGATGTTTTTGCGGATCTTTTTCTGCAAGCATCGCTTCACGGTCATGTTCGATGCCCGCAAAGCGGTCCACCTGACTGGCCATAAGCACGAGCTTGAGCAGGTTGCTTTCAACTTCGGTGACCAATTGGGTCACACGCTTGATCACCTGACCGGTGAGGTCCTGGTAATCCTGAGCGAGCAGAATGTCGTTGAGGTTGCTCGACACAACGCGATTGTCTTCGCTGCTGCGTGTCAGGAAACCGTCGACTCGCCGGGCCAGCTCGCGGAACTCTTCAGCCCCGACTTCGCGACGCATGAACCGTCCCCAATCGGTGCTCAAGGCCTGGGCTTCGTTGCTCAGGCCATTGACCAGCGGCGTGGCGTTTTCCACCAGGTCCATGGTGCGGTTGGCAGCAGCCTCGGTCAGCTTGACCACATAGCCCAGACGCTCGGTGGCGTCCGTGATCTGTGACACTTCCTCGGCTTGCGGCATGTTCGGGTCAATCTGGAAATTGACGATCGCGCTATGCAGCTCGCGAGTGAGCTTGCCCACTTCCTGATACAGGCCACGGTCACGGGTCTGATTGAGCTCATGGATCAGTTGCACAGCGTCGCCGAACCTGCCTTTTTCAAGGCTTTCGACCAGTTCGACCGCGTGTTTTTTCAGAGTCGATTCGAAATCGCCCTGTGAAGACTCGTTATGCTCCATAGCTCCCCCGTGGCGCAGTGGCTTCGCACATCAACCGATGCGTTCGAAAATCTTCTCGATTTTTTCTTTTAACGCCTGGGCCGTGAAGGGCTTGACCACATAGCCGTTAACTCCGGCCTGGGCTGCCTCGATGATCTGCTCGCGCTTGGCTTCAGCGGTCACCATCAGCACCGGCAGGTGCTTGAGCTTTTCATCGGCACGCACGTGGCGCAGCAGATCGATACCGGTCATGCCAGGCATGTTCCAGTCTGTTACCAGAAAGTCGATGCTGCCGCTGTTGAGAACCGGAATGGCAGTAGTGCCATCGTCAGCCTCGACCGTGTTGGTGAACCCAAGGTCACGCAACAGGTTTTTAATGATCCGCCGCATCGTTGAGAAGTCATCAACGATGAGGATTTTCATGTTCTTGTCCAATTCGACCTCCAAGCAGTCTTAAACGCGCCCAGCACCTGGACGCGCCATTTCAATCAATCCGGCAAAGCACTCAATGACTGTCTGGAGCACAACAGATCGGGACCGGTACGGTTCAACACCCCACCAGCCGCGTTCGCAGTGTCCCCACACTGCCTTCAGCGCGCTCGCCACTCCCCCAAACGCCCCCGCAAACGGGCCGCGCACTGGCTGTGTAACTGGCTGACCCGAGATTCGCTAACCCCCAGGACCTCACCGATTTCCTTGAGATTCAACTCTTCGTCGTAGTACAGCGCCAACACCAGTCGCTCACGCTCCGGCAAATTGGCAATCGCGTCCGCCAGCGCCGCCTGGAAGCGTCCATCTTCCAGATCGCGTGACGGCTCGAGATGAGCACTGGCGCCACCCTCGTGCAGCCCTTCGTGTTCGCCGTCCTGCAACAGATCGTCGAAACTGAATAAGCGGCTGCCCAGGGTGTCGTTCAAAATCCCGTAATAATCGTCGAGACTCAATTGGAGTTCGGCCGCAACCTCGTGATCTTTAGCGTCACGGCCGGTTTTAGCTTCAATCGAGCGAATGGCGTCGCTGACCATCCGGGTATTGCGGTGGACCGAACGTGGCGCCCAGTCCCCCTTGCGTACTTCATCGAGCATCGCGCCACGGATTCGTATGCCCGCGTACGTCTCGAAACTCGCGCCTTTGCTGGCGTCGTATTTGGTCGACACTTCAAGCAGGCCGATCATCCCGGCCTGGATCAGGTCTTCAACCTGGACACTGGCCGGCAGACGCGCCAGCAAGTGGTAAGCAATGCGTTTAACCAGTGGCGCGTAACGCTCGATCAGCTCGTACTGCGCGTCACGTGCCGACTTCTTGTAGAGGTTGTAGCCACTGGCTGTCATAGCACCGGTCCTGCCGTTTGTTGCACGAGGCGCTCGACGAAAAACTCCAGGTGCCCACGCGGGTTGGCAGGTAGCGGCCAGGTATCGACCTTCTGTGCAATCGCCTTGAACGCCAGTGAGCACTTGGAACGCGGGAAGGCTTCGTAAACGGCGCGCTGCTTCTGCACAGCCTTGCGCACGCTTTCGTCGTAAGGCACCGCGCCGACGTATTGTAAGGCGACGTCAAGGAAGCGATCCGTGACCTTGGTCAACTTGGCGAACAGGTTGCGCCCTTCCTGCGGACTCTGGGCCATGTTGGCCAGGACGCGGAAGCGGTTCATGCCGTAATCGCGGTTCAGCAGTTTGATCAGTGCGTAGGCATCGGTGATCGAAGTCGGCTCGTCGCAGACCACCAGCAAGACTTCTTGCGCTGCGCGGACGAAACTGACGACCGATTCACCAATGCCCGCCGCGGTGTCGATCACCAGCACGTCGAGGTTGTCGCCGATATCGCTGAACGCCTGGATCAGGCCGGCGTGTTGAGCCGGGCTCAAATGAACCATGCTCTGTGTGCCGGACGCGGCCGGGACGATGCGAATGCCGCCAGGGCCTTGCAACAGAACGTCGCGCAGCTCGCAGCGGCCTTCGATCACGTCGGCCAAAGTACGTTTGGGTGTCAGCCCCAACAGAACGTCGACGTTCGCCAGCCCCAGATCGGCGTCCAACAGCATGACGCGCCGGCCGAGCTCAGCTAGAGCCAGGGACAAGTTCACTGACACGTTAGTTTTCCCGACGCCACCTTTGCCGCCGGTCACCGCGATCACCTGTACGGGATGCATGCTGCCCATGAATTTTCTTTACCTTGTCTTACTTAGACGGAGGCCACATTACTGGCTGCGCGTTCATTAACTGAACAATGCATGGCAGACCATCGATGTAGGTACAAAAACTGTTCATTAATACCTCAGCCGACCTGCTTGGTCGGGCTGTGGTAAATATCAGCGAACATATCAGCCATGGCTTCTTCGCTGGGTTCTTCTTGCATTTGCACGCTTACGGCGCGACTGACCAACTGATGACGACGCGGTAGATGCAAATCATCCGGAATCCGCGGGCCATCGGTCAGGTAGGCCACCGGCAACTCATGACTGATGGCCAGGCTCAACACCTCGCCCAGACTTGCCGTTTCATCCAGTTTAGTCAGGATGCAGCCAGCGAGCCCGCAGCGTTTGTAACTGTGATAAGCGGCCGTTAGAACCTGTTTCTGGCTGGTGGTTGCCAAAACCAGGTAATTTTTCGATTTGATGCCACGACCGGCCAGGCTTTCTAGCTGCATGCGCAGTGCCGGATCGCTGGCCTGAAGGCCCGCGGTATCGATCAGCACCACGCGTTTGCGCAACAAAGGCTCCAGCGCCTGCACCAGCGACTGGCCCGGATCGACATGCGTCACCGACACATTGAGGATCCGGCCCAACGTCTTGAGTTGTTCCTGAGCACCAATACGGTAGCTGTCCATGCTGACCAGCGCGATATTTTGCGCGCCGTACTTGAGCACGTAACGGGCCGCGAGTTTGGCCAGGGTGGTGGTCTTGCCCATGCCGGCGGGGCCGACCATGGCAATCACGCCACCCTCTTCCAGAGGCTCGACTTCCGGTGTGGCGATCATTCGCGCCAGGTGCGCCAGCAACATGCGCCAGGCCTGACGAGGTTCTTCAATATCGGTAATCAGCGCCAGCAAATCGCGCGACAACGGGCCGGACAGACCGATGCGTTGCAGGCGACGCCAAAGATTGGCCTGGGCCGGGCGGCTGCCTTGCAGCTGATTCCAGGCCAGGGAGCCGAGTTGCACTTCCATCAGTTCGCGCAGGCTGTTGAGCTCGAAACGCATCGAGTCGAACGCCCGTGGGTCGACGCCACCGGTGGCAGGTGCCGCGGCCGGTGCAGGACGACGGGGTTCGGTGTAGGTCGGCTCGATCAGCGGCTCGGCGGCAGTCAGTGGCAGGCCGGCGAACAATTGGCGATTGGTGGACTTATCGCTCTCGCCATCGCTGCGCAGGCTCAGTTCGGCCTGGGCGGTGACGATCCGCGATTGGGTCTTGCGCAGCTCGTCTTCGAGTTCCATGTTCGGAACGCGCGGAGCCAGCGCCGACAACTTGTAATCCAGGGCAGCCGTCAGCTCGACACCACCGGCGATCCGGCGGTTGCCAATGATGGCGGCATCAGCGCCCAGCTCATCACGAACCAGTTTCATGGCCTGACGCATATCGGCGGCGAAAAAACGCTTAACTTGCATAAACCACTACCTCAGCCGTTGGGCCCTACTGTCGCAACGATGGTCACTTGCTTGTTGTCAGGAATTTCCTGGTAAGCCAACACATGCAAACCCGGGACTGCCAATCGGCCGAATCGCGACAGCATCGCGCGAACCGGACCGGCTACCAGCAGAATCACCGGTTGACCTTGCATTTCCTGACGCTGCGCCGCATCGATCAACGAGCGTTGCAGTTTCTCAGCCATGCTTGGCTCCAGCAAAACGCCCTCTTCCGAGCCTTGTCCTGCCTTCTGAAGACTATTGAGCAATATTTGTTCCAACCTTGGCTCCAGAGTGATTACTGGTAGCTCGGAGTCAGTCCCTACAATGCTTTGGACGATTGCGCGGGATACGCCGACGCGCACCGCGGCCACCAGCGCGGCAGTATCTTGACTCTTGCTGGCATTGTTTGCGATGGCTTCGGCAATGCTGCGAATGTCCCGTACTGGCACCTGTTCGGCCAGCAACGCCTGCAATACTTTGAGCAGCTGCGACAGGGAGACCACGCCAGGCACCAGCTCTTCGGCCAGTTTTGGCGAGCTTTTGGCCAGCAATTGCATGAGTTGCTGCACTTCTTCGTGGCCGATCAACTCGCTCGAGTGCTTGTACAAAATCTGGTTCAAGTGGGTTGCCACTACCGTACTGGCATCGACCACGGTGTAACCGAGGGATTGAGCCTGGGCACGCTGGCTGATTTCGATCCAGACCGCCTCCAGACCGAAAGCCGGATCTTTGGCGGTAATGCCGTTGAGCGTGCCGTAGACCTGCCCCGGGTTGATCGCCAGTTCGCGATCCGGGTAAATCTCCGCTTCGGCCAGGATCACCCCCATCAGGGTCAGGCGATAGGCACTGGGCGCCAGGTCGAGGTTGTCACGGATGTGCACGGTCGGCATCAGGAAGCCCAGATCCTGGGACAGCTTCTTGCGCACGCCCTTGATCCGCGCCAGCAACTGACCACCCTGATTGCGGTCCACCAGCGGAATCAGCCGGTAGCCGACTTCCAGGCCGATCATGTCGATCGGAGTGACGTCGTCCCAGCCAAGCTCTTTGGTTTCCTGAGCGCGAGCCGGCGATGGCAACAGCTCCTGCTGACGCTTGACCTCTTGCAAGGCCTGAACCTTGACCACGTTCTGCTTCTTCCAGAACAGGTACGCGCCGCCAGCTGCCAGGGCTGCCATGCTGAGAAAGGAGAAATGCGGCATGCCGGGCACCAGGCCCATCACTGCCATCAAACCCGCCGCCACGGCCAACGCTTTGGGCGAGGCGAACATCTGGCGATTGATCTGCTTGCCCATGTCTTCCGAACCGGAAGCACGGGTCACCATGATCGCTGCAGCTGTAGATAAAAGCAGTGATGGCAATTGCGCCACCAAACCGTCACCGATGGTCAACAGCGCGTAAACCCGGCCGGCGTCGCCGAAGGTCATGCCGTGCTGGAAGATACCCACCGCCATGCCGCCGATCAGGTTGATGAAGAGAATCAGCAGACCGGCAATGGCGTCACCGCGAACGAACTTGCTGGCACCGTCCATGGAACCGTAGAACTCGGCTTCCTGGGCGACTTCCATCCGGCGCAGCTTGGCCTGGTTCTGGTCGATCAGGCCGGCGTTCAAGTCGGCGTCGATCGCCATTTGTTTACCGGGCATCGCATCGAGGGTGAAACGCGCGCTCACCTCGGAAATCCGTCCGGCACCCTTTGTCACTACAACGAAGTTGATGATCATCAAAATCGCGAAGACGACGATACCGACCACGTAGTTACCGCCGATCACCACCTCGCCGAAGGCCTGGATCACCTTACCGGCAGCGGCATGGCCATCCTGACCGTGGAGCATCACCACGCGCGTGGAGGCCACGTTCAGCGCGAGTCGCAACAGGGTCGCCACCAGCAGAATGGTCGGGAACACCGCAAAGTCCAGCGGCCGCAAGGCGTAGACGCACACCAGCAGCACGACGATCGACAAGGCAATGTTGAACGTGAAGAACACGTCCAGCAGGAACGGCGGAACCGGCAACATCATCATCGCCAGCATGACCAGCAGCAACAACGGCACACCCAGATTGCCTCGACTTAAGTCGGCAACGTTTGTGCGAGCACTGTTGAATAACTGAGAGCGATCCACCGGTTTTCCCCGTCCCTTAAAGCAAACTTTTTGACGCCTGAAGCAGGCGCAGAGCGGCTACTGCAAGAAGCCTTCCAACTTTTGCCGAGGCGGGGAATAGAGGGGTGTATTGAGCTTTGTAGCAGCTGTCGAGCCTGCGAGACTGCGTCCGAGAACGAAGTTCTCGCAAAGGTTTACGACTGCTGCGCAGCCGGACGCAGCCTCGCAGGCTCGACAGCTGCTACACGCGTCTCTCTCAGGAATCGCGCCGCAGGTCGGGCGGAATCGGCAGGTCGTCCTTGAGCGGATCCGGGCGTTTACCCTTGCCGGCGCGGTGCTGGCGGATCTGGTAGACGTAAGCGAGCACCTGGGCGACGGCAAGGTAGAGCCCGCCAGGGATTTCCTGATCAAGTTCGGTGGAGTAGTAGATCGAACGCGCCAGTGCTGGCGACTCAAGCAGCAGCACTTCGTTGGCCACAGCGATTTCACGGATTTTCAAGGCCAGGAAGTCGCTGCCCTTGGCGATCAGCATCGGCGCCCCACCCTTGTCCGGATCGTACTTGAGCGCTACGGCGTAGTGAGTCGGGTTGGTGATCACCACATCGGCGTCGGGGATTGCCGCCATCATCCGGCGCTGGGACATGTCGCGCTGCAGCTGGCGAATCCGCTGTTTGACCTCCGGGCGCCCCTCCTGATCCTTATGCTCGTCGCGTATTTCCTGCTTGGTCATCAGCAGTTTCTTGTGGCTCTCCCAGAGCTGCACCGGCACGTCCACCGCGGCGATGATGATTAGCCCACAGGACATCCATAACGTACTCCAGCCCACTACCTGCAGGCAGTGAATGACGGCCAGCTCCAAAGGTTCGTGGGCGATGCGTATCAGGTCATCGATGTCTGACGATAACACCTGCAGGGCCACCGCCAGGATGATCAAAAACTTCGCAAACGCCTTAAGCAGCTCCGCCACCGCCTTGAACGAAAACATCCGCTTGAGGCCGGCGGCAGGGTTCATCCGACTGAACTTCGGTGCCAGGGAACCCGCTGCGAATAGCCATCCACCCAGGGAGATTGGCCCGATCAACGCGGCCAGCACCAGGGTGATCATGATCGGCTGAATCGCCAGCAAGGCTGTCAGCCCTGAACTCAACAGGTAAGTGCTCATGGAGCGCTGATCGAGAATGACTTCACGGGACAGGGAGAAATTCTGCCGCATCAATTCCATCAAGTCTTGCGCCAGCGCCCCGCCGAAAATCAGCAGCGCACCGGAACCCGCCAGCATGATCGCCAGCGTGTTGAGCTCTTTTGAACGCGCGATCTCGCCTTTCTCGCGAGAGTCCTTCTTGCGCTTCTCCGTGGGGTCTTCTGTTTTGTCCTGACCGCTTTCGCTCTCAGCCATGACTCAGCGCGCCCGTGCCAGTTCGCGTAACAACTGCAAGGCCTCGGAGGCCAGCGGTTGATACTGATTGATAATGTCCGCCAGCCCGACCCAGACAATGAACAGCCCGAGCACCAAGGTCAGCGGGAAGCCGATGGAGAAGATGTTCAGCTGTGGCGCCGCCCGGGTCATGATGCCAAAGGCGATGTTGACCACCAGCAACGCAGTGATCGCCGGCAACACCAGCAACAGCGCGGCCCCGAGGACCCAACCGAGTTTGCCGGCCAGCTCCCAGTACTGATTGACCAAAAACCCGCTACCGACCGGCAGCGTAGTGAAGCTTTCGGTGAGGATTTCGAACACCACCAGATGGCCGTTCATGGACAGGAACAACAGCGTCACCAGCATGGTGAAGAACTGCCCGATCACCGCCACCGAGACGCCGTTGGTAGGGTCGACCATCGAAGCGAAACCCATGCCCATCTGAATGGAGACGATCTGCCCCGCGACCACAAAGGCCTGGAAGAACAGCTGCAAGGAGAAACCCAGCACTGCACCGACGAGGATCTGCTCGGCGATCAGCAGCAGCCCGCTCAAGTCCAGCGCATTGACCGGCGGCATCGGCGGCAACCCGGGGGCAATCACTACCGTGATCGCGAGGGCAAAATAAAGGCGCACTCGCTTGGGCACCAGAGTCGTCCCGAAAACCGGCATGACCATCAGCAAGGCACCGATACGAAACAGCGGCAGCATGAACGTCGCCACCCAGGTACTGATCTGGGTATCGGTCAGCTGGAGCAGCGACATGGTTTAGCCGATGACCTGAGGAATACTGCCGTACAACTGCAGGATGTATTCCATAAAGGTCTGCACCAGCCACGGACCGGCGACGATCAACGTCACCAGCATCACCAGCAGGCGCGGCAGGAAGCTCAGGGTCTGTTCGTTGATCTGCGTAGCGGCCTGAAACATCGCCACCAACAGACCCACGAGCAAACTCGGAATCACCAGCACGGCAACCATCATGGTGGTCAGCCACAGCGCTTCCCGGAAGATGTCTACCGCAACTTCTGGCGTCATGGCGATACACCGCCGAAGCTGCTCGCCAGCGTACCGATGATCAACGCCCAGCCATCCACCAGCACGAACAGCATGATCTTGAATGGCAGGGAAATGATCAGCGGCGAGAGCATCATCATACCCATGGCCATCAGCACACTGGCCACGACCAGGTCGATGATCAGGAATGGAATGAAGATCATGAAGCCAATCTGGAACGCGGTTTTCAGTTCGGACGTGACGAACGCCGGAACCAGAATCGTCAGCGGCGCCTGATCCGGCGACGCGATATCAGTGCGTTTGGACAAGCGCATGAACAACTCCAGATCGCTGCTGCGAGTCTGGGCGAGCATGAAATCCTTGATCGGCACCTGCGCCTTGGCCACGGCGTCCTGAGCGGTGAGTTTCTCCGCCAGATACGGCTGCAAGGCATCCTGATTAACCCGGTCGAATACCGGCGCCATGATGAACAGGGTCAGGAACAGCGCCATGCCCGTGAGGATCTGGTTCGACGGCGTTTGTTGCAGGCCGAGGGCCTGACGCAGGATCGAGAAGACGATGATGATCCGGGTGAAACTGGTCATCAGCATGACGAACGCCGGGATAAAACTCAGCGCAGTCATGATCAGCAGGATTTGCAGGCTGACCGAGTATTCCTGAGCGCCGTTGGCGTTGGTGCCCAGGGTGATTGCCGGGATCGATAACGGATCGGCGGAGAACGCCAGCGGCGCGGCCAGCATCAGGGCCAGCGTCAAGACGATGCGTAGCGCACCCATTACTTCTTATCCTTCTGATCCTTGCCCATCAGCTCCATCAGGCGCTGGGCAAACTCGGGGGTCGCTTTTTCAGTACCGCTGGGCACTTGCACCGGCTCCTTGAGCACGTGCAACGCGGTGATGGTGCCGGGGCTCAAGCCAAGCAGAATCTGCTCGTTGCCGACCTGCACCAGCATCAGACGGTCACGCGGGCCCAGCGCGCGGGAACCGATCAGCTCGATCACCTGCCCTTTGCCGGCCGGCCCGGCCTGTTGCACCCGACGCAGCAACCAGGCAAGGAAGAAGATCAACCCCAGCACCAGCAGCAAACCGAACACCAACTGCGTCAATTGCCCGGCCACACCGCTGCTGACCGCGGGTGCAGCGGCCGCAGTAGCGGTCGCTACCGGCTCGGCAGCCATAACGCTGAACGGCAAGGCGAGCAAAACCCCGAGAACCTTTTTCACTCAGCGCAACTTCTTGATGCGTTCGCTTGGGCTGATCACGTCAGTCAGGCGGATGCCGAACTTCTCGTTGACCACCACCACTTCACCGTGAGCGATGAGCGTGCCGTTGACCAGCACGTCCAGCGGTTCACCGGCCAGACGATCGAGCTCGATCACCGAACCCTGGTTAAGCTGCAGCAGGTTACGGATGTTGATATCAGTGCTGCCGACTTCCATGGAAATCGACACCGGGATATCGAGAATCACGTCCAGGTTCGGACCGTCGAGGGTGACCGGTTCGTGGTTTTTCGGCACGCTGCCGAACTCTTCCATCGGCAGACGGTTGGACGGCGAACTGGCGGCGTCGGCGGCCAGCAAGGCGTCGATGTCGTCCTGGCCGGCATCACCGGTTTCTTCCAGGGCAGCAGCCCATTCATCGGCCAGCGCCTGGTCGTCCTGGGTGTTCATATCGTTAGCCATCAATTTGTCCTCGGCGGGCATCCATTCAATCTGGAGCCGTCAGTTAAAAGCACAGGGGGTTAGGAGCGCCGGTCAGCGGCGCTCGATCGGCTCGATCACTTGCAACGCGAGGTTGCCTTTGTGCGACCCCATCTTGACCTTGAACGCAGGAACGCCGTTGGCGCGCATGATCATTTCGTCCGGCATTTCGACCGGGATAATGTCCCCCGGCTGCATGTGCAGAATGTCCCGCAGGCGCAACTGGCGACGGGCAACCGTGGCACCGATCGGTACGTCAACGTCCAGCACGTCCTGACGCAAGGCGTTGACCCAGCGTTCGTCCTGATCGTCGAGGTCCGACTGGAAGCCGGCGTCGAGCATTTCGCGTACAGGTTCGATCATCGAGTACGGCATGGTCACGTGCAGGTCGCCGCCACCGCCATCGAGCTCGATGTGGAACGTCGACACCACAATCGCTTCGCTCGGACCGACGATGTTGGCCATGGCAGGGTTCACTTCCGAGTTGATGTACTCGAAGTTCACTTCCATGATCGCCTGCCAGGCTTCTTTCAAATCGACGAAGGCCTGTTCCAGCACCATGCGCACTACACGCAATTCGGTGGGCGTGAATTCACGCCCTTCGATCTTCGCGTGACGGCCGTCGCCGCCGAAGAAGTTGTCCACCAGCTTGAACACCAGTTTGGCGTCGAGGATGAACAGTGCGGTGCCGCGCAACGGTTTGATCTTGACCAGGTTGAGGCTGGTCGGCACGTACAGCGAGTGCACGTATTCGCCAAATTTCATCACCTGCACGCCACCGACGGCAACGTCCGCCGAACGGCGCAGCATGTTGAACATGCTGATGCGGGTGTAACGGGCGAAACGTTCGTTGATCATTTCCAGGGTCGGCATCCGTCCACGGACGATGCGATCCTGACTGGTCAGGTCGTAGCTTTTGACACTGCCGGGTTCAGCAGCGGTATCGGTCTGTACCAGACCATCGTCGACGCCATGCAACAGCGCATCGATCTCATCCTGGGACAGCAGGTCCTGCACGGCCATGTCGTGTTCCTACTGCAGTACGAAATTAGTGAAAAGCAACTGTTCGATGACCACTTTGCCGAGTTCTTTCTGCGCCACTTCCTGGACGCTGGCCGTGGCTTTCTGACGCAACATTTCCTGCCCGACAGGCGATGCCAGGGTGGCGAAGTCCTGCCCGGAGAACAGCATGACCAGGTTATTGCGGATGACGGGCATGTGGACTTTGAGCGCGTCAAGATCGGCCTGATTGCGACCCTGCATGGTGATGCTCACCTGCATGTAGCGCTGACGGCCGTTCTGGTTGTAATTGGCCACGAAGGCTGGAGCCATGGGCTCGAAAATCGCTGGCTGCTTGCCGACCGGGGCGGTTTCAGCCGCGGCGGCAGGCTTGCTCTGGGCGCTGTGCATGAAGAACCAGGTCGCCCCCACGGACAAGCCGATCGCCAGCAGCAGGGCCACCACCACCGCGATGATCAGCTTGAGTTTGCCTTTGGTTGCGGGGTCTTTTACTGCTGCTTCGCTCTTCGCCATGCCAATAATCCGTCACTATTCGGGTTTTCACAGTCGCACGGCAAGGCAAGAGCAAGTGTTATGCCAGAAGTGTCTGAAGGGAGATGGGTGGGACTGACAGCAATTTGAAGAACGCTGCAAATCCACTGTGGGAGCGAGCCTGCTCGCGATAGCGGTTGAACAGCCAATGAAGATGTTGACTGTTCAGGCCTCATCGCGAGCAGGCTCACTCCCACAGGGATTGGTGCAGGGCTTTATCAGGCGTAGTAGTCGACGGCGCTGGAGCCAATGACGCTGGTGGTGCTGGCCGCTACTTCGGCCACCGTTGGCGGAAGCTCTTCGTCCATCGAATCGAGACGACCACCGCTGGCGTTGGTGCGCCCCCCCTGACTTTGACCCTGTTGAGCCTGTTCCTGCCCCTGCCCCTGCCAGCCACGGGACTGGTCGGACACATTGACGTCGACCTGGCCCATGCCCTGCTGCGCAAACATGTCACGCAAGCGATGCATCTGCCCGTCCAGCGCTTCGCGAACGCTTGGATGGGCACTCATGAACGTCACTTGAGTCTGCTGATCCGGAACCATGTTCACCCGAATGTCCAGCCGCCCCAGTTCGGCCGGTTGCAACTGGATGTCTGCAGCCTTGAGATTGGCACTGGACAGGTACATGACCCGGTTCACTACTTCTTCGGTCCAGCCACTCTGATGCATGGCGATCGGCTGATTGACCGGCACTGCGTTGGCGGTTTTCGGCGTGGCCGCCTGGGTCAGTGCTGCCAGACGGTTGGCGAAATCGTCGACCCGGGTATCGCCACTCGCGGACTTCAGGTCCTTGAGACCGTCATCGATAAGACCACTGAAGGCTTTGTCGCCGCCCTGGCTGGTGCTGTCCTTGTCGACTTGCACATCGAGCATACTTGCCATGCCTGCGGCGAAGGTCTGCGCCGAGGTTGACTCGCCGTCGGCCTGGGCCTGGGCCGAGGTCGGTGCCGCTTTGGGCTGAGCCTGACTCGCAGCCGAAATATGGCCGCCCTGCTCCATGGCCATACGCACGGCGGGCAGTGCGTCGAGGGGATCGGCTTCGGGATCGAAATCGCTATCCGCCGTTGCAGCAGCAACTGGCGCCGCCGTCACTGCCGCAGCCACTGGCGCTTCGACCTGCGGCGGCACGGTGGCGACCACTGGCTGAGCTTCCGGAACGGGGGTTGTCACTACTACCTGAAACGGTGGCACTAACGAAGGATCGAGGGTTGGATCAACCGGCGCGGTGTCGACCACCGGCGGTTCCGCAGCCTCCGACGCATCATCGCTGGCAGCCTTGTCGTCAGCCTGCGCCGGTTTATCGGCGGGCAAGGATTTGCCGCTATCGGCAACCGCAGGTTCCGGGGCGGCAGACTTGTCGTTGCTGACGTCCTTTTTGTCGTGGCTGTCCGGCGCTTTATCGCGTATCGGCTTGGCCGATCCATCACCCACCGCAGAGGGTTTGTTCTGGGCTTGATTGGCGTAGACCTGAGCGAAGCTGGATGCCTTATCCCCAGGCTCAGCAGCCGGCGCCGGTGTATTGGCGGAAGTGGCTTGAGTCTTGGCCTGCGCGGCGGCCTGAAGAAGCATATTGGGGGTAACGGGCATGGAACGGTCTCCGCTGCACTGGGATCGTAGGTACAGTTGACGGAGATTAGTGCAAAGGTCGCGCCAGGTTTGAGTGACAGGCGCTAAAAGCGCCGGACGGTCTCATTGGCAGAGAGAGAACGCTGACGCTCGGCCTCATAGAGCGGCCGGACAAACGCAAATTCGTCATCAATTTCGCCCACCAGTTTTTCAATGCCGGCGAGGCTTTTTTGCTTGGCGCGCTGCTCCAGCTCATGGCACAACTCAGCCAGGCGAATGGCGCCCATGTTGCTGCTGCTGCCCTTGAAACTATGGGCAGCATTCATGAGCTGCGCGGCATCTTCAGCCTTTCGCAAGATGCGTAAACGCTCTTCGGAATCGGCGAGAAAGGTATCCAGCAACATCGGATACTCATCCTCCATGACCTCTTGCAACGCGTTCAGCACGTCGCGGTCCAGGTGTGTGTCAGCCACTTGCTCACTCCTTGATCAAGAATGCGTGGATTATGCCAGAGCCTCCCAGAAAAACTCCACGCGGGCACTTCGACCATCGTCGGACCAACTCGCATTGTGGCCCAGTTGACGGATCAGACTGACGCCACGTCCCGACAGACGGACACCATCGACGGGCCGCTCCATCACCCGCGCGACATCGAAACCCTTGCCACTGTCTTCAACCCGAACAGCCAAGCACCCGCCCTTGCCCTTGGGTGTCACCTGCAAATGCACCCGCACGAAGCCGTCCTGCAAAGCATCCAAGCGCGCATTGCGCTGTTGATAATAGCGGGTGAAACCCGAGGCATCGCTCTTGAGCGCCGAATCCAGCCCCAGCACTCCATGCTCCAGGGCATTGGAATACAGTTCAGCCAATACACTGTAGAGCGCCCCGCTCTGAGCCCGCAGACCGTGGACCTCAAGCAGCAATTGCAGAAGATACGGCAGCGGATTGAAGCGTTTGAGCGTGGCGGCGCGAAATTCGAAACTCACTGACCAGTCCAGCGGGCAGGACTGACCACTGTCGGAATACACCAGCGCCGGCGGGCTCAGTTGTGCGGCCTCCAGCAGACTGACCTCGACCATGCTCACGTCATCACGGGCCTCGCCGCGAAAGTCTCGCAACGCCTGCTCGATCTCTTCGAACAGCTCATCAGGCTGACGATTGGCCGCAAACACCTGCTGCAATCGCTCCACACCAAACAACTGTTCGTTGGCATCGCAGGTATCGATCACCCCGTCGGACAACAGGAAGACCCGATCCCCGACCGCCATCGGAAACACCTCGGTGCGGTCATCAAAGGATTGCGGGCTCAGCACGCCGAGCGGCAAATGCCGAGCCGTCAGCGGCGTTCGCTCACCGCTGGCGATGCTGTGCAGGTAGCCGTCCGGCATTCCGCCGTTCCAGACCTCCACCGAGCGTCGCAGAAAACTCAGGCACAGCAGCGTTGCACAACAGAACATGTCCACCGGCAGGATGCGCTTGAGCTTGGCATTCATCTCGCGCAGGGTTTCGGAAAGGCCGTAACCCTTGGCGGTCATGCCATAGAAAACTTCGGCCAAGGGCATGGCACCGACTGCGGCCGGCAAACCGTGACCGGTAAAATCGCCGAGCAGCACGTGCATGTCGCCCGCCGGGGTGAACGCGGCCAGCAGCAGATCGCCGTTGAACAACGCATAGGGCGATTGCAGGTAGCGAATATTCGGTGCACTCAGGCAGCCGGAGTGGGCCACCTTGTCGAACACGGCCTTGGCCACGCGCTGCTCGTTGAGCAGGTACTCGTGGTGCCTGGCGATCAGATCGCGCTGTTGCAACACCGTGGCCTGCAATCGTCGCAAGCGGTCCATCGCCTTGATCTTGGCGGCGAGGATCACCTGGTTGTAGGGCTTTGCCAGGAAGTCGTCGCCCCCGGCCTCCAGACAGCGGGCCAGTGCTTCGCTTTCGGTCAGCGAGGTGAGGAAGATGATCGGCACCAGGGTTTCCCCGGCCAATACCTTGATCTGCCGCGCTGCCTCAAAACCGTCCATCACCGGCATCATCGCGTCCATGAGCACCAGTTGCGGTCGCTGCTGGCGAAACGCTTCAACGGCTTCGGCACCGTTGGCGGCCGTCAGCACCTCATGCCCCTGACGACGAACGATGGTCGACAGCAGCATGCGATCGGCCGCGCTGTCTTCGGCGATCAGGATCGTCAGCGGTTCGAACAAGGACTGCATGGCGGTCACGCCACGTCGAAGATTTGTTCGAAGTTGGAGATGGCGAGAATCTTGCGCACATCTGCGTTAGCGTTGGTCAACGTGATCTCGGCATTCTCGCCGCCAGCGTGATCACGCAATAGCAAGAGCATGCCAAGCGCTGAGCTGTCGAGGTAGGTGGCGTCTTTCAGATTCACTTCGAAAGACTCGGGTTTTTGCTCAAGCCTTTCGTAGGATTCGCGAAATTCCTGATGCTTGGCGAAATCGAATCGTCCCTTGATCGATATCGTCAGCTTTTGCCCATCTTTGGATACTTCTGTAACGACTGACATTTAACGGCTTCCTTGTCATGGGTGAGCGTACGTGTACAAGGTTTAGCACTTGGCGCAGATGGGAGCAAGGCTGACCTTAAGGACGCCTTCGCGAGCAGGCTCGCTCCCACAGGTTGTCCGTATTCCCTAAAATGAACACGAGCTCCTGTGGGAGCGAGCCTGCTCGCGAAGAACGATGACGCGGTCCACCTGATTCAATACGGATCCTGACGCGGCAACCGCTGGGACAACTCATCCAGCAGCTTTTGCTCACGCCGGTCTTCCAGACGCCGCGCCTCATCCATATAGCGCAACACCAGTTTGCGCAAGCCTTCGACTCGTGCAAACGCCTGTTGCCAGGATTCCCGCGCCTTGTTCAGGTTGTTTTGATGCCATACCAGGCTTTGTCGCTGCTGGTCGATGGCGGTCCCCAGTTGCGCAAGGAAGCCTTGATAACCCAGCAACCATTGGCCCGACACGCCACTGCTGCCGCGCACGATCCATTGCTCTTGATAGTCGAGACGAAAGGCTTCGAGGTCGGCGAGTTTGCTTTCTGCCAGACGGACTTGCCCCTGGAAGTGCCCCAGACGCAGGACCGCGGTTTTCTCGGCCTTTTCGGCCATTTCGACCACGGGGGCCAGGCGCGCGGCTCGGCTCTGGGCCATGGTCGGTTAGCCGCCGGCCGCGGGAGCGAAAATCGTGCCGAGATAGGCTTCGCTTTCGCCCAGGCCGATGCTGTCGTTCAGACCCTGGCGCAGGTATTTCACCAGCTGAGGTTGCAGGGAGATCGCCAGGTCGGTTTCCCGATCACCACCCGCGACATAGGCGCCGACGCTGATCAAGTCGCGACTCTGCTGATACCGCGACCACAGTTGCTTGAAATACTGGGCGCGCATCATGTGTTCGGGCGTAACCACCGACGGCATGACCCGGCTGATGGACGCTTCGATATCGATGGCCGGGTAGTGACCCTCCTCGGCCAGGCGCCGGGACAGAACGATGTGCCCGTCGAGCACGCCTCGTGCGGCGTCGGCAATCGGGTCCTGCTGGTCATCGCCTTCGGACAGTACGGTGTAGAACGCGGTGATCGAACCGCCGCCCTTCTCGGCGTTACCGGCCCGCTCCACCAGTTTCGGTAGTTTGGCGAACACCGATGGCGGATAACCCTTGGTCGCTGGCGGCTCACCAATGGCCAGGGCGATTTCCCGCTGGGCCTGGGCGAAACGGGTCAGGGAGTCCATGAGCAACAGGACGTTCTTGCCCTTGTCGCGGAAATACTCGGCGATTCGCGTGCAGTACATCGCAGCGCGCAGACGCATCAGCGGCGCATCGTCCGCTGGCGACGCCACCACCACCGAACGCTTGAGCCCTTCTTCACCGAGGATGTGCTCGATGAACTCTTTAACTTCCCGACCCCGCTCACCGATCAGCCCGACGACGATGATGTCGGCCTCGGTGAAGCGGGTCATCATGCCCAGCAGGACACTCTTGCCCACGCCAGTACCGGCAAACAGGCCCAGACGCTGACCGCGACCGACCGTCAACAAACCGTTGATGCTGCGAATACCCACGTCCAGCGGCTCGCTGATCGGTTCGCGCTTGAGCGGGTTGATGGTCGGGCCGTCCATCGGCACCCAGTCTTCGGCCTTCATCCCACCCTTGCCGTCCAGCGCACGACCGGCGCCATCAAGCACCCGCCCGAGCATGCTCATGCCCATTGGCAGACGGCCGGTATCCGCCAGAGGAACCACACGGGCACCGGGAGCGATGCCGGCAACGCTGCCGACCGGCATCAGAAACACCTTGCTGCCGGAGAAGCCCATGACTTCGGCTTCGACCTGCACCGGATGATAACTGTCGTCGTTGATCACCATGCAGCGGCTGCCCATGGCGGCGCGCAAGCCCTCGGCTTCGAGGGTCAGGCCGACCATGCGCAGCAAGCGGCCTTCAAGGATCGGCGCGCCTTCCAGCTCCGTGGCCTCGGCGTAGCTGCCGAGGCGCTTGGCGAAGCTGGTGCGATCAAGGCGCATCGGGAACGTCCGGTTCAGGTTCGACCGGCACGACCGCTGGCTTGTCGCTGATCGGCAGCTCCAGGCTCAGATCCGGTTCGGCCGGGTGCAAGGCCTGTTCGTGCAACTGATCGAAGAGCTTGTCCATGACCCGCGCAACGCGGGTTTCGACCGTGGCGTCGATGCGGCTGTGTTCAGTCTCGACCCGGCAACCGCCGGGCAACAATGCCTCGTCCTCGACGATGCGCCAGGTTTCTTCATGGCGTTCGCGCAGGGCTTTGACCTGTTCGAAATCTTGCGGATTGATGTACAGCCGCACATTGCCCACGCCCAGCGGCAAGAGCTTGAGGGCTTCACGCATGACGTGTTCGATCTGCGTCGAATCGATGGCGAGCTCGCGCTGAATCACCTGTTTGGTGATGTGCTGCACCAGGTCGACCAGGGACTTTTCGATCAAGGTATCCTGCTCGGCGATCGGCTCGAACAAATGCCCCATCAGCTGCTCCAGAGCGCCAATCTTGGCGGCCAGGGCCAACTCGGCTTCCTGACGGACTTTGAGCGTTGTGCTGTGGAAGCCTTCTTTCTCGCCGGTTGCGAAGCCTTCGTTGTAGGCCTCCTGGCGAATGCTTTCGAGTTCTTCGAGGGTCAGTGGCTGGACTTCATCCAGGGGCACTTCTTCCATTTCCGGCGGCTCGGGCTCAGGTTCCGGCTCGGGTTCCGGCACGAACGGATCGAAACTGGGCAGCGACCAGACGTCGAAACCATCGACGCCCTTGCCGCGGATCAGGTCGGTGTTGGACTCATCATGTTTGGACGACATAGTGACCTTAGATCATCTCTTCGCCGCCCTTCCCGCCGAGAACGATTTCTCCGGCTTCGGCCATACGGCGGGCAATGGTGAGGATTTCTTTCTGCGCGGTTTCCACGTCGCTGACGCGCACCGGGCCTTTGGCCTCGAGGTCGTCGCGCAACAGTTCGGCCGCCCGTTTGGACATGTTCTTGAAGATCTTCTCTTTGACGCCTTCGTCCGACCCCTTGAGGGCCAGCACCAGCACGTCGGAAGACACTTCGCGCAGCAGCGCTTGAATACCGCGATCGTCGACATCGGACAAGTTGTTGAACACGAACATGAGGTCTTCGATCTGACCGGACAGGTCTTCGTCGACTTCGCGAATCGAGTCCATCAACTGACCTTCGATCGAGCTGTCGAGGAAGTTCATGATATCTGCCGCACGCTTGATGCCACCCAGGGTGGTGCGCGAGGCATTCGAGTTGCCGGAGAACTGCTTCTCGAGAATCTGGTTGAGTTCTTTCAGGGCCGCAGGCTGCACAGTGTTCAGCGAGGAAACCCGCAGAATGATGTCCAGACGCACCTTATGGTCGAAGTTGCCGAGCACTTCGCCGGCCTGGTCCGGATCGAGATACGCCACCACGATCGCCTGGATCTGGGGGTGCTCGTAACGGATCACGTCGGCGACGGCGCGCGGTTCCATCCACTTCAGGCTGTCGAGGCCACTGGTGTTGCCGCCCAGCAGGATCCGGTCGATCAGGCCATTGGCCTTGTCTTCGCCCAGGGCCTGCGTGAGCATTTTGCGCACGTAGTCGTCAGAGCCGACGCCGAGGCTGGTCTGGTCGCCGACGATGTCGACGAACTCGCTCATCACCTGCTCGACCTGCTCGCGGTGCACGTTACCCATTTGGGCCATGGCCACACCCACACGCTGGACCTCTTTGGGCCCCATGTGGCGCAGCACTTGGGCAGCGTCGGTAGAACCCAGGGACAGCAGCAGAATCGCGGCTTTGTCGACCTTGGACAATTTGGCGGCAACGGCTCGGTTATCACTCATCTGCGTTAATCCACTCTTTCACGACCTGGGCCACGCGACCCGGATCTTCTGCCACCAGACTCTTGATTGCGTTCAGCTGTGCGTCATAGCCTTCGCTTGGGCTCGGCAACAGGATGCTGGTCGGGCCGCCGAGACTGACGCGGTCGTTGGCCAGTTCGCCGTCCAGGCCGCCCATGCCACCCAACTCGACGTCGCTGCCGATGCCTAGCTGTTTGTCTTTGCCGCCGCCGGTGATGTTGTTGAGCACCGGACGCAGCACACCGAACACCAGCACCAGGATGAACAAGACACCCAGCACTTGCTTGACGATGTCCCAGAACCAAGGCTGGGAGTAGAACGGAATTTCGGCAATCACTTCACCGCGCTCGGCGGAGAACGGCATGTTGATCACGCTGACGCTGTCACCACGGCTGGCGTCGAAGCCTACGGCATCCTGTACCAGGCGAGTGAAGCGCGCCAATTCATCGGCGGTCCACGGCGCACGGGTGGTTTCACCGTTGGCCGCGTTGATCTTGACCTGGTCATCCACCACCACCGACACCGAGAGGCGATTCAATCGGCCCTGCTGCTGTTTGGTGTGGCTGATGGAACGGTCGAGTTCGAAGTTCTTGGTGGACTGTTGACGCTTGTCCGCCGGGTACGGTGCAAGCATAGGCTGGCCGGTGGCCGGGTCCATGATTTGCTGACCGTTGGCATCCAGCAGTGGCTGGCCTGGCTGCACCATGCCGGCCGACGCGGTAGCGCCACCGGTGGTTTGCGGTGCGGAGGCAGGCGACGGCGGCTGGTTGCTCAGGGCACCCGGCACACCTTGTGGGCCATTGCTGGCGGTACGTTGTTCGTTGACCGACTGCTCGCTGCGCAACGCCGGTTGGTCCGGGTTGAATTGCTCGGAGGTCGACTCGACGGCACTGAAATCCACATCGGCCGAGACTTCGGCTTTATAGCGATCGTTGCCCAGCACCGGTTGCAGGATGTTGTGCACGCGCTGAGTCAGCATGCTTTCCATGCGACGGCTGTAATCGAATTGCTTGCCGGCCATGGTCAGTTCGGAGTTTTCCGCCTGATCCGACAGCAGGTTGCCCTTCTGGTCGACGACAGTGATCTGGGATTTGCTGAGTTCGGGAACACTGGTGGCCACCAGGTTGATGATCGCCAGCACCTGGCCAGGCTCCAGCGAGCGGCCGGCGTACAGTTCCACCAGAATCGAAGCGCTCGGCTTGCGCTCGTCGCGCACGAACACCGAACTTTTCGGAATCGCCAGGTGCACGCGGGCACCCTTGACGTTGTTCAGGCTGGAGATGGTGCGGGCCAGTTCGCCTTCGAGACCGCGACGATAACGGGTCGCTTCCATGAACTGGCTGGTGCCCAGGCCCTGGTCCTTGTCGAGAATTTCAAAACCGATGTTGCCATCACTGGGAGTGACACCAGCGCCTGCGAGTTTGATTCGCGCACGGGACAGGTCATCGGCCTTGACGAGCAAGGCACCGGAGTTCGGTTCAACGGTATAGGGAATGTCGGCTGCGGCCAGGGTATCCATGACCTGTTTGGCGTCCATACCGGCAAGGCTGCCGTATAGAGGCCGGTAGTCCGGCTGCTGGGACCACAACACCACGGCAAAGCCAATCGCCACGCTCGCAGCCAGGCCGACCAACAGGCCTACCTGACGCAACATGGTCATCTCGGAGAGGTTTTCCAGGAAGGACAACCCGAACAGCGGCGGCTTGCCGTCTATTGGAGTGGCCTTGGCCGGAACATTATCGGCGACTGCTTCTGCCATGACTCAATTCGTCCTTAAACCGGCATCTGCATGATGTCTTGGTATGCCTGAACCAGCTTGTTGCGTACTTGGGTCAACGCTTGAAAAGACACGCTGGCCTTCTGCGAGGAAATCATCACGTCCGTCAGGTCGACGCCACTCTTACCGATCTCGAAGGCACTGGCCAACTGACTGGACGCCTGCTGCGTCTCGTTCACTTTATTGACGGCCTGACCGAGCATGTCGGAAAAGCTGCTGCCACCCAGTTCAGGAACGGCGGCAGTCGATTTCGACGCAGACATGGCATCCATTTGCATGGAACGCATGTCCAGCATCAATCGATTGAATTCAATACCTTGGCTCATGGCTTCTCTCTTTGACGAGCTACGTCTTTGGCGACCCGCAATTTTTTGACACTCACTCGGCGGGTAGTGAGGTGTTAGCAACAAGGGTGCCAGCTCCATGGCCGCTCTAAACAAAAGCCCAGTCTTTCAAGTCGTAATGCAATCTGTAGCAGCTGGCGAAGCCTGCGTCCGGCTGCGCAGCAGTCGTAAAACCTGAACACTCGGTCATTCTGAAACACCGCGCTGACTGATTTCACGACTGCTGCGCAGCCGGACGCAGGCTTCGCCAGCTGCTACCAAAATCGGATCAGGTGGCGAACAAATAAGCTTCCACGTCCATTCCGGCATCACGCATCTGCGCCAGCTTGTAACGCAGGGTGCGCGGACTGATGCCCAAACGCTCGGCGGCCTCTTTGCGACGGCCGCGTTCGGAGCGCAAGGTGTCGATGATCATCTGGAACTCACGGCGACGCAGGTCATCACCCAGCGCCCCGGCCGACTCGGATTCGACCTCCACGGTTCGCACGGACGTTGGCGCCAAGGCTGGCAATGGCGCACAAGCGACCGGTCCGGCCAGACAGAAATCCTCAGGCTGTATCAATCCGCCCTGTTGCAGGATCAGCGCCCGCTGAATCGCGTTATCCAGCTCACGCACATTACCCGGCCATGGATAACCGATCAGGCACGCCTGCGCCTCGGGCGACAGCCTTGCCGCGGCATGCTTCATTTTATTGACGTACTTGGCCAGAAGACGCTCGGCCAATGGCAGGATGTCGGCGGTACGTTCGCGCAACGGACGCCAGGCCAACGGAAACACCGACAGGCGATAGTAAAGGTCTTCACGAAAACGCCCCGCTGCCACTTCACCGGCCAGGTCACGGTTGGTGGTGGCGACCACTCGAATGTCCAGCGTGATCGGCTTGCGAGCGCCGACTCGCTCGACTTCGCGCTCCTGCAATACCCGCAGTAACTTGGCCTGAAGGCCCAGGGGCATTTCGGAGATTTCATCGAGCAGGATCGTGCCGCCATCCGCTTGCTCGAACTTGCCGGCCTGCGCGGCGATGGCGCCAGTGAACGAACCCTTTTCGTGACCGAACAAGGTGGCTTCGAGCATGTTGTCCGGGATCGCTGCACAGTTGATCGCAATGAACGGCTGACTGGCGCGGTGAGAGTGCTGATGGATGTAACGCGCCAGCACTTCCTTGCCGGTCCCGGACTCACCGGAGATCAACACCGTGGAATCACTGCGCGCCACCCGTGCGGCCAATTCCAGCAACTGCGCACTGGCCGGTTCGAACGCTACAGGCCCCTCACCCTCGGTCGCGCCGAGACTGCCCAGCGCATGACGCGCCACCAGATCGAGCAAGGCTTTAGGCTCGAACGGTTTGACCAGGTAATCCGCCGCGCCCTGGCGCATCGCATCGACCGCCCGCTCGACAGCACCGTGAGCGGTCATCAGCAACACCGGCAGCTGCGGCTGACGAGTGCGCAGCAATCCGAGCAGTTGATGGCCGTCCATGCCCGGCATATTGACGTCACTCAGCACCAGGTTGAACGCCTCGGTACCGACCGCTGCCAGCGCTTCTTCCGCCGAACCGACGGCTTTGAAATCGTGCCCGGCGAGCAGCAGCGTATCCGCCAGTGCTTCGCGTAGCGCGCGGTCATCCTCGACCAGTAAAACCTTGATTGCCATGTCCTTCACTCCGCTCCCTGAGCGTGGGGCTTTTCACCGGAAAAAAGCGGCAGGATGACCTGCGCACAAGTGCCGCGCCCCAGCCGCGAGCGCAGCTGCAATTCTCCCTGATGGGCACGTGCCACTGCCTTGACCACGGTCAGGCCAAGGCCCGTCCCGGTGGTTTTAGTGGTAAAAAACGGCTCGCCGAGTCGTGCCAGCACCTTCGTGTCGATGCCACTGCCGCTGTCACTGACAGATACGCGCAAATTGTCGTCACGGGTATAGAGGTGGACCTTCAAGCGAACATCACCGGCACTGGCCTGGATGGCGTTCTCGATCAGGTTCAGGATCGCCCCGACCAGCGTGTCACGATTGCACAGCAACTCGCCGCAATGACTGTCGCATTGCCAGCGAATCGGCAGGTCCTGCACATGGGTCAGTGCGGCCGCCTGCAGCGACTGCATCAGCACTTTGGGCGTGACGCGATCGGTCAGCGGCAGCTCGCCGCGCGCAAACACCAGCATGTCGCGAACCTGATGCTCCAACTCATGCAGACGCTCTTTCAGGCGCCCGGCAAAACGCTGCTGGGTCTCGACCGGCAACGCTTGCTCAGTCAAATGACTGGCGTAGAGCAAGGCGGCGGACAAGGGGGTACGAATCTGATGAGCCAGCGAAGCGACCATTCGGCCGAGGGATGACAGACGTTCGTGGCGGGCCAACTGATCTTGCAGATGACGGGTTTCAGTCAGGTCGTTGAGCAACACCAACTGACCGGGCTCGGCATCCAGCGAACGAGTGGAGATCGACAAACGCCGACCGTCCTTGAGCGAGATTTCGTGACCGTCGTCTTCACGGGGCGCAAAGCAGCGGGCAATGACATGACGCCACAACTCGCCTTCGAGGGGCAGACCGAGCAGTTCGCAGGCAGCGGGGTTGGCTTCGCGCACAATGCCTTGGGCGTCGATGACGATGACGCCGCCGGGCAACAGATCGAGGAGGTTTTGCAGCCGGTTGGCCAGGCGTTCTTTTTCCGCCAGCTCCTGCATGCGCTGAGCGCTGACCACCGCCAGTTCACCCTTGAGCTCGAGGACCCGGGCTTCGAGCATGCTGTAGGAATCGGTCAATTGGCTCGACATCTGGTTGAACAGTGCAAACGCCTGCTCAAGGCCAAGCCGGCTCGCCTGCTCTACGGACGACGGTTGTCCCGAAGCGTCAGGGACAGGAGACATCTGGGCGGCTTGGGGCATCGTGCTCTCTCGCTTGGCTGACCGTCAGTTAAACGGAACGTTGCGAGGGATGTAGCAATACCCGTGCCTAAAAAAAACCGCCTACAAATGAAGGACTTGAAAAACAGGCGTCAATCATCTGCCTGTTCATCACCGTCACGACGGCTCATACCGTACTTGCGCATCTTTTCCACCAGTGTGGTGCGACGAATACGCAGCCGCTCTGCCGCGCGCGCCACGATGCCATTGGCATCATCCAGCGCCTGCTGAATCAGCCCTTGTTCCAGACCACCGAGGTAGTCTTTCAGGTCCAGGCCTTCTGGCGGCAGCATGGCACCGGCCGAGAAGTCCGGGGTGTGACCGTTGATGGCCACGCGCTCTTCAAGATCGCTGCGAAAGCTGTCGACCAGTTGCTCGTCTTCGTCGTCGACGTAACGGAATTTCTTCGGCAGCTCGACCACGCCGATCACCCCATACGGATGCATGATCGCCATGCGCTCCACCAGGTTGGCGAGTTCGCGGACGTTGCCCGGCCAGCCGTGGCGGCACAGCGACATGATCGCCGCGGAATTGAAACGGATCGACCCACGCTTCTCGTGCTCCATGCGCGAGATCAACTCGTTCATCAGCAGCGGAATGTCTTCGACACGCTCGCGCAGCGGCGCCATCTCGATCGGGAATACGTTCAGGCGGTAGTACAAGTCTTCGCGGAAGGTACCGATCTCGATCATGCTTTCGAGATTCTTGTGGGTCGCCGCGATGATCCGCACATCGACGCTCTGGGTCTTGTTGCTGCCCACGCGCTCGAAGGTGCGCTCCTGCAATACGCGCAGCAACTTGACCTGCATCGGCAGCGGCATGTCGCCGATTTCATCGAGGAACAGCGTGCCGCCATTGGCCAGTTCGAAACGCCCGGCGCGGCTGGTGATTGCCCCGGTGAAGGCGCCCTTCTCGTGGCCAAACAGTTCGCTTTCCAACAACTCGGCCGGGATCGCCCCGCAGTTGACCGGTACGAACGGCGCGTCACGACGCTTGGAGTGATAGTGCAGGTTGCGCGCGACCACTTCCTTGCCGGTCCCGGACTCACCGAGGATCAGCACACTGGCGTCGGTGTCGGCGACTTGCTGCATCATCTGACGGACGTGTTGAATCGCCCGGCTGGTGCCGACAAGACTGCGGAAAAGATTGGGTTCGCGATGACGGCCGCGCTCGCGGGCCTGGTCGTACATCTCGCGATAGACCTGGGCACGGTGCAGGGAGTCGAGGAGTTTGCTGTAGCTGGGTGGCATCTCGAGGGTCGAAAGCACTCGGCGACGCTGGTCTTCTGGCAAGTCAAGGGAAGAATTATCGCCCATTAACAAAACCGGAAGGAACTCATCCCAGGTTGAGAGTGTCTTTAACAAGCCCACAAGTGCACCAGGAGCATTAACCGTCCCGATCAGGACACAGATTACTTCACGACTTGATGACAATGAGCCGACAGCCTGCTGCCAGTCATGGCTACCGCAGGGTAAATTTTCTTCGCCAAGAAAATTTAAAATCACCGCCAGGTCGCGGCGACGGACGCTATCGTCATCAATCAGCAGAATTTTGGTTTCACGCCACATGCAATAGCAACTTCCCTAGTCAACTCAATGCCCAAATGCTGGGGCAAGCTAGACGCTTTCAGACACGTTATGCCTGTAGACGCCTGAAATCTGGAATCAGCCACTAGTTAAGTCAAAAAACCGTGCACAGTCAAATTTATGGCGCACTATGTTTGGATTAACCGGGGATTAATTAACCGAACAGATGGTAAACCTTTGCCGCGCTCTGTGCTTGGTGGATCTGCGACATCTCATCAACTATCGCTTGCCGCTCTCCTGTCGCCGCCTCAAGAAGCTGTTTGTACACCCCCAGCAACTCCTCAAGATTATCGCGCAACGCGGCCTCGTCCACCGAAGCTTCACTCAAGACGTCTTCCATGCAGGAACGGCAAGCCAGGTCCAATTCACCAATGGCTTCCCAGTTACGCTCGGCCAAAGCACCGACCAGGCCTTCACGGGTTTGTTCGATTCGCTGCAATACAAGACTCATGGTGATCTCCTTAAAACTGCGGACCCGGCACGGCGATAGCATCCCACCCATCTTTGACAGTGCGAAGCAAATCAGCGACTTCGTCGAGAATCTTTGGATCTGTCTTGATGTTGGCTTCGGCCAGACGCTTCATCATGTAGGTGTAGAGGTTATCCAGCTCACCCACCGATTCAGCCTGGTTTTCCAGATCCAGACCTTCACGCAAACCGCCGACGATGCCGATGGCCTTACCAATCAGAACGCCCTTGTTCGGGATGTCCTTACGCTCCATCGCGCCTTTGGCCTGCGCAATACGATCCAGCCCACCTTCCATAAGCATCTGTACCAGACGATGAGGACTGGCCTCGGAAGTCTGCGCCTGAGCGCCAATCTTCTGGTATTGGCGAAGGGCTAACATTGGATTCATGTTGTACCTCATCAAAAAATCTGTGGTTCGTATAACCACTGTATCGACGACGCGTCAAAAAACTTTAGTCGCAAAACACAAAAGCCCGGAGCGTTTAACAACGCTGCCGGGCTTTTGGCGCTACTAGACCATCAGCTGTTCTTCTGCTGTGCGGTCATTGCTTCGAACATCGAGGTGATGTTGCTGGCAGTGGCTTTCAGCTTGCCGACGAGGGTATCCATATCGTTGTATTTTTTGGTCAGTACGGCGGTCAGGGTCTCGATACGACGATCCAGAGCAGCCTGGTCGTTGGTCAGCTTGGTCTTGGTCTTGTTCAGACTGGTTGTACGCTGATCCAGAATACCGCCGGTATCTGCAAAAGGCGCAATAGCCTTATTCATGCGCTCCAGCAGACCGTTGTCACCCGTGAATAACTCCTGGACTTCACCGCCCAGTTTTTTGTCATTCATCGCAGCAGTGAACTTGGTGCTGTCAAAATCGAGCGCACCGGTCTTCTGATTGGTGGTAATGCCCAACTGCGCCAGCACCGTGAGCTTGTCTCCCGAGCCGGTTTCAGACAACGGACCACGAATCGCCGACAGGATCGAACGCGGCAGCGCATCACCGGTCAATGCTGCCGGAACGGTCGGCTTACCATCATCATCGAGCGAAGGCTTGGTCAACGCAGTGACGCTGTTGGCGATAGCGTTGTAGGCATCGACGAACTTTTGGATCGACGCCTTCAAGCCATCGGTATTCGCCGCCACGGTAACAGTCGAGGTCCCTACAGCAATCAGGTTGAACGTCAGGCCGGAAACGGCTTTGTCGACTGCGTTGGTCTTGCTGGTCAACGCCATGCCGTCGACGGTGAACTTGGCATCAAGTGCCACTGCACCGATCGCGCCAGCTGACGTGGCGGTCATTGGAGAGCCGGTGGTGCCGACGACGTTAGTTCCATCGATTTCAAGCCCGGCAATACCACTGACGGAAATATCAGAGCCCGCGCCCGTGTTGCTGGAGCCCAGCACGAGACGCGAACCAAAGGAGTCGGTGACAATGTTGGCACTGACACCGGCAGCCTTGAGCGAGCTGTCGGCGTTGATCGAGTCGCGAACCGATTGCAATGTCGCTCCGGCGGCCACATTGACGTTGAAATTCTTGCCACTCTGGTTAATGGTCAGCGTGCCCGTGGGGATAGCACTGCTCGTACCACCAGCAAACGCGGCACTGGCCACTTTGGACGATGTGGCCAGATTGCCGACGTTGATGACATAGTTGCCGCCCACGGCCGAGTTACTGGCGGTGGCCGTGACAAATTTCACATCAGAGGAAGTCGCAGCAAACCCGGGAAACTGCGGGTTGGTTTTACTGCCCAAATCAGTCATGGATTTGGTAAACGCAGCCATCAAGGACTTCAAGGTCCCGATACCGGAGATGCTTGCGGTGTTGGTTGCAGTCCCACGGTCAATCTGACCTTGCTTGGCCGCTTTATCAGCGTTCACCAAGGCTTTGACGATAGCACCGGTATCAAGGCCGGAGCCTAAACCCGTGCCCGGTAGAATTGGACTTGCCATGTGAAACTCCCTTCAGTGTGTCGCCGGCCTTTTGACCACTACAACGCCCAAAAGAACATAGCAACAAAATTCATGCCAGCTGTCAGGCTTTTGCGCTGAACAACAGGCTGCTTGCATCATTCAAGCTATTGGCCAGTTTAAGGACTTCTTCGTTGGGGATCTGGCGGATCACCTCACCGGAGTCACTGGCGATCACTTTTACCACAACTTTGCCTGAAGGCTCGTCAATCGAGAACTCCAGGTTACGCTTGACCGACTGAACAAACTTTTCAATTTCCTGAACGGCCATCTTCAGTTGTTCCTGCTCGGTCTGGGTGCCTTTACTTTCTTCCTTGACGGCAACCACTGGCGCAGTTTCCGCTAGAGGCTTGTGCGCCGGCTTATCGGCAACAGTCTTTGTCGCCTGCTGGTGCGCAGGATAAGACAAGTTCAGCTTCACGCTCATATCCATGTCCATCACCTCTTAAACCAAAAAAGCGAGAGAGCGCGACGTGCGCACTCCCCCGCCAAAACACATTCAGCTATTACTGAAGCAGTTTCAGTACAGCGGATGGCAGTTGGTTGGCCTGAGCCAGAACTGCGGTGGAAGCTTGTTGCAGAGTTTGTTGCTTGGTCAGCTGTGCAGTTTCCGAAGCGAAGTCGGTATCTTGTACGCGACCCAGTGCAGCACTGGCGTTTTCGTTGATGTTCTGCAGGTTGGAGATGGTGCTGGTCAGACGGTTCTGGGCAGCACCGAGGTCCGCACGGCTGGTGTTGATGGTTTTCAGTGCAGCATCGATTGCGTCGATTGCAGCAGCGGTGCTGGCTTCAGCAGTGGCGCTGTCGTTACCGGTGATGGCGATGGCAGCAGAGTCAACGCTCAGGGTGGCAGCATCGAAGCCGCTGTCCAGAGTGATGGTGATCTGGTTGGTAGAGCCGGTGTTGGAACCAACCTGGAAGGTCATGGTGCCAGCGGTGCCGTCGATCAGGTTTTTACCGTTCAGGTTGGTCGACTTGGCAATACGGGTCAGTTCGTCCGACATGGTTGCGAACTCTTTGTTCAGAGCAGCGCGGTCGTCGGTACCGTTGGAGTCGTTTCGCGATTGAACAGCCAGTTCACGCATACGCTGCAGAATGTTGGTCGATTCTTGCATCGCGCCTTCAGCAGTCTGAGCGATCGAGATACCGTCGTTGGCGTTTTTGATCGCCATGGTCTGACCACGGATCTGCGAAGTCATACGGGTAGCGATTTGCAGGCCGGCGGCGTCGTCTTTGGCGCTGTTGATTTTCAGGCCGGAAGACAGGCGAGTCATCGAAGTAGACAGAGCATCGGAAGCCTTGTTCAGGTTTTTCTGAACGTTCAACGATGTGACGTTAGTGTTTACTGTTAAAGCCATGACGAATTCCTCGTTGGTTGGGTACTGCGGCTTCCGGCCCTGGCAACCGCCGGGTATGGCCTAGAGAACCTTCGTAATAGTTATCGTCGGGATTGCAACTTGCTTTAGGGGATTTTCAAAAATATTTGCCATCACGTTGCCACCCCCCGTAAACAAAGGACTTGGCCGCGATCAAGCAGCGAAAAAATGACGTCAGGGAAATGCCGGTGACAAGTTGGCGAGGACTCGCCGGCACCGGCGGAAGCGAAATTGCTTAAATGGACAGACTGTCAGTCAACAACTGGACCAGTTCGTATTCCAGGTAGTCCGCCAGGGCAAGCCAGTTCAGTGACTCCTGACACTCGAGCATCGGCCCCAGCAAACGCACCCACTGCTGCTGAGCAGCCGGCAACGCCAGATCGAAGGACGGCTGCAGCGCACCGATCAGTTCGATCATCGCCAGCCCGGCCTCCACATCACGCCCCAGGCGGAACAATGCTGCACAGTGCTGCGCGTCGATCACAAAGGACTCAAGCGCACTCATAACGCCAACTCCGGGTGAAAAGCGGTACCGGCGATCATCGCCCCTGCCCGACTGCTGTTATAGAAACGCACCTGTGGATGACCGGCGATAAAACGCTCCAGCTCACACAGATAACTGCGGAAGTTGAGCTGCGTCTTGATCCGCTGGCCATGCCCGTCGAGCACCCAGTGTTTGGCCGCTCCCAATTGCGGGCCGAGGTCGCCATCGCTCCAGCCGGCATGGGTCTTGTCGCCGGGGAAGGCGAAGTCGGCGCCGAACAGGGTGACCTGCACTGCGCCCATTTTCACCGCGAGGTCCACCGCTGGATGAATCACGCTCCCCCCCATACAGCTCACCCTTGGGCCATTGCTGACGCAACTGCTGATAGATCGGGCTGGCGGAGTAACCGGTATAACGCGACCCCTGCCAGGCACTCAATACCAGAGGATCGACCATCGGCATGTACACCAGCGTAATCGCGGATGTGCCTTCAGGCGGCAGATGCCGGGTCGAAATACGCTGGTCGATGCTGACCACCACATCGGGGCGAATGCCATGATTGAGTAGCGGCCGATAAGCCGTATCGACACAAATGAACAACGGTCGCACCGCTTGCTCGCGAATCGCCCGCAAGCGATCGAAGTGCAGCTCAAGACTCGGGCCCGTGGCAATGACGAACACTTCCTGCCCGGCACAGGAACCGAACAACTCAGCCACATCGCCATCGGCCTGCACCAGCGTCAGACTCGCCTGCAAGCGCTCGACAATGCTTGGAGCCTGAGGGTCGAACTCACGATTATTAAACGTCAGGTGGGTTTCACTGATCAGGCGATCGCGGATCTTGGCATTGAAGTCATCGGCCAGCACCAACTCGGACGGCAAGGCGAAAAACGGTAGTTGGATTTCCGCCAGATCGCCGGCGTACATCAGCTGGACCCGCGGATCGCCGAGCCACTGCTGCTGATCCAGCAGTTGCAGCACCAGCGCAAACACCGCTCCGTTGAGGATGTGCACATACAAGCGTTCAAGCCCGGTGCGCGTCAGCAGCTCCACTTGCAGATCGCCAAGCCCGGTGCCGTAGACATGCACCACCGGACTGTCGGCTGGCAGGCTGTCGGCCTGAAGCCTGGCCTCACGGACGCGGTCATGGCGGCTGGTCAGTTGAATGCCATCGATGCTCAGCGTCGAGCCCATGCCTTCCACCAGCTCAGCCTGCAACAAGCGTGTGTTCTCAACCAGCAAGCGCGCAGACAGCATCGGCCAGCGTCGCTGTATGACGTCAACGTTGCGTTCAAAGAACTCGCTCATGGAGCCTCGCTTTTCATTCGGGCAAAAAAATAGCGCTCAAGATTACACCTTGAACGCTTTTTTTTGTGCCTGGCATTCTTTGACTAAAGAGCCGAGGTTCAAGGACGATAGATGATCGCCGAACCCCATGACAGACCAACGCCAAAACCGCTCAACGCGACACGCTTCCAGGCGGAGTCCATGACATGTTTTTCCAACAGCAACGGAATGCTTGAAGACACCGTGTTGCCGGTCTCGACCATGTCCTTGATGAACTTCTCGGGTTCACCTTCAAAGCGTCGTGCCACCGCGTCGACAATCGCAGCACTGCCCTGGTGAATGCAGAAAGCATCGATATCGTCGGCCGTCAGGCCTGAGTCGCCCAGCAGCTCATGCAAATGCGCCGGGACTTTGAGCAACGCGAAGTTGAACACCTGACGGCCGTTCATGTAGAACACGCCATCGGTGACCTTCAGATGCGGTGCGCCGGAACCGTCAGTGCCGAACTTGGCCTTGCCCAACTGCCATGGCGCGTCTTCGCCCATCCAGGTGGCGGTAGCCGCATCACCGAAGAGCATGGTGGTGTTGCGGTCTTCCGGATCGACGATTTTCGAGTACGGATCGGCAGTCACCAACAGGCCATTCTTGAGGCCGGCGGCTTCCATGAACCCCTTGATCGCATAGATGCCGTAGACATAGCCGGAGCAACCCAGGGAAATATCAAACGCGGCGACCGTGGTCGGCAGTCCGAGTTTGTCCTGAACGATCGCCGCCGTGTGCGGCAGGCCTTCTTCGTCGCCGTTCTGAGTGACGACGATCAGCACGTCGATGGATTCACGGTTCAATTCGGGATTGTTGGCGAACAGCGCATTGACTGCTTCGACACACAGGTCCGAAGTTTCCTGCCCGGCATCTTTGCGCGGCAGGAAGGCCGAACCGATTTTGCCCAGGATGAATTCTTCATCCTTTTCGAACTTTGCACCTTGTGCGTAATTGTCCACGCCGGCTACAGGAACGTAGCTCGCAATGCTCTTTATGCCAATCATTACGGCTTCCCAATAATAAACAGCCCAATACCACCGCTCGCAAGGATTCGAGGGGCGCCGACAAACAGAGAAAAATGTCGCCCCGAGGGAGCGACAGACGGGAAGAATAAAAGGCTATCACTGGGTCAAAAAGACACCAGGCGCCACCTCCCCGATTAATACAATACAGTGAAGATGCGCGTTATGACTCGCAGGTCACTCTATTTTGCCGAATCAGCCCCACAACAGGTTATTCGACCAACGACCAATCCAGCGGCGTACCACGCTTGATGGCCTGGCGGGCGCGGCGGCCCAGCAGGCTTTCCGCGTGTTTAGGCGCCAGCCCAAGGCCGGGACGAATGGCCCGCACATTGGTGGCGGTGAAGGGTTCACCGGCAGCCATGTCCTGAGTCACATAAAGCGAACGACGGTACACCAGGGACTTGCGCTCGGCTTCGGTCACGCCGTAATGCACATGGCCCATGGCCTGCCAGGCGCGTTCGGTTTCGATCACCAGGCTGGCCAGCTCCGCAGGTTCGAGGGAGAAACTGGCATCCACACCACCCGCGGCACGGTCGAGGGTGAAATGTTTTTCCACCACCGTCGCCCCCAGCGCCACCGCGGCGACAGACACTCCCACACCCATGGAGTGATCGGACAGGCCAACTTCGCAGCCAAACAATTCACGCAAGTGAGGAATCGTCCGCACGTTGCTGTTGGCAGGCGTTGCAGGGTAAGTGCTGGTGCACTTGAGTAACACCAGGTCCTTGCAACCGGCCTCACGGGCGGCACGCACGGTTTCGTCGAGTTCAGCGATGCTGGCCATGCCGGTCGAAATGATCAACGGCTTGCCGGTGGCGGCGACCCGCCGAATCAGTGGCAGGTCGGTATTTTCGAAACTGGCGATCTTGTAGGCCGGTACGTCGAGGCTTTCGAGGAAGTCCACCGCGGTGTCATCGAACGGTGTGGAGAACGCGAGCATGCCCAGCTCTTTGGCCCGGGCGAAAATCGGCGCGTGCCATTCCCACGGTGTGTGGGCCTTCTCGTACAACGCGTACAGCGAAGAGCCGGCCCAGAGGCTGTTCGGGTCCTTGATGAAAAACTCACCTTCGGACAGGTCCAGGGTCATGGTCTCGGCGGTGTAGGTCTGCAGCTTCAAGGCATGGGCACCGGCCTTGGCTGCGGCTTCGACGATCTGCAGCGCCACATCAAGGGACTGGTTATGGTTGCCACTCATCTCGGCGATGATGAACGGCGGCGTATCAGCACCGATCAAGCGATTGCCGATCTTGAAACTAGTCATTGCTGTGATCCTTCAATACGCGCGTGAACGCGCAAGCACTTTGAGTGAAACCTGCTTCTCGGAAAACCTTCAGCGACGGCTGATTGGTCGGCAACACCTGCGCGGTGATGGCCTGCAGTTGCGGCCAGTGGGCGGTAGCGAAGGCTTCGCCCCGCGCCAGCAGAGCCCTGCCCCACCCCAGACCGAGGCGGGCTTCAAGCAGGTAAATCGAGACTTCGGCTGCCAGTCCGTCCAGGTCATAACGCAGTACCCCGACCGGGCCATCATCCGCCTCGGCGATCAACAGTAATCGCCCGGGGTTGCTCAAGCTCGCGGCCAGCCAGTCCTGATGCCGCTGCCAATCGATGACCTGCGTATCCAGCGACCAGCGCCGCACCGACTCGGCATTTCGCCCCTCAAACAGCAACTGCGCATCATCCAGGGACGCCTTGCGAACCTGCAATACCGCACCGGCGAGTGCTGCCGCAACCCGCTGCGCACCCCGCCCATCGACCAACTGACGCGAGTGTTCGGCCAGGCTTTGGCGCAACCCCCGATTGCCCGCAAGAAAAGCGATGGCCTGACGCAACTGCTCGACACTGACATGCTCGCGGGAGCCCAAATACACATGGGAACCCGAGGTCGCCATGATTTCGCCGTTGGCCTGCTGATTATTCGAGACCGCAATGCAGATCGTCGGCAGCCCCATGGCCGCCCGCTCCCAACTGGTACCGCCACCGGCACCGACAAACAGGTCGGCCTCGGTCATCAGTCGGTAAAAGTCGCTGACAAAGCTGTGCAAGCGCCAGTTCGGACGACACGCCGTCAAGGCCTGCATCTGTGCCCAGGCCGGGTTGTCGGCACCGGCGACGAAATCGACTTCGAGTTCATGCAAATCCGCCATTGCCAACATCGCGTGATGGGTTTGCATCGCCACATCGAAGCCGCCGAAATTCACCAGTACTCGCCTGACCTGGGGCTTCACCGGAATCGCCGGACAGCAGAATTCATCGCGCAGCAGGGCAAAACGTGGGCCGAGCAAGGTCTGGCAACCGGGCGCCAGCAGCGAAGCATAAGCTTGGGGCGTACCCGATAAATTCTGGTTGAGCAGCAAATCGACGCTGTAGGTTCGAGTGGCGAGGTCGTCCACAGCAGCAATCCTTGGCGCCCAACGGCGGGCTGCGGTCTGCCAATGATGGTCGAGGCCGTAGTGGTCGACAATGACCCAATCGAAAGCCGGATGATTACTCAGCGCCTGCCCAAGCGCGGCGATGTCCGCCTGCCAAGGCAGCAAAGATTCGATTGCCTGCTGCGGGTCTTCATCAGGGTAACGAGCCGCCAGGGCGAAGACTTCAAAGCCCTCGGCTTGCAGTGCATCCAGTCGATGGCCCGGCAACAGGCGGCAAGCAAAGGCTACCTGTGCACCCTGCTTGCGCAAGACTTTGGCCAGGGTCAAACAGCGAGCAATGTGACCGCTGCCAATGGTCGGCGACGCATCGGCGCGGATCAGCACTCTCATTGCAGCTCTCCGCCAGCTTTCAACGCGGCATAGAGGTATTCGGCCCGCGTCCAGTCCTCGAGGGTGTCGATGTCCTGCACCAGATGCCGCGGCAGAATCACCGGAAGGCTCGCCGGAGAAAACAGCACATCGCCGCGCAACCAGGCTTCTGTGCGCCCCCAATAGAACTGGCCGGCATCCTGATAGGCTTCAGGCAAATCCTGGGAGCGGGTGTTGCGGAACTCCGGATAGAGCGAGGTCAAGGCACCCTGCTCGTCGAGGGTCAAGGCACGTTGCACCGGGAAGTCGAAACCGGCCACGGAAAAAGCGAAGGACTTGTCCGGATGCTGCACCAGTAATTCATGCCCCTGACGCAGATACTTCGCCTGCAACAGCGGCGCGGTCGCGTAGATACAGCACGCATAGTCGAACGCCGGCAGTTGATTCAAGGCGTGAACGATGACCGCGGCAGTCCCCGTGAAATCATCGGCAAGCGCGACGGGACGCATGAACGGAACTTCAGCGCCGTTGGCCCGCGCGAGTTCGGCAATTTCCTCATCGTCGGTGCTGACGATCACCTGATCGAACAGGTTCGATGCCAGTGCCGTACGGATCGAACGGACAATCATCGGCACGCCGTCGAACAGCTTGAGGTTCTTGCGGGGTATCCGTTTGCTGCCACCTCGGGCAGGAATGATGGCGACGCAGCTCACAGCCGGTGTTCCAGCATGAGCCTGACGTCGTGAGAAGTGCCCACGCGATAAATCATGATGTTCAACCCAGGATTCGCCTTAAATGCTCCACCACTTCATCTTGCTGCTCATCCGTCAGATCGGGGTACAACGGCAGGCTGATGGCCTCGGCAAAATAACGCTCGGCCTGAGGGAAATCGCCGTCTTTGAAACCCTGTTCACGGTAGTAAGGCTGCAAGTGCACTGGAATATAATGCAGGTTCACGCCCAGCCCCGCCGCCCTCAATACTTCGAACACCTGCGGTTGACTGAGAGTAATGCGCGAAAGCTGCAATCGAACCACATACAGGTGCCAGGCCGACTCTGCGCCTGGCTGAACGACCGGTAATGTCACAGCGAGGCCAACGAGCAGTGTTTCATAACGCGCGGCCAGTTGACGACGTCTGGCGACAAACGCGTCAAGACGCGCCATTTGCGACAGCCCCAATGCGGCGTGCAAATCGGTCATCCGGTAATTGAACCCCAGCTCCAGTTGCTGGTAGTACCACAACCCCGTCTCCGGTACCTTCATCTGTGCCGGATCACCCGTGATGCCATGGCTGCGCAGCCGCCGCAAACGCTCGGCATACTCGGCATTATTGGTCAGCACCATGCCACCCTCGGCGCTGGTAATGATCTTGACCGGGTGGAAGCTGAAAATAGTCATGGCCGCATATTGACCACAGCCGACCGGTCGCCCCAGGTACGAGGCACCCACCGCATGGGCAGCATCCTCGATCAGGACAAAACCATACCGCTCAGACAGCTGCGATAGCGTGCGCATGTCGCAACTCTGCCCCGCGAACGCGACCGCCACCACCACCTTGGGCAGCTTCCCGGCCGCTTCGGCAACCTCGAGTTTCTCTGCCAGTAACCGCGCATCCAGGTTCAGGGTGTGAGGATCGATGTCGACGAAATCGACTTCGGCGCCACAGTAGCGCCCACAATTGGCGGACGCGACAAAGGTGTTCGGGCTTGTCCACAGATAATCGCCCGGCCCCAGCCCGGCGGCGAGGCAAGCGATGTGCAACGCCGCCGTGGCGTTACAGACCGCTACCGAGTGCTCGGCCTGGCAGTGATCGGCCAGTGCCCTTTCAAAGCGCTCGATGGTTGGCCCTTGAGTCAGCCAGGGCGACTTGAGTACCTCCATGACGGCATCGATATCCGTCTGATCAATGTTTTGTCGGCCGTAGGGAATGCGGTAAGGCGTCATGACCGTGACTCAACGCAATGCACATCGAGCAGGCAGGTACGCGCATCTTTCAGGAGCAATTTGCCGTTGAACATGTCGTGAGTCCTTTTACTGGGTCAGACAACTTAGGCAAGCAGCTGCGCCCAGTTCACACTGGAAGCTTCGCCGAGGGTAAAGCCCTTGCCGGTCAGGGAAAGATTCTGGTTGTAGGCCGCATCCTGAGCGAAGCGCGCCTGCCACTTGTCACGCAGCGCCGCGCGGGCCTGAGGTGCCTCAGGCAACACACCCGGGTGCAGCAGCTGCGCCTGAGGCGTCCAGACAATGAGATAGCCTGCGTCGGCGACTTTCAGACACAGGTCGACATCGCCAAAGGCTTCATCGAAATGCTCTTCATCCAGGCCACCGACCGCTTCATACAACGCCTTGCGAATCATCAGGCACGCACCGGATACCGCCGAATAGTTCTGCTCCACCTGGTGGCCATTCATGTAGCCCTTGGCGTCTTTACGCTCACCGATAAACGCCGAGCCAAGATCGCCATTCAAACCAAGGATCAATCCGGCTTGAGTCGTAACACCACGGATGTCCATCAGCTTGGCGCCAACGATTCCGACTTCCGGACGCTGGGCCTGATTGACCAGACTCTCGAGCCAGTTGGCGTTGACCACCTCGGATTCGGCCGACAGCAGTACCAGGTAGTCACCCTTGGCCTCGGCGCACGCGAAGTTGTTCAGCGCCGATGCACTCAGGCGCTTAGTGCTGCGCAGTACGCGAATGCGATCACCCTTGCCTTCCAGGCTGCTCAACCAGATAGCCAGTTCCTGGGACTGGCTGTGGTTGTCGGCGATCAGTATTTCATGACGCTGATAGCGGGTGCGTTGCAGCACACTGACCAGCGCACGTTGCAGTGCCTCAAGGTTGTCCTGACTCTGGAGAATGATCGACACCAGCGGCCGCTCGGCGTGTTGATAGTCGATCTGATAGGTCAGCGGCAGCGCCGAACTGACCTGAGCGCGATAACCCCGCGCCGCCAGAGATCGAGTCAACACCTGTTGTTCCTGAGCGTTGGCTTCCTCCACCGGGGCATTGCAAATCAACAACGGCTCGGCCAGGTGCGCCAGACCCGCCAGACCACCTTCTTCGATCAGACGCAGCAACAGATCGAATTCCAGCGCCTGGGTGTACTGGGCCGAGAAACCTCGAGCCTGGGCCAGCACATCACGGCGAATCAGCCAGTGGCGCGCCATCAGCGATGGAACGCTTTGCAGCAGATCGAGGTTGACCCCCGGCCGGAATACATCGCTCAGGGCGCCATCGGCCTTGCGCTGAAGTTCGTCCATGGCCACCGCGCGACAGCCCTCGGCACCTTGCAACTCGAGGCTGGCACGCAGCAGACCGCTGGCAGTGAACTGATCACCGGCCTCGGCCAGCAACAGCCAGTCGGCAGTGGACTGGGCGACGATCTGGTTGATGCGCTCGACGTAATTGGTTGCGGTGACTTTGACGAAGTGCACGGTGTCGCGCACGGTGGTAGTCGCCGGTAAATCGCCGGTGGTGAACACCACCACGTTGAACGCCTTGCAGTGACCACCGACCAGGCTGTCGAAGGTCGCCTGCAACTTGAACATGTCGGCATCCAGATCCAGCAACAGAATGCCGAACTGCGGACCACCGTTGTGTTTGGCCAAATGCGCAGCGATCGTCTTGAGTTGCGCGGTATCCGGGTTGCGCGCCTCGAGCCAGTTGAGCAACCGGCCGGACGGCATGTTCTCGAACAGCCGGCGGTCTTGCTGACCCGGCAGGGCGTCCAGTCGTTCGGCCCAGGCTTGCAGCTTGAGGCCCTCTTCCGGCTCTTCGCTGTCCTTCAATGACTCCGCCAGGCGCTTGACCACGGCACGGTTGAACACGTTCAGGCTCAGGGCTTCCCACAAGCGGCTACGCACTGTGCGATCGGTGTCATTGGGATGAATGCGCATCAACTCATGCTGCTTGAGCAGGATGCCTTCCAGTTCCTGAAGTTGCAGGCGGCCGGCGGGCATGGCGTGCAGCAGGAATTCGAACTCTGTCAGCAGGTCGAACACCGGTTTGTTGTAGAACGGCATTTCAACAAACTGCTCGGAGCCGAAGCTACGAATCGGCTCTTCCCCCGCCTCGCGCCAGGCCGAACGAATGATCGACGTGCCTTTGAGCGAGCGACCTTCAAGCAAGCAATCGGCCATCGCCGCAAAGCTGTCGAGGGCAATCTGTTTGGCCTGGGCCAGGCCCTTGGCGCTGAGCGGCGTCGGGATAGAGGCCAGGAACTCGGCAAAGTGCTCGCGCTCGGCCTCGCTTTTCGCATCCTTGAATGTCAGCACCGTCAACACGTTGGTGTTGTGGTCCGAGGCGCCGTAGTTTATTTCCCGCACGGCAAACGGAATTGGCAGAATCCGCGCCTTGGCGCAGGCCAGCAGGTAGAAGGTGTGGCCGATTTCCTGCCACTCGAAACCGGTACCCGGTGGCAGCAGGCTGTACCACTGTTGCAGCAGGTCGGTACGGGTCACCGCATAGAACGGCGGCAGGAAGTTGTCCATGAACCGGACGACCCGATCCTCAGCCAACTCCGAGTTGTAATCCTCATGCACCTTGCGGTCGCGGCGATAGTAGTTCACCTCGGTAGCCCGGGACAGGTACATGATCCCGTAGCCATGGCACAGACCGTAGTCAGGGTTGGCTTCGAGAAACTCCACTGACTCGGTCAGTGCGCGGTGCAGCAGAAAATCGTCATCAGCGGCGAACACCATGTACGGCGTGGTGACCTGATTAACGCCGTAGGTGAGTTTTTCCTGCAGCCCCTTGTAGGTGTATTGCGGCAAATGGCGATAGTCGACCGACGGGAAATCCCGGGAAATGTCTTTATCGCCCTCAACGGACGAATCCAGGATCAGGACCGTGCAGGGATAGCTGCTGTAGTACTGCAAAGTGCGTCGCAGGAACGCTTTCCGGTTGTGGGAAATCACCACCACCGTAAACCGCTCGTTCAGCGGCGCAACGTTGTTTTGAGCACTGTTTTGAACCTGCATCTTTCTATCCCCACAACCGGCCAATCGCCAAGAACCTGAAACCACTTTTGATTAACGAACGCGACGCAGATAACCGTCCGGCGCCACGGTGATCAGCAGCTTGTTTTGCAGTTGCTGGTCAATTTCGAAGTCTTTGTTCTCTTCCAGATACTTCCATACGGCAGTTTTCGGGTTATCGCCCGGGCCCCATGGACGATCCGGGAAGAAGTCGGCCGGCATGTCTTCAACCACGGTGTCCATGACCACGCAGTAGCTGTCCACCGAGACCAACGGCGCGTACAGGCGCAGCTCTTCGAGTACGTGATCGTGGGTGTGGTTGGAGTCGAGCACCAGAATGACTTTCTTGCCTTCGGCAGCGGCACGCACTTGTGCGGCGATAGCAGGATCGATGCTCGAACCCTCGATCATCGAAATGCGCTTGCTCATTGGGTGGCTCTCGATGGCCTCGCGGTTGTGCGGACGAATGTCGAGGTCGATGCCCAGCACTTCGCCGTGGCCTTGCAGCTCCAGCAGCGATGCGTAGTAGATGATCGAACCGCCATGGGCGATACCGCATTCGATCACCAGGTCCGGTTTGACCTGCCAGATGATCTCTTGCATGGCCATCATGTCTTGCGGCAACTGGATGATCGGACGGCCCATCCACGAGAAGTGGTAGCTGTATTTGTGCCTTGCCGATTCATTGAAGAAATCCCGGGCCAGGCCGGTGAGTTTCTGGTCATCGCCCTGACGCGCGATTTCTGCCTGGCATTCGGCTTCGAAGGCTTTATGGATGCTGTTATCGGTCATTTGAAAATTCTCAATGGTCACTGGAACGAAGCGCTGTCGACGGCGTGATAGACGTAGCGTCCACCGGTCATCCGCTTGATCTCTTCGAGGTAGTTGGAGTTCATCACAAACAAATGGGCGCCTTCGGGCAGAGCATCCATGGCCTCTTGTGGAGAGGACACCCGCACACCGCTCAGCGGCAGATAACGCCCCTGCTTGGCCGGATTGATATCCACCACACGATCCACCGCCACACCGGCCCGTTGCAGGAACAGTGAATAGATCACCCCTTTGGACGATGCCCCCCAGATCGCCGAACCTTGTTCGGGGGCGGCCTGAATAATCTGAACGGCGCGGTCAAGACTGGAGGTGAAACCTTCGGGCAGCGTCAGGCGCGGCACGGGTTGTTCCGGGACCAGGCGCAGCGTGGCGAGATCGGCAACGATGTACAGGTATTGGCCACCGAACAGGTGACCGGCCTCCTGCACGGTGCCGAACATCCGGCGCAGGTCATCGAGGCGGAAGTAATTGACGTGCTCGTAGAACAGGTCGAACCAGGCGCGGTGCTCGAGAATCCAGTCGAAGCACGGCACTTCGATGTAGATCTGCCCGCCCTGATTGGCCCCGGCGATCTCGGCAAGGAAGCTCACCGGATCCTGAATGTGTTCGAGCACATGACGCAGCACGATGGCGTCCGCCGCCAGACCCAGCCCGCGCGTGAACGGGGCCTTGATCACGTCGACATTGTCGCCTTCGTAGGCCGGGTCGATGCCGGTGATGGCATAGCCCTGACCTTTCAGGAGTTCGAGAAAGTAGCCTTTGCCGCAGCCGACTTCGATCAGTTCCTGGCCCTTGAAGTGCCGGGCAATGATGCCTTCGACATCGCTCAGGTGCTTCTGGAACTGGCCCGAATGCGCCTGCTCGTTTTGGTAGTCGGCGTCGTAGCTGAGCTTGTCGGCATCGAAGGCCTGGTTGAAGATCAACCCGCTCTGCTCATCCTGTACCAACACCATGTCGGCAGAGGTCGAAGCCCTGGCCGATTGCGGGTCGGCGAAGGTGCGATTCTGCAACACCGGCAGGTCGGCGACCCGATACAACTCATGCCTCATGCTCTGCTCCCAGTAGCTGTTGCAAGCGGTCCGCCACGCCCCAGAACGCCATCGGTTCATGGGTCGGGTATGGGTAGTGACCGAGGTTCAAACTGATCGATGCGCCACGCTCACGCAACCGCTGCTCGACCAGCGCTCTGACCGATATCGGCTGGCCGCTGGAACAATTGATCACGCCATTGAAGTCCCGCTGTTGCAGGATCGCCGCGAGATAACCGGCGGCAGTATCAACGGCCAGGTAATCGCGCAGTTGCTCACCGGCCGACATGTTGAAACGTTCGTCGCCGGCATCGATCGCCCGATCCAGCGCTGCCAGCAAACTATTGGGGTTCTGTCCGCTGCCGTGCAGGTAAAACAGCCGCGCCCATTGCAGGGTGAACGGCTGCACGCGCTGCAAATTTTCGAGGAACACGCGCAAGGCATTCTTTGCCAGCCCATAAGGGTTGCTTGGCTGCGGCGCGGCCTGCTCGCTAAGCGGCCCGCTCTGCAGACCGTATTCGAAACAGGTGCCCGTCACCAAAACCTGCGAGACACCCGCCTCTACCGCGCACTTGATGAAACGGTAGTCGGCCATCAGGTTGTGCTCGAAATGGAACAGTGCCTGATAGTTCGGCAATCCCGGCCAGGCCAGATGCGCCAGGGTATCGACACCCGCGGTCAGCTTGGCGATGTCCAGGTCAGCGGCGTGAATATCCGCGGCAATGAACTCCACCGCATTGATCCACGGCATGCTCGCGGCGGTCTCGGCGTTGCGCGCAACGGCCCGGACCTGACAGCCTCGGGCGAGCAAGGCAGCGACCAGATGCCGGCCGACGAAGCCGGTGGCCCCGGTGACCAGAACCTTCACAGTACGGTCAACTCAGGCACGGCGATGACGAATCGGCCACCCCACTCGCGCACTTGAACCAGCTGCTGACTGACTTCATGCAACAAATTCCACGGCAGGACCAGCACGTAATCCGGTTTTTCGATGTCGATCTGCGCCGGCGAAACGATCGGGATGCGACTGCCCGGCAGGTACTTGCCCTGCTTGTGCGGGTTGGCATCGGCGACCCACGCCAGCAAGTCCGGTTTGATCCCGGCGTAGTTGAGCAAGGTATTTCCCTTGGCCGCGGCGCCGTACCCGACCACACGCTTGCCGTCGGCTTTCGCCTGCAACAGGAAGCGCAGCAGTTCGTGTTTGATGCGTTCGGCGGCGGGCGCGAGGGTTGCGTAGTACTCGGGGTCTTTTACACCGGCATCGAGCTCGGCTTGCAGTTGCTGTTGAACCGCTGGCTGGACTTCGCGGCGCACACCGTCGACGCGCTGAACGAACACGCGCAGCGAACCCCCGTGGGTCGACAGCTGACTGACATCGAACACTTCCAGGCCATTGCGTTCACACAGCGTCTGCACAGCGGTCAGGGACAGGTAGGAATAGTGCTCGTGATACAGCGTGTCGAATTGCTGCCCTGCCATCAGGGTCAGCAATTGCGGAAACTCGAATGTCGCCACGCCCGTCGGCTTGAGCAAGGTCGCGAAACCACCGAGAAAATCATTGATATCCGGCACGTGGGCCAGCACGTTGTTGGCGGCCATCAGGTCGGCGGCCCAGCCTTCGCTTGTCAGCTGCAACGCGGTATCACGACCGAAGAACAGCTCGCGAATCTCCAGGCCTTTTCCCCGTGCAGCTTGCGCGGTGCTGCGGGTCGGCTCGACGCCCAGGCAAGGGATGCCGCGCCCGGCCACGTACTGCAACAGGTAACCGTCGTTGGCGGCGATTTCCACCACACGGCTGTCAGCCGTCAGGTCGAAACGCTCGACCATCTCGCCCACATAACGCTCGGCATGGGCCAGCCAGGTGCTGGAAAACGAACTGAAATAAGCGTATTCGGCATCGAACAGGCTGTCGGCGCTGGTGTAATCCTCGGTCTGCACCAGCCAGCATTGCTGACACACCGCTACCTTCAGCGGCACCCATTGCTCGGCGCGTTCCAGCTGATCGGCGCGCACGTAGGCGTTGGACGGCGGCGAAGTGCCAAGGTCAATCAGCGGCAAAGCCAGAGGAGTAGCGCAACCACGGCAATTCATACACGCACTCCAGCAAAGTGTTCATCGAGCACGGGATGGCTGGAATCCCTGGCCGACAGATTATTGACAGGCAACGGCCAGGCAATCGCCAGCCGTGGATCGTTCACCGACAAACCGCCCTCATGCGCAGGCGTGTAATCAGCGCTGTGCAGGTAAAGCAATTCGGCGTCTTCGGTGAGGGTTTGGAAACCATGGGCAAAACCGGCCGGGATCAACAGGCTGCGGCCATCGCCGGCGCGCAGGTGTTCGGCGTGCCAGTGCAGAAAGGTCTCCGAGTCCGGGCGTAAATCCACCGCCACGTCCCAGACCTCACCGCGCAGACACGTGATCAATTTGGCTTCCGGTGCGCTGGCGTTCTGATAATGCAGCCCCCGCACACTGCCCCGCTCACGGGTGCAGGAATGGTTGATCTGGTGGATATGAAACGGCTGGCCGAAGGCGCTCAGGCTGCCTTCGCAGAACAGTCGCGCAAAGTGCCCACGCTCATCTTCGAAGCGTTTGTGCTGCACGCTGAACAGTCCGGCCAGCGGCAATGACTTCAACAGAAACTCGCTCATAGCGCGCCTCGGTACAGGTTCAACTGGCCCAACGTGATGGCGCGCATGTCGTCGCCGTTTTGCCAGGCCAGGTGCCAATCGAGGGTATGGGTCAAGCACTGCTGCAACGACCAGCGCGGTTGCCAGGCCAACAGTTGACGGGCGCGGCTGCTGTCGAGGCGCAACAGACCGGCCTCATGCAAATCGCTCGGTTCGATGCGCAACCCGCGTGCTTGCGGCCAGCGGTTGGCGAGCAGTTCGACCACTTCGCCGACGCTGCACATGTCCGCTTCGCTCGGCCCAAAGTTCCAGGCGCCAGCAAACGCAGCGCCTTTTTCATAGAGACCGGCGGCCAGTTGCAGGTAACCGGCCAACGGTTCCAGGGCGTGCTGCCACGGGCGCACGGCTTGCGGGTAACGCAGGGTCACCGGCTCATCCGCCGACCAGGCCTTGAGCACATCAGGGATCAAGCGTTCTGGAGCGAAGTCACCACCGCCCAGCACATTGCCGGCCCGGGCCGTGGCCAGCGCCAGGCCATGTTCAGCGTAGCGCTCGGCCGGGAAGAACGACGCAGCATAGGACTGGGCCAGCAACTCGCAGCAGGCCTTGCTGCTGCTGTAAGGGTCGTGGCCGCCGAGGGCTTCGTCTTCGCGGTAGGGCCACAGCCATTCCTTGTTGGCGTAGACCTTGTCGGTGGTCACCAGCACGCAGGCGCGCACGCCACCGACCTGACGGATCGCTTCGAGCAGGTTGAGGGTGCCCATGACGTTGCTGGAGTAAGTGCCGAGCGGATCGCGATAGCCTTCGCGCACCAGCGGCTGGGCCGCCAGGTGCAGGACGATTTCCGGCTGCGCTTCGGTGATCAGTTCCAGCAAGGCGCCGAGGTCACGCAGGTCGCCGCGCTGATCGTTGATGCCCTCGTGCACCCGGGCCAGTTCGAACAGGCTCGGTTCGGTCGACGGGTCGAGGGCAAAACCGCTGACCTCGGCACCGAGGCTTTGCAGCCACAGGGTCAGCCAACTGCCCTTGAACCCGGTGTGACCGGTCAGCAAAACGCGTTTGCCGCGCCAGAATTCCGGGCTCAGTCCCATTGCTTCCATGGGGCCTCCCCGCTCTGCCACAGCGCTTCGAGGTAGTTCTTGTCGCGCAGAGTGTCCATCGGGTGCCAGAAGCCTTCATGCTCGAAGGCTTTCAATTGTTCGTCCTGGGCCAGACGGGCCAACGGCTCGGCTTCCCAAGTGGTGTCATCACCGCCGATGTACGAGAGCACTTTCGGCGAAAGCACAAAGAAACCGCCATTGATCCAGCCACCGTCACCACGGGGCTTCTCGGTGAAACCAAGCACCTGATCACCGTGACGCTCCAGGGCACCGTAACGTCCCGGCGGTTGTACGGCGGTGACGGTCGCCAGACGACCGTGGGCAGTGTGGTAGTCCACCAGTTGACGGATATTGATATCGGAGACGCCGTCGCCGTAGGTAAAGCAGAAGGCCTCTTCATCCTTGAGGTAACGGCCGGCGCGCCGCAAGCGGCCACCGGTCATGGTTTCCTCGCCGGTGTCGATGAGGGTGACGCTCCATGGCTCGCTGTAGTTCTGATGCACGTCCATGCGGTTGTTGCGCATGTCGAAGGTGACGTCGGAAGTGTGCAGGAAGTAGTTGGCGAAGAAGTCCTTGATCGCGTAGCCCTTGTAGCCAAGGCAGATCACGAAGTCATGAATCCCGTGGGCGGAATACTGCTTCATGATGTGCCAAAGAATTGGCTTGCCGCCGATCTCGATCATCGGCTTGGGCTTGAGGTGCGACTCTTCGCTGATCCGCGTACCGAGACCACCTGCCAGAATTACTGCCTTCATCGCTGTCCTCTTGCTCTTCGCGCGGCCCGTACCCCGCAGGGGTGGGCGAACCGTCAGATGCACATCATTTGCCCGCAACCAGTGGCCGTTCACGCTCTTGGGGTGAAGGTTTTATGGCGATATACAGGTGACTTGCAGGAAGTGAGCCAATTGCACAGGACAAAAAAAACGTCCGGACGCGGGCTGCGTTCGGACGTTTTCTTGAAGGTTGATGGCCAGCGACGGAATCAGTCCGGCATCCAGCCCCACAGCCAATGTTGAAGATTGTCGCCACGCAGCATGAAATCACGATGTACCGCTTCACGCAGTTCATCGCCCATGCGGTAGCTCGCATCCGGATCGGCCAAGTGCATGCGAATGGCTTGCAGCCATTCGTCCGTGCTGTTGCTGTAGACCTTGGTGCACGGCAAGTGGCCGCGATAGGCCTCGGTGTCGGTGCAGATTACCGGGTAACCGCAAGCACCGTACTCCAGCAACCGCAGATTGCTTTTGCAGTCGTTGAAGATGTGGAATTCGAGCGGTGCCAGTGCCAGGTCGAGGTTCAGGCTCGCCAGTTTGAACGGGTAGCTCTGCAAGCCAATGGTGGAGTGGAACTCGTGCACATACGGACGCAACGCATCCGGGCACATGCCAAAGAACACCCACTCGACTTCGTCCGCCAACTCGCGCACCACGTCGGCGATGATCTCCAGGTCACCGGAATGGCTGGTGCCGCCCCCCCAGCCTACACGCGGTTTGCTGGCGGTGCGGCGGCGACTGGTCAGCGTCGCCCAAGGGTCCGGCGGCAGCATGTTCGGCACCACGCGAATTTCGCTGTGCATGCTCGACAAGGCATCGGCCAATGGCTGAGTCGTCACCACCACGCGATCACACAGGGCGATGCCGTCGCGCAGCATTTGTTCGGTGTTGAGCGGCTTGTTGCGCGCGTGGGTATTTTTCTTCGGTGCGCTGACGATGTAGTCGTCGAGTTCGAAAACCCGCAGGGCGCTGGAATACTTTTTCATCCGCAGAATGTCGCTGGCGGCGCCTTCACTGTAACGCCCCTGCAGAACAATAGTATCCGGCGATAAACGCTCGATCTCCACGGTTGACGGCGATTCGTAAGCCACCCGCGCGATCACTCGCCCGGCTGCTTCGAGTTCCGCTAGCGGCGCGGTCACCCGGTAGTGGCCGACCGCACTGCTGTTGACCGGCAGACCGAGGATCAACGGCAATGCGCGGCTGCAGAACGGATTCCAGTTATTGCGCAGCGAAGGCTCCAGACTGAAACTGGAAACCCCAAGGCTCAGCGCCGGGCTGTAGGCCGGATCCTTGGCGATCTTCGGCAGCCATTTGCGATAGAAGGTTTCCTGTTCGAGTTCATGCACAGCTAACGTGGAAGGTTGCATCGGCGACTCGTCTTCCGGGGCCAGCACCACACTGGAATATGGCGTCCAGACCACCAGGTAACCGTCCTTGTTCGCTCGCAGGCACAAGTCGACATCGCTGAGGCCCTGAGTAAACGTCACCTCATCGAGTTCGCCCAGACTATCGAAAACCTCCTTGCGCACCATCAGGCAATCGTCGCGAACCGCACTCCAGTTCTGGGTCACATGCAAACGCTGCATGTAACCGCGACAGTTGGAGACCTCACCGGCAAATGGCGAACCGACCGGGCCTGCCAATCCGAGAATCAACCCGGCGCTGACGATCGAGCCCTGAGGAGTGAGAAGTCGGGCACCAACCACACCCACTTCGGGACGCTGGGCATGGTTGAGCAATTCGTCCAGCCAGTCGTTGTCGCAGATCACCGCCTGAGGACTGAGCAGCAGCAAGTACTCGCCACGCGCCAGGCTAGCAGCGAAGTTGCGGATCGCCGCGTCGTTGGCGTCACCCGCGTAACGCAGCACCCGCAACATGGCAGCGCCCAGTTGCGCCATCGCAGCCAGCCAGTCGAGCATCGCCAAATCGTCAGTGCCGCTGTCGACGATCAGGATTTCGTACTGGGTGTAAGCGGTGCGCTCGATCAAACCTTCGATGCAACGCTGCAATGCGAACAGCGAATCACCTGTCTGGATGATGATCGACACCAGCGGACGCGCGCCATGCCGATAGTCGATGCGGTTGATCAGCGGCAGCTCTTCGTGCCGGATAGCGTGTGCCACACCGATACGATCCAGATGTGCGCCGACCATCCCGGCGTTGCACTCGATCACTTCGGGTAACGACAACCATTCGGCGAAGGTCTGGCCGGACTCCACCTGGATTTCGGCAATGTGTTCGATGGTCTGTGGCCCGGCCTCTTCCACCAGACGCCACAACAGATCATGGGGTGCCAACTCACCGTGAGCCGAATCAAAACCGCCCAACGCCATGAAGCGCTGACGCTCAAAGGCCAGGGTTCGCCCGACGTAGGGATAAGCGCGCATCAGGTCGAGGTTGAAATCGGGTTTGAACACCGGGTCGATCGACTCTCCATCGAGCAGCGCACCCTCGTCGCTGTAAGCACAGAGGATGCCCGCAACACCTGCAATGCGCTCTGCCAGAACCAGCAGAGCGGACTCACGCAAGGTGTCGCCGGCCCGCAGCAGATAAAACCAGTGAGCGCCCTCCAGTTGCGGCACCACAGCGTTGAGCTGTTGCACCCAGTCTGCCTGGAAAGGCAACTGCACGACACGATCGTCAGCCGCGCAGAACGCATCGGACAGCACCACCACCGCCTGGGGGGCGTAGAGCTGAGCACTGATGCTCTGCAGCGTAGTCTTCAGCGCCGCACTGTCAGCGCTGCTGTCGATCACAATTGGCACGATCTGTGGGCGAAAGGCCCAGCTGTCGATACGCTGCGGCATATGCTGCTTCTCGACATCCGAGAACCGGCGGATCGCCAGCCACTCGCGATAGAAGTCGGCGTAACTCTCGCTTTCCCCACCCACCCGGCCGTCAATCACAGTGTTGCGGTTGCCCAGGATTCGCACGACGCACAACTCTTCCCAGGCATGGGGCTGGTCGGTGATTCTGGCCAGTTCGATATAGCGTACCCAGCCCGACGCCGGTGCCGATTCACCGCTGCGCGCCGCCAGCATCTGCGCCAGCCAGCTCCACTCGACTGCCGCTGCCGCGACCATCTCCGGGGTCTTGCTCAGGCGTTCCGGATACAGTCGTTCGGTACTCAGCACCGTGCTGAGCGACACCAGATTGCCGCGACGCATCAGGCACACGAACAGGGCGAAATCGAGCATGGCGACGAAGCCGGCACCTTCCTGGATCAGTGTCGGCAACAACTCCAATACATCGGCTCGACGCATCAGAGTCGAACTGAAGTTACCGAGGAAATTCTTGGGCGTGCCTTCGAAGATCGCCAACATATCGTCGCCCTTGAGCAACGCATCGTTCGGCACGAAGCGGCAATTGCCGACCCGCGGCGGCAGCAGGAAATTGCCGGCGTCATTGAACATGCGCAGGGCAAACACCACATTGACATCGGCATGATCGATCAACACCTGAGCCTGCAAGGCAATACTCGGCGCAAACAGACGATCATCGTCGCACAGCACTTTGATGAACTCGCCCCGGGCTTCTTTAACGCAACGCAGCAAGTTTTTCTGCAGCCCCAGACGCTGGGGATTGCGCAGATAACGAATCGGGTGCGCCAGCTCGGCAAAGCTGTCAACGATGTCGCAGATCTCGTCGCTGGAGGAGTCATCGCAGATGACGATCTCGATCTGCTCGTAGGTCTGGGCGAGCGCACTTTCCAGCGCCTGGCTGAAAAATCGCGGGTTGAAGGCAGGGATGACGATACTGACGAGGGGGCGTTGATTCACGACGGGAAACTCTCGAGCGGCGGGCCTCCACCCTTTCAGGCAGAGGCCACGGAACCGCTTAGGAAAAGACGGTTGGCAGCTCGACAGGCACAGACTCAGACCTTGTTGAACAAGCCCAACTGAGCAATCTTGCTGAAGGCCAGTTGCGAGGCTTGCAACATGGTTTGTTGCAAGGTCAGACGGGTCATCACTTCAGCTGGATCGGAATCTCGGATCGACGATTGGGTCTGGGCGTTGGCCAGGGTCAGGCTCTGGTTGGTATCGCTCTGATTTGCCAGGGCCTGGCCACGGCCACCCACCGAGCTCAAGGCGCTGGACAATTGGTCAGTGCCGCTGGCCAGGTTGGCATTGCCCGCGGCCAACGACGCTTGCAGCTTCTGGGTTGCAATCGCATTGCCATTGGTTGGCGTGTTCAGCGCAGTTTTCAACTGGCTCACGGTGTCCAGAATGTTCTGGGTTTCGTGGGTGTTCACCGCAATACTGAACTGATCACCCGCACCCGGAGCACCGGTCAGCGAGAAGCTAACGCCCGACGCCGTCGCCACACCGGCAGCCACAGAACCGGAAGACACCGGTGTGCTGCTGGCAGTCAACGGCGCCGCGTACAAGTCAAATGCGGTGGCGCTGGTGAACTTCAGGATCGCCGAGCCAGTCGGGAAACTGGCGTGGTAGTTCGCAGGGTTAGTGACGCTGCTGCCGCTGATCTGTGTCGCCGACGGGTTACCCGGGCTACGGGTCGTGGTGAAGGCGTCGGGCTTGGCCGCCAGGGTAAAGCTGTGGCCCGGCAGCACGGTCGCCGCAGTATCACCGACGCCCAGATTGATATTGAGGGTCAGCTCGACGCCGCGGAAAGTGACCGCCTGACCCGCCGCGCTGGATGGATCGAAAGCGCCGCCCTGACTGGCTTCAGCGGTCACGTCATTGCCGGCCGAGTCAGTGATTTTCAACTGGGTGCCGCTGACGAAGTCCACGGTGTACGGCTCGCCGCTACGGAACTTGTTGTTGTAGGTGATGTTTGACGACACCTGGCCGTTGGAAAGAGTGACGCGGCCGTCATCCACGGCCGGCGCGGTCATGGTGACCTGGCTGCGGCTCGTATTGATCGCCTGCTGGAACGCATCCCAACCGGTGCTGTTGGTCGCCATCGACATGGTGTCGCCGATTGCCAGATCCAGTGTGACCTGATCGCCGTTGTAGCTGTAGGTGCCGTCGTTGTTGCGCGAGAACGGCGCGGTATCGCCCTTCGAGCCGGAGAAGATGTACTTGCCGTTCTCGTCCTTGCTGTTCATCAGACTCAGCAGCTGCTCTTCGATCTGACCCAACTCCGAAGCCGTGGCCTGGCGATCGGCGTCGGTGTACCCGGCATTGCCGGCACTGACAGCCAATTCCTTGGCACGGGTCAGCACGTTGTTGATGCTGGTCATCACCGCCTCGGTCGTACCCAGGGTCGCCTTGAGGGTGTTGGTGTTGGCCGCGTACTGATCCAGCATCGAAGCCTGCTGCCCCAATTGCAGCAAGCGCGAAGCGCCGACCGGATCATCGGCTGCGGTGTTCACGCGAACCAGGCTGCTGGCCTCTTCGCTGCTCTTGACCACATTCGCGAAGTTCTTCTGGTAATTGGCAGCCGAGGACTCGTAAAACTGGGCGGTAGAAATGCGCATGGGCTACGACTCCTTAAATGCTGTTGATCAATGTGCTGAAGATTTCCTGCGCAGCCTTGATGATCTGCGAAGAGGCGGTGTAGTACTGCTGATACTTGACCAGGTTGCCGGTTTCCTCATCGAGGTCGACACCCGAAAGCGAGTCGCGCGCACCTTTGGCGTTCGCCAGGATGGCTTCGGTCGCGGCGCTGTCGAGCTTGCCCTGGGCGGCCTTGGAACCAACACCCTCGACCAGTTTGCCGTAGGCGTCGTTCAGGGAAATACCCTTGCTCGCCGAACCGGTGTCCACGGTCTGTGCGGTCTGCAAACCGGCCAGCGTTGTACCGTTACGGTTGTCCAGACTGCCCGGCTGATTGAGCGTCACGTTGATCGCCGTCGAGGCACCCGGCGAGCCCGCGATGGTCATGTCGAACGTTGCAGTGCGCTGCACGATTGGCGGCCCCGGATCATTGATCGGGGCCCCGCTGGCGTCGACCAGAGGAATACTCAGCGACAACGTATTGTTCTGGCCCGGCACGATGGTGCCGCTGCTGAGCGGATTCCCCTTGGCATCGAGCATTTGGTAAGTCTGGGTCGCTCCGCCCGTCGCACCGAACACGATTTTGACCGGCGTGGAGTTTTTCAGGCCGTTCTGCATCGCGGTGGTGGTGGCCGCGTCGTAGATATCGAACTTCGTGGTCAGGGTCGGCTGGCCGCTGGCTGGAATCGTCAGCGTGCCACTGCCGCCTGCTGCAATGGCCGCACCCAACGGTGCCGCGATGGCCAGACGTTTGGAGTCGGTCATCTCGGTCTTGATGTTGGCGGCCGCGTTACGGGTCGGGGTGATCTTGAAGGTATCGCCTGCAGCCGCGGTGCCACCGGTCAGATTCAAGGAAAAACCGTCGATCACCGGCGCTGGCGTGGTCAGCGTGCTGAAGCTGCCCATAGACGAATTGTCTGGCAGGCGCTGCACGGTGTAGTCGGTGGCGCTGGTGAACGTCACCTTGTAATCGTTGATGGTCAACTTGCCAGTGTCTTCGATGCTGACATCGAAGTTGCCCGAGCCTGCACTGTTATTGCCCGAAGCGATGCTGCGCTGAGCCATCTGCGCGGCACTGTTGATGCTGTTGAACAGGTTCGAACCGAAGTCACCGTTCTTGTCGATGCCCTGGGCCTGAATGCTGTTCATCTGATCGGCGACGACCAGAGCGACGCGACCCAGTTCGTTCATGGCCGGGTCGAGCACGGTGCTGCGATAGCGCAGCAAACCGCCGATTTCGCCACCGGTCATGATCGACGTGATATCGATGGTGCTCGAACCACGATTGAGTTGCAGCGCCAAGCGGTTCGGGTCGTCTTTGCCCGGCACGACTTCGAGTTTGTTGACGGTATTGCCCATGACCAGCGGCTGGCCGCTGCCCAGATAGATATCGACGTTACCTTCGCGTTCGACGATCTGCGCGCCGGTAAAGGTCGAGAGCTGGCGTACGGTCTCGTTACGGGCGTCGAGCAGCTCGTTCGGCATGCCGCCAGAGCTGGAAATCTCGGTAATCTTCTGGTTCAACTGCGCCACGGTGGCGGCCAGTTTGTTGACCTGATCGGCCATGTTCGTCAGGTTGCCATTGATGTTCGCGTTCTGCGCGTTCAATTGGCTGGACACTGAATTGAAACGGTTGCTCAAGGCCTGGGCATCGCTGAGCAGCAGCTGGCGTGAAGCGTCGTCACCCGGCTTGGCGTTGACGTTCTGCACCGAGGCGAAGAACTTGGTCAGTGCGCCGTTCAGGCCAGTGCCGCTGTCCGACAGCAGTTTGTCCAGCGGCGTGACCTGACCCAGGTACGCGGCCGAATCGCTGTTGAGCGACGTGGTGGTCTGCAGTTGGGCGTCAAGGTAGCTGTTGTACACCCGACGTACATCAGCCAGGGTCGTGCCGGTACCGATGTAGACATTGCCGAACTGCTGCGAGGCTTTGGTGCCCTGCACGGTCTGCTGACGCGAGTAACCCGCGGTATCGACGTTGGCGATGTTGTTACCCGTAGTCATCAACGACGATTGGCTGGCTGACAGCCCCGACATCCCGATGTTGAGCAAACTCATGGTTCAGACCTTATAGCTTATGCCTATAGAGGCGTGGTGGTAGCGCCCGCCGCAGCGTAGTTCTGGTAACTCGTCATCTGCTTGGCTATCTGCGAAATCTTGCTTGCGTAGTCCGGGTCGGTTGCGTAACCGGCCTTTTGCAACTCGCGCACAAACTGTTCTGGGTTATCGGCCGACTTCACAACATCTTGATAGCGATTGTTGGTTTGCAGCAGCGTCACAAGGTCATGGAAGCTGTCCTTGTAAGAGTCATAGGAACGGAACTGCGCCGTCTCCTTGACCATCTCGCCATTCCTGAATTCACTGGTGATTGCCCGCGCCGATTCGCCTTTCCAACTGCTGCCAGCCTTGATGCCGAACAGGTTGTGACTGCTGCTGCCATCCTGGGTGCGCATGACCGATTTGCCCCATCCGGTTTCCAGGGCGGCCTGCGCCACCAGGTAACGCGGATCGACACCAATGCGTTCGGCGGCCTCTTTGGCCATCGGCAGCATGGTGTTGACGAATTCGTCAGCGGAACTGAACGCTTTCTTCGCCGGTGCCAGCGGTATTTGAGCCATGGCACGGCCATAAACCTGCAGGCGACCGGCAGAGGTCGAATCTGTTTGCGCAGCCAGCCAATCGCCGTTGTACAGGGGACCGGCACCGGTTTTGGTGCTCTGCGGCATTTGGATGCTGTGCTGCGCCGTCGTGGCGGTCGCGGCAGTGGTCGATGCCGACGGCACCAGCCCTGCGAGCAAGCGGTCGGCCAGTTTCGGCGGCAGCGCCAGACGTCGCTGATTGATCAGCGCCATATCATTGCGATGAGTGCCCTCGCCCGCACTTGCCGACTTCACCGAGCGCGAAGCCCACAACGGACGCTCGCCATTGAGGCGCGACAGCGGCCCGTTGGTGGCGACCGTACCGGCGGCAATCGGGGTTTCCACGGCGGCTTTCGCGGCAGCTTGCTTGGCGGCTGACGCGGCAGCGGCCTCGCCCGGGGCCATCGGTTTGTTCTTCGACATCTGACGCATCAGCACGTCAGCCAGACCAATACCGCCACCCTCACGGGACATGGAAACGGCCAACTGCTGGTCGTACATTTCCTGATATTGCTTGGCTGCCGGCGTGTTGAGCGGATTGTCCTGGCCCAGGGTTTCAGTGGCCGAGCGCATGGACTTGAGCATTTCACCGAGGAACAGCGACTCGAATTCCTGCGCCACCTTACGCATGTTGCCGTCGCTGTTCTTGTCGCCGACCTTGAGCTGGTTCAGGCGATTGAGGTCCGAATAGGAACCCGAATCGTTGCTGCTGACCCCCAATCCGCCCTTGCGCATATCCATGGTCGCCGTCCTCAGATCACGATCAGGTCGGCTTGCAACGCGCCGGCCTGTTTCAGTGCTTCGAGGATGGCCATCAAGTCACCCGGCGCCGCGCCGACCTGGTTCACCGCACGCACGATTTCGTCGAGGGTGGTGCCCGGGCCGAACTTGAACATCGGCTTGGCTTCCTGCTGGGCGTTGACCCGCGAGCGCGGCACGACCGCCGTCTGCCCATTGGACAGAGGGCCGGGCTGGCTGACGATCGGGTCTTCGGTGATGGTCACGGTCAGGCTGCCGTGGGTCACGGCGGCCGGGGAAACCTTGACGTTCTGGCCGATCACGATGGTGCCGGTCCGCGAGTTGATGATGACTTTCGCCACCGCCTGACCCGGGTCGACTTCAAGGTTCTCGATGATCGACAAATAGTCGACGCGCTGACTCGGATCGAGTGGCGCACTGACGCGGATCGAACCGCCGTCGATGGCCTGGGCAACGCCAGGGCCGAGCATGTCGTTGATTTTGTCGACGATGCGCTTGGCGGTGGTGAAGTCCGAACGGTTGAGGTTCAGCGTAAGGCTGTTGCCCTGGTTGAAACCGCTCGGCACCGAACGCTCAACCGACGCACCGCCCGGGATACGACCGGCCGACGGAACGTTAACGGTGATCTTCGAACCGTCACGACCTTCGGCGTCGAAACCGCCGACCACCAGGTTGCCCTGGGCGATCGCATAGACATTGCCGTCGATACCCTTGAGCGGCGTCAGCAGCAAGGTGCCGCCGCGCAGGCTCTTGGAGTTACCGATGGACGAGACGGTGATGTCGACCTGCTGACCTGGCTTGGCGAACGCGGGCAAATCAGCACTGATCGACACCGCCGCGACGTTCTTCAACTGCACGTTGCCCGAACCCGCCGGCACCTTGATGCCGAACTGCGAGAGCATGTTGTTGAAGGTCTGCAGGGTGAACGGGGTTTGCGTCGTCTGGTCACCGGTACCGTTAAGTCCGACCACCAGGCCGTAGCCGATCAATTGGTTGGAACGCACACCGGAAATACTGGCGATATCCTTCAGCCGCTCGGCTTGAGCGTTGAACGCTGCGGACAGCATCAGGGCGGCCACCATCAGGTGTTTAAGATTCAACATAGCCACCTAGAAAGGGAACAGCGGGCTGAGGAAGAAACGGTCGAACCAGCCTGGCTGACTCGCATCGGCAAACGAACCGGTGCCCGAATAGGTGATGCGTGCATCGGCGATACGGGTCGACGAAACGGTGTTGTCCGTCGCGATGTCATCGGCGCGAACGAGCCCTGCAATCCGTACCAGTTCGTCACCGGTATTGAGGGTCATCCACTTCTCGCCGCGCACGGCGATGATGCCGTTGGGCAACACGTCGGCGACGGTCACGGTGATCGAACCGGTGAGGCTGTTGCCCTGTCCTGCCTTGCTGTCGCCCTTGGTCGCGCGGTCGCCGCTGTAGCTGGCGTCCAGACTCAGGTCGCCGCTGCCCAGCGGGTTATTCGTGTTGGGCGTACTGCCGAACAATGAGGACAGGCCAATGCTGGTCTTGCTGGTCTTGCCGACCTGGGAATTGGCGTTCTTGCTGGCCTGGGTCTTCTCGTTCAAGGTGATGGTGATGATGTCACCGACCCGGAACGCCTTGCGGTCGCTGTACAGGTTCTGTTCGAAACCGGCCTGGTAGATCGAGCCATTATTGGCCGCAGCCGGCAGCGGCGTGCGCGGCAACACCGGGGCGTAGTAAGGGTCATTGGGCTTGGGCGTCGGACCGACGCAACCCGAAAGCGCGGCGATCCCACTCAGTGCCAGAACAGATACATAGCGATTCATGACCCTACCTCACGGTGTTGCAGGCGACCTCATGGCCGCCTCATAGACTTGGTTACAGATTCTGCGTTACGAACGAGAGCATCTGGTCGGCGGTGGAGATCACCTTGGAGTTCATCTCGTAAGCGCGCTGAGTGGTGATCATGTTGACCATCTCTTCAACGGTGCTGACGTTCGAGGTTTCCAGAGTGTTCTGCAGCGTGGTGCCGAAACCGGCCAGGCCCGGGGTACCGACTTGCGGCGCGCCGCTGGCAGCAGTTTCCAGGAACAGGTTGTTGCCTACTGCCTGCAGACCGGCCGGGTTGATGAAGTCAGCGGTTTGCAGGTTGCCGATCACCTGGGATGCCGGGTTGCCGGCAACGGTGATGGACACGGTGCCGTCGCGACCGACCGTGAAGGTCTGGGCATCGTTCGGGATGACGATGGCCGGTTCCAGGGCGAAGCCGCTGGCGTTCACGATCTGACCGTTGGAGTCCAGGTGGAACGTACCGTCACGGGTGTAGGACGTCGTGCCGTCCGGCTGCAGAATCTGGAAGAAACCGCGACCGTCGATGGCCATGTCCAACGGCTGCTCGGTGGTTTGCAGGCTACCGGCGGTGAAGTTTTTCTGGGTGCCGACAATGCGCACACCGGTACCCACTTGCAGACCCGACGGCAGTTCGCTGTCCTGGGTCGACTGGGCGCCTGGCTGGCGTTTGATCTGGTAGAGCAAGTCCTGGAACTCGGCGCGGTCACGTTTGAAACCCGTGGTCGACACGTTGGCCAGGTTGTTGGAAATGGTCGTCAGGTTGGTGTCCTGGGCGGACAGACCTGTTTTGGCAACCCATAGAGCCGGAAGCATTCGATTCTCCTCGTGCGCCTGTTTTACGGCGCTACGTTCTGATAATTAGCTGATCTGCAAGACCCGAGCCATGGCCTGGTCATCGTCTTTGGCGGTGTTCATCATCTTGATGTGCAGCTCGAACTGCTTGGCCAGGGCCAGCACCGAAGTCATCTCTTCCACGGCGTTGACGTTGCTCGACTCAAGGAAACCGGACACCAGTTTGACGTCGGCATCGGCTTGCGCCGGCTTGCCGTCCTTGGTGTGAATCGAACCGTCCAGGCCTTTGGTCATGTTCTTGAAGTCTGGGTTGACCAGTTTGATGCGGTCGACTTCCGCCATCACGCGAGGACCTTCGCCCATCGCACGAATGCTGATAGTGCCGTCCTCGCCCACTTCGATTTGCTGCTCGGGCGGCACGGCAATCGGCCCGCCATTGCCCATCACCGGCATACCGTTGCCGGCCCGCAGCACGCCCAGGGCGTCGACATTCAGGCTACCGGTGCGCACGTAGCTTTCGCCGCCGTCAGGGTTCTGCACGGCGATCCAGCCATTGCCTTGCACCGCGACATCGAGGTCGCGACCGGTTTGAACCAAGGCGCCCGGAGAGAAGTCGGTGGCCGGACGTTCGGACAGGGCAAACGCACGCGCCGGAAAGCTGTCGCCGAACACCGGTATCGAACGAGCCTGTTCCAGGTCTTTCTGGAAGCCGTTGGTGGAGATGTTCGCCAGGTTGTTGGCATGAGCCTTCTGCGCCAGTGCATTCTGGCTGGCGCCGGTCATTGCCACATAAAGGTACTTGTCCACGCTCTTTCCTCTGCATGCCGGACGTTTGCCGCCCACTGCTGTACTGCTGAGCCACAAGCAATTTGCAGACCAACTTTTTTCTGGCGGCGCAGGGCCCGGCAAACAAAGGACTTGAGGGGTTCAGGAGGGTTTGGAGGATTGTGTCGAAGACGAAAAACCGGCGGTGTTATGCCGCTTCGCGGCAAGTGCCGACTCTTAGGCTCAACGCGTTGTTGTAGCAGCTGTCGAGCTTGCGAGGCTGCGTTCGGCTGCGCAGCAGTCGTAAACCCGGCGCGCGCGGTCATCCTGAAACAATGCGGCGCCTGAATTCACGACTGCTGCGCAGCCGAACGCAGCCTCGCAAGCTCGGCAGCTGCTACAGGGACCTATGTGTTGCCGGGTTCTTTACCAACCTCATACTCTCGCAACTTATTGGCAATGGTCGTATGCGAAACCCCCAGCCGCTTGCCCAACTGCCGGCTGCTCGGATGTTCCGAATACAAGCGCTCAAGCACCGCTTTCTCGAAACGCCCGACAATTTCGTCCAGCCCGCCCTCGAGCGAGAAATCGCCAAGTGGCTGACGCACGCCGTAGTCCGGCAGGCGAATATGTTCGGCCTTGACGGTCCCGCCTTCGCACAAGGAAACCGCCTGGAACAACACATTTTCCAATTGCCGAACATTGCCCGGCCAATGGTAGTGACTGAGCCGCTCCATCGCCGCCGGCGCCAGTTTCGGCAGCGGGCAACCGATCTGCCGACTGGCCTGATCGAGGAAGTGTTCTACCAGCGGCGTCAAACCATCGAGGCATTCGCGCAGTGGCGGGATGTGCAGTGAAAGCACGTTCAAGCGGTGATACAAATCCTGGCGAAACTCACCGCGCGCGCACAACTCGGACAGATCGACCTGCGTCGCGCAAATCACCCGCACATCCAGATAAACCTCTTCATCGCTGCCCACACGACGGAAGCAACCGTCCTGCAGGAAACGCAGCAATTTCACCTGTAAACGCGGGCTCATTTCCCCGACACCATCGAGAAACAGCGTACCGCCCGCCGTCAGCTCCAGCAGACCGAGTTTGCCTTCGGCCCGCGCCCCTTCGAAAGCGCCGGGGCCGTAGCCGAACAGCTCCGTCTCAGCCATGGATTCCGGCAGGCCGGCGCAGTTGAGCGCCATCAACGGTGACTGCCCACGCGGACTCGCCAGGTGGCAGGCGCGCGCCAACAACTCTTTACCCGTCCCGGTTTCACCTTCTATTAATAGCGGCGCATCCAGCGGCGCCATGCGTCGGGCTTCGCGAACCACCGCGGCCATCACCTTCGAGCTTTGGAAAATGCTGTCGAAACCTCGCAGCTCCTGCTTGCGCACGTTATAGATGCGCTCACCTACCCGGTCGGCGCGGTGCAGCGTGAGAACCGCGCCAGCCATGGCTTCGCTGTCGTCATGCTCTGATTGCAGCGGCGCGATGTCGGCGAGAAACACGTCGCCCTTCACCTTCACCCGCAACCCGTTGATCCGCGACTTGTTGGCGCGCACCAGTTCTGGCAAGTCGAAATCCTCCGCATAACGCGACAGCGGAATCCCCGGCACCTCGTCTACCCGCACGCCGAGCAACTGCGCCGCCGCGCGGTTGGCCGCAACGATCGAGCCGCCCATGTCGATCGACAGCACCGGAAACTCCAAGGCGCCGAGCAACGCATTGAGTTCCATGTGCCGACGCTCGCTAGGCATCAGCCCTACACGCTTGACGCCAAACACCCCGGCAATCGATTCGAACTTCGGACGCAACGCCTGGAACTGAATGTTGATCAGGTTCGGGCAATGCAGGTAGATCGCATTGCCATGCTCACCGCCGACCTCGCCGCGAGCGACGTTGATCCCGTACTCCACCAGCAGGTTGAGAATGTCGCGCAGGATGCCGATGCGGTTCTGGCAATGGACTTTGATACGCATATAAAGGCCCGAAACAGGAGTGATCGAGGGCCTGAGCAAGGATTTTTCTGCACAGGCGCCAACTTAGTCGTCAAGATTATGTGACACCTGCACACCATTTCAAACCCGAAAATCTCAATCCCTGCGCCATTGCGGCCAATCCGTAACGAATACTTTACAAAAATCGACGAATTTTCCTACGCGTAGCGCAACTCGCGCGCTGCAACACTGCATTTCTTGAGGTATTTCTAGGTCCATAGCAGGACATAACAAGAACGAAATCCCCTAGCAGGAGAGCAGCATGAAGCAGACGCAATACGTGGCTCGCGAGCCCGATGCGCAAGGTTTTATCGACTACCCCGCCGAAGAACATGCGGTGTGGAACACGCTGATTACTCGCCAACTGAAAGTGATCGAGGGTCGTGCGTGCCAGGAATATCTGGACGGTATCGAAAAACTCGGTCTGCCCCACGACCGCATTCCGCAACTCGGTGAAATCAACAAAGTCCTCGGTGAAACCACAGGCTGGCAGGTCGCCCGGGTACCCGCACTCATCCCGTTCCAGACCTTTTTCGAATTGCTCGCCAACAAGCAGTTTCCGGTGGCGACGTTTATTCGTACCCGCGAAGAGCTGGATTACCTGCAAGAGCCGGACATTTTCCACGAGATTTTTGGCCACTGTCCGCTGCTGACCAACCCTTGGTTCGCTGAATTCACCCACACCTACGGCAAACTTGGCCTACAGGCTTCCAAGGAAGAACGCGTGTACCTGGCGCGCTTGTACTGGATGACCATCGAGTTTGGTCTGGTCGATACGCCAGAAGGCCAGCGCATCTACGGCGGCGGTATTCTCTCCTCGCCGAAAGAAACCGTTTACTGCCTCTCGGACGAACCTGAGCATCAGGCCTTCGATCCACTGGAATGCATGCGCACGCCCTACCGCATCGACATCCTGCAACCGCTGTACTTTGTCCTGCCAAACCTCAAGCGCCTGTTCGATCTCGCCCACGAAGACATCATGGGCATGGTCAAGCAAGGCATGCAGCTGGGCTTGCACACACCAAAATTTCCGCCAAAAGCTGCGTGATCCGCAGCTTTTAGAATCAAGTGAGCCTGTCAGGAACCGACGCTTTGGTTTAGCGTGGTGACACTGACGGCCGATTTCCAATAATTCGATTTCAGGAACCCATCATGTCCACATTGAACCAAGCCCACTGCGAAGCCTGCCGCGCCGATGCCCCTCAGGTCAGCGACGAAGAACTGCCGGTACTGATCAAGCAGATTCCTGACTGGAACATTGAAGTGCGCGACAGCGTGATGCAGCTGGAAAAAGTTTTCCTGTTCAAGAACTTCAAGCACGCCCTGGCGTTCACCAACGCCGTCGGTGAAATCTCCGAGGCTGAAGGTCACCACCCGGGCCTGCTGACCGAGTGGGGCAAAGTCACCGTGACCTGGTGGAGCCACTCCATCAAAGGCCTGCACCGCAATGATTTCATCATGGCCGCGCGCACTGACGAAGTGGCCAAGGACGCCGAGGGCCGCAAATAATGCATTTCGACGCCATCGGTCGAGTACCCGGCGACCCGATTCTCGGCCTGATGGAGGCCTATGCGCAGGACCCCAACCCGCGCAAATTCGACCTCGGCGTGGGCGTCTATAAAGATGCCCAGGGCCTGACACCGATTCCCCAGTCCGTGAAGCTGGCCGAGCAGCGCATGGTGGATCGCCAGACCACCAAGACCTACATCGGTGGTCACGGTGAACCAGCGTTCGGCAAGGCCATCGTTGAATTGGTGCTAGGTGCCGATTCGTCGTTGATCGCCGAACAACGGACCGGCGCGACCCAAACACCGGGCGGTACCGGTGCGCTGCGCTTGAGCGCCGATTTTATCGCCCAGTGCCTGCCGGGCCGTGGCGTGTGGCTGAGCAACCCGACCTGGCCGATCCACGAAACCATCTTCGCGGCAGCCGGGGTCAAGGTCAGTCACTACCCGTATGTTGGCAGCGATAACCGCCTCGACGTCGAAGCGATGCTCGCAGTACTCAACGAAGCGCCGAAGGGCGATGTGGTGCTGCTGCACGCCTGCTGCCACAACCCGACCGGTTTCGATCTGTCCCATGACGACTGGCGCCGGGTGCTGGACGTGGTGCGCAGTCGCGATTTGGTGCCACTGATCGACTTCGCCTACCAAGGCTTCGGCGATGGCCTGGAACAGGACGCCTGGTCGACCCGGTTGTTCGCTGCCGCGTTGCCGGAAGTGCTGATCACCAGTTCCTGCTCGAAGAACTTCGGCCTGTACCGCGACCGCACCGGCGCGCTGATTGTCTGCGCGAAAACCGCTGACAAGCTGGTGGATATCCGCAGCCAACTGGCCCACATCGCCCGCAACCTGTGGTCGACACCACCGGATCATGGCGCTGCTGTGGTAGCGACCATCCTCGGTGATCCGGAGCTGAAAAGCCTCTGGGCCGACGAAGTGGAAGCCATGCGTTTGCGTATCGCCCAACTGCGCAGCGGTTTGGTTGAAGCGCTTGAACCTCATGGTTTGCGCGAGCGCTTTGCGCACATCGGCGTACAGCGCGGGATGTTTTCCTACACCGGTTTGACGCCGGACCAGGTCAAACAACTGCGCGATCATCACAGCGTTTACATGGTCAACTCAGGCCGGGCCAACGTGGCCGGGATTGATGCGACGCGTCTGGACCTGCTGGCCGAGGCAATCGCCGAAGTCTGCAAGTAACCATCAAACCCTGCACAGCCCCTCCCTGTGGGAGCGAGCCTGCTCGCGAAGGCGGAGTGTCAGTCGACATCAACATTGACTGATCCACCGCATTCGCGAGCAGGCTCGCTCCCACATTGTTTTGTGTCGCCCCTCTTGCAGACCTGTCTAGACAATCCCATCCGTCGCAACAATTGGATATAAAAGTCTATTTGTCATTTCTTCTGCTGTATCCTCCCCAAGCTTTTTAAAAGCGCGGATCTACCAGATCTATCAACAGACTTTGCGAGGAGCGCGATATGCACGAGATCCCTAATCTCCCCTTCCCAAGCCTGCACGAAACTGAGCAGACGCCCACGCACCAAGCCGGTGCCCAACAGCCCGAGCCGAAAGAAGCCACTGAACGCCGCAAGGCCGACAGCGAAGACTGATTCACCTGCAATGCCAGACCGTGTGGAAAGCGCTAACATGCGCTTTCCACACCGCCTGAATCCCGAGCCCCACCATGACCGACGACTTCAGCCCTACTTTTGACGAAGCTCAGCAAGCCAGCGTCCTGATCGGTACTACCGAGAAGATGATCGAGATCTGGAATCGCCTGTCCCCCGAGAAACGCGCCGCGCTGCTCGCCCGTTTCGGCAGCGAAGAAAACGCCCTGGCCGCCCTGGTCACCACGCACCTGGTCGCTCCCGCCAAAACCTGATTCTCATCCCCGCCCGGCAAATAGTTTTACTTTTTCCACGACCCGCAGCCGCTCGCGCCGCTATCATAAGCAGCCTATCTATCCTGCTTCCCCGTGGATCTTTACCCATGTCTGAAAACCAGCGCCCCCTGGCGGTCACGCTGCAAGTCGTTTCCATCGTCCTGTTCACCTTCATCGGCTATCTGAATATCGGCATTCCCCTGGCCGTGTTGCCGGGCTACGTCCACAGCGATCTGGGCTTCGGCGCCGTCATCGCCGGGCTGGTGATCAGCGTGCAATACCTGGCCACCCTGCTCAGCCGTCCGTTTGCAGGGAAAATCATCGACAACAAGGGCAGTAAACTCGCCGTGATGTACGGCCTCGCCGGCTGCGGTTTGAGCGGCGTGTTCATGTTGATTTCCGCCTGGACCCAAAGCCTGCCGACCTTGAGCTTGATCAGCCTGTTGATCGGACGTCTGGTGCTCGGCAGCGCGGAAAGCCTGGTGGGCTCCGGTTCGATCGGCTGGGGCATCGGTCGGGTCGGCGCGGCGAATACCGCCAAGGTCATCTCCTGGAACGGCATCGCCAGTTATGGCGCACTGGCGGTCGGCGCACCGCTGGGCGTGCTGCTGGTCAGTCAATTGGGTTTGTGGAGCATGGGCGTGAGCATCGTGTTGCTGGCCGTCCTCGGTCTGGTGCTGGCCTGGCCGAAGACCGCTGCGCCGATTGTGGTCGGTGAACGTTTGCCGTTCATGCATGTGCTCGGTCGCGTGCTGCCACATGGTTGCGGTCTGGCGCTGGGTTCCATCGGTTTCGGTACCATCGCCACTTTCATCACCCTGTATTACGCCACGCAGCACTGGGACAACGCGGTGCTGTGCCTGAGCCTGTTCGGCGCCAGCTTCATCGGTGCGCGGCTGCTGTTCGGCAACCTGATCAACCGCCTCGGCGGCTTTCGCGTGGCGATTGCCTGCCTGTCGGTGGAAACGCTGGGGCTGTTGCTGCTGTGGCTGGCGCCGGACGCTCATTGGGCATTGGCCGGTGCGGCGCTGAGCGGGTTCGGTTTCTCGCTGGTGTTCCCCGCCCTGGGGGTGGAAGCGGTCAACCTGGTGCCGGCCTCAAGTCGTGGCGCAGCCGTCGGGGCTTATTCGTTGTTCATCGATTTGTCGCTGGGGATTACCGGGCCGCTGGCCGGTGCGATTGCGGCAGGCTTTGGCTTTGCCTCGATCTTCCTGTTCGCTGCACTCGCCGCGTTGAGCGGTCTGGCACTGAGTGTTTACTTGTACCGGCAGGCGCCGAAGCACCTCAATGAAAAGTACCGGGAAGAGCGCCAAGCCCGCTAAAAATCGACCTTGCCGCGCCCGGCCTTGATGCTGCCACGCTTGGTCTTGGATTCGAGCCGACGCTTCTTCGAACCGAGGGTCGGTTTGGTCGGACGACGTTTCTTTTCGACCTTGGTGGCACTGAGGATCAACTCGGTCAGCCGTTCCAGCGCATCCGCGCGATTGGCTTCTTGCGTGCGGTATTGCTGGGCCTTGATGATCAACACCCCTTCGCTGGTGATGCGACTGTCGCGCAGCGCCAGCAGCCGTTCCTTGTAGAACTCGGGCAAGGATGAGGCCGGAATGTCGAAACGCAGGTGCACGGCACTGGAGACCTTGTTGACGTTCTGCCCACCGGCGCCCTGGGCGCGGATGGCGGTCAACTCGATCTCGGCATCCGGTAGGTGCACGTTGTTGGAAATCACCAGCATGGAAAAGCGTCCGGGTTCAGGGCGTGTAGGATACCGCGAATGCCTTGCCCAATTGCAGATGATCATTAAAGAAGCCGGTTTCAGTTAGGGCCGCCAGTTATTGCATGCAAAGACAGTTGTTTTTATTTTAATTCCTGTATTAATCTAAGACCCCACTGAACGAGATGATCGTTAATGAGCCTAGAAAATATAAGATATTACTTATGTGTAACCTGTTTAGTTCTAGGCTCCTCGGGTCTACCCGCAGGCATCATTGGATGGGGGATAACCGAACTAATACCCCTAGACAGGAAAAACATGGTCATGCTGTACTTAACAATCTACGTAATTATCGTTATTTTTGGCTTGCGAATTTACATCCCAAGAATGCGCGGAAAAATATAAAAAAAATCAAGGTTTCGCGACTCCATCATAAAAACCAGAATTCTCTTGAGCTATTGCATTCACAGTAAAAAAATCAACGAACGCCTCCAAAGTCAAAGCTAATCTTCCGGATTGCTGATAAGCCCTTTCATAATCGCGCCGAAACAATTCGAACATACCAGACTTCGGCACCGACCGTAAAACCCCGTATCCAGACAAAAACAAGTCCAATGAATAATAAATCATATTTCCTCGATAATCATCCCTCAGCATTACTTGATAACCACGCCTAACAGGGCCAAGCGTACTAGGCACATCTGGCCCATAATAGATATTACTTAACCCCTCATATATATTATTGGTGCCATGTGCTACCAGCAGCACCCCCGGCACGACTCCAAACATCCCCGGGGTTCCAGCAACCGTGACACCCGCTCTGACCTGCATAACACCCGCCGCAACCCCAATACCGTTCTGAAGGTAAAACCGCGCCTTTGACGACAACCCTTCATACTCAGCCCTGATCTCCTCAACCCCTTCCCAAGCGCTGATTAGCCCTTCATCGACCGCTTGGATAACCTCATTGGCATAGGACGAAATAATCGAACCAAATCGAAGCCGCGTAAGACCGTCAGGAAAATGCGTCGTACCAATGCTGCATCCGACTGCAACCAGATCAGAGGCTGCCTTCGTTACATCATGAAGATCACAAGAGTCTTCATTCACTCTCTTCCCCCCCAAGAACTATAAGCACTTGTAGCGGCAGTCACGTGCGCCCAGGCAATTTCTCTATACCGAATAGCCACTAGTTCTTGCGGCTCTGCATCGTTCATACGAATAGCGTGGGGCACTTGCTGACTGATATGCGCAATACGCGCACCGGTGAGATGTATTGAGTAATAGCGCTCCTGCCCTCCAGCCGAAGCGGTGCGGTAGAAGTTGATTGTGCATTCGACCTCTTCACGCTCATGCAACGCACTCGCCAACAGAGGTGATGATTTATCAATTGCTTTGGTGATTATGATAGGCATGTGCTTGCCCCTGCCATCTGCAACACCGCCTTCATTGCCCGTAGACATATCATGCGAGCACGCCAACACCATGATTTCGTCTTCGTGATCAAACTGGCATTTGTTACCTATAGAGCTATGCCCTGAGCAACCAGCAGAAATAAACCCTTGTCGCTTACCGGTAATAGTCATGTAGCTGTTACTGGCCACATGCGCCGCTCGTTAATGTTTTGGAGCACCAGTTTATGACAAAAATAATCCAGCGGGTTGTAGGCCAATTCCGAATTAACGAACGTTACTCTATTTTTTGAGTTTTCAGAAAACACTGTAGTACATGGCAACTTCGCATGTAGGACCAGACTTCAGAACATTACAAAGCTATCCGCAACATGATTTTAAACACCGACGCCTAGCCTTCTGACGGCAGGCTTCTACGCTAAAGATCCGGATCACGCCGATCAGGCCTTTTGAATGGAGACACCTATGCCCCGTCGCTTGCTTGCTGCTTTCTGTGTCCTGCTGTCATTCAACATTGCTCATGCCGCAGAACGCTGGGAAACATTGCCGGCCACCCCGGCCCCGATCACCAGCGCCAAAACCGGCCGTGCCGATGTCAACGGCATCAAGCTCTACTACTCGATCACCGGCCATGGCTCACCCGTCGTGTTGCTGCACGGTGGCCTGGCCAACTCCGATTACTGGGGTCATCAGGTCAAGGCCCTCTCGGCGAAACACACCGTCATTACCCTCGACAGTCGTGGCCACGGCCGCAGTTCCCGGGACGCGCGACCATACGGCTACGATCTGATGGCCGACGACGTGATCGCGGTGCTCGATAAACTGAAGATCGAACGCGCCGACATCGTGGGCTGGAGCGACGGCGCCATCCTCGGGCTGGACCTGGCGATGCGCTACCCGCAGCGCACCGGCAAGGTCTTCGCCTTCGCCGCCAACACCCAAACGTCGGGGGTCAAGGAAGGTATCGAGAAGAACCCGACGTTCGCCGCCTACATCGAACGCGCCGGCAAGGAATACGTGAAGCTGTCGCCGACACCCAAAGAGTACGACGCGTTCGTCGAGCAAATCAGCCATATGTGGGCGAGCCAGCCGAACTGGACGACAGAGGACCTGGCGAAAATCAAAAGCCCTGTGTTGATTGTTGATGGCGACCATGACGAAGCCATCAAGCGTGAACACACTGAATACATGGCATCGGCCATCCCCGGCGCCGGTTTGCTGATCCTGCCGAATGTCAGCCATTTCGCCTTTATCCAGGACCCGGAGTTTTTCAATGCTTCGGTACAGAGTTTTCTGGACCAGAAATAACGCCTGACGCATAAACGACAAACCCGGCACATGGCCGGGTTTGTCTTGCTGCCTGCTGCGTTATTTCACTGCAGCTTGCAGCGCCTGTTGAGCGCTGCGCTTGTTCTTGATGCCGTAGCAGATCCACATGAACGCCACCCACACCGGAATCGCATACACCGAGATCTGGATGCCCGGAATCAGCAGCATGACGCCCAGAATGAACACCACGAACGCCAGGCAGATGTAGTTCCCGTACGGGTACCACAAGGCCTTGAACAGCGGCGTCTGCTTGGTCTTGTTCATGTGCTGGCGGAACTTGAAGTGCGAGAAGCTGATCATCGCCCAGTTGATCACCAGGGTGGCAACCACCAGCGACATCAACAGTTCCAGCGCGTTTTGCGGGATCAGGTAGTTCAGCAACACGGCAATCAACGTCACCGCCGCCGAGACCAAGATCGAACGCACCGGCACGCCGCGCTTGTCGATTTTAGACAAGGCTTTCGGTGCATCGCCCTGCTCGGCCATGCCTAGCAGCATGCGGCTGTTGCAGTAAGTGCCGCTGTTGTACACCGACAGCGCCGCGGTCAGGACCACGAAGTTGAGGATGTGCGCAGCGGTGTTACTGCCGAGCATTGAGAACACTTGCACGAACGGGCTGCCACTGTAGGAATCACCGGACGCATTCAGGGTTGCCAACAGGCTGTCCCATGGTGTCAGCGAAAGCAGGATCACCAGTGCACCGATGTAGAAAATCAGGATCCGGTAGATCACCTGGTTAATGGCTTTCGGGATCACGGTTTTCGGCTTGTCAGCTTCTGCTGCGGTGAAACCGAGCATTTCCAGGCCACCGAAGGAGAACATGATGATCGCCATGGCCATCACCAGACCACTGACGCCATTCGGGAAGAAGCCGCCGTGGGACCACAGGTTGCTCACCGAGGCTTGCGGGCCGCCGTTGCCGCTGACCAGCAAATAGCTGCCCAGCGCAATCATGCCGACGATGGCCACGACCTTGATGATCGCGAACCAGAACTCGGCCTCACCAAAGACTTTGACGTTGGCCAGGTTGATCAGGTTGATCAAGACGAAGAAGCCGGCGGCCGAGACCCAGGTCGGGATGTCTGGCGCCCAGTAGTGAATGTATTTGCCGACCGCGGTCAGCTCCGACATACCCACCAGAATGTACAGAATCCAGCAGTTCCAGCCCGACAGGAAGCCGGCGAAACCGCCCCAGTATTTATGGGCGAAGTGGCTGAAGGAACCGGCCACCGGCTCTTCGACGATCATTTCGCCGAGCTGGCGCATGATCATGAAGGCAATGAAGCCGCAGATGGCGTAGCCGAGGATCATCGACGGGCCGGCGGACTTCAGTACCCCGGCCGAGCCGAGGAACAGCCCGGTACCGATCGCGCCACCGAGGGCGATCAGTTGAATGTGGCGATTTTTCAGGCCGCGTTTCAGCTCGCCTGAATGCGAGTTTTGTCCACTCATGAAAAGGGTCTCACGCAAGGTTTGATGATGTTCATTAGACGTTGCTGCTCGGTTGCGATTTCAAGCAGCGCCAATCAAACCCCAGCGAAGGCAAAAGGAGTTCAGCGTTTTTACAACGGTCATGCGTCACCTGTTTGTTTTTATCTGTGACGAAATCGAACCCGACACGCTTGTGGCGCGGCGGAGTGAACAAGGCGGATAGCCTTGAGGTTTGCGCAGATGCGCAGGAGGTCACAGTTAAAACGCGGCGCATTGTACACCTGTAACCCCCTGCTGCCAGACACCACTGGATCAGCGTGTCATTTGCCGGGATTGCCTGTGTCCGCCACGAGGGTCTCGGGCGGCTGCAAAAATAGAGTCAGACCTTTGCGGGTCATCGACGGAAGCGACGGAAAAATCGCCCCACGGGAGAGGTGAAGATGAATCACGGCGTACATTGCGCCTCCTTCTTGTTATGCACCTGCACGACAGGCATGGGGCGCATCTCACCCTTCAACCGCGCCTGAAACAAGCGGGCCAGAGCCCTGCGGAAAGGTTAATTGGCTGTCAGGCGGAAGGTTTTCCTTACATCCCTTCCGCAAACGTCAAACCAAGGGCCTTGAGCCTTGATTTCGTCAGCATTTCTTTACATCCCGTAACGTAAATTTTCCGAATCAGATCTGACTGTAGGCTGACTGCAAATTGACGGTAGGACGTTTCCGCAGGGAAAGGTCGAGTTAGTTTTTTGTTTTTTATTAAAAAATTGCCTGATAAAAAACAGAATAAAAAGTTCAAATAAATCTTATTTGATTATTTTTTTGCAATTTAAAAACCTGTGAACTAGGTTTTCAGCGACTTGCCGAGACGCATCAATCAGCAAGTTGGCGGGTTATTCAATGACTGAAAACGCGCCGCTGCACTTACCGAAAAGTCATCTAGGAGATTCACAATGCAAGCACTTGAAAAAGACTTGGAAACTGAACTGCAACTGGACGATTGGTTTGAAGCACCGACCCATGACGCCGCCGTTGAAATGATGCAAGCCGACGCGATTGTTCCGTTCGGCACGGCGATGTGGCCTCTGTAAGACATCCCGGCAGGCACGATCCGGCCGGTTGTGCCTGCCACTTTTTCTCGGTTTGTCAGGGAGGACTACATGGATAAGCAACGCGCCATTTCGCATTTCCTTTACTACCTCGAACATCACCCTGCCCTTGCCGGCATCAACCCGGCGAAGGTCTTGCTCGGCCACACGGCTGATTACCAGGCACTGACGAGCGCCATCGCCGAACAGGCCGGTGCCAGCCCACGCTTCAGCTTCAGCGCCATGCGACTGGATCTGGAACCCACGGAATTGCTGGCCCAGGCGATAGCCGACAGCGATCTGTACATTTTCTTCTACGACTCTTCCACCCTGCCCAACCCACGCCCCGACGGCCCGGATTTTGTCCGCGCGCTGCAAGGCGTCATGGCCGAGAACTGGAAGAAGTCGCTGCTGTTCAAGGATTACGGCGATTACTTCTACGACACGTTCAGTGTCACCCCGCAGCGCATTGCCGGGTTGAACAGCCACTTGATCCAGCGCATGTCCCATGCCACCACGTTAAGTTTCAAAGATGATCACGGCTCGTGGTTCGAAACACCGTTGAGCAGTATCAAGAAGTGGACCGACATCAACGGTGTCGGCAACTTCGATCTGGCGCCTGGTGAGATTGCCACGCACAGCGAAGCCATTAACGGCCGGGTCAAGTTCATGGGGACTTTTCTCAGCACCATTCCATTTGCCCGCAAATACGGGGTGCTGGAGTCGCCGCTAGAGTTGTGGATCGAGAACTCGACCATCAGCAAAATCGCCACCGAGGTACTGGGGCTGGAACATGACTTCAACAAGTACCTGGAGGCCAATCCATCCAATCGGCGCATTGAGGAGTTGGGGATCGGCACCAATGAAGGCGTGAAGACGCTGTATGCGCGCAATGCAGGGTTCGAGGAGCGCCATTGCGGGTTACATCTGGGGTTGGGCGGCGGCGCCAAGGGCAGCCATCACCTGGACCTGATCTTCTCCAGCGGCGTGTTGGCGCTCGATGATGATCCGGTGTTTGACAGGCGGTTTGTGTTTTAACCACAAAGTAGGCGGTGCCGCTACTGGCGCCTTCGCGAGCAGGCTCGCTCCCACATTGGATCGCGTTCCTCCCTGATATCTCGGTCCACTGTGGGAGCGAGCCTGCTCGCGAAGGGCCCGAACAGTCACCACCTTACTTAAAGTCAGACGAAAAAAAACGCCAACCCGAAGGTTGGCGTTTTTCATGGGGCGCTTACCGATTACTCAGGCTTGCGACGACCGAAGCCCGGACGCTGGCCCGAACCGGCGGGTGCACCACGGCGTTTGCCCGAGGGTGCATCCTTGTCGACCAGAACGATGCCTGGACGCTTCTTCGCCGGTGCCTTGGCCGGGCGCTTGGTGTCGGAAGGACGGTCTGCCACCGGCGTACCGCGACCCGACTCACCACGAGACTCGCCACGACCGGCTGGAGCACCGCGATCACTGCGACCACCGCTTGGTGCACCACGGCCTTCGCCGCGCTCGGTGCGACCATTGGCCGGACGCGGCGTGCGTGGACCGCGCTCGCCGTCAGCACGAGGTGCTGCTGGTTTACGGGCTGGACGCTCGCCTTCGATATGCGGTTCGCGGGTATCACGTGGCGTAGCAGCGGTCTGATTGCCGATGGCTGGACGCAACGAACGCACACGCTCGGTCTTGCCCATCGGACGCGACGATTTACGCTGCATGCGATCGAGCTTGTCTTTGCTCTTGGCGTTCATCTGCGGCATGGCCACTGGGGTCAAGCCAACTTCAGCACTCAGAATGTCGACTTCGTACTGGCTCATTTCGCGCCAGCGGCCCATCGGCAGGTCGGAGTTGAGGAACACCGGACCGAAACGCACACGTTTCAGACGGCTGACCACCAGGCCCTGGGATTCCCACAGACGACGAACTTCGCGGTTGCGACCTTCCATCACCACGCAGTGGTACCAGTGGTTGAAACCTTCGCCACCTGGCGCCTGCTTGATGTCGGTGAACTTGGCCGGGCCGTCTTCGAGGACGACGCCTGCTTTCAGGCGCTCGATCATCTCGTCATCGACTTCGCCACGCACACGTACCGCGTATTCACGGTCCATTTCGTAGGAAGGGTGCATCAGGCGGTTGGCCAGCTCACCGTCGGTGGTGAACATCAGCAGGCCGGTGGTGTTGATGTCCAGACGACCGATGTTGATCCAGCGACCTTCTTTCGGGCGCGGCATCTTGTCGAAAACGGTCGGACGGCCTTCCGGATCAAGGCGGGTGCAGATTTCGCCGTCAGGCTTGTTGTACATGATCACACGGCGTACCGACTCGGCGGCTTCTTCGCGCTTGATCACCTTGCCATCAATAGTGATGGCGTCGTGCATGTCGACGCGCTGCCCAAGGGTGGCGTCTTTGCCATTGACCTTGATGCGGCCGTGGCTGATCCAGGCTTCTACGTCACGGCGCGAGCCGACGCCGATACGGGCGAGGACTTTCTGCAGTTTCTCGCCTGCTGGGCCGATTTCCTGGTCGTCTTTCTGGTCGTTGATACTCATCTGGGCACCTCCCGGTGTGGTCTGTAAAACGGGGTACTTGGCGAAGGGATCGCCGAAGGGTCGCGAATCATACGCTCATGGGAGCGTTCGCGCATCAGAGACTAGCTGATCAACGGCGACTTACCTGGATTTCCGCCGACCGGTGGCGCCGAGCTTGATCAACCGCAGCGACGCTTCGGCGAGCACCGTGCGCTTGTCGACCTTGTCGAGTTTCGCCCATGCCTTGATCTCACGCTTGCTGCGGCCACAGCCGATACAGATGTCGTCGGTGAATTTGCAGACGCTGATGCAGGGGTCTTTGGTTGAGCTCATGCTGATCAGTCGTCTTCAAATTCGCGGCGTTCGGCCTCGATCGCTTCGGCGAGGGCCCGGGCTTCGGCTTCTTCGTCGGTCAACTCGGGCTCGGGCTTGTGTTGTTCAAGGGCAGCGACAGCGGCCAGGAGTTTCTCGCGAGCTTCGGCAACGCCAAGCACATCATCTTCCTGCTCTTCTTCGACAGTGGCTTCGGGCTCGACCTGAAGTTCAACTTCGACTTCAGGCTCAAGCTCAAGCTCGGGCTCGGGCTCGGGCTGATCCAGGGTCTCTTCGGTCTCGGTCACCTCGCCATCGCGCAACAGATCGTCGAAGTCGGTCTTGAGCCCCTCCTCCATGGTGTCCAGTTCCAGCAACAGGGTGTGGAAACTGGTTTCTTCCTTTGGCTCTTCCGGCTCGGCGCTGGCGTCGGCCAACTCCTGCAGTCCGGCAGGCACCGGCGCGTCGTCGAAATCGAGCACCGGATCAGGCTCAAGCTCGCGCAATTCCGCCAGCGGTGGCAAATCGTCGAGGTTTTTCAGGTTGAAGTGATCGAGAAAGGCCTTGGTGGTCGCAAACATCGCCGGTTTACCCGGCACGTCGCGGTAGCCGACGATGCGGATCCACTCGCGCTCCAGCAAGGTTTTGACGATGTGACTGTTGACCGCCACGCCCCGCACGTCTTCGATTTCGCCCCGGGTGATTGGCTGGCGATAAGCGATCAGCGCAATGGTTTCGAGCATGGCACGGGAATACCGCTGCGGGCGCTCTTCCCACAAACGTCCTACCCACGGCGAGAACTTTTCGCGGATCTGCAAGCGATACCCGGAGGCCACCTCCTTCAACTCGAAGGCCCGGCCGTCGCAGGACTTGGCGAGAATCGTCAGGGCTTTCTTGAAGACTGGCGGCTCCGGCCGCTCGCCCTCTTCGAAGAGTTCGAACAGGCGTTCAAGCGATTGCGGTTTTCCCGAGGCCAACAGAAAGGCTTCAAGCAGTGGCGCCAGCTCGCGGGGTTCAGTCAGGTTCATGATTCAACTCGTTATTCGGCTCGGGCCCGCACGTGGATCGCTGCGAACGGCTCATTCTGCACCAGCTCGACCAAAGATTCCTTGACCAGTTCGAGAATCGCCATGAAGGTCACCACCACCCCCAGACGTCCTTCTTCAGCGGTGAACAGCTCGGCAAAGGGCACGAAACCGCCGCCCTTGAGGCGCTCCAGCACATCGCTCATGCGTTCGCGGGTAGACAGCGCCTCGCGGCTGACCTGGTGACTTTCAAACATGTCGCCACGGCGCAGGACCTCGGCCATGGACAACAGCAGCTCTGACAAGCGCACATCCGGCAACAGCTTGCGCGCCCGGGCCTCCGGCGCATCCAGTTTGGGCACCACCACGTCACGACCGACCCGGCTCAGGCCATCGATGCCTTCGGCAGCAGCCTTGAAGCGTTCGTACTCTTGCAAGCGGCGGATCAGTTCAGCGCGAGGGTCGTCTTCTTCGGCCTCGATCGTTTCGGCACGCGGCAGCAGCATCCGCGATTTGATCTCGGCCAGCATCGCGGCCATGACCAGGTACTCGGCGGCCAGTTCCAGACGCACCGACTGCATCAACTCGACATAGCCCATGTACTGACGGGTGATTTCCGCCACCGGGATGTCGAGGATATTGATGTTCTGTTTGCGGATCAGGTACAGCAGCAAGTCGAGGGGGCCTTCGAAGGCTTCGAGAAAGACCTCCAGCGCGTCCGGCGGAATGTACAGGTCCAGCGGCATTTCCATGACCGCCTGGCCATAGACCATCGCGAAGGGCAGCTCTTGCTGGGCTCCGGCCTGACTGTCGACAACGGGTTCTACTGCAGACATCTACGCCTCGGCCATGAACGGCGTCGGGTCGCCGCAACCAACGCGGATCACTTGCGGCTCGCCGTCGGCGAGGTTGATCACGGTGGACGCCTTGATCCCGCCGAAACCGCCATCGATGATCAGGTCGACCTGATGCTCGAGTACCTGGCGCATTTCGTAAGGATCGGTCATCGGATCGGTTTCGCCGGGCAGGATCAGGGTCACGCTCATCAGCGGTTCGCCGAGTTCTTCCAGAAGTGCCAGGGCAATCGGATGGCTCGGTACGCGCAGGCCGATGGTGCGTTTTTTCGGGTGCAACAACAGCCGCGGGACTTCGCGGGTGGCGTTCAGAATGAAGGTGTACGGTCCCGGCAGGTGGGCCTTGAGCAAGCGGAAAAGGCCGGTGTCAATCTTGGCGAACAGCCCCAGTTGAGACAGATCGCTGCAAATCAGCGCAAAATTGTGCTTGTCGTCCAGCCCGCGCAAACGGCGCACGCGTTCCACGGCGTTCTTGTCGCCGATCTGGCAACCAATGGCGTAGGACGAGTCTGTGGGATAAATCACCACCCCGCCGTTGCGGATGATCTCGACAGCCTGTTTGATCAGGCGCGCTTGCGGGTTTTCCGGATGAATCTGGAAAAATTGACTCACATTCTCTACCTGTTCAGACGGCGGCAATAATTGGGTCATGTTTGAATCGACACCACAGTGGTGGCAGATCCTCCGGGAGCGGGCGGTACTCACCGATCTCGGACCAGCCTCCAGGAGCATGAAAATCACTGCCGGCGCTGACCAGCAGACCGAACTCACGGGCGAGAATCGCCAGGCTGCCCACTTGCTCGGCGGGCTGATGGCCATTGACCACTTCGATAGCGTGGCCCCCAGCTTGAATATAGTCGGCAATCAGCCGGCGACGTTTGCTGCGAGTGAAATCGTAGTGCCACGGATGCGCCAGGCTGACCCAGGCCTTGGCGGCGCGCAGGGTTTCGACCGTGTCTTCCAGGGTCGGCCAGTGTTGCTTGACGTCCCCCAGCTTGCCGGCGCCCAGCCATTTGCGGAACGCTTCGGCGCGGTCCTTGACGAAACCTTCACGCACCATCCAGTCGGCGAAATGCGGGCGGGCCGGCGCGTTGCCGCTGTCACCCAGCTCCTGTTGGATGGCCCGGGCACCTTCCAGCGCGCCCGGCATGCCTTTCAATGCCAGTTTTCGGCTTATTTCTTCGGACCGTAGCCAGCGGCCATCGTGCAATTTTGCGATCGCCTCGACCAACGCCGGGGCGTTGACGTCGAATCCGTAGCCCAGCACATGAATGGTCGCGCCGCCCCAGGTGCAGGACAATTCGACGCCATTGACCAGTTGCATCCCCAGTGCAGTCGCGGTGCTGCGGGCCTCATCGAGGCCTTCGAGGGTGTCGTGATCGGTCAGGGCCAGGACTCGCACGCCTTTCTCGAACGCACGCGCAACCAGTACTGCAGGCGCGAGAGCGCCATCGGAGGCCGTGCTATGGCAGTGCAAATCAACATTCACAGGACTTTTTTACCTCAAATCAGCTGGCGCTATCGCGCGCCCATATGTTTGTTATTATGCCGCCACATCCTGCTTCTGGCTGCCACTGTGAAACAATTCATCGATTTCATCCCGCTTCTGCTGTTCTTCATCGTTTTCAAACTCGATCCCAGGGTCGTCGACATCGCCGGTCACGAGGTCACTGTAGGCGGTATTTACAGCGCCACCGCCATGCTGATCATCAGCTCCCTGGTGGTTTACGGCACGCTGTTCATCAAGCAGCGCAAGCTCGAGAAGAGCCAGTGGCTGACCCTCATCGCCTGCCTGGTCTTCGGCAGCCTGACCCTGGCGTTCCACAGCGAAACCTTCCTGAAATGGAAAGCCCCGGTGGTGAACTGGCTGTTCGCCCTGGCGTTCATTGGCAGCCACTTCGTCGGTGAACAACTGCTGATCAAACGCATCATGGGCCACGCGCTGACCCTGCCGGAGCCGGTCTGGACCCGCCTGAACATCGCCTGGATCGGGTTTTTCCTGTTTTGCGGTGCCGCCAACCTGTTCGTCGCGTTCACCTTTCAGGACTACTGGGTTGACTTCAAAGTCTTCGGCAGCCTGGGCATGACGCTGCTGTTCCTGGTCGGCCAGGGCATTTACCTGTCCCGCCACCTGCACGACGCCGATACCACAACGCCAAAAACCGAGGACTGACATGCTTTACGCAATCATTGCCACAGACGTCGCCAACTCCCTGGAAGCCCGCCTGGCCGCACGGCCTGCACACCTTGAGCGCCTGCAAGTGCTCAAAGGTGAAGGCCGCATCGTTTTGGCCGGTCCACACCCGGCGGTCGACAGCAATGATCCGGGCGCTGCGGGTTTTACCGGCAGCCTGATCGTCGCCGAATTCGACTCACTGAGCGCCGCACAGGCCTGGGCCGACGCCGACCCGTATATCGCCGCAGGCGTCTACGCCAACGTTTCGGTCAAGCCGTTCAAGCAAGTCCTGCCGTAATATCCCTCCAGCGCGATGAACCTCATCGGTTCATCGTGCTCTCAACGCTCATTATTCTCGTTTACCGGCCGACAACCTGCCCAATACTCGTATTGGAATCAGGAGTGGCGATGCGCAAAGGTCCGTTGTGTCTGATGTTGGTGACGTTGTCGATTGTGGCCCCTGCCCACGGTGAAGAAAGCGCCGAGGGCGGTAGTTCCACGCCATTGTCCCTGAGCGCCGGCAGCCAGATCACCCAGTTGCAACAGCGCTTGAAGGTAAGCGAACAGCAACGAGAAGAACTGAGCAAACAACTGCAAAATACCGATGCCGAACGCGAAAGCGCTCAGCTGAGCCGGTTGCGCCAAGAGAATCAGCGCCTCAAGCTGCAACTTAAGGAAGCCCAGGCCAGCAGCCCGCTGCCGCGTCTATTGACCGATCAGCAACAGTGGTTCGTCATCGGCGGCGGAGTAGCGCTATTGGCGCTGCTCTGCGGTATCTTCGCCAGTGGTGCCACCAGAAAACGTAGGCAATGGCTAAATTGAGTGAGTCATGAGCGAGCTGTTATTAATTGATGATGACCAGGAACTGTGTGAGCTCCTGAGCAGTTGGTTGAGCCAGGAAGGCTTCCAGGTCCGCGCCTGCCACGATGGTCAGAGCGCCCGTCGCGCACTGGCCGAAACGTCGCCGGCAGCCGTGGTGCTGGACGTGATGCTACCGGACGGCAGCGGCCTGGAGCTGCTCAAGCAATTGCGCAGCGATCACCCGGACTTGCCGGTGCTGATGCTCTCGGCTCGCGGCGAGCCGCTGGACCGCATCCTCGGACTGGAACTCGGCGCCGACGATTACCTGGCCAAACCGTGCGACCCACGGGAACTGACAGCCCGCCTGCGCGCCGTGTTGCGCCGCAGTCATCCGGCAGCAGTCTCCAGTCAGCTCGAACTCGGCGACTTGTGTTTCAGTCCGGTGCGCGGCGTGGTCAGCATCGATGAACAGGAATTCACCCTCACCGTCTCCGAAAGCCGTTTGCTCGAAGCCTTGCTCAAGCAACCCGGCGAGCCGCTGGACAAACAGGAACTGGCGCAAATCGCCCTCGGCCGCAAGCTGACGCTGTACGACCGTAGCCTGGACATGCACGTCAGCAACCTGCGCAAAAAAATCGGCCCGCACCCCGACGGCCGCCCGCGCATCGTGGCCCTGCGCAGCCGCGGTTATTACTACAGCCTCTGAAACCCAACGCAAACCTTCGTAGCAGCTGTCGAGCCCCAGCGAGGCTGCGTTCGGCTGCGCAGCAGTCGTAAACCCTGAATACGAGTTTTACTTGAAAAAACGCATCGCCTGATTTCACGACTGCTACGCAGCCGAACGCAGCCTCGCTGGGGCTCGACAGCTGCTACATCGATCGTGTTTCGCCAGGGATGTGGATTTGTCAGGAAGGTCCAAATTCGTCTTTACCCAAGCTTTACGCTCCGCTGACCGCCGCTGACCTTGATCTCCGTAATCTGTACTCAATCCGGAACGTACCGGGAACGAGACAAGGAGATTCACCATGCGCAAGACTCTTATCGCTCTGATGTTCGCTGCCGCCCTGCCGACCGTTGCCATGGCCATGCCTGAAGGTGCCGGCCCGATGGGTGGCCCGATGGACGGCTCACGCCATGGCGGTCAGATGCACGGCATGCACGGCAAAGGCCCGTACAGCCAGCTGGACCTGAGCCGCGAACAGCGCGAGCAGATCCGCAAAATCATGGGCGAGCAGATGCATGAGCGTCAGCAAGTGGTCGACAAGTACCTGGAAAAACTTTCGCCAGCCGACCAGAAAGCCATGAAAGATGAAATGGCAGCCAACCACAAGAAAGCTGAAGCCGACGTGCGTGCCTTGCTGAAACCGGATCAACAGAAGCAATTCGACGAGATCCAGAAGAAACAGGCTGAGCGTCGCGCTGAATGGGCCGAGTTCAAGGCCTGGAAAGCGCAACAGCCGCAAAAGGCGCAATAATGTTCTAGCGTCATATCACAGCCCAACGGTTAATCGCCGTTGGGCTTTCTTTGCTTGAGGATTTTCTGTGCGCTCATTGTTCTGGCGTATTCTGGCCAGCTTCTGGCTGGCCATCGCCCTGGTTGCAGGGCTTTCCATTCTGCTGGGGCACATGCTCAATCAGGACGCGTGGATTCTCAGCCGCCATCCGGGCCTCAATACCTTGGCCGAGCAGTGGACGCAAACCTACGAGTCACAGGGTGAAGACGCGGCCCAGGACATTCTGGAACAGCGCAAGCGCCAATATCACATCGACGTTCAAGTGCTCAACGAGAGCGGTGATCCGGTGGTGCGCGGTACCTTCCCACGCAGGGCGGCTGCCTTCGAAGCGCGGCAGAACAACGACGACCGTCGCCTGCCATGGCGCCGTCTGACCGCCGAGTACACCAGCGAAAAAACCGGCGACACCTACCTTCTGATTTATCGCATTCCGCACCCGGAACTGGACGCCTGGCATCGCGAAAGCTTGCTTTGGCCATTGAGTGCGCTGGGTATCGCATTGGTAGTACTGACCCTGTTCAGCTTGCTCGTTACCCTTTCCATCACCCGTCCCCTCAGCCGTTTACGCGGCGCGGTGCATGATCTGGGGCAAACCACCTACCAACAAAACAGTCTGGTGAAACTGGCCAACCGCCGCGATGAGTTCGGCGTGCTGGCCAACGACTTCAACCGCATGGGCGCGCGTCTGCAAAGTTTGATCGGCAGCCAGCGACAGTTGCTGCGGGATGTGTCCCATGAGCTGCGCTCACCGCTTGCCCGGTTGCGCATTGCGCTGGCCCTGGCCGAGCGAGCCAACCCTGAAGAACGGGAAAAACTCTGGCCGCGCCTCACTCGGGAGTGCGATCGACTGGAAGCACTGATCAGCGAAATCCTGGTTCTGGCTCGGGTCGATGCCGACAACGCCAGCGCTGAAGAGGTTGATCTCAATGCACTGCTCAACACGCTGCAAAAGGATGCTCAATTGGGTTCGCCGGAGCAGAACGTGCACCTTGAGGCCGAGCCGCAGCTGAACCTTAAAGGCTGGCCGACGATGATCGAGCGCGCCGTCGACAACCTGCTGCGCAATGCTCAGCGGTTCAACCCGGTGGGGCAATCGATTGAAATGCAGGCGGTGCGTCAAGGTGAGCGGATTGTGGTCAGTGTGCGCGACCATGGGCCGGGCGTAGAGGCTGCGCATTTGAGCCAGTTGGGTGAACCGTTCTATCGGGCGCCGGGGCAGACGGCGGCCGGGCATGGTTTGGGATTGGCGATTGCGCGCCGTGCGGCGGAACGGCACGGCGGGAGTCTGGTGCTGGCTAATCATCCCGACGGCGGGTTTATCGCCAGCCTGGAATTGCCGTTAGTACCCGGAATCATCGTCCAACCCTGACCCCCTGTGGGAGCGGGCTTGCTCCCACATTTGAACGGTGGTGTCAGGCCTTTCCGGGCCAGGCGCTGACGAATTCAGCCAGGTCGACTTTCTCCGCCACGCGCGGTTCCTTCTGCGGCGTGCCAAGGTAAAGAAACGCAATCACCTCTTCCCCTTCAGCCAGGCCCAACCCCTTGGCCACATGCGCCGAATACGCCAGTTCACCCGTGCGCCACACCGCGCCAATCCCTTGCGCATAAGCCGCCAGCAAAATCCCGTGAGCGGCACAACCCGCCGCCAGTAGTTGTTCGGACTTCGGATATTTAACGTGATCCTGCAACCGCGCGATCACCACAACCACCAGTGGCGCGCGCAGTGGACCGTTACGCGCCTTGTCCAACGCTGCCTCGGACACCTCACTGTCCGGCAGCTTCGCCGCTTCGGCCAGCAACTCGCCCATTTGCTCGCGCGCCGCGCCTTCGACTGTCAGGAAGCGCCAAGGCTGCAAGTGACCATGGTCTGGCGCTCGCATCGCGGCGCCAAACAGCACTTCGCGTTGTTCTGCGGTCGGTGCCGGTTCGAGCAGTCGTGGAACGGAAACACGGTTGAGCAAAGCGTCGAGAGCCTGCATCGGCCACCTCCTGAAAAAAATGTTTGGCTATTCTAGCTGCAACCACTCCGGGAGTGCCGGTTTACATGCCCTGCCCCGCAGGTAGAATGGCGCCCTTCCCTATTTCAGCCCGAGCGGACTTCATGGCGTTGCCGACCTTACGGACTATTGGTTTCATCATCGGCATCTTCCTGATCACGCTGGCCATCGCCATGGTCGTGCCCATGGCCACGCTGGTGATTTTCGACCGCACGGGCGACCTGCCGTCGTTTCTCTGGGCGAGCATGATTACCTTTGTCGCCGGCCTCGCCCTGGTCATCCCCGGTCGCCCGGAACATGTACACCTGCGTCCGCGAGACATGTACCTGCTGACCGTCAGCAGCTGGGTGGTGGTGTGCATCTTCGCTGCGCTGCCATTTCTGCTGACCCAGCGCATCAGCTACACCGACTCGTTCTTCGAAAGCATGTCCGGCATTACCGCCACCGGGTCGACGGTGCTCACGGGCCTGGACACCATGTCCCCCGGCATTCTGATGTGGCGCTCGTTGCTGCACTGGATCGGCGGCATCGGCTTCATCGGCATGGCGGTAGCGATTCTGCCACTGCTGCGCATCGGTGGCATGCGGCTGTTTCAGACCGAGTCGTCGGACCGTTCCGAAAAAATCATGCCCCGTTCGCACATGGTGGCGCGTTTGATCGTTGCGGCCTACGTCGGCATCACCATTGTCGGCAGCCTGGCGTTCTGGTGGGCCGGCATGAGCCTGTTCGATGCGATCAACCACGCGATGTCGGCGATTTCCACCGGTGGTTTCTCAACGTCCGACCAGTCTCTGGCCAAGTGGACGCAACCGGCGGTGCACTGGGTGGCGATCGTCATCATGATCCTCGGCAGCCTGCCGTTCACCCTGTATGTAGCGACCTTGCGCGGTAACCGCAAAGCACTGATCAAGGATCAGCAGGTTCAAGGCTTGCTCGGCATGTTGCTGGTGACCTGGCTGGTGCTCGGCACCTGGTACTGGTGGACCACCCAGCTGCATTGGCTGGAGGCGCTGCGGCATGTGGCGCTGAACGTGACCTCGGTGGTAACGACCACAGGATTTGCGCTGGGGGACTACAGCCTCTGGGGCAATTTCTCGCTGATGCTGTTCTTCTATCTGGGTTTTGTCGGCGGCTGCTCGGGCTCCACCGCCGGCGGGATCAAGATTTTCCGCTTCCAGGTCGCCTACATCCTGCTCAAGGCCAACCTTAGCCAGTTGATTCACCCGCGCGCAGTGATCAAGCAGAAGTACAACGGCCACCGCCTCGACGAAGAGATCGTACGTTCGATCCTGACCTTTTCGTTCTTCTTCGCCATCACCATCTGCGTCATCGCGCTGCTGTTGTCATTGCTCGGCGTGGACTGGATGACCGCCCTTACCGGTGCAGCCAGCACGGTGTCCGGCGTCGGTCCGGGACTGGGCGAGACCATTGGCCCGGCGGGCAACTTCGCCACCCTGCCGGACGCTGCCAAGTGGATTCTCTCGTTCGGCATGCTGTTGGGCCGGCTCGAGATCATTACGGTGTTTGTTCTGTGTATTCCGGCGTTCTGGCGTCACTGACGGGAGCAGGCGCGCCCATCAGCCGCGCCCGGTACTCGCCGGGGGTGGCGTCGAACCAGCGGCGGAAAGCGCGGAAGAAGTTGCTCGGATCGGCGAACCCCAGCAGGTAGGCAATTTCCAGCAGGGTCATGGTCGGCTGCGCCAGGTATTGCTCAGCCAGTTCACGTCGCGTGTCGTCCAGCAACGTCTGAAAACTCGTGCCCTCTTCCTGCAAGCGTCGCTGCAAGGTGCGTTGCGACAGGTGCAGCGTCTGCGCCACGGTATCGCGCTTGGGTTCGCCCTGGGGCAGCAAACGGCACAGCACCTGCCGCGCCTTGTGGGTCACGCGACTCTCGGAAAACCGCGCCAGGTACTCACCGGCAAACCGGTCATGCAACAGCGCCATCGCCTCATTGGCGGTAGGCAGCGGTGCCTCCATGTCAGCGCGTTCGAAGATCAAGGCATCATAAGGTGCGTTGAACAGCAGCGGCGCATGAAAGGCTTGTTTGTAGGGTTCGAGGTTGGCGGGTTCATAGCCCTGCATCAACACCTTGCGCGGTTGCAGAGTGCGCCCGGTCAACCAGCCGCACAGCGCCAGGGCACAGGCCAGTGACGCTTCGGCGCTCTGCCGGGTCGGTGGCAGGTGGTCGCCGTGGACCGTCAGAATCAGCGCATAACCCTCCTCCAACAACCGGAAACTCAGGTCGGCACTTTCGGCAATGATCCGCTGATAGCGCACCAGCCGTTGAAAGCCTTCGGCCAGGGTCTGGCTGGACATCAAGGCGTAGCCCGCCACATGGAAGGAGGCCGGTCGCACCACCTTGCCCATGTTCAGGCCAATCGCCGGGTTACCGGACAGCTCAACCGCGCGCTGCCACAGTCGTGTCATGGAATCTTGCGGGAAGCGCGCATCCGGATCATCCAGTGCCGCGTAGTCGAGCCCCAGCTGCTTGAACAGAACCCGGCAATCCAGGCCGTCCATCTCCAGTGCTTTGACAATCCCCATCGCCCAGCTTGCAGAAGTCGTTCGTTCGCTCATGTCGTCCACTTACATGATGAGCCGCATGCTACGGCCAATTTCCGAAGGATACTAAAGTGGCGCCTATTGTCACTGGCTGATGCCAATGATCACTCTAGACTCAAATAAGCTACCCGCAGAACATCTTGCAGTCAGAACAATAACCACAGAGATCGCAGTCGTGGAAAACATCAAACGTTTCAACAGCTTCGCTGAGTTCTACCCGTATTACCTCAGCGAACACAGCAACAGTACCTGCCGACGAATGCACTTTATCGGCACGACGCTGGTTATTTTCATTTTGGCCCTGACTATCGGCAAAGGCGCCTGGCTGCTGTTGTTGGCTCTACCGCTGGCGGGTTACAGCTTCGCCTGGGCCGGGCATTTCTTCTTCGAGAAGAACCGTCCTGCGACCTTTCAACATCCGTTTTACAGTCTGCTCGGCGATTTCGTCATGTACCGAGACATGATTCTGGGTCGCGTGCCGTTCTAGGCCCGATGGGCCACAAAAGCGTCCTGCTCAGCCAGTGCGGTATTGGATCCAGGTCCTACACTCAAAAAATCCCTTTCGATAAGAACAAGAGGATGGCCGATGAATGCCAGCGCCCGTTTCACCCATATGCAGGACGGCACGCAGGAAGACTGGGCGATCATCGCCGCAGATTTCGGTGCCTATGCAAGGCAATTGCCGACACGGATTGTGGCGCACCTGAAATTACTGGAGGGTGATTTTGGCGGCTTCCCGGTGGATCGTCTGACCCATTCCCTGCAAACCGCCAGCCGTGCCTGGCGCGATGGCCGCGATGAAGAATACGTGGTCTGCGCGCTGCTTCACGACATTGGCGACACCTTGGGTTCCTACAACCACCCGGACATCGCTGCGGCAATCCTCAAGCCGTTCGTCAGCGCCGAGAACCTGTGGATGGTCGAGAAACACGGAATTTTCCAGGGGTATTACTTCTTCCATCATCTAGGGATGGATCGGCATTTGCGCGAGCAATTCAGCGGGCATCCGCAGTATCAGGCGACCATTGAGTTTTGCGCCAAATATGACGCAGCGGCGTTTGATCCGGCGTATGACACCCTGCCGCTGAGCTTCTTTGAACCGATGATGGAACGGTTGTTTGCGCAGCCCAAGCACTCGATTTACAAGGCGGCGATGGAAGAACATTCGCCGGCCTGAAAACTGCTGGGGACTGCTGCGCAGTCCATTCGCGAGCAGGCTCGCTCCCACAGGTGACCGAGTTCTTTCAGGAAAATACGATCAAAAATGTGGGAGCGAGCCTGCTCGCGAAGAGGCCCGCCCAAACACCTTTTTCTTAAGCAGGCTCTGCGATTTTGATGGCTTTCAACTCAGCCTCCCGCGCCTGGGCATCCGCCAATCGATACAACTCGATCGATCCGTCCCAATGCTCGATCAGCGCGGTGCATGACTCCACCCAATCCCCGCAATTGAGGTAATCCACCCCGCCGACCTTGCGAATCTCGGCATGGTGAATGTGCCCGCACACCACGCCGTGCAACTCGCGTTTGACGCATTCGTGCGCGATGGCTTCTTCGAAATCGCTGATGAAGCTGACCGCGGTTTTGACCTTGTGCTTGAGATACGCCGACAGCGACCAGTAACCGTAGCCATAGCGTGCGCGCCAATGGTTGAGCCAGCGGTTGAGGGTCAGGGTGAATTCGTAGGCCGAGTCGCCGAGAAAGGCCAGCCAGCGGTGATACCTCGTGATCACGTCAAACTGGTCACCATGAATGACCAGAAGATGGCGACCATCGGCGGTCACGTGCACGGCTTCATCCACCAGTTGGATATTGCCCAGAATCAGCTTCGAATAGCGGCGCAGGAATTCGTCGTGGTTGCCGGTGACGTAGATCACCTCGGTGCCGCGCTTGCTCATGGTCAGCAAGCGGCGGATCACATTCGTGTGCGCCTGAGGCCAGTACATGCCGCCGCGCAGCTTCCAGCCATCGATGATGTCGCCGACCAGGTAGATCTTGTCCGCGTGATAGCCCTTGAGAAACTGCGACAGGTGTTCGGCCTGGCAATCCCGGGTCCCCAGATGCACGTCGGAAATCCACAAGGTCCGCACACGTTGCTTACGACTGGGTTTGGCGAGCTCGGCGCTGGTCATGGGCAACCCTCTGGAAAAGTTTTTGCAAGCTTGCGCCGGTCGGGTTAATTGCCCATGACAGTGGCGAGTCAGTCCTGTGACAGCGCCCCACGATTGCCCTCGGTGTAGACTGGCAGCCTTGCCCGGGAGACCTGCGATGAGACCGATCCTCACGCTACGCCAATACACTCATGACCTGATCGTCCATAGCCACGACCACGCGCAGCTGGTGTTTGGGCTGTCGGGTGCGCTGGATTTCGAGGTCGACGGGCGTGGCAGTCAGGTGATTCAACAGAGTTTCGTGGTGGTGCCGTCCGGTTTCCATCACGCCTGCGGTAGCGCCAATGGCAGCCGTTGCCTGGTACTGGATGTGCCCAGCGATCAATGGGTTTCTCAGTCCCTGGGTGATCACGCCGAAGCCAGTCGTCGTTTACTCGACAACGCCGGTCGCCTGTCGCTGGATGCCGGACAAAGCCAATTGGTCAGTTGGTTGGCGGGCAGTCAGGTCAGCGATCCACTGATCGCGCAACAAGGCGCGGTGTTGTTGCTGGCCAGCCTCAACAACGCCAAACCCGAGATCGTCGGTGGTCGGCGCCTGCCTTATGCGGCGCTGAATGCGCACATCGATCAGTACGCAGCCTATCCACTTCAAGTCGCCGATCTGGCGCGCGTCGCCGGTCTGTCCAGCGCTCGGCTGCATGCGCGGTTCGTTGCTGAATGCGGGCAGACGCCGATGGATTACATCCGCAGTCGACGTCTGCATATCGCTGTGGGACTGCTGCGGGATTCGCCATTGCCCATCGGCGAGGTTGCCAGTCGGGTCGGTTACAGTTCGCAGAGTGCCTTCGCGGCCGCGGTGTTGCGGGAGTTTGGCGCATCGCCCGGTAAATTGCGGCGCGAGGCTGGCGACAAAGGACGATAGTCTGGCGACAGACGTAGCTGGCTTGGCAGGATTTAATGTCCTACACGTCTCGTTTATCAAGGATTGCAATGACTCCCCGTACCGCCCTTGACGCTTTGCATATTGGCGCACTGATGTTCGGCTTGACCGGCGTGTTCGGCAAACTGGCTGCCGCCTCTCCTGCCGTCATTGTCTTCGGGCGTGCCGCGTTCGCTGTGCTGGCGTTGGCCGTTTTTGCGCGGTTCGCCAGCACTACTCGCTGGCAGAAACTCGAGGCTGTGGACTGGCGCCGACTATTGCTCAGCGGTTTGCTGCTGGCCGGACACTGGGTGAGTTTTTTCATTGCAGTGAAAGTCGCAGGCGTGGCAATCGCGACCCTGGGTTTCGCCAGCTTCCCGGCGTTTACCGTGATCCTTGAAGGGTTGATCTTCCGCGAGCGAATTCGCGCCAACGAAATCCTGCTGGTGGTGCTGGTCAGTGTCGGGCTGGTACTGGTCACCCCTGATTTCGATCTGGCCAGCGGCGCCACAATGGGTCTGCTGTGGGCGGTGGGTTCAGGTTTGCTGTTCTCTCTGCTATCGCTGACCAACCGCGCCAGCTCCGGGCGAATCCCGGCGGTGCAGGCGGCGTTGTGTCAGAACGTGGTGGTCGCGTTGTGCCTGCTGCCGGTGGCGGCACCGCAGTTGAGCGAAGTGCGCGCCATCGACTGGCTGTGGATCGGTCTGCTCGGGGTGTTCTGCACCGGCGTCGCTCACAGTCTGTTTGTTGCCAGCCTCGCAGTGATCAAGGCGCGGACGGCGGCAGTGGTGTTCGCCCTTGAGCCGGTTTACGGCATCACCATGGCCTGGCTGCTGTTTGATGAAAATCCGACGCTGCGCATGCTGATCGGTGGCGCGTTGATCATCGTGGCGATCGTGGTCTCCAGCCGACTCTCGGGTGGTTCAAGCAAGAAGACCGTTGCGGCAGAAGCCGCCTCTCACTGAGTGCGGTCGTTGTGCCCCAGGTCGCGGTCCGGATCAATTTGATCGCGGACCCGCTGCTTCAGCACTTTGGCCTCCGGGAAACCGCCATCAGCCTTGCGCTCCCAAATCTGCACATCGTCACAGAAAATGTGAAACACCCCACCGGTGCCAGGCACCAGCGACACTTTGCCAAGATCATCGCCAAACGTGCTGAGCAGCTCCTGGGCCAGCCAGGCAGCACGCAACAGCCACTGGCATTGCGTGCAATACGTGATGATGATTTCCGGTTTGCGTGCAGTCATGATTGGCAAAACTCCTGAGCCAGAGGGCGCCGCTATGATAGCCCGGCGAGCAGGTTCCGGGCGGTCTGCTTCAGCGGCTCGTTACCTTCCTTGAGCAACTCGTTGAGCAGTTCGATGGCGCTGTCCACATCGCCATCATCAATGCAGGTCTGGGCTTGTTCGAGTTTGTCGGCGCTGCTCGGCTCGGCCGGTTCCAGGTTCAGCGGTTCCAGCTCCAGCGACTGGCCGGGATCGCTGAACTCGTTGAGAAAGGTGTCATCCAGAGACTGCGAGTCAGGCTCGGCGACCCATTCAAGTTCGGGCTCGTCCAGCGTCGACTCGTCGGGCATTTCAAACACCTCGGGCAAGACGTGCAGGTTCGAGATAAACGGCGGCTCGACCGGCGCGGATTCGCTCGATGGCTTCGCGGCGGACGGCGAGTGTTCAAAAGGGCTGATCAGGTCCCAACTCGAATCCATCGACAGGTCATCCAGGTTCAACTGAAACTCATCGTTGGGCGCTGCTTCGGGTATCGCAGCCTTGGGGGTAGTAATTGACGTTGCAACGGCCAGCGGTGCCGCACTGCTCAATTTCGGGTGTCGGGCGCGAATATTCTGAAGTTCTTGCAGGTCGTATCCGGCGTCACGCAGGTTGTTTTCCTGGGCTTCATAGGCAGGTACATCACCCTGTTTACCCAAAACGTCCAACAGCTGAACGGCTAGATCCGCGCGTTGCGGCTCCTTGATCAGCGCCTCTCGCAACAAACCGGCCGCTTCGGGAAAACGACCATAGGCCAGATAGATATCAACCCCTTCAAGCACATCGCCTGCGGGCGACTCTTCACCCGATTGAGTTGCCGGTTGCAGCTCTGACGATTGGCCAACCGGTTCTGCAGTGCGATTGAGCGCCGGTTCATGCCGTGACGGCAAAACAGGTAAAGCGTCGGGCAATGCCTGAACCTGTTGTCGTTGACGCCGAACGAACAACCCCAGCAACACCAGAACCACCACCGCCAACAACCCGAAAATCAGCCCCCAGTTAGTAGCCTCAGGCTCTTCAACAATGGCCGGCACGGGAGCCACAACGGCGGGTGCAACCGGCTCCACCGCGGCGGTCTTGATTTCCGCCAATTGGGTTTGCAGTTCAGTCACCTGCTTTTTCTGACCGGCGACCTGCTCCTCCTGGGCCTGAAGCTTCGCAGTCAATTCATCGATGGTTGCTTGCAGCTGCTGGTTTCGCAGCACGCTGGCGGCCAGTTGTTCGGCAACGGGATCACTCACAGGCGCTGCGGCAGGAGGGAGTGGCGACTTTTTGCTTTTCGCTGCAGGTGGCTGCGCAACGGCCGGCTCAACCGTCGGGAATCCAGAGGACTGAACGTCGGTAGACGGTTCGTCAGTGACGGGAACAATCCCCGGTGAACCCGGCGGATCGATCAGGACCGTGTACTCGCGCAGCACACGCCCGTTGGGCTGATTGAGCTGCACCAGGAAATTCAGGAAAGGTTCATTGACCGGTTTACTGGAGCTCACCCGGATAAGGCTGCGGTTGCCGCGCAGGATTGGCGTGAATTTCAGATTATTGAGAAAGAACACCCGATCGATGCCGGCGCGGCTGAACTCGTCCGCTGTCGCCAGGCTGACCGAGAGTTCACCCTCCTCCAGACCTACGGCATCTTCCAGTGCGATGTCGGCACGCAACGGCTGGTTCAGCGCCGAATGCAGGGTGATATCGCCCAAGCCTAACGCGGGCGCCAATGCCGAGTAAGTGACAGCACCACCGACCAGAAGCAGCCTGGCGCAACACCGTAAAGCCATGTGCCAACTCTCGAGCATGAGCATCCCTTAGATAACCAGAAACATCTTGTACGCGTTCGCACATCCGGTACGAACACGATATTGCCAAGTAGTTCTTTATAGTCTGCCCAACGGAGTATCTCAAAAGTCCTGGGTGCGTTTCTGCCTCAAGATTTTTCCAGGTTGGCCAGAATGTTCCCGTGGACACGCATGCAGACCTTCAAGTCCGCCTCATCGACGCCGTCGAACAACTCGTGGCGCAGTTGGGTGGCAATGGTTTCAATTTGTTCGATCAAGGGAAGGGCCGGGGCACAGAGGACGATTTTCTTCGCCCGGCGGTCTTCCAGCACCGATTGACGTTGCACCAGCCCCTGGCTTTCGAGACTGTCGAGCAGACGAGCCAGGGTCGGCCCTTCAACGCCAACGCTCTGCGCCAGTTCACGTTGGGTCGGGGCATCATCAAAACGCGCCAGGTGCAGCAGCACCAGCCAGCGCGCCTGGGACAGACCCAGGCCAGCCAGACGGCGGTCCAGTTCGGCACGCCAGCCGCGCGACATCTGGGCCAGTTGCATGCCAAAGCGGTGTTGGTCGGTTAACGGCATAAAACACTCATGATTAGACTGAAATAGAGAAAAACTAATTATTAGTCAGCTAAGCATGACCCTTGGCCAGAGGCAAGGCTTGCTCCGTACTGAATCGTTACATCTATGTGGCAGATCACCTAAATCTCGAATTCGGATTGCAGCGCCGCCCGAACACAGTACAAAACGCCTTCCGGCACTCTCCCGGCAAACAGGGCGGCAATCTCTGACACGGGTGGCAATTCGCCCTCGCCGTCGAGGAACGCATCCTGGATTTCACCCATCAACTCTTCGGGCAGATCCAGCGCTTGCTCCAGCGACAACTGCTGCTTGCCAATCGCTTCGGCGAGCAGTGTGTAGACGTTCTTTTCCGAGCATTGCAGCTGACCGGCGATCTGCAACGGTGTCATGCCGGCTCGGGCCAGGGTGATCAGTTCGTGGCGCAGGTCGGCCACCACTTTCGGCGCCTCGACTTGCCCGCCGAGGACTTCGAGGAAGGCCTCGCCGTAACGCTCCAGCTTGCGCGCGCCAACGCCGCTGACCGTGGCCATTTCCGACAGCGAGGTCGGTTGGCTGCGGAGCATTTCCAGCAGTGTCGAGTCGGGGAAGATGACATACGGCGGTACGCCATGCTCTTCGGCGAGTTTTCGACGCAGGGCGCGCAGGGCTTCCCACTGTTCGCGTTCTTCGCCGCGAACCAGTTGGCTCGCCTGGCTCTTGCTGCTTTTGGCCGTGGTTTGCGGCTTGAGGTCGCGGCGCAATTCGAGGGTCACTTCGCCCTTGAGCAGCGGTCGACAGGTGTCACTCAGGCGCAGACCGCCGTAGCCTTCGAGGTCGATGTCCGCCAGACCGCGGGCAACCAGTTGTCGGAACAGGGAGCGCCATTCGCTCTCTCCCATCGCCTTGCCTACACCGTATACCGACAGATGTTGATGGCCGAAGCTGCGGACCTTTTCGTTGTCCTTGCCCAGCAATACGTCCACCAGGTGCCCGACGCCGTAACGCTGGCCGGTGCGGTAGATCGCCGAAAGTGCCTGACGGGCCGGCTCAGTGGCATCCCAGGTCTGCACGCCATCGACGCAGTTGTCGCAATGGCCGCACGGTTCGGGCATGTCTTCGTCGAAATAAGCCAACAGCGTCTGGCGACGGCAACGGGTTTCTTCGCAGAGCGAGAGCATGGCGTCGAGCTTGTGCTGCTCCAGACGCTTGTGGCGCTCGTCGCCCTCGGAGTTCTGCAACATCTGCTTGAGCATCACCACGTCTTGCAGGCCGTAGGCCATCCAGGCGTCTGCCGGCAGACCGTCTCGGCCGCCGCGACCGGTTTCCTGATAATAAGCCTCAAGGGATTTTGGCAAGTCGAGGTGAGCGACAAAGCGCACGTTGGGCTTGTCGATGCCCATGCCGAACGCCACGGTGGCGACCATGATCAGGCCTTCCTCGTTGAGGAAGCGCTTCTGGTGGTGAGCCCGGGTATCGTTGGGCAAACCGGCGTGGTACGGCAGCGCCGGGAAGCCTTGTTCGCTGAGAAACACCGCCACTTCGTCGACTTTCTTGCGCGACAGGCAATAGACGATGCCGGCATCGCTTCGCCGTTCGGCGAGGAACGCCAGCAACTGCTTGCGCGGCTGCTCTTTGGGCACGATGCGATAGAAGATGTTGGGGCGATCGAAACTCGACAGGAAGCGCTCGGCATCCTGAAGATGAAGGCGGTCGACGATTTCTTCCCGGGTACGCTTGTCGGCGGTCGCGGTCAGGGCGATACGCGGGACGTTGGGGAACAATTCCGCCAACTGGCCCAATTGCAGGTATTCGCGGCGGAAGTCGTGGCCCCATTGGGACACGCAGTGGGCTTCGTCGATGGCGAACAGGGAAATCTCAAGACTTTGCAGAAAGGCCAGCATTCGTGGCTGAACCAGACGCTCGGGCGCGAGATAAAGCATTTTCACTTCTCCACGCTTGATCCGTGCCGCCAGATCGCGCTGCTGCTCGGCGCTGAGCGTGGAGTTCAATGCCGCCGCAGCGACACCCAGCTCTTCGAGGGTGGCGACCTGGTCGTCCATCAGTGCGATCAGCGGCGACACTACCACCGCCAGGCCTTCGCGCAACAGCGCCGGCACCTGGAAGCACAAGGACTTGCCGCCACCGGTAGGCATCAGCACCAGGGCGTCGCCGCCACTGGCCACGCGCTCAATGATTGCACCCTGACGGCCACGGAAACTGTCGTAGCCGAAGATGTCCTTGAGGACGCGTTGAGCCTGTTCGAGCATAGAAACTCCAAAAATCACAAAAACATCCCTGCAAGGCTGGTTCAGAACCACGAAGGCTGCACCGACAAATCGTAAGTGCGCATTGCATGACGCTTCACATTTCAGCCGCGACGCCGGCAGGGCATCACAAAACGCGGGAGTATACCCGACCCCTCCCCTGCTAAGGGTGCCGCTGATAAGACACTTGAAAGCTGTGCAACGCAGAACCTGTGGGAGCGAGCCTGCTCGCGAAAGCGGTGGGCCAGTCAACAATGATGCTGAATGTATTGCCGTCTTCGCGAGCAGGCTCGCTCCCACAGGGATTGCGGTGTTTCGCGGGGCCGCGATGGGGCAAATATCCCGCGCGGCTGGCCCAAGCGCTCAAGAAGGCCTAGAATTCCCGCATCTGTTTAATTCCCAAGGTAGCCCTTTAATGTCCTTCGCTGAGCAACTAACCCGCCTGCAAGTCTTCCTCGACGCCGACGAACTGCATGACGAGGCGCTGGACTATGTGGCCGCCCACGGCTACCTCACTGCGCTGTCGATCTGTTCCGAAACCGTTCCCGACCGTGAATGGATCGACGCCCTCTTCGCCGAAGAGCCGCATTACGCCGACGACACCGAGCGTGAAGCGATTGAATCCACTCTGTTGGCCCTCAAGGCTCACATCGCACGCCAATTGGCGTCCGATGAAGAGTTCGAGCTGCCCTGCGACCTGGACCTGGGCGAAGAGCCGGATGACTCCGACCTGCGCGGCTGGTGCATCGGCTTCATGGAAGGCGTGTTCCTGCGCGAAGCGGCCTGGTTCGAAACCGCCGAAGACGAAGTCAGCGAAATGCTGCTGCCGATCATGGTCGGTTCGGGTCTGTTCGACGAACAGCCTGAGTTCGAAGACATCGCCAAAGACGCCAACCTGATGGACGACATGATCGTGCAGATCCCGGAAGCCCTGACCGCGCTGTACCTGCTGTGCCAGGCGCCAGACGAAAAACCGGCGATCCTCAAGCCTCGTCACCACTAAGGTTTTGCCTATGGACAACCCCATAGGCAACCGCTCCCTGATGTTGCGTTACGTGCTGCTGGCCATCGGCTGGCTGAGCGTAGCGCTGGGAGTGATCGGGATTTTCCTGCCTGTGTTGCCCACCACGCCCTTCCTGCTGCTGGCGGCCGCCTGTTTCGCCCGCAGTTCGCCGCGCTTTTATCATTGGCTGGTTGAACATCCGCGGCTTGGGCCGTGGATTCGCGATTACTTGAGCGGCAACGGTATCCCGCTCAAAGGCAAGGTCTACGCCATCGGCCTGATGTGGGCGAGCATCCTGCTCTCCTGCTATCTGGTGCCCCTGCCGTGGGCGCGGGGGTTCATGCTGACCAGCGCCGTGCTGGTGACCCTCTACATCCTCAAACAGAAAACCCTGCATAAATCCTGAAAACGCCACAATCCCTGTAGCAGCTGCCGAAGGCTGCGTTCGGCGGCGAAGCCGTCGCTAGGCCATCCGCTGCGGTCTATCAGGCAAACCGCGTGTGCAGGGTTTACGACCGCTCCGCCGCCGAACGCAGGCTTCGCCAGCTGCTACAAGTCCGCGTACCAACCCGACGATCTGTCCTGCCTAGCTGAAAACACCGCCTAGACTTCAGACATCTGTACCGGAGCGGCCAGACATGTCCCGCAGTCCGCGTAGTCCAGGATGGTCAACGCTCCGACTTCGGCTCGGCGGATGGCTGTTGCTGATCACTTTTCTGTTCGCCGGGCTGGGCAGTGTCGGGGCCAACTGGAGTTTTACGCAAATTCTGCAAACCGCCGAAAATCGCTACGGCACCCTCGGCCCGGGACGGGGAAGGATCGAGGCCTGGAGTCAGATGCTGCAAAGCGAAGTCAACGCCCCCGAGCGCGAGCAACTGATCGCAGTCAATCGCTTCTTCAATCAGCAACTGAGCTTTCTGGACGACACCCGCATCTGGCATCAGACCGATTACTGGGCCACGCCCGTCGAATCCCTGATCAAGGGTGCCGCTGATTGCGAGGACTACGCACTGGCGAAATATTTCAGCCTGCGCTACTTGGGAATTCCCAGCGAAAAACTACGCATCACCTACGTGAAAGCCCTGACCCAGAACCAGGCGCACATGGTGCTGACGTTCTACAACAGCCCCACGGCCGATCCTCTGGTGCTGGACAACTTGATCGGCGAGGTCCGCCCCGCCTCCCAACGCAAAGACTTGCTGCCGGTGTACGCCTTCAACGCAGAAGGCCTGTACTTGCCGGGAGCCAATGGCGGCAAACGCAGCAGCGACTCGAAAAAACTGTCGCGCTGGCAGGACGTACTAAAAAAGATGCAGGTCGAAGGGTTCGCCGTGGGCGACGGCTAGCCACCTGAGCAAGGAGCGATTTATGTCACTGCGTAAACAGTTGTTTCTCGCCATCTGCCTGTTCTTGCTGGTGGCGTTCAGCGGCAGCTTTTTTGTCAGCCTGGAAAGCTCTCGCGACCAGATGCTCGGCCAGTTGCGCTCCCACGCCCAGGACGCCGCCACCGCGTTGGGTTTGTCGTTGACGGCGCAAATCGATGACCCGGCCATGATCGAATTAATGGTCAGCTCGATTTTCGACAGCGGTTATTTCAGCAGCATTCGAATCATCAACATCGAGAATGCGCAGGTGCTGGTGGAGCGCAGTGCGCCGGGGCAAATTGAGGGCGTTCCCGCCTGGTTTGTGAACCTGGTCAACCTGCACCCACCCGGTGGCGAAGCGCTGATCATGCGCGGCTGGGTCCAGGCGGCACGGGTCGAAGTGTTGAGCAATCCGCAGTTCGCCCTGGCCAAACTCTGGGACAGCACTCTCGGCAGCCTGATCTGGTTGCTGGTGTGCGGCCTGCTCAGTGCCGTGTTTGGTGGCTGGTTGCTGCGCCGGCAATTTCGTCCACTCGACACCATGGTCAAACAGGCCGAAGCCATCAGCAAACGCGAGTTCCTCAGCCTGCCGAAACTGCCGCGCACACCGGAATTGAAACGCGTGGTACTGGCCATGAACCAGATGGTCGAGAAGCTCAAGGCGCTGTTCGCCGAAGAGGTCGCACGCAGTGAAAAGCTGCGGGTCGAGTCCTATCAGGACAGCCTTACAGGCCTGGCCAATCGACGCTTGCTGGATGAAGAGTTGGCCGACGAGCTGCTGGTCTCCGAGCAGAGCAGCGACGGCCATTTGCTGATGCTGCGAATCAACGATCTGGTCGGTCTCAACCAACGCTTGGGTGGCCAGCGCACCGATGCGCTGATCAGCGCCGTCGGTGAATTGCTCAAGCGCCTTACCCAGCCACCGGAACGTCGCACCTGGCTAGCCGCGCGTAATCGTGGCGGTGAATTCAGCCTGCTGACGCCAGGGCTGGACAGCACCGACGCCGCACGCCTGGCCTGCGAAATCAGCGCCACCCTGGAAAACCTGCGCCTGACCGGCGCCAGCGACTCCATGCCGGTGGCGCATTTGGGGATCGCCCCTTACCACCCCGGTGAGCCGGCCAGTGACGTGCTGACGCGACTGGATCAGGCGTTGACCGAAGCCCGGCAACATCCCGAGCGCCCGTGGGTTCACTTGGCCGATTCCATCACCGCGCCGAACCCATCCCAAAACGACTGGCAAACCTGGATCGACGACGCCCTGAACCAAGGCAAGATGCAACTGTATTTCCAGCCGGTGGTGCAATGCGCCGACACCAGCCAGGTGCTGCATCACAAAGTCCTCGCACGCCTGCTCGACCCGCAGGGCGAGGCCATTGCTGCCGGGCATTTCCTGCCGTGGATCGAGCGACTCGGCTGGTCGGCGCGCTTCGACCTGGCCATGCTCGAAGCCACCCTCGACTACCTCATCGTCAATCGTTGGCCCCTGGCGTTAAGCCTGTCCGGCAGCACCCTGCGCGATCCCGCGCAGCTGCAACACATCCTCGACATGCTCGAATCGCTGCCCGAACTCGCAACGTTGCTGATTCTGGAAATCGACGAACGCCAACTGCCACCTCAGGAAGAACTGCAACGCCTGAGCCACAGCCTGCTCAACACCGGTTACCGCATCGGTCTGCAGCATTTTGGCGGCAGCTTCGGCCAGATCGGCAACCTGACTCAACTGGGGCTGGCTTACTTGAAAATCGACGGTGCGTACATCCGTCACATTGATGAGCAGAGTGATAAAAGGTTGTTCATCGAGGCGATTTTTCGGGCGACCAACAGCATTGATTTGCCGTTGATTGCGGAGATGGTCGAGACCAAGGGGGAGTTGGAGGTGATCCGGGAGTTGGGGTTGTTTGGGGTGATGGGCCGATTGATTGGGCCGCCGGAGCCGATGTGAGGCATCAGTCGGACTGTGTTATCGGCAGCCCATGTTTAAGGGCCACCCCACGTTACTTAATGATCGTTCCCACGCTCTGCGTGGAGCGTGGGAACGATCAAGCGACGCCCCCAAACAACAAAAAACCCGCCATCCCTTTCTACGGGGATCGCGGGTTTTGTCGTTTCAGCCTTCAGATCACACGGTATCCACCTTCAACGAATGGTCATTGAGCATCCCGTTGATAATCGTCGCCGTATCGTGCCCCCCGCAATCACCCCACCCGCCCCCGGCGTTACGCCGTAATGGCTGGCCAGGTTCACACCCGCCAGGTCGATGGTCTGGTTCGGCGCGGCGCCAGCCATGGCGCTGACGTCGATGCTGGTGACCAGTGATTCGCCGCTGCCGGTGACTTTGAAGTGCAGGTAGTCATCCAGCGACGCCGCGGTGCTGTTTTCCCCTTGCAGCAGTTGTGACAGGTCGAGTTTGTCGATGCCCGGCGTGAAGTCGGTGACCACGTCGTGGCCGCTGTTGCCTTTGAGCCACTGGAAGGTGTCGGTACCACTGCCGCCGGTGAGGGTGTTGTTGCCCAGGCCACCAATGAGGAAGTCGTCGCCGCCCCCACCGTTGAGCATGTCGTTACCCAGGCCGCCGTTGATGATGTTGCTGTGGTTGTCGCCGGTGAGGCTGTCGTTGAAGTTTGAGCCGGTCAGGTTTTCGATCGCCGTCAGGGTGTCGGTCCCGGCACCTACGGTGTTCTGCGGGGTGAGCAGGCTCAGATCGACGGTGACCCCGGCGGTGGCGTGGGCATAGCTCGCGGTGTCGACGCCAGTGCCGCCGTCGAGCAGGTCGTTGCCCGCACCGCTGTACAGCAAGTCATTGCCGGCGCCGCCGTGCATTTCGTTGTTGCCGGAACCGGCGGTGAGTACGTCGTTGCCGTCGCCGGCATTGATCACGTTGTTGCCGGTGCCTGCCACCAGTACATCGTCGCCCGCCGTGCCGGTGAGGGTGTGGCCGTCCTGATAGGTGATGGTCACGGCACCGCTGTCGCTGCCGCCATGGCTGTCGCTGGCGGTGTAGGTGCCGTGGACATCTGGCGCGATGTCGTGGGCCCCGGCGTAGTTGACGGTCATGGTCAGCTGGTAGTTTTCCGCGCCCTTCCCGCTGTTGCCCGGACCACCGTCGTCGATGTTGGTGATGTGGATCTGGCAGGTGCTGTCCGACGTTGCGGTGAGGGTTTGCCCGTCCGCGAGGGCGATCCATGCGCCGCCGTTGATTGAGTACTCCATGGCGACATGACCGGCCGCCAGATTGTGATCCAGGTTAAGGGTTTCACCCTGTTTGAGGTCGACGGTGATGCGGTCCTCATCGTGGGTGTTGTTGACCGCTCCCAGCGCCCCGCTGACCACCAACACTGCCGTCATGGCTGCCGTGTTGGCGACGAATGCACTGCGGGCGAGGGTCACCGCCTGCTCGTTACCGCCGGTGAAGCTGAAGTTTTGATGGGTGCCGGTGAAGTCCGCGCCTTTGGCAATCCAACCAGTGTTGACGGTGGTCGGCGAAGCGGTCAGCGGGTCGCCATTGGGGTCGGTGTCGTTGGCCAGCAACAACTCGCCCGGCACCACGATGTTGCCCGACAGCACGTTGGTGATGACGTGGTCATCGACCGCCACCGGTGGCGCGTTCGCAATGACTGGGTCCGGCAACGTCGAACCGGCCAGGTCGCCGTCGTTGCCGCTGATGCAGCTATTGTTCACGTCGATGGTGATGGTGGTGGTCCTCTCGTCGCCATCGCCATCGCGCAAGGTGTAGGTGAACACGTCGGTCGCACCGGAACCGTTCACGGCGTCCGGGTTGCTGTGATAGACCGCGTTGCCCGCTGCATCCAGCGTCAGGTAACCGTAGGTGCCATTGATCTGGCTGTTCAAACCGCCGATGGCTGAGGTCGAGGTGTCTGAACCGGCGCGCACGCCGACCACCCCACCCCCATCGGCATCGCCGAAGTCGTTCGCCAGCACGTTGCCGCTGACGATGCCGCCCTCCACTACCGAGACCATGTCGGGGTTGGCGGTCGGCAGGTCATCGACGATGTTGACCACGATGGTGCTGGTGGTGGAATGGCCCAGGGCGTCGGTGGCTTTGTAAGTGAAACTTTCGCTGAGGGTGTTCGCGCCATCGTCGGCGTGCGGCGTGGTGCTGGGCGCCGACGTCAGCGTGTAGGTGTAGGAGCCGTCGGGATTGAGCAGGATTTGCCCGTAGGTGCCGGTGGCGCTGCCGACCAGGGTGTAAGTGATGGCGCCGCTGGCACCGGTGACGGAGCCGACCAGGGTGCCACTGGCGGTTTCAGCCGTGCGTTCTGGCTGGCTACCGGTAACGGTGCCGGGCGCCAGATCCTGGCCGTCCTGGTTCAGGTCGAGGGCTTTTTCGTAGACAGTCACGTCGCTGTCACTGACCGCCCTGATCCCGCTGTTGATCACGTCGATGGTGATGGTGGTGGTGCTTTGGTCACCGTCGGCATCGCGCACGGTATAGGTGAACACGTCAGTCGCCCCGGGGCCGCTCACGGCGTTCGGGTTGCTGTGGTATTCGGCGTTGCCGTTGGCGTCCAGTGTCAGGTAACCGTAGGTGCCATTGATCTGAGTGTTGAGGCCGCCAACGGCCGAGGTCGAGGTGTCTGAACCGGCACGCACGCCGACCACCGCGCCTCCTGCGGCGAGGCCATCGGCGCCGCCGACGTCGTTCCACAGCACGTTGCCGCTGACGATGCCGCCTTCGGCGACCGAAGTCTCGTCGGCATGAGCAGTCGGCACGTCATCGACGACGTTGATCACGATGGTGCTGGTGGTGCTGTTGCCCAGGGCGTCGGTTGCTTGGTAGGTGAAGCTTTCGCTCAAGGTGTTGGCGCCATCGTCGGCGTGCGGCGTGGTGCTGGGCGCCGAGGTCAGCGTGTAGGTGTAGGAGCCATCAGGATTGAGCAGGATTTGCCCGTAGGTACCGGTGGCGCTGCCGACCAGGGTGTAGGTGATCGCGCCGACCGCGCCGCTGACCGAACCGACCAGCGTGCCACTGGCAGTTTCGCCGGTATTGCCCGGCAGGCTCCCGGTAACGGTGCCGGGCGCCAGGTCCTGGCCGTCCTGGTTCAGGTCGAGGGCTTTTTCGTAGACAGTCACGTCGCTGTCACTGACCGCCCTGATCCCGCTGTTGATCACGTCGATGGTGATGGTGGTGGTGCTTTGGTCACCGTCGGCATCGCGCACGGTATAGGTGAACACGTCGGTCGCCCCGGGGTCGCTCACGGCGTTCGGGTTGCTGTGGTAGACGGCGTTGCCGTTGGCGTCCAGTGTCAGGTAACCGTAGGTGCCATTGATCTGAGTGTTGAGGCCGCCAATGGCCGAGGTCGAGGTGTCGGAACCGGCACGCACGCCGAGCACCGCCCCTGCAGCGAGGCCATCGGCGCCGCCGACGTCGTTCCACAGCACGTTGCCGCTGACGATGCCGCCTTCGGCGACCGAAGTCTCGTCGGCATGAGCAGTCGGCACGTCATCGACGACGTTGATCACGATGGTGCTGGTGGTGCTGTTGCCCAGGGCGTCGGTTGCTTGGTAGGTGAAGCTTTCGCTGAGGGTGTTGGCGCCGTCGTTCGCATGCGGCGTGGTGCTTGGCGCCGAGGTCAGCGTGTAGGTGTAGGAGCCATCAGGATTGAGCAGGATTTGCCCGTAGGTGCCGGTGGCGCTGCCGACCAGGGTGTAGGTGATTGCGCCGACCGCGCCCGTGACGGAGCCGACCAGGGTGCCACTGGCAGTTTCGCCGGTATTGCTCGGCAAACTCCCGGTAACGGTGCCGGGCGCTAGGTCCTGGCCGTCCTGGTTCAGGTCGAGGGCTTTTTCATACACGGTCACGTCGCTGTCGCTGACCGCCCTGATCCCGCTGTTGATCACGTCGATGGTGATGGTGGTGGTGCTTTGGTCACCGTCGGCATCGCGCACGGTATAGGTGAACACGTCAGTCGCCCCGGGGTCGTTCACGGCGTTCGGATTGCTGTGGTAGACGGCGTTGCCGTTGGCGTCCAGCGTCAGGTAACCGTAGGTGCCATTGATCTGAGTGTTCAGGCCGCCAACGGCCGAGGTCGAGGTGTCTGAACCGGCACGCACGCCGACCACCGCGCCTCCTGCGGCGAGGCCATCGGCGCCGCCGACGTCGTTCCACAGCACGTTGCCGCTGACGATGCCGCCTTCGGCGACCGAAGTCTCGTCGGCATGAGCAGTCGGCACGTCATCGACGACGTTGATCACGATGGTGCTGGTGGTGCTGTTGCCCAGGGCGTCGGTTGCTTGGTAGGTGAAGCTTTCGCTGAGGGTGTTGGCGCCGTCGTTCGCATGCGGCGTGGTGCTTGGCGCCGAGGTCAGCGTGTAGGTGTAGGAGCCATCAGGATTGAGCAGGATTTGCCCGTAGGTGCCGGTGGCGCTGCCGACCAGGGTGTAGGTGATTGCGCCGACCGCGCCCGTGACGGAGCCGACCAGGGTGCCACTGGCAGTTTCGCCGGTATTGCTCGGCAAACTCCCGGTAACGGTGCCGGGCGCTAGGTCCTGGCCGTCCTGGTTCAGGTCGAGGGCTTTTTCATACACGGTCACGTCGCTGTCGCTGACCGCTCTGATGGAGCTGTTGTTCACGTCGATGGTGATGGTGGTGGTGCTTTGGTCACCGTCGGCATCGCGCAGGGTGTAGGTGAACGTGTCGGTCGCCCCGGGGCCGCTCACGGCGTTCGGGTTGCTGTGGTAGACGGCGTTGCCGTTGGCATCCAGCGTCAGGTAACCGTAGGTGCCATTGATCTGAGTGTTCAGGCCGCCAATGACCGGGGTAGAGGTATCTGAACCGGCACGCACGCCGACCACCGCGCCCCCTGCCGCGGGGCCATCGGCGCCGCCGACGTCGTTCCACAACACGCTGCCGCTGATGATGCCGCCCTCTGCGACCGAAATCGCATCAGGGTTGGCGGTCGGCAGGTCATCGACGATGTTGACGTTGATTTGCCCGGTCGCCGTGCTGCCGTCGCTATCGGTGGCAACGACGTCGAAGTTCTCGTAAATGCTGTTGGCGCCGCCGGCATTGGGGTGGTCGCTGTCGTAATTGAGGGTGTAGCTATAGCTCACCACGCCCGTGGCGGGGTCGTAACCGGTGATGGTGAAGGTGGCGCCCGTCCAGGTGGTGGCGGATAGCGGGAAACCTACCGCCACCCCACCGCTGACCACCGCGACGCCGGCCACGGTCAGGGTTTGCAGGCCATCCGGTGCGTTGACGGTGAAGGTGCCGCTCTGGGTCAGGGCGGGGGCATCAGGGTCGGAGCCGTAAGTGAGGTTTTTTTCGTAGACGGTGATTTCGCCGCCCTCGACGTTCAGGCCGCCAATCGTGACCGGGTCATCGTTGTTATGGATGTTCAGCACAAGGTTGGCCGTGCTGGTGTCGCCGTCGGCATCGGTCAGGTTGTAGGTGAAGGTTTCGGTGCCGTTGCCACCCGCGTGCAAGGCTTTGAAGTCCGCGTCGCTGGTGTTCAGGGTGTAGGTGTATGTGCCGTTGGCGTTGAGCACCAGGGTGCCGTAAATCCCGGTGAATGTGCCTGGGGTGATCGGCCCGGTACTTTCCCCGGTGGTCACGCGGTCGGCACCTTGCACGTCGTTGGTCAGCACATTGCCATTGAGCGTCAGTAAGGTTTCCGACGCGGTGCTGAGATGGCTGTCATCGACCGCCTTGGGCACGTCGTCGGTGATGTTGACGTCCAGGGAACCGGTGGTGGTATCGCCATTGCTGTCGCCGGCCACCACGGTGAAGTGTTCGCTGAGGTTGTTGGTGCCGTCACCGGCCGGATGGGTTTCATTGTCGATGAGGGTGTAGCTGTAACTCACAACCCCCGTGGCCGGGTTGTAGCCGGTGACGGTCAGGGTGTTGCCCAACGGGGTGGTGATCGATTGCGGGAAGCCTGCGGCAACGCCACCGCTGATCACGTTGATCCCACCGATGCTAAGGCTGGTCAGCCCGTCAGGAGCAGACACGCTGAACGTGCCGGTCTTGGTCAGCGCCCCAGGGTTGGGGGCCGAACCGTCGGCCAGGTTGGCCTCATTGAGGGTCAGTTCGCCCCCTGCCACCGTCAGGCCGGTGAGGGTGACCGGATTGTTCGGCACATCAGGAACTACTGGTGTCACAGGAAGAACGCCTGTCCCTCCTGAACCGCCTGAACCGCCTGAACCGCCTGAACCATCTGAACCTGCACCGCCTGCACCACCTGCACCACCTGCACCACCTGCACCGTTGTCGCCGTTGTCCGGGTTTCCGGCCAGCCGCCCCAGGGGAAATTCGGGAATGCCGTTGAAGCCTGCGGTAGGAAAACCAATCGTCGGATCGACCCGCCCGCCCACCTCTTCAAGCATGACAAACGAGTGGCCACCGCCCAATGCACCAGGTGCACCGGTCGAACCCGGTCCGGCCGCCGTAGCTTCAGCAGTCTGGGTTGGGTCGTCGCCGGCAGCGATCGCTTTTTGCAGTTGTTCGACATCGGTCAGTTGCGCTTGAGTCGGTGTCACCGCTTCAGCGGTGTCTACATGGGGTGCCTGATGCGCGAGTAACTGAGGCGTCATCTCCATACTGCTGCCACGCCCAAGTGTCAGTTCCTGGCCACTCTGCAGATGAACCGCCACCGCGCCTTCGGCCCCGGTGACCAGTTGATCGCCGACGAATAACCGGTCCCCCTCGACCAGCCCGCGTCGGGTGCCATCGCTCGCAACCGCGAACACCTGACCAATGACCTTACTGACAATACCGATGAGCGTAGCCATGTGCACTTCCTCCGCTGCCAACCGCTGTCGGCATCCTGTTTTTGCGAAGAACGTGCTCCTGGCTCTAACGGGTTGCCTGGCGGAATCGCCTGCTGGCAGTGGTTACCTGAAGTAAGCCGCTGCCCTGGCGCCGTTCTCGCCAAGCGTACCGCTCGCGGGCGACGTGTCTGCTGCGCGATAAAAACCCTCTGCAATCAATGGCATCGGGATCCACTTGCGCAACAATTCGCCCTTTGAGCGATGCGTAACGGTTTTGATCCACCAAGGTGACAAAAAACCGTCACCTCAAAACCGTCCGCTTCCCTCCCCTCCAGCACTTCCCCGCCCTATGTCGATATGTGGTCTGGAACTTTCCTCAAACCCCGAAGAGCGCCCTAACGCTCAGAAATCAAGGGCTTTCGCAGTGAACAATGTGCTGGATTTTACGGAGCGCATAAGTTTTTTTTGGCATATACTTTATGAAAAATTCTTCTATGGTTCTCTCTAGAATGTTCTTAGCTCTGTTGTTACAAGCATGAAACGGTTTTCACTATAAATGCCGTCAAATATTTGGCGACTGATAAGCACCATTAGGAATCAGGGAGAGGCACCCATGCGCGTTTTAACCCCCCTCTGCAGCGCAATTCTGCTGGCCATGGCCTGCACTTCACAGGCTCAGGCCATGTCATTGACGGAGGCAATCCAGAGCACCATCGCGACCCACCCGGAGCTGGCGTCGCGTGTAGACAGCCGCCTCTCGGCCGATGAGCAAGTGAAAGTCGCCAAGGGAGGATTTTATCCATCGGTTGATCTGAATGCCGCCTACGGGCGCGGGTACAGCGATAACACCAACACCCGGGCACTCGGCAATCACCACACCGAAATCCTGACCTACACCCAATCGGAATTACGTCTGCGGCAGATGCTCTTCGATGGTTTCAACACCTCGAACGAAGTCCAGCGAACCAAAGGCGTGGTCAATTCCCGGGCCTATTACGCTCAGGGCACCGCTCAGGATCTGGCGCTGCGCACCATTGAGGTCTACCTCGAAGTGCTCAAGCGCCGCGAACTGGTGACCCTGGCCACGAACAATCTGCAAGCGCACATGCGGGTCAACGATCAGATCGGTCTGCGCACCCAGCGTGGTATCGGCAGCACCGCCGACTCCGATCAGTCCGTCGCTCGCCGGGCACTGGCACAAAACAACCTCGATACCGCTGAAGTCGATCTGGCGGATGCCGAGTCGAACTTCTACGCCGTCGTGGGGCGCCTGCCCGATGAACTCGAAGCCCCGCCCTCGACCCGCGGCGAACTGCCCGCCACCCTGCAGGAAGCCCAGCAAAGCATGGTGGAAAACAACCCGTACCTGAAATCCGCCCAGGCCGATGTGCAATCGGCCGAGAGCCAGTACGAAGTTGCCAAGTCGCCGTTCTACCCTCGCTTCGACGCCGAAGCCGCCGTGGGTGCGAACAACAACGTGCAGGGCGATGAAGGCCACGACAACGAATGGCGCGTCGGCGTGGTGATGAACTACAACCTGTTCCGCGGTGGCAGCGACAAGGCTCGCCTGGCCTCCGATGCGCACCTGATCAACCAGGCGATGGACATCCGCAACAATGCCCTGCGCCAACTCAACGAGAACATTCACCTGGCCTGGAACGCCATGGTCAATGCCAAGAAACAAACCCCGACCGCCCGCGAATACGCGGATACCAGCCGACGCGTGCGCGTGGCGTATCAGGACCAGTTCGGCCTCGGTCAACGCACCCTGCTCGACCTGCTGGACAGTGAAAACGAGCTCTACAACGCCAACCGCCGCTACACCGAAGTGCGCTACACCGAGGAGTTCTCGATGTACCGCGTGCTGGCGAACATGGGGCAGTTGCTGAGCAAACAAAGGGTGGTGTTGCCCGCCGATGCGATCGCCTCCACGGAAGTAAAAAACGAAGCCCGTTTGCCTGAACTGAAGTAACCCCTGCAGGAGCTGCCGCAGGTTCGGGCCGCGTTCGGACGATCTTTTGATCTTGATCCTGAAAAAAACAAGATCAAAAGATCGTCCGAACTCGGCCCGAACCTGCGGCAGCTCCTACAGAGAGATGTGTAGATACCTATGCCAACGGGAGCGATCAATGTGACCAGCATGGAACCCGGCAACATCAGTGTTGATCCGCGGCTGAGCTTCGATGACCCGCTTCTGGACGGTCTGTTGATCCTCTGCAAACTCCATGGTGCGACGGTCAGTCGCGCCAGCCTGAGTGCCGGGCTCCCCCTGAACAAACAACGCTTGAGCCTGGACCTGCTGCCTCGCGCAGCGGCCCGGGCCAGTTTGCAGGCGCGATTGCTGCGCCGTGAACTGGCGGACATTTCCGCCCTCAACCTGCCTGTAATGCTGATCCTCAACAACGGCCGTACTGCCGTTCTACGACGCTTTGGCGATGACGGGCAGTTGCTGATTTTGCCGAGCGAAGCCGACGGCGGTGAACAATGGGTCAGCACGGACGAGCTGGCCGAGAATTACAGCGGCCAGGCCTTGTTCGCGCGGCCACGGCATGAACTCGAAGACTTGCGCTCACCGCTGGTGCCACGGGTGGAGGCGTGGTTTCGCGACACGTTGAAGCTGTCGAAGTGGCTGTACAGCGACGCGATTCTGGCGAGTTTCCTGATCAACCTGCTGGGGATGATGGTGCCGCTGTTCGTGATGCAGACCTACGACCGGGTGGTGCCGAACCAAGCCACGTCGACGTTGTGGGTGCTGTCCATCGGCTTGCTGATCGGCACCGGTTTCGAACTGGTGTTGCGGGTGGTGCGCGCGCACCTGCTGGACACCGCCGGGAAGAAAACCGACGTGATCCTTTCGGCCACGTTGTTCGAACGCATCACCGGCATGGCGATGAAAGCGCGGCCGGCGACCATTGGTGGTTTCGCCCAAAGCATCCATGACTTCCAGGGCCTGCGGGAATTCCTCACCGCCGTAACGCTGACGAGCCTCATCGACCTGCCCTTTGCCGTGCTGATGCTGGTGGTGATCGGCCTGCTCGGCGGCTGGCTGGTGGTGATTCCGTTACTGGCGTTTCCGATCACGATCATCTTCGCAATGGTGATCCAGGTGCGCCTGCGCGACACCGTACAGAAAAGCCTGACCCTGGGCGCCGAACGCCAGGCACTGCTGATCGAAACCCTCGGCGGTCTGGAAACCCTCAAGGCCTGCAGCGCCGAAAGCGAACGCCAGCACAAATGGGAAAGCACCCACGGCGCCCTCACCCGCCTCGACAGCCATGCGCGCAACCTCTCGGCACTGGCCACCAACGGCACGCTGTTCATCCAGCAATTCTCTGGCATGGCGACCATCGTCGCCGGGGTCTACAGCATCATCGCCGGCAACCTCAGCGTCGGCGCGCTGGTGGCGACCTACATGCTCGGCAGCCGGGTGCTCGCGCCGCTGGGGCAGATTGCCGGTTTGATCACTCGCTACCAGCAAGCGCAACTGACCATGAAAAGCACCGATGCGCTGATGTCCTTGCCGCAGGAACGCGACGCCAAACAACGGCCGCTGGAACGCACGCAACTGCAAGGCGCGATAGACGTCAGCAGTGTGACCTTCCACTACAACGGCCAGAACGCTCCGGCCTTGGCCAACATCAGCTTCAGCGTGAAACCCGGCGAGCGGATCGGCATCATCGGTCGCAGCGGCTCAGGCAAAAGTACGCTGGCGCGGCTGGTAATGGGTTTCTACGCACCGGAAGAAGGCCAGCTGCTGCTCGATGGCCTGGACTTGCGGCAACTAGACGTCGCCGACCTGCGTCAGCAAATCGGTTACGTCGCCCATGACCTGCCACTGTTGGCCGGCAGCCTGCGCGACAACCTGACCCTCGGCGCACGCTACATCAGCGATTCACGGATGCTCGAAGTCGCCGAGCTGACCGGTGTCACCGAGCTGGCGCGTCAGCATCCGCAAGGCTTCGACCGGCCGGTGGGTGAACGCGGACAACTGCTGTCCGGCGGTCAACGTCAGGCGGTGTTGCTGGCCCGCGCCTTGTTGCTGGATCCGCCGATCATGTTGCTCGACGAACCCACCAGCGCCATGGACAACAGCAGCGAAGACGTTCTGCGGCAAAAACTCCACCGCTGGGTCCAGGGCAAAACCCTGCTGCTGGTGACCCACCGTACCTCGATGCTCAGCCTGGTGGATCGGCTGGTGGTGCTGGACAACGGGCGGATCGTCGCCGACGGTCCGAAAGAAGTGGTCATCGATGCACTGCGCAAGGGCCGTGTCGGCTCTGCGGCTGTCTAGGAGCTAGCCATGGCCCGTTCATCATCCGACGCGTCGCGCTCTAATTCGAAGCCACGCGGCTACTTTGGCAGTTTCAGCAAAAGCGCCGAAAGCGAATTCATGCCGGAAACCGCCGGCGCCTCATTGCAGGATTCCCCACGCTGGTCGCGGATCACCGTGTGGCTGGCGGCGGCGCTGATTATCACGGCGGTGGTCTGGGCCAAGTTCGCGGTGCTGCAGGAAGTGACCATGGGCGAAGGCAAGGCGATTCCGTCGAGCAAAGTTCAAGTGATCCAGAACCTGGAGGGCGGCATCGTCACTGAGATCTTCGTTCGCGAAGGGCAAATGGTGAACAAGGGCGACACCTTGCTGCGCCTCGATGACACTCGATTCCTGTCGAACAAGGGCGAAAGCGAGGCGGATCGTTATGCGCTGACCGCGCAGGTCGAACGGCTGTCGGCCGAAGCGGAAGGCCGGCCGTTCAAGCTGTCCCCGGAAGTGATCGCCAAGGCGCCGCAAGTGGCCGAAGACGAGCGCTCACTGTACGAGCAACGGCAACGGCGACTGGCCAGCGAACAGCGCACCCTGAGTGAGCAACTTCGGCAGAAATCCCAGGAACTGGCGGAGTTCCGCTCGAAGCAGGGCCAATTCAGTTCAAGCCTGGCATTGCTGCAACAAGAGATGAACATGTCCGCGCCGCTGGTGGGCACCGGGGCGGTTTCGCCGGTGGAAATCCTGCGACTCAAACGCAGTGCGGTGGAGATTCGCGGCTCATTGAACGCTACGACCCTGGCGATTCCCCGTGCGGAATCGGCGATCAATGAGATCAAAAGCAAGATTGATGAGTCCGAACAATCCTTCCGCTCCGACGCGGCGAAAGAGCTGAATGAAAAGCGCACAGACCTGTCGAAAATCACGGCATCGAGCATTGCTATTGATGACCGCGTAACCCGTACCACGGTTGTGTCGCCGGTTCACGGGATTATCAAAGTGCTGAAGGTCAACACCATCGGCGGCGTGGTCCAGCCGGGCAGCGACATGGTGGAAATCGTGCCCATTGAAGACAACTTGCTGATCGAAGCCAAGGTCCGGCCGCAGGACGTCGCATTTCTGCACCCGGGACAGAAAGCCATGGTCAAGTTCAGTGCTTACGACTACACGATTTATGGTGGGTTGAGTGCGAAGCTGGAGTTGATTGGGGCGGACACGATTACGGATGACAAGGGCAACAGCTTCTACCTGATTCAGGTACGCACGGATAAAAACCATTTGGGTGGCGACATCAAACCATTGCTGATCATTCCGGGGATGGTGGCGACGGTGGATATCATTACCGGGGAGAAAAGTGTGCTGGATTACTTGCTCAAACCGGTACTCAAAGCCCGGACCGAGGCGATGCGCGAGCGGTAGTTTCTTGCCGGAATGGGTGGTGATTGTTCTATCGTCTTCGCGAGCAGGCTCGCTCCCACAGTGGTTTTGCGTCGTCCACAAATCAACTGTCGGAGCGAGCCTGCTCGCGAAGAGGCCCTTACAGCCGCCAGTTATTTCGGCCCATGGTTACGCTGGTAGGTCTCCTCCCCCATCGCCGCAATCTGCCCCTCGATCAACGCCTCGAACGGTTTCAACAAGGGTTCAAAAGAGCTCGGCGCTTCCAGTGTCTGCAACGCCTGCACAATCGCCTCCACCGTCGACAACGCCCCCGGCCCGGGGGCTTTGCGCAGTCGATATCGAGACACCCCGCCGTCCGCCAACGTCACTCGTGGCAACGCCGCCAGCAACGGATTGAGGTGCAGCATCTTGCGCGCCTTGCGCCAGGTGCCGTCCGGGACGACCAGCAACAGCGGCTCGTCATTCGCGGTGTACGCCTGCAACGACTGCGCATCGTCAGCCGGAAACAACAACCGCGCCTGATACCCCGGTTGATTCAACAGCGCTGGCAAATCCTCGAACACCTCGCCAACCATCAGCTCGGCATTCTTCAACCCCAACGCCGCCAACCGCGCGGTGTTCAGCGCATGGTTCACTTCGCTGGGATGCTGCAACAACAGCACTCGGGTGCGGCTGTCGAGGCTCGGAATCAGCGGGCACAGGCAATGGGTTTGCGGACGCAGGCAGCGCGTACATTGGATTCTGGACATAGTTTTCAAGCCTGATTCAGTTGCGCTTTGAGCAAATCGCGAAAGGTCTGGATCAGCGGCTCGCGGCTGCGGCCACGACGCACGATCATCGAAAACGGCGCCTGATAACCGAAGGTCGCCGGCAGCAGCACTCGCAAATCGCCCTTATCCGCCCAAGCCTGCGCGTAGTGCTCCGGCAGGTAACCAATGTAGGCGCCCGACAGCACCAGAATCAGCTGCGCCTCCATACTTTCCACCGTCGCCGCGCTGTGTTTGAAGCCGTGGCGTGCCAGTTCCGCCTGGCTCCAGTATCCACGACCAACCATGCGTTGCTGAGTGATGACTTGCTCGGGAATGCGCCGCTCGGTGAACAGCGGATGACGACTGCTGCAATACAACCAGTGTTGTTCGCGGTACAGCGGCATGTAGACCAGACCGCTCATGCGCGTGGAGAACGCGCCGATGGCCAGGTCGAGGCGGTTGTCCTGCACGCCGAGTTGCAGTTCGTAAGGGCTCATGACCGACAAATGCAAATGCACGGCCGGGTGTTCCTGGCTGTAGGCGCCAATGGCTTCGGCGAACGGCAAGGCCTTGTCGCTGACGGTGGAGTCGATGACGCCGAGGTTCAAGGTGCCGCGCAGTTCGCCTTTGAGGGCGGCAGCGTATTGCTCGAAGCCTTCGAGTTCACCGAGCAGACGCAGGGTTTCCTGGTGGAACAGTTCGCCTTTGCTGGTCAGGCTGAAACCACCACGACCGCGATGGCAGAGCACCAGACCGAGGGCGGTTTCGAGCTGGCTCATGTAAGTGCTGATGGCCGAGGTCGAGAGGTTGAGCTCTTGCTGGGCGTTGGCAAACCCCTGATGGCGAACCACACTGACGAAGATGCGCAACAGTTTCAGGTCGGGTAATGCGTTGGCCATGGGGGCTCCGGGTTTTAGAAATGTGTTGCCTGTTGAATCCACCCCTCACCCCAGCCCTCTCCCCACGGGGGAGAAGGGGAAAGGGAGCCGATCTCCATCGCTTTCAAATCCTGAGTTTGACTCGATATTTCAGGTCGATGTAATTCCCGAGAACACCTCGATCAGTCCCCTCTCCCCCCTGGGGAGAAGGGGAAAGGGAGCCGATCTCCATGGCTTTCAAATCCTGAGTTTGACTCGATATTTCAGGTCGGTGTAATTCCCGAGATCACCTCGGTCAGTCCCCTCTCCCCCCTGGGGAGAAGGGGAAAGGGAGCCGATCTCCATGGCTTTCAAATCCTGAGTTTGACTCGATATTTCAGGTCGATGTAATTCCCGAGAACACCTCGATCAGTCCCCTCTCCCCCCTGGGGAGAAGGGGAAAGGGAGCCGATCTCCATGGCTTTCAAATCCTGAGTTTGACTCGATATTTCAGGTCGATGTAATTCCCGAGAACACCTCGGTCAGTCCCCTCTCCCCCTGGGGAGAAGGGGAAAGGGAGCCGATCTCCATGGCTTTCAAATCCTGAGTTTGACTCGATATTTCAGGTCGATGTAATTCCCGAGAACACCTCGGTCAGTCCCCTCTCCCCCCTGGGGAGAAGGGGAAAGGGAGCCGATCTCCATGGCTTTCAAATCCTGAGTTTGACTCGATATTTCAGGTCGATGTAATTCCCGAGAACACCTCGATCAGTCCCCTCTCCCCCCTGGGGAGAGGGTTAGGGTGAGGGGTCGTTCTTGAGGCGAGCACAAATCTCAATGCCGCAAAGTCTAATCCCCCTCCAGCCATTAGTTTAGAAAAATCTGAACTAAGTATTTGCCCGTAGCGATTCTTCCCGGCCACTACATTTCGCAGAATTGCCCCCACAGCGGTGCCTGCGTCTCCCCGACCTGCGCAACCGACATAAATAAAACAACGACGATGAGGCCTTACCCGTGGACAAGATTCTTCACCAACCACTGGGCGGCAATGAAATGCCGCGCTTCGGCGGCATCGCCACCATGATGCGCCTTCCCCATTTGCCAACCGCTGCCGGTCTGGATGCTGCCTTCGTTGGCGTCCCGCTGGACATCGGCACGTCCCTGCGCCCAGGCACCCGTTTCGGACCTCGCGAAATCCGCGCTGAATCGGTGATGATCCGCCCGTACAACATGGCCACCGGCGCTGCACCGTTCGACTCGCTGTCGGTTGCCGACATCGGTGACGTGGCGATCAACACGTTCAACCTGCTGGACGCGGTACGGATCATCGAAGAGTCCTACCACAAAATCCTCGAACACAATGTGATCCCCCTGACCCTCGGCGGCGACCACACCATCACCCTGCCCATCCTGCGTGCGATCCATAAGAAGCACGGCAAGGTCGGCCTGGTGCACATCGACGCTCACGCGGATGTGAACGATCACATGTTCGGCGAGAAAATCGCCCACGGCACCACCTTCCGTCGCGCCGTTGAAGAAGGCCTTCTGGACAACGACCGTGTCGTGCAAATTGGTCTGCGCGCTCAGGGCTACACCGCTGACGACTTCAACTGGAGCCGCAATCAAGGCTTCCGCGTGGTTCAGGCCGAAGAGTGCTGGCACAAATCCCTGGCCCCGTTGATGGCTGAAGTTCGCGAGAAAGTCGGCGGCGGTCCGGTGTACTTGACTTTCGACATCGACGGCATCGACCCTGCCTGGGCGCCAGGTACCGGCACCCCGGAAATCGGTGGTCTGACGACCATTCAGGCAATTGAAATCGTTCGCGGCTGCCAAGGCCTCGACCTGGTCGGTTGCGATCTGGTAGAAGTCTCGCCCGCTTACGACACCACCGGCAACACCTCGCTGCTGGCCGCCAACCTGCTGTACGAAATGCTCTGCGTACTGCCTGGCGTGGTCCACCGCTGAGGATTGGTCGTGAACGAACGTGATCAGGTACTCAAGGCCGCTGCCGATCTGGTAACCGCCTTTGCCCGTAATGATCGCGAAGCTTACTTCGGCGCCTTCAGCGCCGACGCCAGCTTCGTGTTCTACACCCTCGAGCAGCCCCTGCTGTCGCGCGATGCCTATCAGGCGTTGTGGGACACCTGGCGCTCGGAGGATGGCTTCGAAGTGCTTTCGTGTACTTCAAGCAACGCCTTCGTCAGCCTGCAGGGTGACGTGGCGATTTTCATCCATGACGTGGCCACCGAGCTGCGCATGCAAGGGGAGCAACACTTCAGCCAGGAGCGCGAGACGATTGTGTTTCGCCGACAACAACAAGGCCCATGGCTGGCCTGCCACGAACATTTGTCCGCGATGCCGGAAGGGCTGCCAACCCCTTAGCCAAACAGGTGACGCTCGCACACGATGAGCGCGCCTTTATGATCGGAGCTGATCATGAATAACAACAACAAAGACCAAAGCCTTACGCACATTGAAACCTACGGGGTCGAACAGATCCCGGACAGTGAACGCACCGCAGGCCCGACGGATTTGTTCCGGATGATCTTCGGTGGTTCCAACACGTTTGCCACCGCCGTGCTCGGCAGTTTCCCGGTACTGTTCGGCCTGTCTTTTCAGGCGGGCGTCTGGGCGATTGTGCTGGGCGTGTTGCTGGGCTCGCTGATCCTCGCGCCAATGGGCCTGTTCGGTCCGATCAATGGCACCAACAACGCCGTGTCTTCCGGTGCACACTTCGGCGTGCACGGGCGGATCGTCGGTTCGTTTCTGTCGCTGTTGACCGCCATCGCCTTCTTCTCGCTCTCGGTGTGGAGTTCGGGTGATGCGCTGATCGGTGGCGCCAAACGCCTGATCGGTCTTCCGGAAACCGACCTGACCCTGGGCCTGGCCTACGGTCTGTTCGCGATCCTGGTACTGACAGTCTGCATCTATGGCTTCCGCTTCCTGCTGTGGGTCAACAAGATCGCAGTGTGGAGTGCCAGCCTGTTGTTCCTGCTGGGCATCTTCGCCTTCATCGGCCCGTTCGATGTGAACTACGCCGGCACCGTCAGCATGGGCCAACCCGGCTTCTGGGCCGCCTTCATCGGCGCGGCGCTGGTGGCAATGAGCAACCCGATTTCCTTCGGTGCGTTCCTCGGTGACTGGTCGCGTTACATCCCGCGTGATACCTCCAAGCACCGGATCATGGCGGCGGTGGTGATCTCGCAGATCGCAACCTTCATCCCGTTCCTGTTCGGCCTCGCCACCGCCACCATCGTAGCGATCAAGGCACCGGACTACATCGCGGCCAACAACTACGTCGGCGGCCTGCTGGCAGTTTCACCAAGCTGGTTCTTCCTGCCGGTGTGCCTGATCGCGGTGATCGGCGGCATGTCCACCGGCACCACCTCGCTCTATGGCACCGGGCTGGACATGTCCAGCGTGTTCCCTCGTGTGCTGTCGCGGGTCAAGGCCACGTTGTTGATCGGCGTAATGTCGATTGCCTTCATCTTCATCGGCCGTTTTGCAGCGAACCTGGTGCAGAGCGTGTCGACCTTCGCCGTGCTGATCATCACCTGCACCACTCCGTGGATGGTGATCATGATCATCGGCCTGCTGGTGCGCCGTGGCTTCTACTGCCCGGATGACCTGCAAGTGTTCACCCGCGGCGAAAAAGGTGGCCGCTACTGGTTCACGCATGGCTGGAACTGGCGTGGGCTGGGTGCCTGGATCCCGAGTGCTGCGGTGGGCTTGTGCTTTGTGAACCTGCCTGGGCAGTTCGTTGGCCCGCTCGGTGAACTGGCCGGCGGCATCGACATCAGCTTGCCGGTCACCCTTGGCCTGGCGTCGCTGGTGTACCTGGCGCTGTTGAGCCTGTTCCCGGAATCGGCCGCGGTGTTCGGTCCAAACGATGCACGCAGCAAGGGTGCAAGCACCATGGCAAAACCTGAACTACGTCAGCCCGCCTGACAACCTTTCCCTTGTGGGAGCGAGACCGGCTTGCCGGCGATGACGGCGGCACATCCAACATTGATGTGACTGCAAGACCGCTATCGCGAGCAGGCTCACTCCCACAGAAGGATGCCCCACAGAAATATTTTTGTTTCACCATAAAAAAGACAATCGGAGACACGCCATCATGGCATTGGATTTATTCGTCGTACTCATCTACGCCGCCGCGATGCTGATACTCGGCTACTACGGCATGCGCAAGGCCAAGACCAACGAAGACTTTTTGGTCGCCGGTCGTAACCTCGGCCCGAGCCTGTACATGGGCACCATGGCCGCCACCGTCCTGGGCGGCGCGTCCACCGTCGGCACCGTGCGCCTGGGCTACGTCTATGGCATCTCCGGTTTCTGGCTCTGCGCGGCCCTCGGTTGCGGGATCGTGGCACTGAACCTGTTTCTCGCCAAACCGCTGCTGAAACTGAAGATCTACACCGTTACCCAGGTATTGGAAAAACGCTACAACCCGATGGCCCGCTCCGCGAGCGCGGTGATCATGCTGGCCTACGCGCTGATGATCGGCGTGGTCTCGATCCTGGCCATTGGCACCGTGCTGCAAGTGCTGTTCGACCTGCCGTTCTGGCTGTCAGTATTGGTCGGTGGTGGCGTGGTGGTGATTTATTCGGCGATCGGCGGCATGTGGTCCCTGACCCTGACCGACATCGTCCAGTTCGTCATCAAGACCGTGGGCCTGATGTTCATCCTGTTGCCAATCTGCCTGTACCGCGTCGGTGGTTGGGATGAGTTGGTGCTGAAACTGCCGGCAACCGCCTTCAGCTTCACCACGATTGGCTGGGACACCATCATCACCTACTTCATGATCTACTTCTTCGGGATCCTGATCGGCCAGGATATCTGGCAGCGTGTGTTCACCGTCCGCACCGCCAAAGTCGCTCAGTACGCCGGTACTTTCGCGGGCATCTACTGCATCTTCTACGGCCTGGCTTGTGCCCTGATCGGCATGGCCGCTCATGTACTGATCCCGGACCTGGACAACGTCAACAACGCCTTCGCCGCCATCGTCAAACTGTCCCTGCCGGATGGTATCCGTGGCCTGGTGATCGCCGCCGCCCTGGCGGCCATGATGTCCACCGCCAGTGCCGGCCTGCTCGCCGCTGCCACCACCCTGACCGAAGACCTGCTGCCGAAACTGCGCGGTGGTAAACAGTCGAGCCTGGGCATGAACCGCCTGTTCACCCTGCTGACCGGCATCGTGGTACTTGGCATCGCTCTGGTCGTGAATGACGTGATCAGTGCCCTGACCCTGGCGTACAACCTGCTGGTGGGCGGCATGCTGATCCCGCTGATCGGTGCGATTTTCTGGAAACGTGCAAACACCGCGGGCGCTATCGCCAGCATGGGCATGGGCTTCGCCACGGCGCTGGTGTTCATGTTCAAAGACGGTCTGGATGCCAACACCCCGATCTACTACAGCCTCGGCGTTGGTCTGGTGAGCTTCGTGCTGGTCAGCCTGATGTCCCGTCGCCCGGTAATGGTGGCCAACGCCGCCTAAGCTGAACATAACGACTTGATGCTTTCTTCGACGGGTGTGGCGTCGGTTGCCACACCCGTTTTTTTTCGTCTGGAGAAAACCTTTGATGAAGATTGTTTCTCGCGATCAGTGGTTCGAGGTGAAACAGCTCAGTGATGGCATTCGCCTGATTCACGAGCCTTACATCCGCCCCTTCTATCGCTGCAACCTCTGGCACATCCAGGGCCGCGACAAAGACTTGCTGCTCGACAGCGGTTCCGGGCTGGTCAGCCTGCGCGAGCAACTGCCGTGGATCACCGAGCGGCCGCTGGTCGCCGTGGCCAGCCATTGCCATTTCGACCACATCGCCGGCCATCACGAATTTCCTGAACGACTGGTGCATCCGGCTGAAGCGCAGATCCTCGCGTCACCGGACGGCGAAAACACACTGAGCACGGCGTTTGTCGGCGACGAGATGTTCGAAGCGCACCCGGATTGCCCGTTATGCTACGCCGAGTATCGGGTCAAAGCCGCACCAGCCACAGGTTTGATCGAAGAAGGTGACGTGCTGGATCTGGGCAACCGCACGCTGCAAGTGCTGCACACGCCGGGGCATTCACCGGGCGGCATCAGCCTGTACGAAGCGGCGACCGAGACCCTGTTCAGTGGCGACATCATCTACGACGGGCCGCTGATCGAAGACGCCTACCACTCCAACCTTGACGACTACGCCCGCAGCCTGCAGCGTTTGCGCGAGTTGCCGATCCGCACGGTGCACGGCGGGCATTTCGGGAGTTTTTCCGGGGAACATTTGCGCACGATGATTGACGAGTGGCAGCGCTTGCACGTCTGAAGCCTGCTGTACTCAGCCCCAAGGGACAACAACAATAACGCCCTCGAAGAACCACCATGAAAAGAGCTGCCGTTCGTGCTGCCGTGCATCGCTTCATCCGCCGCCTGCTGGAGGGTCAGGATGACTTCGACGACAACGCGAGCCTCGCTCAATTGGGATTGGATAAAGAAGATATCGAAGAACTGATCTTCCATCTGGAAGATGAGCTGGGATTGACGGCGTTTACGGCCGAGGAAGATCAGATGCTCAAGACCGCCAGGACGGCGAATGACTTGAGCCTGTTTTTGATGGAGATCGGAAGGCACTAAGCCCGCCCACTCTCTTGAATTCACCTGGGCCCCTGTAGCAGCTGCCGAGCAGCGCGAGGCTGCGTTCGGCGGCGCAGCCGTCGTGAAACCTGCGACTTCATTCTTTCAAACTCACCGCGTTAGCCGGATTACGACTGCTCCGCAGCCGAACGCAGCCTCGCGCTGCTCGGCAGCTGCTACAACAACGGCTGCGTCGCGCTTACCGGCGACGCTGCTGGCGTCGGCGTTGTTCGTCGTCAGTGCGTATAGGCACAGGTTGCAGAGGTGGTTCGATCAAACCGAGTGCAACACCCAGGTCGTGCAGCCAGTTTTGGATTTTCTCTTTCATGGTGCCCCCTTCAGGGTAGTGCCGAGTGGCCAAAATTCTGTAGCCACTTCGCACTGATAATAGTCCGAAGTCCTACGTAATGCTCGCCCAAAGTCGCAATGATCTGTTACTGAATTGATCAAAATACCTGACCGATAGTTCAAGCCATCGCCAAGGCCTGACTCGGCGCCGACGGATAGACCAATTGTTGCTGCTCAAGCCAGGCGTTCAAGTTCGCCCCGACCATGCCTTTGCGCCACATCAGCCACGTGGTGGCACTGGCAAATGGCTCGACCAACGGATGCACCGCCACGCTTTCGCGGCCCGGCAGGCTGGCGAGCATCGACTCTGACATCAGCGCCACGCCAGAGCCAGCGATCACGCAGGCAAGCATCCCCGGATAAGACTCGATTTCCATCGCCCGGCCCATCGCCGCATGGTAATGGGCAAACCAGGCTTCCAGGCGCATCCGGTAGGAACAACCCTGCCGAAAGGTGAACACCGACCGCCCTTCCACATCCAGCGCGCTGAGAATCGGCGGGTGATCGGCCTCGCTGATCAGCACCAGCCGTTCGTCGCACAACGGCACGCCGTCCAGCCCGGCCAGTTCCAGCGGACCGTCCACCAACGCCGCATCGAGGCGACCGGTGAGTAAACCTTCAAGTAATTCGCCGCTTGGCCCGGACTGCACTTGCAGGTTCACCGCCGGGTAAGTGCGGTGATAACGCGCCAACAACCCCGGCAGATGAATCGCCGCCGTGCTGTACATGGTGCCGAGCACGAAGTCCCCAGCCGGTTGCCCGCCCTGCACCGCCGCTTGAGCTTCGTCGCGCAGATTGAACAACTTGGCGGTGTAATCCAGCAGGACTTTTCCTGCAGGCGACAATTGCAAACGCTGACGTTCACGCACGAACAGTTCTACGCCGAGTTGCTCTTCCAGCTGTTTAAGCCGGGTAGACAGGTTCGATGGCACCCGGTGCAGGCGTTCGGCAGCACGGGTGATGGAACCCTCCTCCGCAACTGCCTGGAAAATCCGCAATTGGCTGAATTCCACACCTTTCTCCAAATCAGAACAAGTTACTCACTATTATTCATTTTAAAAGAAAGTCAATCAGTCCTAGCCTGACGGTCATTGATCCTCTGTTGGAATTCAGACCATGTCCCCTCTGATTCGCTTACTCGCCAGTTTCATCGCACTGATGATGGCCATGGGTATCGGGCGTTTCGCCCTCACGCCTCAGTTGCCGCACCTGCTCAGTGAAGGCCAAATTGACCTGACCGCCGCCGGTCTGATTGCCGCGGCCAACTACCTCGGCTACTTCGTCGGTGCGGTGGACGCGATGTTCTCTCGCCGCCCCGAGCAAGTGCGCCGGCGTTTGCTCGGCGGTTTGTGGCTCTGTGTATTGCTGACATTGGCCTCGTTCTGGGCCAACGGGTTTTGGTCCCATCTGGTGCTGCGGTTCGGCACAGGCGTGGCCAGCGCCTGGGTGCTGGTGATGATCACCGCGTTGAGCCAGCCGTTGGCCGCGGCGGCCGGTCGTCCACGGCTCGGCGCCCTGGTATTTGCCGGACCGGGTTTGGGGATTTTTCTGACGGGCTTGCTGGCCTTGGGCTCGAACCTGCTGGGGCAGACTTCTGCTGCCTTGTGGCTGGTGTATGCCGGCGTCGGGCTGGCGATGTTGTTGGGGATTCTGCCCTTCCTGCCGCAACCGGCTACAACCGTGGCCGCCGCTCCCAGCGTCGCTGGTTCGGGAAATCATGGCATCGGCCGTTTAGGTGTGGTCTATGGATTGTACGGTTTGGGCTACATCATTCCGGCCACTTTCCTCTCGCAAATGGCCAATGCGCAGTTCCATGGCCAATGGCAGGCCGATCTGTTCTGGCCTTGCTTCGGTCTTGCTTCGGCCATCGGGGTGGTGCTGGTGAGTCTGCGTCGACAACACCCGCAGGGCACTCGCTATTGGCTGATGGCGACATTGTGGCTGCAAGCGGCTGGGGTTTTCGCTTGCTTGTTGGGCAGCGGCCCAGGCCTGGCCTTGGGCGTGATCCTTTGCGGCACGCCGTTCCTGGCCTGCATGCAGCTGGTAATGCAACGTTCCCGGGAACTGGCGCCCCACGCCACCCAGCGCAACGCCGGGCTGCTGACGGCGTGCTTTGCCGTGGGCCAGCTCAGCGGGCCGTTGCTGGCCGCGTTGAGCAGCCACTTCAGCGGTGGTTTGCAACTCGCACTGGTGTTCGCCGGCAGCGGTTTGATTGTCGCTGGCGGTCTGTTATTGCGCTCGGTCAGCTCTGCCCAAGGGCTTTGCGCAAGCGACGGCGCACCCACTGCTCGGCGCTGACAAAGGTGATGCCCAACAACACCAGCACCGCGCCGACAACGAAGTTGAAGCTCAGCGCTTCGCCCAGCAGCACCACGCCGAACGTGACGCCGAACAGCGGCGTCATGAACGAAAACACCGCCAGGTTTGCCGCCAGATAACGGCGCAACAGCCAGAACCAGGTCAGGTAACTGAAGAACGAGACCACCAATCCCTGGAACAACACACTGGCCACCGCCACGGTGGTCAGGCTGACGTGGGTGACCTGGCCGCTGAGGATCGCGATCAGCAACAGGCCAACGAAACCAACAATCAATTGATAGAACAGCGTCAGGGTCACCGGCGCTTCCGACAGGCGAGAGGCGCGCACCACCACCGTGGTTGCGCCCCAGGACGCGCCGGCCAGTACGCCCAGCGCATCGCCCATCAACATACGGTGATCGAGATTATCCCAGGACACCCCACCGGCAAAGGCGATGGCGATCCCGACGAAGGCGAGGAAAATCCCCAGCCACTGGACCGGCCTTAAACGCTCACTCGGTAACAGCCAATGAACGCCCAGTGCGGTGAAGATCGGCGCGGTGTAAAGGAACACCGACATGTGCGCGGCCGTGGTCAGTTGCAGGCCTTCGGAAATGAAGAAGAACTCCAGGCCAAAAAGCGCGCCAGCCAGTAGTCCACCGCGCCAGGTATTGCCCACTTGATCCCAGCCGCCCTTCCAGCAGATCAACAATCCTACGAGTAACGCGGAAATACCCGAGCGCCCGGCGGCCTGCATGACCGGCGCGATGTCTGGCGCCGCCCACTTGATCATCACTTGCTGAATACCCCAGATCAGGCACAACCCAATCATCACTTGCAGGGCAAACCCATCGGCGCTGCGCCGGGTGGCACTCACCGGAACACCTCGACAACACAATCCATGGCAGAAACTCGGCAGAAAAAAACAAAGCCCGGCATAGGGCAAAACGCCCCCCTGTAGCAGCTGTCGAGCCCCGGCGAGGCTGCGTCTTCGCAGCCGAACGCAGCCTCGCCGGGGCTCGACAGCTGCTACAAGAGCTTGACTGGTATTACGGTCAGCTCAGCTCAATGCGATCGGCATGAATGACGATCTGGCCGTTCTTGTACAACGCACCAATGGCCTTTTTGAAGTTGCCCTTGCTCACGCCAAACATACTGCTGATCACCGTCGGGTCGCTCTTGTCGCTGACCGGCAGGCTGCCATTGTTGTCGCGCAACTTGGCGAGAATCTTCGAGTTCAGGCTGGTGGCGGCTTCTTCGCCGACCGGTTGCAGGCTCAGGCTGATCTTGCCGTCGGCGCGGACTTCTTTGATAAAGCCCTTCTCTTCTTTACCGGCGCGCATGAACTTGAAGATTTCGTTCTTGTGAATCAGGCCCCAGTGCTTGTTGTTGATGATTGCCTTGAAGCCCATATCGGTGGCTTCGGCAACCAGCAAATCAACTTCCTGGCCAGGGGTGTAGTTGGCCGGGGTCTTGTCGAGGTAGCGGTCCAGACGCGCCGTCGCGGTGATGCGGCGGGTGTGCTTGTCGAGGTAGACGTGCACCACGACATACTCGCCGGCGGTCATCTGACGCTTTTCTTCGGAGTACGGCAGCAACAGATCCTTCGGCAAACCCCAATCCAGGAAAACACCGATGCTGTTGACTTCAACGACTTTTAAACTGGCGAACTCACCGACCTGAACTTTCGGCTTTTCGGTAGTTGCGATGAGTTTGTCATCGCTGTCCAGATAAATAAAAACGTTGAGCCAGTCTTCATCTTCGCTGGGAATATCTTTGGGAATATAACGATTAGGCAGGAGGATTTCGCCATCCGCGCCACCGTCCAGATATAAACCGAAGTTAGTGTGTTTAACCACTTGCAAACTGTTGTAGCGCCCGACTAAAGCCATTTCCAATACCCTCATTGCGTGGGCGGCATTCTACCCGGTTTTGCGGGCTGCGTTCGCTGGCCAGCCCGGTGGCGCAAGAAAATCCTCTGAAGGGCTTAATTTTCCTGGGTTTTACCGCACGCGCCTGGCCGCTCGTCAGGCCGTTCTGGCGATTTTCGCACCTGCCCACCAAGCGAAAAACTGTAGTTTTTCACGACCGTTCTTAGTTAAAACAGCAGCTTAGAGGCCTATTCAGAATAATAACTTGTGATTAACTCTTCATCTGCCCCGTGTATTTCGGGGGGATATTTACCAAGCAATTGTCAAGTATTTCCTGTACGATGCCTGGCCAAGTTAATTTTCTATAGGTTAATGGCCGCCATGCGTGTAAAAGCATCCAACAGCAAAGCAAAGCCAGCTCCAGCCGTTGAAACCAGCGAATCGATCAACAACCAGATTGCTGCATTCCTCAAGTCCGGCGGAGAGATCCAGCAAATTGCCAAAGGCGTCAGCGGCCAGACGTTCGGCCCGTCCAAGCAGATCACTCTGGGCAAGAAGTAACTTCCCCAAGATCCGCCGCGTCACCTGGTCCCTAAGCGCTTTGAGCTTCGAAGCGCTTGGACTGGAACCCTCCTCGCCACACCCCCGCAAACAAACCAATATTTCAAAAATCGACGAACGGCCCTCAATGCCGAGCATTCGCCGGTATGCTTGCACACGTCTAGATCAAGCGTTCCAGTAGGTTTTTAGTGCCTGCACCTCGCTGTCATGGAGTGACGCATGCTCAAACCCTCCTATTTATTGCTCGGCACCCTGCTGTCGTGCTCGGTCGCCAATGCGCAAATCTTTCAGCGTGAACTGGGCGACTTCGATCTCAAACTCGGCACCACCCCCAGCCGCAGCATGGCCCAGGGACTAGTCAAACCTTCCAGCACCGGCTCGTTCCACGGTGGGCTCGACCTGAGTCACGACAGCGGTTTTTACGTGGGCCAATGGGCACCCAGCATGGGTTTAACGCCAGGGGCCAACCTTGAAGTCGACTCCTACATGGGCTTTAAACAGCCTTTCGATAGTACCCTCGGGTACGAAGTCGGCATGATCCGTTACAGCTATCCGAAAGTGGACACCCTCGACAGCCAGGAGCTTTTCGGTGGCCTGACCTTTCTGGGCAGCCGTTTCGGCGCAGCCTTCAGCAACGATCCGGACAAGCAAAACAGCACCGTGTTCGCCGACCTGGGCGGCAATCAGCCGTTCGGCATCGGCATCAGCATGAAATACACCACCCACCAGCTCAACACGCCGGTGTCCGTCGACGGTGGCTATGTGGGCAACTTCACCGACTGGTCAGTGCAACTGTCCCGCCCGTTCATGGGCGTCGATCTGGACTTGATCTACAGTGACTCCAGCCTGAGCGGCAACAGCTGCTCCGCCTATTCCGGGCACAACAGCCAATGCGACGGGCTGCTCACCCTCAAGGCCGAACGCGCCTTTTATTGATCGGCTGAACTGCGAGGCTCATCCTGCGTTCACATAAAGAAGCCCATTAAAAAAGCCAGGCCTTCGCAAAGGATTCGCCCATGTCGCGCTGGTTGAAGTGTCTCGTCGTCGTTATCACCCTCAGTCTCGCCCTCGGTGCGTGCAGCCGCGTGGGCCTGGCCTATCGCAACCTCGACGTGATCATTCCGTGGACGCTCAGCGACTACCTGGACATGAACGGCGAGCAGAAAGGCTGGTTCAACGAGCGCCTCAAGGAACACCTGAGCTGGCACTGCACCACGCAACTGCCGGGCTACCTCGACTGGCTGGACCGCTTGCAAGTCATGGTCGAGACCAACCAGGTCACAGACGCTGCGCTGCAAGCCCGCACCCAGGAAGCCAAACAGGCCATCGCCCAGACCGCGAGGGAAATCACCCCATCGGCCATTGAGCTGTTACGGGGACTGAATGACCAGCAAGTCGCGGAGATGAATGAGGCCTTTGCCAAGGACCAGCGCAAACGCCAGGAGCAATACCTCAAACCGTCTCTTGATCAACAGATCAAGGCACGCAGCCAGCGTATGGAAAAACGTCTGAATGATTGGCTCGGCCCGCTCAGCGCAACCCAGCAGCTGCGTGTTGTCGCGTGGTCAAACGCCTTGGGTGACCAGAACACGCAATGGATCGCCAACCGCGTCCATTGGCAGAAGCAGTTCAGTGCGGCAGTTGCGCAGCGCCAGAGTCCAGAATTCCCACAGAGAATCGAGACGCTTCTGGTGAATCGAGAGAGCTTGTGGACGCCCGCTTATCGCCAGGCCTACGCCAACACCGAAGCTCAGGCACGGGGGCTATTTGTGGATTTGATGGCAGAGAGCACGCCAGAACAGCGCCAGCGGTTGCTGAAGAAAATCGACGGGGTGAGGAAGGATTTCAGTGATTTGAAGTGTTTGAAGGCGGTGCAGAAGGGTTAGGCGCAACACAAAATAAAATGTGGGAGCGAGCTTGCTCGCGATAGCGGCCTAACATTCAGCATCAATGTTGAATGTGATTCCCTCATCGCGAGCAAGCTCGCTCCCACAGGGGCTTGATGTGATCTTCAGGCAATCTGTGCCTTAGATGCGACCGTATCAAACGTCACCTCATCCAGCGCATCTTCCTGCTCATCCAACACCTGCCGCGGATGGTCATTCCCCGGAATACTGCTGTCGATCAGGCTCAATAAACTCGAGCCCCGAGGCGTCAAAATGTAATTCGATCCGGTGCCACCCTGCTCCTCAGGCCGAGGCTCGATATAACCACGCGCCAACAGTAACTTTTCATACTCACCGGCCACCGCTTTCAGGTGATCCAGGTTTTCAATAGTCTCGCCCTCCGCCGCTTTCTCCGCTGCATACTGTTCGGCATAGGGCCGTGGCGTGAAGCTACTTGCACCGTTCTGCACCTCGTGCAGCAAGCGTTCAATCAAATCCCAGTTATAAGTCGTCATCCTGATCAACCTCCAGTGCCCGCGAGTGAGATGGCCTTCATAGGTTGTGACCGACGCGTTTCGTAGCCGTTCAGCCGAGGTTTTTGCCTGTACCGACCGGCGGTATGTCGAATTGAGCGCAGGCCAAACGACTAGGCTGTGTAAGTCACCTCCCAGCACCCCGCAGGAGAATCCCAAATGAACGTACAGAATCACCCCGTCGTCTCCCGAGAAGAATGGCTCGCCGCCCGCAAGCAACACCTGGCCCACGAAAAAGCCTTCACCAAAGAGCGAGACAAACTCAGCGCCGAACGCCGCGCCCTGCCCTGGGTGAAAATCGACAAGGACTATCGCTTTCAGGGCCCGAACGGCGAACTGAAACTGGCTGACCTGTTCGGCGGCCGTAGCCAATTAGTCATCTACCACTTCATGTTTGGTAAAGGCTGGGACGAAGGCTGCTCTGGCTGCTCGTTCCTGTCCGATCACATTGACGGCGCCAACCAGCACTTGGCCCATCATGACGTCGCCGTGGTGGCGGTTTCCCACGCACCGTTCGCCGAATTCCAGGCCTTCAAACGGCGCATGGGCTGGAAATTCGATTGGGTGTCGTCAGAAGGCTGCGATTTCAATTACGACTTCGGCGTCTCGGCCCGAGCAGAAGACGTCATCGCCGGTAAAGCCACCTACAACTACGAAAAAACTGACGGTGCCGAAGAAGAACTTCCTGGCCTCAGCGTGTTTTATCGCAACGAGGCCGGTGAAATCTTCCACACCTATTCCACCTATGCCCGAGGCCTGGACATGTTGGTTGGGGCTTACAACTACTTGGACCTGACGCCCAAGGGGCGTAATGAAGAGGAAATCATGGAGTGGGTAAGGCTTCATGATCGGTATGACGACGAGGCGCCAGCCGGCTGCTGCCATGGGGGGTAGAGCATCTGCCGAACACCCTATCCCAAACACCGCAAATCAACTGTGGGAGCGAGCTTGCTCCGGGCGGCGATCCGACGATGACTGACAAACATTCAACACTGATATCGACTGATACACCGCTATCGTTGGATCGCCGCCCGGAACAAGCTCGCTCCCACAGATGTCGGCAGTACTTAGTCATCAGCAATTTGCCAAGCGACTGTCCGACCGCACCAGGACATTTTCCCCTACATCAAATTCAGAACTGGGGCTCTGTACCGCTGGGAGGCTGATCCTTATAGTCAAACCGTCGCCCAAAAGGCGACCGGGTTTGGCGACCTGATCATAGAGAGTCCTTTTTAATTACGAGAGACTCCACCTATGGATAGATACATGCCCCTCACCGGAATCGACCTGATCCCGGCATCACTGCTCATCGACACCCAAGCGCCGCTCGACGTCCTGCAAGCCATGGCGGATTACCGCATCCGCACTGTCACTCAGGCGCTGGAGAACATCGCCTTTCGTGCCGAGATTGGTTGCGACACGGTTGTGCTATCTGACTTTTCTAAACTGCTGGCCATACCATTGCGCGATGGCTGTGATTTGATGGATGTGATTAGCAGACGGTTGCGGGCGCAGGCTGCGGAGTGAATGAAAATGGGCGACCTGTGGGTCGTCCGTTTTTAATGCCTGCTCAATTTTTGGAATACACGAATCAAAGGACGAATAAAGGCTTTCTCCATACTCCATCCCAAACAAATATATCCGCCTCCTTTATGTCCCGGCCCAAGCTAATCATATTTAAATTCAACCGCCAACTTACTGACAGCAACATCCAATGCAATTACGCAGCCACTCCAGATCGGACACCCACCCGTCATTCCGTTCTGAATATAGATTTTTCGAAGTTTTACAAGACAATCAAATAATTCTGAATCCACTTGAGCGCTGACGGGGCTAAACCAGTCCTGTTTACCTTCCTCGTCCACATAATCAAATAGAAGCTGGCAATGATCGTTCTCTGGAGATAGCTCCGCCTCGACTATGACCTTCATAGCCGTCGCGGGGGATGTGTCCAGCAAAATCTGCCCGAGTTGCAGATAAATATCGTCTTCGCTCATTATTCATACCCCTCCGGGACCATTCTGGTGAGTGATCAACCATGTTTAAATCGAAGAGCCACTGCCCCTCAGGAAAATGTGATCTGTACTTGTTTATCTCAACCAAACCAAATAAATCTTCCCTTTTACATTGAGGGCACGCTCGTCACGGGAATGCGTTCCTGAGGCTGCGTTATATCGTAGCTATGCTGCTCACAGCGGCTACCAACAAACTGGAACTCCACCAAATTTCGTCCTTACACTGCTACAACTTAGAGCTCTACTCCTCTGGGCGAAAGTTAATATATAAAGTTTCAATCACCGCACCCTCTACTTCGTCAATATCAGGCACATAAAAACTCATACCTAATTTTTCAACATCGAAACCGTCGTCATCAATAGCTGGGTGTATTCCCTCTCGACGAAACAAGTCCAGCACCTTAGAAGATTCCTCTCCCACCAGCAAATGTCCTTTCCAGGTAAACTTGCTTCCCCGGAAAAACTCAACCCCTTTCACCACATCATTTACATCGTAGTAAACATGCAGATGATGAAGATTAAAAGCGTCGGTCGTGTTCAATGCTGCTGTCGTTTTTTTGAACTCTTTGAACCCGCCACCCAAAACTCTACGAGCCTGCGGCCTAGACAATGTTCCATTCAAGGGGCCGACCGCACCGGATTTAAAATACGTAAAATCCATTCCCTACCTCCTAAAGTCGCTTGGATTTAGCTTGGAGGCATAGTCCAACATTTGCTTGATGCCTTCGTCATATTTATGACCAAATTTACTTCTGATGTCATCCACGTCCATCTGAATAGCATCCATCAGCCTGCCTTCCTCAAGCAACTCCTTCTGTTTTGCCCTGTAGGCTTTGGCTTCTGCACTGCGACCGTAGCTTGCAGTCAACTCGTGATCTGCCGGATCCATCTTGACCGCCGGGCCGTTCCGACTACTGATCGGAGCGCCCTTATAGCAACCCTGTGCAGGACAGTGGTGAGAATCTAAACCGTCGTTTCGAGGTTTGGTCGTATCCCTGTGCGCGCCACCCAGGACGTCATTTGGATCCCTTTTCTCTGCAACCTGAATGATCCTACCGCCAGCCTTAATCCCCAGCGTCTTGAACTCACCCACCACAGCATCAATCAGAAATTCGACAGCAACAACGTACGGATCGCCTTTCAGAACGCTGTCGGCATTCGATTTAGCCTCGCTGTGTTCTTCCTCCATGTACTTCAGAGTACGGTCGGTCAGCGCGGCCGCCAGCTTGATTGCCGCTTCCTCTTTCTTCTGCTGGTATTGTTCCCCAATCGTCAGGTCGATCGCCGCATGGGCTGCCAAGCTGACCGCAAATTTCAATGGTCCCATGATCGCCTGAAGAGACAGCGAAATGGCCTGAATTTGTTCTACCGGGAGCTTGCCGGCAGTTTCCAAAGCCTTTATGAGCGGGTTGAGCATGGCCTCGCCTGCGTTGCGAGGGAGAGGATCAATTTCTGTCCATCCGAGCTGTACTACATCGCCCTTTTTCCAGTCAGACTGGGTGTTATCAGTGGTATTTTTGTTGTCGTTGAGGACATGCAGTTGTCCATCATAAGCCGCCGCTTGATTAGCAAAATCACCCAGTGCTTTCAGCACACTCTCATCCAGTGACTCAAGCGCTTTCGGATCGGCACCTGCGCGCACAAGATTCTTGGTGATTGCAAGGGCACGCTCGTCGCCAAACATGTCCCACACGTTTTTCGGCACATCGCTGTTATCCACGTGCTGCGCCTGGATTTCATTCCATTTGTCGTCAATGGCAGTTAAAAGCTTGGTGACCTGCTCCTTCTGGTTCTTGGGGAAATCAACGACGTTGTTCTTCCAGTCATTGACGGTCTTTACCGGATCCATGACCGCATCAATCGAAGAACTGCTGGCATACAGATCCGTACGATGCTCCTCATCCCGAGTCACTTCGTAAGCCTTGTTCACATCGCGATTGAGCCCGGCCGTTGAGTCCTGCCCAGTAGCCTTGTCATGGCGCACGACAATCTCGCCCGCCCCCACTGTGGCGTTCAGCGTCTGCTCACGATCCTTGGTGTAGTTGTAACCCTCCACCGCCCAACTGTTCTTATCCGGGGCTTCCATGCCTTTGTTAGGTTTGTCGGCTTGGGAGCCACCCTCCGCGCCGTAGCTACCGCTGACATTCAGGTAGTAACCGTGCTCGTTGTCCTTGCCGGTGATGTTGCGGAAACCCAGGGTATCGGTATCCAGCTTGAGATTGCCGTTGTCGGCGGTCAGCACTGCGCCATCCAGCTGCGTGTGACCTTCGGTGTGGATATCGACTTTGTTTTTACCGCTGATCACCGTCTGGTTTTCGACCCAGTTGGTCTGGCCAGTGGTTTTGCCATACCCGACCGAACCACTGACACCGTAAAACGAACCAGTGATGCTCAGGTCCAGTTCCTGCCCACGCACTTTTCCAGTATCCGGCACCGAGCTCACTGTGAGATTGCGACCCACATCACCAACGACTTCATCGCCACGCAATGTGGCGCCAGCGATATTGGTGTCACGTCCACTTTCAAAGTCCAGCTTGTTGCCTGCGTACAGGTAGGCTTCCTGCTGCTTCACACCTTCGCGGTTGAGATCGCCAATTCCGATATTGGCGGAGCCATAGATGCCAAACCCGTCTTTGCCTAGGATGATGCCGCCCTCTGCTCCCCAGCTGCGGCGGTCGTTTTCACTGCTGTAAGCATTTTGTGTGGACAACACGTTCAGGTCGTTGCCGGCCTTAAGTTTGATATCCCGTTCAGCAGTCGCCTGAGTGGCGATCAGCGTCAGATCGTTTTTCGCGTCCAGATTGATGCTGCCGCCGGCGTTGAGTTGCGTCGCCGTAGAGGTGCCTTGACTCGACTCGCCCTGGTTGCCGGCATTACTGATACCTACACCCAGTTTGAACCCGCCGCTGGTGCCCCCCTTGATACCGCCTTTGCTTTGGGTCTGATTGTCTTCGCTGCTTTCGGTGCCGTGTGCTACATCGAAGGTGATGTTACGGCCCGAGACATTGATATCGCGCCCGGCATCGAACTGACTGCCTTTCACGTCGACATCATTTTCAGCTTCAAGCGTGATGTCGCCACCGGCCGACAAACTGGATGGGCGATTGGTTATCGATGTCTGGGTGTGAGTCTGGCTGGTACTGGATGAGCCCAGATGACCATCGAACTTGGGCCCGCTGAAGAACTGATCAAGGGCATCTACCGACTTTAGAACGCTGGAACCCTTGCTGACCCCATCCTCACCTTTGCCAGTGCCTTTGAGGCTATCAACAGTGTTGCCGTAGTTGTAAGCGACGGTGGTGGTCGAGCCGGTACGTTTCACGCTGTCACGGGTGGTGACGATGCTGGCTTCTTCCGCCGCATCAATGTTGATGTTGTGACCGGCCTTGAGCTTGATGTTGTTTTCGGCTTGCAGGTCAGAACCCTGCTGATTGATATCCCGACCAGCATTGACGATGAGGTTAAACCCGGCATCGATGGAACTGCCGGCTGCGGTATAACCGCTGCTGTCGACCCCGTGCTTGATGGTTTCATTGCCGACAAACGTGGTGTACCCGTTGTTGTCGACGTTTTGCTTGAGGCCGGTGCTTTTATCGGTTTCCCAACTGTTGCTGCGCTGTTGATCGGTGGAGGCGACGACGTTAACATCACGCCCGGCATCCAGCTTCGCGTTGTTACCGGCGCTGATGCCGCTGCCGATGATATTGATGTCACGGGCCGCATTCAGAATCGCGTCATTTCCGGCGTTGACCTGGCTGCCAACACTGTTGGAACTGACGACCTCGCGCCCCTCTTTGTTTGACGAGTTGACCGTAATGTCACCCCCGAAACTTGGCGTGCCCACCGCCCAGCCAATAGCGTCCTTGAGTGTCAGACCCAGCTTTTTCTTGTACTCCTCGGCACGGCTGTAGGCCAGATCATCGGAGGACGACAGCGTGATGTCACCGGTTTTGTCCACCAGCCCGGCGTGCAGTTCGGCATCATTTTCGGCATTGACTTCACTGGCGTTCAACCGCACATCGCGCCCCGCTAGAATGACCGCATCGTGGCCTGCATCCAGTTCACTACCGATCTGGGTGACGGTGGTTTGCAGTTGACTATTGCCGTTGCTCGACATGCCGAACAGACCGGTTTTGGTTTTCTTGCTGTAGTCACCGGTTTCCTCGGTGGCTGAGAGCACGGCGACATCGTTGGTCGCACCGACCACCAGATCGTTACCGGCCTTCAACTGACTGCCGATGATGGTGACGTTACGTCCACCATCGAGGCTGACCGCGCCGTCCCCATCCTTGGAGGTGTTGACGGTCAGATCATTCCCCGCCTCTATCACCGAGGCGACGTTAGTGCTGTCGTAGCTCTCTTTCTGAGTGGTGCTACTGCGACCGAACGAGCCCGTTTTCTTCCTGTAGTAGTAGGAAGAACTTTCGTCCTTGGCTGAAGCGACGGTGATGTCCTGCACCGCGTCGAGGCTGATGTCTTCCTGAGCTTTGATCCGACTGGCGATGATGCCCAAATCGTTGCCGGCATTAAGGGCAATGTCTCGACCAGCGTTCAGCACGGAAGCCTGCTGAGTAGTGCTGTGGCTTTCCTGCGCGCGCTTTTTGCTGCGCGAGACGTAATCACTCTCGTTGGCTGCCGAGGTGATGACAATGTCATTGCCTGCATCGACCCCGATATCACGCTTGGCGTCCAGGCGACTTGCAACAATGGCGACGTCACGATCAGCGCTGATCGACAGATCCCGGCCAGACGTCACTTCAGCAGCATGCTGGGTAATGGTCTGGTTGAGGAAATGGCTGCCACGCGCATTAGTGCTGCGATCCTGGACTGAGGTGATGTTGACGTCGCGAGTCGCACTTAGATCGAGGTCACGCCCACTCTGCAACACACCACCAATGTTGTTGATGTCACGCCCCGCATCGATGCTCAGATCGTTGGCTGCCTCGATCCGTGCCGCGTTATCGAGATAATCGCGATGCTGCAGACTTCCACCCCGACGGACATCAACACCGGTCACGTCACGCTGGTTGATCACATCACCATTGGTTGCCGTCAGACTGACGTCGCGACCGGAAATGATCCCGCCCGATTTGTTGACGATGTTGTTGCCCGCCTTCAGCGTCAGGCGATCACCCGCCTCGATCAAACCGGTGTTGGTGAGGTCGTTGCCGGCCTCGGCCGAAAGGTTGTTGGTGGCTCGCAAGGTCCCGGCATTGTTCAAATCCTGGCCGGCAATCAGGGTGACGTCGCCACCCTGGATCAATGCGCCATTGGGTGCCAGACGGTTGTTCGCTTGGGCCAGGTAAAGCACCGGCACCAATACTTTTTCACCGTTCACCACATGCTCTTCGAGCCAGACGATGTCGTGGGTCAGCGCGGCAACTTGCTGTGCGGTGAGAGTTACGCCCATGGACAAGTTCAACTGGTCCTTGCTGGCGATGGCGTTGTTCATCAGGTACTTGAACATGGCTTCGTCAGAGGTCTGACCGTCGAGGAAACGCTGGCCGGTGCGTGCGACGATCGACTGCTGGACCAGGCGTTGCTCAAACAAACCATCGCCCAGGCGTTTGGCGCTGGTGTCCGGGTCGTAGCCGAGGTTGCTCAGCAGGTAATCCGAACTCATGAACTGCTTGAGGTTGGTGAGAACCGGGTTGGTTTCGATCAGGTATTTGTGCGGGTTGGAGCGCACGCTGGTGTCAGGCAGTCCCTGCACACGCGGCACGTCGAAGGAAATGTTCCCGCGATTGGGCAACAACATACCGACCGGACCGTCACCGGCGGCGGCATTGACGTTGATCAGAGCGGTCTTGTCGTTGAGGTTCACCGATGGGCGACTGGCCAGAGCCAGCTCGCGTTTTTTGACCGAGACCGGGTCGTTCTTGTCGAACTGGAACTCGGTGGCTTGCCTGACAGGCATGCCGTCCGAACGCTGCGTGGTACCGGCCGTAACGGAACCAATGGTCCAGCTCTGCCCGGGGACGATCGTTTGCTCGGTGCCGCCTTTACCGCTAAGGCGGAACAGACCGTTATCGCCGGTCGGCAGGGTGAAGCCAGGTAGTGTCAGCGGGTTGACTTGTTGTTGGGCCAGGTCCGGTGGCAACTGTGAGTTGATACTGATGACGGTTGGGGTAACTTGACCGGCGAGTTGCGTAGACCCCAGACGAGAGGCGCCGGCTCCCGCGGCTACACCGTCACGAACCACACTGTTGGTCAGGTTCTGAGTGGCGTTGATGTAAACCTTGCCACCGGCCTGAACAACAGCATTGGCAAAAGACGACGGACCGCTATAGGTAATGGTGTTTTCAGAAAAGACGGCGTTTTTGACAAAGTCAGGGGCTTCGCTCCTGACTCCATCACTGTAATGTGGACGTGTAAACTCGTAGCTCCCTTCATATTCCACCCATATTGACCCAAACCTAATGTAGCGAATCGCCTCACCACCACTGGAACGCCCCCCTATGCGCTCGAGAGACTCAACGCCTTCGCTGTTCCATACACGCAAGTTTGGACTGATCAAACGTCCATCCCTATACCCGGAGGGACCCGGATCATAAGACGGGTCATTGGCAGCGTTGTAATCCATGATCGCCCGCCACTGATGCAAGGAATCCTTCGCCCCACCAAGCGAGCGTCTTATGCTGTAATCGCCAACCGCCGCCCCCTGGTTAGTGAAGTTCTGCAGATTTAACGACAGGTCGTTTCCTGCACTGATAGTGGAGGCGTTATTCAGTAGCTCTCGACCGTTACCACTAAAGTTTCGACCTGCTGTCAAACTGGCAGATGCCGAGTCCTGAATGATCTGAGATTGGTAGTTTTCCACCCAAACCAGATATCCAGGGAAATGAGGTGCAAAGCCATCAAACGATGAACATGAGTAGCACTGCAGCCCAATTGCACCCGAAACCAGCCCGCCACCGGTTACCTGAAACACATCCTTGCGGTTCTCGATGTGATCGGCCGCCAAGGTCATATCGCCGACACTTTCGATGGTCCCCGAGATGTTATTGATCGATGAACTCCAGCCATTGCTGTCGTCCCGGGCGATGCTGATGTTGCCCAAGCCATAGATGTCCGCGTAGCGATTGGTGAGCGTCCCCACGCGCAGGGCCATGTCGCCACCACTGAAAATCAGCCCGTTCTGATTGAGCAATGAGTTACTGCTGATGCGCAACTTGCCGGCACCACCGAGGGTGCCGTTGTTGGTCAGCGAGGCGGCATTGACGGTCAGACTGTCAGCCGAAGTGATTCGACCAAAGTTGTTCAGACTGCCACGACTAGTAACCGTAGAAGCCGAAGCACCGGTGATACTGGCCACAGAAGTTAAGTCGATCTGAGAGGCTGTAAGCCCCAGATTCCCGACACTGCTGACCCGTCCGTTTCCGCCGTATGCTCCGCTCAAGTCGAGGCTGAAGGTGCCATTACTGGCCAGCAGGCCTTCGTTGGACCAATTGACCCCGCTGCCGATGAAACTGTCGGAGCCCAGCAACTGGCCGCCTGCGGTTTGTATCAAGTTATTGACGTTAACTCGCAACCGCCCCGCCTGAATCACACTGCTGTTAGTCCAGCTATCCGCGTTCAACGTCAGCCCGCCACGCGTCACCAGCGAACCGCCGGCACTCATGACGTTGGCTGTCGAAATGTCGAACTCACCCACGCCCACATGGGTCACGGTACCGCCCGCATTCAAGAAGCTCGGCGTCGCGAGAGTCAGGTCAGTGTTGGCGGTTTCCACCAGGCCATTACGGTTATCGAACAGGCTGCCGATCTGGAAGTTGGTTTTCCCGCTGATACCCAGCGCACGCAGTTTGCCCGTCTGGTTATCGAGGCTGGCGGCACGCACTGCGAGGGTGCCGGCGCTTTCAATCAGACCGCCGCGGTTGGAGAGATTGCTATCGAGAACGACGTCGATACCATCGCCGCTGATCTTGCCGGCGTTGTTGTTCAGCGCACCGCCAATAACCTTGACCTGGCCTTTGGCGTAAATCCCGCCGTTGCTGTTATCGATAACCGCGTTGCCAGCGTTAAGCAGAATGTTGCCGGTATTGGCGGCGATGCGTCCGCTGTCGCTGTAGATTCCGCCCAAGGCCTGGAGGTCGAGGCGATTGCCTTCGATCTTGCCGCCCTGGCCGTTGCGCAATACACCCGTCAGGCGGGTCTGCAGTAAACCTTTGAGGCTCGACAGCACCCCGGCGCGGCTGTCGAGGCTGTCGGCGGTGATGTTCAGCTCACCGTTCTGGGCGATGACCTTGCCGCCCTGGTTGTCGATGGCGCCGCCCTTCACGTCCAGGATCAATGCACCCTGGCTTTGCAGCGCGCCGCCGGCATTGTTGAGGGAAGCGGCTTTGACATTGAGGCCTGCATCGCGACTGGAGATCAGGCCGCCGGCGTCGTTACGAACACTGCCGGTGGCGGTGAGGTCGAGCTGCCCATTGGCAGCCACGGTGCCCTCCTGGCTGTTATTCAGGCTTCCAGTCAACAGGCTCAACAAACCTTGACTGAGCAGCTGGCCGCCCTGGTTATCGATGCTGCTGGAACGCTTGACCACTAGCGGTCCCGTACTACCCAGTGCGCCTTTGATGTTGGTCAGCGTACCGAGCAGATCGAGGGTGATGCTGTCTTCGCCGACCAGGCTGCCGTTGCTGTTATCCAGGCTCGTACCAGTGAAGGTCAGCGCTTTGTTCGCGGTGACGTTCCCCGACGCGTTGTTCAAGGAGGTCGCGCTGATATCGAGTGTGCCGCTGCTTTCGATCAAGCCACCCGATGCGTTGTTGATTGCACCTTGAGTCATTGTCAGCGTCTGCTTGCCGCCACTGGTGACGATGCCGTTGCTGTTGTCGAGACTGGCGGCAGTGATGGACACGTCGCCTAAGCCCGCCAGGCCACCCTTGGCGTTGTTGATCAGCGCACCGCTGAGGTCGATGTTCAGATTACCGAGCAAGCTGGAGAGCGTGCCTTCCTGGCTGTTGTCGAGGCTACCGCCGGCAACGGCGAGTTTGTTCCAGCCGGAAACCAGGCCGCCCTGGTTATTCAGGCGGGTGGCGTTGAGGGTCAATTGATCATTGCTGATCAGGTTGCCGCCACGGTTATCCAACGTGTTGCCGGTCAGGCTGAAGCTGTGGACGCTGGAGATTTCGCCTTTCTGATTATTCAGGTCACGCAGGTGCGCAATGCTCAACACGCCCTTGGTGTTGATCAGGCCGTTCTGGTTATTCAGGTCGGCAGGTGTTGCACCCAGATCGATGCTCAGGCCAGTGCTGCCCAGCAACGTACCGCCCTGATTATCCAGACCGTTGCTGTTGAGGGTGAGTTGTCCGGCCGCTTTGATCAGGCCTTTGTTCTGGTTGGTCAGTAGACCGTCGACGGTCACTTGCAGATCGCTATCGCTGAGCAGAGTGCCGGCGCTGTTATCCAGACTGGCGGCGCGGACTTGCAATGCTGCGGCGGCAATTTTGCCTTTGACCGAGGTCAACGCCTGCTCAATACGCAGCGTGAGTTTTTGGTTGCTGAGCACCTGGCCATCGCTGTTATCCAGCTGTTTGGCGACCAGTTCGAAGGCCTCTTCGCTAGAGATTTCACCATTGCGGTTGTCCACACCGGCGAGGTTTTTCAGCAGCAGTTGACCGGGTGCGCTAATGAAGCCGTCCTGGTTGTTCAAAGCCCCGCCGCTCAGGTCAAGGCTCAAGGCGCCCTTGCTGAAGAGCTTGCCGTCTTGCTGATCCAGGCCTGTAACGTTGGCAACCAGCGAGGTGGCCGCGCCAATGCTGCCGTCGGTGTTGGTGACCTGGCCGGCACTGAGCTCCAGGCGGTCGCCCGCGTAAATACTGGCCTGGCTGTTATTGAGCGCGCCGGTGGTGATGCTCATTCCACCTTTGCTGCTGATCGCACCTTTTTGCTGGTTATCCAGGCGGGTGCTAGTGAGGGTCAGTTTACTGTCGGTCAACAGTTTGCCGCCCTGGTTGCTGACCGCGCCTTTGCTATCGATTGTGAGCGCCTTGGCGCTGGAAATCGTGCCGCCGTTGTTGCTCAGGCTCTGGGCATTGATCGCCAATTTACCCTCGCTGACGAGGCTGCCCTGATTGTTGTCCAGATCCGAAGTGAGGTTCACCGTGAGGTTGTTCAGCGTGGTCAGCCGACCGCTGTTTTCCAGGGTTTTCCCGGTCAGCGTCAGCCCCGCATCACCGGACAGCAGCCCTTTGTTGCGGTTGATGACCTTGTCTACGGTCAGTGCAAGGTTGCCACTGGCCAGGATGTAACCGGCGTCGCTGTTGTCGAGTTGTTGGCCGATCAGTGTCACATCAGCCTTGCTCGATAGTTCGCCGTTACGGTTATCGATGTCATCGACGGTCAGGCTCAGCGCTTTTGTGGCCCCTACCAAACCCTCCTGGCGGTTATCGAGGCTGGCGGCTGTTACGGTCAGCCCGTCATCGGCAATGACCACACCGGCCTGGTTATCGAAAGCGTTGGTAACCGTCAGATCCACTTCGCCGCGGCCACGGATTTCACCACTGGTGTTGTTCAGGCTGGCACTGCGACTGTCGAGGCCGGCGGAGGCGATCAGCCCTTTGACGTTGCTCAGTGCACGGTCGATAACGAGGGTGAGTTTCTCGTTGCTCAGCAGCTTGCCGCCATCGTTGTTCAGGCTTTGCGCAGTGAGGCTGTAGGCCTTGGCACCGGAGATTTCACCGCCGCTGTTGTTCACCTCCTTGAGGTTTTTCAACAGCAACAGACCCGGCGTATGGAGGTTGCCACGCTGGTTGTTCAGCAGGCCGTTGTTCAGGTCGAGGGTCAGGTCGCTGTTGCTGAACAGCTCGCCACCGTCTTGATCCAGGCTCGTGACCGAGACGTTCAATTGCTGCTGACTGCCAATTTGCCCGGCCGAGTTATCCAGGTGTTTGGCGGTCAGGTCGAGAGTGCCGTCAGTCGCCAGACTGCCGCCCTTGCTGTTGTTGAATTCACCTGTAGTGACGGTCGATGCTGCCTTGGCGCTGATGATGCCTTTGTCGCTGTTATCGAGACTGGCGCTGGCCAGCGTCAAACCTTTTTGCGAAGCGATCAAACCGCCCTGGTTTTGCAGGGCTGCCGCTACGTTGAGCGTCATGGCTTCGAGGCTCGAGAGTTTGCCCAGTCCGTTGTCCAGACTGCCGCCGTTGAGCACCAGTATGCCTTCGCTGCTGATCAACCCTTGCTGGTTGTTCTTGATGTCGTCGAAGGTCAAGGCGAGGTTGTTCTGGCTGACGATCTTGCCGCCCGAGTTGTCGAGCCCGAGGCCGTTGAGCGTGCTCGCACTTTTGCTGAAAATCAGCCCTGCAGACTGGTTGATGATCTGATCGACCTTCAGTGCCAGCGTCGTGTCAGAGAGCACTTTGCCGTTGTCGCTGTTGTTCAGGCTCGCACCGTTGATGTGCAGGTCGGTCTGGCTGGACAGTGAACCGCCACGGTTGTCGATCTGACCGACGTTAACCGTCAGCGATTTGAGCGACGCGACCAGGCCGTCATTACGGTTGTCCAGCGTCTTGCCGGTCAACTTCAGATTGCCCTCGGCAACCAGTTCGCCAGCCTGCTGGCTCAAGGTATCGATATTGGCTTCGATATCACCCTTGCCGGAAATTCGGCCGCCATTGTTGGCGACTTCTTTGGCCTTGAGGGTCAGCGGACCGGTGGCGGTCAGCAGGCCACCGTTGCGATTGTCCAGTTTGTTGCCGTCAAAGGTCAGTGCAGCTTTGCTTTCGAGCCGGCCTTTGTCACGGTTGTCCAAGTCAGTGATCAGCAGCTTCACCGCCTGATCGGCACGAATCACGCCGTTGCGGTTGTCGGTGTTATTACTGCTGACGTTTAGGGTGTTTAGACCGGAAATCTTCCCTTCACGGTTGTCCAGGTGCGTGGCTTGCACATCCATCGCGCCGTTGGCCTGGATCAGCCCTTTGCTCTGGTTGTTCAGGAGACCGCTGACTCGGGTGGTCAGTTGGCCTTCGCTGCTCAGCTTTCCTTGTTGGCTGTTGTCGAGGTTTTGTGCGCGGACTGTCAGAGCTTGTTTCGCCCCCAGGGTGCCGCTGACGTTGTTAATTCCACCACTGGCGGTGATGTCCAGCAGGCGACCGGCTGTCACAAGGCCGGCGACGTTATCCAGTGAGGTTACGTTCAGGACAACATCAGCCAGGCTGCTCAGCTCGCCGCTGCTGTTGCTCAATCGGCCGACATTACCAGTGAAATTGCCGGTGCTGTTGATCACGCCTTTCGAGTTCAGCACCTGATTGGCATTGAGGTTCAACGTGCTGTTGCTCAGTACTCGCCCGTTGTTTTGATTGTCCAGGGTTGCGGCGGTGATGTGGGTGCTTTGCCCGCTCAGCGTGCCGCCCTCGTTGCTCAAGGTCTGAGCAGTGTTGATGGTGAGAGTGCGGCTGGCGACCAGGCTTTTGCCGGTGTTGTCGAGATTCTGCGCGCTGAGGCTCACATCGCCGTTGGCGTTGCGGCTGCCGTCGGCGTTGACCCCGGCCTCGATGACGCCACTGTTGGTCAACTGACCACCGGCGCTCAGCACGATGCTGTCGCGGGCGGCGAGGGTTTGCTGGTTGCTCAGGTTGCCTTGGGTTTGTACGTTTAGCGCCGTGCCCGCATAGACCGGACCGCGCGCATCGAGACTGGCGGCTTTGACATTGACCGCGCCGTTAGTCGCCGAGGTGTCGACCAGGCTCAAGTGGCCGTTGGCATCGAGCTGAATATCGCCACCGCTGGCGATCAGTTTGCCGTCGAGTTTCACCCCGACACCCGACTCAGTACCGACCAGTTTGATCGCCCCGGCGTACATGCCGCCCAAGGCTGAGGAGTCGATAGCCAATTGCGGTTTGGCACTGCCGTCATCGGCGCGCGCGGTAGCTTTTAGGCTCTGCGCATTGACGTCGTTGCGACCGGCCACAATCGTCAGGTTCTTCGCCTGAATCTCGGCATTGATCTTCGCGCTGCGGGTGATGATTTCGAAGCTGTCAACGTTGTTGGCGTTCAGCCCGGCACCATCGACGGAAACGCTGCCCTGATCCACCTGAAAGCGATCCAATCGACCGTTGTCCAGCACCGGCTTGCCGGTGGTCAACGTCACACGCGGCGTATTGATAAACCCGCAACCGTTGCAACTGATGCCGTAAGGGTTGGCGACGATCACGCGGGCCGACTGCCCCGCCACTTCGGTGTAACCGCGCAACTGGCTGGGGCTGCCGCCGATGACTTCGTTGAGGATGGTTTGCGCCGCGATCCGGTTGGTCAGGTTGGGGTTGCCGACGATGATGCCGCCTAGTTGTGTCGCACCGGTCTGCGCGGCGACGTTGTTGAGGATCACACCCTGGCTGCCGACGTTGTAATCGTGGAACTGGTTATGCGACAACCCGGTGCCATTCGGCGTGGCGATATTGACGATCGGCACCCCGTTGCCCGCCTGACCGAGACTGGTGCCCGGCGTGGCTACCACAATCCCGTCAGCCTGGGCCCACATTGGCTGCCAGAACATGACGTTGGCCAACAGGAACGCCAACCCGCGTTTGGGCATGCCCCAGAAGTGTTCGCAGGTTTTCAGGTCCGCAGAAGGCTGGCGCGCGAGGAAGGCGTGATGGCGAACGTCCATGATTTGTATCTCGCTAGAGCAGAATTTAGAGGAAGAAATCCACGCGGAAATAGATCGGCGCTTCGCGCTCGCTCAATGCGTCAGGACGTTCCAGGGAATGAGCGAAGGTCACGCTGGCGGCCAGGTGCTGACCGCGTGCAAACAGCTCCACCGAGTTGCTGGACATGCGCCCGTGCTGATCGTCGTTGTAGCGATCGCCGCGAATCACGCCCTGGTCGTAGCCGAGGCTGGTGCCGTATTCGGCGAACGCCGGGCGCAGCCATTCCAAGGTTACCGGACGGCTCCAGCGCAGGTCGTTGCGCCAGTAGCCGCCGCTGTCGCCGGACAAGGATTGATCCTTGTAACCGCGGATCGACGATTGCCCGCCGAGGCTGGTGCGCTGCGGGCTGAACAGCACGTCTTCGCTGCGCTGGCCGGTCATCAGGCTGCTGAAACTGAAGGACTCGCCCCACACCTTGAACGGTTGCAGGTAGCTCGCGGTGGCGGTGTATTTGCGATAGCGCGCATCCGGTTCGCCGGGGCCCGGGTGACCGTTGCCCTGCGCATCGAACGCGCCGATGCCTTGCTGCATGCCTAGATCAATGTTGACGAACGCGCTGCCGACTCGCCGACCGTGGTTGATGCCGAACTGCGCTTCGCTGATGCGGTTGCTGCTCAGCTTGAGTTTGCTGTCTTCGATGAAGTTATTGGTGCGCAGGTACGAGAGACCGGTGCTGAGGGAGGTCTTGCTCACGGCATCGCGATGGATCACCCGCTCGGCGCGCAGTTGATGGTTTTGACTGTCGCCGGTCTGCTTGAAATTGAAACCGTTGGCCTGCGCTTGCGAGCGGTACTCGCTCTGGCTGTAGGTGTAACTGAAGTTCCACCAGCCCCACGGCAGGTTGTAATAGAGCATCGCGTTGTTGGAGGTGTGCTGGTGATCGGTCATCGCATCGTGACCACCGCGCAGCATCAACTGATCCGCCAAACCCAGCGGGCTGTCCCAATCAAATGTCGTGCCCCACTGCTGCTCGCCGGTGCTGCGCTGGCCGTCGTTGCTGCGGGACAACCCGGCGCGCCAGGGCTTTTGCGGGGTGTTCTTGACCAGCACTTCACTGCCGCCGACGTTCTTGCCCGGCGCCAACTCCATCTGCGCCTGATTCGATGGCAAACGGTTGAGCTGATCGACCAGTTGTTCGATTTCCCGCAGGTTGACCAACTCGCCAGTCTTGCCGGGAAAAGCCATGCCCAACTCGCGCTCCGACAGCTTGCTGCCCTCCGCGCCTTTCAAGCCTTCGAGCTTGCCTTCGACCACCAGCACCTTTAGATGCCCGCCCGACAAATCCTGCTGCGGCAAGTAGGCACGACTGGTGACCAGGCCTTTTTCGATGTAGTGGTCGGTGATGACTTTCAGCAGTTCGTTGAGCTGGGTTACGCCCAGGCACTGGCCGATGTAAGGCTTGAGCAGGCGATTTTTCTCGCTCTCGGAGAGACTGTCGGCGCCTTTGAGCTCGATGTCCTTGATGGGGAAGCAACGCGCGTCGGCCGGGGCCGCCGGTTGCGTGGGTTTGGCTTCCTTGCCGGGTAATTCCTTGAGCTCTTCAAGACGCCGACGCTGCTCTTCGAGCAAGCGATCCTGACGTTCGCGGATGAGGTCGGTTTCACCGGGGGTGGGGGCGGCGTGAGCAAGATTCAGCGGAGAAAGGCACAGCAAAGCCAGGCACAACCTCGCCACGAGGGCGGGTGGGTACATGTTCGATCCCTCGAAATGGAGACTGATAGCATAATAGTGGCGCGATATTAGAGGGCCACTATTCTGGCGTCAATAAATGATTGGATCCATAAAGCTCAATCGACGAGCGAAAACACCTAAACCGGACGGTTCCGGCGCAGCAGCGGGAAATGTCTTGAAGTGATGTCGAAAGCGTCAGGAAGAGGTAGGACGTTTCCGGGCACCGTCCTACGGGGCTGATCACGAGCAAAAAAAATGGGACACCCATTAGCCTTGACTTGAGACCGGCTAATGGGTGTCCCTTTTTACCTGTTCAGAAACAATAACAAACTCGTCCCCTGTTACGCCAATCAGCGAGACAGGGATAAAAAATCACCGGAGTGAGGCCGGTGCTGACTGAAAACAACTATGATAAATGAGCAACAATCCGCTTATATAAAAACTCATAAAAATCTGAAGAATAATGAATACTTTCTCCAGATGGAATCCGAAGACTCACTGGGCACTCTCCATCTTTAAATTTCGAATAATCAAAGAAAAAAACCTCCCCAACATCGGTTTCACTCACGACGAGTTTTTTGTCGTCTATCAGATTATTCCTCATTCCCACTATATGCTGATAAACAACATCCCCACCATTAACACTTTCAAATTCCAAACCATAGATATTATAAATTTCTTCAGAACCAACTTCTCCACCCGCATAAGTCCTTAAGAACCACTTATACGACTCAGGCAGAGCAAACCCTAGTCTCTCCTCCGCTTTCTTTACCCAATCATCACCCACCCGATCCGCCTCACTGCCAAAGCACGCGACATCAGGATGTAACGATATCAGCTCTTCAACTTGTTGCGCCGTAACCTTGCTCATACTCAATTCCTCAGACCCACTGCCCGTTGCTGCCAGTATAGAACCTTCCACTTATCAAATGCACCCCGATCAATACCTGAGGGAATGGTATTTGGGTTGATATGAATAGTTGCGCTATTGGTTTGATGAAAGCTCTGTGTCATTTCAGCAATAGGTCCTGCCTGAGTTTGGGTCATATGATGCAGATTCACTGACTTTCCATCTGTACCGATGGGCGCTCGACCAGAAGCCATGCGTTCTAAATTAGTACCTGTTACTACCTTTCCAGCTTCACGCCAGCTTGTTGGCAAATTCGGATCAAACAAATCATTGCGTTGATAAACCTTGTTCCCACTAAATTGAATAGGATCTTTTGACCAGAAATTACGCTGCTGGCCAAAAATAGACCCCTCACTGGAGGCCTCCGGCGTGCCCGAAGCAACAGTTTTAAAGAGTCGATGGCCAATTGCGGTTTGGCGCTGCCGTCATCGGTACGGGCGGTGGCGTCGAGGCTGTCGGCGTTGACGTCGTTACGACCAGCGACAATCGTCAGGTTCTTCGCCTGAATCTCGGCATTGATCTTCGCGCTGCGGGTGATGATTTCGAAGCTGTCGACGTTGTTGGCATTCAACCCGGTGCCGTCGATGGAGACGCTGCCCTGATCCACCTGAAAGCGGTCCAGTCGACCGTTGTCCAGCACCGGCTTGCCGGTGGTCAACGTCACACGCGGCGTATTGATAAACCCGCAACCGTTGCAACTGATGCCGTAAGGGTTGGCGACGATCACGCGGGCTGACTGCCCCGCCACTTCGGTGTAACCGCGCAACTGGCTCGGGCTGCCGCCGATCACTTCGTTGAGGATGGTTTGCGCCGCGATCCGGTTGGTCAGGTTGGGGTTGCCGACGATGATGCCGCCCAGTTGCGTCGCACCGGTCTGCGCGGCGACGTTGTTGAGGATCACGCCCTGGGTGCCGACGTTGTAATCGTGGAACTGGTTATGCGACAGCCCGCTGCCATTCGGCGTGGCGATATTGACGATCGGCACCCCGTTGCCTGCCTGGCCGAGACTGGTGCCCGGCGTGGCCACCACAATCCCGTCGGCCTGCGCCCACATCGGCTGCCAGAACATGACGTTGGCCAACAGGAACGCCAACCCGCGTTTGGGCATGCCCCAGAAGTGCTCACGGTTTTTGACCGCAGCAGAAGGCTGGTCAGCGAGGAAGGCGTAGTGGCGAACGTCCATGTCAAAAGGTCTCGTTTCGATCGGCAAGAATGGAATGAGCAATTCACAGACACAGCCTTCCCGACACGGCAAACGCTGGGGGCATTTGCAGAGCGAATACGTCATAAGGGGATAAATACGCGCTTGGGTCAGAAGGTCCAAAGCGTGGCGTAAACGACCATTGCATCCAGCGTGCGAATGGTCTGTTCGGTCCCTCGAAACGGCGAAGTGATATCAATGTGATGGCACAATGTTAAGTTGCCATCATTCTGGCGTCAATAAGCCGTTCAGAGTGTTTTTGGCGGACGCTCTAGTGCAGGTGTTTGGCTGCATTGCCTGAACTTTCCGGCTCGATGAACCCTCAACTCAGTAACGTCGTGGAAATTGATCAATGAGGCCTGCTGATGAAAACCACCCTGCTGAAACTCACCCTCGCCGCCACTCTCGCCTGCGCCCTTCCCGCTTGGGCCTGCACACCTGAGGAAGCCACCGCCAAACGCGAACAATTGGCCAAGGAAGTGACCAAGCTCACCGAGCAGAACCCAGCCAAGGCCAAGGAGATCAACGATGAGCTGCAGAAGATGGATCTGGGGACGGCCAGCAAGGATCTGCCGGACAAGTGCCAGTTGATCGATCAGCGATTGAAGGAGCTGGATTCCGCGGAGAAGAAAACCGAGGGTTGATCCGGCTCAGGAATCCCAGGCATAAAAAAACCGGACCTGGGTCCGGTTTTTTTTATGGGTCGCTAGAACTGCTTATTCAGCAGCCGGCGCTTCCGGCTTGCGGCGCTTGAGCGGTGCCATGCCGTCCTTGCTGACCAGCGACAGGGCGTCGGTCTTCGGGCGGTTGGCGATTTTGCGTTTGGTCGGGGCCTTGGCGCCGGTTTTCTTCTTGTCGCCTTTGGCGTCGACCTTTTTCTTCTTCACGCCAACGGCTTTGCCCGAGGCCTTGACCTTTTTCGGTCCGCCGTAGGTGCCTTTGACTTCCTTGATGGTGCGGCGCTCGAAGCTCTGCTTGAGGTAGCGCTCGACGCTCGACATCAGGTTCCAGTCGCCGTGGCAGATCAGCGAGATGGCCAGGCCATCGTTGCCGGCGCGACCGGTACGACCGATGCGGTGAACGTATTCGTCGCCGCTGCGCGGCATGTCGAAGTTGATCACCAGGTCCAGGCCTTCCACGTCGAGGCCGCGAGCGGCGACGTCGGTGGCGACGAGGATTTTCACGCCGCCCTGCTTCAGACGGTCGATGGCCAGCTTGCGATCCTTCTGGTCTTTGTCACCGTGCAGGACGAACGCTTTGTATTCCTGCGCCACCAGGCGACCGTAGATACGGTCGGCCATGGCCCGGGTGTTGGTGAACACGATGGCCTTCTGGTAGGTCTCGTTGGCCAACAGCCAGTTCACGATCTGTTCTTTGTGCTGGTTGTGGTCAGCGGTGATGATCTGCTGACGGGTGGTCGCATTCAGATCGCTGACGTTGTTGAGCTGCAGGTGCTCAGGGTTGTTCAGTACCTTGGCGACCATCTCGCGCAGGCCCGAACCACCGGTGGTGGCGGAGAACAACATGGTCTGCTGGCGGTTGGTGCACTCTTCCACCAGACGCTGGACGTCTTCGGCAAAGCCCATGTCGAGCATGCGGTCGGCTTCGTCGAGGACCAGTACTTCGACTTCCTTGAGGTCGAGGTTGCCGGCGTTCAGTTGCTCGATCATCCGGCCCGGCGTACCGATCAGGATGTCCGGCACCTTGCGCAGCATGGCGGCCTGGACCTTGAAGTCTTCACCGCCGGTAATCAGGCCGGACTTGATGAAAGTGAACTGAGCGAAACGCTCAACTTCCTTGATGGTCTGCTGGGCCAGCTCGCGGGTTGGCAACAGGATCAGGGTCTTGATGCTGACGCGGACTTTAGCCGGGCCGATCAGACGGTTGAGGATCGGCAAAACGAATGCAGCGGTTTTGCCGCTACCGGTTTGCGCTGTCACCCGCAGGTCACGCCCTTGGAGCGCCAGCGGAATAGCCGCTGCTTGCACAGGCGTTGGCTCGACAAATTTAAGCTCGGCCACGGCTTTGAGCAGGCGTTCGTGCAGGGCGAATTGGGAAAACACGGGTGCTACCTCGAAGAAATACAAAAAAACAGCTGCATAGGGTAACGGTTTCGAGCGCTAAGGCCGAGTTTCTTTATACAAACGGCGCTAAACAGTGGTTTTTTTGTGGCGTCTTTTGTCCTCAAACGTCATCCAAAGCGTCTTAAATGCTCTAATCGCCCCGTCGCGTCCTACAGAAGAACCGTTTTTGCCCATGGATATCAAACAGCTCTGGCTCAACGTCCAAGACCTTTGGGGTGCCCTTGATCAGCACCCACTCCTGCATTCCAGCCTGGCGTTGGTGGTATTGCTGGTGGTTGCGCTGGTCCTCGGACGAGTGGCGCGCTACCTCATTCTGCATGCGACCAAATTGCTCGGTCGCCAGCCCGCGTTGCACTGGGTCAACGACTTGCGGCACAACAAGGTGTTTCATCGCCTGGCACAGATGACCCCGTCGCTGGTGATCCAGTTCGGCCTGTATCTGGTGCCGGAGTTGAGCAAGACCAGCCTGATCTTCCTTGGCAATGTGGCGCTGGCGTTCACCATTCTGTTCCTGCTGTTGGCGGTCAGTGCCCTGCTCAGCGCCCTGCTCGACATCTACGCGCGCACCGAACATGCCCGTACCCGCTCGATCAAAGGCTACATACAACTGGCAAAAATGGTCTTGTACGTGTTTGGCGCGATCATCATCGTCGCCACGCTGATCGACCGTTCGCCACTATTGCTGCTGTCAGGGCTGGGCGCCATGTCGGCGGTGATTCTGTTGGTCTACAAGGACACCCTGCTGTCGTTCGTCGCCAGCGTGCAGCTGACCAGCAACGACATGCTGCGGGTTGGCGACTGGATCGAGATGCCGCAAGTCGGCGCCGACGGCGATGTGGTCGACATCACGCTGCACACGGTCAAGGTGCAGAATTTCGATAAGACCATCGTTTCGATTCCGACCTGGCGCCTGATGTCCGAGTCGTTCAAGAACTGGCGCGGGATGCAGCAGTCCGGCGGCCGACGGATCAAGCGCAGCCTGTTCATCGACGCCAGTGGCGTGCGGTTTGTGCGCGATGACGAAGAGCTGAAACTTTCTCTGGTTCACCTGCTGACCGACTACATCAGTCGCAAGCAGGCTGAACTCAAGGCCTGGAACGAAGCCCAGGGTAATGTGGCGGCGATGTCGGCCAACCGTCGACGGATGACCAATATCGGGACTTTCCGCGCCTATGCACTGGCGTATCTGAAAAGCCACCCGGAGATTCAGCCGAACATGACCTGTATGGTTCGCCAGATGCAAACCACTGCTCATGGCATTCCGCTGGAAATCTACTGCTTCACCCGTACCACCGCGTGGGCGGATTACGAGCGGATTCAGGGGGATATTTTCGATTACTTGCTGGCGGTGTTGCCGGAGTTTGGCTTGAGCCTTTATCAGCAGCCTAGTGGCGGGGATTTGCGGGCGGGGTTATTGCCTGCGGTGTTGGGTTCAAGCCATCTCGCCGAGCCCGAAAAACACGTCATGTAACACCGAAAATCCCTTGTGGGAGCGAGCTTGCTCCCACAGGGTCAGGTGTCTATGTTCTGAAGAGCCGGCGCACCTGAACGGGATCGGCATTACCGCTTTGGTCCAGCGCAAGGAAATATTCCAGCTGCCATTGCTGCGTCTTCACCGCTTGTTTGGCAACGGGTCTGGACCATGGCGGATAGACACGAATCGCCCGCTTGCCACCTTCGCCATCAATCGACATGACACCCTTGGCGGCGAGTATCTTCTGGTCAAACACAAACTGCCCGCGATGGGTTTCATCAGCAACGCTCACCACCACAAAGGCGACACCATCGCCGGTGTCGAGCGGTGCAATCTCGCTGGCAGGCGTTGGCCGCTTCCACAGCGTGACGAATTGGCCAATCTTGGTCGGCGTGGTTTTCGCCACACGGAAGACAATCACCTGATCATCGAGGCCAAAGCGGCAGGCGCCGTAGTCGGCACTCTCCTCCTCGCGCCGAGCTTCATCCGTTAACGTCATACCTGCGGGCTTGTAGATCTGCTCGATGGCGGCGATCAGTTCCGTCATGGCCGCTCCCGCAACGGCAGCACTGCTCGCCTGACGCCCAACCGACTGATCCACACCGCCAGCAAAATCACCGACCCGCCGAGGAACAACCGCCCCAGCTCTTCATGCTGATTCCAGATCAGCAGATTGATCAGCAACCCCACCGGCACATGCAGGTTGTTCATCACCGCGAGCGTCCCGCCATTCACCAGGCACGCGCCCTTGTTCCACCAGTACAACCCGAGCGCAGTAGAGACCAGGCCGAGGAACACCAGCACGCCCCATTGCAGAGGCGCTTCGGGCAGGAAGTTCTGTTTGCCAAACAACAGAAACGCCGGCAACGCCACCGCCAATGCCCCCAGGTAGAAGTAACCAAAGCGCCGGTAATGCGGCAAATCGCTTGGATGGCGGGCCACCAGATGTTTATAGAGCACCTGCCCGGCGGCGTAGGTGAAGTTGGCCAGTTGCAGCAGCAGGAAGCCCATGAAGAAATCGGGGTTGATCCGGTCGTAGCGAATCACCGCCGCGCCCATCACCGCCACCAGTGCCGCGACCAATGCCCACGGATTGAAGCGTCGGTTCAAAGCATCTTCAATCAAGGTCACATGCAACGGTGTGAGGATGGTGAACAGCAACACCTCTGGCACCGTCAAAACCCGAAAGCTCAGGTACAGGCAGACGTAGGTCACGCCGAACTGCAACGCGCCGATCAGCAGCATGCCGCGCATGAACGCCGGTTCAACCGAACGCCAGCGGGTCAACGGAATGAACACCAGCCCCGCCAGTACCACTCGCACCAGCACCGCAAAGTAACTGTCGACATGACCCGCCAGGTACTCGCCGATCAAACTGAAGGAAAACGCCTGAATCAGCGTGACAAAAAGTAGATAGCCCATGCTCGCCTCGTGTCGAATGGCGGCGACGATAGCGGTTTTTGCCAGCCATCGCGACCTGTCAGGCAACACAACCCCCTGTGGGAGCGAGCCTGCTCGCGATGACGGCGTTACATTCAACATTGATGTTGGCTGACACACCACAATCGCGAGCAGGCTCGCTCCCACAGGGGGTGTGTGCTCATTCACTAAATCGCAGGCAAAAAAAAGCCCGATCTCGCTAAAGCGTTCAATCGGGCTACAGCACTCAGGAGCAACAAGTGCAAAGGGAGGTTCGATGCGCGTATAGCCATGAAGGGGTTGCGCCAGGTCACTTGAACATCAAGGGATTATCTGGCGATTAAAGCCTCAGGCGACCTGGGCAAGCTTGGCGTTGGCCTGGTTCAGGCCTTTCTCCTGGAAGTCACCGCCCAGGTTCATGCCTTCGGCGTGAATGAACGTCACGTCGTGAATCCCGATGAACGCCATGACCTGACGCAGGTACGGTTCCTGGTGATCCGCGGTGCTGCCGGCGTAGATCCCGCCGCGCGCAGTCAGCACGTAGGCACGCTTGCCGCTGAGCAAGCCTTGCGGGCCGGTGTCGGTGTACTTGAAGGTCACGCCGGCACGCAGCACATGGTCGAGCCAGGCTTTAAGGGTGCTCGGGATGGCGAAGTTGTACATCGGCGCGGCCATGACCAGTACATCGGCGGCCAGCAATTCGTCGGTCAACTGGTTGGAGCGTTCCAGGGAAACCTGTTCGATGTCGGTGCGCTGCTCGGCAGGTTTCATCCAGCCGCCCAACAGGTTGATATCCAGATGCGGCACCGGGTTGGCAGCCAGGTCACGAACGGTGATTGGGTCGTTCGGGTGCGCGGTTTGCCACTGGCTGATGAAGGTCTGGGTCAGTTGACGCGAAACCGAGTCTTGCTGACGAGCGCTGCTTTCGATGATCAGAACGCGGGACATGGGATGTAGGCTCCATCTGAGAATGCTGTAAGTCGATGGAGTGAAGGTTAAACGGAGTTAAATCGATGAAAAAGCGCAAATAACTGCTATAAACCATCAATAAATTCGTTTATAAGCAGAGCATGCCCTGTGGGAGCGAGCCTGCTCGCGAAAGCGGAGTGTCAGTCAACATAAACGTTGAATGGTAAATCGCTTTCGCGAGCAGGCTCGCTCCCACAGTAGCTTGAGGTCATTTGGGGGTGCAGGTCAGTTTGATACGCATCTTGATGATGCTTCGGTTGAACTTGGCGGTGGCATTTTTGTGTTTACCAGCGGCCACTTCGATATTGCGGGTGCGTGGCGCTTCCGGGCCATTGTTGAAAACGACCTTACAGGCCGCATCGGTGGTGCCGTAGTTGTTCACCTGAATGGAGGCGATGTCGCTATCCGTGTCATACGCGTTGTAGTCGATGCTCAAGCCGTTCAGCTGTTTTTCAACGTCGATCGGATAGGCAAACGCCGTCAGCGGCAGCATCGCCAGCAGCACACAACCCGATACCACACAACAAAGCTTTTTCATTCAGCAGTCTCCAAAAAGGACTGCCAGCTTAGGACAAGAGGAGCTATTCATGAAAGCGCCCCGCGTGACCCTTGATCAATGGCGAACGTTACAGGCCGTGGTCGACCACGGCGGTTTCGCCCAGGCCGCCGAAGCGCTGCACCGCTCGCAATCATCGGTGAGCTACACCGTGGCGCGCATGCAGGACCAACTCGGCGTGCCGCTGTTGCGCATCGACGGCCGCAAAGCAGTGCTGACCGAAGCCGGCGGCGTGCTGCTGCGCCGTTCGCGGCAACTGGTGAAACAGGCCAGTCAACTGGAAGACCTGGCCCATCACATGGAACAAGGCTGGGAAGCGGAAGTGCGGCTGGTGGTTGACGCCGCCTACCCGAGCGCCCGCCTCGTTCGCGCCTTGACCGCGTTCATGCCGCAGAGCCGTGGCTGCCGGGTGCGTCTGCGTGAGGAGGTTCTATCCGGCGTAGAGGAAGTCTTGCTCGAAGGCGTGGCCGACCTGGCCATCACCGGCCTGAGCATTCCCGGTTACCTGGGTGCGGAATTGAGCGATGTAGAGTTTGTGGCTGTCGCTCACCCCGAACACCCACTGCATCGTCTGAACCGCGAACTGAACTTCCAGGATCTGGAATCCCAGATGCAAGTGGTCATCCGCGACTCCGGCCGCCAGCAGCCACGGGACGTCGGCTGGCTCGGCGCGGAACAGCGCTGGACCGTCGGCAGCCTGGCCACCGCCGCGACATTTGTCAGCAGCGGCCTGGGTTTCGCCTGGTTGCCTCGGCACATGATCGAAAGGGAAATCAAGGAAGGCTTGCTCAAGCTGCTACCGTTGGACCAGGGCGGCAGTCGCAACCCGAGCTTCTACCTGTATTCGAACAAGGACAAACCGTTGGGCCCGGCCACGCAGATTCTCATCGAACTGCTGCGCACCTTCGATACCGCGCCGCTGGATGCCCCTTTCGCCGCCCCTGAACAAGCCTGACACGGAGTGTATGCATGGCCTATTTCGAACACGAAGGTTGCAACCTGCACTATGAGGAATATGGCCACGGTACGCCGTTGCTGCTGGTTCACGGGCTGGGTTCCAGCACCCTGGACTGGGAAAAGCAGATCCCGGCGCTGTCGACCCGCTACCGGGTAATCGTCCCGGATGTACGCGGCCACGGTCGCTCCGACAAACCCCGCGAGCGCTACAGCATCGCCGGGTTCAGCGCCGACCTGGTCGCCCTCATTGAACACCTGAACCTCGGCCCGACACACTATGTGGGACTTTCCATGGGCGGCATGATCGGCTTTCAACTGGCCGTGGATCAGCCGCAACTGCTCAAAAGCCTGTGCATCATCAACAGCGCGCCCGAAGTCAAATTGCGCAGCCGCGACGACTATTGGCAGTGGTTCAAGCGCTGGAGCCTGATGCGCGTTCTCAGTCTCGGCGCCATCGGCACGGCCCTTGGAGGCAAGCTGTTTCCCAAACCGGAACAGGCAGATTTACGACAAAAAATGGCCGAGCGCTGGGCAAAAAACGACAAACATGCTTATCTCGCCAGCTTCGATGCAATCGTTGGCTGGGGGGTTCAGGAACGACTTTCGAGGGTCTCCTGTCCAACCCTCATCGTCAGCGCCGACCGTGACTACACACCGGTCTCGCTGAAAGAGACCTATGTAAAACTGCTGCCCGATGCGCGGCTGGTGGTGATCGCCGATTCGCGCCACGCCACCCCGCTGGATCAACCCGAAATGTTCAACCAAACGCTGCTCGAGTTTCTCACCGCAGTCGACACCACCTCACTCAGGATCACTGACCCATGCTGAAAAAAATCGCCCTCGTCGCTGGCTCCGTTCTGTTTGCCGCCAACCTGATGGCCGCAACGCCCGCCAAGGCGCCCCACGTGCTGCTGGAGACCACCAACGGCCAGATCGAAATCGAACTGGACCCGGTCAAGGCGCCGATCAGTACCAAGAACTTCCTTGAGTACGTCAACAGCGGCTTCTACAACAACACGATTTTTCACCGTGTGATTCCAGGGTTCATGATCCAGGGCGGTGGTTTCACTCAACAAATGCAGCAGAAAGAAACCAAGGCACCGATCAAGAACGAGTCCAAAAACGGTCTGCATAACGTCCGTGGCACGCTGTCCATGGCCCGCACCTCTAATCCTGATTCGGCCACTAGCCAGTTCTTCGTGAACGTCAAAGACAATGACTTCCTCGACAGCGGTGATGGCTATGCGGTCTTCGGTAAGGTCGTGAAAGGCATGGACGTGGTGGACGTCATCGTCAACTCGCAAACCACCACCCGTGGCGGCATGAAAGATGTGCCAGCCGACCCTGTGTTCATCAAGTCGGCCAAAGTCATCGACTAAGCTACACAGGAAGTCTTGAGCGGCTGCCGGAGTGCGCCGCTCACACTGTTCAAAGGAGAGCCCGTGCGCGGGCGGAGAACTGATGCTTTATCGCCGTTTCGAGAAACTGATCGACATTTTCCGCGAGGCCCCGACGGCCGCTCCGCCGGATCGGGTTCTCCCTTTTTATACCTATTACTTGAAGCAAGTCTGGCCGAGTTTCGCTGTCCTGCTGTTCGTCGGTCTGATCGGTGCGCTGATTGAAGTGGCGCTGTTCAGTTACCTGAGCCGCATCATCGACCTGACCCAAGGCACACCTAACGTCGATTTCTTCAAGGAACACGGCATCGAGCTCGCCTGGATGGCGGTGGTAGCCCTGGTTTTTCGGCCGATTTTTGTTGGCCTGCATGACCTGCTGGTGCACCAGACCCTGAGCCCCAGCATGACCAGCCTGATCCGCTGGCAGAACCACAGTTATGTGCTCAAACAGAGCCTGAATTTTTTCCAGAACGACTTCGCCGGGCGCATCGCCCAACGCATCATGCAGACCGGCAACTCGCTGCGCGATTCGGCTGTGCAAGCGGTGGATGCGCTGTGGCACGTGCTGATCTACGCGATCAGTTCGCTGGTGCTGTTCGCCGAAGCCGACTGGCGCCTGATGATCCCGCTACTGACCTGGATCGTCGCCTTCATCAGTGCCCTTTACTACTTCGTGCCACGGGTCAAGGAACGTTCGGTGGTGTCATCCGATGCGCGCTCCAAACTCATGGGGCGGATCGTCGACGGCTACACCAACATCACTACCCTGAAGCTGTTCGCCCACACCAACTTTGAGCAGCAATACGCTCGCGAAGCGATCAAGGAACAAACCGAAAAAGCCCAACTGGCCGGCCGGGTGGTCACCAGCATGGACGTGGTCATCACCAGCATGAACGGATTGCTGATCGTCGGCACCACCGGCCTGGCCCTGTGGCTGTGGACGCAATCACTGATCACCGTAGGCGCGATTGCCCTGGCCACCGGCCTGGTGATCCGCATCGTCAACATGTCCGGCTGGATCATGTGGGTGGTCACCGGCATTTTCGAAAACATCGGCATGGTTCAGGACGGTTTGCAGACCATTTCTCAACCGGTCAGCGTCACTGATCGCGAGCAGGCCAAACCGCTGGCAGTCACCCGTGGCGAAGTGCGTTTCGAGCACGTGGATTTCCACTACGGCAAGAAGAGCGGGATCATCGGCGACCTCAACCTGACCATCAAGCCCGGCGAGAAAATCGGCCTGATCGGTCCATCCGGCGCAGGCAAGTCAACCCTGGTCAACCTGCTGCTGCGCCTCTATGACGTGGAGGGCGGACGCATCCTCATCGACGGCCAGAACATCGCCGAAGTCGGTCAGGAAAGCCTGCGCGAGCGCATCGGCATGATCACCCAGGACACGTCCCTGCTGCATCGCTCGATCCGCGACAATTTGTTGTATGGCAAACCCGACGCCACCGACGCCGAACTCTGGGAGGCGGTGCACAAGGCCCGCGCCGACGAGTTCATCCCATTGTTGTCGGACTCCGAAGGTCGCACCGGTTTTGATGCCCACGTCGGTGAACGCGGGGTGAAACTCTCCGGCGGCCAGCGTCAGCGCATTGCCATCGCCCGCGTGCTGCTCAAGGACGCGCCGATCCTGATCATGGACGAGGCCACCTCGGCGCTCGACTCGGAAGTCGAAGCAGCGATCCAGGAAAGCCTCGAAACCCTGATGCAGGGCAAAACCGTGATCGCCATCGCTCACCGGCTCTCGACCATCGCCCGCATGGACCGGCTGGTGGTACTGGAAAAAGGCAAGATCGCCGAAACCGGCAGCCACGCCGAACTGCTGGCCCATGGCGGGTTGTATGCGCGGTTGTGGCAGCACCAGACAGGTGGGTTTGTCGGGATCGACTAAATGCCGGTCGCCGAGATCCTTGTAGCAGCTGGCGCAGCCTGCGTTCGGCTGCGCAGCAGTCGCAAAATCCTATAGCGCGGTATTTCAGGCATAACGCATCCGCTGAATTAACGACTGCTTCGCAGCCGAACGCAGGCTGCGCCAGCTGCTACATGGACTTGTGACGTATCGATAGCTGGGCAAGGAAAGCAGCTGAAGCGGGGCGAGGATCACTCTTGCCGGTAAGGCAAGGCTGTCCTCGCTTCCTCGGCATACGCCAGCACACCAACGCGCTCTTGCTGCAGGAAGTCTTTGACGGCAGCTTTCAGGCCGGGATGACGCAAGTAATGCCATGAATGAGTGATCACGGGTTCGAACCCGCGAATCAACTTGTGCTCGCCCTGGGCACCGGCATCGAAACGCTGGAAGCCATTGGCAATCGCGTAGTCCATGCCCTGGTAGAAACAGGTCTCGAAGTGCAGACGGTCGAACTCCGCCAGACAACCCCAGTAACGACCGTAAAAACTGTCGCCACCCACCAGACTGAAGGCCATGGCCACCGGCCGTGAGCCTTGCTTGGCCAACACCACACGAATCGACTCTGGCATGCGCTCGGCCAGCAAACTGAAAAACTCCCGCGTCAGATACGGCGCTTGCCGACGCACTGCGTAGGTATTGGCGTAGCAGGCATAGACAAAATCCCACTGCGCCTGATCGAGTTGCCTACCTTCAAGCCATTCGAAATCAATGCCCTGCCCCGCCACTTGTTCGCGTTCCTTGCGCATCTGCTTGCGCTTGCGCGAACTGAGGGCGTCGAGGAAGTCTTGAAAATCCCGATACCCGCGATTTTGCCAGTGGTACTGACAGCCGATTCGCTGTAACCAGCCTGGCTGCTCGGCCAAGGCTGCGTCAGTGAACGGGTCGGTGAAGTTGATGTGGGCACTGGAGAGTTGTTCGATTTCAAGGTAGCCCGGCAGGCTTTTCAACAGTTCGAAACCGTCCTCGAGCGTGGCCGCCAGCAAACGCGGGCCGCTGACCGGACTGAACGGCACAGCCGTCAGCAGCTTGGGGTAGTAATCGATACCGGCACGCTCACAGGCATCAGCCCAGGCGTGATCGAACACGTACTCGCCGTAGGAATGCCATTTGCGGTAACTGGGCAGCGCGGCAATCAGGCGATCGCCTTCGATGTGCAACAAGTGTTCGGGTTGCCAGCCTGAATGAGGGCCGACGCTGCCGCTGTCTTCCAGCGCGCTGAGAAAGGCGTGGCGTAAAAAGGGCTGATTCTCGGGCACCAGGGCGTCCCACGTCTGCGACGCGATTTCGGACAGACTTTCCAGACGTTGCAGCGGCATCAGTTCTTCCTTACTTCTTTGCGTGAAAGCCCGGCGAGTATCGCCCATCGCCAAAAAATCCACACGAGCAATCCGCCGACAGGGCTCTGGATAAGGGTGTACGCCCTATTTGTATCGTCATCGAGACGCCATCACTTTGCCACTGCCCTGTCATAAACCATCGCGATACTGGCGCCTGTTTTTAAAGCGCCAGGTTCTAAACCTGGTCACTGTTTTCCGTCCGTCAACGGTCGGTTGTGTCCTGGATGGCTCAGTCATCCCATTACATCTTCGGAGATTGATATGCGTCTTGCTTCCACGAAAACTGCGGCGGCCTTGTGTGGTGGGTTGCTGCTGGCCATGAGTGTTCCGGCCAGCGCTGCAGTTGACGCCAAACTGCTCGACATGCTCAAGGCAAACGGCTCGATTTCGCCTGCGCAGTACACCGAACTGCAAGCCGAGCTGGCCAAGGATCAGAAAGACCAGCAAATCGCCCGCCAGGCTCAGCAAGAGACCAACGAACAGATTGCGGCGACTGCGAAGAAAACCAATGAACTGAGTACCTTCGACCAGAAACTGGCGTGGGCCGCCAAGACCCAATTCAAGGGTGACGTGCGTTTCCGTCAGGAAAACGTCCACAACGATGGCGTTTCAAACAGCAAAGACCAGGATCGTCAGCGCATTCGTGCCCGCCTGGGTGCCTACAGCGAGATCAACCCGCAAGTCGACACCGGCATCCGTATCGCCACCGGTAACAACGACGACGCTCGCTCCACCAACCAGAGTCTGGACAATTACTTCGACAAGAAGCAGATCTGGCTGGATCAGGGTTACGTCGACTACCACCCGGACGCCATCAAGAACCTGCACATCGTTGGCGGCAAGATGCCGCAGCAATGGGTGAGCATGGGCGACATCATCTGGGATAGCGACATCAGCCCGGAAGGTCTGTCGGTGGCTTACAAATACCCGCTGGGCGCCAGCACCGAGCTGTTCGGTAGCGCCGGTCACTACACCCTCAAGGACAACGTCGACGGCGACGGTGTGCAGTTCAAACACGACTTGCGTCTGTACGCCGGTCAGTTGGGCGCGCGCTTCGCTATCACCGACAACCTGAAACTGACCCTGGGTGGCAGCGTCTACGGCTACGACAACGACGACGACATCACCCCAGGCGGCACCAGTATTCCAGCCGCACTGGCCATTAACGGCAACAGCCCGAACGAGCAATTCAAACTGTACGAAGGCTTTGGTCAGCTCGACATCGGTGGCCTGCCTATGCCGCTCTCGCTGTACGGTCAGTACGTGAACAACAAAGATGCCAGCAACGATCAGGACTCTGCCTGGCTGGCCGGTGTAAAGACCAAGTTCTACGGCTTCGCAGTGGACTACAACTACCGCGACGTACAGCGTAACGCGGTAGTCGGCGCCTTCACCGACTCCGACTTCGCCAACGGTTTCACCGGTTCGCGTGGCAGCAAGTTGAAAGTGAGCTACGAGTTGGACAAAAACTTCAACCTCGGCGCGACGTACTTCATGGCTAACTCTGACTACACTAACGCCACTCTCAAAGATTCGGACATCAATACCCTGCAACTGGACGCCGAAGCCAAGTTCTGATTCCCCGCTACACGACCCGGGCAAGGAAGCCCGAGCCGCTTTTACAAACTCGCGTTGTGGTATCGGTCCCCATCATCCGTCCGATACTGCAGCGCGAGTTTTTTTTGTTGGCGCAAAAAAAGATCGCAGCCTGTGTCAGCACCTACACCGACCGTATTCCAACCGCGATATCGCGTTGAAATCCAATCCCGTGCAGGAGCTGCCGCAGGCTGCGATCTTTTAAGCCAAACTCAGCGCTTGCGCAGAATCACGCTGCCAATCGAGTAACCGGCGCCGAATGAGCTGAGCACTGCCAGCGAACCCGCAGCCAGATCGTCCTGGTTCTTGTGAAACGCGATCACGGAACCGGCGGAGCTGGTGTTGGCGTAGGTGTCGAGAATCACCGGGGCTTCTTCTTCGGTGGCTTCGCGGCCCAGCAGCTTCTTGACGATCAGGTGGTTCATGCTGAGGTTGGCCTGATGCAGCCAGAAGCGTTTCACGTCGCTGATGTTGAGCGTGTTCTCTTCCAGGTGCGTAGCGATCAGCTCAGCGACCATCGGGCAGACATCGCGGAACACCTTGCGGCCTTCCTGCACGAACAGCTTGTCCTTGGCACCGATGCCCTCTTCCGCCGCGCGGTTGAGGAAGCCGAAGTTGTTGCGGATGTTGTTGGAGAACTTGGTCAGCAGTTTGGTGCTGACGATGTCGAACTGGTACTTGGACGTCGCCAGGTCAGCGCGTTCGATGATCACCGCAGTCGCGGCGTCGCCGAAGATGAAGTGGCTGTCACGGTCGCGGAAGTTCAGGTGACCGGTGCAGACTTCCGGGTTAACCATCAGGATCGCCCGGGCCTGGCCCAGCTGCACGCTGTTGGTCGCAGCCTGAATGCCGAAGGTCGCCGAGGAGCAGGCGACGTTCATGTCGAAACCAAAACCCTGGATGCCCAAGGCTTCCTGGACTTCGATGGCGATGGCCGGATAGGCCCGTTGCAGGTTGGAGCAGGCGACGATCACACCGTCGATGTCCGCGGCGGTTTTGCCGGCACGCTGCAAGGCTTGCTCGGCGGCGCCGATGGCCATTTGGCAAAGCACCGACCACTCGTCATTCGAGCGTTCCGGCAGGCGTGGCGCCATGCGTTGCGGGTCGAGGATGCCGTCCTTGTCCATGACAAAGCGGCTTTTGATGCCTGACGCCTTTTCGATAAACGCCGCGCTGGACTCGGTCAACGCTTCGATTTCGCCACGCGCGATGGCGTCGGCGTTGTCGGCGTTGAATAGCGCGACGTAAGCATTGAAAGACTGCACCAGCTCTTCGTTGGAGATGCTGTTGGCCGGGGTGTACAGGCCGGTGCCGCTGATGACGACGTTATGCATGGTCGTTTCTCTAATCTGTTCAGGCAGAAAGTGTTGGCACCGACGTACCAACACACAAAGGATCTGCTCCCGTCAGGGGACGCAAACCTGGCATCGCTTTATTCCGATCCGCCCAGACCTGTGAAGGCTCAAAACCGCGGGGCCGGCGTTTATAGGCGCGAAGTTTGCCATAAACATTGGGTTTTGGCGCCTTTTGCGAGAGTAATGGCACACCTAATGTGGGAGCGAGCCTGCTCGCGAAGAGGGCGTCAGCTTTAACATCAATGTTGACTGACACACCACCTTCGCGAGCAGGCTCGCTCCCACAGGGATTAGGGCTCTACCTGGGTCCATTGCTTGTTCAGGCGCTTGTCGGAGATCGGCACCTTGGTCCCCAATTGTTGGGCGAACAGGGATACCCGGTATTCCTCCAGCCACCAGCGATAGAGCTCCAGTTGCGGATCGCGTTTGCCTTCCTGGGCATGCTTGTTGGCGCGGGTTTGATATTGCGTCCACAGGCCAGACAACTCACCGCTCCAGACCCGGTCCCTCTGCACCTGAGCGCCGATTTTCTCGAAGCGCTGCTCGACCGCTTTCAGATAACGCGGCAACTCCTTGAGCCACTGCATCGGGGTTTCACGGACGAAGCCCGGATACACCAGATGACTGAGCTGCTGCTTGATGTCGTTCAGGGCCACGGCTTGCGCCAGATCGATCTTGCCCTTGAAGCGTTTTTGCAGGCCGTGCCAGAGCTTGAGAGTCTCCAGTGTCAGCCTGGCCAGGCGCTCGGCGTGCTCGGTCCAGCCGCCGCGCTTGCGTTCGGCCAGTGACGCCAACCCGGCGCCATCCCGTGGCAGCGGGTCTTCGCCGTCGAGAATGCAGCTGTCGAGGCTGGCCAGCAGAATGTCTTCGACCAGACTGTCGATGCGCCCCATGTCGCGGTACATCAAGCCCAATTCGGTCAGCCCCGGCAACTTGCCGCGCAGGAACTTCGCCGGTTCGGCCAATTGCTGCATCAGCAAACGCTGCAAGGCGCGGCGATGTTGAAACTCTGCCTCGGCCGGCGTCGAGAAACGCCCTTCCTTGACCGTGCCGCTCTCTTCCACCAGCGCCGGATACACCGTCATTGATAGCCCGGCGATCTTCTGCTGGGTTTTCTCGGCGACGGCGGCAAACACTTTCGGCTCCACCGGTTGCTGGTTTTTCGCGGTTTGCGGCACGGCCAACGCCGCCTGACTGGCTTCGGCAAAACGTGCGGTCAGTTCCGCCAGATCACGCCCTTCGCCGAGGAACTTGCCCTGGCCGTCGACGATTTCCAGGTTCATCCGCAAATGACTGTCGACCTGCTGCGATGCTTCGGCCCAGGCTTCATCGCTGACCCGCGCGCCGGTCATGCGCAACAGTTCACGGCCCAGCGCTTGAGGCAACGAGCCCTCGGCGAAAGTCACGCGCTGCAATGCGGCTTTGACGAAGTCCGGCACCGGTACGAAATTCTTGCGCAGGGCTTTAGGCAGGTTGCGCACCAGCGCGATGCACTTGGCCTCGATCACGCCCGGCACCAGCCACTCCAGGCGTTCTGGCGGCAACATTGGCAACAGGGGCGCCGGCACACGCAGGGTCACGCCGTCACGGGGATGGTTCGGTTCGAAGTGGTAGCTCAGCGCCAACTCCAGATCGCCGATGTGCAAGGTGTCCGGGTAATGCAAAGCGGTGACTTCACTCGCCTCGCGGGCCAGCACGTCCTCTTCGCGCATGATCAGCAGCTGTGGGTCTTTCTGGCTGTTGACCCGGTACCAGCTGTCGAAAGTCGCAGTCTGGTGGATCTCCGCCGGCAGTCGCGCATCGTAGAAGGCGAACAGGGTTTCTTCGTCGGCCAGAATGTCGCGACGGCGAGCCTTGGCTTCCAGTTCGTCGAGCTGCTCCAGCAGTTGCGCATTGGCCGTCAGGCACTTGGCCTTGGATTGAATCTCGCCGCGCACCAGACCTTCGCGAATAAAAAACTCACGAGACACTACGGGATCAATCGGCCCGTAATGCACCGGCCGGCGACCGACCACGATCAGCCCGAACAAGGTGATTTGCTCAAAGGCCACGACCTGGCCGCGCTTCTTCTCCCAGTGCGGTTCGAAGTGGTTTTTCTTGATCAGGTGCCCGGCCAAGGGCTCGATCCAGTCCGAGTCGATCTTGGCCACCATGCGCGCGTAGAGCTTGGTGGTTTCCACCAGTTCGGCGGCCATCAGCCATTGCGGACGTTTTTTACCGAGGCCCGATGACGGGTGAATCCAGAAGCGTCGCTGGCGGGCGCCGAGGTAATCGCCTTCATCGGTTTTCTGCCCGATCTGGCTGAGCAGCCCCGAGAGCACGGCTTTGTGCAGTTTCGGGTAATCCGCCGGTTCCTTGTTGAGGCTCAACTGCATGTCGCGGCAGATCAGGCTCAACTGACGATGGGAGTCGCGCCATTCGCGCAGACGCAGGTAATTCAGGAAATTCTTGCGGCACCAATTGCGCAGCGGGCTGGCGGTCAGCGCCTGGCGCTGTTCTTCGAAACCGCGCCACAGATTGACCAGCCCGGCGAAGTCCGAGTCCACGTCTTTCCATTGCGCGTGCGCCTGATCCGCCGCTTGCTGACGTTCCGGCGGACGCTCGCGCGGGTCCTGAATCGACATGGCACTGGCGACAATCAGCACTTCCTGCAAGCTGCCGAGTTTTGCCGCTTCCAGCAGCATGCGGCCCATCCGCGGGTCCACCGGTAGCCGCGCCAACTGGCGACCGAGCGGGGTCAGCTGGCTGTTGCGGTCGACCGCCGAGAGTTCTTGCAGCAGGTTGAAACCGTCGCTGATGGCTTTGCCATCCGGCGGCTCGATAAACGGGAAATCGGTGATCTCGCCGAGGCGCAGATGCAGCATCTGCAAAATCACCGCGGCGAGGTTGGTGCGCAGGATTTCCGGGTCGGTAAATTCCGGCCGACCCATGAAATCTTCTTCGCCATATAGACGAATACAAATACCCGGCTCGACCCGCCCGCAACGACCTTTACGCTGGTTGGCACTGGCTTGGGAAATCGCTTCGATGGGCAGGCGCTGGACCTTGGCGCGGTAGCTGTAACGGCTGATGCGCGCGGTGCCGCTGTCGATCACATAACGAATGCCCGGCACCGTCAGCGAGGTTTCCGCGACGTTGGTCGCCAGCACCACGCGCCGCCCTGGGTGCGACTGGAAAATCCGCTGCTGTTCGGCCGGCGACAGTCGTGCGTAGAGCGGCAGAATCTCGGTGTGCTTGAGCTGGGCCTTGCGCAGCATGTCCGCCGCGTCGCGAATCTCGCGCTCGCCGGGCAGGAACACCAGCACATCGCCGGGACTCTTGCGTTCGCTGCGTTCGAACGCGGCGATTTCGTCGAGGGTGGCGAGAATCGCCTGATCCACCGTCAAGTCGTCCTCGACGCGGTTGCCCTCTTCGTCCTGCTCCAGGGTCAGCGGGCGGTACCAGGTTTCCACCGGGAAAGTACGGCCGGAGACTTCGACAATCGGCGCGTCATCGAAGTGCTTGGAGAAACGCTCCAGGTCGATGGTCGCCGAGGTGATGATGACTTTCAGGTCCGGACGACGGGGCAGCAGGGTCTTCAGGTAACCCAGCAGGAAGTCGATGTTGAGGCTGCGTTCGTGGGCTTCGTCGACGATGATCGTGTCGTAGCGTTCGAGGTATCGGTCGTTCTGGGTTTCCGCCAGCAGGATGCCGTCGGTCATCAGTTTGATCAGGGTGTTGGAATCGCTCTGATCCTCGAACCGCACCTGATAGCCGACCAGCGCGCCCAACGGCGTCGCCAGTTCTTCGGCGACCCGGCTCGCCACGCTGCGGGCGGCGATTCGACGCGGCTGGGTGTGGCCGATCAGGCCATGCTGGCCGCGACCGATTTCCAGGCAAATCTTCGGCAACTGGGTGGTTTTGCCCGAACCGGTTTCACCGGCAATGATCAGCACCTGATGCTTGAGCAGCGCTGCTTTGATTTCGTCGCGCTTGGCGGCGATCGGCAGGCTGTCGTCGTAACGAATCACTGGCAGGCTGGCGCGCCGCGCCAACACCTGATCACAGGACGCCTGCATGCGCGTCACCCACTGGGCCAGCTTGGCCTCGTCAGGTTTTTTGCGCAGCTCAAGCAACTGCCGCCGCAGCCGGTGGCGGTCGGCGAGCATGGCGTGATCGAGATTTTTCAGCAGTTTGTCGATGGAAGGCGATTCGTCAGTCATCAGGTACGCAATAAGTCGTCTAGTGGCGCAGGGGGCGGATTGTCGCAGATTTGCGCCCTGCTGTGATCGTTCCCACGCTCCGCGTGGGAATGCATCAATGGACTCTCTGCGTCCGCTCTTGGGACGCGGAGCGTCCCGGGCTGCATTCCCACGCGGAGCGTGGGAACGATCAGTGTCAGGTGTGGCGGTGTGGGCTATTCGTTATCGAGGCCCTTGCGGCGATACGGGAACACATCAATCACCTTCCCCGCCCGAATCGCCTCCTGCAGACTTCTCCAGTAATCGGCGTTGTACAACTCACCATGCAACTGATCAAACAACTTGCGTTGCCCGGAATCAGCAAACAAAAACGGCGGAAACTCTTCAGGAAACACATCCAGCGGTCCGATCGAATACCAAGGCTCCGACGCCATCTCGTCTTCCGGCGTACGCGGTTGCGGGATATGCCGGAAGTTGGCTTCGGTCAGGAAGCAGATCTCGTCATAGTCATAAAACACCACCCGCCCGTGACGAGTGACGCCAAAGTTCTTCAACAGCATGTCGCCTGGAAAGATGTTCGCCGCCGCCAGTTGCTTGATCGCCAGCCCGTAATCTTCCAGCGCCTCGCGGACCTGAGCGTCGTTGGCGTTCTCCAGATACAGGTTCAACGGTGTCATCCGCCGTTCGGTCCAGCAGTGGCGGATCAGCACGGTGTCGTCCTCTACCGACACGGTGGACGCGGCCACTTCGAGCAATTCTTCCAGACAGGCCGGGTCGAACTTGCTCAACGGGAAGCGGAAGTCGGCAAATTCCTGGGTGTCGGCCAGACGCCCGACCCGGTCGACGCTTTTCACCAGACGGTACTTCTCGATCACCGTGGCGCGGTCGACGTTCTTTGACGGCGAGAAGCGGTCCTTGATGATTTTGAATACGGTGTTGAAGCCCGGCAGGGTAAACACGCTCATCACCATGCCACGCACGCCCGGGGCCATGATGAACTGGTCGTCGGTGTTGGCCAGGTGATTGATCAGCGCCCGATAGAACTCGGATTTTCCGTGTTTGTAAAAGCCGATCGAGGTGTACAGCTCGGCGATGTGCTTGCCCGGCAGGATGCGTTTGAGGAAACCGATGAACTCCGCCGGTACCGGCACGTCGACCATGAAATACGAACGGGTGAACGAGAAGATGATCGACACGTCCGCTTCATCGGTGATCAGCGCATCGATCTGAATGCCGCGACCTTCGCGGTGCAGCAGCGGAATCACCAGCGGCCATTGTTCGTCCTGGGTGTAGATGCGCCCGACCAGGTACGCGCCTTTGTTGCGGTAAAGCACCGAGGAAAACAGTTCGACGCTCAATTCCGGGTCCTTGCAGACCCAGTCCGGCAGGTTCTCGCGCAATTGCCCTTCGAGACGGTTCAGGTCGCCCGCCAGGTTGGCGTAATCCTCGCTGAAGCGGTAGTCGGCAAAAATGCTCGCCAGCATCCCGGACAACTGGCCCTGGGGCTTGTACGTGCGGGTTTGCGCGGCGCGGGCCCGGCGCAGGCTCGGCCGCGTGGTGTGGATGAACATGCAGCCGTCGCTGATCAGGTCGTGGCTGAACAGCCCGCAGAAAATCGAGTTGTACCAGGTTTCGGACAGTTCATCGTCGAAGCGCAGGTCGATCAGCGTGATGTAAGCGCTTTTGACCAGCGGCCAGCAGCTGACATCCAGCGTGTCGGCATCAAACGCGATACGCAGCCGTCCCACCGTTTCGCTGACTTTTTCTTCGTAGAGATTGATCCGCGCGGCCGACGCCGTTTGCGTCTCCTGCCACTTGGCCTGCTCGAAGCGAGCTCGGGCGCCGTCGGTGATCTGGCGGAAATGCTCGCGGTAATCGTCAAAGCCATCGAGGATCATTCGGGCGATGTCGGCGGCTGGCCATTGCTGCGGCATAGGTAAAACCTCGGCGGCTGATGCTTATCGTGGGGCCTGAGCTTAGTGGCCCTTTGTTACGCAACGCAACCATTGCCTTGCGTCCTGGCTGGCGCGACACTTGCGTGCCAATCAAGGAAGGAAAGTGCTGTGAACCCCGTCGATACTCTGCGTTTGTTATCGCTTGCCGCCATTTGGGGCGCGAGCTTTCTGTTCATGCGCATCATCGCCCCGGTGATTGGCACAATCCCCACTGCTTTTTTCCGCGTATCGATTGCCGCGACCGGCCTGTTGGTGATTCTCGGGCTGATGCGCATCAGCTGGGATTTCAAAGGCAAACTCAAAACCGTGATGCTGCTCGGCGTGATCAACTCCGGGATTCCGGCGACCCTCTATTCGGTGGCTGCGCAAGTGTTGCCGGCCGGTTATTCGGCGATTTTCAACGCCACCACGCCACTGATGGGCGTGCTGATTGGCGGTCTGTTCTTCCATGAAAAGCTCACCGCCGCCAAGCTTGGCGGCGTGTTCCTCGGGCTGTTTGGCGTGGGCATCCTGACCCGTGCCGGTCCGGTGGCGTTCGACATGGAACTGCTGATGGGCGCCCTCGCCTGCCTGCTCGCCACGACCTGCTACGGTTTCGCCGGATTCCTCGCGCGCCGCTGGCTTGATCAGGCAGGTGGTCTCGACAGTCGACTGTCGGCGGTGGGCAGCATGCTCGGCGCAACCTTGTTTCTATTGCCGCTGTTCGGTTACAGCGTGATTAGCCAGCCACCGGAAAGCTGGGGCGGCTGGAGTGTCTGGTTGTCGCTGCTGGGGTTGGGGCTGGTGTGTACGGCGCTTGCGTACATTATTTACTTCCGGTTGCTCAGCTCGGTCGGGCCGGTGAAGTCGATGACCACGACCTTTCTGATCCCGCCGTTCGGGGTGTTGTGGGGGGCGTTGTTGCTGGATGAGCCGTTGTCGATGGCGCACATCTATGGCGGGGTGTTGATTGCGGCGGCGTTGTGGTTGGTGTTGAAGCCTTCGTTGGTGAAGGCTGTTGGGGTGGCTGCCAAGTAGATGTGTGGTGTTGCTGATGACGCCTTCGCGAGCAGGCTCGCTCCCACAGTGGATCTCCTGTGAACACAATATTTGTGAACACTTGGATTAAATGTGGGAGCGAGCCTGCTCGCGAAAGCGGTGGTTCGATCACCGCAAACTTAGGCCAATGACCAAGCCTGGATTGGTGCAGAACTGGCCACAGCCCAGCGTCACCGAACCGGCCAATTGTGCAGCGATCTGCTCACCACGCACCGCAAGCGCTTCGGGCAACAGGAACACCGGGTTGATGCTCGACATCGGCCAGCCGCGCCATCGCCAAACGCTGTATTCATGAAAATCAAAGCGATCCGTACCCGCGTTTGCTGCGCGGGGCCGCTTGGGTGGCCCACTGGCGAAGGAGACGCAGCTGAGCTGGGCGGAATTGCAAAACATGACCTGGGTGCTGCAACAGCATCCAAGCCCGATGCGCGCAATCATCAATCAGGTGTTCCACAACGCGCGGGTCGACATCCCCAGCAGCATCGTTGAAACCACCTCGATCATGACCTTGCTCTCGTTGGTGCAGCAGACTGACATGCTCGGCGTCACGCCGGTGTCGGTGGTGGAGGATTATCCTGGGCGTGATTTGCTGGCGGTTTTGCCGATCAAATTCGAAGCGCGGTTACCGCCGTTTGGGCTGATCACTCGGCGTCATCGTATTCAATCGTCGGCGATGCAGGCGTTCATGAATTCGGTGCGGGCCGAGCATGCGCTGGCCAAATAAAAAAGGCCTGGAGCTCATGCCCCAGGCCTTGTTTTGCTTCAAGCGTTTTTACGGAATACGAACACCAGACCAACGATGATCAGCAACATGCCGAGCATGCTCAATGCCGCCAGCCGGTTGCCGAAAATCAGGTAGTCCATCACCGCCGTCACCGCCGGCACCAGGTAAAACAGACTGGTGACATTGACCAGGTTGCCCCGGGCGATCAAGCGATACAGCAACAACGTCGCCAGCACCGACACCACCAATCCCATCCACAACACCGGTACGATAAAACCGGTGCCGTGTTCGAAATGAAAGGGCTGGAACGGTACGAAGATCCCGCAGAGCAACAGCCCGGCCAGGTACTGCACTGGCAGCGTGCCGAGTGGATTGTCGGTGATGCGCTTCTGCATGATCGAGCCGAACGTCATGCTCGCCAGCGCCAGCAAACCGAAGAACATCCCGGCCAACGACATACCGGCCAGACCGATGCCTTGGTAAACCACCATGATCAAGCCGGCCAAACCCAGTGCCAGACCGAACATTCTGCTGGTTGATCGCTGACGCTCCATGATCACCACCGTGAGAATCGGCTGCACGCCCATGATCGTCGCCATCACTCCCGGGGTGACTTTCAGGTCCAGGGCCAGCAGATAGAAAATCTGATAAGCCCCCAGCAACACCACACCCGTGGCCATCGCATACAACATCGGCTTGCCGCCCTTGGGCAGCTTCAGCTTGAGCAACGGCACCAGCAGCACCAGACCGAATAGCGCGATGGCAAAGCGAAACAGTAGAAAGGCAAAGGGTGAGGCGTGAGCCAAGCCCCATTTGGAGAAGATCGCCCCGCTGCTCCACAGCAGAACGAACAGGCTCGTGGACGCCGCCGCGAGCGCGGTGTTTTTCGAAAGGACAAACATGAATACCACCTGTAGTCAGGCAAAAAGCCAACTCAGCCGAAGCTGAAATTCAGTAGTTTTTTTAAGCGGGCGCTTTTTCAGACGGGCGCGGGAGCAGCAGAAAAAAGCTGATCAGCCCGAAAAGCCAACGCCTGGCGGTGATACGACTGCGCACACCGGCGTGCTACTGACAGGTGGGGGGTAATGACTGATCTGCGCAGGCTGCTGATTCCCGCACGGCACGACGCCAGCGTTGACCGCTGAATCGACTACCGCGTTGATGGGGGAAGCAGGCATTGGGCTGATCTTTTTTGATGAGGAGGACGGTGGGTTAGGAGTCACCGAGCGCCGACTATAACCAGCTGGTCACATGGATTGCAATGACTTGGCTGAAGAACCCATAAGCAAGAGTCTTACACCAATCCCCGTGGCGAACAGGGGCATAAAAAAAACGCTCCCAAGGAGCGTTTTTTTCATTCAGGAATCGGTATCAGCCAAACAACCAATACCCCAACAACGTCAGCACCACCACCGCCAACACCGGCCGCAGCACGCGGTACGCCTTGGGATTACGACGCTTCCACCGCTTGACCACACCGCTGAACCTGTCGCTGGAGTTCTTGCTCCAGGCGTAAGCCTGGTTAATTCCGCCAACACGTTCGTCATCAAGGTTCTGCGGCGCAGTCGCGCGACCGAGCAGGCCACTGACCCAGCGGTTGATGCGGGTCATCAGGCGGTTGCTCAGCGGTCGTTCGATGTCGCAGAACAGGATGACCCGAGTCTTGTCCGTTTCGTTCTTGACCCAATGCACGTAGGTTTCGTCGAACATCACGTCATCGCCATCACGCCAGGCGTAGACCTGACCATCGACGAAAATCCGGCAATCGTCGGAGTTCGGTGTCGACAGCCCCAAGTGATAACGCAGGGAACCAGCGAATGGATCACGGTGCGGGTTGAGGTGGCTGCCGCCTGGCAGCAACGCGAACATGGCGCCTTTGACGTTGGGAATGCTGCTGACCAGTGCCACGGTTTTCGGGCACAGGGCTTCAGCCGATGGCAGTGGTTTGTCGTACCACTTGAGGTAAAAGCGCTTCCAGCCTTTTTTGAAGAACGATCCGAAACCGGCGTCGTTGTTCCTTTCGGCGGCGCGGATGTAACCCTCGTCGAACAAATGCATCGCTTCGTCGCGGATGACTTCCCAGTTGTCCTTGAGCACGTCCAGTTCCGGGAACTTGCTGCGGTCCAGATAGGGTTTGGACGGCACACTGGAGAACAGGTACATCAAGGCGTTATAGGGCGCGAACAAAGCTGAATGGTTGACGAACTGACGCAGGACCGGCAATCGTGCCTTGCCGCGCAAATGCACATAGAGAGTGCTGCCGAGGAACAGCAGCAACAGCGACGCTTTCGCGGCAAGGGAAAAGGTCATCAACAACTCCTTGATAGTAGACAACTCTGCGCAACGCCATTTACCCGACGTGGCAGCCGGCCATGATAAACATTACCGGCCTCGGGAAACACCCGTGTATCCCAACATTCAGTGTTAAGGATTGCGCAATAAAGCACTTCTTAACATAAGGTTCCTGAACGGGGGCTGACCTGAATCAACCCCTCCCACTGGATCAAAAAATCGCAACGCCTATTGCTGATTCTCCTGCTCGGTAAACAGATCACTGAACAGCATGCTCGACAGGTAGCGTTCACCGGAGTCCGGCAGGATCACCACGATGGTCTTGCCCTGCATTTCCGGGGTTTCCGCCAGGCGGACGGCCACCGCCATGGCGGCGCCGCAGGAAATGCCACTCAAAATCCCTTCTTCCTGCATCAGGCGCCGGGCCATGGCCTTGGATTCTTCATCGCTGACCAACTCAACCCGATCGACCATCGACAGATCAAGATTTTTCGGCACAAAACCGGCACCAATACCCTGGATCTTGTGAGGGCTCGGCTTGATTTCTTCACCGGCCATTGCCTGGGTGATGACCGGCGACACCGCGGGCTCCACCGCCACCGAAATAATCGGTTTGCCCTGGGTATTCTTGATATACCGCGAAACCCCCGTAATGGTTCCACCCGTTCCGACCCCTGCCACCAGTACGTCGACGGCACCGTCGGTGTCGTTCCAGATTTCCGGACCGGTCGTTTTTTCGTGGATGGCCGGGTTGGCCGGGTTTTCAAACTGCGACGGCATGAAGTAGGCAGCCGGGTCGCTGGCGACAATTTCAGCAGCCTTCTCGATTGCTCCTTTCATGCCCTTGGCCGGTTCGGTCAGTACCAGTTCGGCCCCCAGTGCCTTGAGCACTTTGCGTCGCTCGATACTCATGGACGCCGGCATGGTCAGCATCAGCTTGTAACCGCGAGCCGCAGCGACGAACGCCAGGCCGATACCGGTATTGCCTGAGGTCGGTTCGACGATGGTCATGCCAGGCTTGAGTTTGCCGGTGCTTTCGGCGTCCCAGATCATGCTTGCACCGATCCGGCACTTGACCGAGTAACCGGGGTTACGCCCTTCGATCTTGGCCAGGATGGTCACGCCGCGCGGGGCGATACGGTTGATCTGCACCAGCGGTGTATTGCCGATGGAATGGGCGTTGTCAGCGTAGATACGGCTCATGGCTGGGTCCTTATACAGCGTTAAATAAGCTCTCCAAGGTATGCCTGTTGCCCTTGATCGTCCAGTCAGTCGAACGTCCCGTAACCGCAGCAGTCAATCGTTGTACAACGCCAGAGATTTGCCACCATGAAACGCAGATACAGTTGGCCCCTGTGGACCCTCGCCGGCCTCGTTGTGCTGCTGATTGCCCTGCACATCGCCCTGCCCTACGTGGTGCGCGACTACCTGAATGACAGGCTGGCGGACATGGGCGATTACCGTGGCCAGATCACCGATGTGGACCTGGCCCTGTGGCGCGGTGCGTACAAAATCAACGGGCTGAAAATCGTCAAGGTCGAGGGCAAGGTTCCGGTGCCTTTCGTCAACGCGCCGCTGATCGACCTTTCCGTCAGCTGGCACTCGCTCTTGTACGACCACGCCGTCGTGGCCGAGGTGCAGTTCTTCAAACCCGAGGTGAACTTCGTCGACGGCGGCGCCAACAAGCAAAACTCCCAGACTGGTCAGGGCACCGACTGGCGTGCGCAGTTGAGCAAACTGGCACCCATTACCTTGAACGAAGTGCGGATCAACGATGGCAAGATCAGTTTCCGCAACTTCAACTCCAAGCCCCCCGTGAACATGAACGCCACTCAGGTCAATGCCAGCATTTACAACCTGACCAACGTGGTCGACATCAAAGGCAAACGCGACGCTCGCTTCGACGGCAAGGCGCTGCTACTCGGACACGCACCACTGGAAACCACCGCCACCTTCGACCCTTTCAGCAACTTTGAAGATTTCGAGTTCCGCCTGCGGGCCAAAGACATCGAGCTCAAACGCATGAACGATTTTGCCTCAGCCTATGGCAAGTTCGACTTCAATGCAGGTCACGGTGATGTGGTCATTGAAGCGCAGGCTAAAAAAGCTCAATTAACGGGTTACATCAAACCACTGCTGAAAGACGTCGACGTGTTCAATTGGCAGCAGGACGTCGAGAACAAGGACAAAGGGATTTTCCGCTCCATTTGGGAGGCCATCGTCGGCGGCTCCGAAACGGTGCTGAAAAACCAGGGCAAGAACCAGTTTGCGACTCGCGTGGAACTGAGCGGCAATGTGCATCGCCGAGATATCAGCGCATTCGAGGCTTTTTTGCAGATTTTACGCAACGGTTTCATCCAGGCGTTCAATGCCCAATACGAACGACCCAAGCCGGACGCTGGTTAATACTTACGTATGACGGTGTAACGACCGGTTTCTTCGGCCGCCCGTGCCGGGTTCGATTGCAGCTGCAAGAAGTCCCAGCCCAGGCAGGCCAGTGCCAGCGATCGCGGTACGACTTCACGACCACTGCTGTAACGCGTAATGCTGCGGGCACTGACCCCCAACGCTTCGGCCGCCTGATTGAGCGGCAGCCCGGTGCGAGCGCGCCAGTCGATGAAGATCCGGGTGTTTTCGTCCAACGCATTTTGTGCGAGAGCATCCAGATAAAGGGTGTCTGCGCCGATCTGGATGTCCAGTTCGGGCCACTCGACACTCCAGCCATCGTCGCCCAGGGTGGCCCCTTCGAAAGCGCCAGCCTCCAGCAATGGCTGCAATCCTGGATAGGCACGCAGGTCCCGACTCAAATCGAGGTTCAGTTGCTGACCGTCGATAAAGGTCAGCATAAGGCGGTGATCCGGCAACGCCTGCACGGACGACAGCCGTGGTCGTTTCATGGGTAACATCGTTTCCAATCCTCCAGCAATTGCACCTGAGGGGCAAGCTATCGCCAAAATGGCGATAGCTCAAGACTGGCTAGCGGCCGAGACTGAGTCAAGATGTGACGCCCCATTCAGAGACTGAATAAGCCGTCTGCGTTCACAGTCGACCGGGCACCGCGTTATAGTCGGGTACCACAATTATTGCGCCCCGCCCTGCCTCGTTCAGGTCGGCATTACCGTTCGAGGATTAGCAGATGAAGTTCGAAGGCACCCCGGCCTACGTCGCCACCGATGACCTGAAGCTGGCGGTCAACGCCGCCATCACTCTGGAGCGCCCGCTGCTGGTCAAGGGCGAGCCGGGCACCGGTAAAACCATGCTCGCCGAGCAACTGGCCGAGTCCTTCGGCGCCAAATTGATCACCTGGCACATCAAGTCCACCACCAAGGCGCATCAGGGCCTGTACGAGTACGACGCGGTCAGCCGTCTGCGCGACTCGCAACTGGGAACGGAAAAGGTTCACGACGTTCGCAACTACCTGAAAAAGGGCAAGCTCTGGGAAGCGTTTGAATCCGAAGAGCGGGTGATCCTGCTGATCGACGAAATTGACAAGGCCGACATCGAGTTCCCGAACGACTTGCTGCAAGAACTCGACAAGATGGAGTTCTACGTTTACGAGATCGACGAGACCATCAAGGCCAAGAAACGCCCGATCATCATCATTACCTCCAACAACGAGAAAGAGCTGCCGGACGCCTTCCTGCGCCGTTGCTTCTTCCACTACATCGCGTTCCCCGACCGCGTCACGCTGCAGAAAATCGTCGACGTGCACTACCCGAACATCAAGAAAGACCTGGTCAGCGAAGCGCTGGACGTGTTCTTCGACGTGCGCAAGGTGCCGGGCTTGAAAAAGAAGCCATCGACCTCCGAACTGGTGGACTGGCTGAAGCTGCTGATGGCCGACAACATCGGCGAAGCGGTACTGCGCGAGCGCGATCCGACCAAGGCCATTCCGCCGCTGGCAGGCGCTTTGGTGAAGAACGAACAGGACGTGCAATTGCTTGAACGTCTGGCGTTCATGAGCCGTCGCGGCACTCGCTGATCCCTCTGTTTAACAAGATAGAGGGCGATAGTCATGCTGCTTAACCTGTTCAATGAAATGCGCGCAGCCAAGGTGCCGGTCTCGGTACGGGAGCTGCTGGACCTGATCAACGCGCTGAAACAACGCGTGACCTTCGCCGACATGGACGAGTTTTATTACTTGTCCCGGGCGATTCTGGTGAAGGACGAAAAGCATTTCGACAAATTCGACCGGGCCTTCGGTGCTTACTTCAATGGCCTGGAAAAACTCGACGATCACCTTCAGGCCTTGATCCCGGAGGACTGGTTGCGCAAGGAATTCGAGCGTTCGCTGACCGACGAAGAGCGGGCCGCGATCCAGTCCCTCGGCGGCCTGGACAAGCTGATCGAAGAGTTCAAGAAACGCCTCGAAGAACAGAAAGAACGCCATGCCGGCGGTAACAAGTGGATCGGCACCGGCGGCACCAGCCCGTTCGGCTCCGGCGGCTTCAACCCGGAAGGCATTCGGGTCGGCGATGCCGGCAAGCGCCAGGGCAAAGCGGTCAAGGTCTGGGATCAGCGCGAGTACAAGAACCTCGACGATTCGGTGGAGCTGGGCACGCGCAACATCAAGGTCGCCCTGCGACGGCTGCGCAAATTCGCGCGCCAGGGTGCGGCGGAAGAGTTGGACATCGATGGCACCATCGACCACACCGCGCGCGATGCCGGGCTGCTGAACATCCAGATGCGTCCGGAGCGGCGCAACACCGTCAAGTTGTTGCTGCTGTTCGACATCGGCGGCTCGATGGACGCCCACGTGAAGATCTGCGAAGAGCTGTTCTCGGCCTGCAAGACCGAGTTCAAGCACCTGGAGTACTTCTACTTCCATAACTTCGTTTATGAATCGGTGTGGAAGAACAATATGCGCCGCACGTCCGAGCGCACCTCGACCCAGGACCTGCTTCACAAATACGGTGCCGACTACAAAGTGATCTTCATCGGTGACGCCGCCATGGCGCCGTACGAAATCACCCAGGCCGGCGGCAGCGTCGAGCATTGGAACGAAGAAGCGGGTTATGTGTGGATGCAGCGGTTCATGGAGAAGTACAAGAAGGTCATCTGGATCAACCCGTATCCGAAAGATACGTGGGGCTATACGTCGTCGACCAACATTGTGCGGGACTTGATTAACGACCAGATGTACCCGCTGACGTTGCGAGGGTTGGAGGAAGGGATGCGGTTTCTTTCCAAATAATCTCTGTTGGCTGGTCTGACGCTATCGCGAGCAGGCTCGCTCCCACAGTTGATCTCCAGCGGACACATTACTTGTGTACGACCAAAATCCAATGTGGGAGCGGGCTTGCTCCGGGCGGCGTTCCGACGAAGCTTTTAGCTATTCAGGAATCGCCGCAAATACTCGACTTGCTCCCGATGCGCGACATCCTGCACCACCGGTTTCAACCGTACCCGCGCCCCCGGCAGACACTGCGCCAATCGCGCCAGCGCCAACGGCGTCAAGGCGCCCAATCGCGGATAGCCACCAATGGTCTGCCGATCATTGAGCAACACAATTGGCTGCCCGTCCGGCGGCACCTGAACCGCACCCAGCGGGATGCCTTCGGAAATCATCGCTTTACCCTGATACTGCAACGCCGTTCCCAGCAAGCGGATGCCCATCCGGTCGGCACGGCTGTCGAGGGTCCAGACGCTGTTGAACGCGTCAAACGAACTCTGTCCACTGAACTCGCCAATCTGGGCACCGAGCACCAGGTCCAGTGGCGCGTTGAGTTTGAAATCCGGCACCTGTTCGGGCGCCAACGCCCGCAGCAACAGCAGCGAGCTCCCCGAATAGCTCAGCTGCGCGTCTTTGACCAACGGCCGGCCCATGCCATCCAGCCCGCCGAGTTCCTCACGGACCACCGTTGCGCTACTGCCCAACACCTTTGGCGCATCAAATCCGCCCGGGGCTGCCAAATAAGCCCGGGCCCCAAGCAGCGGTTGAGTGAATTGCAATTGCTGACCTTTGTTCAGCCTGAAACTGCGCCACGGTGCCAGCGCCTCGCCATCCACCTGCGCCCCCAGATCCGCCCCGGCCAACGCCAGCACGCAATCCTCTTCGGCAACGACGGTGAACCCGCCAAGGGTGATTTCAATCACCGGTGCATCCAGGCCATTGCCCAGCAACCAATTAGCCCACGACATCGATCGCCAATCCGCCGCCCCACCCTGGGTCACGCCCAGATGCCGCACGCCAAAACGGCCAGCATCCTGCAACAGGCACAGCGGTGTACTCGCTTCTATTGATAGACGGCTCATGCCTGCGCCTCCAACGGCGTGTCATCACCGCCCAGATTGATGAATTCGGCATGGCTGACGGCTTCGAAGCGCACTGTATCGCCCGGTTGCATCAGGCTGTAGCCGTCGCGTTCGCGGTCGAACAATTTGGCCGGGGTGCGGCCGATCAGATTCCAGCCACCGGGGGACACCACCGGGTAAGCGGCCGTTTGGCGTTCGGCGATGCCGACACTGCCGGCGGCTACCTTTTTACGCGGAGTGTTCAGACGCGGCGCCGCCAGCGCTTCTTCCACCAGCCCCATGAAGGCGAAACCCGGTGCGAAACCCAAGGCGAACACCTGATATTCGCGCTCGCTGTGGCGGCGGATCACTTCATCCACGGCCAATCCGCTGCGCTGGGACAACAGGCTCAACTCCGGGCCAACGCTCAAGTCATACCAGACCGGCAACACATGACATTTGCCGCGGGTGCAGGCGTTGGGCGACAGATCGATCAAGGCCTCAGCGATCAGCTCCCGAGCCTGAGCCGGACTCAACGCGGTCAGATCGTAATGCACCATCAATGTCGTATAAGACGGCACCAGATCGATCAGATGCCCGGCGAATGCAGCACGCAGGCTTTCACTGGCGGCGAGCATCCACGGCATGTTGGCCTCGCTGATCTCATCAAACAGACGGACCATCAAGCAATCCAGCGCCACCACTTCTACCCGCAGGTTCATGGCGCGCTCTGCTGATCAAGTGCTACGCGAATACGCCGCACGGCGGCTACCGAACTGGCATTGTCGCCGTGTACGCAAAGGGTATTGGCCTGCAAATGCAAGGCACTGCCATCGCTGGCCGTGAGGTTGCCGCCGCGGGCAATGGTCAGCGCCTGCTCGATGATTGTTTCGGGATCGTGATGCACTGCGCCCGGCAGTTGCCGCGAGACCAGCATTCCCGCGCTGTCGTAAGCACGATCGGCGAAAGCTTCAAACCACAGGGTCACGCCGTATTCATCGCCCAATTGCTGAGCTGCGCTGTTGTCGCGAGTGGCCATCAACATCAGCGGTAACTCACGATCATAGGACGCCACGGCCTGAAGCACCGCGCGCAATTGCGCCGGGTTGGCCATCATGTCGTTGTACATCGCACCGTGTGGCTTGACGTAACTCACCCGCCCGCCCTGAGCCCGGCAAATGCCGTCGAGAGCGCCGATCTGGTAATGCACAATGTCCTGAAGTTCCTGGGCGGTGTAGGCCATGGAACGGCGGCCGAAGCCGACCAGATCCTGATACGCCGGATGTGCGCCGATCTGCACGCCATTGCTCAAGGCCAGGCTGACGGTCTTGCGCATGATGCTCGGGTCGCCGGCATGAAAGCCGCAGGCGATGTTGGCACAATCGATGAAGGGCATGACCTCGGCGTCCAGACCCATGGTCCAGTTGCCGAAACTCTCGCCGATGTCGCAGTTCAATAGCAGGCGGTTCACGGTGAACACTCCTGTAGGTTTTATTCTTTTAGCTGTAGGCATTTGCCCGCAGATTATCAGTTACTCGGCTTCGAGTTGCTTGCCACGGGTTTCCGGCAAGCTCAGCGCCGCAAGGATCACTACCCCGTAGGACACAGCCGCAAAAGCACCGATTCCCACGCTCAATGGCACCTTCTGGCTCATCACGCCGATCAACAGCGGGAACAACGCCGCCAGCGCCCGGCCGATGTTGTAGCAAAAGCCCTGACCCGAACCGCGAATCCGCGTCGGAAACAGCTCGGTCAAAAACGCGCCCATGCCACTGAAAATCCCCGAAGCGAAGAAGCCCAAAGGAAAGCCCAGCCAGAGCATCACGCCATTGCTGACCGGCAATTGGGTGTAGAGCAGAACAATGGTGAACGAGCCGACCGCGAACAGAATGAAGTTCTTTTTACGCCCGAGGATGTCAGTCAAATACGCGCTGATGACATAGCCGATGTAGGAACCGACGATCACCATCGCCAGATACCCGCCCGTACCGAGTACGCTCAAACCGCGTTCGTTCTTCAGAAAGGTCGGCAACCAGGAGGTGATCGCGTAGTAGCCGCCCAGAGCACCGGTGGTCAGCACCGACGCACGAATCGTAGTGAACAGGATGCCGGGGGCGAATATCTCGTAGAATTTTGCCGGGTTGCTGGGCTCTTGCTTAGCCTTGGCTTCGCGATAGATTTCCGGGTCCTTGACCAGTCGGCGGACGAAGATCACAAAGATCGCCGGCACGATGCCAAGGATGAACAGTGCGCGCCAGGCGTCTTCCGGTGGCAGCACCGAGAACAGCAGCGCATACAAGATCGCCGTCAGTCCCCAACCCAATGCCCAGCCGGATTGCACCATGCCCACCGCTTTACCGCGGTCCTTGGCGCGAATCACTTCACCCATCAGCACCGCGCCAGCGGTCCATTCGCCGCCGAAACCGAAGCCCATCAGGGTGCGGCTGATCAGCAGTTGCTCGTAGTTCTGGGCGAAGCCGCAGAGGAAGGTGAAGAAGGCGAACCACAGCACGGTGAGTTGCAAGGTGCGTACGCGACCGATGCGGTCGGAGAGAATCCCCGCCACCCAACCGCCGATGGCCGAGGCGATCAGGGTGCTGGTGTGAATCAGCCCGGCCTCGCCGGTGGTGATGCCCCACATCGCAATCAGGGTCGGCACCACGAAGCTGAGCATCTGCGTGTCCATGCCGTCCAGGCCATAGCCGATCTTGCAGCTCCAGAAGGTGCGGCGTTCCTGCTTGTTGATGTTGTGGTACCAGTCGAAAGGTCCCGGGCGAACCGTGGCTTTTGGGATGTCGAGCGTGTCGGGCGCACTCATGGCAAATCTCCGCGCTAATTTTTATTGGTATTGTTCTGAGCCCCGACGACGCCTATCGTGGGAACCGGATGACCTGATTTTTGGGCTGCCGGCGCTGTTACGTCCAACTAATAAAAACCCGCTCTAGACATAAGAAAAACTTGTCCTTATGAACCTGAAGTTTCTCGAGACCTTTGTCTGGGTCGCCCGACTCAAGAGTTTTCGCCTGACGGCCGACAAGCTCTTCACCACCCAGGCATCGATTTCCAGTCGCATTGCCGTGCTCGAAGGCGAGCTCGGGGTGAAGCTGTTCCTGCGCGATTCACGTGGCGTGAGCCTGACGCCCGAAGGCTTGAAGGTGCTCGAGTACGCCGAGCAAATGATGGACACCATGCAAGCCCTCAAGCAGTCGATCGAAACCCGCTCGAGCAAGGTCGGACGGGTTCGCATCGGCGTGATGGACACGGTCATCCATACCTGGTTGAGCCCGTTGGTGGCGCAAATGATGGATCACTATCCGCTGGTGGAAATCGAGTTAGTGGCCGATACCGCACTCAACCTCTGCGATCAGTTGCAAAAAGGCTTTCTCGATCTGATCCTGCAAACCGACCTGCTGCGTCAGGAAAGCGTGCGCAGCCTTGAGCTGGCCAGTCACCCGATGGGCTGGATTGTGGCGACTAACTCGATCTACAACCGCGAGTATTCAGGCATTGCCGACCTGGCGCGGGAACGGATCATTACCTATTCGAAAAACTCTCATCCGCACCAGGAGATTCTTGCCCTGATGCAGGCCAACGGCATCATGACGCCACGGTTGAACTGCGTGAACTCGGTATCGGCGATCACCCGGTTGCTGCGGGACGGTTTCGGTATTGGCGCGCTGCCACCGGTGCTGGTCGCCGAGGAACTCGCGCGGGGGGAGTTGACCTTGCTGGCCATCGACCAACGGCCACCGAATTTGCAGGTGGTGGTGTCGTGGCGGGTTGGCGTGGAGTGGGTCGAAGAAATCGTGGCGTTGTGTCAGCAGGTGCTGGACGGGTATGCGCGCAAGGTGGGTGAGGGTTACATCGTCCTCGCACGCTAACTTTGTAGCAGCTGGCGAAGCCTGCTGCTACAGGTCGGTGGCGCTCATTACAGGCCGCGCACATCCCGATCTTCGATCGGCCGGCTCTGGCGCAGGCGTTTGCCGCCCAGCACCACCCAGTCGATCAGACGGAACAGGCATTCAATGCCGAACGACAACAGCAACGCCCCGCTCATGCCCCAGATCATCGCTTCCGGCGTCAGCAGGATCTGGTAGCTGTAGCCATTCCAGGTTTCCTTGCGAATATCCGGATCGGCGGCCAATGCCACTTGCAGGAAGCGGATGTACCACGGGCCCTGCATGGCCTGGAACTGCTTATCGAGGGCCAGTTGACGGGTCAGCAAGGTGCTCAGGCTGTCGGCATCGCTGCGAAAGATAGGGTCTTCGCTGGCGCGGTAATGGGCCACCAACGCCTGCATGTCACCCTTGAAGAACTGATTCGCCGTGCCCTGAAAACCGCTCAGGCCGGTCTGCGCCTCAATCAGATGCGCTTCGACCCGTTTGGCATAATCGCTGATGAACCCCGGCACCTGGACACCGATCAACAGGCCCGCCGCGAACAACACCAGCCGTAGATAACTGAGCAACATGAGGGGAAATCCTTATTCGGTCTTGCCCTGGCTGACGCATTCACCGCGTCGCCAGAGGCTCCATTGGCCCGGTTCGTAGCGGGTCCAGGTTTCGTTTTCGGTCAAGGGTTCGGTGGCGATCACGGTGACCACGTCGTTGGGCGTGGTTTCAGCCTGGAAGTCGACGATCACATCGACGTCCTTCAAACGCGCCGGGCCGAATGGCGCGCGACGGGTGATTTGCGCCAGTTTGGTCGAGCAATAGCAGAACAACCAGTCGCCATCGCTGAGCAGGCAGTTGAACACGCCTTTGCTGCGGTATTCGGCGCAGGCGGCCACCAGGTCTGGCAGCAGTTCTTCGACCTCTACCGGTTCCGGGAACGCTGCGCGCACGCGGTTGAGCAAATCGCAGAACGCCGCCTCGCTGTCGGTATCGCCAACGGGGCGGTAAAAACTCTTGATCGGTTGAAACTCCGCGAGTTGGCCGTTGTGGGCGAAACACCAGTTACGGCCCCACAGCTCACGCACAAACGGATGGGTATTGGACAGGCAGACCTTGCCGACGTTGGCTTGGCGGATGTGCCCGATCACCACTTCGCTCTTGATCGGATAGCGTTGCACCAGATTCGCGACTTCGGACTCACAGCTCGCCGCCGGGTCCTGAAACAGGCGCAGGCCACGGCCCTCGTAAAAAGCGATGCCCCAGCCGTCACGGTGCGGACCGGTACGGCCGCCGCGCTGCATCAGCCCGGTGAAGCTGAACACGATATCGGTCGGCACATTGGCGCTCATGCCCAATAACTCACACATGCTCGGATTCTCGCTCAAAGGCAGGGGCAAGGTTACAGACGCGGCTCGACCCGCGATCGCTGAGGGTTGCTCGGCACCGGTGGACGACCGTAACGATCATCGCCCGCACCGCCGAATGGATGATCGTCTTCAGGGTCATCGGCCCGGGCCGCAGCCTTGGCAGCGGCAGCCTGTTCCTTGCGAGCGTTGGACGCACGTTCGATAGGGAAACGGATCGCCACAAATACCAGGTAAATGCCGAAGGCGATCATGCCGTACATGAACAGGTCGGAAATCGCCCGCCAGGCGTTGTTGCCGACCTTGAACAATAGATCGAGGGCAGTAATGGCTATGGCCGGGGCAACCTTTTCCTTCACCGGATCAATGATGGTCGGGCTGAACAGCAACACAGCAACCAATAGCCGTAACGGCTCACGCAGCCAACGCCACATCCAGCGGGTGATACGCATCCACACCAACAGGCAGCCCAAAGCGGCGATGGCGTAGAGGCCCCAAGCGATCAGATAGTCGTTCTCGGTCATGGTGTCCATGGCAAGGCAGGCAAAGAGGCGCTTATAGTAACGACTTTTCGCACGTCAGGCTTGCCCCAAGCACAATCCATGTGGGAGCGAGCCTGCTCGCGAAAGCGGTGGATCAGTCAACATTGATGTTGAATGTGCTGGCCCCTTCGCGAGCAGGCTCGCTCCCACAGGTTGCGAAGCCCTCTATTCCGTACATTGTTCGAGAGTCCTTCATGCCCCTATCCGTCAACGTTTCCGACGCTCCCATTGCCCACAAGGCCGAAGGCGACGACCCGTATGCCTGGCTGCAGGAGCGCGACACCGACGCGGTGCTCGACTACCTGAAAGCGGAAAACCGCTACCAAGAGGCGCAAACCGCCGACCAGGCCGGGTTGCGTGAAACCCTGTTCGAAGAGATCAAGGCCCGGATTCTCGAAACCGACCTGTCCTTGCCCTCCCCTTGGGGTCCGTACTTGTATTACACGCGCACCACGGCCGGTGATGAATATGCCCGTCACTACCGCTGCCCGCGCCCTGCCGATGACAGCCTGCAGCTCGACGAAAGCCAGGAACAGCTGCTACTGGACCCGAATGAACTGGCCAACGGCGGCTTCTTTTCCCTGGGCGCCTTCAGTATCAGCCCGGACCACCAGCGTCTGGCCTACAGCATCGACGCCACGGGCGAGGAGATTTTCACGCTGTTCGTCAAGGAATTGTCCAACGGCCGTGTCAGCGAACTGGAATTCCAGGATTGCGACGGCAGCATGACCTGGGCCAATGACAGCCTGACGCTGTTCTTCGGCGAACTGGATGACACCCATCGCCCGCACAAGCTGTTCCGCTATCGGCTGGACGGTACGGCGGCCGAAGAAGTGTTCCATGAGCCGGACGGTCGATTCTTCATGCATTGCTACCGCTCCAGTTCCGAGCAGCAATTACTGCTGTCCCTGGGCAGCAAAACCACCAGCGAAGTCTGGGTGCTTGACGCGTTCCAGCCGCAGCAGGCTTTTACCTGCATCGCACCAAGGGCTGAAGACCACGAGTACGACGTCGACCACGGCGCGCTCGACGGTCAATGGACCTGGTTCATTCGCACCAATCGCGACGGCATCAACTTTGCGCTGTACCACGCCGTAGACACCGGCGTGGCGCCGACCGAGGCCGACTGGCAGAACCTGATCCCGCACAGCGACACGGTGATGATCGAAGGCATGAGCCTGAATGCCGGTGCCATGACCCTGAGCTTGCGTGAGGGTGGCTTGCCGATCATCGAAGTTCATCCGCAAGACCTGCCGAGCTACCGTGTGCAATTACCGGATGCGGCCTACAGCCTTCATGTGCAGAACAGTCTGGAGTTCGTCAGCGACAAGATCCGTCTGCGCTACGAAGCCTTGAACCGTCCGGCGCAAATCCGTCAGCTAGAGCTGGGCAGCGGCGAGCAGAAAGTCCTCAAGGAAACCCCGGTGCTCGGCCCGTTCGACGCCGATGCCTACGTCAGTCAGCGCCTGTGGGCGACGGCACCAGACGGTACGAAAGTGCCGATCAGCCTCGTCGTCAAACGCGAAGCACTCGGCAAGCCAACACCACTTTATCTATACGGCTATGGCGCCTACGGTGAAAGCCTCGACCCGTGGTTCTCCCACGCCCGCCTGAGTCTGCTGGATCGTGGCGTGGCGTTCGCCATCGCTCACGTGCGTGGCGGCGGCGAACTGGGCGAAGCCTGGTATCGCGCCGGTAAGCAGGAACACAAGCACAACACCTTCAGCGACTTTATCGCCTGCACCGAACACCTGATCGCCAATGGTTTCACAACTTCACAGCAACTGGCGATCAGCGGCGGCAGCGCCGGCGGTCTGCTGATCGGCGCGGTGCTCAATCAGCGGCCAGAGCTGTTCGGCGCGGCGATTGCCGAAGTGCCGTTCGTCGACGTGCTGAACACCATGCTCGACCCGGATCTGCCGTTGACCGTCACCGAATACGACGAGTGGGGCAATCCTGAAGAACCGGACGTCTATGAGCGGATCAAGGCCTACGCCCCGTACGAAAACGTCACCGCGCAAGCCTATCCGGCGACCCTGGTGATCGCTGGCTACAACGACAGTCGCGTGCAGTACTGGGAAGCAGCCAAGTGGGTGGCGAAATTACGCGCGACCAAAACCGACGCAAATCCCCTGCTGCTCAAAACCGAATTGGGTGCCGGGCACGGCGGGATGAGCGGTCGTTATCAGGGATTACGTGACGTAGCACTCGAATACGCATTTGTTTTCAAGGTTTTGGGCATCGCCTGAGGAACTTGGCCCGGCGTGTCGGTCTTAACACCGAACACCGAACACCGGGCTGACGCTGCTCCCTGTAGCAGCTGGCGAAGCCTGCGTTCGGCTGCGAAGCAGTCGTAAAATCGGCCAACGCGGTTCGTCAGATAAACCGAGAAAGCCGGATTAACGACTGCTTCGCAGCCGAACGCAGCCTTCGGCAGCTGCTACAGAGAATCGCGAAATTCTCACTAGACCGGAACAGCAACAGACACAAGAAAAAGACCGTGACGACATGTCAGAACCGACCTTACTGAACAACGAAATTCGCGACTGGCTGATGGACTGTGGCCTGTTCGATCAACTGCTGCCGGCGGACTTCGCCGCGGCCTCGGGCTACTTCAGCATCAGCACCATTGCTCAGGGCGAAGAGATTTTCCATGAGGGGGATGCCGGCAGCTTCATGTGCATCATCCACACCGGCCAGGTGGCGGTGCAGAAAACCAACAGCGAAGGGCACCTGGTGACCATGGCAACGTTACGCAGCGGTCGGGCGTTCGGCGAAATGGCCGTACTCGACGGCGAACGCCGCTCGGCCAGTTGCGTGGCCGCGAGCAATTGCCAGTTGCTCAACCTGGGCAAGGATTCGCTGGAAAAGATGCTCAACGATGCGCCGAAAATCGCCGCCAAAATCATCCGTGCCCTCGCCGTCTCCCTCTCCAAACGCTTGCGCATGGCCGATGGGCAACTGCTCTCGCAGCCGGTTTAACCGCCGGGCGATTTGACTTTCGACGGGTTTTGCCCCGGCACCGGCAGTGGCTGGTCCTTGGTGGGCGGGCTAGGCATTTCAATGGGCACCAACGGCGGACCGCCACTGCCGGGCCCGACCCTGGGTGCGCTGGTCGGGGTGATTTGCGGGTACGGTGTCGGTGTCGCGGTGCCGGGCGAACCGGGCTGCGGCGCAGGGCTGGTCGGAATGGTTTGCAACTGCAGGGCCTGCACTGCAGTTATCGAGAGCGCGGCCAAGGCAATGACCGTTAGAATGGTGCGCTTCATCAATGGCTCCGTTGGCCTTGTTGTCGTTTTGCAGGCTACTCCCAACTGCGCGTGTTTGCCTTCCCCCTCTTATGCCAATTTCTCCTCAAGTGAGCCCCATGAAACGTTTCGTTCTGCTCGACACCACTCCAATTCCTGAAAATGGCGGTGCCTTGTGCCTGTTCGAATACGGCGAGGATTTCGTCATCAAGATCCAGGGCGGCGACGGCGGGCAATTGATGAACACCCGCATGCACGGCTCGGAAGACGCTCTGGCGGAGATCCCGTGCCGTAAAGTGGCCGGTCGGCCGAATTCGCGCGTGCTGATCGGCGGCCTGGGCATGGGCTTTACCCTCGCCTCGGCCCTCAAGCATCTGGGCAAGACCGCTGAAGTGGTGGTCGCCGAACTGGTGCCGGGCGTGGTGGAGTGGAACCGTGGACCGCTGGGTGAGAAAGCCGGGAACCCGCTGCTGGACCCGCGCACGGTCATTCGCATGGAAGACGTGGCCAAAGTCCTGCAAGCCGAGCCGCAAGGTTTTGACTCGATCATGCTCGACGTCGATAACGGCCCCGAAGGCCTGACCCAGAAGGCCAACAGCTGGCTCTACTCCGCTGGCGGCCTGAGCGCCTGCGCCAAGGCCCTGCGGCCCAAAGGTGTGCTGGCCGTCTGGTCCGCGAGCGCTGACCGACAGTTTTCCGACAAACTGAAGAAAGCCGGCTTCAAGGCCGAGGAAGTCCAGGTCTTCGCCCACGGCAACAAAGGCACCCGCCACACCATCTGGATTGCCGAGAAGCTCAAGGGCTGAGCTAAACTGCGTTTAATACCGTCATTAGTCTTTTACAAAGGTGAACCATGAGTTCGTCAACGCCTCCGACCAACACGTCGAAACTGGACCGCATCCTTGCCGACAATCAGCGCGACAAGGAAATGGGTTACCGCGACAAAGCCCTGAAAATGTACCCGCACGTGTGCGGTCGCTGCGCCCGTGAGTTTTCCGGCAAGCGCTTGAGCGAACTGACCGTGCACCACCGCGACCACAACCACGACAACAACCCTCAGGACGGCTCGAACTGGGAATTGTTGTGCCTGTATTGCCACGACAACGAACACTCGCGGTACACCGATCAACAGTATTTCGGTGAAGGCTCGCTGAGCTCGCCGAAAATCGCCAAGGCGACGCATAACCCGTTTGCCGCGTTGGCCGGCCTGATGAAGAAAGACGAGTAATATCTTCAGCGCCTCGACCGGCCCCTTCGCGAGCAGGCTCGCTCCCACAGGGGATCTTCTGTGAACACAACATTTGTGAACACTCAGGATCCATTGTGGGAGCGAGCCTGCTCGCGAAGGCGGCTGACCAGACACCACCAATCTCCAAACCGAACACCCCTCCTCCAATCCCCGTATAATCGCGCTTTTTTCCCCGAAGGCACCCGCTCGTGGCAGACAAACGGTACAGCTGCATTGGTTTGTATAACCCCAAATCACCGGAGAACGTCGGTTCGGTGATGCGCGCCGCTGGTTGTTATGGCGTGGCGTCCGTGTTCTACACTGGCAAGCGTTATGAACGTGCCGCCGACTTCGTCACCGACACCAAGCGCGTCCACTACGACATTCCGCTGATCGGCATCGACGACCTGAAAAAAATCCTGCCGCTGGGCTGCGTTCCGGTCGCGGTGGAACTGGTGGACGGCGCTCGTTCACTGCCGGAATACACCCATCCGGACCGCGCGCTGTACATCTTCGGCCCGGAAGACGGCTCGCTGGATAAAGAGATTCGCGACTGGTGCGAAGACGTGGTCTACATCCCGACTACCGGCTGCATGAACCTGGCGGCCACTGTCAACGTCGTGCTCTATGACCGCATGTCCAAGGGGCTCAACACCCGCTCCGGGGCGAAATTCCGCTGATTCAGCGCACATCCGATGGAACAAGCCGCCCGCCTCGGCAGTCAGCTTAATTATCTATTCTTGAAAGCCATTCCAGCCAGGAGACAGATCATGAGCGAACTCAAACGCGTAGAACGCATCGAATCCACCCCGTTCCAGACTCACACGGAGCAGAACGTGCAGGGTTGGGAGCGCATCGGTTCCCTGGCCGGCGGCGTGGTGATGCTCGGCAAGGGCCTGCGTCGCGGTGGTGTGTTCGGGTTGATTCAAGTGGCGATCGGCGGTGTGGCCCTGGCGCGTGGTATTACCGGGCACAGTTCGGCGAAAAGCCTGCTGGAGAAAAGCCGTCAGGACATGAACAACGTGCGGGCGAAGATTCAGCGGGCGGGTGAAGAGTTGAACCGGTTGAAGGCGAATGCCGAAGCGGCGACCAATACCGCTACCGTGACTGGCAATGATTCGTTGAAGTCGCCGAAAACCGGGGTTTAACCGGAGATTTTCATTGAGGCTTAGGGCCCCTTCGCGAGCAGGTCGAATCGTCGCACCGTCGCTCCCACATTGGAATGCGGTCACCTGTGGGAGCGAGCCTGCTCGCGAAGGCGGTGCTACTGCAGTAACTCGGTATCGAGGACCTTGGAAGACTCGCCAATAACGCTTTCACTGAGCTGAACAAATTCCTTGGTATCCACACTCTCCAAATGCATCGCCCCCAGCAACACATCATCCAGCGAACGCTTGTTGCGGGTCTTCAGGCGAATCTCGCGATCCAGTTCCTGCAATAACACGACCGCTTTCGAGACCTGCGCCGGACTGACCTGCTCACCGCGCAATGTGCTGACCTTCTGGCTGTCCTTGGCCAACTTCTTCTGCAAACTTTCATACCGCTCATCACTCATGCCGCCAGCGCGGCGCACCAGTTCGATGGCGTAATACTCGGCAAATCCTTCGCTGATCCAGTCACTGCGCTGCTGATCGTTGATCCGCCCGAACACCTGGGCCAATTCCCGCACCAGCGCACTGGTACCGCTTTCGCTGACCAGCGGCAGACGCGTGTTCAGATAGATCGATTCGTGCGCGCCCAGACTGCCACGCCACATCGGGTCGTTGGCGCCGACGATCAGCAGTTTGACGGGATGACGGGGATACACCGCCTGCACTTGCGGCCAGACAAAAGTCAGCAGCGTCAGCACATCCATGCGGCGCATGCCCTGGCCCTGAGGCGAGGCGACGGTGACCTCGGTTTCCCCCAACAGCGTGCGGCGGCTGCCGAGGTGGCCGGCGAGCATCCAGCCCGTGGGCCGGTCGAACAAGCGCGAAACGTTATCGACCCGAAATTTGTTCTTGCCGATTCGCGGCCAGGCGGTTTCAACGCTTTTCCAGCCGGTCGGCAATTCGAATTCAAGGCGTGAAACCAGCTCAATGCCGTCCTGCTGATCGAGTTTGGCCGCCGGTACCAGATCGTCGCCGCGCATCAGCGCCCACGTTGGCGTCATGCGCGTATCGAAGCTGCCGCTCTTGCGCCCATGACTGATGCGTACGCGGTAGGTCAGGCTGGCCTTGTCGGCGGCCGGACGCCAGACGCCACGGGCTTGCTTGCCCGGCGTGAGCTGCCATTGGCCATCGGCCTTGAAGTCGCTGTATTGGCTACCGTCGCCCAGGTCAAAATCCAGGCTGCGTACTGCCGAACCTTGGGCCAGGGTCAGCCGCACTTCGGCCTGATCGCTTTGCGGCAACAGGCGCACGTGGTAATCCAGATCAACCTTCTTCGCCGCCCATACGGACGAGCTCAGAGCCAAAAGCCCAAAGGTCAACGCCAGCCGCAATCCCACAGCCATACACACTCCTTCGTGAAACGTTAATACGCCTGGCGTTTAACCCGCCCGGAAAATCAGATGGTCTTCCCAATCGTCTTCGGCCACGCTGCCTTCGGCGAGCATGCGCCCGGACTGGGAAATACGTTCGTGGTGCACCGCATCGCGATCACCGCACACCAGATGGTGCCAGAGCGGCAGGTCCTTGCCTTCGCTGACCAGTCGATAGCCGCAGGTCGGTGGCAGCCATTTGAATTCGTCAGCCTTGCCCGGTGTGAGCTGGATGCAGTCGGGGACGAAATCGCGGCGGTTCGGGTAATCGGTGCACTGACAGGTATTCAGGTCCAGCAGTTTGCAGGCGATACGCGTGTAATAGACGCTGTTGTCGTCTTCATCTTCGAGCTTTTGCAGGCAGCACAGGCCACAGCCGTCGCACAGCGATTCCCATTCCTCTTGATCGAGTTGATCGAGGGTTTTGCGTATCCAGAACGGTTCGACTTTGGCGGCCATGGCTCAAGCATCAACATCAGGTGGTGAAAAGGCCGCCAGTCTAGTGCCAAGGCCCTTGTGGGCCAAGCATTGGCGACTGCCGGTAGAAGGAGCTTGTCAGTTATTGCGCCGCCAATGTAGTTTTGCCAGTCGCAAGGAACCGGACCTGCGTGCCATTAATGCTCAACCGCATTGCATTCAGGTGAACGACCCAGGCTCCCGACAAACCTCATCGCTCAGCTCAACTGCGCCCGCAGGTTTCAGACGACCCTCACTTTCAAACGTAGCAAGGAATCTCTTGATGAGTGCTAATCCACGCATTGCCGACTATGCCATCCACCCTCAGTTCACCGACCGCTGGTCGCCCCGCGCCTTCACCGGCGAAGCGATCTCCGAAGAAACCCTGCTGAGCTTCTTCGAAGCTGCACGCTGGGCGCCATCGGCCTACAACTCGCAGCCTTGGCGGTTTCTGTATGCGCGTCGCGACACGCCAAACTGGGAGCGTTTTCTGGGCCTGCTGAATGAGTTCAACCGCAGCTGGGCGCAACACGCCTCGGCACTGGTGATCGTGATCTCGAAAACCACCTTCGCGGTGCCTGGCGCCACCGAAGAGACCCCGGCCTTGTGGCACACCTTCGACACCGGTTCCGCTTGGGGTCATCTGGCGCTGCAGGCTAGCATCAGCGGCTGGCACACCCACGGCATGGCCGGTTTCGACCAGGACCTGACCCGCAAGGAGCTGAACATTCCCGAGGGTTATGCACTGCACGCGGCGGTGGCGGTGGGCAAACTGGGCGACAAGGCGACGCTGGCGGATTACCTGCAAGCGCGTGAAGAGCCAAGCCCGCGTCGTCCGCTGAGCGAACTCGCTGCCGAAGGCGACTTCACCCTCTAAACCACACCGAAAAACCAATGTGGGAGCGAGCCTGCTCGCGAAGGGGCCATCACATTCAACATCACTGTTGACTGACAGACCGCTTTCGCGAGCAGGCTCGCTCCCACAGGTTTTGCACAATATTCAAGTAAGCGGTGGATTCAGTAGCCGCGGTTGAAATCCACTTCCCCGCGCAATGCCTCACCCGCCTGATACGCCCGAAGGTTCTCGACGAACAGATTGACCATCATCGATGGCGAGGTCGGGGCCGAGCTGTGACCGGTCAGCAGCAAGCCCCAGGCGGTCCAGAACGGATGACGTTGCGGCAGCGGCTCCTGGCGGCAGACGTCGATCACCGCACCGGCCAGATGCCCCTCTTTCAAGGCTTCCACCAGGTCCGCATCGACCACTGCCACGCCGCGTCCGACGTTGATGAACAACCCGGTCGGTTTGAATTGCTTGAACAGCGCCGCGTCGTACAGGTCATGGGTGTTCGGCGTATTCGGCAGCAGATTGATCACGTAATCCACTTCACCCACCAGACGCGGCAAATCAGCCAGCGCCCCGACTTCGACAAACGGCGCCTGCTCGCGGGCTTCGCTGGCGATGCCGTACAACTCGACGCCAAACGGCACCAGGAACTGCGCCACGGTCTGGCCGATGTCACCGGTGCCGACGATCAACACTTTGCGGCCGGCCAGGCTTTGGCCCTGGCGACTGTCCCACTTGCGCTCGACCTGGCTGACCAGCCGCGGCAGCACTTCGCGCTCGTGGCCGAGCATGTAGGTCAGCACGTATTCGGCCATGACCTGGCCGAAAATGCCCACCGCCCGAGTCAGGCGATAGTGACGAGGCAAGCCGTCGGCCAGCAGCGGCGTGATGCCCGCCCAGGTCGATTGCAGCCATTGTGGCTCGTGCCCCTGACGCAGCAAGGTCGCCAGCAGGTCCGGCTGACCGAGCCAGATCGGACAATCAGCGGCTTGGCTGGCCAGTTCGGCGGAGTCGCCGCTGGTCAGCACTTCCAGGTCAGGCGCTGCTTGACGCAACAGCTGGGCGTACACCGGGTGGTCGTGTTCAGCAATCAGAACGCGCATGGTTCAAACCTTTCAAAAACAGTGCAGACGGCCGCCGATGGAGTAACGCCCCATCGCCCTGGCCCTCGCCAAAATCATTCCAGTGTTTCATAAAGGCTCTGAACAGAGCCTGTCTGCCGGTTACATCGGGTCGTTGCGGCGCAGCAATTCTTCCGGCAAGTGTTCGATGTACTCGTCTTCGGCCGGCGGCATTTGCAAGTGGTAACCCTGCTTCTCAAGGTTTTCCAGCACCACGGTGATGTCCTCGCGCGATAGCTTTCGCTCGGGGGTCAGCACCAGGTCGAAGGCGTGATGCGGTTTGCCGAAGGCGGCCATCAGACTTTCCGGGACGCGCTCCAGTGCATCGCTTTTGAGCACATAGAGGTACATCTCGTTTTTCTTCAAGCTTCGATAGATGGAACAAATACGTTTCAAGGCTGTTCTCCGGCGGTGGCCAGGCTGTCGAGCAGCGCTTGGCCCATTAACTCGCGGCGCCAGCCACGCAGCGAATCAGGCAATTGGTAAGGACCGTTGGGATAGCCGCTCTTGAGCAGCGCTTCCAGGGTTTTCTTGCGCAGCATCAGCTCCGGCGCAATGTTCAGGCGTTCGGCTTCGGCCTGGCCGATCGCCCGCAGCTGTTTGACCAGCGTGGCGGCGTCCACCGGCAAAGGCTCCGGCACCGCTGGCGGCCATTGATCAGGCGACACACTGCCAGAGCGTTTGATCAGATCAAGCAGAAACTCGCCGTCCTGACGCACGGTACGCGGGTGCATGTCTTCGATTTTCGCCAACGCGCCGAGGTTGTCCGGCTGAGTCCGCGCCAGCGGCCACAGGGAATGCTCACGCACGATGCGGTTACGCGGCAGATCACGGGCGCGGGCTTCGCGCTCGCGCCAGGCGCACAGTTCACGTAATACGACGAGTTGGGCACGGGAGAGCTTCCAGGCCAGCTTGGCTTCGCGATAGACCTCATATGGATCAACTTCGCGGCGCAGGTTGGCCACCAGCTCGGCGCCGTCTTCCAGGACCCAAGCGTACTTGTCGTCAGAAAGCTTCGGACGAAGCTGTACGAAAACTTCCGCCAAGTGCAAAGCATCTTCGGCGGCGTAGCTGATTTGGGTGTCGGAAAGTGGACGTTGCAGCCAGTCGGAACGGGTCTCGCCCTTGGGCAGGTCGATGCCCAGCACTTCCTGCACCAGCCGCGAATAGCCCATGGAAAAACCGAGGTTCAGGTAAGCGGCGGCCAACTGAGTGTCGAACAGCGGCGCCGGCAGGTTGCCGGTCAGGCGCAGCAGGACTTCGAGGTCTTCGCTGCACGCATGGACGACTTTGACCACGGCCGGGTTTTCCAGCAACGCGGCCAGAGGCTGCCAGTTGTCGATGCTCAGCGGGTCAATCAGGTAAGCGCGTACGCCATCGCCGATCTGCAGCAGGCCTGCAATCGGATAAAAGGTGTCGACCCGCATGAATTCGGTGTCGAGGGCAACGAATGGCAGCTGCTGCCACTCGGCGCAAAACTGACCGAGGCTATCGTTGTCGCGAATCCAGTGAATATCGATGGCCACACGGCTCTCCCTTGAAGAATGGCGCGCAGTATATATCGCCCCCGGCAATTTCCGCGCATCCACTGAACAAGAGCTTTAGCGAAAATGCCTTCCAAACAGCAAGAAATGTCTGACAAGCGGAGACTAGCCGGCCTTACGCAGTACGTAGACGCGCATCCGCGCACAGCCGGGAAGGAAGTCCTGATGACTGAGCAAGCGCAAACCTGCGCGCTTGAACTCGGCTTCTACGTCGGCCTTGCTGGCCAACGGTCGGGCCGGAACGCCCTGTGCATCCGTGCGCCTGCCTTTGAAATGAGCATCGACCCGTACCGCCACAATCACCGTATCGCGACTGACCCGATGGAATTCCTTAAGCATGGCCAAACGATGCTCGGGGCAGACGATGTCTTGAAACAGCTGCATGCAAAAAATGCAATCAACCGCATTCGCCGACAAGCCGATGGTGAACGCTGAACTCTGAAAGGTCTTGACCCGCTCCAGCAAGCTCTGCGGATGGTGGGTGCGGGCATGATCGAGTATGTCCTGAGACGGATCGGCCGCGAGGATCACCCGGTTTGCATGCTCGGCCAGTACTGGCCAGAAACGCCCGACACCGCAAGCCACATCTAGCACCAGACCCGGCTCGCCGGCAGCCTTGAGCGCATTGCGCACCAGTTGCTCGTCACGCCAGAACGTCAACCGCCCGGCCAGACCACGCGGCCCCGGCTGAAGACAGACGCGGGCGTGCTCCTGATCGTAGCGCCGGGCGATCTCAAGCTCGATGGCAGATGGGGGTTGAGCGGACATGTGCAATGGCTCTCGGGGGAAACTCTACCAGCCGCTGATTAGGGGGCCGGCGCATGAAAAAAGGTTGAGGCATTTAGTCTTTGGCCAACACACCGTCGATTACCGCACCACGACATCCGGCAAACATATCAAGATTCTGGTTGTACACCTTGCTCTTGACTTCCAGCAGACCGAGCATCGAATGGAACAGGTTGTCCTGGCTCAAGGGTTTTTCACGACTCTGTTGCAGGCAATTAGCGTCCACCGAGAACGACTTTTGATAGCTGTCGGAAAACCAGGCCAGCATCGCAACATGTTTTTGTTGTTCCGGTGCCAGCATGTAAGGCGTGCCATGCAGGAACAAGTTGTACTCGCCCAGGGATTCGCCATGGTCCGACAGATAGAGCATCGCGGTGTCGACTTTGTTCTGATTGCTACGCAACAAATCGATCAGGGTGGACAACACGTGATCGGTATACACCAAGGTGTTGTCGTAGCCATTGACGATACTTTCGCGACTGCAATTGTTCAGGGCGTTACTTTCACAAACCGGGGTGAAGTGCTCATATTCTTTCGGGTAGCGCTTGAAGTATTCCGGACCGTGACTGCCCATCTGGTGCAACACCAGTACCGTGTCTTTATCCAGGGTATCGATGAAGTGCTGCAAACCCTGCAGCAGGATTTCATCGCGGCATTCGCTATTGGCGCACAGTACCGGGTCTTTCAGGTTACTGACGTCGTCGAGGGTGACCCGATCGCAAGTGCCCTTGCAGCCCGATTGGTTATCGCGCCAGATCACGTCGAGACCCGCGCGTTTGAGCACGTCCAGCAGACCTTCCTGGTTCTTCGCCTTGCTGGCGTTGTAATTCTTGCGGCCCATGTCGGAGAACATGCACGGCACCGACACCGCTGTTTCCGTCCCGCAGGAATGCACATCGGTAAAAGCGATCAGGCCGGCTTCTTTACTCAGTTTTGGTGTGGTGTCACGGTCATACCCCAGGATGCCGAAGTTCTCGGCCCGGGCACTTTCGCCCACCACCAGTACGGTCAGGGATTTGCGGCCGTGGGTTTGCAAGGCGGGATTTCGCTGGGCATCTTCACCCAGTTTGACAAAGGGCTGGTGCGCAGAGGCGACCTGCTCACGCAGAAAGCCGAAAGAGGCACCGATGTAATTGCTTGGCACGACCATCAGGCGCAATTCATGATGATTGCGAAACAACGAAGACAGGCCCTGATAGTTAACCAGTGCAACGCCACCAATCACGGCAACCGACGCGACAGTTACCAGTGCTTTACTTAATAGCTCACGGTGCCAGCGACGGTAATTAACCGGGATCTGCCACAACAACAACGACGGCAAGACACCCAGCAGAAGGATATAAACAAGCAACTTCAACGACAGCAAGTCACGCACTTCCGTCGCATTCGTTTGCGCAAAGTTACGCAACATGCCGGTGTCAATCAGCACGCCATATTGACCCATGAAGTACGCGACGCTGGCACTGACCATAAAGATCAGCGTCAAAACGGGTTTCATTACCGGCCGGAACGCCAGCAGGGTCAGCACAATGTTGAAAGCAGCAAGGATCATCGCCCCGAATGCCACCCGCATGACGATGCCTTGACCGTCAGAGGCCGTGATTTCAAACAGGTGTTGCCAGAGAACTAAATTGAATCCTGCCAATAGAAAGGCGCTGGCAATCAGTGTTACCCATTCGGGGCGCACGGCTTTAATCTTCAACATGATGATCGGCTGTTCCTGAATAAAAGTGCCTTCGCCAAATGTGAAAATTTCATTGGCCGTAACATCACTGATTTTAGGCTGCCAACCATCAATTTTTTGTGAAAAAGAAGCCAACGATTAGTTGGCTCATGGAGCGAGGCCAAAACGCTCAACTTATTTGAGAATGATTCAGGTTCTGTTCAGGCTTGATTCAAATACCAACGCCAGTCCTGCTCGCCGACCTCGCCCATGAACTGTCGATACTCGGCACGTTTTACTGCCAGGTACACGCCGAGGAACTCACCGCCGAACGCTTCCCGAGCCCAGCTCGAACCTTCCAGCGCTCGCAACGTAGTCAGCCAGTCGGTCGGCAACAGTTCCGTGGCCTGGGCGTAGCCATTGCCCTCCACCGGCGCACCAGGATCGAGTTGTTCGCGTATACCGCGATGGATCCCGGCCAGAATCGCTGCGGCTGCCAGATACGGGTTGGCGTCGGCGCCACAGATGCGGTGTTCGATGTGCCGGGAAAACGCCGGCCCGCCGGGCACGCGCAAACTCACGGTGCGATTGTCCACGCCCCACGTGGGTGCCAGCGGCGCATAGCTGTTGGTCTGGAAGCGACGGTAAGAGTTGGCGTTCGGACAGAACAGCAGCAACGAATCGAGCAAGGTGCTGAGCATCCCGCCGACCGCCTGCTTGAGCAGTGGCGTGCCGTCCGGGGCTTCGCTGGCAAACAGGTTGTTGCCCTCCTTGTCCGCCAGGCTGACGTGCATGTGCATGCCAGTGCCCGCCAGGTCGTCGAAAGGTTTGGCCATGAAGCACGCCGTCATCCCGTGCTTGTGCGCCACGCCCTTGACCAGTCGTTTGTAGCGCACCGCTTCGTCCATCGCCTGCAAGGCGTCGGTGCGGTGTTCGAGGGTGATTTCCACTTGCCCCGGCGCGTATTCGGAAATCGCCGTGCGCGCAGGAATGCCCTGGAGTTTGCAGGCGCTATAGAGATCGGCCAGAAACGGCTCGATCTGTTCCAGTTCACGCAAGCCGTAGACCTGAGTCCCTCGCGGCCGCCCGCCATCGACATCCCGCGCCGGTTGCGGTCGCCCGTTGCTATCACGCTGCTGATCCAGCAGGTAGAACTCCAGCTCCGCCGCCATCACCGGGTAATACCCGTCGGCCTGCAAACCTTCGATGACTTTCGCCAGCAGATGCCGTGGATCGGCAATTGTCGCGGGCATGCCTTCCTTCGGGTGCATGCTGACCTGCACCGCCGCCGTAGGAATCAGCCGCCACGGCATGCGCGTCAAACTGCCGCTGATCGGGTACGCCCGACAGTCGATATCGCCAACGTCCCAGACCAGGCCGGAGTTTTCCACGTCATCGCCGTTGATGGTCAGGCCAAGAATGGTGCTCGGCAATGGCCGCCCGCTTTCGTACACCGCCAGCAGTTCATCGCGATGCAGCAACTTGCCCCGAGGTACACCGTTGTTGTCGAGGATGAACAACTCGAACATCTCGATATCCGGGTTCTGTTCCAGAAAGGTCAGGGCTTCTTGCTTGGAGGCGAAAGATGTTGTGGCAACACTCATGGGAATTCTCTTATTTCCGCGTCAGGCAAACGCACAGGCGTCGCCGCTTTGATCCCGGCGCATAGCGCGGGACCTGTAAGAACAATCAACGGGAAATGCAGGAATCCGGTGGGCGCGCGTGACGGCAGTGCCACAGCGCCCAAAAGGCTAATTCGGAGGGAAGTGCGACGGGACAACCGTCCATAGAAAAAACCACAGGAAACAGATGAGCCGCAGCGTCACACGGGTAGATAAGTCGTTAAATCAGGATTTGAAGAACTTTGGTTGTGGGCTGGCTAAACAATCAACTCCAAGACACCACCTATCCATTGCGGGAGAGATATTTAATTTCTAAATAATACTCCGGACTTTCTGATTTGCGGCCCGCAGGCCTCGCGCGCCTAATCGGCTCCTTGTCATTCAAGGTCCGATAGATGGAAAACGTTCGTGCAATCTCCCGCCCCGCCCTCTGGCTGATGTTCAGCATCCTTCTTGTCGCCCTGAACCTGCGGCCTTCCATGGCCGCCGTCGGTCCTTTGCTGTCGGCGATTCGCGGCGACATCGCACTGAGTTTCAGCCTGGCCTCGCTGTTGACCATGCTGCCAGTGATGACGATGGGGCTGGCAATGTTCTTTGGGCTGGGCGTCAGCCAACGAATCGGCGAACAACGCACCGTGGTGCTCTCGCTGCTGATCATCGGCGTGGCCACGGTGTCGCGGTTATTCCTCGATTCGGCGGCCGAACTGATCATTAGCGCCGTGCTGGCGGGTTTCGGTATCGCGCTGATCCAGGCATTGATGCCGGTGCTGATCAAATCCCGCTTCAGCGATCACGTTTCCGTGTGCATGGGGCTCTACGTCACCTCGATCATGGGCGGCGCAGCGATTGCGGCGTCGTTTGCGCCGCTGGTGATGATCCGCACCGGCAGCTGGCGCGTGGGCCTGGCGATCTGGGCGGCACTGGCGCTGGTAGCGCTGCTGTTTTGGTGCCTGCAACGTGAACGGATGCCAGTGCAGCCTGCTCAAGCGCAACGCAATGGGCCTTTCTTCGGCAATTCCCGCGCCTGGCTGCTCGCCATTTTCTTCGGCCTGGGCACGGCGTCCTACACCTGTGTGCTGGCCTGGCTGGCGCCGTACTACGTGGAAAAGGGTTGGAGCGAACAAAACGCCGGGTTGCTGCTGGGTTTCTTGACCGCCATGGAAGTGTTGTCCGGCCTGCTGACACCGGCCATCGCCAACCGCAGACGTGACCGGCGCGTGGTGCTGGTGGTGTTGCTGGCGCTGATCATGGCCGGTTTCTGCGGGCTTATTCTCAGCCCGCAACACCTGACTCTGTTGTGGCCATGTCTGCTGGGGCTCGGCATCGGCGGACTGTTCCCGATGAGCCTGATCGTGTCCCTGGATCATCTGGACAATCCCCAGCGTGCCGGTGGCCTGACCGCGTTCGTGCAAGGCATCGGCTATCTGATCGCCGGTCTCTCGCCGCTGATTGCCGGGTTGATCCGCGATCAGCTCGGGGGCTTCGAATGGGCCTGGTGGTCTCTGACCGGCGTCATGGCACTGATGATCCTGATGGTCTTGCGCTTCGATCCGCGGCATTACGCCCAACACATTCACTGACCCAGGAACCCACATCATGAAATACACCGGTTTCGCCGCCGCTCACGCCGGCATGTTGCTCTGGGCACTGTTGATCGCTGCATCGTTTTCTGCGGCGGCACAGGTCAGCCAGGCCATCGACCCGATCCTGCTGACCGGTTTGCGCCTGCTGTTCTGCGCCCTGGTGTTTTTGCCGCTGCTGCTGTTCAAGGGCGATACCGCCATGACCGCCCGCGGACTGTTCGGCCATGCCGTGCTCGGCTTGCTGCTGGCGGTGTATTTCGGCTCGCTGTTCGAGGCACTGCGCTATACCTCGGCGGTCAACACCGGGACGATGTTCACCTTGGTGCCTTTGCTGACTTTGCTGTTTGAAGCCGTTTTGATGCCCGACAGCAACCTGAAACAGCGGGTGCTGCCGATGCTGATTGCCGCTGCCGGGGCCGTGTTGCTGGTTTTGAAAGGCGCAGGCCCTGGTGAGCTGCCTTCGCTGTATGCAATGTCGGTGTATGGCATCGGATGCCTGGCGATGGCGCTCTACTCGCCCCTGAGTCAACGGCTCAAGGCCAGCAGCCTCAAGGGACGCGGCCCGGTGGGCATGACTTTCTGGAACATGCTGTTCGGCGCGCTGTTTCTGCTGGCATTCTGTGGGTTCAGCGGCGGCTGGCGATCGGCGTCATTGCTGACCGTGAGCGATTTCTGGTGGCTGATTTACCTGGCGGTGTTCGCCACACTGGCGACCTTCTGGCTGCTGCATCGGGCCATCGGCGTTATCGCCCCTTCCTCGGTCATTTCCTACATTTACCTGAGCACGCTGTTTCTCACATTGTTTCACTGGTTCTGGTTACGTCAGTCGCCGTTGCCGCTGGAAATCATCGGGGCGCTGCTGGTGGGAGTCGGTATGTGGGCACTGCTGATGTCCAGCCGCCGCGGGGTGCCTGCCGCCGTTCAGGGCTGAAAACCTCTGGAACTGCCCCACAACTTTCCATGAAAACTCCTGCAAGGCATTCTCCTGGCACCATCGTTCCGTTAGGATCACTCGCACAAGTTTGCGCACAGTCAGCGCAAGGAGCACAGCGAGACCCAACGGATGCTGAACAGTAACTTGCTTAGAAAGCTCGATATGCAGGACCTCATGGTGTTTATCGCCGTGTATGAGCAAAGCAGCGTCAGCGGTGTATCCGAGGCGCTCTGCGTCAGCCAGTCCACCGTGAGTTACTGCCTGAAAAAGCTGCGCACCAGTTTCGAAGACGAACTGTTCATCAATACCCGCGCGGGCATGCGCCCTACCTACAAAGCCAGCACCATGTACGCCCATGTGCTGAAGATCCTGGAAAGCATCAACCTGTGTCACGCCGGTGCGCCAGCATTCGACCCCACCCTGCAACCCGTCACCTTCAATATCTGCGCACCGGAATACTTCGAGCAGTTGATCCTGCCGCGTCTGTTGAAAAGCTTCGATTTCGCCGACCTTCCAGTCATGGTCAACATGCACAAGTTCGAAACCGACATCCCGGCCGAAGAACTACGCGACGGCAGCCTCGACCTTGTGGTTTGCTTCGGCCCGAACTTTCATCGCAGTCACGGCGATTTCAAATCCCGGATGCTGCTGGAGGACGACCTGGTCTGTGTCTTCGATAAACGTGCCACACCGCCGGAGCCGCGTTTAAGCCTGCAAGCCTTCGTCGAACGCCGGCACGTGTTCCCGACACCCTGGACCTCCACCACCAACATGGTCGACGGCTGGCTGGCGCAGCAGGCGCAAAAACGGCAGATCGTCGCGCGCTCCAACAGCTACAGCGCCGCACTGAAGATGATCACCGGTACCGACTTCATCCTGACCCTGCCTCGGCGTATCCAGCAATTGCTGGCCAACGACGCGATCTTCAATCATTGCGAAGCACCCAACGGCTTGCCGGGTTTCAGCCTCGACATGCAGTGGAGCCAGAATGTCGATCAGGACAGCGCCAACACCTGGCTGCGCGAGCAAGTGGTCAAGGCCTGCACCGAGCAGGAAATGGCCTGAAACTCAGTGGCTGATGGCAATCTTGGTGTAGGACTCTCGATCGATGTCGAGGATTTCCACGGCCAGCTGGACTTCAATGTCTGTCGGCCATTCACACAGATCCTGCACCACAGCCAGCAAACTTTCGGACAACTGCTGCTTGATCTGCGGTGAACGACCGCTCAACAGTGCCAGTTTCACATGCACAAAAGCTCGCTCACCGGACACCGTGCCGACCTTGAACGTCTCAACCTTCACCGCTCGGCTCTTGATGTCATATTCGGCAGCAAACTGACCGGAAGCCACCAACGCATTATTGAGACGAATCAACGCCACATCGGCATTGAGCTCGGGCAGGTTGGCGGTGTATTCCATGTGCAGGTGAGGCATGACTGAGCTCCTGAAAGTTGGCAGAAAGGTCGTACATATAACACAGCATCGCCCTACTCACTCGAGTGGTAAAACCGCGCGTTCACTCATGAACGCCTCCAGCCGCGACCTCAACCAGCGCTCGGCCGGGTCGGTATCGACATGGCTGAGCCAGACCATCGACAGATCCAGGGTCGGCGCCTTGATCGGGAACGGCTCCTTGAACAGCTGGCCGGATGCGGCCATCGCTTCAGCGGCGTAGTCCGGCAGACTGGCGATCAGATCGGTCCCGGCTAGCAAGGCCGGCAACGAGCTGTATTGCGGCACGGATAGGACGACGTGGCGCGTACGACCAATCTCCGCCAGCCACTCATCGGCGTAACCACTGACATTGGCGGTGTGGGAAACCAGCACGTGCGGTCGCGCGCAATACTCATCGAGCGTCAGCGGTGTGTCCGATGCGTCCGCCCGCAAAATGCTGGGCAGGATGTGCCGCAACAACTTGCGCTTGGCGTTGGCCGGTAGCCCGCGAGTCTGGCTGATACCAACGGTGATATCGCCGGACGCCAGCAAATCCGGAATCCGCCAGTAATCGACATGCTGCACCACGAACACCACCTTGGGTGCTTCCTGGCGCAAGGCACGCAGCAATGGCGGCAGCAGGCCAAACTCGACATCGTCCGACAGCCCGATACGAAAGGTCATGGTGCTGCTGGCGGGGTCGAAATCATGGGTCAGGCTCAACGCCACCGACAACGAATCCAGCGCCGGCGACAGGTGCAGAATAATCTCCTCGGCCCGCGCCGTCGGCTCCATACGATGCCCGACACGTATGAACAGCGGGTCGTTGAACATCGTGCGCAAGCGATTGAGCGCCGAACTGATGGTCGGCTGGCCGAGAAACAATTTCTCCGCCACCCGGGTGACGTTGCGTTCGAGCATCAGCGTTTCAAACACCACCATCAGGTTGATGTCGGCCTTGCGTAGTTCGTTACGATTCATCCACTGACCCCGCTCCCAAATCTGATGACAGTTTAGGTAGGTGTCGCAATCGGCGTCTATGCGACTCAAGCATTTTGCGTTTAATCCGGATCCAGGCAGCGGCACTCATAACCGTAAGACCGCCCGTTAAAACGAAGCTGCTCTGACTGAGCAGCTTCACCACCTGAAACCTAGATTTCCTTGACCGGGGTCTGATCGTGGGTCCCTTTGATCAAACTGATGGCATGCACACAATCAGACTTATTGACGTAAGCCTCCCCGCTGGCAATCGTTTCATGGTTACCCGCCCTCAAACGCCACCGCCATTGACCTTTGCCGGTCTGTGCGATGCCACGGGTTTGCCTGTAAATCTCAAAATACATTGCTCGCTCCTTGCGATTGCTGATGACGGCAGATCAGTGACCTGCGAAACGAGAGTAGATGAGGATTTTTTGCAGCAGGGTCTTTCAATGTCAGGGGATGTTTCTCAGATACAGCCTTGATTGGCGGGACGACCAACAGATTCGGGGGACGGTAAATTGGGTGACTGCGCTGAGTAACTTTTCCCTTGAAGAGGCATATTTTTCTTACGCTGCGATACTGTCTGGTCCGACGTCAAAACTCTGATTCGAGCCTTTGGTGATCGTCCAGTAATACATGCCTTACCGACTGTTCACTGATTTTTCTGCTGAGTTGAATCGTCAGCTGACAGGGCCAGAGGCTGTTCTTCCATCAGCACGGCATCTTCCTCAAGTTCTGTTTGAGGTTGAGCCGGGTCAGGATGGGGCAGCAAACCCCGCACAGCCCTTTCAATCAGTGAAAGGATTCCATAGGTGATGAAGCCAAAGATCAGTCCAACAACCAAAATGCTCAAAGGGTGAATTTGCGCTGCATCGGGGCTTTCCAACATGTAGCTAAAAGCCTGAACAGCAACGGTCAGGCATGCCGCAAATGCTGCCACCAGCTTCACAAACACCCAAATCCGTCGCCATCTGTTCATGCATTCCCCCGTCATCCGGTGATTTGCTCTGTATTGCATGATAGCTAATGACCAGGGTTACACCGAAAGCCAGAAAACGCTGATGTGGGATCGCGAGGCGCTATAAGCTGCCTTATGCCAAACAGGCTTTCGAGGCTCATGATGAAAACCACTGACAAGTCAGATGGCACTTCGGTTACTGCGCCAATCAAGAAGACGTCAACCGGCAACGTCTGGCGCACCATGCCTGGCGGCATCTGGGCGTTGGGCTTCGTCTCGATGTTGATGGACATCTCCTCAGAGATGATCCATGCATTGTTGCCGCTCTATATGGTCACGGTACTGGGTACCTCCGTGTTGGCCGTGGGTCTCATCGAAGGCATAGCCGAGGCTACGGCCTCGATCACCAAGGTATTCTCCGGGGCACTCAGTGATCGATTGGGCAAGCGTAAACTGCTCGCGGCGCTGGGGTATGGGCTGGCGGCGCTGTCCAAACCGATCTTTCCTTTGGCGGGCTCGCTGGACTGGCTGATCGGAGCTCGCTTTATCGACCGCATTGGCAAAGGTATTCGCGGCGCCCCGCGCGATGCGTTGGTGGCCGACATCACGCCGCCCGCGATACGGGGGGCAGCTTTCGGCCTGCGGCAAACTCTGGATACCGTTGGTGCATTCCTGGGACCGTTGCTGGCGATCGGATTGATGTGGCTAACCGCGAACCACTTCCAGACTGTGTTCTGGGTGGCCGTCATCCCGGCCTTCCTTGCCGTCGCGGTGCTGCTGGTGTTCGTTCATGAGCCCAAACAAGTGGAAGGGACGCACCGGGTGCGTGCACCTTTGAGCCGGCGGGAACTAGCCCGACTGGGTGCTGGCTACTGGTGGGTGGTGGGTGTCGCTGCGGTTTTCACCCTGGCGCGCTTCAGCGAAGCCTTTCTGATTCTGCGCGGACAGGCCGTCGGGTTGGCGCCGATGTGGGCACCAGCGGTGCTTGTCCTGATGGGGGTGGCGTACTCACTGTCAGCCTACCCCGCCGGGGCTTTGTCTGATCGTGTCAGTCGCGTGGCGGTGCTCGGCGTAGGTCTGATATTGCTGATTGCTGCCGACCTGACTCTGGCGTTCGCGCCGGGTGTCTATGGCCTGGTCGTCGGCGTCGTTCTATGGGGGCTGCACATGGGGTTCACCCAAGGGATATTCGCCGCCCTGATCGCCGATTGCGCGCCGGCTGAACTGCGCGGAACGGCATTTGGCATGTTCAATCTGTTGACCGGGTTGACCTTGCTGCTGGCCAGCGTCATCGCTGGGGCGCTGTGGGACACGGTAGGCTTCCAAGGCACTTTCTTGATGGGTGGGGGCTTTGCTGTTCTGACTTTGCTGGGATTGTGGATGATCCAGGCGAGAGTTCAGGTTCGATAGCAAAGAGCGATACCGTCTATGTTTCGCGAGAAACTCGTACCGCTCGCCGAGAAAACAAAGCGGAAAATTTGCCCTAAACGAAATGCCAGAAACGAAAAAGCCCCTGAAATCTTTAACAATTTCAGGGGCTTAGTCTTATTCAATAATGGCGGAGAGATAGGGATTCGAACCCTAGGTACCGGTGAAGGTACAACGGATTTCGAATCCGTCCCATTCGGCCACTCTGGCATCTCTCCAACGGCGCGCATCATAACAACACTTTTGCCGGAAGCGAACCCCCTAAGCGAAATTTTTCCGTGCTATCAGATGCTTGCGTCGATTAAAGCGGTACGCCCAGACGATTGGCAACTTCTTCGTAGGCTTCGATGACGTCACCGAGGCCCTGACGGAAGCGGTCTTTGTCCATTTTCTTGCCGGTGGCCTTGTCCCACAGACGGCAGCCGTCCGGACTGAATTCGTCGCCCAGGACGATGGAGCCGTCGGAGAACACGCCGAATTCCAGTTTGAAGTCGACCAGCAGCAGGCCGGCGTCGTCGAACAGTTTGCTCAGGACTTCGTTGACCTTGAGCGACAGTTCTTTCATGCGAACCAGTTGCTCGGCGGTGCCCCAACCGAATGCCACGACGTGGGATTCGTTGATGAACGGATCGCCCTTGGCGTCGTCCTTCAGGAACAGTTCGAAGGTGTAAGGGTTGAGCTTCATGCCCTCTTCGACGCCCAGGCGCTTGACCAGGCTGCCGGCGGCGTAGTTACGCACGACGCACTCGACCGGGATCATGTCGAGTTTTTTCACCAGGCATTCGTTGTCGCCCAGCAGTTTGTCGAATTGGGTCGGCACGCCGGCTGCTTCGAGTTTCTGCATGATGAAGGCGTTGAACTTGTTGTTCACCATGCCTTTGCGGTCGAGCTGCTCGATGCGCTTGCCGTCGAACGCCGAAGTGTCGTTGCGAAACAGCAGGATCAAGCGGTCAGCGTCGTCGGTCTTGAAAACCGATTTGGCTTTGCCGCGGTAGAGTTCTTCACGTTTTTCCATGATGGGCTCCGCTTGCTAAGTAGGTGGGCTAGGCGATGTGTCGCCAGTCGAGCCCTGAATCTTGATCGGCCAGTTGCAGCCAGTCCGGGTCGCACCCGAGGGTGTCGACAAAACATTGCCGGGCCAGCTGCGGCAGGTTGTTCTTGCTGCTCAGATGGGCCAGGACCAGATGTTGCAGGTCTTGCCAGCCCAACTCGGACACCAGGAATGCCGCCTGATGGTTGTTCAAATGCCCCAGTTCACCGCCTACCCGTTGCTTGAGAAAGTACGGGTAGTGACCGCGAGCCAGCATGTCACGGCAATGGTTGGACTCGATCATCAACGCATCGAGATCCCGATAGCCGTCCAGCACCTTGTTGCAATACGAGCCCAGGTCGGTCAACAGGCCGAAACGCCGCTCACCGTCACTGAAGACGTATTGCGTCGGCTCCTGTGCATCATGGGCCACGGCAATGACGCCGATGCTCAGTGCGCCGATCTGCAGTTGCTCGCCGCCGGCCAGAAGGCCAGCCGGTTCAATTGGTTTGCGCATCCCGCGCAGGGTACCGCGACTGAGGTAGACAGGCAGATTGTAGCGCCGAGACAGCAAACCCACGCCATGCACGTGGTCGGCATGTTCGTGGGTCACGAGTATCGCGCTCAGTTGCGCAGGGTTCACACCCAGGCGCAGCAGGCGTTTTTCGGTTTCCCGCAGGGAGAAACCACAATCCACCAGCACATACGTGTCAGCGCTGGCTATCAGCGTGCCGTTCCCTTGGCTACCGCTGCCGAGAACGGCAAAACGCATGAGATCAGCCCAGGTTGTCCTGAATCACGCTCAATACCTTGCGCGCCACATCTGCCGGCGCCACGGTGTTGATGTTTTTCTCGACGGTGACCTGGACGTTGTCGCCAACCTTGCTCAGGCGAACCTGATAACGCTCGGCACGGGCTTCAACTTCTTCCTTGCTCGGCGCGCTGCCGAACAGGCCGCTGAAGAAACCAGGCTTCTCGTCTTTCTTCTCGGCTTTTTCCGACAGGTTAATGTAGTACAAGCCCAGGCTGCGGTTGATGTCTTCAACGCGCCATTCGCCCTGTTCCAACGCACGACCGACGCTCGACCAGGCACGATCCAGGTCGCTGCCGACGTTCAGGACAGGGTTACCGCTGCCGTCTTCGCTCAGGCTGACACGACTTGGCGTATCGGAGTCACGCGAAGCCAGCATGGAGACCGAACCGCCCTTCTCCGAGGTGCGGCTCATGCTCGCGAGCATGTCGTCGACCAGTGCCGCGTCCAGGCCAGTGTTGACCGAACGGTTGGTGAAGGCCACGTCGGAGGTGCTACCGGCAGGACGCTCGGCGCTGACCACGTAGACTTCACTGGTGTTGCGCTGCACGCCTGGCTCGATGCGGACCCGCACGCGGGTTTCGCTGTCAGCGCCGACACCGGCTGCGCTCAGGCGCTTGGCCATAGCGGCGGACAGTTCGTCGGAATGCTGCCAGGTGGTAGTGAATTCGCCGGTTTGCGGACGCTGTTCGTCCAGACGGAAACCGTTGTCCTGGAAGAACTGTACGGCCACTGGCCAGACTTCGGCCGGCGGGTTCTGAGCGACGATCCAACGCGAATCACCGGTCTTTTGCAGGGAGTAGGCGCTGGCGTCAGCCCCTGCCGACAACGGCTGCGGGCGAGGAACGATGTACTCGCCCTTGACGGTGTCATCGGCCACGTTGCGCGGGATCGGCAACAGCGGATCCAGACGTTTGGCGGTGCTGACATCCGACGGCAATTGCATGGGTGCAGTCTGTTGCGCTTCCAGGTAATCGCTACCGCGGTCACGGAAATAACCTTCCGGGCCCCAGACCCATCCGCAGCCACTGGTGCTGGAGATGATCAAGGCAAGTGCGGAAAGTCCGGCCAATCGCTTCATGCGTAGTACTTCCTCAATTAAACCAGGACGCCGGACTGGCGCATGGCCTGCCGCAGCGGTTCGTGACAGGCAGCACTGAGCCAGGTGAGCGGCAGACGGATACCGTCCGGCATCAAGCCCATTTCATGCAGTGCCCATTTCACGGGGATAGGGTTGGATTCGATAAACAGGGTTTTATTGAGTGGCATCAGCTTCTCGTGGATCGCGCGGGCCGTCACGGCGTCGCCTTTCAGAGCAGCGTTGCACAGGTCGGCCATGTCGCGCGGGGCAACGTTGGCGGTCACCGAGATGTTGCCCTTGCCGCCAAGCAGCATAAGCTCGACTGCGGTGGCGTCGTCACCGGAGAACACCAGGAAGTCTTTGCTCACGCCGTCGATGATGGCCTTGGCACGGGACAGGTCGCCGGTGGCTTCCTTGATACCGATGATATTTTTCACGGTCGACAGGCGGATCACGGTTTCGGCCAGCATGTCGCACGCCGTACGGCCGGGCACGTTATAAAGGATCTGCGGGATGTCGACGGCTTCGGCGATGGCCTTGAAGTGCTGGTACAGGCCTTCCTGGGTCGGTTTGTTGTAATACGGCGTCACCAGCAGGCAAGCATCGGCACCGGCGGTCTTCGCATTGGTGGTCAGCTCGATGGCTTCGCGCGTCGAGTTGGCGCCGGTACCGGCGATCACCGGAATGCGCCCTGCAACCTGCTTCACCACGTAACGAATCACTTCGATGTGCTCGTTCACGTCAAGGGTGGCCGATTCACCTGTGGTGCCGACCGCCACGATGGCGTGGGTGCCGTTTTGCAGGTGAAAGTCCACCAGTTTGCTCAGGCTGTCCCAGTCGAGACGACCTTGTGCATCCATGGGTGTGACCAGTGCCACCATACTGCCCGCAATCATGCAACCGCTCCTGCCGGAAAAAGAGAGCGGTAATGGTACTGGCGCCAAGATGCTTGTACAAGCGAAGTACTGCGCTGCTGCCATTCCCCTTGGCGCTGCTTTTCGCTACCCTTCAGACTTTGATCGGTACTGATAAGCTCGTACGCCGGGTTCCAGCCTCCATTTTCGGCATCACAAGCCCCGATCCAGCGTTGCCACCCCTCGCTCTTGCCACTCTGGAGCACGTTGCAACCTTGCGGTTCGGGTTTTTTGAATTCGCATCCGCAGGCTCGCTCCCGGTAAAAAAAGCCCGTAGAAGTATCGACCGCTCATCGCTTTAGGAATGCTGCATGTCCACCCCCACAGTTCGCGAACAATTCCTTGTCATCAGTGCCCTCGGCGCCAACCCCATGGAGCTGACTAACGTCCTGTGCCGCGCCAGCCATGAAAACCGCTGCGCCGTGGTCACCTCTCGCCTGACGCGTCATGGCGAGTGCAGCGCGTTGATCCTCGAGATCTCCGGCAGCTGGGACGCCCTGGCGCGCCTCGAAGGCAGCCTGTCGAGCCTCGCCAAGAAGCACGCATTCACCGTTAATGTCGTGCGCAGCGCGGCGCTGGAGAATCGTCCTCAGGCCCTGCCATACGTCGCCTATGTCAGCTCGGCGTACCGCTCGGACATCATCAACGAGCTATGCCAGTTCTTCATGGACCACAACGTCGAGCTGGAAAACCTGACCTGCGACACCTATCAGGCTCCGCAAACCGGCGGCACCATGCTCAATGCCACGTTTACCGTGACCTTGCCCGCCGGTGTGCAAATCAGCTGGCTACGCGATCAGTTCCTGGATTTCGCCGACGCGCTGAACCTGGACGCCCTGATCGAACCGTGGCGCCCACAAAACCCAATGTAAGGAAGCTTTCATGGCCGTTGCCATCGACCAACCGGTTGCCGACTTCGAAGCACCCGCCACCAGCGGGCAGACCGTCAACCTCGCGAGCCTCAAAGGCAAGCAGGTGGTGATTTACTTCTATCCGAAGGACAGCACGCCAGGCTGCACCACTCAGGGTCAGGGCTTTCGTGACCAGCTCGACGCCTTTAAAGCTGCCAATACCGAAGTCTTTGGCGTGTCGCGCGACAGCCTTAAATCACACGAAAACTTCAAGGCCAAGCAGGCGTTCACCTTCGAGCTGATCAGCGACAAGGAAGAAGCGCTCTGCCAGCAGTTCGACGTGATCAAGTTGAAAAAGCTCTATGGCAAAGAATATATGGGCGTTGATCGCAGCACGTTCCTGATCGACAAGGACGGTGTGTTGCGTCAGGAATGGCGTGGTGTGAAGGTGCCGGGTCATGTGGATGCTGTATTAGCGGCGGCTCAGGCACTGAACAAGGCCTGATTTTTTAGCGTCCTTTCGGACGCTTTCGCGAGCAGGCTCGCTCCCACAGTTGACCGAGCTGTCCAGGCAAACGCGGTTTAATGTGGGAGCGAGCCTGCTCGCGAAGAGGCCTTATGCCTTACTCAAGAATCAAGCCCGGCAGTTAAAGCAGCGGCGCCACCACCGGCTCTTTGCGCGGCCATGCGTCCAGTACAGCCTTGAACAGGGTTGCTAGCGGAATCGCAAAGAACACGCCCCAAAAGCCCCACAGCCCGCCAAACAACAACACCGCGCAGATGATCGCCACTGGATGCAGATTGACCGCTTCCGAGAACAGCAGCGGCACCAGCACGTTGCCGTCCAGCGTCTGGATGATCCCGTAGACCGCCATCAAATAGATGAACTGATCGCTCCAGCCCCACTGGAACAGTGCAATCAGCATGACCGGCACGGTTACCACCACTGCGCCGACATAAGGCACCACCACCGACACGCCCACCAGTAATGCCAGCAGCGCCGCGTAGTTGAGCCCCAGAACAACGAAACCGATGTAGGTCACCCCACCGCAAATGAAAATCTCGATGACCTTGCCGCGAATGTAATTGGCGATCTGCCGGTTCATCTCATGAGCGACGCGGGTGATCAGCGCCCGCTCACGGGGCAAGTAACCACGCACCCACTGACCGATCATCTCCCGGTCCTTGAGAAAGAAAAACACCAGGATCGGCACCAGCACCAGGTAGATCATGATGTTCACCAGCAACGGCAGACTCGACAGCGAGAACGTCAGCGCCCACTGACCGAACTTGCCAATCTCGCCCCGCGCCACTTCGATGGCCTGCAGCACCTGCTCATCGGATACCAGATGCGGGTAGCGCTCGGGCAGCAGCAATAACAGCGACTGCCATTTGGCGAGCATGCCGGGTAACTCGTTGAACAGCGTAATCAACTGATGCCAGAGCAACGGCACCACAACTACGATGAACACCAGCAACAGCCCCATGAACAACGCAAAGACCAACCCCACCGCCACCCCGCCCGGCATGCGCAGGCGTTCGAGAGTGACGACCAACCCTTGCATCAGATACGCCAGCACCATCCCGGCCAGCACTGGCGCAAGCATGCCGCCCAGCGTTAGCACGGCGGTAAACGCCAGAAACAGCAGGACCGCCAGCACAACGGCCTCTTCATCGGAGAAGTAGCGCTGAATCCAGTCGCGTAACACTTTGAACATCAATAATCCTTAGAAACGAACGCAGCAGAATTCAGGCTTTTTTCAACCAGTAGCGGTAAACACCCGCGTCATCTTCTTCACGAAGCAGCGTATGACCGGCCAATCGGGCAAAGGTGCGGAAGTCGCGCTGCGAGCCCGCATCGGTGGCGATTACCTTCAGCACTGCCCCGCTGGCCAGTCGATTGAGTTCCATCTTGGCCTTGAGCAACGGCAAGGGGCAATTCAGGCCGCTGGCGTCGAGCTCGGCGTCATGGGCTACAGCGTCGGTCATTGCATCACTCCGGAGTCAGGTGGTCGAGCGGCTAGAATATCTGGTCCGAAGCGTAGTGTCCGGCTACAGTAAGGTCTTTGTCGACTAAGGCTTTGTGCATGACTTTTTTGCGCCCTACCCTGCTGACGCTCGCTTGCCTGCTTGCCTCACCGGGCTTCGCCGACGACTTGCCGTCACTCGGCGACGCCAGTTCTGCCATCGTCTCGCCGCAACAGGAATATCAGTTGGGCCGTGCCTGGCTGGCGCTTTTGCGCAGCCAGGTTTCGCAGCTCAACGATCCACAGCTCAAGGACTACGTCGAATCCAGCGTCTACCGACTGGTAGAGACCAGCCAGGTCAATGACCGGCGCCTGGAGTTCATCCTGATCAACAGCCCGCAACTCAACGCCTTCGCCGCACCGGGCGGCATTGTCGGGGTTAACGGCGGCTTATTCCTCAATGCCCAGACCGAAGGCGAATACGCCTCCGTACTCGCTCACGAATTGGCTCACTTGTCGCAGCGCCACTTCGCCCGTGGCGTCGAAGCCCAACAGCGCATGCAGGTGCCGATGATGGCCGCGCTGCTGGCCGGGATCGTGATTGCCGCAGCCGGCGCCGGCGATGCCGGGATCGCGGCCATTGCGGGCACGCAGGCGGCAGCCATTCAGGAACAACGGCGTTTCTCTCGCCAGAACGAACAGGAAGCTGACCGCATTGGCATCCTCAATCTGGAAAAGGCCGGTTACGACCCGCGCTCGATGCCGACCATGTTCGAGCGATTGGCGCGCCAGTACCGCTTTGACGCCAAGCCACCGGAATTTCTGCTGACTCACCCGGTGACCGAGTCGCGGATCGCTGACACGCGCAACCGCGCCGAACAGGCAAAACCCGGCGGCATCGAAGACACGATGCGTTATCAGCTGATTCGTGCACGGGTCCAGTTGATCTATGAAGAAACCCCAGGCCTGGGCGCCAAACGCTTTCGCGCCCAGCTTGATGAAAACCCGAAAAATGATGTCGCTCGCTATGGCCTGGCCATCGCCCAGATCAAGGGCGGCCAGCTGAATGAAGCACGGGAAAACCTCAAGCTGCTTCTGGCCAAGTCGCCGAACGAGATCATCTACAACCTGGCGCAGGTCGATCTGGACATCACCAACAATCGTCTGCCGGACGCCCAGTCCCGGGTTGACCGAATGCTGACGCAGTATCCGGGCAACTATCCGCTGAATTCGGTGCGTGTTGACCTGCTGCTCAAGCAGAACCGTGCGCCCGAGGCGGAAAAAGCACTGGAGAACCTGCTCAAGAGCCGTCCTGACGATCCGGATGTCTGGTACATGGTGGCCGAGACTCGCGGTCTGTCAGGCAACATCATCGGCCTGCATCAGGCCCGCGCCGAGTATTTTGCATTGGTCGGCGACTATCGTCAGGCCATTCAGCAACTGGACTTCGCCAAGCGCAAGGCAGGAACCAATTTCCCGCTGTCATCGCGGATCGACGCACGGCAACGGGAGCTGATGGAACAGGAGCGCATGATCAAGGACATGATGGGCTGACGCTTATCAGAAAAAATTTCAGACATAAAAAAACCGCCTCTTTCGAGGCGGTTTTTTATTCAACCGACAACCTGATTATTCAGCCAGTTTGAAGGTGATGAAGCTGGCGCGTCCTTGACGCAGAACCCGCATCGACACCGAGCGGTTCTTCGGCAGCGCCTTGGCGATATCCGTGAATTCCTTGGTGGAACCGATTGCCTGATTATTCAGGTGAGTGATCACATCGCCTGGCTGCAAGCCAATCAGAGAAGCGGGACCGTCCTGGACTTCCTTGATCACGACGCCGCCTTTGAGGTCGTAGGTTTTCTTCTGTTCATCCGTCAGCTCGACCACGGAAACACCCAGCCGATTGCTGCTGCGCTCGGTGGTAGATTTTGGCAGATCATCCAGCTCTTTGCCTTCTTCCGGGATAGCGCCGACAGTCAACTCGACATTCTTGCGCTTACCTTCACGAATCACTTCCAGATCAGCTTTCGAGCCGGCCTTTAGCGCGCCCACCAGGTGTGGCAGATCGGCGGACATGACGATCGGTTGGCCGTTCATGCTCAGGATCACGTCCCCTACTTGCAGGCCACCCTTGGCAGCCGGGCCGTCATCCTGGATCTGAGCCACCAGCGCGCCGGCTGGCTTCTCCAGACCGAACGACTCGGCCAGGTCCTTGTTCACTTCCTGAATCACCACACCCAACCAGCCACGGCTGACTTTGCCGCCGCTTTTGAGCTGATTGGAAACGTCCATGGCAACGTCGATCGGGATCGCGAACGACACGCCCATGAAGCCGCCGGAACGGGTGTAGATCTGCGAGTTGATGCCGACCACTTCACCGGCCAGGTTGAACAGCGGACCGCCAGAATTACCCGGGTTGATCGGCACGTCGGTCTGGATGAACGGCACATAGTTTTCGTTCGGCAGGCTGCGACCAATGGCGCTGACGATACCCTGGGTCACGGTATGGTCGAAACCGAATGGCGAGCCAATCGCCACGACCCACTGACCGGCCTTCAGGTCCTGGGATTTGCCGAGCTTGAGGACCGGCAGATCCTTGCCTTCGATTTTCAGCAGAGCCACGTCGGAACGCGGATCGGTGCCAACCAGTTTGGCTTTCAATTCGCTGCGGTCAGCGAGACGGACGAGGATTTCGTCTGCATCGGCAATCACATGGTTGTTGGTCAGGATGTAGCCATCAGACGAGATGATGAAACCTGACCCCAGGGACTGGGCTTCGCGTTGACGATCACCGCGCGGTGTACGCGGTTGTGGCGGCATACCGCGCTCGAAGAACTCGCGCAACATGGGCGGCAAGCCTTCAAGGTCGGGCATCTGCTCGCTCACTTTGCGATCCGGCAGTTTCTGCGTGGTACTGATGTTTACCACCGCGGGCGAGGCCTGCTCGACCAACTGTGTGAAGTCAGGCAACTCAGCCGCTTGAACAGCGACCGCCTGACCAAGCACCAGCACGGTGGCAAAAATAGAAAGATAAGATTTCAAGCGTGGTATCGACATACGGCTCCCGTTACGACGAGCATGGTTAAGCGATATGGAGCAAGGAACACCGGGAACGATACGCCGGTATTTTTGTTCCGGGAACAACAAACAAGGCCAGAGCCGAGAGGCTCTGACCTATAGAAAAAATCGGGGATATTTGCAAGTTGAAATGCTCACCAAACATTTCGATTTCAGCTCACTACTTGGTTGCAGTGGCGTCGCTGCGCATGGATAGCGCAATGCGTTCAGCGGTGCCAATCGGAATCTCACCGACCACGGTCACCATCATCTCGCCTTGCGGGGTAGTCAAGCGTCGGGAAACTGCAACGGTCGGCCCCAACTGGGTGCGAGTGTCAGTAATTGTTGCGCCATTCAACGGCTCAAGGAAAACCGAGAAACGGGCCAGACCATCGTCATACATCAGACTGTTGACTTGGGTTTTGGTCTCTGGATCCTTGCGGGAGGTACTGCTGATCAGCTCGAAACCAGGTGGTAACCAGTCCGAACGCCATACTTGCGCTGCCTTGATCGCAGAAGCCTTGTCACTGTCGAGGGCAACGGTTTTGCAATCGGCGCCAGGCTGCAAGTCGCTGTCGGACGGAACATCGGCGGTATCCAGTTGCGTGAACTGGAATCGCTCCAGCAACTGCCCTCGTTCATTCAGAAGCAATGATTTGAGAGGCAGGCCGGTTTCTTTATCCAGATGCAATTCAAAACCGTAGCGGTGTTGATCGCGAGGTGTCAGTGAAACGATTACTGCCGCACGCCCGGCCACACGCGACTTGCCAATGACGGCAAGGTCGTACCAATTCTTTAGCTTTTGTGGATCGAGTGCACGAGCAGCGGAGCTGGGGGAATCTCCAAGCCCTGCTATCAGAATGCCGCTGACGCATTGAGTACGCCCATCAATGCGCACGACTTCCTGTGCCGAGCCGTCGAGCTGGAGTAAACGCTCGCGGACCTTGCCATCCTGGACGCGGTGCCAGATGTTGTGGGTAGAAAAACTACCGTTACGCTCGTAGACGAATGTACCGTGAAAGCTTTGCTGTTGCTCGGCTTGGCCCAGACGGGTCAACCAGTCCTGGGCTTCATCAGCATGGGCTGGAACAACAAACCAGCCACCGAGCAGAAGCGTAAGTAGAGGGATGGCGCGCATGATCCTCCTTAACGGTTTTCCAGACTTGCTGCACGAGCGTAAGGCAGAGCGCTCTCAGTACCTTTCAGTGCAGCCTGTTGAGCATGTTGGCGCAAGTAGCCTGGCAGACGCTGATCGTGCCAGCCTGGCTGACCTTGCAATACGCCGTTGGCCATAGGGCCAGTGGCTTCCGAACTCTCATTGTAGCCTGCTAATACAGCTGGACCCTTGACCTGAGGAACGGCCAGACCTGGTTGACTGGATTGTTGAGCCAGTTCGACCCCAGCGATCTCGTCCTGGTTATACAGACGAACACCTGCCAGTACGGCGAGGGTTACCGAAGCAGCGACCGCCAGACGACCCAGGCTGCGCCATGGACCACGGGAGGCTTTTGCAGGTACAGCTTCGTCAGCCAGCGCAGCAGAGACTGCCGCAGCGATATCCAGACGTGGAAGCAGCAGATCCTTGTGCATAACTGCCCGAGCGATTTGATAACGAGCCCAGGTATCACGGGTTTCAACATCGTCAAAGGCATTCAATACCCGACGCAATTCCAATTCGTCCGCTTCGTTATCCATCACTGCGGACAGCGATTCCTGCAGGGCTTCACGACTCATGGCGTTCCTCTCTTGGCTGTCGCCGCTGTCTCAGTTTTCCTGCAACAACGGCTGCAGGGCTTTATCGATGGCTTCCCGAGCGCGGAAGATCCGGGAGCGCACGGTACCCACCGGACATTGCATGACGGCCGCAATGTCCTCGTAACTCAGACCATCGAATTCACGTAAAGTTAAGGCCGTACGCAAATCTTCTGGCAGTTGCTGAATGGTTCGATGGACAGTGCCTTCGATCTCATCCCGCAGCAATGCACGCTCTGGCGACTCGAGATCCTTGAGGCCATGATCGCCATCGTAGAACTCTGCATCCTCGGAACTGACATCGCTATCCGGCGGCCGACGGCCGCGTGAAACCAGATAATTTTTCGCCGTGTTGATGGCGATGCGGTAAAGCCACGTATAAAACGCGCTGTCCCCGCGAAAATTTCCAAGTGCACGGTACGCCTTGATAAAGGCTTCCTGCGCCACATCCTGGGCTTCATGGGTGTCGTGCACGAAACGCACGATCAACCCGAGAATTTTGTGCTGGTATTTCAGCACTAGCAGATCGAAAGCTCGCTTGTCGCCGCGCTGAACGCGTTCGACCAGCTGCTGATCCTCTTCCTGGGTTAGCATGAACACTCCTCGATAAGCTCGGAGGAGGCTTGCATAACTAAACGACCAGACTTGCAAACATAGACTCGGGCTTTTCGCAAAAGTTCTCCCCCTCCAAGCAAGTTTCCTGCGGGCTCTGATTTGGCACGCACGAAAAGCGCAGCGCGGGTCAACCCGGCTGCGCGAATAATCTTGTCATCGGATTCGCCGGCAAGGATCAAATCTCAGATCCCGCGTTGAAGCCGACACTGTCCCTTGAATCAGGCAACGGTCTATTGATCTTGGGCCTTTGGCAAAAGTTCCAAATATTTATAGCTGCGCAAGAGCGACATTGTGCAACCGTGAATAGAAAAAGACTGTTAAATCGTTGATACAGTCGTCTTGTCGCCGAACCGGCCGAAAAACCATCCGACGAAGCGTCAGGTATTTTCCGTCACAGTAGTTTCACAATGCCATGTGTGCTCGCTATTGTGCCGCTCCCCCCCTCTATATACTAGTGGGCTGTGTGGCTGTCTTGACTCGCCGATCCAGGTGTCTTGCGCCAACCCCGACCCGGGTCGCTTTGAGCGGAATCCTGAAATGAGCCAACAGTTTCAACACGATGTTCTGGTAATTGGCAGCGGTGCTGCCGGCTTGAGCCTTGCCCTGACCTTGCCCGGTCATTTGCGCATCGCCGTGCTGAGCAAAGGCGACCTCGCCAATGGCTCGACTTTCTGGGCCCAAGGTGGCGTCGCTGCCGTCCTGGATGACACCGACACCGTTGAATCACATGTCGATGACACCCTCAATGCTGGCGGCGGCCTGTGCCATGAAGACGCGGTGCGCTTTACCGTCGAGCACAGTAAAGAGGCGATTCAATGGCTGATCGACCAAGGTGTGCCCTTCACCCGCGATGAACAGTCAGGCACTGAAGATGGCGGATTCGAGTTCCACCTGACCCGCGAAGGCGGTCACAGCCATCGGCGCATCATCCATGCCGCCGATGCCACGGGCGCAGCGATTTTCAGAACCTTGCTCGACAAGGCCAGACAACGACCGAACATCGAACTGCTGGAGCAGCGGGTCGCGGTCGACCTGATCACCGAAAAGCGCCTGGGCCTTGAAGGTGATCGCTGCCTCGGCGCTTACGTCCTCAATCGCGGGACCGGTGAAGTCGACACCTACGGCGCTCGCTTTGTGATCCTCGCATCGGGCGGCGCAGCAAAGGTCTATCTCTATACCAGCAACCCCGACGGCGCCTGCGGTGATGGCATTGCCATGGCTTGGCGTTCGGGCTGCCGGGTGGCGAATCTGGAGTTCAACCAGTTCCACCCCACTTGCCTGTATCACCCGCAAGCCAAGAGCTTCCTGATCACCGAAGCCCTGCGCGGCGAAGGCGCACACCTCAAGCTGCCCAACGGCGAACGCTTCATGCAACGCTTCGACCCTCGCGCCGAACTGGCCCCGCGCGACATCGTCGCCCGGGCCATCGACCATGAAATGAAGCGCCTGGGCGTCGATTGTGTCTATCTGGACATCAGCCACAAGCCGGAAGCGTTCATCAAGACTCACTTCCCGACGGTGTACGAACGCTGCCTCGAGTTCTCCATCGACATCACCAAGCAACCGATTCCAGTGGTTCCGGCGGCGCACTACACGTGCGGCGGCGTGATGGTCGATCAGCAGGGTCGCACCGACGTGCCGGGGCTATATGCCATTGGCGAAACCAGCTTCACCGGCCTGCATGGCGCCAACCGCATGGCCAGCAACTCGTTACTGGAGTGCTTCGTTTACGCGCGCTCGGCGGCGGCGGACATTCTTGAGCAACTGCCGCAGGTTTCGGTTCCGATCGCCCTGCCCGTCTGGGATGCGAGCCAGGTCACCGACTCCGATGAGGACGTGATCATTGCGCACAACTGGGACGAACTGCGGCGATTCATGTGGGACTACGTCGGCATTGTGCGCACCAACAAGCGCTTGCAACGGGCACAGCACCGTGTGCGGTTGTTGCTGGACGAAATCGACGAGTTCTACAGCAACTACAAGGTCAGTCGGGACTTGATCGAACTGCGTAACCTGGCCCAAGTGGCCGAACTGATGATCCAGTCAGCCATGGAACGCAAGGAGAGTCGCGGCCTGCATTACACCCTCGACTATCCAAACATGCTGCCGGTTGCCCTGGACACTATTCTGGTGCCGCCCACCTACGTCGACTGAACGTGAGCCGAACCCGCAGGCGTCGGTGCAGATCCGCCGCCTGCGAGTCACGAGGCACACAAACTGCCCTGACTCGTCGTTCGCCCCGCAGTCGAAAACGCAGCACAACGAGCAACGGTAGCGCCAGGCTGTCCGGTCGCAACTGCACCGATTGCCAACCCTCCTCCTGATTCCACAATTGCCAGCCATCGGCATTGCGACGCAAGCCGCGAAATGCCCTTGGGTGTGTCAGCAGAATCTGTCGCGGTAACGCCCAAGCGCCGTGAGCCAGACAGCAAACAACGCCGAGCAGACAGGCCCAGACCGGAATAGATAGAAGGAAGAGCGAACCCAGCGCGAACAGCTGGGCTAAAAGATACGCCGCCAGCAATTGCCGTGAGGCATGCCAGCGGCATTCGAACGCATTACTTGGGCTGGACACGATCCAGAATCATGCGAACCATGCGCTGAAGCTCCGGATCTTCCGATTCGGCCCGCTCCATGAACCAGCCGAACATGTCCTGATCTTCGCATTCGAGCAGCTTGCGGTAGCAATCGCGGTCGACATCATTGAGGTGCGGATAGACCTCTTTCACGAACGGTACCAGCAACACGTCAAGCTCAAGCATGCCGCGGCGGCTGTGCCAGTAGAGGCGATTCAGTTCAACATCTTCGACCATGGAGCGCTCCTCAAATAGGCGGCAAGTATACAGCCCCAGGCGGAGTCGAACACTCGGCTTTGGTCGGCCACCAACGATCCTTTGTGAACTACCCATTTCAAGAGCGCCCCCTTATGATGTCCCCCAGACTCTTTACCCTGCGATGACCCATGGCCGATTCTGCTTTTTTCTGCACCCTGTCTCACGAAGGCGTTCTCGCAGTACGCGGCGCGGATGCCGGCAAATTCCTGCAAGGCCAATTGACCTGCAATCTCAATTACCTGAGTGACACCCAGGCCAGCCTCGGCGCCCGCTGCACGCAGAAGGGCCGGATGCAGTCGAGTTTCCGCATCCTGCTGGAAGGCGACGGCGTTCTGATGGCCATGGCCACCGAACTGCTGGAACCACAACTGGCGGATCTGAAAAAGTACGCAGTGTTTTCCAAGTCCAAACTGACCGATGAAAGCGCTGCCTGGGTCCGCTTCGGCATCGACCATGGCGATGCGGCTCTGATCAGCCTCGGTCTTGAGCTGCCAGCTGACACCGACAGCGTCGTGCGCAATGACGGCATGATCGCCATTCGCGTCTCGCCGGAGCGCGCCGAACTCTGGGTCGCCGCTGACCAGGCCGACCTTATCAAGAGCAAGCTGTCCGCCGTATTGGCCGAAGGCGACCTGAATCAATGGCTGTTGGGCCAGATCCGCGCCGGGATCGGTCAGGTCATGCCAAGCACTCGCGAGTTGTTCATCCCGCAGATGCTCAATCTGCAAGCCGTGGGTGGCGTGAGCTTCAAGAAAGGCTGCTACACCGGCCAGGAAATCGTCGCACGCATGCAGTACCTGGGCAAACTCAAGCGCCGCTTGTACCGCCTGAAACTGGATGCCAACGACCAGCCTGAACCTGGCACACAATTGTTTTCCCCTACCCACGGCAGCTCTATCGGCGAAGTGGTACTGGCCGCCAACACCGGGCAAAACATTGAACTCCTGGCCGTGCTGCAAGCCGAAGCAGCAGAAGGGGGTGATATCCATCTGGGCGCGCTCGAAGGGCCAGCCCTGCACCTGCTCGACCTGCCTTACGAACTGGATCGCGATCGCGAAATCCAGCGTTAACAGCAGCATTTGTCGCAATACCTAGAGAAACGAAATGAGCGAGCTGGCGGAAAAGGTCCAACAGGATTTGGTTGAGGCCATCGATAACGATGACCTGGTTCTGCCAACGTTACCGGAAGTGGCCCTGCAGATTCGCAAGGCCGCTGAAGACCCGGAAATCAGTGTCAGCACCCTGAGCAAAGTGATCGGCCGCGATACCGCGCTGTCGGCGCGTCTGATCAAAGTGGTCAATAGCCCGCTGTTGCGCGCGACCCAGGAAGTCACTGACCTGCACACGGCAATCACTCGATTGGGCATCAATTACAGCAGCAACCTGGCCATCGGTCTGGTCATGGAACAGATTTTCCATGCCCGCTCCGAGGTGGTGGAACACAAAATGCGCGATGTCTGGCGCAAAAGCCTGGAAATCGCCGGGATCAGCTATGCATTGTGCCGCAGGTACACGCAGCTCAAGCCCGATCAGGCCGCCCTTGGCGGACTGGTGCATCAGATCGGTGTGTTGCCGATCCTGACCTACGCCGAAGATCACTATGAACTGCTGGCGGATCCGGTCAGCCTCAACCATGTGATCGATCACATTCATCCACTGCTCGGCGACAAACTGCTCAGAGTCTGGGAATTTCCGGAAATGCTGGTACAGCTGCCGGGACTTTATCTGGACTTCAAGCGACAGTCCGAGCGGGTCGATTATGTCGATCTGGTGCAAGTGGCCAACCTGTATTACCACAAGGACACCGACCATCCCCTCGCCCGCATCGACGCATTCAGCGTGCCGGCGTTCAAAAAGCTGGGAATTGATCCGGAGAACGAGTCGATGTGCCGCGATCTGGAAGAGTCGCGGTCGATGTTTTACTGATAGAGGAATTGCAGCGGCCCCCTTCGCGAGCAGGCTCGCTCCCACACTGAATCTTTGTAGTACCGAAGTTCCCTGTGGGAGCGAGCCTGCTCGCGAAGGGGCCAGCCCGGACACCACAAAACTACCCGGCAATAAAACTCACCCGCACCTTCAACCCCGCCTGTTCGCCATCGTGCAGGCTGATTTGAGCCAGGTGGGCGCGGCAGATCTCACCGACAATCGCCAGCCCCAACCCCGAACCAGCCACCTGCTGGTTGCGCCGGTAAAAGCGCTCGAACACCCGATCGCGCTCTTCAAGAGGAATGCCTGGGCCGTCGTCCTCGACCTCCAGCACGGCCGGTGCCGTGACCCGAAGAATCACGTTGCCACCCGACGGCGTGTGCGCCAGCGCGTTATCCACCAGATTGCTCAACAGTTCGTTCAACAGCGTTGGCTCGCCGCGCAACCACACCGGCTCGTCCGCTTCCAGCGCCAGCGCCACACCGCGTGCGTGGGCCAGCGGTGCCATGGCCATGCCGAGTTCGCGAGCCAGCTGACTGAGGTCAAGCAACTGCGCGCCGCCCTCGGCGATGGCCCGGGCGCCATTTTCGACCCGTGCCAGCGAGAGCAATTGATTGGCGAGGTGGGTCAAACGGTCCGTGCCTTGGGCGACGGTTTCCAATGTACTGCGCCAGGTTTCAGGTTCGGTCGAGCGCAAACCCAGTTCCAGTCGTGCCTTGAGCGCCGCCAGGGGAGTACGCAGCTCATGGGCGGCATCGGCGATGAACTGCGCCTGACGCTCGAACTGCCCGCGCAGGCGCTCGGTAAAGTGATTGAGCGCGCGCACCAGTGGCCATAATTCGTGCTGCACTTCCACCAACGGTAATGGCCGCAGATCGTCCGACTGACGTTCTTCCACCGCGGTGCGCAAGCGTTCCAGCGGACGCAACGCGGCGCTGACCGCAAACCACACTAACAGCAACGCCCCCACCGCCAGCATGCCCAGACGCAACAACGTGTCCGCCGCCAGGCTGCGGGCCATGCTGACCCGCGCCTCATCCGTTTCCGCCACGCGGATTTCCGCCATTCCGTTCATGTTCGGCTCGCTCACGGGTTTGAGCAGGCTCACCACGCGCACGTTCTGCCCCTGGTACTTGGCGTTATAGAAACGCGCCAGTGCCGGATAGTCATCAGTTCGCGGCGTTCCCGGCGGCGGTGGCGGCAGGTTTTCGTAGCCGGAGATCAGTTTCTGATTGATGTCGTTGACCAGATAAAAAATCCGCCCCGCGCTGTCGTAGGCGAAGGTGTCGAGGGCCACGTACGGCACGTCGGCACTCAGCGAGCCGTCACGCTGGGAGACGCCCGCAGCGATGGTCCGCGCCGAGGCCAGCAAGGTCCGGTCATAGGCGGTATCGGCCGCTTCGCGACCGTTCCAGTAAGCGCTCAGACCACTGGCCAACATCAACACCACCAGCAACAACGCCAGATTCCACAGCAACCGCCAACGCAGGCTGCTGGGCTTATGCATCGCGGCTTTCCAGCAAGTAGCCGAGACCGCGGAACGTCACGATAACCACAGGTTGGCCATCGAGCTTTTTGCGCAGGCGATGAACATAGATTTCGATGGCGTCAGGGCTGGCCTCTTCGTCCAGACCGAAGACTTGCGAGGCCAGTTGCTCCTTGCTCATCACCCGGCCAGGACGGGCGATCAGCGCTTCAAGAACAGCCTGTTCGCGGGAGGTCAGGGTCAGCAATTCTTCGCCGAGGGAGAAGCGCCGAGTGTCCAGGTCATAGGCCAGCACGCCACAGCGCTGCTGGCGCTCACCACCGAGCACACTGCGGCGCAGCAAGGCTTTGACCCGGGCTTCGAGTTCGGTCAGTTCGAAGGGTTTGGCCAGGTAATCGTCAGCGCCAAGGTTCAGGCCGTGGACCCGATCCTTGACGTCGCTGCGGGCGGTCAACATCAACACCGGCAGGTTCTTGCCCCGCGCCCGCAGGCGCGCCAGCACTTCGAAGCCATCCATGCGCGGCAGACCGACGTCAAGGATCGCCATGGCGTATTCCTCGCTGCTCAACGCCAGGTCGGCCGCCACGCCGTCGTGCAGCACATCCACGGTCAGCCCGGTGCTCTTGAGCGCCTGGGCGACACTTTCGGCGAGCTGCAGATGGTCTTCGACGAGCAGAACACGCATGGATCTTTACCTCATTCAGGGATGGTCGATGCCATTCTTTGGCGCGGAGTTTACAGCCGCAACCGCCGCTGTGAAGCCCGAAAACCGTGAAAGTCTTCTGAAAGGTTAGCGAAAGGTTGGCCGGTTAGAGTCCAGCCACGGACAGTTTCGACTGCCGTCGCTACCGCACATAGCGTACGAAAAACGCCTCGAAGCGTTTTCGCCAATAAGAACAATAAACGGAGTATTTCAAGATGCTGTCCATGCAGCTTCAGGCTCGCCCGCCTGCTCGCTTTTCCCGCCTCAACCACACCGCCCTTGCCAGTGCCGCCGCCCTCGCCGGTTTTTCGCCGTTGAGTCAGGCTGCCTTCTTCGAAGACAGTACGGCAACCCTCGAAACCCGCAACATGTATTTCAACCGCGACTTTCGCGACGGCACCAGCGCCCAGCAATCCAAGCGTGACGAATGGGCCCAGGGCTTCATGCTCAATCTGCAATCGGGTTACACCGACGGCACCGTGGGGTTCGGTGTCGATGCGCTGGGCATGCTGGGGGTCAAACTCGATTCGAGTCCCGACCGCACCGGCACCGGCCTGCTGCCAACCCATGACGACGGCCGCGCCGCCGATGAGTACTCCAAGCTGGGCCTGACCGGCAAAGTGAAGATCTCCGCCACGGAACTTAAAATCGGCAGCCTGATTCCGGAACTGCCGATCCTCAAGCCCAACGACGGGCGCATCCTGCCACAGACTTTTGAAGGTGGAATGCTGACCTCCAAAGAGATCAAGAACCTGACCTTCACCGGCGGGCGTCTGGAGAAAGCCAAGGACCGCGACAGCACCGACTTCGAGGACATCGCCCTCAACAACAAGAACAGCCGCTTCGCTGGCACCGCAGCCGGCAAGCATTTCGACTTTGGCGGCCTGGACTACAAGTTCACAGACAAAATCACCGGCAGCTACCACTTCGCGCAACTTGATGAAGTCTACAACCAGCACTTCCTCGGTGTTGTCGCTTCGCAACCGTTCGGCCCTGGCACTTTCGGCACCGATTTGCGCCTGGCCATCAGTGATGACCAGGGTGCGGCCCGTGGCGGCAAGATCGACAACAAATCCCTCAACGGCCTGGTGAGCTACGCCTTGAACGGGCATAAATTCAGCGCCGGCTATCAGCACATGTCCGGCGACAGCGCGTTTCCTTATGTCGATGGCAGTGACCCGTATCTGGTCAACTTCGTTCAGATCAACGACTTTGCCGGCGCCGAAGAACATTCCTGGCAGGCGCGCTACGACTACGACTTCGCCAAACTCGGCATCCCCGGCCTGAGTTTCATGAGCCGTTACCTGAGCGGTGACAACATCAAGCTCAAGAACGGTGACGAAGGCAAAGAGTGGGAACGCAACACCGAAATCAAATACGTCGTACAAAGCGGCGCGCTCAAGGACGTCGCCGTGCGCCTGCGTAATGCCACCTACCGTTCCAACTACTCCGCTCGCGATGCCGATGAAGTGCGTCTGCTGGTGAGCTATAGCGTTGCCCTTTGGTAATTCAATACACCTATAACAACAACTCCCAAGGAGACTTGAATGAACTTATCAATGCGTAAAATAGCACTCACCGCCAGCGCCCTGCTGTTCGCTGGCCAACTGATGGCCGAGCCCAAACGCCCGGAATGCATCGCCCCGGCCTCGCCAGGCGGCGGCTTCGACCTGACCTGCAAGCTGGCGCAAAGCGCGCTGGTCAATCAGAAACTGCTGACCAAACCGATGCGTGTGACCTACATGCCCGGCGGTGTCGGCGCGGTGGCGTACAACGCGGTGGTCGCTCAGCGTCCGGCCGACGCCGGCACACTGGTGGCGTGGTCCAGCGGTTCGCTGCTGAACCTGGCCCAAGGCAAGTTTGGTCGTTTCGATGAAAACGCCGTGCGCTGGCTGGCCGCCGTGGGAACAAGCTACGGCGCCATCGCGGTGAAAAGCGATTCGCCTTACAAGAACCTGGACGACCTGGTCCAGGCACTGAAAAAAGACCCGAGCAAAGTGGTGATCGGCTCCGGCGGCACCGTCGGCAGCCAGGACTGGATGCAAACCGCGCTGGTCGCCAAGGCTGCCGGGATCAACCCGCGTGACCTGCGTTATGTCGCCCTCGAAGGCGGCGGTGAAATCGCCACCGCCCTGCTCGGCGGCCATATCCAGGTCGGCAGCACCGACATCTCCGACTCCATGCCGCACATCCTGAGTGGTGACATGCGCCTGCTGGCCGTGTTCTCCGAGAAGCGTCTGGACGAGCCGGAAATGAAAGACATTCCGACCGCTAAAGAACAAGGCTACGACATCGTCTGGCCGGTGGTTCGCGGCTTCTACCTCGGGCCAAAGGTCAGCGACGAAGACTACGCCTGGTGGAAAGACGCTTTCGACAAGCTGCTGGCTTCCGAGGAATTCGCCAAGCTTCGCGATCAACGTGAGCTCTTCCCGTTCGCCATGACCGGCCCGGAGCTGGACACCTACGTGAAGAAGCAGGTTGCGGACTACAAAGTGCTGGCCAAAGAGTTCGGCCTGATTCAGTGATCGCCTCTGTCTAGCGGCTGCGGCCCCCGTTCTGCGGGGCCGCGGCACAGGAGTTTCCCATGCTCTTACAACGCATTTTCGCTTCGGCGCTGTTGCTGGTCTGTGTTGGCCTGGCGCTGATGGCGTGGCCGTATCAAGCGTCTTTTTCCTACGAACCGGTGGGGCCGCGAGCCTTCCCGCTATTGATGCTCGGCCTGATGGGCCTTGGCTTGCTGTACATGGTGTTTCGCCCGACACCGATCATCCACAGCGATGACGACCCGAAACTGGACCGTGAAACCCTAACCAAAATCGGCATCTGCGTACTGCTGTTGCTGGTGTTCGCCGGGGCCTTCGAACCCCTTGGTTTCATCGTCGCCAGCATTCTGATCGGGATCCCGATGGCACGCCTGTATGGCGGCCGCTGGCTACCCAGCACGGTGATCATCAGCCTGATGGCTATCGGTCTTTATCTGCTGTTCGACAAGGTGATGGACGTGCCACTGCCGTTGGGCGTGCTCGACGTTCTGGAGAACTGATATGGATACTCTTGGCTATTTGGGCCAGGGCTTCGGCGTCGCGCTGAGCCCGTACAACCTGGTGACCGCGCTGTGCGGCACCCTGATCGGCACCGTCGTCGGGCTGTTGCCAGGCCTGGGGCCGATCAACGGCGTGGCGCTGCTGATTCCGATTGCGTTCGCCCTCGGTCTGCCACCGGAGTCGGCGCTGATCCTGCTGGCGGCGGTGTACCTGGGTTGTGAATACGGCGGCCGGATCAGCTCGATCCTGCTGAACATTCCGGGCGAAGCCTCCACTGTCATGACCACCCTCGACGGTTACCCGATGGCCCGCAAGGGTCTGGCCGGTGTAGCGTTGTCGCTGTCGGCGTGGAGTTCGTTCATCGGTGCGTTCATCGCCACTTGCGGCATGGTGCTGTTTGCCCCGCTGCTGGCGAAATGGGCGATTGCCTTTGGACCGGCGGAGTATTTCGTGCTGATGGTGTTCGCGATTGTCTGCCTCGGCGGCATGGCCGGTGATCGACCACTGAAGACCTTTATCGCCGCGCTGATCGGTTTGTTTTTGTCGACCGTCGGGATCGATGCCAACAGCGGCGTGTACCGTTTCACCGGGGACAACATCCACTTGACCGACGGTATTCAGTTCGTTGTGCTGGTACTGGGCTTGTTCTCCATCAGTGAAATCCTTCTGCTGCTGGAAAAAACCCATCGCGGCCAGGAAGCGGTGAAAGCTACCGGCCGGATGATGTTCAACTTCAAGGAAGCGTCGTCGGTGTTCGTGGTGAACATCCGTTGCGGTCTGCTCGGTTTCATCATGGGCGTTCTGCCGGGTGCCGGCGCAACACTGGCCAGTGCCGTGGCCTACATGACCGAAAAACGTATTGCCGGCGCCAATGGCACGTTCGGACAAGGCGACATGCGTGGCCTCGCGGCGCCGGAAACCGCCATCGGCGGCGCCGCCTGCGGTGCCCTGGTGCCGATGCTGACGCTCGGCGTTCCGGGTTCCGGTACCACGGCGGTGATGATCGGCGCGCTGTCGCTGTACAACATCACCCCGGGTCCGCTGCTGTTCCAACAGCAACCGGACATTGTCTGGGGCCTGATCGCTTCGTTGTTCGTCGCCAACATCATGCTGGTGATCCTCAACATCCCGATGATCCGCATCTTCACCCGCATCCTGGCCGTGCCGAACTGGGCGCTGGTGCCAGTGATTGCGATCATCACCGGAATCGGCGTCTACGCGGTGCATGCCACCACCTTCGACTTGTTCCTGATGATCGGCATCGGCATCTTCGGTTACATCCTGCGCAAGCTGGACTTCCCGTTGTCGCCGGTTCTGTTGGGCTTCATCCTTGGTGGCCTGATGGAGCAGAACCTGCGTCGCGCCCTGTCGATTTCCAACGGTGCGCTGGAAATCCTCTGGTCCAGCCCGATCACCTTCGGTGTCTGGGTGCTGACCGCAATCATGCTGCTCATGCCGATCCTGCGAATCTGGCGCAAACGTTCGGTCGCCCGGCGCGCTATCGCCGATGTCTGATCGAACACCCTTCAAAGCCTGGTGGGGAACCCCGCTGGTCGGTCTGCTGGGCGGTTACCTGGCCAGTCAGATCGGCTGGCCGCTGCCGTGGATGGTCGGCTCGTTGTTGGCGATCATCCTGGTGCGTTGCCTGACACCCTGGCAATTGGCGGAAATCCCTGGCGGCCGCAAGTGCGGCCAGTGGATTGTCGGCATCGGTATCGGCCTGCACTTCACCCCGGTGGTGATGGAGCAGGTCCTGAGCCACTTCGGTCTGATCTTCTTCGGTGCGCTGGTCACCAGCCTGTCGGCCGTGGTCGGGGTCTGGTTGATGCGGCGTACCGGTGAAGATCGCGCGACCGCGTTTTTTTCCAGCATGCCAGGCGGCTCCGGGGAGATGGTCAACCTCGGTGCCCGCAATGGCGCGGTGCTCAGTCGTGTTGCGGCAGGGCAAAGTCTGCGGGTGTTGGTGGTGGTGCTGTGTGTGCCGGCGGCGTTCAAGTATTTGCTGGGCAGCGGCACGCCGGTTTTTCATCCGTCCGCCGTCAATTGGTGGTGGCTGGTCTTTCTATTCCCGGCCGGCGCCTTGGCCGCGTGGCTGTGGGAACGTCTTCGTCAACCCAACCCTTGGCTGTTCGGGCCGTTGCTGGTGAGTGCAGCGGTGAGTATCGGCTGGGACCTGCACATCGGCTTACCCAACGGCGGCAGCCAGATCGGCCAATGGTTGATAGGCAGCGGGTTGGGGTGTCACTTCAATCGGCAGTTTTTCCGGCGTGCGCCTTCTTTTATGGGACGGACCTTGATCGGCACGGTGCTGACCATGTTGATCGCCACGCTGGCAGCATTGGGGTTGAGTGCGCTGACGCATTTGGATTTGCGTTCGCTGACGTTAGGCATGATGCCCGGCGGGATTGCGGAGATGAGCCTGACGGCAGAGACATTGCAGTTGTCGGTGCCGCTGGTGACGGCGATGCAGGTGATGCGGCTGTTGTTTGTGTTGTTTCTGGCGGAGCCGTTGTTCAAGTATTGGAATCGGCAGCCGGATTCTGTCTGAAAGACCGAGTCGCCCCCTTCGCGAGCAGGCTCGCTCCCACAGGGTTCGCGTGATCCTTGTGGGAGCGAGCCTGCTCGCGAAGAGGCCAACTCGGTCAACGCATCAAACTGGCGGCAACCGCCACTCGATCGGCGTCTCGCCATTCTGCTCAAGATACTTATTGGTTCGACTGAAGTGCCCGCACCCGAGGAAGCCGCGATAGGCGGACAACGGTGACGGATGCACCGAGGTCAGCACCAGATGCTTGGTGGCATCGATCAGTTTCTGCTTGCTCTGGGCATGCGCGCCCCACAGCAGGAACACCAGATGTGGCTGGTGTTCACTGACCACTTCGATAATCCGATCGGTAAAGTGTTGCCAGCCTTTACCCGCATGGGCGTTGGCGTTGGCGCGTTCCACGGTCATGGTGGTGTTGATCATCAGCACGCCCTGGTCAGCCCAGCTTTGCAGGCAACCGTGGGCCGGGATGTCGATGTTCAGATCGCGTTTCAACTCTTTATAGATGTTCACCAGCGACGGCGGCGCCGGTACGCCCGGTTGGACTGAAAAGCACAAGCCGTGGGCCTGTCCCGGACCGTGGTACGGGTCCTGGCCGAGGATGACGACTTTGACTTTATCCAGCGGCGTCGAATTGAGTGCGTTGAAAATCATCGGTCCTGGAGGGTAGATTTCCTTGCCGGCCGCGCGCTCCTCTTGCAGGAAGTTGCGCAACTCTGCCATGTAGGGCTGGTCGAATTCGGCACGCAGTGCCTCCTTCCAGCTCGGTTCGAGTTTGATACGGTCGTCAGCAGTCATGGTTACATCCGGCAAAAACAATGGGGCGAACCCTAGGAAAGCCCATCACGCTTGTCAATTGATCTGACGCAGATCCGGCACTTTCCTACATAGCGATCATACTGAACGCTCAAATTCCCGATCGAGGTCACGATGAATCTGCACTTCGAAGAACTCACTGGCACCGACGGCGCACGCATCGGAGTCGCCAGCCTGGATGCCGAAAAGTCCCTCAACGCCCTGTCCTTGCCGATGATCAACGCCTTGCGCGATCAACTGGACGTCTGGGCCAAAGAACCGCAAATCGTCTGCGTCGTGCTGCGCGGCAACGGCACCAAGGCCTTTTGCGCCGGTGGCGAAGTACGCAGCCTGGTGGAAGCCTGTCGCGCCCATCCCGGCGAAGTGCCGCCGCTGGCCGCGCATTTCTTTGCGGCGGAATATCGCCTGGACTTCAATCTGCACACTTACCCTAAACCGCTGATCTGCTGGGGGCATGGCTATGTGCTCGGCGGCGGCATGGGGCTGCTGCAAGGAGCGGGCATCCGGATTGTTACCCCGAGCAGCCGCCTGGCGATGCCGGAGATCAGTATCGGTTTGTACCCGGATGTCGGGGCCAGTTGGTTTTTGTCGCGCCTGCCCGGCAAGCTCGGATTGTTTCTCGGCCTGACCGGCGCCCATATGAACGGTCGCGATGCGATCGATCTGGACCTGGCCGACCGTTTCCTGCTCGACGAACAGCAGGAAGAGCTGATGGAAGGCCTGCTGCAGTTGAACTGGCAGGAACAGACGCCGATGCAGCTGAACAGCCTGCTCAAGGCCTTGCAGCAGGAAGCGATCACGCAAATGCCTGAAGCTCAGTGGCTACCGCGACGCCAGCAGATCGATGAGCTGCTGGATGTCAGTGACGTGCGCTGCGCCTGGAAGGCCATCAGCCAGTTGCGCGACAACACGGATCTGCTGCTCAGCCGCGCCGCGAAAACCATGAGCGAAGGCTCGCCACTGACCGCTCATCTGGTGTGGGAACAGATCGCCCGCGCCCGACACATGTCGCTGGCGCAAGTCTTTCAGATGGAATACACCATGAGCCTCAACTGCTGCCGTCATCCTGAGTTCAGCGAAGGCGTGCGCGCACGGTTGATCGACAAGGATCAAAAACCCCATTGGCACTGGCCAGACATCAATAACCTGCCGGATGCAGTGATAGAAGCGCATTTCCACAAGGCCTGGGAAGGCCGGCATCCTCTGGCCGATCTGTAGGAATACTGAAATCCGGGCATTGCCCGCGATGGCTATCTCAAGGGCTTATCGCGGGCAAGCCATGCTCGTACACGTTGTTAACTGCACTTCGTTCCTACCCTATTCCCGGAACGAGCCTCTTACCGCAAGCGGAGGAATAGTTTGTAGTCATCACCTTTGGCATCGAAGTAATAGTTAACCGTTAAGCCCATAAAATTGTATTATTTCCTTCACTGCCTGCAACGCCTCATCGTCATTACGCAACAAGATGTCTTCCACATCCCTTAGCGGGGGTAAAGCGTGTAGAAGCTCAACAAGTTGGCCCGCAGTGTAGTCTTGAGGAGTTCTGTCCACTCCTTGTACTCTTATAAAACTTATCGCAGCATCGCCTCCTAAAAAATGATTAACCACTCGTATTTTCGGAGACGAACCATAATTCACCACTACGACGAGATCATCATTGTCGCGGTGAAATTTCAGCTGTTGGATGGATGTATCGAAATCCGTAAAATCGATTCCATCAATACCGCCAGATGCATTAACAATCAAATCTCGTCCCAGCCCGTCATATTTGTAAACGTCATTGCCCGCGCCACCTGCTAGAGTGTCGTCACCCGGTCCTCCCCAAAGAACATCGTCTCCTGGACCGCCCGAAATCGAGTCATCTCCCTGCATGCCTCTTATCTCACCTGCCCCACTCAAAGTGTCATCACCTCGACCACCAACGAGAGGAAGCGCTTTATTATCACGAGAAGATCTGACCAAAGGAGCACCGGCTACTAAAATACCACTATGGTAATTATCAGGCGCAGGACCTAATTTACTGTTAGCGATAAGCTGTTCCAAGCGAATGGTCGCACCATCTGCAAACTTTATAATTTCAATACCAGAACCACCAGGATCACTTGCATTCGGCAAGACAATACGAACTTGTTGTTCCTTACCCCAGGAAATATCAATTGTTGAGTACAGCATCAGCCCTCGAGGTGGACTGCGATAGGTGCCACGCTGTGGTTTTGGTGATAACTCTACATTGACCGCTTCAACCAATACGGCACCCCAACTTAATTGCAACTGCTCAAGAATTATCCCATCCGGAAGTCTGACGGTATCAGTGTCGTCTAGTCCGGACTCAGACTTCCACCCAGCAACCCCAACTTCAGGGCTGAGAAAAACAGGGCTTAACATATCCGCAATAATGGTAGTCGCTCCAGCATGCGCGCCTATTATATAAGTATCAGGACCGTTCTCACCGTAAAGCCAATCATGCCCTGAGCCACTGATTAAATAATCCGCACCGTCTGATCCAAGCAGCGTATCGTTTCCTCCTGCCCCGCCTGAAAGAAACGCACCGGGTGTCTTACCTTCATGTTCACCATAATAAACGTCGGGATCCTTACAGGTGACTACTAAATCATCGCCCGTCCCGCCATGAAAAATGTTGCCACCTTCGAGATTTACCCTACCGCCTGCATCATCGCCCTGAACAACTTGGTGCCTAATGATTTCAGTCGTGACATCCCAACTGAACTGTTTGTAACTAACCGCACCATCTTCGAAGCTTCCAGCAGGATAAACATACCAACCTTGAATGACACCTGTGACGCTTTTATTTTCGATGACAACTTCCCCAGCACTTAAAGCAAACCCGCTATAGCTTGAGCCAGAGGGATAGTATTTCGGCTCTTGTTTTGGCGTATATTTCAGCCCACCTACCACTGAAGGTATTGACTCAGTGCGGGACGTTGTATTTGAGGATCTCTCACTGAGTACTGCTCTACCAGAAACAAGACTCATTCGATCCGGTGTTTCCGTCAATGATCCTGCCTGGAAGCTCTCAACAATTAAATTGGTTTTTTCGTGGTAGCTGTACTCATCATCAGTAATATGGCTTTTGCCCCAGGCGCCCTGAGCATTTAGCACGAACCCCGATGCCAGTATCAATGCCGAGCGGCGCTTTTTCATGTTCGCCAGAAACTCTTCGCCCCATAGCTTTTCATTATCACCTTCAAGGCGCGGAGTATCGGCCGCAGCATTATTAATGCCCGCCGCCCCATTAGAATTGTCACTACCTCCGGCTTGCTCCGAAACATTAGGGTTATCTGTAGCCCCGACGCTACTTCCATCTTCGCCACCCACCAGAGATGTTTCTACCAAAGATGAAACGTCTACCGGCCCCTGGACTATTTTCATAACATCCTGAAAATTTAAAGTCCCCCCGTCACTGAAACTAAATGATGAATTTTGCCATTTTTCAAAATTACGGATCAGAATGGCGTCACCTGAACCATTCCACAGCCGTAATACCGGCCCAACATCAACAACAATGATGTCAGCCTTTAAACTATCCGCAGTAAATCCAGATCCAAATTTTATGACGTTATTTCCGCCTGTATCTGCGATAACGTCGAGACCATCACCGGTGCCGAAATGATAAGTATCATCGCCGTCTAGCCCATCCAGATGGTCGTTGCCGCTGCCTCCTCCAAAAACGTTATTGCCGGAGCCACCGCGAAGATAGTCCACACCTGCACCACCATATAACGTGTCGTTTCCACCGCCGCCTAACAGAGTGTCATTCCCGGAACCGCCATCAAGATAATCTGCGCCATGTTCCGTTTCGGGTCTTAGCTCATAGTCACCCAGCAAGAAGTCGTCATCAGCACCTCCATAAAGGGTATCGGCGCCCAAGCCTCCCCAGAGCGTGTCGTTTCCTGCATTTCCTTGAATGTAGTCATCATTAGTTCCTCCCGCTTTCAGGTTGTGCTCATCTCCATCCAGGGCGTCATTTCCTTCTCCCCCTATCAGCGTATCTGAGCCACCCATGCCTATAAGCGTGTCATTGTAGTGGTCTAATGAAACCGGACACCCATTTAGGCGAGAATACTCGCCAGATCGAGGTGTCAGATGACCAAACAACGCCGCTCCTTTACTGCTGAATTCAAACGCGAGGCTGCTGACCTCGTGCTCAAGCAAAACTACAGCTACATCGAAGCCAGCCGCTCACTCGGCATTGGTGAGTCAGCGCTGCGCCGCTGGGTTGACCAGGTTCAGAAAGAGCACCAAGGCGTCACTCCGCAGAGCAAGGCGCTGACCCCAGAGCAGCAGAAAATTCAGGAACTGGAAGCCCGGATCGCTCGGCTTGAGCGAGAAAAATCCATACTAAAAAAGGCTACCGCGCTCTTGATGTCGGAAGATCACGAGCGTTTGCGCTGATTGATCAGTTGAGTGCCCATGAGCCGGTTGATTGGCTGTGTAAGGTGTTTGAAGTCACCCGCTCGTGCTACTACGCCCAGCGCCTGCGGCGCCGCACTCCCGATGTTGAACGGCTTCGGTTGCGTAGCCGGGTCAGTGAGCTGTTCTCGCAAAGTCGCAGCGCTGCGGGCAGTCGCAGCATCCTGTCACTGATGCGTGAAGATGGTGAGCAACTCGGTCGATTCAAAGTGCGCAGTTTGATGCGTGAGCTTGATTTAGTCAGTAAACAACCCGGCTCACATGCCTATAAACGAGCGACAGTAGAAAGACTTGATATCCCGAATACCTTGAACCGTGAGTTTGATGTGCCAGCCCCCAATCAGGTCTGGTGCGGTGACATCACCTATATTTGGGCACAAGGAAAGTGGCATTACTTGGCTGTCGTTCTGGATCTCTGCACGCGCCGGATAGTGGGCTGGGCACTGTCGGAAAAACCGGACGCCGAACTCGTGATCCGAGCCCTGGATATGGCCTACGAGCAGCGTGGCAGGCCTTCGGATCTGCTGTTCCACTCGGATCAAGGGTCCCAATATGCAAGCCGGTTGTTTCGCCAGCGGTTGTGGCGATACCGCATACGCCAGAGCATGAGTCGCCGGGGAAATTGCTGGGACAATGCACCGATGGAGCGAGTGTTCCGGAGTTTGAAAACTGAATGGATACCGACCTTAGGCTACAGAACTGCGCAGGAAGCACAGCGCGACATCAGCCATTTTTTGATGCATCGGTACAACCGGATTCGGCCTCACCAATTCAACGGTGGGCTGGCGCCAGCTCGGGCCGAGGAAAAACTTAACGTCGTGTCCGGGATTAGTTGACCACTACACATCACCAACACCTCCGTCAAGAAAATCATTACCGTGGTAACGAACTGTGTGATCGATGTAATCGCCCGATAGAAGATCATTACCTACGCCACCATAAAGTGAATCGTCGGCACCGCCACCTTGGAGGGTGTCGTCACCCGCACCACCATCAAGAAAATCACTGCCGAAATAGTCTGCGGCATTACCCTCAATACCCTGCAGGACTGGATCATCACCCTTTAAATAGTCGTTACCGAGACCGCCGTACAACACATCGCTACCGCCATTACCGGCAAGTTCGTCATTGCCATCCCCACCGTCTAAAAAATCATTTCCATGATTTCTGCTTTGGAGCCCTCCAGCCCAGTCGAGGTTGTCTCCCAACAGAATGTCGTCGTCGCTGCCTCCGCGAAGGGTGTCATTTCCCTGATCACCGCTCATGACATCATTCCCGGTTCCGCCATCGAGCAAATCGTCGCCCCAGCCACCCGTCATAAAGTCGTGACCACCTTGACCATAAAGAATGTCGTCACCACCCTCCACGGCATTGCTGGAGGAGGCATTGGAAAGGACGCCACTCCTGCTGATAACACCAATGCCAAGAGGGACGTTAACGGTTTTAAAGGCCCAGTTTTCCGCCAGGCCAGTGGTCGCATCATCACCCGATAAATTATCGTCACCCGCCCCGCCAATTAGCGTATCTAGTCCGTTTCCGCCAAGCAGCACATCTCGGGATGGGGTGCCAATCAGTAGATCATCGCCTAGTCCCCCATCTAGCCAATCGCCACGGCTTGCTCGGCCACCAACGGCCCCACCCACCATCGCTTTTTCGATAGTTGTCTGCTTATCTCCAAACAAACGATCATTTCCGGCACGACCGAATAACCGATCAGAACCGCCAAGCCCAATGAGCAAGTCGTCGTTCGGCGATCCGTGCAGCATGTCAGCCTTGTTTCTCTGCTTTACATTCGGCATCACCACAACGTTGCCTAGTTCATCGTAAGAAAGCTGCTCACCGGGAACATCCGGATCGGCATCTTCAGCTTTTCGGTCACCGGTAATAGTGAGATGGGGCTTCGCAAAGCGAAGGCTTACGTAGCCTGGCAGTTGGATGCCGAACATTCCCGGTGTGTAGTGTCTTATGACAATCAGGTCATTCTGACCGTATTTGATATTAAGTGTTTTTTCAGCGAGTTCTTCGATGAGGGTTAAAGTAATGGCGCCATCTTCAGTGATCCAGGTATTGCTCAGAGGGCCACTACGTTTTGGGGGAGGTATCGGAAGGCCATTTATAAGTATCTGACCATCGGCGTTAAAATCGAAAATCTGATCGACTCCATCGCCACTCGAAAATTCATATCGATCATTGCCTGCCCCGCCAATCAGAATATCGTTACCTTTTCCACCCACTAATACATCGTCACCGGACATCCCGTGCAGCGCATCATTCCCATCTCCGCCCGTTAACGAGTCGTTACCATGTCCACCTTCAATATGATCATTCCTGTCCAGTCCGTTGATCGTGTCATTGCCCGCGCCACCATAGAGATGGTCGATATTTGTTCCACCGCTGAACGAACGGCCTCCATCATCACCAAACATAACCAGAGGATTTGAAACCCCTGTAGTCATTGCCGCCTGTTTACCTGATGCGAGATCTGAGTAAGAGAACTTCTGAGCCGTGTTTTCACCGAATGATCCGTTGGTTCTGGCTATCAGGCGGCCTAACATGTCTGCGCGATCAAGTAGCCATTGTTCCGTAATGACACCTTCACCGGTTTTCGAGTTATAGAGTTCCAGACCATCACCTGAAAAATCTTCGCCTCTTTCTATAACTATTTCACTCAGGTGTTTGAGAGAGTTACGTAACGCCTGCCCGGTAGACGTATCCTCGGCGGCTAGTACTCCCCACTCCGAAGCGCTGCCGTATTCCCCAATCGTCTTGGCAACAATGCTTTGGGATTGACTCGGTGAGAGCGATGAGAAAAATGTATAGGCGTTATCAGCAAACGTTTCATCCGTGGTCGCCGTAAAAGTAGCGTCACCTTCGTAGGTTCGTCTAAACATGTCAAAGAAGGCATTCACACCGTATCTTAATATCAGATTAACCGCTGGTGAAATAGGTGTGCCTTTAACCACATACTGGATTAACGGATTGACACTCCCACTACTAAGCGCCACATTTATCTGCTCTGGCACAACTGAAAACAAGCTTTCAAAAATATTTCTGCCGAAATTTTTGATCACCGCTTCAAGCGCCACACTGTATGAATCTATGGCAAACAGGATGTTCTTGAAATCATCGATTCTATTAACCTTTGCTTGTTCATGACTGCCTTTTATTTCCGATCCGGGATCACCTGCCGATATTAACCTCCACGTTTCATAGGGATACTCCCCACCCAACAGACTAAAGGCGATTGTGCCCGACCATCCTGAGTTACGACTTGAAGCAGTGTCTGCTGCACCACTCTTTTCTTCGAACAATATTTCACCGACAGCTCTTGCATCGATGGAAGCGATTTGGCTAATTAAAGGTACGGTCCACGGTGCCAAATTATCTTTAACCGACCCGTAAATCAAAGCATTTACAAAATTGACTGCCACCCCATTAGACGCTTGTTGCATCAAACCAGCGTTAAACGTTTCATTCAGCCTCAACTGTCCTTGCCGTAACGTATAGGCACGAATTAGAGCAGAGTAAGCACCGTTTCCTCCATTGGCATCAATCGCCACATCAAGCCAGAGCCTGGCACTTTTTAAAGCACGCTTGACGTTCCCATCGAACACAACTCGCCCAGAAAGTTTCTCACCAATAATATCTGACAGTTCTTGATAGAAAGGTGTGCAATTTCTTCCATCTATAGCTACTGCTTTGTACCGTTCTTTTTCCGAATCAAACACCATCCCATTGCATATACTGACAACATCGAAAATTCTTGTTTTCTCTAAGACACTAAAAACATAGTTCATAGTTACTTCCCTGTAATTATAGCGTTCGAAAGATATTCACTAAGCATCTGAAGCGCTATGGGAGCGCCAAGTAACGATTCAGTTCCAGTTCCTATACGAGCATCTCCACCTGCAAAATCGAAATCATGCAATCCGACCGTACAATAGGCACTCAAATCACCAAAATCTAAATTCTCCAGTTGCGTTTTATTAAACCTCAACAGATCCGCCTTACTCACTCCACTTTCTAAAGTTTTCTTCCTCGGGGAGCCCAAACCGTCACACGATATCGTGCGCGGTGTTCCGTCACGTCGGCGCCAGTCACGTATTACAAAATCTGTAACTGAGAACTCATTCTTTGTACTAGGAGGTCGCTCATTAAGCCAAAGCTCCAAGCCTGGGTAATTTTTGAGTTTCACAATCAGTTCTTCAGGCCAATCAACAACCTTAAATCCCATATTGTATGGTTCGGTGGATGGTTTTCTGGTGTATAGCCTAGCCGCTACATTGAAATGCCCCCAACTAGATGAAGGCTCTTTCCCGCTCTCCTGATATTCTGTGCGCAGCTCAGTACCCGTCCACCAAAAAGAACCCTCAAGAACATCTGCAATACACAGCCCGTCCCTCGTTGAAGAACCAAAATGGAACCCTGGTATTTTAGTTCTATCAAGGAGCCCCCCTCCCAATATAGGAACGTGTTCCATACCGGCAAGTTTCTGACTACATTTTTTTGATTCCTGATAATGACGTTCTCTTGCTTCTGCCATGCGCTCCCATTCAATATAAAAATCCACGACCCAATAACACAGAGCCAAAACCAAACCGTACTTCAGTATCGCCTTACACCACCGACTTACACCTTTGCGAAACAATTTATGCATTTCAAACTCCATTTTAAAATGATCAAACAGCCTATCTAGAACAACAACCAGACATCACGCGATCAAAAATCTCAAAATAGCCTTTGACACCATGCCTTACATCAAACCTGCTTGCTGTCAAATCCGAAGATCTTTTAATTAGCCTAAAATCACCAGGAGACCTTAGAACATTGCAAACTTTTCCTGCTATCGATTCACTATCGAAGAAATCCACTAACAATCCATTTACACCGTCAACAATCACCTCTTTGACTGGAGCGGTATCGGAACCTATAACGACACATCCAGACGCCATAGCCTCAAGCAATGACCAAGACAGAACGAAGGGATAAGTCAAATAAACATGAACTACTGAAACCCGCAAAATAGCCCTATAAGTTTCATAAGGCAGTTTGCCGGTAAAATGCACTCTGGAAAGATCCACTTTTAATTCAGCCACCATTTTGCTGCGCCAGCTTTCATACCCTATAGGCATACGCCCATAACTTACGCCATCTCCTCCTACTATTACGATTTGGGTGTCTGGGCACTGGGCTTGAATGTATGGAATGGACCTCATGAAACTATGAAATCCACGATAGGGTTCGAGGTTTCTGGCAACATACGTCACGATTGATTGGCCGGCTTTTATCACGTGCCCACTGGGTAGCTTTACAGAGGCAGCCGGCACAGGCTCGGGAGATTGCGAAGGGACGCCTTCATGAATCACATGAATTTTAGAGTGATACATGGGTGGGAACAGACTGCGTTGCCAATGTGTTGGTGAAATTCCAACATCACATTGCTCAAGGTTCAAAAGATGCATCGAATTCAGGAGACGAAGCCTTGATGATACATCTACGGCACACGGAAATTCCGGATCGAACCCCATATCCGCACCCTTTGAATGATAATAATATTCACAGAAATGAATGAGCGGAATGTCAGGATATACATCCTTAACGAACAGTGTTTCACCCCATCCCGGATGGGCGAGTATCACATCGGGGCAATAACCCTTTTGTTTGAGCCTTGTCAACACCCCCAAAACTTGTTGCCCATCAAATATCGCCTCTTCATATTTATGCAAATACGGATGAGCAAAATTCGATGTTTTTCTTATAGGTCGATATCGAAGAAGCTTTACCCCATGAACTCCTGGAGCGGTATCTCGCCCTATCGCAGTCACTTCGATGTCCGGGCAACTCTGCGCCGCCAAAGCAACATGCCGAAATTGACCGGGAAAGTTTTGATGAATAATAAGTAGATTCATAATTTGAGTGGCTTCTTTCCTTAGATACCCCCATAAATTGAAGTTTTCCAACATCAATGTGAATGCACAAACGCTAACAAATGCGCAGAAGTAAAACTGTAGGATGGTTCCGAGAACACCCGAGGAGATGGCAAGACGAGTGATTTTTCGAATCGAGTAGGAGCGCCCCTCTTTCTTTCCCGCCACCGGCTGTACGATTTCGTTGAGGGTTTCACCTCCAACGCCAGTCACGACCCAACGAGCGATGCCTGACTCAGCCAAAAAAAAGCGGCGCTTGATGCGCCGCATTTTTTGTAGAGGTTTTTGTGAGGACTACCGGTGGCCGCCTCGGCCATCGTTATCACCGCGACCGTTGTGGTCGCCCCTTCCGCCACGGTTGTCGCGTCCGCCATGGCCGCCGCGATAGTCGTTGTCTCCACCGCGGTTACGGCCGTCCCAACCGCCACGGTTTTGGCCATCCCAGCCGCGATTCTGATGGGCCCGATAGTCGCCTCGTTGCGACTGGTAATAGCGTGGTGCCGGTTGATAAACCCGCGGCTGGTGGTAATACCGCGGCGTTGGCTGGTAATACCGCGCTGGCGGTGCGTAGTACCGACGTGGTTGCGTGTAGTAACCGCCGCCGCCTGAATAGTAAGGCCCGCCGTCATAATAGGCTGGCGAGGTATAGACCTCGGAACTGTAGTAGCTGGCTCCTCCATCGGAATAAGGCACACATGCACCAAGAGACAATCCCAATACAGCAATCAGAAGAATTCGCAGATACATGGCGGCCTCCTGGACCGCGAGTGAGCCACACCAGCGACGCTGGCAGGCGACAGTCAATTATTCGGTGACTGTCGAAAGATCAGACATCGTTTTCCAAATCTGGTGCGTTCCTGAAACACATTGAAACAAGTCACCGATGAAAGGTTTTTCATCCATTCACCCGCTGATTAATGGTGGCCACCACGATATCCACCGCCGTAATAACGTGGCGAATGCCCGCCCCAATAGTAGTAGCGATAGCCGCCATAAAAGCGCGGACCATAGTAATAACGCGGTCCGTAATAGTAGGAATAGGGCGAATAGCCGGGGTAGTAATAAGGCTCGGAATACACATCGTAGCCACCGGCGTAGTAGTAGCAGCCGGACACCCCCAGACCGAGAACAACACCGAACAACAATCGACGAAACATGGCGGCCTCCTGAAAGACCCACAGCCGGAACAGGCCGGCTGACACCATTTTTGACTGGCAATGCTGCGCCGAGTGCCGAGCCGCCCGGACCTTCAGATCAGCGGCCGGCCCGATCCATTGCGGTGCACCCATGCACCATCACAAGGCAACGCCGCCACCTGTCTCCAACGCGCCAATGGCGTAATCGCCCACGCTAGAGCGTTCAAGCCGACTTGGCACGGCTCTCGCTTTAGCAAAGACGTGCAGGAGTCATCACAGGTTCGCGGCACCACAATTTGCAATGGCTGACTAGGGTTCCGGCTCGCTAAGGCGAGTGGCTGGTCCGAGAGTTGGCGACCTCCAGTTGAGGTTACACGGCGGGATAAAAGCCCGGGAGACAAGCCACCGTTCGCGGTGCCGCGTTGACTCCTGCCCGCCCTTGACCAACTGGAGAACCACCCATGTCCCAGCTTCGTTTACCCGCCCTGCTCGCCGCTGCTTTCGCAGCCTTCGTGAGCTTCTCGTCCCAAGCCGCCCAGAAAGACCACTTCAGTGTTTGCTGGACCATCTATGCCGGTTGGATGCCCTGGGAATACGCTGGCAGCCAAGGCATCGTCGATAAATGGGCGAAGAAGTACGGCATCAAGATCGATGTGGTGCAGCTCAATGACTACGTCGAATCCATCAACCAATACACCGCCGGCCAGTTCGACGGCTGCACCATGACCAACATGGATGCACTGACCATTCCGGCGGCCGGTGGCGTCGACAGCACCGCGCTGATCGTCAGCGACTTCTCCAACGGCAACGACGGCATTGTGCTCAAGGGCGACGGCAAGAAAGTCACCGACCTCAAAGGCATGGACGTCAATCTGGTGGAGCTGTCGGTTTCCCACTACCTGCTGGCCCGGGCGCTGGATTCGGTCGATCTCACCGAGAAAGACCTGAAAGTGGTCAACACCTCCGACGCCGACATCTCGGCTGCCTTCAACACCGATCAGGTCAACGCCGTCACCACCTGGAACCCGATGCTTTCGGACATCAAGGCCAAGCCCGCGGTGACCGAAGTGTTCAACTCCAGTCAGATCCCCGGCGAAATCATGGACATGATGGTGGTCAACAGCGCCACCCTCAAAGACAACCCGGCCCTGGGCAAAGCGCTGACCGGCGCCTGGTTCGAAGTGGTCGAGTTGATGAACCCTAAAAACGCCGCCAGTAAAACTGCGCTGGAACACATGGCCAAAGCCTCGGGCACCGACCTGGCCGGTTTCCAGGCACAACTCGACACCACCAAATTGTTCGCCACGCCCAAAGAAGCCCTGGACTTCTCCACCAGCAAGCAACTGCCGGAAACCATGCGCAAGGTGGCCGAGTTCTCGTTCCAGCACGGCTTGCTCGGTGAGGGCGCCAAGGACACCAGCGCAGTTGGCATGGCCTTCGCCAATGGCGTGACCAGCGGCGACAAGACCAACCTCAAGCTGCGCTTCGACCCGACCTACGTGCAGATGGCCGCCGACGCCAAGCTGTAATCAGGAGGACCTGGCCATGCGCCTGATCAATCGCCACCCGGATCGCCCGAGTCGCCTGCTGTTGGTGATCCTGCCGTTCGCCCTGGTGCTGTTCGCCTACTTCATGGGCTCGGCCGAGCGGCTGACGGACAACCCCAACGACAAGCTGTTGCCGAGCGCCGTGCAGATGACCGACGCGGTGAAACGCCTGGCGTTCACCGCCGACACCCGCACCGGTGAATACGTGTTGTGGCAAGACACCGCGTCCAGCCTGCGACGCCTGGCCATCGGCCTCGGCATCAGCGCGCTGGCCGGGCTGTGCCTGGGCATCGCCGCCGGTACGCTGCCGCTGTTTGGCGCGCCGCTGTCGCCGTTGCTGACGGTGCTGTCGATGGTGCCGCCGCTGGCGATTCTGCCGATTCTGTTCATCGTGTTCGGTCTGGGGGAGTTGTCGAAAGTGATGCTGATCGTGATCGGCATCACCCCGTGCCTGGCCCGTGATCTGGAGCAACGCGCCCGGGAAATTCCCGTCGAGTTGCTGATCAAGGCCCAGACCCTCGGTGCTTCGACCTGGACGCTGATGCTGCGAGTAGTGCTGCCGCAACTGTTGCCGCGCTTGTTGATCTCGCTGCGGCTGATGCTTGGCTCGGCGTGGTTGTTCCTGATCGCCGCTGAAGCCATTGCCTCGACCGATGGCCTCGGCTATCGGATTTTCCTGGTGCGCCGCTACTTGGCGATGGACGTGATTTTACCCTACGTGGTCTGGATCACCCTGCTCGCCTGGCTGATGGATTGGGGCTTGAAACGCCTGACCCAGCGAGCGTTCCCTTGGTATGAAGGAGCGCGGGCATGAGCTTCATCACGGTGAAAAACGTCTGGCAGCAATACGCTGATCAGGTGGTACTCGAAGGCTTGAACCTGAACGTCAACGAGGGTGAGTTCTGCACCTTGGTCGGCGCCTCCGGTTGCGGTAAATCGACTTTCCTGCGGTTGTTGCTCGGCCAGGAACGCGCCAGTCGCGGCGAGATTTTGTTGGATGGCCAGGCCTTGGCCGGCGAGCCGGATGCCAGCCGTGGCGTGGTGTTCCAGCGCTACTCGGTGTTCCCGCACCTGACGGTGCTGGACAACGTCGCCCTGGGCCTCGAACTGCCGCGCTCGCCTCTGCTCGGACGTTTGTTCGGCAGCGCAAAAAAAGATGCACGAGAACAGGCATCAGTGCTGCTGCACAAAGTCGGCCTGGGCCATTCGCTGGACAAGTACCCGGCGCAGCTCTCCGGCGGCATGCAGCAACGACTGGCGATTGCCCAGGCGCTGATCATGAAGCCTCGGGTATTGCTACTCGACGAACCGTTCGGCGCCCTCGATCCAGGCATCCGTAAGGACATGCACGGTTTACTGCTGGAGCTGTGGCGCGAGACGCAACTGACGGTGTTCATGGTCACCCACGACCTGTCCGAAGGCTTCAGCCTCGGCACGCGCCTGCTGGTGTTCGACAAGGTCCGCGTCGACCCGCATGCCCCCGGCGCCTATGGCGCGCGCATAACCTACGACATCCCTTTGAACAGCGACCGCCGCGCCCATCGCGCCGCCGTCGATGCCTTGCCGGCAGAGCTGGCAGGCACGCTTCGTACCGCTTAAGAGGACTTTGCACATGACTGATTCGACCCAACTGTTCCCGCCCTTCGCCGAAGAAATGCTCCCCGGTGGCGGCCATCGTTCCTTCGTTCTGAAACGCGGCCAACTGCTGCGCCTGACCGACCTGCGCGGTGGCGCCAACGTCAGCCTGACGCTGCTCAACGCCAACGAAAAAACCGAACGCCTGAACCTGCCCGACAGCCTCAAATGCCAACACACCGCCAAGCTCACCGCGGGTCACTGTTTGTACTCGGACATGGGCCGCGTGCTGGCCGCCATTACCGCGGACACCTGCGGCTGGAGCGACAGCCTCGGCGGTGTGCTCTGCGCTGAAGAAGTCGCGGAAAAATACGGCCAGGGCCGCTATCAGGAACTGCGCAACGGCTTCTTCCGCAACGGCACCGACAACCTGTTGGTGGAACTGGGCAAGTGGGGGTTGGGCCTGTCCGATTTGCTGATGACCCTCAACCTGTTCAGCCGCGTAAACGTCGATGAGGCCGGGCGTTTTCATTTCGTCGAAGGCAATTCCAAGGCCACTGACTACATCGAGTTGTATGCGCCGATGGACACGCTGGTGGTGCTCACCGCGTTGCAACATCCGATGGACCCTTCGCCCGAGTACGCACCAAAACCGCTGAAACTCAGCTGGATGAACGCTGACGCCAGCGTCGCCGAACACTGCCGCACGTCGCGCCCGGAAAACGAGCGCGGCTTCATCAACACCGACCGTCTGTTCGCCTGAGGATCGCTGCCATGTCACTCGCAATTGCTACCGCTCAACAGCTGCCCGAAACCGCGATCTACCGCGCCACCATCCCCGCCGGGGAACCGTGGCTGATGGAGGTCAAGGCCGGCCAGACCTTGCGCATCCTCGACCTGGAAGGCAACCAAGCGGTCGACACCTTGTTCTACAGCGTCGCTAATCCAAAGGAACGCTATGACGTGCAGCGCACGTTGCGCCGGCAGAACAGCGTCTACCTGAGCACCGGCAGCGTGCTCTATTCCAACCTCGGCAAGCCGATGCTGACCATCGTTGCCGACACCTGCGGCCGTCACGACACCCTCGGCGGTGCGTGCGCACAAGAGAGCAACACCGTGCGTTACGCGTTGGAGAAACGCTACATGCACAGCTGCCGCGACAACTACCTGCGCGCCTGCGTTCACGACGGGCGACTGGGCAAGGGCGACATCGGGCCGAACATCAACTTCTTCATGAACGTACCGGTCACGGCGGATGGTGGGCTGACCTTTGAAGACGGCATTTCGGCGCCGGGCAAATACGTCGACCTGCGGGCCGAGATGGACGTGATCGTGCTGATCTCCAACTGCCCGCAACTGAACAATCCGTGCAACGCCTACAACCCCACCCCTGCGGAGCTGCTGGTATGGAACTGAAAATATCGCGTGTGCGTAAGTGGTTGTTTGCCCTGTGCCAGGCGCGTTCCGGGCAGTGCCTCAAAAAGTAAAAACACCACTACCCCCACCTGTGGGAGCGAGCCTGCTCGCGAAGACGTCAGCACATTCACCAATGATGTCGACTGATGCACCGCTTTCGCGAGCAGGCTCACTCCCACAGGGGTTCGGTGGTGTTTTGGAATGAACTGATGTTGCCGTCGGGGACGACCCTGGCGCCTATCGAAAAACTGCGGGACGGCCCGCATCCCAGGTCGAGGCTGATGCGCTATCGCCTCCGGGGGTTATGCCATGTTCGAAAAAGTCCTGATTGCCAACCGTGGCGCCATAGCCTGTCGCATCCTGCGTACCCTGCGTGAGTTGCAGGTCCAGGGCGTTGCCGTTTACTCCGAAGCCGATGCCGCCAGTTTGCATATCTTGCAGGCCGATGAAGCCCACAGCCTCGGTGAAGGCGCAGCCGCCGGCACCTATCTGGCCGTCGCAAAAATCCTCAACATCGCCAAATCCACCGGCGCCACGGCGATCCATCCGGGTTACGGTTTTCTCTCGGAAAACGCCGCGTTCGCCGAAGCCTGCGAAGCCGCCAACATCGCCTTCATCGGCCCGACGCCAGAGCAGCTGAGAGTGTTTGGCCTCAAGCACACCGCCCGCGCCTTGGCCAAGCAACACGGCGTGCCGATGCTCGAAGGCACCGAGTTGCTCGACAGCCTCGACGCGGCGCTGATTGCTGGCGAACAGGTCGGCTACCCGGTGATGCTCAAAAGCACCGCCGGCGGTGGCGGCATCGGCATGCGCGTGTGTCGCAGTGCGGCCGAGTTGAGCGAATCCTTTGAAGCCGTCAAACGCCTCGGCCAGAACAACTTCAGCGACGCCGGGGTGTTCATCGAGAAGTACATCCAGCGCGCCCGTCACCTGGAAGTCCAGGTGTTCGGCGACGGCCAGGGCGAAGTCATTGCCCTCGGCGTGCGCGACTGTTCGGTGCAGCGGCGCAACCAGAAAGTCCTCGAAGAAACCCCGGCGCCGAACCTGCCTGAAGGCATGGCCGAAGAGCTGTGTGCAGCGGCGATCAAACTGGCGAAAGCGGTGAATTACCGCAGCGCCGGTACCGTTGAGTTCGTCTTCGACAGCGAGGCTCAGCGTTTCTACTTTCTCGAAGTGAACACCCGTTTGCAGGTGGAGCACGGCGTCACCGAGCAAGTCTGGGGCGTGGATCTGGTGCGCTGGATGGTGGAACTGGCGGCCGGGGATTTGCCGCCGTTGAGCACGTTGAGCCAAGGTTTGAAAGCCGATGGTCATGCGATTCAGGCACGGCTCTATGCAGAAGATCCGGGCCGCGATTTTCAGCCGAGCCCGGGCTTGCTGACCGCCGTGAACTTCCCTGCCGCCGATGGCAAGCACCTGCGCATCGACACATGGGTCGAGGCCGGTTGCGAGATTCCACCGTATTTCGATCCGATGATCGCCAAGGTCATCAGTTGGGCGCCGACCCGCGAAGAAGCCGCTGCCGATCTGCATCAAGCGCTGGGCGACAGCCAGCTCTACGGGGTGGAAACCAACCGCGATTATTTGCGGCAGATTCTGCTCGATGTGCCTTTCGCCAGCGGTCAGCCGTGGACGCGTTGCCTGGAAGGCTTGGTGTATCAGGCCAACACGTTTGAAGTGCTCAGCGCCGGGACTCAGACCAGCGTTCAGGACTATCCCGGCCGCCTCGGTTACTGGGCCGTGGGCGTGCCGCCGTCAGGGCCGATGGACAGTCGTGCGTTGCGTTTGGGCAACCTTTTGTTGGGTAACGACGAAGGCGCCGCGGCGCTGGAAATCACCATGAGCGGGCCGCTGCTGCGCTTCAATTGCGAGGTGGTGGTGGCGGTCACCGGGGCAGTGATTCCACTGACCCTTAATGGTGAAGTGGTGCCCATGAACACGGCTTTTCTCGTACCGGCGGGCGCTACTTTGAGCCTTGGCACAATTGCCGGTGCAGGCGCCCGCAGCTATCTGTGCCTGCGCGGTGGCCTGCAAGTGCCGGATTATCTGGGCAGCAAAAGCACCTTCACCCTCGGCCAGTTTGGTGGACATGGTGGTCGTGCGTTGCGGGCTGGCGACGTGTTGCATGTCCTTGCTTTGAGCGATCGCAGCACCGGTCTTCAACTGCCTGTAGAACAGGTCACCGAGTTGTCCACCGTGCGGCAAATCCGGGTGATCTACGGCCCTCATGGTGCGCCGGAATATTTCACCGAAAACTACATTGGCACCTTCTTCGCCACCCAGTGGGAAGTACATTTCAACTCCAGCCGAACCGGCGTGCGGTTGATCGGGCCGAAGCCTGAATGGGTGCGTGCCGATGGTGGCGAGGCGGGTCTGCATCCGTCGAATATCCATGACAATCCGTACGCCATTGGGGCGGTGGATTTTACCGGTGACATGCCGGTAATCCTCGGTCCCGACGGCCCTAGCCTCGGCGGGTTTGTCTGCCCGGTGACGGTGATCGAAGCCGACCTCTGGCAACTGGGGCAGCTTAAGGCGGGGGATAAGGTGCAGTTCCTCCCGGTCGATCTCAAGACCGCCCGCAACCTCGTCTTGAAATGGAATACCCACTGTGGGAGCGAGCCTGCTCGCGAAAGCGGTGTATCAGACACATCAATGTCGACTGACACGCCCTCTTCGCGAGCAAGTCGAATCGTCGCACCGCCGCTCCCACAGGGGATTGTGTCGCCTGTGGTGTTGGATTTGGGCCAGGGGGATACGCGGCTGGTTGCACGGCTGTCAGGCGACACTCACCTGCTGCTGGAAATCGGCGCCCCCGAACTGGACCTGGTCCTGCGCTTCCGCGCCCACGCCTTGATGCAAGCCCTGGAAAGCCAAAACCTGCACGGCGTCATCGACCTGACACCCGGCATCCGCTCGCTGCAAGTGCACTACCAACCCGAACAACTGCCGCTGGCCGATCTGCTCGGCATCGTCGCCGGCGAATGGGACGCCGTGTGCGCCGCCAAGGACCTGCAAGTGCCCTCGCGCATCGTCCATCTGCCGTTGTCCTGGGACGACCCGGCCTGCCAGTTGGCGATCGAAAAATACATGACCACCGTGCGCAAGGACGCCCCGTGGTGCCCAAGCAATCTGGAGTTCATCCGCCGCATCAACGACCTGCCAAACCTCGACGAAGTGCAGCGCACGGTGTTCGACGCCAGCTACCTGGTGATGGGCCTGGGCGACGTCTACCTCGGTGCGCCGGTCGCCACGCCGCTCGACCCGCGGCATCGCTTGGTGACCACCAAATACAACCCGGCCCGCACCTGGACCGCGGAAAACTCGGTGGGCATCGGTGGTGCTTACATGTGCGTGTACGGCATGGAAGGCCCCGGCGGTTATCAGTTCGTCGGCCGCACTTTGCAGATGTGGAATCGCTATCGCGAGGTCGCCGCATTCGACGGCAAACCGTGGTTGCTGCGCTTCTTCGATCAGATCCGTTTCTACCCGGTCAGTGCCGATGAACTGTTGCGCACTCGACGGGATTTCCCACTCGGGCGATTCGATCTGAACATCGAGCACAGTCAGTTGAATCTGGCGGATTACCAAGCCTTCCTGACGAAGGAAGCCGAGAGCATTTCCGCGTTTCGTGATCAGCAAAAAGGCGCGTTCAACGCCGAACGCGAGCGCTGGATTGCCAGTGGCCAGGCGCATTTCGACAGTGAAGAACTTGTCCCGGAAGTGACCGACGACGCACCGCTGGCCAGCGGTCAACAGAGCGTCGACAGCCACATCGCCGGCAACCTTTGGCAGGTTCAGGTTGAAACCGGCAGCCGGGTTGCCGCGGGTGATGTGCTGGTGATTCTGGAGTCGATGAAGATGGAAATCCCATTGCTCGCACCCACGGCCGGAGTGGTACGCGAGATTCGTGTGCAACCGGGTTCGGCCGTGCGCGCCGGACAGCGTGTCGTGGTGCTGGAACTTGAGTGAACCCATTTTGAAAAGGATTAACGCCATGAACATCAATCTGCAACTCGACGCCCTGCGCAGCGCTTATCGCATCGGCAACATCACGTCCCGTGAACTGCTGCTGAGCCTGCGCGATAAAGCCGCGGCGTTGAACCCGGACTATCACCTGTTCATCCACTTGCTCAGTGTTGAAGAACTGGAACCGTACCTCGCGGCACTCGACGGTCGTGACATTGAAAGCCTTCCGCTGTTCGGCGTGCCGTTCGCAATCAAGGACAACATTGACCTGGCGGGCATTCCGACGACCGCTGCGTGCCCGGCGTTTGCCTACGTGCCCGAACGTTCGGCGACCATCGTCGAGCAATTGCTGGCGCTGGGGGCGATTCCGTTGGGCAAGACCAATCTTGATCAATTCGCCACCGGGCTTAACGGCAGTCGCTCACCCTATGGCGCGTGCCCAAACAGCGTGTTGCCGGAATATCCATCGGGCGGTTCCAGCGCCGGGTCGTCGCTGGCGGTGGCGCTCGGCGTGGCGAGTTTTTCCCTGGGCACGGACACGGCGGGTTCCGGGCGTGTGCCGGCGGCGCTGAACAATCTGGTGGGGTTGAAAGCCAGCAAAGGGTTGATCTCCACGGCCGGTGTGGTTCCGGCCTGCCGCACCCTCGATTGCGTGACCACGTTCACCGCGACTGCTCGGGAAGCCAGTCAGTTGCTCGCGCTCACTGCGCACCTTGATCCCCGCGATGAATACAGCCGTAGCAATCCGTTGTGGAATGACGGCTCGGCGTTTGGTGCGCCTCGCCCCTTCCGCTTTGGCGTGCCGCGTGCTCAGGATCTGGAGTTCTTCGGCTGCCCTGAAGGCCCGTTGTTGTTCGGTGATGCCATCGATCAGCTCAAGGCTTTGGGTGGTGACGCCGTGGAGCTGGATTTTTCACCGTTCCTTGAAGCGGCGCGTTTGCTCTATGAAGGCCCGTGGGTGGCTGAGCGCTACAGCGTCGCTGGCGAATTGATGGAGCAAAACCCTGAAGCCGTACTGCCGGTGATTCGTGCGGTGCTGGCCAAGGCTCCAGCGGTGAACGGCGTGCAAACTTTCCGCGCCCAGTACCGGCTGCAAGCCCTGAAAGCCCTGTGCGACCAAGCGCTGGACGGTCTCGACTGCGTGCTCACCCCCACCATCGGCCGCCCCGTCACGCGGGCGGAACTGGACGCCGAGCCGGTGCTGCGCAATTCGGAACTGGGCTACTACACCAATTTCATGAACCTGCTCGATTACGCCGCCGTCGCCGTGCCCAGCGGTTTCATGGGCAATGGTTTGCCTTGGGGTGTGACGTTGTTCGGGCGGGCGTTTACTGATCAGTATTTGTTGAGCGTGGCGGATGCCTTGCAGCGCCAGCAAGGTTTGGCGACACCGGTTCCGTCGGCTGTCGCACGCAATGATCGTGCGCGATTGGTGATGTGTGGCGCGCATCTGGATGGGTTGGCGCTGAATTGGCAATTGAGGCAGCGCGGGGCTCGACGGGTCGAGACGACGTTCAGCTCGCCGGACTATCAACTGTATGCCTTGGCCGGCGGCCCGCCGTTTCGTCCCGGGATGGTTCGCGTGAAGGACGGGGGTGTGGCGATTGCCGTCGAGGTTTGGGAATTGCCGAGCCATGAGCTGGGTTCTTTTCTGACCGGTATTCCGGCGCCACTAGGGTTGGGCAAGGTGCAATTGGCGGATGGGCGTTGGGAGAGTGGGTTTATCTGTGAGGCGTATGGCTTGGAGGGGGCCGCCAATATCAGCCATTTAGGCGGATGGCGTGCCTACCTCGCCAAATGATCGTTCCCACGCTCTGCGTGGGAATGCATCCTGTGACGCTCTGCGTCACGCTCGCGAAGGGACGCGGAGCGTCCCGGGCGGCATTCCCACGCAGAGCGTGGGAACGATCAACTCAGGGGCGTGTGTACGATCATTCGCCCTGCACATAGAGCAGTTATTTCCCGGCAGTGCCATTAGAATGCCTGCCATCGGGTCACTGCCAACGGAATCGTCATGCCGCTTCGCTCGCCGCTGTATTCGCAACGTTCGTTGGTCCTCACGCTGATCGCGTTGCTGGGCGCAGGCTTTCTCGCCACATCCTTGCTCAGTTACTACGCCTCGCGAGCGTCGATCCGCGACAACATCATCAACACCGAACTGCCGCTGACGTCGGACACGGTCTACTCGGAAATCCAGAAAGACCTCGTCAGACCGATCCTGATTTCCTCGATGATGTCCCGCGACACCTTCATGCGTGACTGGGTGGTAAACGGCGAGCTAGATCCCGAAAAAATGACCCGCTATCTCAACGAGGTCATGACCCACTATGGCGCCTACACCGCATTTTTCGTCTCTAACAGCAGCCTCACCTACTACCACGCCAAGGGCGTGCTCAAACAGGTCAAAGCCACTGAACCCCGCGATGCGTGGTATTTCCGCGTACGAGACATGGCCGATCCCTACGAGATCAATGTTGACCCGGACCTTGCCAACAAGGACAACCTGACCTTCTTCATCAACTACAAGGTCTATGACTACAACAACCGTTTCATCGGCGCGGCCGGTGTCGGTCTTACGGTGGATGCGGTGATCAAGCTGATCGACAAGTATCAGCAGCGCTACCAACGCAGTGTGTACTTCGTCGACAACTTCGGGCGCCTGGTGCTCACCGGAGCCGAGGGCGGTCCGCAAGGCGCGAAGATCGGGCAGAGCCTCGGCGAACTCGACAGCATGAAGGACCTGGTCAGCCAACTGCCCAAACCTCACAGCGGTAGCTACGAATATTCCGTCCGGGGCCAGGGACATTTCCTCAATGTGCGTTTCATTCCGGAGCTGAACTGGTACTTGTTCGTCGACAAACGCGAAGACGGCGCCCTCAGTGAAATCCGCCAATCGCTGTACCTCAACCTCTTGATCTGCCTGATCGTCACGCTGATCGTGCTGATCCTGCTCAACCGGGTGATCAAGCGCTACCAGGGCAAGATCCAGGCCCAGGCGGTCCTCGACAGCCTGACCGAGTTGCCAAACCGCCGCGGTTTCGACCTGTTGGCGGCGCAAGCCATGCACGAAGCCCAGCGCGAGCCCAAACCGCTGACCGCGTTGCTACTGGATCTGGACCATTTCAAGGCGTTGAACGACACCTACGGTCACCTTGCCGGCGATCAGGTGCTGATCGGCTTTGCACGGGATCTGGAGAGTTGCCTGCGCCACTCCGACATCGTCTGCCGTTGGGGCGGGGAGGAATTTATCGTGTTGCTCAAGGACACTGATGGTGAGACAGGTCTGATGATCGCCGAAAAAATTCGTCAGCATATCGAGCAACAGCGTTATGCCTACAACGATAATGCCTTGCAGCTGACCGTGAGCATCGGCCTGACCACCCTGCAGACCGATGACACCTTGCACACGCTGCTGTCGAGAGCGGATCATGCGATGTACCGGGCCAAGCAAGCCGGCCGTAACCGCACCTGCGTGGAAATGCCTCACTCCAGTTATGCATAACCCTACATGAATAAGCCAGATTTCTGCCCGGCCTGCGGCGCCTCCAACGACTGCACGCTGGCCGACCCGCGAACCGCCGATCGGGCCTGCTGGTGCTATGGCGTCAGCATCGACCCGGCGGTGCTCGAAGCGCTGCCGCCCGAACTGCGCGACAAATCCTGTTTGTGCCCACGCTGCGCGCAAGTCGAAGCGCAGCTGTAAGCAACCGCACAACCGATCACGTAAGATACGCGCCCCATTCCTACCGATCCCTCGTCATGCGCATTGACCGTTTTCTCAGCAACCTGCCGCGCTTCAACCGTAAGCAAGTGCGTCTGTTGCTGGTGGAAAAGCGCGTCAGGATCGACGGAAACATCGTCAGCGACCCTCACGCCGACGTACTGGAATTCAGCCGCGTGGAAATCGACGATGAGCTGCTGCAAGTCGGCAAGCCTGCACGCTACTTCATGCTGCACAAACCGCCCGGCTGCGTCAGTGCCACCCGCGATCCGCAACACCCGACCGTGCTCGACTTGATCCATGAGCCGGACAAGGAGGACCTGCACATCGCCGGACGCCTGGACTTCAACACCACCGGCCTGATGCTGATCACCAATGATGGCAGCTGGTCGCGACGCCTGACCCAGCCGCAAACCAAACTGCCCAAGGTCTACTACGTAGAGACCGAGCAAGAGATTGGCCCGCAATACGCATTGAAATTCATCGAAGGCCTGTACTTCGCCTTCGAAGACCTCACCACCCAACCCGCCGAGCTGGCCGTACTCGGACCAACCTCCGCACGACTGAGCATCGTCGAGGGCCGTTATCACCAGGTGAAGCGGATGTTCGGCCATTTCGACAACAAGGTGCTGCGCCTGCACCGCGAAAGCATGGGCCCGCTGGTGCTCGACAGTGCCCTGAAACCGGGCGAGTACCGCGCATTACGCACTGAAGAGATTCAATTGTTCTAAGCAGACGACCGCTCAGCAGAAGTTGTCGAACAATTTGCCAAAGATACTTGCGCGATGACGTGACCCCTGCTTGAATCAGGACGTCGGCCGAAATGTGACCGACGAGTCACAACATACTTCTAAGAAACTTTTTGCCGGTAGAGAACCCTCAGGTTCCGCTTTCCCCCGGCAGACTGCCCTCCAATAACAATACCCGTCGACCGGCCTGCATTGGATCGACATGGGCTCCAAAATTCCAGGCGTATGCCTACCTGTCACAAAGCTCGTGCAATCTCATTTGCGCGCATACCCGCTTGCTTGGAGTCTTATGACATGAGGCCAGAAATCGCTGTGCTGGATATACAGGGTCAGTATCGGGTTTACACGGAGTTCTATCGCGCAGACGCCGCTGAGAAGACCATTATTTTGGTCAACGGCTCGATGGCCACGACTGCGTCGTTTGCACAAACCGTGAAAAACCTTCACCCGCAGTTCAATGTGGTCTGCTACGACCAGCCCTACGCGGGCAAGTCGAAAGCCCACAACCTGCACGAGAAATTGCTGACCAAGGAAGTCGAAGGGCAGATCCTCCTGGAGCTGATCGACCACTTCGCCGCCGAACACGTGCTGTCGTTTTCCTGGGGTGGCGCCGCGACCCTGGTCGCCCTGGCCCACCAGCCACGGCGCATCGAAAAAGCCGTGATCAGTTCGTTCTCCCCGGAGATCAACGCGCACATGCTCGACTACCTCGAGCGCGGCATCGATTACCTCGGTAGCCGGGACGGTGACCGGGTCGGCAACCTGGTGAACAGCACCATTGGCAAACACCTTCCGACGCTGTTCAAGCGCTTCAATTATCGGCACGTCAGCTCTTTGGCCGAGCATGAATACGGGCAGATGCACTTCCACATCAGCGATCTGCTGCACAGTGATCGCCAGTGCTTCTTCAAAGCCGCGGAGAAAATCAACGTGCCGGTGCTGTTCATGAACGGCGAATGGGACGAGTACACCGCTGCCGACGGCGCCCGATTGTTCGCCAACCACGTGCAGGACGCCACCTTCAGCACCCTGCAGGCCACCGGCCACTTTCTCGACATGGAGCACAAAGCAGCTTGCCGAGACAGCCGCAACGCACTATTGGGCTTTCTGAAACCTTCGCAACACGAAAGCCGACCGCGTTATCACTACGTCCAGAACCAACATGCATTGGCCATTTGAAACAGCGTCATCGCGAGCAGGCTTCGCCCTACAGTGTTGAATGCGTTCCTGTAGGAGCAAGGCTTGCCCGCGATAGACCGCCACCCGGTCTGTGTCTTGTTTCACCTGCGCTAAAGCCGTCGCACGCAAAGAAAAACTTCATTTCTACGCCCACATCTGGTACAAAGTCAGCCGCTCTGAGCGGGTGTCGTATAATGGCATTACTCCAGCTTCCCAAGCTGATAACGAGGGTTCGATTCCCTTCACCCGCTCCAATCGAATTTGGTCTCACGTCAGGAGGGTTTTGACGAGAGATGCAGGAACACAAAAACCGGTCCGTTGTGACCGGTTTTTTTATGTCCAGAATTTAGGGTGCCGGGGAACCTGCCGGGAGCATCAGACCGCATGCTTCCCGTCCCCATGCCTGAATGATATGCAGTGCTATACTTTTTTATGGCTTGAATGAAGCGCACAACGTTCCCCACAGGTACTGATACCGACTGCAAATCTCGACTGGCAGCTACAAGACAAAGGAGGTCTACGGCAAGCACGAGATGGGAGGTGTGGCATGAATCGACACTATTACATCAGCAATAATCTCGACGATCTTGAAGCCGTTGAAAATGAACTGGAAGCCAGCGGCATCAATTCCGAACAAATTCATGTGCTCAGTCAACACGTTGCCGATGTTGAACAACATCACCTTCACGAAGTTAACTCGTTAATGGAACAGGATGTTGTTCGCTCTGGCGAAATTGGTGCAGTGATCGGTGTGCCACTCGCGGCGCTGGTTCTTGGCGGCGCCTATTGGCTGGGCTGGACCGAATCCGCCGCAGGCTGGATGCCTTTTATCTTTCTTGCCATTGTTGTATGTGGCTTCTGCATCTGGGAAGGCGGTTTTTTTGGTATTCAGGTGCCAAACACTCACTTCCGCAGTTTTAAACAGGTGGTAGGAGAGGGAAAACATATTTTCTTCGTAGATGTCGAGCCGGCTCAGGAGTCGGTATTGGACGGGGTTATCGAACATCACCCAGCGCTGGAGATTGCCGGCACGGGAACCGCAGCCCCCCACTGGACAGTGGCCTGGCAGCACAAATGGCATCAGTTCAAGCGAGTGATATCGGGTTAGCCCCTGGAGACTGAAGGCCATCCGGAAGCTGCTTATTGGCCGAAGGAAATGACCCGGCTGAGGAAAACATAGTCCGCCTCGGTGGCCATCAGTCCGACGAGTACCAGCAAACACAAAGGTGGCACCAGTATGGCGTAGACCATGGCCAACCGTTCCCAGGCCATATGCATGAAGATGGAGACAATTAAACCTGCCTTCAACAACATGAAAGTAATAATCAGGGACCACCTGAGGTAGCCCTGGAAGTGAAAATAGTCGACAAGATACGACATCGTACTGAGGACGAATAACAGCCCCCAGATTTTGAGATACAAACTAATCGGATGTTGTTGACCCTGAGCATGTGCCATCACCCGTGCTCCTCTACCATAAATAGAAGAAAGCAAAAATAAACACCCACACCAGATCCACGAAGTGCCAGTAAAGCCCGGCTATCTCGACGTTCTGATAGTTCCCGGAGCGCTCATAATCTCCCCGCATTACTTTCAACGCCACAATGCTGAGGTAGATGGCGCCGATTGACACATGCAGCCCGTGAAAACCGGTAATCATGAAAAAACTCGCACCAAATTGCGCCGCCCCCATAGGGTTCCCCCAGGGACGCACCCCTTCTGCGATGAGCTTGCTCCATTCGAATGCCTGCATGCCGACGAAGGTCACACCCAAGGCAGCGGTCGCCAGCATCAGGGCTGTGGTTTTCGCACGATCACGGCGATAGGCGAAATTGACTGCCATGGCCATGGTGCCGCTGCTGCTGATCAGCACAAAGGTCATGATGGCGATCAGAATAAGCGGGATTTCTCTACCGCCGATCGTCAATGCGAACACTTCACTGGGGTTCGGCCAGGCGGTGGTGATGGTCATGCGTACCGACATGTAGCCGGTTAAAAAACAGGTGAATATAAACGTATCGCTGAGCAGGAATATCCACATCATCGCCTTGCCCCAGGGGACCTGCTTGAAAGCCTCCTTATCCGAGGACCAGTCGCTGGCGATGCCCTGCCATCCTGCTGCAGGCGGCAAGCCGGGGGGATTGGATGAACTGGACTCGCCTGGGGCGGGTGAATGCGATGCCATGGCTTTTCACCTCAGGCCGCAGAATCTGGCGATGGCTTCATAGGTTTGCGGCGTGCTGGTCAGCAGAGCGAATAGCACGAACCAAAGACCCAGTAAGTAATGCCAATAGATGGCGCACAGCTCCACGCTAGCGCTGAGTTGCGGCAGCGGCACATGACGCAGGAATTTGGCGACGGTTCTGCCCCAGGCGATCAACCCGCCCAGCAGGTGGAGCCCATGCACACCGGTCAACAGGTAGAAGAAGCTGTTGGCCGGATTGCTGGCGACAAAGTAGCCCCAGGCGACAAACTGCTGCCAGACCCAGAATTGCCCCACCAGAAAGGCAATTGCAAATACGCCCCCCAATACAAAGCCAATGACCGTTGCGTCCAGTCGAGCCTGTCGCGCGGCCATGCGTGACCACTGCAGTGCGACGCAACTGAACACCAGAAAAGCCGAATTCAGCCATAACTGCCAGAGATTGGCTAACGGTGCCAAGGGCTCTGTCAGGGGTAGCCAGTCGGTCATTTGTGAACGGGCGATAAAGGCGAGCAAGAAGAGAAAGAATAACGAACTCACCACGACCAGAAATAAGCGCAGGCCTATTCTTGCGGTTTGGTTTCGGTCGGCACCCTCGCCGGCCTGAATACCCTCCGGATCGCGATTCCAGCTGCCGCCGGGGTCAGCGCCGTCGGCGTTTCTCAATAGCAACCTGCTCATGTTTTAACGTCCGCTATCTTGGTTCCGGCACTCAGTTGCCGCATCTGCTCCAGCTCCTCGGCGGAGACTGTTTGCGGAACGAAATCCTGTTCTATCCCCGGCACACTGTAGTCATAGGCCCAGCGATGCACGACCGGCAGCTTGGCTCCCCAGTTACCGTGTATCGGCGGGGTGTTCGGTGTTTGCCATTCCAGACTGGCCGCGCCCCAGGGATTACTGCCTGCGGGTTTGCCCTTAAATGCACTCCAGGCCAGGTTGAACAGGAACAGCAACTGTGAAACGCCGACGGTCAATGCGATCACCGTAATGAAGGCATTCAACTCTTGCGCTGACTGCGGGATGAACGCGTAGTTTTCATAGGCGTAGTAGCGGCGTGGCATGCCCTGGAATCCCAGGTAGTGCATGGGGAAGAAGATGGCGTAGGTGCCCAGAAAGGTAATCCAGAAATGCAACTTGCCCAGGGTGTCGTTCAACATGCGCCCGGTGACTTTCGGGAACCAATGATAAATGCCACCGAACACCACCAGTACCGGTGCAACCCCCATGACCATATGAAAATGGGCTACGACGAAATAGGTGTCCGAGAGCGGGATATCAACGATCACATTGCCCAGAAACAAGCCGGTCAGACCGCCGACCAGGAAAGTGACGATAAAGGCCAGGGCAAACAGCATCGGCACAGTCAGATGAATGTCGCCGCGCCACAGGGTCAGCACCCAGTTGTAGACTTTCAGTGCGGTCGGCACCGCGATGATCAAGGTGGTGGTCGCGAAGAAAAAGCCAAAGTACGGGTTCATTCCGCTGACATACATATGGTGCGCCCAGACCACAAAGCTGAGTACGCCAATCGCAATAATGGCCCACACCATCATTCGGTAGCCGAAGATATTTTTACGCGCATGCGTGCTGATCAAGTCGGACACCAGACCAAACGCAGGGAGAGCAACGATGTAGACCTCCGGGTGGCCGAAGAACCAGAACAGGTGCTGGAATAATATCGGGCTGCCGCCCTGGTGATCGAGCGACTGCCCCAACGAGACCATCGCCGGCATAAAGAAGCTGGTGCCCAACAGCTTGTCAAACAGCATCATGACCGCACTGACAAATAACGCCGGGAAGGCCAGCAAGGCCATGATCGAGGCCATGAAGATTCCCCATACGGAGAGCGGCATGCGAAACAATGTCATGCCGTGCGTGCGCGCCTGCAACACCGTGGTGACGTAGTTCAACCCGCCCATGGTGGCTGCGACAATAAAAATCGCCAGTGAGACAAGCATCAGGACGATGCCCCACTCGACCCCTGGTGTCCCCTGAGAAATGGACTGTGGCGGATAGAGCGTCCAACCCGCACCGGTGGGGCCGCCGGGAACAAAGAAACTGGAGAGCAGCACGAGTACCGCTAGCAGGTAGAACCAGTAACTCAGCATGTTGACGTAGGGGAAGACCATGTCGCGGGCGCCCACCATCAGCGGGATCAAATAGTTGCCGAAGCCCCCCAGAAACAAGGCCGTCAGCAAATAAATGACCATGATCATGCCGTGCATGGTCATCGCCTGATAGTAAGTACTGGCGTCCATGAACGCCAAGCTGCCGGGGAAGCCTATCTGTATGCGCATCAAGTCGGACAACACCACGGCGATAAGACCCACGAACAGAGCCGTCAAGGAATATTGAATGGCTATGACCTTGTGGTCCTGACTCCAGATATATTTGGTCAGGAAGCTTTTGGGTTCGTGTAGTGCTTCTGTTTCGGCTTGCTCCGCATAGGCCATCACGTCATCCTCCTGTCGAAGTTTCGGTGCATTCCTGGCTGCTTTACGGCTACTTCCCTGGTTGCGTCTTGCTCGCATCAGCGTCGGCATTCGCTTTGGATTTGATAAAAGCGATCAGTGCGTTCAGGTCCTTGTCGCTCGGAGTAAAGGCCGGCATGACGGCCGCGTAGCCCTTGACGATTTTGGCACCGGGATTAAGAACCGAATCTTTTATATAGTCCTCATCGACCTTTATGCTCGTACCGTCGGCAAGGGTTTCTGCCTTGCCATACAGGCCCTGCCAGCTGGGGCCAACACCCTTGCTGCCATCGACACTGTGGCAGGCCAGACAGCCGAGCGACTGAGCCAACTTCTGTCCCTGTGCCGCCAAGTCGTCACCTGGGCTCGACGCTTCGCCGGGAGTAGGTTCTTTGTCTTGCTGCCCGGCACCGAGTGATTTGATCAGGGCGACGAGCGCACCCAGTTCATCGTCATTGAGAGTATAGGTCACCATGACCGGCGGGTAGCCTTGTACCAGTCGGGCCTTCGGATCGAGGATCGACTCTTTCACGTAGGCCTCATCGACGAGCACGCTGGTGCCATCGGCAAGCTGTTCAGTGCGGCCGTACAGGCCCTTCCATCCCGGGCCGAGACTGGCACTGCCATCCTGGCTATGGCAGGCACTGCAGCCGAGTTTTTCGACCAACTGGCGACCTTTTTCCAGCACGCTGTCCCGACTGGGTTTGGCAGCTGTCGTTAATGTTTGCGCAAAAGTTGGTTGGCTGTTCAGCCATTGATCGAAGGCATCCTGTTCTTCTACGATCATATGGCCGCGCATATTGTAATGACCTACGCCACAATATTCAGCGCAAAGGACTTCATATTTCCCCGTTTTAGTCGGTGTAAACCAAAAGTACGACACCATCCCTGGCACCATGTCCATCTTGCTGCGCATTTGTGGGACATAGAAATCGTGCAGCACATCTTTAGAGCGCAGTAAAACTTTTACCGGCTTATCGAGCGGAAGGCGAACGTCATTGTTTATTATAAGTACATCGTCCTGCCCAAGAGGATCCTTGGGGTCGAGGCCGAAGGGATTGGTGGAATCAACAAACTTAATATCCGATTTGCCCAGCTTCCCGTCCTGGCCGGGAAAACGAAAGGCCCATTGCCACTGCTGAGCAACCACTTCAAGTTCATAAGCATTTTTCGGCACCCGGATAAAGTCACTGTAAACAACCAGGCCTGGCGCCAACATCGCGGCAATAGCTACCGAGGTCACGATAATCAACCATGTTTCCAACTTTTTATTTTCTGGCTGGTAGGCCGCCCTGGCACCTTCCTTGTGACGGAAACGTATCACGGCCACCGCCATGAACAGGGTGACGGCGATGAAAAATATTCCGCTAATGATCAGGGTGATGAACAGGGTGGTGTCTATTGACCCCCAGTTGGACGCTGCCGGTGTCGCATGCCAAGGCGCTAATATATGGAACAGCACTGATGCAATAACGATTAGTACAAGAATAATTGCCATTGCCATTTTGCTTTCATCCTATTCCTGTTACTCATCGGCATGCATAAGCATCGCCACAGAACAACATCGTCAAATCCGTACTAATCTGACGCCAAAACAGGCTAGACAAATACCACCTATCTTTGTGGCAAAGTCCGCAGGAAGTATAGTTCATGGCCGGAACAAGCGCTTTTCGCTGAAAAGCCTTATTGCCTGGATATTCCAACTTCAGCATCAACTTGATCACTTAAAACCTATTCGCTATATATAACTGTAACTCTTCAGCAACACATTTCGCCTGAACGACAGTCGAGTAAGCGGGGCCCGGTTGCCAGCTATAATTAGGTCTGATTACGGAAGGCAAAGATCGGCAAGCGCCCGCAAAAGTCTTTGCCTATGCATAGCGGTCAGACAAGTGACGGCCAAGAGCTACAGCGTCCAGCCGTCCACAACGGAGATTTCGTCATGAGTGCCTTGACGATCGAAGGCTGGTGCAAAGTCAACGGAGAACAAAAGTCGACCCCTGTGGGTGAAATCCATTTTTACGTCGATGGCCCCCTCCATCGGGGTCTGGAGCAAGCTGAAGAACGCCTGCAGAAGACCCATGAGCGTGAAGCCATGGTCGATGTCGACATGGACACACTGGAGTTGAACTTGCCGGAGGGATACGGCCCTTTATCCGACTGCCAAATGCGCGTCTATATACACAACGAACGCGGTCAGTTCCATTTGGTCGGGCATCGAGCGAGTGATGGAAGCTTGATCTATAGCAACGCGGTTTTGATTGATCAGCTGATTGACGCCTAGCTACGACGGAATTCTCGGCCATTGGTACGCGAAAGGGACAGACGAAAAGAGCGGAATCTGTCCCTTTTTCATTAATGCATCAGCGCGTCGCAACGATAAACAACCGTGGGAACGGCAGCAGCACTGAACCATCGGTCAACTGCGGATAGGCCAGCTCGATCGCGGCCTGATACTGCTTGAGATACTGCGCCCGCTCCGCCTCATCCAGCGGATCAAGAAACGGCCGCAATCCGCTGCCCTTGAACCACTCGACCACACCAGACGCGCCGCCAGCAAGTGGATGATGGTAAGTCGTGCGCCACACATCGACACGGGAACAGTGGGCTCGCAGCATCGAGTAATAACCACTGGCATCTGCCATCTCCGTCCGCTGCCCGGCGGCGCCCGCCAGTTTGCCTACCCATGGACCATCGGCTGCAACTTCGCGCATCAAGCGATGCGAAGGTTCGTTGAGATTGTCCGGCATCTGGATCGCCAGGCTGCCACCAGGCGCCAGCTTGCTCGCCAGTGCAGGCAGCAACTTCGCGTGATCAGGTAACCACTGCAACACCGCGTTGGCGAAAATCACATCGAACGGGCCGTTTTCATTCCAGGTATCAATATCAGCCGTATCGAATTGCACCTGCGGCAAGCGCTTGCGGGCGGCCTCGATCATATCGGTCGAACTGTCCAGGCCACGCACCGCGGCATTGGCGAAGCGCTCAACCAGCAACTCGGTGGAATTACCGGGGCCGCAACCGATGTCGATTGCCGAGCGCGCGTCTACAGCAGGGATTGCGGCCAGCAGGTCACGGGCGGGACGTGTGCGTTCATCTTCAAAAGCGACGTATTGTTTGGCGGACCAACTCATTGCGTTCTCCTGTCGGTGCGTTGTCATGGGCAGGGCAGATAACAGTCCGCTACGATACGCCGACCGATGTGCTCTGCCCTATCCGACCTATGGCGAAAGATGTCAGTTGACCCAGCCCCCTCGTTGCCAATACCAGCCATTATTACGCTGCTCCCAGTGGGGATGCACATAACGATAGCCCGGTCGTTCCGGTACCCAGTGGCCATGAACAGCGACATAACGCCCACCTTCCCAACGCCAGTATCCTCGGGACCAGACGTACCCCGGACGCGCCACAGGCTCTACTTCGATTACGCGTTCCGGTGGCGGCTGCGGTGCAATGACTTCAACGTACTCATGCTGCACCGGACGCCGCTCATGAACGACCCGCTCCTGCACACAGCCGGACGCTGCGAACATCACCGCCAATAACGCCATATAACGTAACCACATGCTGCCTCCTCAGGCTTGACCGCCGCATTGAGTGAATCAGCAAAAATCCCCCCTTTTCCAGCCACGCTCCTGCTTGGCTAATTGATCTTGTAGCAGGTCGTATCTGTCTATTACCTGAACTTGTATGACTTGGCACCGACATAACAACGAGAATTTGAATGAGCATTTTTTATCGCAAAATCTTCTGAAGTCATAACCAAACCGACCGTTCGTCGAACTAGAAGCCAAGCAATTTTGACAGCCTAAAATTCACATCTATAGTCCAATCGCGGCCCGTCGGAAGGAACCCGAACCCGTTAGTTTGCACGCAAGGAGCAAGGCCAGCTCATGCCCGTGACAGGTGGGTTCCGCCCGTAGTGTGTTCGCAACGGCCGTAAGGCAAGCAAGCGTTGTTGTGCCTGGAAGATGCCAGGCATTCACTATGAACAAGGAGCTTTACTATGTCTCGAGTCACGGATGTACTTGTTTCAATCGACACTGAAACCATTCTGAAAAACTACCCGAACATCAGCAAAAACCCTGCCTCGCCGACGTTAATCGACGTCAATCATGTGTACATGGTGACCAATCAGAACAACGTGGTCAGCGGCCAGGCCGGTGGCGAACTTAACTTGAAAGCCCAGGTAGGCGACTTGATTCGCTGGCGTGAAACCAGCCTGTCGCAGAGCTTCGAGACTGCAGTGATTTTCTACAAGTTCATCGGCAATGTCGGCAACGAGTTGATCTCCACACCCACGCCCCGCAAGGCTACAGCGTGCGTTGCCGTTCCCAACACCAGCAACCCGTCGGTACCGAGCTGCCAGAAAGTCGACAACCATTACTGGTCTTCAGAAACACTTTCGTGCGGTAGCGTGACCTACCACTTCCACTTCCTGATCGTTGATCGCGACTGCAAGATCGTAGGCTGCTGCTCGTGGGATCCGTTCATTACCATCCGTAACTGACGATGACCAGGCCCCTTGGCGACGAGGGGCCTGCCGAGTTCGTTGCCGCTTCGGCCGGGACGGGATGTCTTGCTTGAACCGATGCGGCTGCCGTCTTGAATCAACATCATGAAAGGAATCCATGATGACTTCCGAACCGATTGCCTTCCCCTCGGCGAGTATTGCGCCAGCCAATAATGTGCTACTGATCGTCGATGCCGAATCACTGCTTTCACGCTATCCGCAACCCAGTCTTGAGCCGAAAAATCCGACCGGGATTGAGGAAGGTTTAATCTTTTCCATCAGCGATACAAATCTCACACAAAGTACAATTAATGACAGCTTAATGACGCTTGCCGCAAATAACGGAAAGAACTTCCATATCCGTGGCAGGACCGTCAGCTTGCTCGCCGAACACAGCGTAGTGTTCTACGAGATGTCTGTAGGTGATGCCGGGGTACTTTCACCGCCTGAACTGGTGGTCCACGCAAACCTGACAGTCCCCGCACCCGATCCCGAAAACCCGACCCAACCGGGCAGCCACACGGCCGATGATCATTATTGGCACTGCACGCAATTGGCGGCTGGGGTAGCGGCGTGCGAACTGAAATTCATGCTGATCAATAAAAGCTGCGAGGCATTGGGGTACTTCAGTTGGACGGTGGACGTGAAGTTGGCGGAGTGAACAGAAATCCAAAAAAACCGGCCTCAAGGGCCGGTTTTTTTATTGAATATGGAAATGTAATTAGAATTTCCAACACGCCGTCGCTGTCTGAAAATCAGGCGCATCCCTATAAGGAACACGGCTATGAAATTCGCAAAAGTCGCTCAGAAACTTGCCCTGTGGGCGGGCAGCCCCAAGACGTTCATGGGGGCGATCATTCTGATTTTTCTGTGGGGTCTGAGTGGGCCGATTTTTCACTTCAACGACACTTGGCAACTGATCATCAATACGTCGACCACCATCATCACCTTCCTGATGGTGTTCCTGATCCAGAACACCCAGAACCGCGATACGGACATTTTGCATTTGAAGGTCGATGAGTTGCTGCGGGTGACGAAGGAGGCGCAGAACGCGATGCTGGGGCTTGAGGCGCTGGACCTCAAGCAGTTGGAAGCGCTGAGAAAGCAGTATCGGCAACTTGGCGAGGGCGAAACGATTTCTCTGGACGGTACCGTCGTCCAGGAAAAAGGTAAGCAGGATTTGAATGAATGCTGATCGGGATCATCGCGGGTGGCCCGAGGTCACCCGCGTACTTCGTGGGTTAGCGACTGGCTTGCAGCGCCTTGGCCATTTGCAGATGGCTCTGCAATTTTGGCAGGGTTTCTTCGGCGAAGGCTTTGATTTCAGGCACGTCGGTGGTCTGCGCTGCCTGTTGAAGCTGTTCGATGGCTTCCTGGGTGGTTTTCACCTGACTGGCCGCGTAGGCCTGGTCGAAGCTGGCGCCGTCCTGCACTTGCGGCATCAAGGCTTTGGCTTTATCGACTACCTCTTCGCGCGGGGCCACCGGCAAATCCAGCTGCTTGGCGATTTTTGCCAGATGCTGGTTGGCGGTGGTGCGGTCGTTGATGACGACAATGGTGTAGTCCTTGACCTCTTTGGATTCGGTTTTCTGGTGCGCCAGGCGGCTGGCTTCGATATCGGCCATGCCTTTGGCCGACGCATCGTTAATGAATTCGGCGGGGGACTGGGCAAAGGCACTGCAGGCAAACAGGCCCAGTAACGTAGCAAAACTGGCATTGCGTAATCGGGTGGCCATCCGGCTCATGGTCGCGCCCTCCTCCTAAAAAATTCAAACGGGAGCTTACGCTCCCGCCTCTCAATCAAAACTACCTTCACCGCTACTTCGATTTCTGACCACCTTTGCGGCCCATATCGGGTTTCGCAGGGTCTTTATCGACGGTCGTGGTGGTAGTTTTCCCACCTTTGCGACCCGCTTCAGACGCCTTCGTTCGATCGTTGGCGAAGTTTCCCGAGTTCGAGTTTCTTGAATTAGGCATGATTCTCTACCTCTTGGTGATGATCGCGGCGAGCAGGAGCCCGCATAGAATCAGAATTTCGATCACCGCAAAGGTTTAGAAAAGTTGAAATCGCCGCGACGAACGGTGGCAGATTTTTCAGGTCCCGAGGCGTTGATGATGTTGGCGCTTGACGGCGTACATGGCCTCATCGGCATGCCGGAACAACTGCTTTTCTTCAGTGCCGTCGTCGGGGTATCGCGCAACGCCGATACTCGTCTGGATGATCAGGCTGTGGCCGTCCAGACGCAGGGGCTGAGCCAAAACCTGTCGGATTTTTCCCGCTACGCTGTCGGCGTCTTCCGAAGCGTGGATGCTGTGCAACAACACTACAAACTCATCACCGCCGATGCGCGCCACCGTGTCGGTTTCTCGCACGCAGCCTTTGAGACGATTGGCGACAGCCTGCAGCAGCATGTCGCCGACCGCATGACCGTGGGTGTCGTTGACTTGCTTGAAGCGGTCGAGGTCGACGTACAGCAGTGCCATTCGGCCGGAGTCCGCCCGCGCCAGCGTCAGAGAATCTTTAAACCGGTCACGGAGTAACTCTCGGTTGGGCAGCTGAGTCAGTTGGTCGTACTGGGCCATGCGCTGCAGTCTGGCATGCAATTGCTTGCGCTCAATCGCTGTGGCGACCTGGGCGCAAACGTATTGCAGCAGTTCCTTGTCCTGCTCGGTGTAGCGCTCACCACCGGGCACGCTTTTAACAATCAGCGCACCGATGGTGCCGTTTTGTGAACTCAACGGCACACCCAGCCAGCAAGGTGAATGCCGGCCCGCGACCAGCGCCTCAAACCCTGCCAGTGGATTGTCCTGATCCGGGGTCAGCAGAATCGGCTGGCCGCTGCGAATCACCTCGGCGCAGAGACGTCCGGTGATCGTTCCGGGCTGCTCGGGTTGCTGCTCATGGTCGTTGACGTGATAGGGGAAACTCAGCTGTGCACAGTGTTCGTCATACAACGCCACGGAGAAATTCAGCGCCGGCAGCCATTCACCGATGATCAAATGGACGCGTTTGAACAGCGCCAGTAAATCTTCCGCCGCGTGGGCGGCTTCGGAAATCGCATACAACGCCGCTTGCCGGGATTCGGCCTGCTTGCGTTCAGTGATGTCGCGCGCCACGGCGATTCGCAGTTGGTCGACCTCCGACCAGCGCGCCGACCAGAGAATGTGCACCACTCGGCCATCTTTGCGCAGGTAGCGGTTTTCGAAATTGAGCTTGGGGTCGCCGCCCATGATCTCCTGCGCGGCATCGAGGGTGCGCTGACGATCGGCGGGGTGCACCAGATCGATCATCGACTGGCCGATCAGCTCTTCGGGGGTATAACCGAAAATACGCTCGCAGGCCGCGCTGACAAATACGAAGCGACCTTGTTTGTCGACCGCACAGACGGCGTCCAGCAAGAGATCGATGAAGCTCGCCAACGGCGCGGAATTTCTGGTTGCCATAGTGCGGTGAGCGTGCCCGGCCAATGCAGCAATAAAGAATCTTCCCTGCCCCATCAGTACAACTGACGCCTCCTTGCAATCAGCCTCACGCCTTGTTCGTCACCAGCCCCGGTAATGCATGCGCCAGGGCATTGATGGCGAATCCGATAAACATCACCCCACACAGCCGGGTAATCGCCAGTTCATGGCGTTGATACAAGGTACGGACCTGTCGCGCACCAACGATCCCAATGAGGATAGCGTAGGCCAAAAGGCCACCGACGAAGCTCAGGACAATCAGCCACGGCAGCATCGACCAGTGCAGCAATTCGGCACGGCTGGACAGCAGCGCCGTAAAAGTCGCTACCGCCACCGGGTAAGCCTTCGGATTGGTCAGGCCAAACAGAATACCGTGCCAGAACGGCTGCCGCGCCGGGCCTTGAGGGGCTTCGTCACTGCTGCGACGAGCGCGAACCGCGCGCAGACCGAGCCAGAACAGGTACAGCCCACTGAGTACTCCCAGCACATCGAATGCGGTACTGCCGATTTCCCGCGCACCGACAATCGCGATTAACGCAGTGCTGCACCAGACCACATCCCCCAGCAAATGCCCGCAGAGAAACCCCGCCCCGGCCCTCCGACCACGCGCCGCACCGATGCCGAACACCGCCAACACACCCGGCCCCGGCGTGATGCCGTAGATAAAGCCAGAGGCGAGAACAGCCATTAGCAGCGATGGGGTCATTGGACGTCCTGTTGAGCCGGGGTGAATGCACGCAAGTCTATCTCAGGTCCCCGCGGCCCGACTGACTGATCGTCGAAGAACTTCATTCCCACATAGGGCCGTTGCCGACCGATTAACTTCTAAGTGCTTCTGGTACGACGTATTGCTTACCGTCATAGCGGAGAGTGACTTGGGTTGTCTTCAATTTTTTGGATTCGCCATCGCACAGTTCGCCGACCTTGAAGCTTTTCGTCAGCGTCACAGTGGAGCTGACAATGAGGTCCGCGAACCCGTTTTGCATCGACGGGGCGATACCGACCGTTCGCTGCGTCCGCGCGCCCTCTCCTGCGCAATTGCCGTCCCACTCGCCATTGCTGCTGTCGACCACCAGCCCTTCCAGCACCGGGCGTAGAACACTTCCATCCTTGAGATACAGGGCCAGTTCTGTTTTCGAATAGGGGCTGACACTGGACTCATGCGCAAATTTCGAACGAATGCCAAACGCACGCTCGTCAGTGTTCAGCTTGTACCTTGCCGTATCAATGGTCAGCCCTTCATACGCCACAGCGTCCGAATAATAGGCGTCTTTTTTTCGATAGTTGGCCAGGCGCTTCGAATTGGATGAATGGATGAGCGACAACTCCAGATCGACATTCCCGCCGTCATTGCCTGCATCTACGAAGTCCGGGGTAAACGTCGATGTGGCAACAATCGTCAGGTCGTCATAAGCCGGCCAAAACTTGCACAGCGTGAATGAACGCTGGCCGAATGGCGCCTCATCTTCGCAACCCGCTTGAGCCTGGCCGGCAGCAATGATGAGGCCGAGTACGGCAATTGAGCTCAGCAGTTTCCTGATAGTAGTCATAGTCTTCCCTGATCATCACAAATCGCTCGTAGTACTTAAACGCCCTTGAACCCTTGTGGAAGGACATAGGCTTTGCCGTTGTATCGGAGTGTCGTCAGAACGGGTTTGGCGGTGATTGATCTGGATTCACAAGCCTCCCCCTCGCCTTTCCCGATAATACGGGTGGCCACCGATTTGACGATCAAATCCGCAAATCCATGTGAGCTGGTTTTGCCGATCTCGACGGTTCGAACGGTGTTGTAGCGCTCACCAGCACAATTGGTATCCCATTCGCCGCTTTCCGCTTCCGTGATGAGCCTGTCCAGGATCGGGCGCAACTTGTTGCCTTCTTTTACATAGAGCGACAGCCAGGTTTCAGCCATGGGATTGGCGCGAGAAGAACCGCTGAATCTGATCCGTACGCCAAAGGCTCGCAGTTCTGGCGTGAGTGTGTAGCGAGCGGTATCCAGTTGCAGGTCTTCAATACCAAATGCATCAGACACGAAGGCAGACGCCTGATGGAAGGACGCCAGAGGTTTCAAATCACTGCCCGACACGACCGCAAGGCTGAGGTCATAGATTCCGTCACTACCCGAACTATCGAAAGACGGATTCGCTTCGTGCTGCGAAGTGGCAGTCAGAGTTAGGCCGGGATAAGCGGGCCAGTCCTTACAAACGGAAAAACCGAATTCGTCACTCAACGGCGGTGACGCACATTCGGCGAACACTTGGGCCGTCATTATCAGGCTGCACGCAGCCAAACTCCCCATCAACCCAGACTTCAATGTCATGCCCTGCTCCTTGTTTACCTCAAAAACCCAGACAGTTTCAGCCGCGCACTATCCCCTCCTCGATCCGTCCATTCAACCAATTCAACGCCTGATCCCCTCCCCGCCGCTTGTGCCAAACCAACACAAACGTAAACGACGGAATATGAAACGGGGGCGGAACCACGATCAACGACTGCTCATCGATATTGAGCAACCCTCGGGAAGCGACGGTGAGGATCAGGTCGGTGCCGCTGATGAACTCCGGGGCGACGCTCCAGTGCGGCAGGCTGATCGCCACACGACGGCGTTCTCGCAGGGCTGTGAGAGCCCGTTCGATTTCCGGGGTGCCACTGCCGCGCATTTCCAGCAGGATGTGGGGGCGGGCGAGGTAGGTCGGCAGGTCGAGCACGCCATCGGCGGGCAGGCTGTTGCGGTCGACCAGACAAGCGTAGTGCTCTTCGAACAGCGGGGTGCTGCGCAACTCGTTCGGCAACTCTGGAAAGACGCCTGCCGCCACGTCGATGTCGCCGTTGAGCACCCCCTCGAGCATGCCTTCGCGACTGGCATGGCTGATTTGCAGATCGATGACCGGCGCTTCCCGGCGCAAGGTCCGTATCAACCCCGGCAGGACGATTGCAGCGCCATAGTCGGACATTGCCAGTCGAAACGTGCGCTTGGCGGTGGCCGGATCGAAGGTATTCGGTGCCAGCAGCGATTGCACTTGAGCAAGGGCTTCGGCCAACGGAGCCATCAACTCCAGGGCTCGCGGGGTTGGCACGAGGCTGGCGCCCGCCCGGACCAGCAAAGGATCGCCGAGCAGATCACGCAATCGCGCCAAGGCATGACTGACGGCCGGCTGACTCAGGTGCAGGCGCTCGGCGGCACGGGTCACGTGTTGCTCGCTGAGCAAGGCGTCGAGGATCACTAGCAAGTTGAGGTCGACGCGACGAAGATCATTCATCTGCTGCATGTTCTGGATAGAAATTTGGAATTTAAATCTGCGTGACGAATACTCTAGAGTCCAGCAAAACCTGTTGGAGATTCATCTGTGTTTCATTTCGTTGGCGCTGATGCTGTTGCCCAAGCTCGGGGCGTCGGGGTTTATGGCGTTGGCGCTGGCCGGGCAAGTGGTTGCGTCGCTGGCGCTGGATCACTTCGGAATGTTTGGATTGGTCGAGCGGCAGATGACCGTGTCGCGGGGGGTTGGCGCTTTGTTGCTAGTGGCGGGAGTGGTGTTGATTCAGTTCAGCGCTACACCGGCCAAAGCGCTGATTGCAGCCTCTTGAAAAACAAAAGATCGCAGCCTCCGGCAGCTCCTACAGGGATGCGTGGTCCCAGGTAGGAGCTGCCGAAGGCTGCGATTTTTTAAAACTTGTCGAGCGTGCGCAGCTTCTGCGGCAACCCCCACATCAGCAGCGCGACGGCGATCAGCGCAGCGACGCCGATGACATACAGTGCCGGCGTGGTACTACCGGTCAGGTCTTTGATCCGCCCTACCATCACCGGGCTGACAATGCCGCCGAACTGGCCAAGGGTGTTGATCACCGCAATCCCGCCAGCAGCCCCTGCACCAGCACCGGCCAGCAGTTTCGGCGGCAGGGTCCAGAAGCTTGGGATAGACGCGATGATCCCGGCACCAAGCAAGCCCAGCGCGACAATCAGGAAGGTCGTGTGGTTAGCGAAGATCCCCGCACAGAAGAACCCCACCGCGCCCACCGCGACCAAACCTGCGACAAACTTGCGTCGTTCACCGGTCGAGTCGGACAACCGTCCGATCACCACCATGCAGATGGCGCCGCAGATGTAAGGGATGGCGGTCAGCAAACCAATCATCACCGGGCTTTCGGTGCCGGCACTGCGGATCAGTTGCGGGGCCCAGAAGTTCAAGCCGTAGGACGCCACCTGAATCAGGAAGTAGATCAGCCCGAGAGTCAGGAAACCCGGAATCCGCAGTGCGGCGAGCAACGAGCCGCCACTCTTGTGCGGTTCATGGTGAGCGATACGGCTGGCCAGCAGCGTTTTCTCGGATGGCGTCAGCCAATGGGCGTCTTCGATGCGGTCCTTGAGCAACGTCAGCACCAGTAAGCCAAGGCCGATGCAAGGCACACCGCCCAGCAGAAACAGCCAGTGCCAGCCGCGCATATCGAGGAAGCCGTCGAGGTGTTGAAGCACCAGCCCGGAGAACGGTGCGCCGACCAGACCGGCAAACGCCGACGACAGAAACAACATCGACGTGATGCGCCCGCGATAGTGCTGCGGGAACCACAGCGTCAGGTAATACAGGACTCCCGGCGCAAAACCGGCCTCCATCGCGCCAATCACAAAGCGCAGCGCGTAGAACTGCCATTCGCTATTGACGAAGACCATGGCCGCAGTAGCGAGGCCCCAGGACATCATGATCCGGGCGATCCAGCGTCGGGCGCCGACCTTGTACAGCATCATGTTGCTCGGCACTTCGAAAATCACGTAACCGACCACGAACAACCCGGCGCCGAGGCCGTAAGCGGTGTCGCTCAGGCTCAGGTCGGTCTGCAGCTGGAACTTGGCAAAGCTGATGTTGATGCGGTCGAAAAACGCGAACAGGTAGCAGACCATGATCAACGGCATCAGGCGCCAGGCGACTTTGCTGACCAGGGCTTTTTCTTCGTCGTGGCTAACGGACGAGCTCGCGCCCGCCTCCAGTACATTAAGGCTCATGATGGTTCTCCAGGCGGACTGCCCGTGGGTGTCCGATTGTTTTTGTTGTCTGGTTGATAGGCTGGAAAAGCTTTTACTGTGGGAGCGAGCCTGCTCGCGAAGGCGGTGTGTCAGTCACCGACAATGCTGAATGCCAGACCGCTTTCGCGAGCAGGCTCGCTCCCACAGGGGTTCTTCGGTGGGGTCAGGAAGGGCTTGGATGCAAATCACAATTGCGTCCGGCCTTGGCCAGTTGACCGGGCACTTCGTGGCCCAGCAGTGCGGGTAATCCTCGCGACAATTGCAGCAACAGCGGCAGATCGATGCCGGTGTGAATGCCGATCTCATCGCACAGGTTAACCAGGTCTTCGGTGCAAATATTACCCGAGGCGCCCGGCGCGAATGGGCAACCGCCGAGCCCGCCCAGTGCCGCGTCGAAACGACGGGCACCGGCTTCGTAGGCGGCCAGCACGTTGCACAGACCGAGCCCGCGAGTGTTGTGGAAATGCAGGGTCAAGTCCGTGGGTGAAACGCGCTGCAAGACCCGCCGCACCAGACGATCAACCTGCCGCGGATTGGCCATGCCGGTGGTGTCGGCCAGGGTAATGCCCTGGATCCCGAGTTCCTGATAAGCCTCGACGATTTGCAGTACGCGATCCTCATCGATCTTGCCTTCAAACGGGCAGCCGAAGGTGGTGGCGATGCTGGCGTTGAGTCGCACCGTCGTCCCGCGAACGTATTGCACGATCTCGCCGAATGCCGCCAATGAGGTTTCGCAACGCATGCGCATGTTGGCCAGGTTGTGGGTCTGGCTGGCGGACATCACCAGATTCAACTCGTCGGCCCTCGTCGCCAGCGCCCGTTGCGCGCCTTTCAGGTTGGGGATCAGCGCGACGTAAATCACCCCCGGTTGCCGGGTGATGCCCTTGAACACCAGTTCACCATCGCGCAGCGCCGGAATCGCCTTGGGCGAAACGAACGAGCCTGCTTCGATGCGGCTGAAACCAGCCAGCGACAGCTGATCGATCAAGGCAATCTTGTCGACGGTTTCGACCCAGGTCGGCTCGATCTGCAAGCCGTCGCGGGGGAGACTTCCTGAACAATCAGGGTCTCGGAAAAATCAGTGATCATTGCACCACCCCTTGAGCTTTCAGCCGTTCGATGTCCGAACCTGTAAGGCCCAGTCCCGCGAGGATGCCGTCGGTGTGCTGGCCCAACGTAGGTCCGGACCAGTTCACGCCACCGGGCGTCTCGGACATTTTCGGCACAATGCCGGGCATCTTCACCGTAACGCCGCCAGGCAGGTCGGCGTTGAGCAGCATGTCCCGCGCCTGATAGTGCGGATCGGCGACGATGTCGGCGACTGAATAGATGCGCCCGGCCGGGACTTCGGCCGCTTCCAGTGCCGACAACACATCGTCGATCGGCAGCCTGCTGGTCCAGTGAGTAATCGCCGCGTCGAGCACGTTGCTCTTGGCGGCACGCCCGTCGTTATGGGCAAACTCCGGCGCGTCGGCCAGATCACGACGACCGATCACGTCCATCAAGCGCTTGTAGATCGGGTCGCTGTTGCCGGCGATCACCACGTAGGCGCCATCGGCCGTCAGATAGGTGTTGGAGGGCGCGATGCCCGGCAAGGCCCCACCGCTGCGCTCACGAACATGGCCGAGCATGTCGTATTCCGGCACCAGGCTTTCCATGACGTTGAACACACTTTCGGCCAGGGACACATCGACCACTTGCCCACCGCCCTGCCCGGTCTTGACCCGCAGCAGCGACATCAAGGCACCGATCACCGCATGCAGAGAAGCCAGGGAATCGCCGAGGCTGACGCCCACCCGAGCCGGGGGCGAACCGGGCGTGCCGGTGGTGTAGCGGATCCCGCCCATGGCCTCGCCGATCGCACCAAAACCCGGACGATCACGGTACGGGCCGGTCTGGCCATAACCGGAAATACGCACCAGCGTCAGGTTAGGGTTGAGGGCGTGCAACACGTCCCAGCCCAAGCCGAGTTTTTCCAGAGCGCCGGGACGCAGGTTTTCGATCAACACGTCGGCGCTGGTCGCCAGTTGCTTGACCAGTTCAATACCTTCGGGGGATTTCAGGTTCAGCGCCAGGGACTTCTTGTTTCGCGATTGCAGGTACCACCACAGCGACGTGCCTTCGTGCAGCTTGCGCCATTTGCGCAGCGGGTCGCCCTGACCCATGGCTTCGATCTTGATCACGTCGGCACCGAACTCGGCGAGCATGCGTGCGGCGAACGGCGCGGCGATCAGTGTGCCAATCTCGATCACTTTGATTGCACTCAAGGGGGCAGTCATCGCGGGGTACCTCATGTTGTTCTTGGAATAGGTGCCAAGGCTAGAGGACCACGGGTGAAGGAATCCAACCTTCAGTTGGCAACGAGCGTTCGCGAAACGCGAACGCTCTGAGATTACCGCGACCTCAGGTCAGCCTGCTCGCGAAGAGGCCGGCCCTGCCAACACATCTCTCAGACCTGCCCGCGCAACTGCTCGAACAACATCCGGCTCACCGGCGACAGCGCCGCTTCATCGCGCACCACCAGAACCAACGCGCGGTCCGACCAGTCATCCATCAACGGCACCGCATGCAAGCCCAACGCCCGACCAAACAGCTCATAGGCTTTTTGCGGCAGGATGCCGATGCCCATGTTGGCCTGGACCATCCGGCACATGGCATCGAAACCCGGGACATGAATCCGCAGCCGCAGCACTTTGCCGGCCTCGCGCGCGGCCGCGTGGGTACGCATATTGATCGAACTGGCGGAATGCAGACCGACGTAATCGCTGTCCAGCGTATCGGCGAAGGCCAGACTGGAACGACTCGCCAACGGATGATCGGGCAGCATCAACACCATCAGTTTGTCCTGTCGATAAAGCACGCTGTGCAGACCTTTGACGTCGCTGTCACTGGAGCAGATCCCAAGGTCCGCCACGCCATCCAGCACACCCTGAATCACCCCGCTGCTGGGGCGTTCTTCGAGGTCGGTCTTGACCTGAGGATGACGCTCGGAAAAGTCCCGCAGGTCTTCGGGCAGAAACTGAATGATCGCCGACAGGTTGGCGAGCATTCGCACATAGCCGCGGATACCGTGGCTGTGTTCGCCCAGTTCGAGCCCCATTTTCTCGACGTTGAACAGCATCTGCCGAGCATGGTGCAACAAGGTTTCCCCGGCCGGCGTCAGGGTCATGCCCTTGGCCTGGCGCACGAACAGGCTGATGCCCAGCGCTTCTTCCAACTCCATCAGCCGCTTGCTGGCCGCCGACACAGCGATGGCTTCACGCGCGGCGGCACGGGTCAGCGTGCCCTCCTCATGAACGGCGACAAACAGTTGGAGAGTGATCAGGTCGAGGCGGCGGATCAGGCTTTTTTGCAGCATGGAGGGCTCAATGACTTCTGTTCGGCTGAGTCGGCAGGATAGCCCGGTTTCCACGCGACTCGACAAAGCATTTGGCCCACAACATCACGAGGCGTCGTCCTACACATAAATCTCTTGTAACACTCAGCCGTACCGGAAACAGCCGATTCAAAGCCTTCGCCGCGCTCTGTAAAGTCTGGAAACACACACGAATTGCAACAAACCCATGGATCGTTTCACTCAAGGAAAGTCATTTTCATATGGACCAGACAGCACAGGCGGCAAACCGCTACACCAACTACCGCAAAGTCATCGCGTTGGCCGATCACGATTGGGAGAGCGCTGAAGCCGGGAAAATTTCCGGGCTTAACGTCGAAATCAAAAGTGCCAACCGAATGCTCGATCAGCACGGGCGCGCGTTTCATCATTTCTGCACGACCTCGTACCTGGGCCTGGATCACCATCCCGACATTCTCGACGGCGCCATGAATACACTGTGGGAAACCGGCACCCTTCGCGTCGCCAACTCAAAGAACCGCTGCAAGCTGGCCATTCTGGAACAGTACGAAACCGAACTGTCCGAGTTGTTCGGCGCCAGTTGCCTGAGCACCTTGTCGTGCAGCGCGGCGAGTGCCGGAATCCTGCCGTTGCTGGCCAGCGGTGTGTTCACGGAAAACCGCCCTCCCGTGATGGTCTTTGACCGGTTGGCGCATTACTCGATGAGTCACCTCAAAGCCGCCTGCGCTGATGAAACCACAGTCGTGACCTGTCCTCATAACGACATGGATTTTCTCGAGAAGCAGTGCCAGCAACACCGCACTGTCGCCTATGTCGCGGACAGCGCCTACAGCATGGGCGGGGTCGCAGACATGGACAGTCTTTTGTACCTGAAGGACCGCTATGGGTTGTTTCTCTATCTGGACGATTCCCACGCGCTGTCCGCCGTCGGAACAATGGGCGCTGGCCTCGTGCGCCCCAGGATGCATGCCCTGGAGGATGACTGCCTGATCGTCGCCTCGCTGGCCAAGTCGTTTGGCGCCAGCGGTGGTCTGGTGATGCTGGGCAATGAACGGCAGAAGAAGCTCATTGCGCGCTACGGCGGCCCCAGCAATTGGTCGCAATGCCTGAACAGTGCAGCCATTGGCGCGGGTATAGCGTCCATCCAGCTTCATCGCACGCTGGAATTTGCCGCGTTGCAGGAAAAACTTCAGGTTAATATCCGCCTGTTCGACAGCCTCATACGCACCGACCAACACAACAGCAACATGGCGATTCGACTGGTCAACTGCGGCGAAGCAGCGCTGGCCAACAGCATCGCCATGGAACTGGCCAATCACGGCTTCTTCACCTCGGCCGTGTTTTTCCCGGTGGTCGCACAAGACAAGGCAGCCATCAGAATCACCCTGCGCGCTGACATGGAGCCGACGCTGATCCGCCACTTTTGTGAATTGATTACCGAGCTTTTACGCACTCAAGGCCGGGAAATCGGCTGTTGAACTGAAACCAGGGAAGATTCAATGAAGAGCAGCACCACCCTCCTCGTCACCTGCTGCACGGTTTTCCTCGCCCAGTTGGGCATGAGCATTTACCTGCCGGCGCTGCCGGAGATTGCCCGGGATCTGTCCGCCGACGCCTCGCAGGTTTCCTGGGGGCTGGCGGTGTATCTGATCGGCATGGCGCTGCCGATGTTGTTCTGGGGCAGCCTGGGCCAGCGCATCGGTCGCAAACCGGTGCTGCTCGCCGCGCTGGGCATCTACGGGCTGGGCAATCTGGCCCTGCCCCTGAGCCAGTCGCTTGAATCGTTCCTGGCGTTTCGACTGGTTCAGGGCATTGGCGCCAGCGGCATTTCGGTCATGGCCCGGGTGCTGATCCGCGACAGTTTCCGCGGCGACCTGCTGGCCAAGGCGTTGTCCTGGATTTCGATTTCCTTTGTGGTGGCGCTGGGGATCGGCCAATACCTGGGGTCGATCATCCAGGTGGCGCTGGGCTGGCCGGCGATTTTCTACCTGTTGGGGGGTGTGAGTCTGATGGTGGGGCTGGTCGTGGCCCGGGTGACATTCCCGATGCTGACCGAGGAGAATGCCCCGTCATCCGCCTGGCCGAGCTACTGGCGCATTTTGCGTCATAGAGCCTTTCTGTTGCCGGCCCTCACCGGCGGCCTTGGGTACGGGGTGATTGTGGCGTTCAACACCGCTGCGCCGCTGATTCTGCAAGGACCGTTCAACTGGTCGGCCGTGGAATACGGGTTATTGGGCTGGCCAATCAGCGCGGCGTATTTTCTGGGGGCTTTGGCGGTCAATGGCTTTGTACTTCGCACCGGTCAACGCGGGTTGATAACGGCGGGTGTGGGGCTGGTGCTGGCTGGCAGCGCGGTAATGTTGCTGGGGAGTCTGGCGGGCACTTCAGTGGCGCTGCTGTTCTGGCTGCCCTATTGCGTAGCGGTGTTCGGCCAGTCTTTGACTTATCCGATCAGCCTGTCCCTGGCCAATGACGGTTCGCCGGTTGGCGGTGCGTATGCGATGGCGTTGAGCGGTTTCATTCATCAGCTGATGGCTGCCGTTATCGGCGGGATCGCCAGTTTGATCGCGAGCCCACAAGCATGGCCGTTGTCACTGTTGTGTACCTTGCTGGCGTTGGGCGCGATGCTCTGCGTAATGCTCGCGCCCGGTCGAAAAATCTCCTAAAAAGCGCTGCGGAAAATCTCCTCGATCTGGCGCTGATCCGCCACGCGAGGATTGGTCACGCCACACGCATCTTTCAAGGCATTGCTGGCGAGGGTCGGGATGTCGTTGAGCTTGGCGCCGAGCTCACGCAAACCGGCGGGAATTTCCACGTCTTTGGACAGGCTGCGGATCGCCACGATGGCCGCCTGGGCGCCCGCTTCCGGGGTGAAACCGTGAACATCGACGCCCATCGCAAGGGCGACATCGGTGAGGCGATCGGCGCAAACCAGGGCGTTAAAGCTTTGTACGTGGGGCAGCAGGACCGCGTTGCACACACCATGCGGCAAGTCGTAGAAACCGCCCAACTGGTGAGCCATGGCGTGGACAAAACCCAGGGATGCGTTATTGAACGCCATGCCGGCGAGGAACTGTGCATAAGCCATGTTTTCCCGCGCAGCCATGTCACTGCCGTCGCGGACGGCCAGGCGCAGGTTGTTGCTGATCAACGTGATCGCCTTCAGTGCGCAGGCATCAGTGATCGGATTGGCCGCCGTGGAAACGTAGGCTTCGATGGCGTGGGTCAACGCGTCCATGCCGGTGGCTGCCGTCAGGCCCTTGGGCATGGCAACCATCAGCGCCGGGTCGTTGACCGACAGCAGCGGCGTGACATTGCGATCGACAATGGCCATTTTTACGTGACGGGATTCGTCGGTGATGATGCAGAAACGGGTCATCTCGCTGGCGGTGCCGGCGGTGGTGTTGATGGCGATCAGCGGCAGTTGCGGCTGGGTGGATTGATCGACGCCTTCGTAATCGCGAATCTGCCCACCATTGGTCGCGCATAACGCGATGCCTTTGGCGCAGTCATGGGGCGAACCGCCGCCCAGGGACACCACGAAATCACAGCGGGTTTCCTTCAGCAGACCCAGACCGCTCTCGACGTTGGCGATGCTCGGGTTAGGCTTGGCGCCGTCGAAAATCACCGAATCGATGTCCTGCATCGCCAGTTTCTCGGCAATCATCTTCGCCACGCCAGCCTTGGCCAGCCCGGCGTCGGTGACGATCAGCGCCTTGCGAAAACCATACTTGCGAATGGCGTCCATGGCTTCGTCCAGGCAACCGATGCCCATGATGTTTACGGCGGGGATGAAAAACGTGCTGCTCATGAGCGAGTCTCCTGGCTGAGGCCGAATCGGCAGCGCCGATCTGGCGGGGCCCACAGAATCGACCTATCGGTCATGAAGTAACTTGATCTGGCTCAAGTCTTGGTCGTGATAAAGTCGCCGCCCATCAGCCCCTTTGCTTTGAGACTTTGACCGCAATGACCGATTTCCAGGATGTTGATGCCCAACTTGAAGACTGGAACGCCTTGCGCGCCACCGCCTCGTTCAGCGGCCTGCTGGTGGGCAACGGCGCCAGCCGCGCCGTGTGGGACGACTTCGGCTACGACTCGCTGTTCGAAAACGCCCGTACCGTCGAAGAAAAACCCCTGAGCCAGTCCGAGCTGAGCGTGTTTGACGCCCTGCAGACGCGCAGCTTCGAGCAAGTGCTCAGCGCGCTGAAAACCACCAGCCGGGTCAACAAGGCCCTGGCCGTGAGTTCCGCCGCGCCGCGCAATCGTTACTACGCGATCAAGGAAGCGCTGATCAACACTGTGCACGCGGTGCACATCCCATGGCGGCTGGTGGTGCCTTCGACGCTGACGACGATCAATCAGGAACTGGGCCGCTACCGGACTGTGTTCACCACCAACTACGATCTGCTCAGCTACTGGGCGATCCAGCACCAGCCTGATGTGATCAGCGACCTGTTTCAGGGTGCAGAATCAAGCTTTGATCTGAGCGCCACGACGACCGATAAAACCCGGCTGCTTTACCTGCATGGCGGGTTGCATCTGGTGCGTAATCAGGACGGCACGGCGCGCAAACTGATGTCGACCGAGGGCACGTTGCTCGGCAGTTTCGCGATCAACAACACAATCAAGACCCTCGACGACGTGCCGCTGTTCGTCAATGAAGGTCCGGCGCAGGACAAGCTCAAAACCATTCGCAGCTCGGACTATCTGTCGTTCTGCTACGACCAGTTACTTGGCCATGGCGACGGGTTGTGCCTGTTTGGCCATGCCCTGGGTGAGCAGGACAGCCACATCATTCACGCCTTGCGCCAGGCGAAACCGCAAAGGGTGGCGATCTCGATTTATCCGCGCAGCAAGGCATTCATTCAGCACCAGAAGCGGCATTACGCGAAGGTGTTTGAAGGAACCGGGAGTGAGTTGCGGTTTTTTGATTCGAAGACCCATGCGTTGGGTAGCCCGAAGCTGACGGTGCCGGTCGAGGTTTAGGCGGCGACGCGGCTGACGCCTTCGCGGGCAAGTCGAATCGTCGCACCGCCGCTCCCACATTAGATCGTCGGTGTGTTTAGAGCACCGGCAAGGTCTTGTCCTTGATCACCGTGGTCGGCCCGTTGGCTTTTACGCTGGCGATGCCTTTCTCCAGCGCGGCAGCGGAGGTGTAAGCCTCGCTGCTACCGATGATCTCGTGGTTACCAGCCTTGAGGTTGAAGTAAGGATGACCATCCTTGGTGGTTTTCTTCTCGTAGCGTTCATCCTTCGGGCTGTTGCTCTGAACCGACATGATGCCTTTGTCGGCGGCAGCGCGGGTGGTGTACAGCTCGCTGGTCAGAATGGTTTGCGCGTTGGCGGCCTTCAGGACGAACTTGAATTGACCATTGCTGCTTTTGTTCACTTCATACCATCCAGACATGCTCTTTCTCCTTGGCAATTGAGAGGTTTCGCGCCTCAGAGTAAAGACCAGGCTGGGACATCTGTCGCCTGTCCGGGCCTCATCGCGAGCAGGCTCGCTCCCACAGGGGAATTGTGTACATCGATCCATTGTGGGAGCGAGCCTGCTCGCGATGAGGCCGGTAAGGTCAGCGCAAAATCACCTACTTCACCGCCGCACGCACCACTGATAACTCCGGTGCCTGCACCCGCCGCTGACTCAAATAGCGCATACAACTGACCCGCAAAAACGAGGCAAAATTCACCACCTCGCCGCGGTAGTTCATCACCTCTTCATACAGCTTGGCGATCAACTGGTTGGTGGTCATGCCGTCGACCTCGGCGATTTCGCTGAGGATGTCCCAGAACTGATTCTCCAGCCGCAGGGTGGTGACCACCCCGCAGATGCGCAGCGAGCGGGAGCGCGATTCGTAGAGAATCGGATCGGCTTTGACGTAGAGCTCGCACATGGAAAGGTCCCTCGTTACAGCGTGATTTTGGTGCCCAGCAACCCGAGGAAACCGGCGAGCCAGCTCGGGTGCGCCGGCCAGGCTGGCGCAGTGGCCAGATTGCCCTGAACGTGACCTTCCGTCACCGGGATATCGATGAACGTACCGCCCGCCAGGCGCACTTCCGGGGCGCAGGCCGGGTAGGCGCTGCACTCGCGACCTTCGAGAATCCCCGCTGCCGCCAGCAATTGTGCGCCGTGACACACGGCGGCGATCGGTTTGCCGGCCTTATCGAACGCTCGCACCAGTTCCAGGACTTTCTCGTTCAGGCGCAGGTACTCCGGCGCACGACCGCCTGGTACCAGGAGGGCGTCGTAGTCCTCGGACTTGACCTTGGCGAAGTCGAAGTTCAGGGCAAACAGGTGACCGGGTTTTTCGCTGTAGGTCTGGTCGCCTTCGAAGTCATGGATCGCCGTGCGCACGGTCTGACCGGCGGTTTTGTCCGGGCAAACGGCGTGCACCGTGTGGCCGACCATCAGCAGCGCCTGAAACGGCACCATCACTTCGTAGTCTTCGACGTAATCGCCGACCAGCATCAGAATTTTTTTAGCCGCCATGGGGAGGACTCCTCTGGGAAATACGTGGGCCTGCAGGAGTATTCAAGGTAGTCCTTATCCAGCAGGTCGGGTAATAACCAGCTACTACGGCGTTATCGTTCTTCGCGAGCAGGCTCGCTCCCACATTGGAATGCGTTCCCATGTGGGAGCGAGCCTGCTCGCGAAGGCGTCCTCAAACTGTACGGATAACTCTGCACCTAGCTGTAACAGCGCGATCCCCGCGGTTTATGGCTAGATGAAGGTCTTCCCGCCACCCTAGATTCTGGTGCCATCATGTCCTCGCGCGAAAACACCGGCATGGCCCTCGGCCTGCTCGGCGTTGTGATCTTCAGCCTCACCCTGCCCTTCACACGGATCGTCGTGCAGGAACTCCATCCGCTGCTCAACGGCCTGGGCCGTGCACTGTTCGCGGCGGTTCCGGCGGCGTTGCTGTTGCTGTGGCGCCGGGAGAAGTGGCCGACCTGGAAGCAGGTCAAAGGCCTGACCCTGGTGATTGCCGGGGTGATCCTCGGCTTCCCGGTGTTGTCGGCCTGGGCCATGCAAACCTTGCCGGCGTCTCACGGTGCACTGGTCAACGGCTTACAGCCGTTGTGCGTAGCGCTGTACGCCGCGTGGTTGTCCCACGAACGACCGTCGAAAGCCTTTTGGGCCTGCGCCGCGCTGGGCAGTGCGCTGGTGCTGGGTTATGCGCTGATCAGCGGGGCCGGCAGCATTCAGGCCGGTGATTTGCTGATGCTCGGGGCGATTGCCGTGGGCGGTTTGGGGTACGCCGAGGGCGGCCGGTTGGCCAAGGAGATGGGCGGCTGGCAGGTGATCTGCTGGGCGTTGGTGCTGTCGACGCCGCTGCTGATCGGGCCGGTGGTGTACCTGGCACTGCAACATCAGGGCGAGATTTCGGCCAAGACCTGGTGGGCCTTCGGTTACGTCTCGCTGTTCTCGCAGTTCATCGGTTTCTTTGCCTGGTACGCCGGGCTGGCGATGGGGGGGATTGCCCGGGTGAGTCAGATCCAGCTGTTACAGATCTTCTTCACCATCGCTTTTTCGGCGCTGTTCTTCGGCGAACACATCGAGCCGATCACCTGGCTGTTTGCCGCCGGGGTGATCGTGACGGTGATGCTCGGACGCAAGACCAGCGTGCGCCCGGCGCAACCGGGCACGTTACCACCGGGAATTCAGGCTAAATAACCGTCAGCCCGCAGCAGGGTCTCGAGGCAATGTTCGCGGATGTGGTAGAAATCCTTCAATTCCTGAATCTTCACCAACAGCTGGGCCGGATCAACCGGCTCGGCACGTTTGACCGCCAGGATCATCTTGTTCTTGTTGGTGTGGTCCAGTGAAATGAACTCGAACACCTTGGTCTCGTAACCGCAGGCTTCCAGGAACAACGCACGCAAACTGTCGGTGACCATTTCCGCCTGCTGGCCCAAATGCAGACCGTATTGCAGCATCGGCTTGAGCAGCGCCGGGCTCTGGATTTGCAGGCGGATCTGCTTGTGGCAGCACGGCGAGCACATGATGATCGAGGCGCCGGAACGAATGCCGGTGTGAATCGCATAGTCGGTGGCGATGTCGCAGGCATGCAGCGCGATCATCACGTCCAGCTCGCTCGGCGCGACGCTGCGTACGTCACCGCACTTGAACACTAGCCCTGGATGCTCGAGCTTTGCGGCCGCGGCATTGCACAAATCCACCATCTCTTCGCGCAACTCGACGCCGGTCACCACGCCTTCGGCCTTCAAGGTATTGCGCAGATAGTCATGGATCGCGAACGTCAGGTAACCCTTGCCCGAGCCGAAATCCGCCACCTGAACCGGCTTGTCCAGCGCCAGTGGTGAGGTGGTCAGCGCATGGCTGAAGACTTCGATGAACTTGTTGATCTGCTTCCACTTGCGCGACATCGCCGGGATCAGCTCGTGTTGCTTGTTGGTCACGCCGAGGTCAGCGAGGAACGGCCGGTTCAGGTCGAGAAAGCGGTTCTTCTCGCGGTTATGCTCAGCGGACGGCACTTCACGCAATTGCTGAGGTTTGCTCTTGAACAGCGAAGACTTGCCCTTTTTGCTGTATTCCAGCTGAGCTTCATCCGTCAGCGACAGCAAATGCGCATTTTTGAACGATGCCGGCAAGAGCGCGGCGATGGTCGCTACACCCTCGGCAATCGGCAAATTCTTGGTGATGTCACGCGTCTTGTAGCGGTAGACAAAGGACAGGCAGGGCTGATCCTTGACTGTCAGCTGCTTGATGATCAGCCGCTGCAAGTCCGCTTCAGTGCCGACGTACTTGGCCAGCACCAGTTTGATGAAGGCATTCTGGTCAAGGCTGGTTTGCAGCAGGTCGATGAATTGGGCGTGATGATCCGGCGCGAGGCTGGCGGGAGTGGCGGTGACAGACATGGGAAAAACGGCCTCGGGCGGTGCGGATCGGGGAAAGGCGGGTATTTTAGGGGGATGGGGGTTGGGGACACGCAGTTATTTACCGAACGGTTTGAAAAGCACCCCTCACCCCAGCCCTCTCCCCAATGGGGAGAGGGGGAAAGGAGCCGATCTTCAAGCTTTTCAGGACCTGAGTTCGACTCGATTTCCCCGGTCGCAAAATATCTAGAGAACACATCGGTCAGTCCCCTCGCCCCTCGGGGCGGTCCGACGTTTCGGGAGGGTTAGGGTGAGGGGGGCTTTTAACCCAACACCACCAACCGATTCGGCAACTCATTCCTCACATGCGTCACCGGCACATGCACCTTGAGCAACTCGCCACACGCCTCGACGCAGGTGACAAACCCCTGCAACGTCTGCCCCTGCTTCACCTGCAGGGTAAACGCCGCAACAATTCCATCCCAGTTCTTGTTGTCCAGCCGTTTCGAAATCCCCTCATCGACCAGAATTTCCACATAACGCTCAGCTTCGCAGACAAAGATCAACATGCCGGTGCTGCCCACCGTGTGGTGCAGGTTTTGCTCCAGAAACTGTCGGCGCGCCAGGTTCGAGGCGCGCCAATGACGCACCGAGCGCGGAATCAGGTGCGTGGTGACTTTCGGAATCCGGAACACCAGGCACAGCACGATGAAACTGATCCATTGCACCAGCAGCAAACTGTGCAGGGTCAGCCAGCCCGTGAGGTAATGCACGATACCCGGCACCACCAGCGCCAGCAGGCTGGCCCAGAGCAACGGAATGTACGCGTAGTCGTCGGCGCGGGCCGCGAGCACGGTCACCAGTTCGGCGTCGGTGTCGCGCTCGACCCGGGCAATCGCCTCGGCAACTTTGCGTTGTTCGTGTTCGGTCAGTAATGCCATGTCTAAGAATGCCCACTCGCTATTGTTGTGTGATCACCAGCTGCCCGAGGAACCGCCGCCCCCGAAACTGCCCCCGCCGCCGCTGAAGCCCCCGCCTCCACCGCCGCCAAAACCTCCACCGCCGAACCCGCCGCTCGAACCGCCTCGGCCACCGCCGCCGCTGGGCAGGATCCCGAGCATCTGGCACACAAACATCGTCAGGATGAACAGCATCACCAGAAACACGAAGATCCCCGGATGCCGTGAGACGAAGTCGCTTTCCTGATTGCCGCCGGAGTCATACACCGTGGACGGTTCATCCAGCGGATTGCCGCCCAATACCACGAGCATCGCCGCGACCCCGTCGCTGATGCCCTTGCTGAAATTGCCGGTCTTGAACGCCGGGGTGATCACCTGATTGATGATCACCGAGCTTTGCGCATCGGTCAGCCGGTCTTCCAGGCCATAACCGACTTCAATCCGCAGCTTGCGATCATCACGCGCAACGATCAGCAGTGCGCCAGTGTTCTTGTCCTTCTGGCCGATGCCCCAGTAGCGCCCCAGTTGATAACCGAAGTCCGCAATGTCGGTGCCCTGCAAATCCGGCAACGTGACCACCACCAACTGCTCGCCGGTGGCTTTTTCATGGGCCTGAAGCTGTTGCGTCAGCTGCTCACGCACCGCAGGCTCGATCATCTGGGCGTTATCGACCACCCGCCCGGTCAGTTCCGGAAATTTCAACGCAGCCTGGGCTGTCAGGGCAAACACCCAGAGCAACAGCATCAGGCCAACTTTCAACACGCGCATGGGCAACCTCATCCGTGGTGACGCTTCAAACCCATCCCGGTACTTACTTGAATTTCACTTCTGGCGCTTTTTCCGCATCGGGGCTGGTGGCCTCGAAGGTTTCGCGGATCGGCAAATCGCTGTACATCACGGAGTGCCACAGGCGACCGGGGAAGGTACGCAGTTCCGTGTTGTATTTCTGCACGGCGAGGATGAAGTCCCGACGCGCCACGGCAATGCGGTTCTCGGTGCCTTCAAGTTGCGATTGCAGCGCCAGGAAGTTCTGGTTGGCCTTGAGGTCCGGGTAACGCTCGGACACCACCATCAGACGGCTCAAGGCACCGGTCAGCTGATCCTGGGCCTGCTGGAACTGTTTGAGTTTTTCCGGGTTATCCAGAGTCTTGGCATCGACCTGGATCGACGTGGCCTTGGCCCGGGCTTCAACCACGGCGGTCAGGGTTTCTTCTTCGTGCTTGGCGTAGCCCTTGACGGTTTCCACCAGGTTGGGAATCAGGTCGGCGCGGCGCTGGTACTGGTTCTGCACCTGGCCCCAGGCGGCCTTGGCCTGTTCGTCGAGGGTCGGGATCGTGTTGATACCGCAGCCGGCCAGCAGTGTGGTCAGCAACATCAAGACTGCAACCTGCAGGCTCGACCGATAGTGGTGTCGTACATTCATCTGGTTGATGCTCCCTTGCACGTTCCGTTGAAAAACAACCTTCGAACTTTGAACCCGGCTCTTGGGGCAAAATCTGCCGCGACCACTGGATTGCATCGCGCCAATGGGCTAAAAGATGCCCCTGCGCTAAAACACTGCGCAAGTGTGCCTGCATTTACCTGAACAACAATAGTCGCTCCCTAAATTTTGGCTGACCGGCGCGTATTCACTGCCGTTTAGGCTTTTGAGAAAACTATTCATGAAGAAGCTGTATTTGCTGGGCCTGTTCGTCAGCCTGGCCAGTCATAACGTACTGGCCGCCACGACGCCCGCACCTCTGGAAAACAAGGACGCGTTCATCAGCAACCTGATGAAGCAAATGACCCTCGATGAAAAGATCGGCCAGTTGCGCCTGATCAGCATCGGCCCGGAAATGCCACGGGAGCTGATCCGCAAGGAAATCGCCGCCGGCAACATCGGTGGCACGTTCAACTCGATCACCCGCCCGGAAAACCGTCCGATGCAGGACGCGGCCATGCGCAGCCGGTTGAAGATCCCGATGTTCTTCGCCTATGACGTGATCCACGGTCACCGCACCATTTTCCCGATCCCGATAGCCCTGGCCTCAAGCTGGGACATGGACGCCATCGGCCTGTCCGGGCGCATCGCCGCCAAGGAAGCCGCGGCGGACAGCCTCGACATCACCTTCGCGCCGATGGTCGACATCTCCCGCGACCCGCGCTGGGGCCGGACTTCCGAAGGCTTCGGCGAAGACACTTACCTGGTGTCGCGCATTGCCGGCGTCATGGTCAAAGCCTTCCAGGGCACGGGCGCGAACGCGGCCGACAGCATCATGGCCAGCGTTAAGCACTTTGCCCTGTACGGCGCGGTCGAGGGCGGTCGCGACTACAACGTCGTCGACATGAGCCCGGTCAAGATGTTCCAGGACTACCTGCCACCGTACCGTGCGGCTATCGACGCCGGTGCTGGCGGGGTGATGGTCGCGCTGAACTCGATCAACGGCGTACCGGCCACCGCCAACACCTGGCTGATGAACGACCTGTTGCGCAAGCAATGGGGCTTCAAAGGCCTGGCCGTCAGCGACCACGGGGCGATTTTCGAGCTGATCAAACACGGCGTCGCCCGTGACGGTCGCGAAGCCGCGAAGCTGGCGATCAAGGCCGGCATCGACATGAGCATGAACGACACCCTCTACGGTAAAGAGCTGCCGGGGCTGTTGAAGGCGGGTGAGATCCAGCAAAGCGACATCGACAACGCCGTGCGTGAAGTGCTCGCCGCCAAGTACGACATGGGCCTGTTCAAGGACCCGTACCTGCGCATCGGCAAGGCTGAGGATGATCCGGCCGACACTTACGCCGAAAGCCGCCTGCACCGTACCGAGGCCCGTGACGTCGCGCGCCGCAGCATGGTGTTGCTGAAGAACCAGGGCGAAACCCTGCCGCTGAAGAAAACTGCAAAAATCGCCCTGGTCGGCCCGCTGGCCAAGGCACCGATCGACATGATGGGCAGCTGGGCCGCCGCGGGGAAACCCGCGCAATCGGTGACCCTGTTCGACGGCATGACCACTGCACTGGGCGCGCAATCGACGCTGATCTACGCTCGCGGCGCCAACATCACCAGCGACAAGAAGGTGCTGGATTACCTGAACTTCCTCAACTTCGACGCACCGGAAGTGGTGGACGATCCGCGTTCGGCCCAAGTGCTGATCGACGAAGCCGTGAAAGCCGCCAAGGATGCCGATGTGGTGGTGGCCGCGGTGGGCGAATCCCGTGGCATGTCCCACGAATCGTCGAGCCGCACCGACCTGAACATCCCGGCCAACCAGCGCGATTTGATCAAGGCCCTGAAGGCCACCGGCAAACCGCTGGTGCTGGTGTTGATGAACGGCCGTCCGCTGACGATTCTCGAAGAGAAGGAACAGGCCGACGCGATTCTGGAAACCTGGTTCACCGGCACCGAAGGCGGCAACGCCATCGCCGACGTGCTGTTTGGCGACTACAACCCGTCGGGTAAATTGCCGATCACCTTCCCGCGTTCGGTAGGCCAGATTCCGACCTACTACAACCACCTGAGCATTGGCCGACCGTTCACGCCGGGCAAACCGGGCAACTACACCTCCCAGTATTTCGATGACACCACCGGGCCCCTGTTCCCGTTCGGTTTCGGCCTGAGCTATACCGATTTCAGCCTGAGCGACATGGCACTGTCGTCGACCACGCTGAACAAAACCGGCAAACTCGACGCCAGCGTCATGGTGAAGAATACCGGCAAGCGTGACGGCGAAACCGTGGTGCAGTTGTACATCCAGGACGTGACGGGCTCGATGATCCGTCCGATCAAGGAACTGAAGAATTTCCAGAAAATCACGCTCAAGGCCGGCGAACAGAAAGTCGTGCACTTCACCATCACCGAGGACGACCTGAAGTTCTTCAACACCCAGCTCAAGTACGCGGCAGAACCGGGAAAGTTCAACGTGGAGATCGGCCTGGATTCCCAGGACGTGACGCAGCAGAGCTTTGAACTGCTGTAATCCCTGACACACCGCAATAAAAAAATGTGGGAGCGAGCCTGCTCGCGAAAGCGGTCTGACATTCAGCATCTTCGTTGAATGTTATTCCGTCTTCGCGAGCAGGCTCGCTCCCACAGTGATTTTTGGTGTGACGACTACCCCCGTCGATCCAGCAGATTCACCACCAGCCGATCCACCCATCCCCAAATCCTTTGCTTCACCCGCCGCCACAGCGGCCGGCGTTGCCATGCCTCCAGGCTGACTTCCTGGCTCTGCGCAAAGTCCCTCTCGAAACTCGCCGCCACCGCCCGCGTCAGCCCTGGGTCCAGCGCCTCAAGGTTGGCTTCCAGGTTGAAGCGCAAATTCCAGTGATCGAAATTGCACGAGCCGATGCTCACCCAGTCGTCGATCAGGACCATTTTCAAGTGCAGGAAACACGGCTGGTATTCGAAGATCGTCACCCCGGCCTTGAGCAATCGCGGGTAGTAGCGATGCCCGGCGTAGCGCACCGACGGGTGATCGGTGCGTGGCCCGGTCAGCAGCAGACGCACATCGACACCCCGCCCCGCGGCCCGGCGCAGTGAGCGGCGGACTTTCCACGTTGGCAGGAAATACGGCGTCGCCAGCCAGATCCGCCGCTGGCCGCTGTTCAACGCGCGAGTCAACGATTGCAGGATGTCCCGGTGCTGGCGGGCGTCGGCATAAGCGACCCGGCCCATGCCCTCGCCCACGGGCGGCACGCGTGGCAGACGCGGCAAGCCGAAATGCGAAGCGGGTTTCCAGGCGCGCCGATGGCGGTTGGCGATCCATTGGCGGTCGAACAGCAACTGCCAGTCGATGACCAAGGGGCCGGTGATTTCCACCATCACTTCGTGCCATTCGCTGGTGTCTTCACCCGGCGTCCAGAATTCATCAGTCACCCCGGTGCCGCCCACCACGGCCATACTCTGGTCGACCAGCAACAGCTTGCGGTGATCGCGGTAGAAGTTGCCGACCCAGCGCCGCCAGCTCAGGCGATTGTAGAAGCGCAGCTCCACCCCCGCCGCCATCAATCGCTGGCGCAAGGTCAGGGTGAACGCGAGGCTGCCGTAATCATCGAACAGGCAGCGCACGCGTACACCACGTTCGGCAGCCTGGACCAACGCCTGAACCATCGCTTCGGCACAGGCGCCCGCCTCCACCAGGTACAACTCCAGCTCGACCTGCTCTTCGGCGCGGGCAATCGCGACCAACATGCGTGGAAAAAACTGCGGACCGTCGATCAACAGTTCAAAACGGTTGCCTTCACGCCAGGGGAAAATCGCGCCGGCCATGTCAGCGCGCCGTGAAAATCAGTACCGCACCCACCGGCACCGACAGACTGATAGCCGACAAACCGGCGATCTTGCGCAAACTTTCCAGGCCGGGGGCCAGGTCGAAATCCGCGGCATTGATGATCAGCGGTTCGAGGGTCACCACCTGGAAGCGTCGGTCATCGAGACGGGTTGCCAGCAGTTCGGCGGTGTATTCGTGTTGTTTGCCATGGAGGTTGACGGTCAGCGGCAGGCGCAATTCAAGTTGCGCGCCGGGCGCCAGATCGTTGATCGGGCGTAGGTCAATCTGCGCGGTGATCAGTGTTTCGGGGAAAGTCTGGATTTCAAACAGGTCCTTGCGCATGCGTTCATCGCGCAGCGGGATGCCACTGTTGACCGAGTCCATCTCGACTTCCACCTCGGCCAGGCCTTTGGGATCGACCTTGCCGTGCAGCACCAGAAAGCGCTGCACTTCGGACATGTTGGTGTTTTTGGTGCTGATGAACGACAGCCGCGAGGACTCGCCATCCAGATACCAATCGGCGTGAGCCGACAGGGCGGCTCCGGCCAGTAGCAGGAAGGCGAGGGTTTGGCAGAGGAAGCGGTTGAACATAGAGACTCGTGGGGCAGATAAACCTGCACGAACCTTAACCGCCCGTGAGCCAATTGCAAACTTGTGTAGCAGCTGGCGAAGCCTGCGTTCGGCTGCGAAGCAGTCGTGAAATCAGGCACCACGGTTTTTCAGGAAGACCGAGGTGGCTGGATTGGCGACTGCTTCGCAGCCGAACGCAGCCTTCGGCAGCTGCTACAGGGTGTGTGCATGTCAGGCCAACGCGTGCTGCACATCGCCGATGGTCGAGGCCAAACTGTTCAGGTGCAGGCTCAACACCCGCTCCACCGGTGCCTGATCCATCGGCCAGTGCAGTGCCATGCTGCCGACCAGTCGGCCGTCGGCATGGAGCGGCAAGGCTACCGCCCGAATCAGAAACGGCAGGCGCACCGGGTATTCCCAGTAACCTTCGGTGCGCTGGCCGAAACCCTGATGCAACGCCTGTTCGCTGGCGCTGAAGAGGCTCTCATCGGTCAGCCGTTCACGACCGGCCAGTCGTTCCACTTCCTGGGTGTCCAGTTCGCCCAGGCATGCCCGGCCCATGGCCGAATGAAACAAGCTGGCGTGCTGACCGACGATCTGGCAGTTGTTCGGATAGCGCTTGCGCAGCACCGTGGGGATTGCGCTTTCCATGACTTCCACCCGCTCGCCGTCGAAGCTCGACAAGTCCGCCACCAGCCCGGTGCGTTCGCTCAACTCCAGCAACAGCGGCGCGGCGCTTTCCACCAGTCGCCGTTTGAAACGCTGCTGACTGTCGCCGAACAGGCGCTTGGCACACAGCCGATAACGCCGGTCGCTCAAGCCACGGTAGATCCAGCCTTGCTCCTGCAAGGTCAGCAACATCCGCGACACCGTGGCCTTGGGCAGGGTCGTCAGGTAGTGCAACTCCTCCAGACCCAACGCCTGATGCTCGCCCAGCAGTTCGACGATGGCCAGCGCCCGTTCAACGGAACGCACGCTGCCGGTTTCTGCCTTGCTGTCCATGGTTTCGATCTCCCTAAGCCCTGATGGAATAGCCCGGATGGATGATCGCTTTATGCAGCAAGATGCGGGCCCGCTCGGTGAACTCAGGCGTCTTGCAGACAACCCGGCGGCCGGCGCTTGACCCATTGCGTCAGTTGCTCATGGGCATACGCCAGTTGCAGCACCGCCCGATCGGCCTGGGCCGGGCCGATGATTTGCAGGCCCATCGGCAAACCGGCCGGGTTGAATCCCACCGGCACACTCATGCTCGGCAAGCCGGCCAGGGTCGGCCCGATCACCACTTCCATCCAGCGGTGATAGGTGTCCATGCTCTGCCCGCCGACGACGCGCGGCCACGGGGTTTGTGCATCAAAAGGGAACACTTGCGCGGTGGGCAGCAGCAGAAAATCGTAACGTTCGAACAACTCGCTCAAGGCTCGGTACCAATCGCTGCGACTGACCGACGCCTGGTAAACATCCGCCGCCGTCAGGCGCAGACCACCCTCGATTTCCCATTGTGCCTCGGGTTTGAGCAGGTCGCGTTTTTGCGGGTCGGCATACAGCGCGCCGAGGCTGCCCTGCACCAGCCAGTGTCGGTGCACCAGCCAGGTTTGCCACAGGCGTTCCATGGAAAAGTCCGGCTGGCAGGCCTGGACCCGGCAACCCAGCGCCTCGAAATCCTCGAGTGCCGATTCGCACAGGCTCAACACGCCGTCGTCCATCGGCAGGTAGCCGTTGTAGTCCCCCAGCCAGCCGAGCCGCACCTCACTGAAATCCCGCACCAGCGTGTCGTGGAAGATTTCCGGATTCTGCGTCAGCGACAAGGGCACGCGCGGGTCGTAACCGGCCTGGGTGGCGAGCAGGCGGGCAACATCCGTCACGCTGCGGCCCATCGGCCCTTCGGTGGCCAGTTGCTGGACGAACACGTCCGGCGCCGGGCCGTGGGGCACGCGGCCCTGTGACGGTCGGAAGCCGAACACGTTGTTGAACGCCGCCGGGTTGCGCAGCGAACCCATCATGTCGCTGCCGTCGGCCACCGGCAGCATGCGCAACGCCAGCGCCACCGCCGCCCCGCCGCTGCTGCCACCGGCGATCAACGCCGGGTCGTAGGCGTTGGTGGTGGTGCCGAACACGCTGTTGTAAGTCTGCGAGCCGAGGCCGAATTCCGGGACATTGGACTTGCCGATGATGATCGCCCCACAGTCGCGAACACGCGCCACGCTGATCGCATCGTGTTGCGGGATCTGCTCGGCGAACAGCGGCGAGCCCATGGTCGTGCGCAATCCGGCAGTCGCCGCCAGATCCTTGATGGCTTGCGGCATGCCGTGCATCCAGCCGCGGGACTGGCCCAGATCCAGTTGCCGGTCGCAGGCGTCGGCCTCCGCCAGCAACTCATCGGCCGGGCGCAGTGAGACCAGCGCGTTGACCTGCGGATTGAAGCGTTCGATCTGCGCCAGATACGCCTGCATCACTTCACGGCAGGAAACCCGGCGAGCGTGAATCGCCCGGGACAACGCATCGGCGTCCATTTCAACAATCGGATTGATGCTCAAGGCTTCACCTCAAGATTAAGTGCTTCGGATTTTTTAGCGCGTGGCGCTTCGTGCATGCAGTAAGTGCCCATCAGCGTCAGCACGCAAGCGAACAGGACATAGAAGGCCGGCGCCACGGGTGTCGCCAGCGCTTTGCTAAGCCAGGTGACAATCAACGGCGCGAAACCGCCGAAGACCATGACCGCAACGTTGTAGGCCACCGATACCCCGGTGGAGCGCACTTCGATCGGAAACTGTTCGGCCAGCGCGGTCGGGGCCGGGCCGAAGAACCCGCCGATGGCGCTGCACAGCAACAGTTGCATCACCAGCAAACGCTCCACCGATGGCGCCGCCGCGACCCACACGTACAGCGGATACACCATCACGAAAAACGCCAACGTGAACGCCATCAAAACCGGGCGGCGCCCGAGCCGGTCCGACAGCGCGCCGGACAGCGGAATGATCACGGTCATCACCGCGACGGCGAGCATCTGCACCAGCAGTACCTGATCCAGCGGCAGGCCGAGGTTTTTATGGGCGAAGGTCGGCATGTTCACCAGCACCACATAAAACGATACCGTCGCGCCGCACGCCAGGCCCATCGACACCAGAATGCTGCGCCGATGTTCGCGGATCACTTGCAGCAAGCTCGGGCTCGCGCCTTTGGCCTGTTTACGCGCCTCCAGAAATTCTTCCGGTTCCTCCATGTGCTTGCGAATCCACAGCCCGACCGGGCCGATCAACAAACCGATCATGAACGGAATCCGCCAGCCCCAGCTATCCAGCGCCTCGGGGGAAAGCAGATGAGTGAACAACGCCACCATCCCCGCCCCGGAAAATACCGCCAGACATTGCCCGACCAATTGCCAGGAACCGTACAAACCCTTTTTGTGCGCGGGGGCACTTTCCACCAGAAACGCCGTAGCGCTGGCGTATTCGCCGCCCGTGGCGAAGCCCTGGAGCATCCGTGCGACCACAATCAACAACGGCGCGCCCATGCCGATGGCGGCGTAATTGGGCGCGAAAGCGATCAGCGCGATGGACACCGTCATCAGACGGATGATCATCTGCATCGCGGCCTTGCGCCCTTTGCGGTCGGAATACATGCCCAACAGGATGCCACCCACCGGGCGCATGAAAAACCCGACGCCAAAGGTCGCCAGCGCCATCAGCAGTGACGCGTATTCGTCCTCGGACGGGAAGAATTGCCGGGCGATGATGCTCGCGAGAAAGCCGTAAACGATGAAGTCATACCATTCCAGCGCGTTGCCGATAACGGCGGCGACCACCTGCCGGGTGCGCGAAACGCCTGTGCTCGAAGTCTGCATGGGGAACTCTCCAGAAACCTGTTGGGCGATAACGGACGCGACAATGCGCGCCCGATCCAGCGGCAGTAGAAAGTGAGATCGTCAGGCGGGCTTTAGCCAGCGCTCGGTCAGCGCGCCCCAATACGCCGCGCCGGTCAACAGGATGTCGTCGTTGAAGTCGTAAGCGGGGTTGTGGACCATCGGCCGCGAAACGCCATTGCCGATGAACAGATAGGCGCCGGGGCAGCGTTGCAGCATCCAGGCAAAGTCTTCGCTGCCCATCAGTTTGGGTGTGTTGCCATCCACCGCGTCGGCACCGAGCAACTCGACACCGACTTGCCGGGCGAACTCGGTTTCAGCGGCGTGGTTGACCAGCACCGGGTAAGCCGGGCGATGTTCGATTTTCGAACTGCAACCGAAGCTGCGGGCCTGGGATTCGATGATCGCGCGCACGCGGTCGAGGGTTTTCTCGCGAACTTCGGCGTTCAATGCACGCAGGCTCAGACGCAGAATCGCTTGTTGCGGAATCACGTTGGCGGCCTCCCCGGCCTGCAACGCACCGACGGTCACCACGGCGGCCTGCTGCGCGTCGATGTTGCGCGCAACCACGGTTTGCAGGGCCATGACCAAGCTGGCCGCCGCCACCAGCGGGTCCACCGCCAGATGCGGCATTGAGCCGTGTCCGCCCACGCCTTCGATGACCACCGTGAGCAAATCCTGGGACGCCATCATCGGCCCTTCACGGAAGCCCAGATGCCCCGCCGGCAAGCCCGGCATGTTGTGCATGCCGAACAGCGCGTCGCAGGGAAACCGTTCCAGCAGGCCATCGGCAAGCATCGCTTCGGCGCCGCCCTGACCTTCTTCGGCGGGCTGGAAAATCAGGGTCAGGGTGCCGTCGAACTGACGGGTCGCCGCCAGGTAACGTGCCGCGCCCAACAGCATGGTGGTGTGGCCGTCATGACCGCAGGCGTGCATGCAGCCCTGATGCCGACTGCTGTAAGCCGCGCCGGTATTCTCGAGGATCGGCAAGGCGTCCATGTCCGCACGCAGCCCCAGTGTGCGTGAACTGCTGCCATTGCGCAGAACGCCAACCACACCGGTCTTGCCGATCCCGGTGTGAACTTCATAACCCCAATCTTCAAGGGATTTGGCCACCAGCGCCGAGGTGCGGTTTTCCTCGAAGCCGAGTTCAGGGTGGGCGTGGATATCCTGGCGCGTGGCGTGCAGGTCGCTGGCCACGTCGTTGAGCCAGGCAAGAATATGCTGATGTCGGGTCATGACGATTGTCCTCGGGCCGGGTGTATTCCCGTTCTTTTTGTTCGCAGTGATTTCGCGACACATCAAGGCAGGTCGCGCTCACCGCCAGATAACCGCGAGTTCGGCGCGAGGACAATCGAATGTGGTTCCACCACGTGGAACCTGAGGAGGGTTTCAGGGTGACAGGCGGCAGCCTTGGCGTTCTCCGACCCACACGGCGCTGTTGTTGCGGCCCATACCGCTGACGGTGACGCGCTTGCTGGCGGCGTCATCGGTAAAGCCACGGGGCGGCAGCCACTGCTTCACATAGCCGTGGCAGTACTCGGCCGGGTTGTTCATCACGTAACGGCACGAACAATATTCCTTGGCGGTGTAGGCGCTGATGATGTCCGGGAACGCCCACAGCGCCACGCGCTCCTGCCAGATCCAGCCGAGCATGACGATCAGCAGGATCAACAACAGCGTGCTGAACGGTCGGCGACGAACAAAGCTGCGACGCTTCATGGCTGCACCTTCGCGGCAAATGCGTTGAGCGCGAGTTTGAGCAAATCGTTGTGCCGGTAGCTGCCGTCGCGGTCATCGCCGTAGCGCACGATCACCAGGTTTTCGCTGGGAATCACGTACATCGCCTGACCCCAATGACCCAGCGCGGCGAAGGTGTCGGCGGGTGCATCGGGCCATGGTTTTGCCGCGCCATCCGCTGCTCGATTGAGCCACCAATGGCCGCCGGGTACGGCGTCGTCCTGATGGGCTTGATAGCGGGCGAACGGTTCGCGGTTGAAAGAAACCCAGTCCTTGGGCAGCAACTGGCGCTCGCCCCAACGACCGTCGCGGGCCATCAACAGCCCGACTCGAGCCAGATCCCTGGCGGTGAGGTAGGCATAGGATGAAGCGACGAATGCCCCCGTGGCGTCGGTTTCCCAGACGGCGTGGCGAATCCCCAAAGGCTCGAACAGAGCAGTCCATGGATAGTCCGGATAGCGGGTCGGGCCGACAATGGTTTTCAGCGCGGCGGACAATAGATTGCTGTCGCCACTGGAGTAACGGAATGCCTGACCGGGTTTGGCGTATTCACCGTGATCGGCGGTGAACGCGGCCATGTCCGGGTGACCACGGGTGTAGAGCATCGCGACCACCGAGGATTTCAACGGCGCGTATTCATAGTCTTCCTGCCAGTCCAGGCCCGAGGCCCAGTGCAGCAGGTCGGCCATGGTCATCGTCGGGTGTTTTTCCAGCGGTGGATAAAACTTCAGCGCCGGGTCCTGGAGCTTGAACAGACCTTCGCCATAGGCGACGCCAAGGACCGTGGCCATCAGGCTTTTACTGATGGACCAGGTCAGATGCGGGGTGTCGGCGATGGTCGGACCGGCGTAGCGTTCGTAGATCAGTTGACCGTCGCGGATCACCAGCAAGGCGTCGGTGCGGATGCCTTTTCGGGTGGCCTCATCACGGGGTGGGAAGGCGTAAGTCTCCAGCGCTTGAAGCGCCGGCCCGCTGACTGTCGGACCGGTTGACCATTGCTCGGCAGGCCAGTATTCGGCATGGGCCGTGAGGCTGAGCAGGAGCATAAAAACCAGGGACAAGCCTTTGGACATGGTGGGGGCTCGGCGGTATGGACCTGCTGAGCCTAGTCGCGCTTGATGACAGTTCCGGGATTTGTGTCATTAATGCGGCCTCTTCGCGAGCAGGCTCGCTCCCACCTTTGAAATGCATTCCCTTGTGGGAGCGAGCCTGCTCGCGAAGAGGCCAGTCAGCCCACTGACGATCCAGCGAGTGCCTTGGCCAACCGCTTCCCCCGCGCACCCACCGCCAAATCCATGACGGACTGATCGCGTTGCCAAATCGCCGCCCAATGCTGCGGACCATCGGCCAGTGCCTGAGCCACCTCGGCCTTGAGCCCATCGAACTGCGCAAACAAGCCTGCGAGCAACACATGCCCGGACGGATTATTCGGCGCCTGCCGGCTGACTTCCGCACACCCGGCCAGCAGCGCCAGCAAACGCAGTTGCAAGGCTTGTGGCCAGTCGCTGTCCTGACCGATGCCGTACAGCCAAGCGGTCATGGCGCTCAGCACATAGATGTCTTCAAGGGTGCGGAACGGTTTGATGTAAGCATCCCAGCCATCCCCCGCCAACAGTTCGCACTGAGCGTTATCGAGAAACAGCCGGCCATGGCTGATGTCCGGCATCAACGGGATCGCCGGAAGCTTCTCCAGACGCACGCCCGGTTCATCGGGATAAACCACCGCCAGACTCAGGCGCGGTTTTTCGTCGGGAGCTTCACTGCGGGCAGCAATCAGCAGCCAATCGGCGGCATCGCCTGCGGTGACAAAATCCTTGCGCCCGCTCAGACGCAAATCGTGCAGACGGGTCTGCATGTCCGCCACCTTCAGGCTGCGCTGTTCGGTCGCGCACAAGGCGCCGAGGCTCAGCGGCGCGCTCGGCCAGAGCATCCGCAACGCCGCCTGATAGCCCACCAGAAACGCCAGCCCTGGCGTCGACATCAAACGCCCGCCGGCCACCGCCAATTCGAACGGCGTGACGTTACCCAACTGGTGCAACAAGGTCGCGAATCCCTCGGCCAGGTCCGGGTTGGTGGGCAAGCGATCGCGGCGGCGCAGCAGGTTTTGCCAGGGCATAAGAGGCTCCTCAAAGGCTGTCATATAAGCATCACCAAAGCTTCATGGCGATGACACCGGGGCTACATAGCCTGACTTTGCACAACACGGCTGCATAAAGAAAGTCGATCGGCTGCTACCCAAGACGGGTGACCGGCCCGTATGGAGATTCGCAATGACTCAGATCGCCCGCATCAGCGACACCGGCAATGAACGCCGCCTGCAAGCCGAACGCCTGGTGGGCGCCGAGGCCTTGCAGGAAGCCCAGGCCTTGCGCTTCAACGTGTTCAGCGGCGAATTCAACGCCAAGCTCAAAGGCGCTGAGCTGGGTCTGGACATGGATGACTATGATGTTCACTGCGCCCACATCGGCGTGCGTGACTTGAACACCGGGCGTCTGGTGGCGACCACCCGTTTGCTCGACCACACGGCCGCCAGCAGCCTGGGCAAGTTCTACAGCGAAGAAGAATTCAGCCTGCACGGCCTGGTCCATCTCAAAGGCCCGATCCTGGAAATCGGCCGCACTTGCGTCGACCCGGCGTACCGCAACGGCGGCACCATCGCCGTACTCTGGGGCGAACTGGCCGAAGTGCTGAACCAGGGCGGCTACAGCTACTTAATGGGTTGCGCGAGCATCCCGATGCAGGACGGCGGCATCCAGGCCCACGCGATCATGCAGCGCCTACGCGAGCGCTACCTGTGTACGGAACACCTGCGGGCGGAGCCGAAAAAGCCGCTGCCGAGCCTCGACATCCCGTCCAATGTCATCGCCGAAATGCCACCGCTGCTCAAGGCCTACATGCGGCTTGGCGCGAAGATCTGCGGCGAGCCGTGCTGGGACGAAGACTTCCAGGTCGCCGACGTGTTCATCCTGCTCAAGCGCGACGAACTCTGCCCACGTTATGCCAAGCACTTCAAGGCGGCCGTATGATGAGTCGGTTACGGGTGTACGCGCGGATTGCGCGAGTGTTGGTGGTGGTGGCGCTGGGTTTGAGCATGGCTGGAGTGTTTGGGCTATTCGAGCGTTTGGGGATTGCTCATTCGATGGTGCGTCGCCAGCGCTGGTCGCGGTTTTTCATGGCTCGCCTGAGTAATGCCCTGCCCTTTCGCGTGACCGTGCACGGTGAATTGCCGAAGGCGCCGATGCTCTGGGTCAGCAACCATGTGTCCTGGACCGACATTCCGCTGCTGGGCATGCTCACGCCGCTGTCGTTCCTGTCCAAGGCCGAAGTGCGCACCTGGCCGGTGGCGGGCTGGTTGGCGGCCAAGGCTGGCAGCTTGTTCATCCGCCGGGGGTCGGGCGACAGTCAGTTGATTCGCAAACAGATGACCCGTCATCTGGAGCAGGAACATCCGTTGCTGATGTTCCCCGAGGGCACCACCACCGATGGCCGTTCGTTGCGCACTTTCCACGGTCGATTGCTGTCTGCAGCGATCGACTCAGAAGTGAAGCTGCAGCCGGTGGCGATTCGTTATCTGCGCGACGGAGAGCTCGATGCGCTGGCGCCGTTCATTGGCGACGATGATTTGCTCTCGCACCTGATGCGCTTGTTTGCCCATGATCGGGGTGAGGTGGAGATTCATTTGCTCAAGCCAATCGCGTGTGAAGGTCGCGAGCGTGCGGCACTGGCGTTCGAGGCGCAGCAGGCGGTGCAGAAGGCGTTGTTTGGTGAAGTGGCCAAACCTGCCGAACCGCGACGTGTCGGCGAATTGATCGCTGCCTGAAAGAAAAAGATCGCAGCCTGCGGCAGCTCCTACGCCGATCTCTGTAGGAGCTGCCGAAGGCTGCGATCTTTTGATCCTGGCTACACACGCTGCGCCACGAAATCCTGAAGCTGCGGATAGAACAACCGAAAGTCATTGCTCAACGGTTCATACAACACCCGCAATTCCTGCATCGCTGCGGCCAGTTCCTCCGGCCGCGTCAGTCTCCGTGAAATCCCTCGCAGCACTTGCTCAAGCACCGCAAATTCCCGATATGAACCCAACCAGTCATTAGCCACCATGTGCGGCGCGATCTGCGCCAGACGCTCGGGCAATTGCGCCTCGGTGGACAGCACCCGATACACGCCCGAAGTGAATTGCTCCAGCGGCTGATCCGAATAGAGTGTCCAGTCCCGGGCCAGGCAATGGTCGAAAAACACGTCGAGCACGATCCCGGCGTAACGCCTGCGGGTCAGGGAAAATCGTGACAACGAAACGTCCACCAACGGATGGCGGTCGGTAAAGACATCGATGCTGCGATGCAGCTGAATGGCCGCTTCGATCTCCGGATCGAACTGCCCTTGCAACCGCCCTTTGACGAAATCGCCATAAAGACTGCCGAGCAATTGACCGGGGCGCTGGCCACCGAGATGCAGATGTGCGAGATAGTTCATGGGCGCAGCTTAGCACTGCGCCTTTGTATCGTTACACTCATCATATCGTTATAACTCGATATACCGAATTAAGCGGTCCTCAGACCAAAATCATATTGGTATATCGCGAATTACAGATTTAAAGTTCGCCTCATCGCGATATAGCGTTTTACTCATCACGAGCCCAATACCATGACCATCAATCTCGACGAAATAATAAAAGCCCTGGCACACCCAGTACGGCGAGAAATCCTGCACTGGCTCAAAGACCCGACCGTCGAATTCCCCGACCAGTCCCACAGCAACGAGCACGGCGTCTGCGCCGGGCAGATTGATCAACGTTGCGGTTTGTCGCAGTCCACGGTGTCTGCACACCTGGCAACCCTGCAACGCGCCGGCCTGATCAGCAGCCGCAAAGTCGGCCAGTGGCATTTTTTCAAACGCAATGAGGAAACCATTCAGGAATTCCTCAAAACCTTCAGCAAAGAGCTCTGACCCTTTACGTCAGTACGCCGATAAGGAATCAACAATGCCCCTCTCGCTACTCATACTGGCCTTGAGCGCCTTCGCCATCGGCACCACCGAGTTCGTCATCATGGGCTTGTTGCCCGATGTGGCGGCGGACCTCGGTGTATCGATCCCCGGCGCTGGCTGGCTGGTGACCGGTTACGCCCTGGGCGTGGCCATCGGTGCGCCGTTCATGGCACTGGCCACCTCTCGATTGCCGCGCAAGGCCGCGCTGGTAGCGTTGATGGGCATCTTCATCGTCGGCAACCTGCTCTGTGCAATGGCGACCGACTACAACGTGCTGATGTTTGCCCGTGTGGTCACTGCGCTTTGCCACGGTGCGTTCTTCGGCATTGGCTCGGTGGTGGCAGCGGGTCTGGTTCCGGCGAACAAGCGGGCTTCGGCGGTGGCATTGATGTTCACCGGCCTGACCCTGGCCAACGTGCTTGGCGTTCCGCTGGGCACCGCGCTCGGTCAGGAAGCCGGCTGGCGTTCGACCTTCTGGGCGGTGACCGTGATTGGTGTGATCGCGTTGATCGGCCTGATTCGCTTCCTGCCGGCCAAGCGCGATGAAGAGAAACTCGACATGCGCGCCGAACTGCGCGCCCTCAAAGGCGCCGGGATCTGGCTGTCGTTGAGCATGACCGCGTTGTTCGCGGCTTCCGTATTCACCCTGTTCACCTACGTCGCCCCGCTGCTCGGCGATGTCACTGGCGTCTCGCCCAAAGGCGTGACCTGGACCCTGATGCTCATCGGCCTGGGCCTGACGGTCGGCAACATCATCGGCGGCAAACTGGCTGACAAAGGCATGGCCGCAACGTTGATCGGCGTCTTTATCTCGATGGCCGTGATCTCCACCGTACTGACCTGGACCAGCGTTGCGCTGATTCCTACCGAAATCACCCTGTTCCTCTGGGCCACCGCGTGCTTTGCCGCCGTGCCCGCCCTGCAAGTGAACGTAGTGACCTACGGCAAGGCCGCACCGAACCTGGTGTCGACCCTGAACATCGGCGCTTTCAATATCGGCAACGCACTGGGTGCCTGGGTCGGCGGCAGCGTCATCGCCCACGGTTTCGGCTTGACCAGCGTTCCTCTCGCGGCAGCCGCACTGGCGGTTCTCGCCCTGCTGGTGACCCTGATTACTTTCCGCCAGAGCGGCAACCCCGAACTGGCTCCTGCTATCAACTAACCTCACGAGGGTTTTACTTCATGACGACTATTTTCGATCCGATCAAACTGGGCGACCTCGAGTTGGCCAACCGCATCATCATGGCACCGCTGACCCGCTGCCGCGCCGACGAAGGCCGCGTGCCAAACGCACTGATGGCCGAGTACTACGTACAACGTGCCTCGGCCGGCCTGATCCTCAGCGAGGCCACTTCGGTCACGCCAATGGGCGTCGGCTACCCGGACACCCCGGGCATCTGGTCCAACGATCAGGTGCGTGGCTGGGCCAATGTGACCAAAGCGATCCACGGCGCGGGCGGCAAGATTTTCCTGCAACTGTGGCACGTCGGCCGGGTTTCCCACGAGTCGTACCTGGGCGGTGAAGCGCCGGTTGCACCCAGCGCCGTTCAGCCAAAAGGTCATGTCAGCCTGGTCCGTCCTTTGGCCGACTACCCAACCCCGCGCGCTCTGGAAACCGCTGAGATCGCCGACATCGTAGACGCCTACCGCACCGGTGCCGAGAACGCCAAGGCGGCCGGTTTTGACGGCGTGGAAATTCACGGCGCCAACGGTTACCTGCTCGACCAGTTCCTGCAAAGCAGCACCAACCAGCGCACCGATAATTACGGCGGCTCCCTGGAGAACCGTGCTCGCCTGTTGCTGGAAGTGACCGACGCAGCGATTGAAGTCTGGGGCGCTGGCCGCGTGGGTGTGCACCTGGCACCGCGCGCCGATTCCCACGACATGGGTGACGACAACTTGTCAGAGACCTTCACTTACGTCGCTCGCGAACTGGGCAAACGTGGCATCGCCTTCATCTGCTCCCGCGAGAAAGAAGATGGCGACAGCCTGGGTCCACAATTGAAGGAAGCGTTCGGCGGCCCGTACATCGTCAACGAACGCTTCACCAAAGACAGCGCCAACGCCTGGCTCGCCAGCGGCAAGGCTGATGCGGTGGCCTTCGGCGTGCCATTCATTGCCAACCCGGACCTGCCGGCACGTTTGAAGGCCGATGCGCCGTTGAATGAGCCACGTCCTGAGCTGTTTTATTCCAAGGGCGCGGTTGGCTACATCGACTACCCGGTGTTGTAAGCGTCCCCGCTTGAAACGCAAAAGCCCCGACTCGAAAGAGCCGGGGCTTTTTTGCAACCGGGTTACTCACAAAATCCCTACAAATCAGGTAGCTCACTACCTATCAACCTGGCGAGCCTACGTATATAAAAGCAACCCATTGCAATCAGGCGAGCGTCGGGATGATCCTCATCCGCCCTCAAATGTTGACATGGCCGGATCCAATTACGCATTTTGTTTCATTTGCGCAGGCTGGGGCTCAAGCGCAGCATGTCCAACCCTGTATCGACCAGACGCTCGGCTTCAGTGTGCAATTCAAAACTGTCGGGCGCCAACAGCCACTGATACAGGATGCCATCGATATACGCATGCAGGCTGATGGCCGCACGGGCCGTATCGAGGCTTTCCGGTAACTGTCCCCGATTGATCGCATTACTCAGGGCCAGGGCGATTCGCACATTGCAATCAAGGCTGACCGCTCGGCGCTGCTGGCGCAGGTCGCACATTTCATCGGTAAATTCGCACTTATGAAACAGAATCTCATTGATGCGTCGGGTCTTCGGGTCCAGAGAAACTTGATGAAACAAATGAATCAGCAGCTTGCGCATGCAGCCCAAGGGATCGAGCTCATCTTCGCTTTCACTGGCCTTGGCCATTTCATCCAGCGGCTCTTGCAGGGTATCAAGCATGGCCTGCACCAAATCCGCCTTGTTGCTGAAATGCCAGTAGATGGCCCCGCGCGTGACCCCGGCCAGGGTAGCGATATCCGCCAGTGTCGTGCGCGCCACGCCCCTTTCGTAAAAGGCTTTTTCTGCCGCTTCCAGTATCTGGCTGCGGGTTTCTTGAGCTTCCTCTTTGGTGCGACGGACCATGGCAGTACAACCTCAATCAGGATGCTTCAGCGATGTCTGAACATCCGCTGAATAAAAGTGGGGCGATCGCTCTCAGGCGTCGTCCCCGGCCTACAATTCGAACCCTTGAACGGCTTTTGTAACGGTGTGGATACGCGGCCAAGGTATTTACAAACAACCATGAACGTAAGTATATTCCTTAGCAAGCTACTTATCCACTCAGCGCACATTTTTTACCTTTCCACATTTCGAGTGCGCAATTTGCGCGCCTGACCCGAGGATTTTCATGCAATTCAAGCCAGCTGTTACCGCTCTGGTCACCGCCCTCGCCTTGGCATCGCTGCTCAGCGGATGCAAAAAGGAAGAGGCGGCACCTGCCGCACCACCCCCTCAGGTCGGCGTCGTTACCCTGCAACCTCAAGCCTTCACCCTGACCTCCGAGCTTCCGGGCCGTACCAGCGCGTACCGCATCGCTGAAGTTCGCCCTCAGGTCAACGGCATCATTCTCAAGCGCCTGTTCAAGGAAGGCGGCGACGTCAAGGCCGGCCAACAGCTGTATCAGATTGATCCGGCCGTCTATGACGCCACCCTGAAAAGCGCCGAAGCCAATCTGCAGCAGACCAAATCGATTTCGGATCGCTACAAGCAACTGGTCAGCGAACAGGCTGTAAGCCGTCAGGAATACGACACAGCCCTGGCCAACCGGTTGCAATCGGAAGCCGCCCTGCAAAGCGCCCAGATCAATGTGCGCTACACCAAAGTTTACGCGCCACTCTCCGGCCGCATCGGCCGCTCGACCGTGACTGAAGGCGCGCTGGTCACCAGCGGCCAGGTCGAAGCGATGGCGGTGATTCAGCAACTGGACCCAATCTACGTCGACGTGACCCAGTCTTCCGTAGAGCTGCTGGAACTGCGCCGCGAACTGGAAAGCGGCCGTCTGCAAAAATCTGGCGACAACGCGGCCGCGGTCAAGCTGACCCTCGAAGACGGCAGCCAGTACAAACAGGAAGGCAAACTCGAGTTCTCCGAAGTCTCGGTGGATCAGACCACCGGTTCCGTGACCTTGCGTGCGGTGTTCCCGAACCCTGACCACACCCTGCTGCCAGGCATGTTTGTACACGCCCAATTGCAGGCCGGTGTGAACAGCGCGGCGATCCTCGCCCCGCAACAAGGCGTGACCCGTGACCTCAAAGGCTCCCCGACCGCGCTGGTCGTCGGCCCGGACAACAAGGTCGAACTGCGTCAGCTCAAGGCCAGCCGCACTGTCGGCAGCCAGTGGCTGATCGAAGACGGTCTGAAGGCCGGCGATCGTCTGATCACCGAAGGACTGCAATTCGTCAAACCTGGCATTGAAGTCAAAGCCACTGAGGCGACAAACGTTGGCGCAAAGAACCCGGCCCCCGCAAAAGTAGCTGACAAGGCTTCCAGCGGCAAAGGGGAGTAAACCATGTCCAGATTTTTTATCGACCGTCCGATTTTCGCCTGGGTAATTGCCTTGGTGATCATGCTGGTCGGGGCTCTATCGATCCTCAAACTCCCGATCAACCAATACCCGAGCATTGCGCCTCCGGCCATTGCGATCCAGGTGACTTACCCTGGCGCGTCCGCACAAACCGTGCAGGACACCGTGGTGCAAGTGATCGAGCAACAGCTCAACGGTATCGATAACCTGCGTTATGTCTCCTCGGAAAGTAACTCCGACGGCAGCATGACCATTACCGCGACCTTCGAGCAGGGCACCAACTCCGATACCGCGCAGGTTCAGGTCCAGAACAAGCTGAACCTGGCCACCCCGCTGCTGCCGCAAGAAGTGCAGCAACAGGGTATCCGCGTGACCAAGGCAGTGAAAAACTTCCTGATGGTGATCGGCGTGGTGTCGCGCGACGGCAGCATGACCAAGGACGACCTGTCCAACTACATCGTGTCGAACATGCAGGATCCGATCTCGCGGACCGCCGGTGTTGGTGACTTCCAGGTCTTCGGTGCCCAGTACGCAATGCGGATCTGGCTCGACCCGGCCAAGTTGAACAACTTCAACCTGACCCCGGGGGACGTGAAAACCGCCATCGCCGCGCAGAACGTCCAGGTGTCGTCCGGTCAGCTCGGTGGCTTGCCTGCCGTGGCCGGCCAACAGTTGAACGCGACGATCATCGGCAAGACCCGTCTGCAAACGGCTGAGCAGTTCAAGGCGATCCTGTTGAAGGTCAACAAGGATGGTTCGCAAGTGCGTGTCGGCGACGTGGCGGATGTCGGTCTGGGCGGTGAAAACTACTCGATCAGCGCCCAGTTCAACGGCAGCCCGGCCTCCGGTCTGGCGGTGAAACTGGCCAACGGTGCCAACGCCCTCGACACTGCAAAAGCCCTGCGCAAGACCATCGAATCCCTCAAGCCGTTCTTCCCGCAAGGGATGGAAGTGGTATTCCCTTACGACACCACGCCGGTGGTGACCGAGTCGATCAAGGGTGTGGTTGAAACCCTGGTCGAAGCGATCGTGCTGGTGTTCCTGGTGATGTTCCTGTTCCTGCAAAACTTCCGCGCCACCGTCATCACCACGATGACCGTGCCCGTGGTACTGCTGGGGACCTTCGGGATCCTCGCGGCGTTCGGCTTCAGCATCAACACCCTGACCATGTTCGGTATGGTGCTGGCCATCGGTTTGCTGGTGGACGACGCCATCGTCGTGGTGGAGAACGTCGAACGGGTCATGAGTGAAGAAGGCCTGTCACCCAAGGAAGCCACCAAGAAATCCATGGGGCAAATCCAGGGTGCACTGGTCGGTATTGCCCTGGTGCTGTCGGCGGTACTGTTGCCGATGGCATTCTTCGGCGGTTCCACCGGTGTGATCTACAAGCAGTTCTCGATCACCATCGTCTCGGCTATGGCCCTGTCGGTACTGGTTGCACTGATCTTTACCCCGGCGCTCTGCGCCACCATGCTCAAAGCGATTCCCAAGGGTGAGCACGGCGTCCCGAAACGCGGATTTTTCGGCTGGTTCAACCGCAACTTCGACCGTAGCGTGAAAAGCTACGAACGCGGCGTTGGCAACATTCTGCGCAACAAGGTGCCGTATCTGCTGGTGTACGTGATCATCGTCGTCGGCATGATCTGGTTGTTCCTGCGTATTCCATCCGCGTTCCTGCCGGAAGAAGACCAAGGTGTACTGTTTGCCCAGGTGCAAACCCCGGCCGGTTCCAGTTCCCAGCGCACGCAAGTGGTCGTGGACGAGATGCGTGAGTTCCTGCTGCGTCCGGGCAAGGACGGCGGTGAAGGTGATGCGGTGGCCTCGGTGTTCACCGTGACCGGCTTCAACTTCGCCGGCCGTGGTCAGAGTTCGGGTATGGCGTTCATCATGCTCCGACCGTGGGACGAACGTAACGCCGACAACAGCGTGTTCAAAGTCGCGGCCCGTGCCCAACAGCATTTCTTCACCTTCCGTGACGCCATGGTGTTTGCGTTCGCACCTCCGGCGGTGCTGGAGCTGGGTAACGCCACCGGTTTCGACGTGTTCTTGCAAGACCGTGCCGGTATCGGTCACGACGCACTGATGGCTGCACGCAACCAGTTCCTCGGCATGGCGGCGCAGAGCAAGGTGCTGTCGCAGGTCCGCCCGAACGGTCTGAACGACGAACCGCAATACCAACTGGAAATCGATGACGAGAAGGCCAGTGCCCTGGGCATTACCATCGCCGACATCAACAGCACCCTGTCGATTGCCCTGGGCAGTAGCTACGTCAACGACTTCATCGACCGCGGTCGGGTGAAGAAGGTTTACGTACAAGGCCAGCCGGGCGCGCGCATGAGTCCTGAAGACGTGAAGAAATGGTACGTACGCAACAGCGCCGGCACCATGGTTCCATTCTCCGCGTTCGCCAAGGGTGAGTGGATTTACGGTGCGCCGAAGCTGTCGCGTTACAACGGCGTAGAGGCGATGGAAATCCTCGGTGCCCCGGCACCCGGCTACTCCACCGGTGAAGCCATGGCCGAAGTCGAAGCCCTGGCCCAGAAACTGCCGGCCGGTGTTGGTATATCCTGGACCGGCCTGTCATACGAGGAACGACTGGCGGGTTCGCAGGCGCCGGCGCTGTTTGCGTTGTCGATCCTGATGGTGTTCCTGTGTCTGGCCGCGTTGTATGAAAGCTGGTCGATTCCGATTGCGGTGGTGCTCGTGGTGCCGCTGGGGATTATCGGTGCCTTGATGGCGACCAGCCTGCGCGGTCTGTCCAATGACGTGTACTTCCTGGTGGGTCTGTTGACCACCATTGGTCTGGCGGCGAAAAACGCCATTCTGATCGTCGAGTTCGCCAAAGACCTGCATGAACAGGGCAAGAGCTTGCAGGAGGCCGCCATCGAGGCTTGCCGCATGCGTTTGCGTCCGATCATCATGACGTCCCTGGCGTTTGTCCTCGGCGTCGTGCCCCTGGCCATTTCCACTGGCGCCGGCTCGGGTAGCCAGCACGCCATCGGTACGGTGGTGATTGGCGGTATGATCACCGCCACCGTATTGGCGATATTCTGGGTCCCGCTGTTTTTCGTCACCGTGTCGGCCATGGGGCAGCGCAAAATCGCTGACCAGGACGACGCTCTAGAACCTTCTAAAGAGGCTGGCTTATGAGCAAGTCGCTACTTTCCCTGGCTGTTGCCGCCTTCGTGCTCGGTGGCTGCTCGCTGATACCCGATTATCAGCAGCCTGAAGCACCGGTGGCGGGCCAGTACCCGCAAGGTCCGGCGTATTCCTCGGCCCAGGCGCCTGCCCAGGCTGCCGCTGAACAGGGCTGGAAGCAGTTTTTCCATGACCCGGCGCTGCAACAGCTGATCCAGGTCGCCCTGGAAAACAACCGTGACCTGCGTGTCGCGGCGCTGAACATCGACGCCTTCGCGGCCCAATACCGCATCCAGCGTGCCGATCTGTTCCCGGCCGTGTCGGCCAACGGCACCGGCAGCCGTCAGCGGGTCCCGGCTCGGGCCTCGCAAACCGGCGAAGCGGGTATCACCAGTTCCTACTCGGCCACGGTCGGCATCAGCGCCTATGAACTCGACCTGTTCGGTCGGGTTCGCAGCCTGAGCGAAGAAGCCCTGCAGAAATACTTCGCCACTGAAGAAGCGCGCCGCAGCACCCAGATCAGCCTGGTGGCCAGCGTGGCCAATGCCTATCTGACCTGGCAGGCCGACAAGGAACTGCTGAAACTGACCCAGGACACCCTCGGTGCGTTCGAGGAGAGCTACAAGCTCACCGCCCGCAGCAACGAAGTGGGTGTCGCCTCGGCCCTGGACCTCGCCCAGTCGCGTACCTCGGTGGAAAACGCCCGCGCGCAACAGGCCAAGTACACCCGTCAAGTCGCCCAGGATGAAAACATCCTGGTGCTACTGCTCGGCACCGGTGTCCCGGCCAACCTGCAAGCGGCCAAACCATTGGCTGACGACCTGCTGAGCGACGTGCCGGCCGGTCTGCCATCAGACTTGCTGCATCGTCGTCCGGACATCCTCCAGGCCGAATACGACCTGAAAGCGGCAAACGCCAACATCGGCGCGGCGCGGGCGGCGTTCTTCCCGAGCATCAGCCTGACCGCCAATGCCGGGACCCTGAGCCCGGACTTGTCCGGTCTGTTCAAGGGCGGTTCGGGCACCTGGTTGTTCCAGCCGCAGATCAACCTGCCGATCTTCAACGCCGGCAGCCTGCGCGCCAGCCTGGATTACTCAAAAATCCAGAAAGACATCGGCGTGGCGAACTACGAGAAGTCCATTCAAACGGCCTTCCAGGAAGTCGCCGATGGCCTGGCCGCCCGCCAGACCTACACCGATCAGTTGCAGGCCCAGCGTGATTTCGTCACCGCGAACCAGGACTACTACCGTCTGGCCGAGCGTCGCTATCGCATTGGTGTCGACAGCAACCTGACCTTCCTCGATGCCCAACGTCAGCTGTTCAGTGCCCAACAGGTACTGATCACCGACCGTTTGGCGCAACTGGTCAGTGCCGTCAATCTGTACAAGGCACTGGGCGGTGGCTGGAACGAGCAGACGGCGAAGAACGAACCGTTGAAAGAAGAAGCGCCGAAGCTGAAGTTGTTCTGATAGCGCTGTAAAACAAGAAGCCCACCGATTGGTGGGCTTTTTGTTGAACACAGGAAAGTTGTGTTGGCCTCACTGGCCTCTTCGCGAGCAGGCTCGCTCCCACAGGGGACTACCTGCGTGTATGTAATTTGAGCCAGACACAAATCTCTTGTGGGAGCGAGCCTGCTCGCGATGAGGCCGGAACAGACAACACAAATTCCCAGCCAATCTTATGTTCGATAATCGCCCAAAACCCGCTTTTCCCGATTGAACCATCCAGTCCATTCCCCGCACCATTCGTCGCACAAGACCAATAACAACAGGTTCGACACCATGCCCCCGCGCCCTGCCCTGTCCGGCTGATCTCGTTCGTTTTTGCCCTGATTTCAAATTTTTGTCTGCACCCCCCAGGTGGCGGCAGCACCCCGTTTCACACCTAAAAATTAGAGAGACCCGACACATGACACCTTCCAATACTCAATACTTGTTCCCCAGCCTCATCGCCGTTGCACTGGCCAGTACGGCTCTGCCCGCCATGGCCGAGGAGTCAGGCTTTGTCGAAGGTGCCAAGGTCAACCTGAACCTGCGCAACTTCTACATCAACCGCAACTTCACCAACCCGACCAAAGCTCAGGGCAAGGCAGAGGAGTGGACACAAAGTTTCATCCTCGACGCCAAGTCCGGATTCACCCAGGGCACCGTCGGGTTCGGCATGGATGTGCTGGGCCTGTACTCGGTGAAACTCGACGGAGGTAAAGGCACGGGCGGTACGCAGTTGCTGCCGCTGGATCACGACGGTCGCCCGGCGGACAACTTCGGTCGCACCAACGTGGCGTTCAAGGCCAAGCTGTCGCAGACCGAAGTGAAGGTGGGCGAATGGATGCCGGTGCTGCCGATCCTGCGTTCGGACGACGGTCGTTCCCTGCCGCAAACGTTTCGTGGTGGCCAGATCACCTCGAAGGAAATCAACGGCCTGACGCTCTACGGCGGCCAGTTCCGCGCCAACAGCCCGCGCGACGACAGCAGCATGAGCGACATGTCGATGACCGGCAAACCGGCGTTTACCTCCGACCGTTTCAACTTCCAGGGCGGTGAATACGCCTTTAACGAGAAACGCACCCAGATTGGTTTGTGGAATGCCGAACTCAAGGACATCTACAGCCAGCAATACGTGAATCTGATCCACAGCCAGCCCATCGGCGACTGGACCCTGGGCGCCAACCTCGGTTTCTTCTACGGCAAGGATGACGGCGGCGCCCAGGCCGGCGAGTTGGACAACAAGACGTGGTCAGGCCTGTTCTCGGCCAAATACGGCGGCAACACCTTCTATGTCGGCCTGCAAAAACTCACCGGCGACAGCGCGTGGATGCGGGTCAATGGCACCAGCGGCGGCACCCTGGCCAACGACAGTTACAACGCCAGTTACGACAATGCGAAAGAAAAATCCTGGCAGGTACGGCATGACTACAACTTCGTCGCCCTCGGCATTCCCGGCTTGACCTTGATGAACCGCTACATCAGCGGCGACAACGTCCACACCGGCACCATCACCAACGGCAAGGAATGGGGCCGCGAAAGCGAACTGGGTTACACCGTGCAGAGCGGCGCGCTCAAAGACCTCAACGTCAAATGGCGCAACTCGACCATTCGCCGGGATTTCAGCAACAACGAGTTCGATGAAAACCGGTTGATCGTCAGCTATCCGATCAGTTTGTTGTAAACCTCACCACCGCCATCGTCGGAATGCCGCCCAGACCAAGCCCGGCTCCCACAGGGATTTTCAGTGAACACAAAATTGACGTTCACGCCGAAAACTGTGGGAGCGAGCCTGCTCGCGAAGGCGTCAGCTCAGGCACCGCAAATCGCCAGAATCACTCCCGCGATTCGACGCCAAGCTCATCCCACACCGACTCTGCCAAGTGGAACGTCGCATTCGCCGCCGGAATGCCGCAATAGATCGCGCTCTGCATGATCACTTCCTTGATCTCGCCGCGGGTCACGCCGTTGTTGGCGGCGGCGCGCAGGTGCAGTTTGAGTTCTTCGTTGCGGTTCATGCCGATCAGCATGGCCATGGTGATCAGGCTGCGGGTATGGCGCGGCAGCCCCGGACGGGTCCAGATGTCGCCCCAGGCGTGACGGGTGATCATCTCCTGAAACTCCGAGTTGAACTCGGTCAGCGCGTTCAGGCTGCGGTCGACGTGGGCGTCGCCGAGGACTGCGCGGCGGACTTTCAGGCCCTCGTCGTAACGTTGTTTCTCGTCCACAACAATCCCCTTAATGAGCTGACAAAAACGTCACTACCCGGTCACTGAACGCAGCACCGGCCTGGACGTTGGACAAGTGCGCGGCGTAGAACTCGGCGTACTCGGCGCCCTGCACATGTTCCTGAATGAAGTGCCCGCCGGACGGCGGCGTGACCGCGTCTTCGGTGCCGGCAATGACCAGCAGCGGCAGCTTGATCGAGGACAGCTGATCGCGGAAATCGGCATCGCGCACGGCGGCACAGTTCGCGGCATAGCCTTCAGGCGAGGTGGCGGCGAGCATGTCAGTAATCTTCTTCGCGGCGGCAGGATTGGTTTCAGCAAAATCCGCGGTGAACCAGCGCGCAATCGACGCATCACGCAGCGCGACCATGGCGGCCGGACCGTCACGCAGCACGGTTTCAATGCGCGGGTTCCACACCGACGGATCACCGATTTTCGCCGCGGTGTTGCACACCACCAGTGCGTTCAGGCGATCACCCGCGTTGATCCCCAGCCACTGGCCAATCAGCCCGCCCATGGACAGACCGCAGAAATGCGCGCGTTCGATGTGCAACGCATCCAGCAACGCCAGCACGTCATGGCCCAGTTGCTCGATGCTGTACGGCCCCGGCGTGACCAGCGATTTGCCATGGCCACGGGTGTCGAAACGCAGCACGCGGAAATGCTCGGTGAACGCCGCAATCTGCGCGTCCCACATGTGCAGGTCGGTGCCCAGCGAGTTGGACAGCACCAGCACCGGCGCATCCGCCGGGCCATCGAGTTGCGGCCCTTGAATTTGGTAGTGCAGTTCGCCCTCGGCGAGTTGTACGAAAGCCACAGCAATCTCCTTCAGGCAGTCAACGCAGAATGTTCAGCCACCGCTCGCTCGACCCAGGTATGGGCCTGACCGAGGTAATGGGCGGGGTCCAGCAGATGATCAAGTTCAGCATCCGACAGTTCGGCAGTCACTTGCGGCTCGTCGCCGAGTACCGCTCGTAGATGACGTTGTTCTGTCACGGCGCGTTTGCAGCATTGCTCCAGCAGATGGTGCGCGGTGTCGCGGCCGACCCGTTGGGCGAGCACGATGCTCACCGCTTCGGCGAGCACCAGGCCTTGGGTCAGATCGAGGTTGCGGGCCATGCGCTCGGCGTCCACTTCCAGCCCATCCGCCACCAGCATCGCTTGTTTCAGGCTGCCGGACACCAGGCAGCAAATCTCCGGCAGGGTTTCCCACTCGGCATGCCACAGGCCCAGGCTGCGCTCGTGTTCTTGAGGCATAGCGCTGAACAGCGTCGAGAGCAAACCCGGAACGCGCGTCGCAGCACCGATCAACACCGCCGCGCCCACCGGGTTGCGTTTGTGCGGCATGGTCGAAGAACCGCCCTTGCCCGGCGCGGAAGGTTCGAACACTTCAGCGGCTTCGGTCTGCATCAACAGGCTGATGTCTCGGCCCAGTTTGCCGAGGCTGCCGGCGATCAATCCCAGTACCGAACCGAACTCCACCAAGCGGTCTCGCTGGGTGTGCCAAGGTTGATCCGGCAGCGTCAGTTTCAATTCTTCAGCCAGCGCCTGGGCAATCGGCATCGCCTGCTCGCCGAGGGCCGCGAGGGTTCCAGAGGCGCCGCCGAACTGCAGCACCAGCAGTCGCGGTTTGAGTTGTTGCAGACGTTGACGGCTGCGAGTGACAGCGCCCAGCCAACCGGCGATTTTCATGCCGAGGGTGACGGGTGTCGCGTGCTGCAACCAGGTGCGCCCGGCCAGTGGTGTGGCGACGTAGCGCAACGCCTGGGTCGCCAGCGTTTCGCCCAGTTGCGCCAGATCGCTTTCGATCAGCGCCAGCGCGCCACGCAGTTGCAACACCAGACCGGTGTCCATCACGTCCTGGCTGGTAGCGCCCAGATGCACATAGCGCTCGGCTTCGGCATGGTTGGCCGCGATCTGTTTACCCAGCGCCTTGACCAACGGAATTGCCGAATTGCCGGCCGTGGCAATCGCCTCGCCGAGGGCGGCGAAGTCGTAATGCCCGGCCTGACAGGCCGCTTCAATCGGCGCGACAGCCGTTTGCGGAATCAGCCCGACTCGCGCCTCGGCCCGGGCCAGTGCCGCTTCGAAATCAAGCATCGCTTGAACCCGCCCCTGATCGCAGAACACCTCACGCATGTCGCGGGCAGTAAAATAGGCATCGAACAATTGATTGCCCGGTCGCTCGTTCATAAACAGTCCCTGGAGGCGTGGGCCGATCAGGCCCACGGGTAAAGATCAAAGGTCGTTGTGCAAGTACTTCGCCTGTTTCGGCAAGCGCAGGCTGAACAGGAACGCCACCGCCATCATCACCGTCACGTACCAGTAGAAGGAGTTTTCCATACCCCCGGCTTTGAGGCTCAGGGCCACGTACTCCGCCGAACCGCCGAAGATTGCATTCGCCACCGCATACGCCAGGCCGACGCCCAGCGCGCGCACCTCCGGCGGGAACATTTCGGCTTTTACCAGGCCACTGATGGAGGTGTAAAAACTGACGATAGCCAGCGCTACAGTAATCAGCACAAACGCCAGAAACGGACTGCTGACGCTTTTCAGGCTCAGCAGGATCGGCACGGTGAACAACGTCCCCAGAGCGCCGAACCACAGCATCGAGTTACGTCGGCCAATCTTGTCCGCGAGCATGCCGAACAGCGGCTGCATGCACATATAAAGGAACAGTGCGCCAGTCATGATGTAGCTGGCGGTCTTGGCGTGCATGCCGGCGGTGTTCACCAGGTACTTCTGCATGTACGTGGTGAAGGTGTAGAAAATCAGCGAGCCACCGGCGGTGTAACCGAGCACGGTAATAAACGCGGCTTTGTGGTCGCGGAACAGCGCCATGATGCTGCCAGCGTCTTTGTTCTCACGCATTTCCTTGCTGGTGGTTTCCTTGAGCGAACGACGCAGGAACAGCGAAATCAACGCCGCCAACGCACCGACCACAAACGGGATCCGCCAGCCATAGGCACGCAAGTCATCTTCGGTGAGGAACTGTTGCAGAATCACCACCACCAACACCGCCAGCAACTGCCCGCCAATCAGCGTCACGTACTGGAACGAGGCGAAGAAACCGCGCTGGCCCTTGAGGGCCACTTCGCTCATGTAGGTCGCGGTGGTGCCGTACTCACCGCCCACCGACAGGCCCTGGATCAAGCGGGCGAACAACAGCATGATCGGCGCCCAGACCCCGATGCTGTTGTAGGTCGGCAGGCAGGCGATGAGCAACGAGCCGAAGCACATCATCAGAATCGAAATCATCATCGAATTCTTGCGCCCGTGCTTGTCCGCGACACGGCCGAAGATCCAGCCACCGATGGGCCGCATCAGGAACCCGGCGGCGAATACGCCAGCCGTGTTGACCAACTGTACAGTCGGATTATCTGAAGGGAAAAAGGCCGGGGCAAAATAGATCGCCGAAAAAGCGTAGACGTAGAAGTCGAACCATTCGACGAGGTTGCCGGACGAGGCGCCGACAATCGCAAAGATCCGTTTACTGCGCTCTTCGCCGGTGTAGTGCTCTGTAGTAGAGGTGTTAGTTGTCATTGTTTTTTACTCAATGGGGACTGTCAGAGTCTAGACACACTTTGCAACAGCCCCGTTCCACAAATGCATTACCTGAGCGCAACACAGTCCCTGTGGGAGCGAGCCTGCTCGCGAAAGCGTCGGCACAGGCAACATTGATGGTGGCTGATACGACGCCTTCGCGAGCAGGCTCGCTCCCACAAGGTTAGCGATGCTCACTCAATAGTCGAAGAACACCGTCTCTGCATCAGTGCCCTGCAAAATCACATTCCACTGGTAAACACCCGACGTATCAGCCTTGGCCAGCAAGGTATGGCGGCGTTCAGACGGCACACATTCCAGCAGCGGATCCGCCACGTTGGCCGGTTCGCCATCAAAGTAAATCCGCGTCAGCAAGTGCTTCACCAACCCGCGAGCAAACACCAACACCACCAGATGCGGCGCCTGGGTCGTGCCTTTCAAGCCTTCCACCGTGCCCGGTTTGATCGTGGTGAAACGGAAGCGCCCTTCTGCATCCACCGGCACCCGGCCAAACCCTTCGAAGTTCGGGTCCAGGGGTTTGTCCTGATCGTCTTCGGGGTGGTCATACTTGCCGGCGGCGTTGGCTTGCCAGACTTCCAGCATCGCGTCGTTGACGACGTCGCCGTTACCATCGATGACTTGCCCGGTGATCGCCACGCGCTCGCCCAGGGTTTGTTCGACCGTCAGGTCTTCGCGGTTCAACCAGGTCAAGCCGATGTGGTAATACGGCCCGACGGTGTGGGATGTGGTCGCGTTCAGCGTCATCTTATTTCTCCATCGGCGTGGCTTCACGGCCGCGCAAGACGATGTCCCAGCGATAACCGAGGGCATAGGAAGGGATAGTTTTTTCCAGGTCGAAACTGGCGATCAAACGCTCTTTGGCGCTGGTATCCGGTACGCAGTTGTAGATCGGGTCATACGCCAGCAATGGATCGCCCGGGAAGTACATCTGCGTGACCAGGCGCGTCAGAATGCTCGGCCCGAACAGTGAGAAATGGATGTGCGCCGGGCGCCACGCGTTGTGGTGGTTGCCCCACGGATAGGCGCCGGGTTTGATGGTCTGGAATTGGTACCAGCCGTCAGCGTCGGTCACGGTGCGGCCGGTACCGGTGAAATTCGGGTCCAGCGGTGCATCGTGCAGGTCGCGGTCATGGTTGTAGCGACCGGCGGCGTTGGCCTGCCAGATCTCCACCAGAATCCCCGGCACCGGCAAACCATCTTCATCCAGCACGCGGCCATGGATAATGATGCGCTCCCCCAGTGGCTCACCCTTGTGCTGGGCGGTCAGGTCGTTGTCCTGCGCTTGGATGCGCTCGGCACCGATGGTCGGACCGGTAACTTCCGACAGCGAATGGGGCAAAAACACCAACGGTTTGGACGGCGAGCGACGGTTAGTGGATTGATAGGCCGGGTGCAGGTAGTCCGGCTGGGTGCCCTCTTGCGGGCGGCGGTAACCAGGCTTGTCAGTCATGGAGCATTTCCTCAGTTCTTATTAGTCACGCCGCGTGTCAGACCCGTTCGATCGCCAAGGCCAGACCTTGGCCAACGCCGACGCACATGGTCGCCAGACCTTTCTTGCCACCGGTCTTTTCCAGCTGATGCAGCGCAGTCAGTACCAGGCGGGCGCCGCTCATGCCTAACGGATGGCCCAAGGCAATGGCGCCACCGTTCGGGTTGACCTGGGCCGCGTCGTCCGCCAGCCCCAGTTCGCGCAGCACCGCCAAACCCTGGCTGGCGAACGCTTCGTTGAGTTCGATCACATCGAAATCGCTGACGGCCAGGCCGAGGCGCTCGGTCAGTTTGCGCACCGCCGGTACCGGGCCGATGCCCATTACACGCGGTGCAACACCGGCACTGGACATGCCCAGCACTTTGGCGCGGGCGGTCAGCCCGTGCTTTTTCACGGCGTCGCCGGAGGCCAGAATCAACGCCGCAGCACCGTCGTTCACCCCGGAAGCATTGCCGGCGGTGACGGTTTTGTCGGGACCATTGACCGGTTTCAGTTTGGCCAGGGTTTCCAGCGTGGTGTCGGCGCGAGGATGCTCATCCTGGCTGACGACACTTTCACCCTTCTTGTGGGCAATGCGCACTTCAACGATTTCTTCGGCGAAAAATCCTGCGGCTTGCGCGGCGGCTGTCCGCTGCTGACTGCGCAGTGCGAAAGCGTCCTGATCCTCGCGGGAAACTTCGTAGTCGTCTGCCACGTTGTCGGCGGTCTGCGGCATCGCATCCACGCCGTATTGGGCTTTCATCAACGGGTTGATGAAACGCCAGCCGATGGTGGTGTCTTCCAGCTTCATGTTGCGCGAGAACGCCGCATCCGCCTTGCCCATCACGAACGGCGCGCGGGACATCGACTCGACGCCGCCGGCAATCGCCAGCTCCATTTCACCGCTGGCGATGGCGCGGAAGGCGGTACCAATGGCATCCATCCCCGAGGCGCAGAGGCGATTGAGGGTCACGCCCGGAATGGTTTCCGGCAGGCCCGCCAACAACAGCGCCATGCGCGCCACGTTGCGGTTGTCTTCGCCGGCCTGATTGGCGCAGCCGAGGAACACCTCGTCCACCGCGTTCCAGTCCACCGACGGGTTGCGCTCCATCAATGCCTTGATCGGCACGGCGGCCAGGTCGTCGGCGCGAACCGCCGACAGGCCACCGCCGAAACGGCCGATGGGGGTGCGAATCGCGTCGCAGATATAAACGTCGCGCATCAGGCTTCTCCGGGTGCTTGGCCGTGGGCCGCCGCGGTGCGGGCTTCCAGATCCCTGAGCGCCTTCAGTTCGACCTCGGTGGGCTCGGCGGTGTTTTCAACCGTGTCGGCGAAGCGAATCGCCCAACCGGTGGCGGCGACCACTTGTTCACGCGTCACGCCTGGGTGCAGCGCGGTGACCACGAATTCATGGGTATCCGCTTCCGGTTCCATGATGCACAGGTCGGTAATAATGCCGACCGGACCGGCGCCCGGCAGGCCGAGACGCTTGCGCGAATCACCGCCCTCGCCATGGCCGACCGAGGTAATGAAGTCGAGTTTGTCGACAAAGGAACGCGCCGACTGCTTGAGGATGATCAGCACGCTTTTGGCCGAGCCAGCGATCTCCGGCGCACCGCCGGCACCCGGCAGGCGGACTTTCGGCTGATGGTAGTCGCCCACCACGGTGGTGTTGATGTTGCCGAAGCGGTCGACTTGTGCTGCGCCGAGGAAACCGACGTCGATGCGCCCGCCCTGCAACCAATAGCGAAAAATCTCACCGGTCGGGACGACAGTGTCAGCGGTTTCCGCCAGCTCACCGTCACCGATCGACAGCGGCAGTACGCTTGGCTTGGCACCGATCGGACCCGATTCATAGATCAGGACTACATCTGGCGAGGAAGTAAGACGCGCCAGATTGGCGGCTTTCGACGGCAGGCCGATGCCGACGAAGCACACCGAACCGTTTTTCAGACGGCGGGCAGCGGCGACGGTCATCATTTCATTGGTGGTGTAAGTCATTACTTGGCCTCCGAAGCAGCGGCCAGTTTGGCCTGGAACTCGCTGAAGTCAGCGCAGCCGTGGATGTACTCGTTAATCCACGCGGTGAAGGTTTCACGGTCGCGGGCAATCGGGTCCCAGGCCTGGTAGAAACGGTTATCACGCTCGTTGTAGCCGTGAGCGTAGGACGGATGCGCACCGCCGGGAACGTGGCAGACTGCGCTCAAGGCCCAGGTCGGCAGCACGCAGGAGTTCATCGGTGCATTGAGGTCGTCGACGATTTCTTCGACGGTGACGATGCAGCGTTTGGCGGCCAGTGCGGCTTCTTTCTGCACACCGAGAATGCCCCACAACAGTACGTTGCCTTTGCGGTCAGCCTTCTGCGCGTGAATCACGGTGATGTCCGGGCGCACCGAAGGCACGGCCGCCAATACTTCACCGGTGAATGGGCAGGTGACGGTTTTGATCAGCGGGTTGACCTTCGGCAGGTCGGAACCGGCGTAGGCACGCAGCACCGCGAACGGTAGGCCGGAGGCGCCAGCGACGTAGGCATTGGCCAGGTCGGCATGGCTGTGTTCTTCGATTTCCAGCGCATGGGGCCACTGCTTCTCGACGGCGTCACGCAGACGGTGCAGCGAACCGACGCCCGGGTTGCCGCCCCAGGAGAAAATCAACTTGCGAGCGCAACCGGCGCCGATCAACTGATCGTAGATCAGGTCAGGCGTCATCCGCACCAGGGTCAGGTCTTTCTTGCCCTGGCGAATGATTTCGTGACCCGCCGCCGTAGGGATCAGATGAGTGAAGCCTTCGAGCGCGACCGTATCGCCGTCGTTTACGAATTGCTTCACCGCGTCGTGCAGCGAAAGGATTTCAGCCATGGGGCAGGCTCCCGTTTTGTTATGAACCGACAGTGGAAGAAAAAGGCGCGATGCGCAGCGCCGGAATGACTGAAGAGTAAGCCCCTTAAAAACGCCAAACAATCCGATAATCGACTAATCGTTCGATTATCGAACACATTGTTGTCTGCCTACCGATCCCCAAAAGCTTCGACGGAACGCCGCCCGGAGCCGGCTCGCTCCCACAGGGGAACGCGATCAACCGTGGGAGCGAGCCTGCTCGCGAAGAGGCCATCAAAACCACTTGAGATTCAGGATCAGACTGTCAGGTCGCATCCGCATGGCTGACCATGCCCTTGATCACCACCGCCGTGGTTGCCAATGCCGCTGGAATCACCAGCGCTGTCAGTACCTGCTCGAAGTTCCAACCCAGCCCCAGCAGCGTTGCGCCCATCCATGCACCGAGAATCGCGCCAAAGCGGCCAATCCCGAGCATCCACGACACCCCGGTCGCCCGCCCCTGCGTCGGATAAAACCGCGCCGCCAGTGAAGGCATCGCCGATTGCGCGCCGTTGACGCACATCCCGGCCACGAGCACCAACGTCGCCAATAGCGTTATGTTGCCCAGACTCTGCCCTACCGCGTAGGCAAATACCCCGGCGAATAGATAGAAAATGCCGATAACCTTGTGCGGATTGAACCGGTCCATCGCCCAGCCCACGCCCACCGCGCTCAACACCCCGCCAAACTGGAACAACGCGCCAATGAACGCGGCCTGCTCCATACTCGCGCCGCTGTCACGCATCAGCGTCGGCAGCCAACTGGTCAGCAGATAAACAATCACCAGCCCCATGAAGTAGGTCAGCCACAGCAACAAGGTGCCGGTGCTGTAGGTGCCGGAGAAGATCACCGCGAACACGTTGCGCGCCTTCACGGTTTTCTGTTCCGGCACGCTGAAGCTCGCAGCCTGGGCGACGACGATTGGATCGATTGGCGCCAGGGTCTTGCGCACTTTGTCAGTGCCGCGATTGCGGACAACGAGGTAGCGTGCCGATTCCGGCAACCAGAACAGCAAAACGACGGCGAGGATCAGCGGCAATATCCCGCCGATCATCAGCAGACTGTGCCAACCAAAGGCCGGAATCAGTTTGGCGGAAATGAAACCGCCGCCCGCCATGCCGAGGTTGAAGCCGCAGAACATGCTGGTCACCAGCAGGGATTTCTTGCGCTCCGGGGTGTATTCGGACAGTAGCGTCGTGGCGTTCGGCATGCCGGCACCAAGGCCCAGGCCGGTGAGGAATCGCAGCACCAGCAACTGATCGACGTTGGTGCTGTACGCCGAAGCCAGGCTGAACGCGCCGAACAACAGGACCGCGCCCACCAGTACGATTTTTCGCCCGAAGCGGTCAGCCAATGGGCCAGAACCCAGTGCACCGAAGACCATGCCGATCAACGCCGCGCTCATCACCGGGCCGAGACTGGCGCGGTCGATGCCCCAATCCTGAGACAGGGCGGGCGCGATGAAACCCATGGCCGCCGTGTCGAGGCCGTCGAGGAAAACAATCAGGAAACACAGGATCACCACTCGCCATTGGTAGCGCGAAATGGGTTGAGCATTGATGAAGGACTGCACGTCGAGGCAGTTTCCTACAGCAGACTGAGGCTGGTTCATTATTTTTATTCCACGCAAAGAACGCAGTCGGACAGGTGCCAGCCAAGGCTGACACTGTCACAAGAAAGAGGTGTCGGAATCAGGCGATGCGGTTCCGGCAGGGAAACCGATGGGAACAGCGACAGTCGGGAAACGTACGCATGGGAGGTGCCTCTTCTCATTATTATTGGGGTCGTCGTCCGGCAATGGAGCGAGAACAGCAGCGCCGGATGACGCTGCCGCGACATTAATGATCCAAGGGAAAGAGCGTCAATTCGATAAACGCGACTCTGTGCGTTTATCGAACAGCTTAGGCGAAGAGTTGCGCGCTGAGATCGCGACTCGCGCTCAGAAGGCCAGGCAGGAAACGTTGTTCCAGCTCGTTGCGGCTGACTCGACCGGCGTGGGTACTGACGTTTAGCGCCGCTACGACTTGGCCGGAAGCGTCGTACACCGGAACGGCAATCGAGCGCAGGCCCTGCTCCAGTTCCTGATCGACAATGCACCAACCTTGCTGTCTCACCTCTTGCAGGCATTCGAGCAACGCCTCGGGGGTGTGCAGGGTTCGGCTGGTCTTGGCTTGCAGCTCTGCATGGTCGAGGTACTCGCGCAATGATGTATCGTCCAGCGCCGCGAGAAGAATCCGGCCCATTGAAGTGCAATAGGCGGGCAGACGTCCACCCACCGACAGGTCAACGGAAATCAGTCGCTGGGTGGTGGCCGAACGAGCGATGTACAAGATGTCATCGCCTTCCAGAGTGGCCATGTTGCAGGCTTCATGAAGTTGCTCGCTCATGCGGTCCAGGTAAGGCTGAGCGGAAACCGCCAGCGGCGTCGAGGACACATAGGCATGGCCAAGCGTCAGTACTTTGGGCAGCAGCGAATACGTGCGGCCGTCGGTAGTGGCGTAGCCGAGTTTGATCAGCGTGTGCAGGCAACGTCGCACAGCGGCGCGGGGAATTTCCGTGCGGTGGCTGATCTGGGCGATGGTGAGGTGACGTTTGCGCTCCTGGAACGCTTGCACCACGGCCAGGCCACGGGCCAGGGATGTCATGAAATCCGGGTCGCCAGTCAGTGCCTGGATCCGCTTGGCGGGCGAGGCAACGATCGGCGGCGCCACTGAAGCGAAGGAATTGCGCATTTGATCGTTCATATAAGGTCCTTTTCCCACACGGTTCAGCGGCTATTACAAGCGTCAGCCGGTCCCTCACACAACCCCGGACAGCCAAGACTGTTCGATTATCGAACCATCGACCGATAATCGCAATCGGACCAGCCGATTATTGAACGGGCTTGCACCTATTTTTACACTGGCTCTGACGCAGACTAAAAGGGTCGATGTAATTGTCCTAACTTGTTCGACTTAATGGCGTCAGAAAGGCATCACTGTAACGTCGTGCCGCCGAACGACCTAGTTAGCCGTATAAAGTTGCGAGTAACAAAACAATCACACATCAAGACCCACTTTTAACTCTTTGGTGATAGTGTTCTTCGAATCGACCGCTATAATGCAATTCAGTGGTGTCCGGTTTTTAATTGCCGATTCCGCCACCCGGTAGCGCGATGTTCCATCGCCGTTACCCGCAGCAAGCGCCTGACATTTATTTCATATGCTTAGCCAAGGCGTTCGCTGAAACAGGAAACTGATGCTACGTCAGCTGTTTATCTCTGGTGCCGTGGCCGCCTGCAACATGGAAGTAATTGATCGCAATGCCGTAAAAAATGATGCCTTTGCGGGTCTTGTCCTTTCGGCGAGCGTGGTCAAATACATTTGATGCAGCGCGTTTCACCAGAGTTTATCTCAACTCAATCAGGTAGCACTGTGACGAAAGACGAACTGCGCGCGGAACTTGAGCGCCAGGAACAACGTTACAAGGAAGTTTATGGCGGGGAAGTCACCACCTACGCCGCTCAGCCCGAACCGGAACGCAAACCCTGGCGTAAACGCGCCACCGTTCAGGATCAGGCTTTCACTCAAGAATTGCAGAAAATGGAAAAGGAACTCAAAGCCGAAGAGCCATAAGCCCTCGGCCTGAATCCTTTCAAGGGTCTGCGTCTGCACCCGTTAAAAACGGGATGTATCGATGATGCCTTTCGCGCCCGCTACCAGCGGGCAGCGGCCACCTCACCCACCGGATGAGGCAAATGGCGCATGTCTGGCCCTCTTTTCAGATATTTCACACAAGCGTTAAAACCTCTTGTTTCTACGAGAGGACGCCTTGTGGCTGCGGCCTTTTCAAAGAAATTCAATGACTTGCAAAACCCAGTAAAAACCTGGGCCTTGGGCTGCTGTCACAAATTAATTCGTTGAAGAATGTTACCGATGAGCACCTAGTGCATCGATTTGCAGTCTTTTCTGGCATAATCGCGCCCCCTTACGACCGGGTCAGAAAACCTTCATGATCGATTTATTCAGCGGACTAGATGCTTGGGTGCTTGTGAGCCTCTTGCTCGCCCTGGCCTTTGTCCTCGCCTTCGAGTTCATCAACGGCTTTCATGACACCGCTAACGCGGTGGCCACTGTTATCTACACCAAAGCCATGCCGCCCCATCTGGCGGTGTTCTTTTCCGGTGTGTTCAACTTTCTCGGCGTGCTGCTGGGCGGTGTCGGCGTGGCGTATGCCATCGTCCACCTGCTGCCGGTAGAGCTGCTGATCAATGTGAACACCGGTCACGGGCTGGCCATGGTGTTCTCGCTGCTCGCCGCAGCCATCACCTGGAACCTGGGCACCTGGTATTTCGGTATCCCGGCTTCCAGCTCCCATACGCTGATCGGGTCGATCCTCGGTGTCGGCCTTGCCAACGCCTTGATCAACGATATTCCGTTGGCTGATGGCGTGAACTGGCAGAAGGCAATTGATATCGGTGCGTCCCTGGTGTTCTCGCCAATGGCCGGTTTCATCGTTGCCGCTCTGGTGCTGATCGGACTGAAATGGTGGCGCCCACTGTCGAAGATGCACAAGACGCCGGACCAGCGCCGCAAGCTCGATGACAAGAAGCACCCACCGTTCTGGAACCGTCTGGTACTGGTGATCTCGGCCATGGCCGTGAGCTTCGTGCACGGTTCCAACGATGGCCAGAAAGGCATCGGCCTGATCATGCTGGTGCTGATCGGTATCGTGCCGGCGCAGTTCGTACTCGACCTGAGCAGCACGACTTATCAGATCGAGCGGACCCGCGATGCGACCCTGCACCTGAGTCAGTTCTATAAGCGCAATGCCGAAACGCTGGGTGAGTACCTGGCCTTGGGCAAAAGCGTGGAAGGCGATCTGCCGGAGAAATTCCGTTGCAACCCGCAACAGACCGAACCGACCATCACCGCCCTGCTCGGCACCCTTAAAGGTGTAGCGGACTACCATTCGCTGCCGTCTGAAAGCCGCATCGAAGTGCGTCGTTATCTGCTCTGCCTGGACGACACGGCGAAGAAAGTGGGCAAGCTGCCTGGCCTCGCCCCCCGTGAAAAGGCTGACCTGGACAAGCTGCGCAAAGACCTGACCACCACCACCGAATATGCCCCGTTCTGGGTGATTCTCGCGGTCGCCCTGGCACTCGGCCTGGGCACCATGGTCGGCTGGAAGCGCGTGGTTCTGACCATCGGCGAGAAGATCGGCAAGCAAGGCATGACCTACGCTCAAGGCATGTCTGCACAGATCACCACCGCGTGCATGATCGGCCTGGCCAACATCTTCAGCCTGCCGGTCTCCACCACCCACGTCCTGTCCTCGGGCGTGGCCGGCACCATGGTCGCCAATAAAAGCGGCCTGCAAGGTGGCACGGTCAAAACCATCCTACTGGCCTGGGTCCTGACCCTGCCAGCCACAGTGGGCCTGTCGGCCGGCCTGTTCTGGCTGGCGTCTAAGGCACTGGGCAGCTGATACATCGCTGCTAAAAAAAAGGCGCGTTCCGTGAGGTTCGCGCCTTTTTTATGCCGCAATCTTCGCTACACCACCGATCAACGGTGGGATCGCCGCACCGCCGCTCCCACAGTAGTTCTATGTACATCCGACAGATTTTCGCAGGCAAAAAAAAGGGCAACCGAAGTTGCCCAAAATGCCTTGCGTGCTCATTGCTTCCAGAAGGACCTACGGTTTGCGCTTATGCGAATCCTTCCAGATGAAATATCCAAACCCTGCAAAAAACAGAACCATGAGGCCGACTGTCAGCACTCCGGCGATCACCACGTTGTCGAAAAACATGACTGGCCTCCTGCACTTGCTCTGTTGCGATAGGGCTAAGTTAACCAATCAGGCAGGGGAAAAAATTGACCGGGATCAATGTCGCCCGAGACTGGGCGTAAAGGAGGGGAAATAACTGACCTGCATCAACAGATGCAGGGTGTTTCAACGCTTTTTCGGTTTGTTCTTCGGCTTTTTCTTCGCTTTACCCAACGGCATGGCGTGCTCGAACGCCTGGCGCACTTCGTTCAGGCGCTTTTCATTAAGGTCATGAACCCGCTTGGCGCGTTCGGCGTTGAGATCGATCAGCTTGTCGTCTTGGCTCATGGTGCTCAGTGCATCGCCTGGAATGAAATTCAGTTGCCGCATCTGCAGGCAAGGATGTGCCAATAATGCGGTCTGATCGCGGCGCTGACCAGCCGTGACCTCAAATCTGGATATCGACCCACAAACCCTGCCGTGGCTGATCTTCCATCAATGGCGCCACTGGCACGGTATTGTCAGCGTTGAGCTCGTCACCGGGAATCGCCAGGTGCTCTTCAGGATCTTCATCGGCTTCACGGCGGCGCCTTTGCTGTTCCTGCTTGCGGCGCTGTTCCTCGCGCAGCTGAAACGCCGCCTCTTCCGGATCGCGCTGTTGCAGGTCGATGGTGCTTTCGTTGGAGCTTTCCTGCACCGGCACCACGGGCGGAATATCCGGCCGCTGGCGAATCGGATCCTGCTGTGAGGTGATTGGCACGGCACTCAAGGGGAGCATCGGTGGCAGCATAATTATTAGTCTCCTGTCAGCAGGCTGTCGGCTGCGGGGATGGCGACTTGAGCCATCGGTCGCAAACTGTGACCCGTTTGGCACTTGTAGGAGCTGCCGCAGGCTGCGATCTTTATCGGACAACATAGAACTCAAGCGTTCCCCAAGATCAAAAGATCGCAGCCTTCGGCAGCTCCTGTGCCGTAAACCTTTTGGTCTGGAGGGCCGATTCCGTTAAGATAGCCCGCTTTTTCAAGGTGGGAGTCAGGCAGCATGGCGCAGCAGTATCAACCGGGGCAACGCTGGATCAGTGACAGCGAAGCCGAGCTGGGTTTAGGCACCGTTCTGGCACAGGACGGCCGCTTGTTGACCGTGCTCTACCCGGCCACTGGCGAGACTCGCCAGTACGCGCTACGGAATGCGCCCCTCACCCGCGTGCGGTTTTCGCCGGGTGACTCGATCACTCACTTCGAAGGCTGGAAACTGACCGTACAAGAAGTCGACGACGTCGACGGCTTGCTGGTTTACCACGGCCTCAACGGGCATAACGAAGTGGTTACCCTGCCGGAAACCCAACTGTCGAACTTCATTCAGTTCCGCCTGGCCAGCGATCGTTTGTTCGCCGGGCAGATCGACCCGCTGGCCTGGTTCTCCCTGCGATACAACACCCTGGAACACACCAGCCGCCAATTGCAGTCCGCGCTTTGGGGCCTGGGTGGCGTGCGTGCGCAACCGATCGCGCACCAGCTGCACATCGCCCGTGAAGTCGCCGACCGCATTGCGCCGCGGGTATTGCTGGCAGACGAAGTGGGCCTGGGCAAAACCATCGAAGCCGGTCTGGTGATCCATCGCCAACTGCTCTCGGGCCGCGCCAACCGCGTGCTGATCCTGGTTCCGGAGAACCTTCAGCACCAGTGGCTGGTCGAGATGCGCCGCCGCTTCAACCTGCAAGTCGCGCTGTTCGACGAAGAACGCTTCATCGAAAGCGATGCCGCCAACCCGTTCGAAGACACCCAGCTCGCGCTGGTTGCACTCGAGTGGCTAGTGGAAGACGAGAAGGCCCAGGACGCGCTGTTCGCCGCCGGTTGGGACCTGATGGTCGTCGACGAAGCGCACCACCTGGTGTGGCATGAAGACAAGGCCAGCCCGGAATACTCGCTGGTTGAACAACTGGCCGAAGTCATTCCCGGCGTCCTGCTGCTGACCGCGACCCCGGAACAACTGGGCCAGGACAGCCACTTTGCGCGTCTGCGCCTGCTCGACCCGAACCGTTTCCATGACCTGCACGCCTTCCGCGCCGAGAGCGAAAACTATCGCCCGGTGGCCGAAGCCGTCCAGGAGCTGCTGGACAAGGGGCGCCTGTCGCCTGAAGCGCACAAGACCATTCACGGTTTCCTCGGCAACGAAGGCGAAGCGCTACTGACTGCGGTCAACGATGGCGACACCGAAGCCGCCGCCCGCCTGGTCCGCGAACTGCTCGACCGCCATGGCACCGGCCGCGTGCTGTTCCGTAACACCCGCGCCGCCGTGCAGGGTTTCCCGGAGCGCAAACTGCACCCGTACCCGCTGCCATGCCCCGACGAATACCTCGAATTGCCATTGGGTGATCACGCCGAGCTGTACCCGGAAGTCAGCTTCCAGGCTCAGCCGGACGCCAATGAAGAAGAACGCTGGTGGAAATTCGACCCGCGCGTCGAGTGGCTGATCGACACGCTGAAGATGCTCAAGCGCACCAAAGTGCTGGTGATCTGCGCCCATGCTGAAACCGCCATGGACCTGGAAGACGCCCTGCGCGTGCGTTCCGGCATCCCGGCCACCGTCTTCCACGAAGGCATGAACATCCTTGAGCGTGACCGCGCTGCCGCCTACTTCGCCGACGAAGAATTTGGCGCGCAAGTGTTGATCTGCTCGGAAATCGGCAGTGAAGGTCGTAACTTCCAGTTCTCGCACCACCTGGTGCTGTTCGATCTGCCATCGCACCCGGACCTGCTGGAGCAGCGTATTGGTCGTCTGGACCGGATCGGCCAGAAGCACATCATCGAACTGCACGTGCCGTACCTGGAAACCAGCCCGCAAGAGCGTCTGTTCCAGTGGTACCACGAAGCGCTGAATGCGTTCCTCAACACCTGCCCGACCGGCAACGCCCTGCAGCATCAGTTCGGCCCGCGCCTGCTGCCGCTGCTGGAAAATGCCGACGACGGCGAGTGGCAAGCGCTGATCGACGAAGCCCGCGCCGAGCGCGAACGCCTGGAAGCCGAGCTGCACACCGGCCGTGACCGCTTGCTGGAACTCAATTCCGGCGGCGCTGGCGAAGGTGATGCACTGGTCGAGGACATCCTTGAGCAAGACGACCAGTTCGCCCTGCCGATCTACATGGAAACCCTGTTCGACGCCTTCGGCATCGACAGCGAAGACCATTCGGAAAACGCGCTGATCCTCAAGCCGAGCGAAAAAATGCTCGACGCCAGCTTCCCGCTGGGCGACGACGAAGGCGTGACCATCACTTACGATCGCAACCAGGCGCTGTCTCGCGAAGACATGCAGTTCATTACCTGGGAACACCCGATGGTTCAGGGCGGCATGGACCTGGTCTTGTCCGGTTCCATGGGCAACACCGCCGTGGCGCTGATCAAGAACAAGGCGCTGAAGCCCGGCACCGTGCTGCTGGAACTGCTCTACGTCAGCGAAGTGGTTGCCCCGCGCTCGCTGCAACTGGGCCGTTACCTGCCACCGGCCGCCCTGCGCTGCCTGCTCGATGCCAATGGCAACGACCTGTCGGCCCGTGTGTCGTTCGAAACCCTTAACGATCAGCTGGAAAGCGTGCCGCGTGCCAGCGCCAACAAGTTCATCCAGGCCCAGCGCGATCAGCTGACGCCACGGATCAACGCCGGCGAAGAGAAGATCTTCCCGCGTCACGCCGAGCGCGTGGCTGAGGCGCAGCGTCGTCTGGCCGCCGACACCGACGAAGAACTGGCGCGCCTGACTGCGTTGCAAGCGGTCAACCCGACCGTGCGCGACAGCGAACTGATTGCCCTGCGCAAGCAACGCGAGCAAGGCCTGGCCATGCTCGACAAGGCTGCGCTGCGACTGGAAGCGATTCGGGTGTTGGTGGCGGGCTAAATCCCCTGCTCCACCCCGCTATAAAAAGAAGGCCCGCAGCGATGCGGGCCTTTTTTTGTCTGCTTGATTGTTGCTGTGCTGCTGATGACCTCTTCGCGAGCAGGCTCGCTCCCACACTGGTTCTGTGGCGTTCACAAATCCCCTGTGGGAGCGAGCCTGCTCGCGAAGGCCATTAGGCAGTCACCGCAGAACCCACAGGCTCAACCACCGCCACCAACCCTTCCTTCATCCGCTTGGCATCGCGCACAAAACACCGCGAAGCCAGGAACAGAAACACCATGGTGAAAAACAGCGCCACCGGGATCAAATACATCGCGTCATGCAAGCCGACAGCCTTGAACGCCTCGGTCATCTGGTCAGCACCGGCCGAGAGCATCGCCGTATGTGCAAAGTGGTCGGACAATGCGCCCACTACCACTGGCCCCAAACCACCCCCCAGCAAATACAACCCGGCAAAGAACAGCGCCATGGCCGTAGCCCGCAAGCGCGGCTCGACTACGTCCTGAATGGCGGTGTAAACGCAGGTGTAGAAGTTGTAGGCAAACAACCAGCCCACACTGAACACCGCCACAAATACCCCGATCTCGATCCGCCCGGCATGCAGCGCCCAAGCCGTGCACACCGTCGAGATGATCAAGCTGAACGCGGCAAACAGCAGTCGCCCATTGGCCACCCGCTGGTGAATCTTGTCCGCGACCCAACCGCCCAGTGTCAGGCCGAACAACCCGGTCACGCCGACGATCACCCCGGTCGCCACCGCCGCTTCCTGTAACGGCATCAGGAAATAGCGCTGCAACATCGGCACCAGAAACGAGTTGCAGGCATACGTGGCGAAGTTGAAGCACAGCCCCGCCATCACCAGCCACAGGAAAGTCGGCACCGCCAGCACCCGACGGATCGGCCGGTCTACGCGCTCCTGAGAAACCTGCACACTCTCCGCGGCGCCGCGTTTCGGTTCTTTGATGTAGAACATGAAGATCGCCAGGATCAGCCCCGGCACTGCCGCGATAAAGAACGGCGCGCGCCAGCTGTCGAACGCCTTGACCATGGCGCCGATGGTGAAGAACGCCAACAGCAACCCCAGCGGCAAGCCGAGCATGAAAATGCCCATCGCCCGCGCCCGACGGTGGGCCGGAAACAGGTCGCCGATCAGCGAGTTGGCGGCCGGTGCGTAACTGGCTTCACCGATGCCGATGCCCATGCGCACGATCAGGAAAGCCCAGAAACTCCCCACCAGGCCGTTGACCGCCGTCAGCCCGCTCCACGCCGCCAGGCCCCAGCCCATCAATTTACTGCGCGAACCGGTATCGGCCATCCGTCCCAGCGGCAGGCCGGCAATGGCATAAACAAGGGTGAATGCGGTACCGATGATCCCCAGCTGAAAGTCGCTGAGGTGCCATTCCATGCGGATCGGTTCGATGATGATGGCCGGAATGGTGCGATCGAAGAAGTTGAACAGGTTGGCCAGGAACAGCAGGAACAGAATGCGCCAGGCATTCGCCGCTTGGGTCGAGTTCTGCATGGGTCCGTCTCTTTTATTGTTTTTAGGGCTTCACTGCCAGCGCATCCGAGCCCGGAACCTGCAATCTAGTCAGGCCCGCCAGAGCTGTCTGTCATTATTTGTAAAGGTGATAGCGCCCCATGTAATGAGGCGCCGCCCATGCAACATTTTATTTCTAAAAATTCAGAGGCTCATTCCAAAATCATTAGAACCAATATGCCACTACCGCTTGCACTCTGTGCATGACACCTATACTCCAACGCATTCACCAGGTTCATGGTGTTGGCCAGAATAATGGATGCGGGGCGTACGATGGAGTGGCCTGCTTTATATTTCACTACCCAACTACCAGAGTTCGGGCAGGTCATACTCAATTGCGCTCATAACCCCTTTCTGGTGTTACTGGCCTATGTGGTCGCCTGTGTGGCCGGCTTCGCCACGCTGGACATAACCGAACGAGTTGGCCATGCAGAAAAATCAGCGTCCCAGCGTCTCTGGTGCTGGATCGGTGCCGGGTGTCTGGCGGGCGGTATCTGGGCCATGCACTTCATCAGCATGCTGGCGTTCCAGGCGCCGATCGAAATCCATTACCAGCTGCCCATCACTCTGATCTCACTGTTGTTCGCGCTGACGGCCTCGTGGCTGGCGATGCATACCCTCAGCCATCCTCATCTGAGTTTCTGGCAATACTTGCGGGCCGCCGTGTGGATTGGCCTGGGCATCGCGACCATGCACTACATGGGCATGGCCGCCATGCGTTCGGTTGCGACGGCCTATTACCAACCCGCCCTGTTTGCCCTCTCCATCGTGATCGCGATTGGCGCAAGCCTGGCCGCATTGTTGATTTCCAGTCACCTGCGCGAAGGCAGCGGTGTGTTACATCAACTACTCAAATACACCGCCAGCCTGGTGCTCGGGGCCGGTATCGTCAGCATGCACTTCACTGGCATGGCAGCGCTCAATCTGGTGCTGCCCGCCGACAGCCTCCAGCCGCTGCCCGGCGAAAACAATCATCTGCAACTGGGTCTGACGGTGGCGGTCATGACGCTGCTGATCATCGGCAGCAGCATCAGCGCGGCGCTGGCGGACAAGAAACTGCAAAACAAGGAGCGCGACCTGCAACGGGTCAACGCCCTGCTCAGTCAACTGGACCAGGCGAGGATGTCGTTACAACAGGTGGCGCACTACGACCCCCTGACCAACCTGATCAACCGTCGTGGCTTCAATCAGATTTTTGCCGAGAAACTCATCGAGAAAACCAACGAAGGCGGCATGCTGGCGGTGCTGTTCCTGGACATCGACCATTTCAAGCGGATCAACGACAGCCTCGGCCATGATGCCGGCGACGAATTGCTCAAAGTCCTGGCCAACCACATAAAGTGTTCGGTGCGCAGCCACGAAGATGTGGTTGCGCGCTTCGGAGGCGACGAGTTTTGCATCCTCATCGGCCTGCATGATCGTGATGAAGCGCGGCACATGGCCCAGCGCATCATGGCGAAAATGAAGGAGCCCATCGAGCTGTCCGGGCGGCGCATGGTCATGACCACCAGTATCGGCATCAGCGTGTTTCCGGAAGATGGCAAGACCTGTGAAGAGTTACTGAAAAACGCTGACCTGGCGCTGTATCAGTCCAAGGACAGCGGGCGCAATGGCCTGAATTTCTTCAGCGAAAACCTGAAAACCCGCGCGACGCTGGAACTGCAACTGGAAGAAGAGCTGCGCCACGCCCTGCGCGAAAACACCGGGCTGATGCTCTATTACCAACCGATCTATGACCTGAAAACCGCTCAGGTCAGCAAACTTGAAGCGCTGATCCGCTGGCAACATCCGGTTCACGGACTGCTGGCACCGGACCGGTTCATTGCCATCGCCGAGGCCAACGGCCTGATCGCCGAACTGGACAACTGGGTCCTGCGCAAAGCCTGTGAGGATCTGGGCGAGTTGTCGCGCCAGGGTTGCGAGGAACTCCACATCGCCGTGAACTGCTCACCCCTGAACCTGGCGCGCGACGAATTGGCCGATGAAATCGAACACGCGCTGCGGGTCGCCGGAGTGGCGCCGCAGCGGCTGGAGCTGGAAGTGACCGAAAATGCGCTGATGGGCAACATCGCCGATACGCTGGTGTTGCTGCGCCAGATTCGTGCCCTCGGCGTGTCGCTGTCGATTGATGACTTCGGCACCGGTTACTCATCACTGGCCTATCTCAAACGGCTGCCACTCAACACGCTGAAGATCGACCGCTCGTTCATCCAGGACATTCCCAAGGCCACCCAGGACATGGAAATCGTTCAAGCGATCATCGTCATGGCCCACACGCTGCATTTGCAGGTGGTGACCGAAGGCGTCGAAACCCTTGAGCAATACGAGTTTCTGGAGCGTAACGGCTGCGACTTCGTGCAGGGCTACCTGCTCAGTCGTCCGGTACCGCTGGCGCAATTGCGTCCCGTGCTGAGCGAAATCAACCAGCGCAAGCACCCGCACAGTGTCAGCCCTTTGAGTCTGGCTCGCGGTACAACTGCACTAGCGTCGACGGATCTTTTTCCAGGAATCCCTGGCTCCCATGCAGTCGCATCAGTTGTGCGGCCAGTCCACTGATCGGCGTGGCCGAGCCTTGCTCACGGGAAAACTTCACCGCGGTGTCGAGGTCCTTGAGCAGCGTGCGCACATGCCATTTCACCGGTTCGAAACGGCTTTCGGCCATTTGCGGAGCCAGGATCTGCAAGGGCTTTGAATCGGCAAACCCGCCTGCCAGCGCCTCTGCGATCAGACTGGCCTGCACCCCGGAACGCTCGGCCAACGCCACCACTTCAGCGATCACCAGCGCGTTGCAGGCGACGATCATCTGATTGCAGGCCTTGGTCACCTGCCCCGCTCCGACGGCGCCCATGTGGGTCACGCGCTGGCCGAGGCTCAACAGCACAGGCCTGACGCGCTCAAGATCCGCCGTTTCACCGCCCACCATGATCGCCAGGCTGCCGGCCTCGGCGCCAACCACTCCGCCGGACACGGGTGCATCCAGCCAGCTCATGCCGGTTTGGCTGACCAACGCTGTCGCCATTCCCCGCGTCGCGGTAGGTTCCAGGCTGGAAAAATCCACCAGCAATTGACCGCTTTTCGCACCTTGCGCAATCCCTGCCACGCCAAACACCACCTCACGAACCACCGAGGTGTCCGCCAGGCACAACATCACCACGTCGGCGTGCTGACACAGCTCAGCCGACGTGGCGACCTGTCGTGCACCTCCCTCGACCAGCGGCGCGCACTTGGCTGGATTGCGGTTCCACACCGTCAGCGGATAACCCGCTGCCAGCAGTCGCTGGCACATCGGCAAACCCATCAAGCCGATCCCGGCAAACCCGAGCGAAGGTAACGTTGCCATCATTTGGCCTCCTTTTGATTAAAGATCGTCGAATATTGGCCGATTCATCATGACTTAGGAAAGGATTCCCCCGAGCGATGCTCAGGCCAAGGCCCTGACGCTTGGGCCAAATACGCGCAGAAAAAAGACGCGAGATCCCATCCGTGATGGTTCGACGACATCGTGTCGCTCAACCAACCAGCCCAGGTACATGGCGCACAATGACTTCTAAAAATAATCCGGCCACTGCGATATCCGATCTGACGCTGAGCCCCGCGGCAAACAGCCCCGCACCGTCGAAGCCATTGACGCCATCGCGCCCGTTGGCGACTCAGCAATACCTGTACTTCACCGAAACCAATACCGACCGCATTCTCGATAATCTCGACGGTCTGCGCGACATGGTGTTCCCGCGCCCACCGCATCTGGAAGGCGACAGTGAACATCACAGCGATCAGGAATTCCCGTCGGTGTGCCTGATCGGCCTGGGCCGCTGCGGTTCGAACATCGCGCTGGACGTGGCGGAGCTGGTGTACAACGCCCGCAAGTTCTACCTCAACGAATTCAATAACGAAGACCGTCCTTCGCCGGACAAACGCTTCGCCGAAAAGGGCTACAGCCCGGCACAGTGGATTCGCAACAACCTGCGCCTGGGTTCGAACAAGGCCAGCAAACCGGTGTTTCTGGTAGAACCGCTGGTCATGCTCGGCGACCTGGACAAAGACATCGCCGGCCGCATCCGTTTCTCGCGCAAAGGCGAAAAAAGCGGCTTCCTGCGCGACTACAGCAAAATGAAGATCATGGACTTGTCGGAAGTCCACGCCGGTGGCGCCGGTAACGCGCCGATCCTCGGTCAGTACCTGGCCAAGATCATCCTGAACAAGGACACCCAGCGTTTCTCCAGCCCTGACTGGAAGATGATTCATTCGTACCTGATCGATAGCTGCGGGATCAAGGCCAACCAGTCGCGCCTGTACTTCTCGATTTTCAGCGCCGGTGGCGGTACCGGTTCGGGCATGGCCTCGGAATTCGGCCTGGCCCAGCAGCACTCGTACATGAACAAGACGTTCGATACCAAACCGATGGACGAGCACGACGGCAAAAGCGGTCATTCCTTCGTCTTCGAACCGATCTTCACCAGTGGCATTTGCGTGTTGCCGAACATTTCCGATCACCGCAGCGAAATGTCCGAAGCGTTGCACATCAACGCCGGTCGCCTGCTGTGCAAATACCTGTCGGAAGAGTGGGACTTCTCCTACAACTTCGCCAACGAAGACAGCAGCGAAGCCAGTGTCATGGGCCGTATCCGCCCATGGAACGCGATGATGCTGATCTCCAACGACATCATGCGTTACGCCGAAGAAAGCGATGACGGCAACATTCAGAACATCGACGTCAACGCGATGGAAAAGCACGCCAACCAGTACATCTCACAGCAGATCTTCAACATTCTGACGGCGCAAGCGGTCACCACCGACTACGACCAGAACTATTTCCGTCGGGCCGGCATCGACATTGGCGAAACCATTCGCCTGGACGCCAACGACCTGTTCATGAGTCTGGCCGGCCCCGTAGCGATTGCCTACGCCGAGTCCGTGGTGCCGGAAACCCCGCCGCCGAGCAGCGACAAGTTCAAGGTGTTCGAGAAAGAACCGCAGCGCCTGAACATCGACGATCTGTTCTTCCGCTCCATCGACTTGCCGCACTTCAACAAAGTGACCCAGGCGATCGAAGGCATCAGCTTGTTGCCGATCGAATCCAAGCGCTATCGCGCCTCGCTGGAGCAGTACAAGAATTCGGGATACGACGCGGCCGCGTTGCACGACCTGCACTTTTTCAAGAACTGCTCGTCGGTGGTCTCGATTGTTTCGCTGCCAAAGGACTACAAGCTGTCCTACATGGACTTGAACCGGTTGAAGACCCACCTCAACAGCCTGTTCCCGAACACCACGCTCAAGCGCTATGCGTTGGTCATCGGCGCCTCGGCCAACCTGTCGCTGACCACCCTGATCGCCAAGAGCCCGTGCCTGTCGGACGACTTCCTGACGCTGATCGTGGCCTTCATCAAGCGTTGCTTCGCGAAAAACCCGTACCGCTTTGACGAGACTCTGGATAACTCGATCCTGGACTTCATCATCAATGAAGAGTTTGACGAGGACCGGATCGACGAACTACTGAATGAATTCGAGAACCCGGCGAAGATCCTCGACACCAACTGGTACGCGATCAAACCGATGTACGAGAAGAAGTACCGCGAGCTAATCAACGACAAAGACAAGTTCGTCTCGATCAATGACATTCGTCTGTCCCGGGACTGCGTGAAGAAGGCGATCAAGTACTTGCGCGAGATCTACCGTCACCGGATTGGCAAGACCAAGGTTATTTCGCTGAATAACCATACCGGTAAAACCTTCTAAAACCGCGTCGCCCCCATTCGCGAGCAGGCTCGCTCCCACAAGGTCGTCACTGATCCCTGTGGGAGCGAGCCTGCTCGCGAAGGCGGCGGTAGATTCACCGCAAAATCCAACATTCAGAAACAATTAAGCAGCCATCAGGCTGCCCCTTAAACTGTTCCCGTTACGTTTACGTCACCCTCGCCAAGACCCTTCTGTGGCCTTTCTCTACGGCAACATGCCATCACGCTACTCGGCTACACACTTTTGCCCGACAAAGTCATGCACCAATCAAGTGCAAGCTTTCAGCTCGTCGCCCTTTCCTGGATCAGAATCCATGGCGAAACGACCACTGCCCACAGCTCCGGATCGCGTTCGAAAAGATCCAGCGCCCGCGTTTCAGACAGCTTGGCGACCTTGTCGGCGGCCAGCCAGGCTGCCACTTTCTCGCCGTCATCGGTCGCGACTGCCTCCGCTGCAGCAATCAAATCCAGATCGGGATCGACCCACAATAGGGCACCCTTGGCGAAGAACGGCTCAAGCTCCTTCCAGGTAATAGATGCGGTTTCACCAAGCAGCTTGGCATAGAGGGTGCTAGGTTCTTGAGTCATGGGTCCTGTCCGGAAAAGAAATTGACGCAATCATAACGTCGGTGGTCTGGCAGAAAAACCCGGATGCAATTGAGTGATCGATTGAAAACAGCAGGAAAGCCAAGGATTGCTGATATTTCAGCTATAACCCCCGCCGCCATTCTGTCTTTTTCTTTCAATAAAGCGACACCCTCAGGTTTTGCCCCCTGGCGCCAGCTTCCCAGGCTAACAATTGGCGCTCTACACTGTACCGGTACAGTTGCCGGGGGCATTTTCCGGAGGATATCGAAGATATCTGACCCGGTTCTGCTGCTACGGCGCCAGGACTATAAAAACTACAACAGTAAGAGTGGAGCACTATGACTAAGGCTACTAAGCAGATTTCCAAACTGTTTGCCGCTATGGTTCTGGCCGGGGTTGCCAGCCATTCGTTCGCAGCTGACACCATCAAGATCGGCATCGCCGGCCCTAAAACCGGCCCTGTAGCCCAATACGGCGACATGCAGTTCAGTGGCGCCAAAATGGCCATCGAACAGATCAACGCCAAAGGCGGCGTAGACGGCAAGAAACTCGAAGCCGTTGAATACGATGACGCATGTGATCCAAAACAAGCGGTAGCGGTTGCGAACAAAGTCGTCAACGACGGCGTCAAGTTCGTGGTCGGTCACCTGTGCTCCAGCTCCACTCAACCGGCTTCGGACATTTACGAAGACGAAGGCGTGATCATGATCACCCCGGCTGCCACCAGCCCGGACATCACCAATCGCGGTTACAAAATGATCTTCCGTACTATCGGTCTGGACAGCGCCCAGGGCCCTGCCGCCGGTAACTACATTGCCGACTTCGTAAAACCGAAGATCGTTGCTGTTCTGCACGACAAACAGCAATACGGTGAAGGCATCGCCACCGCCGTGAAGAAAACCCTGGAAGGCAAAAACGTCAAGGTTGCCGTGTTCGAAGGCATCAACGCCGGCGACAAAGACTTCTCTTCGATGATCTCCAAGCTCAAGCAAGCCAACGTCGACTTCGTCTACTACGGCGGCTACCACCCGGAGCTGGGTCTGATCCTGCGTCAAGCCCAGGAAAAAGGCCTGAAAGCCAAGTTCATGGGTCCGGAAGGCGTGGGTAACGACTCCATTTCGCAGATTGCCAAAGACGCTTCCGAAGGTCTGCTGGTAACCCTGCCGAAATCCTTCGACCAGGATCCGGCCAACATCGCCCTGGCTGATGCGTTCAAAGCCAAGAAAGAAGACCCAAGCGGTCCGTTCGTGTTCCCGGCCTACTCGGCTGTTGAAGTCATCGCTGGTGGTATCACTGCTGCCAAGAGCGAAGACCCTGCCAAAGTGGCTGCTGCCATCCACGCAGGTTCCTTCAAAACCCCGACTGGCGACCTGAGCTTCGACGCCAAGGGCGACTTGAAAGACTTCAAATTTGTGGTTTACGAGTGGCACTTCGGCAAACCTAAAACTGAAGCCAAGCCTCAGTAAGGCGTTGCCTGACTGACTGCCAATAAAGCCCACGGCGTGCCGTGGGCTTTGTTTTACGAACGTATTGGGCTGCGCTGGCGTGATCCGCCAGTCTCCCCACCTGAAAATCTCAAAACCGTCATCAGCGGTTCGCTGGCAAACCTCGCGTTCGAAGTGGATGCAGATCCACGGGGCTCGAGCGGGAAAATGACTCCACCAGTGAAATGCGTATCAGGTTTTTAGGAGCGCTGTAATGCCTGACATCTATCACTTCTTCCAACAGCTGGTTAATGGTCTGACCATTGGCAGTACGTATGCCCTGATCGCCATCGGCTATACGATGGTTTACGGCATCATTGGAATGATCAACTTCGCCCACGGCGAGGTGTACATGATTGGTTCCTACGTGGCGTTCATCGCCATTGCGGGCCTGTCCATGATGGGACTCGACAGTGTTCCGCTGTTGATGACCGCCGCTTTTCTCGCGACCATTGTCGTGACCAGTGCCTACGGTTACAGCATCGAACGGATCGCCTACCGCCCTCTGCGCGGCAGCAACCGTCTGATCCCGCTGATTTCCGCCATCGGCATGTCGATCTTCCTGCAGAACACGGTTCTGCTGGCGCAAGACTCCAAGGACAAATCCATCCCCAACCTGATCCCCGGTAACTTCTCCATCGGGCCAGGTGGCGCACAAGAAGTGCTGATTTCCTACATGCAAATCGTGGTGTTCGTGGTGACCCTGGTCGCCATGCTCGGCCTGACGCTGTTCATCTCCCGCTCTCGCCTGGGTCGCGCCTGCCGCGCCTGTGCCGAAGACATCAAGATGGCCAACCTCTTGGGTATCAACACCAACAACATCATCGCCCTGACCTTCGTCATCGGTGCCGCACTGGCAGCCATCGCGGCTGTGTTGCTGAGCATGCAATACGGCGTGATCAACCCGAACGCCGGTTTCCTGGTCGGCCTCAAAGCCTTCACCGCAGCGGTACTCGGCGGTATCGGCAGCATCCCCGGAGCCATGCTCGGCGGGATCGTGCTGGGGGTGGCGGAAGCCTTTGGTGCCGATATCTTCGGCGACCAGTACAAGGACGTCGTGGCGTTCGGCTTATTGGTTCTGGTGTTGTTGTTCCGGCCAACCGGCCTGTTGGGCCGTCCGGAGGTTGAAAAAGTATGACTAGGAATCTTAAACAGGCGTTGTTCAGCGCCTTGCTGGTGTGGGCCGTTGCCTACCCGGTACTCGGTCTGAAACTGACCATTGTCGGCATCAACCTCGAAGTCCATGGCACCAGCACTGCAACGCTGATCACCATCGCCGTGTGCTCGGTGCTGATGTTCCTGCGGGTGTTGTTCGATCAGCAGATCAGCTCGGCCTGGAAATCCTCGCCGAACATGCCGGTGATGCCGGCCAAGGCCAGTACGTTCCTGACTTTGCCGACCACCCAGCGCTGGATCATCATCGCGTTGATCATCGGTGCTCTGGTCTGGCCGTTCTTCGGCTCCCGCGGTGCGGTGGATATCGCCACGCTGGTGCTGATCTACGTGATGCTCGGCCTGGGCCTGAACATCGTGGTCGGTCTGGCCGGTCTGCTCGACCTCGGTTACGTCGGCTTCTATGCCGTCGGCGCCTACAGCTATGCGCTGCTGTCGCACTACTACGGTCTGAGCTTCTGGATCTGCCTGCCGATCGCCGGCCTGATGGCGGCCACCTTCGGCTTCCTGCTCGGTTTCCCGGTCCTGCGTCTGCGCGGTGACTATCTGGCGATCGTGACGCTGGGCTTCGGTGAAATCATCCGTCTGTTCCTGCGTAACCTGACCGGCCTCACGGGGGGTCCGAACGGCATCAGTAACATCGAGAAACCGACGTTCTTCGGCCTGACCTTCGAACGAAAAGCCGCCGAAGGCCTGCAGACGTTCCACGAGTACTTCGGCCTGGAATACAACTCGATCAACAAGGTGATCTTCCTTTACCTCGTTGCGTTGTTGCTGGCGCTGTTTGCCCTGTTCGTCATCAACCGCTTGCTGCGCATGCCGCTGGGTCGTGCCTGGGAAGCGCTGCGTGAAGACGAAATCGCCTGCCGTGCGCTGGGCTTGAACCCGACCATCATCAAACTCTCGGCCTTCACCCTCGGTGCCTGCTTCGCCGGTTTCGCCGGCAGCTTCTTCGCCGCGCGTCAGGGCCTGGTGACACCGGAGTCGTTCACCTTCATCGAGTCGGCGACCATCCTCGCCATCGTGGTGCTGGGTGGCATGGGCTCGCAACTGGGCGTCGTACTCGCCGCCACAGTGATGATCCTGTTGCCGGAAATGATGCGTGAGTTCAGTGAATACCGCATGTTGATGTTCGGCGCCTTGATGGTGCTGATGATGATCTGGCGTCCTCAAGGACTGCTGCCCATGCAACGTCCTCACATGGAGCTGCGCAAATGAGCCGCGAGATCCTTAAAGTCGAAAATCTGAGCATGCGCTTCGGCGGCTTGCTGGCGGTCAACGGCGTAGCCCTGAGCGTGAAGGAAAAACAGGTCGTGGCACTGATCGGCCCGAACGGCGCCGGCAAAACCACCGTGTTCAACTGCCTGACCGGTTTCTATAAACCGAGCGGCGGCAGCATCCTGCTGGACGGCGAGCCGATCGAAGGCCTGCCCGGCCACAAGATCGCCCTCAAAGGCGTGGTGCGCACCTTCCAGAACGTGCGGCTGTTCAAGGACATGACGGCGGTCGAGAACCTCTTGATCGCCCAGCACCGTCATCTGAACACCAACTTCCTGGCCGGTCTGTTCAAGACCCCGGGGTTCCGCAAGAGCGAGCGCGAGGCCATGGAGTTCGCCGAGTTCTGGCTGGACAAGGTCAACCTCAAGGCGTTCGCCAACCGTCCGGCCGGCACCCTGGCCTACGGTCAGCAACGTCGTCTGGAAATCGCTCGCTGCATGATGACCCGTCCGCGGATCCTCATGCTCGACGAACCGGCCGCCGGCCTGAACCCGAAGGAAACCGAAGACCTGAAGGCGCTGATCAGCATGTTGCGTGAAGAGCACAATGTCACCGTGCTGCTGATCGAACACGACATGAAACTGGTCATGAGCATTTCCGACCACATCGTCGTGATCAACCAGGGCACGCCTCTGGCCGACGGCACGCCGGAACAGATCCGCGACAATCCCGAAGTGATCAAAGCCTACCTGGGGGAAGCGTAAATGCTGCAATTCGAAAACGTTTCCACCTTCTACGGCAAGATCCAGGCCCTGCACAGCGTCAACGTGGAAATCCGTCAGGGCGAAATCGTCACCCTGATCGGCGCCAACGGCGCGGGCAAATCCACCTTGCTGATGACGCTTTGCGGTTCACCGCAAGCCCACAGCGGCAGCATCAAGTACATGGGTGAAGAACTCGTGGGGCAGACCTCGGCGCAGATCATGCGCAAGAGCATCGCCGTGGTTCCGGAAGGTCGTCGGGTGTTTGCCCGTCTGACCGTGGAAGAAAACCTTGCCATGGGTGGGTTCTTCACCGACAAGGGTGATTATCAGGAACAGATGGACAAGGTTCTCGGACTTTTCCCACGCCTGAAAGAGCGCTTTGCCCAACGCGGCGGCACCATGTCCGGCGGCGAACAGCAAATGCTCGCCATCGGCCGTGCGCTGATGAGCAAACCCAAGCTGCTGCTGCTCGACGAACCTTCGTTGGGCCTGGCACCGATCATCATCCAGCAGATCTTCGACATCATCGAACAACTGCGCAAGGACGGTGTAACGGTGTTTTTGGTGGAGCAGAACGCCAACCAGGCGCTGAAAATTGCTGACCGCGCGTATGTTCTGGAGAACGGCCGGGTGGTGATGACAGGCACGGGTGAAGCACTGCTGACTGATCCGAAAGTGCGCGAGGCGTATCTGGGCGGTTGAGTGATTGCGGTAAATAAAAAACGGCCTTCGGGCCGTTTTTTTATGCCTGACACAAACTCCGCAACGATGAAAATCCCCTGTGGGAGCGAGCCTGCTCGCGAATGCAATTTCACATTCAACAGAAATGTTGTCTGCCCTACCGCTTTCGCGAGCAGGCTCGCTCCCACAGGGATCTATGTGGTGTGCTGGAGTCGATCCAGCGCTTCGCCGCTGCGCTTGAACCAGCCGATCAGGTAATCCGCCAGCACTTGGGTGCGTTTCGGCAACCCTCCCTGATACGGGTGAACCAGGTACATCGGCATACGGCGGGTCTGATAGTCACGCAGGAGCCAGCGCAAACGTCCGTCAGCCAATTCGGCTTGCAACAAGTAGGACGGCAACCGCGCAATACCGGCGCCGGCCAGTGCAGCTTTCTTCAACAGGCTGTAATGGTTGCTGGCGAACGGTCCCGAGACCCGCACCCGCAACAATTCGTGCTGCTGGTGATAGAGCCACTCTTCGCGACCGCTGTAATGGCTGTTGAGCAAGCAACGATGTTCAGCGAGCGCTTGAGGCGTCAACGGTTCGCCGTATTGCTCAAGGTAAGCCGGGCTGGCGCAGGTCATTTCATGCCAGGCTAATAGCGGCCGGGCCACCAGGCGCTCGTCATTGCCCACCTCGGAGCGAACCGCCAGATCAAACCCGTCGCGGGACAAATCACGGTAGCTGTTGCTCAGGTCCAGCTCGATCTGCACCTCGGGATATTTGCCAGAGAACTCCAGCAACAAGCCATCGAAGAAGGTTTCCCCCAACGACACGGGAACCGTCATACGCACCGGCCCGGCCATGTCGTCCTTCAGCCGCGCCAATGCCTGACGCGCCCTCTCGACTTGGACTACGAGCGCCTGGGCTTGCGGCAACAGCGCCGCACCCGCAGCCGTCAGGCTCAAACGGCGGGTGGTGCGTTGCAGCAGCACCACTGAAAACCGCGATTCCAGTTGGCTGATGCGCTTGGACAACTGTCCTTTGCTGCACCCCAGCTGCTGCGCCGCCAGTGTGAAACTTCCTGCTTCAATCAATATCGCGAACGCCGCCAGATCATCCATTTCGCTCATGGATTGTTTCCATTTGAAAACCAAAGGTTGCCTATTAGCGCGCTTATCAATGGAAAAAACCACTCTAGACTGAAGCCTCTTTCAACCCATTCAAGGAACAGCAGCATGAAAATTCTTTTGATAGGCGCAGGCGGCACCATCGGTTCGGCGGTCGACAAGGAGCTGTCCGAGCGTCACGAGATCATCCGCATCGGCCGCAACAGCGGTGATTTGCATGTGGATATCAGCGACAGCGCTTCGATTCGCAAGCTGTTCGAGAAAACCGGCAAGTTCGATGCACTGGTCTGCGCCGCCGGCAACGTGACCTTCGCACCCCTCAGTGAAATGACCGAAGAAAGCTTCGCGCTTGGCCTGAAAGACAAGTTGATGGGCCAGGTCAATCTGCTGCTGATCGGCCGCGAGTTCGCCAATGACGGCGCCTCGTTTACCTTAACCACCGGCGTGCTCAGCCACGACCCGATTCGCAGCGGCGCCTCGGCAGCGCTGGTCAACGGCGCCCTTGACAGTTTCGTCCGCGCCGCCGCCATCGAACTGCCTCGTGGTCTGCGCGTTAATTCGGTGAGCCCGAACGTACTGGTCGAAGCCATGGGCAAATACGCGCCGTATTTCCGCGGCTACAAACCGGTTCCGGCAGCGGATGTGGCATTGGCCTACGCCAAAAGTGTGGAAGGCCTGCAAACAGGCCAGACCTTTCACGTGGGCTAAACCCTTGTGATGAACGGTCAGGCTGAGTAACGTGGCGGCACTTGTCTGGAGACTCAAAGATGCGTGTTGCCCGTTCCTTAGTCCTTGTTGCCCTGCTTCCGCTGTTTGCCGCCTGCCAGTTGCTCGATGGCCCGCGTGAAAGTGCCTCCCACGTGGGCCAGACCCGCATGCAGGGCCAGTTGACGGCGGCCGACGGCAAGCTGTTGTTCCAGCCGTGCAATGAACAGCGCAGTTATGTGGTCAACGACACCGGTGGCACCAGCGTGCTGCAAGAGGCCGCGACCCTGGCCGATGACCAAGGCAAGCTTTTTGCTGACGTACGCGGGCGGGTCGTCGACAGCCGCCTCGATCTTGCGCAGCTGTACCGCGTCGAGCGTTCGGGCACCGCGTGCAACGATCCGAATTTCAAATTGCTTATCCTCCGTGCCGCCGGCCATGGGCCTGAGTGGAACGTGAAAGTCAGCGGTAAAGGTATGGTCATCGAGCGCGCCGGCCAGCCGCCATTGGCCGTGCCCTACGTTGAAGAGCAACTGGGCGATGGCCGCTTCAACCTCAGCACCGAAGCCAACAACCAGCACATCGAATTGTGGGTTGCACCGCAACGTTGCGTCGACAGCACCACCGGCAGTGTCCAGCACATGAGCGCCGAACTGCGCATCGACGGCCAGGTTCAGCGTGGCTGCGGGTATTTCGGCGGTTCGCGTAACGACTGATCGTTTTAGCCTCACGGGAATCTTTCTTTGAGGCTTATAATCGCGGGCTTCAAACGCCTTGGCGCAGTTGTGCGCCCCGCGAACCGGATCCTGTCATGTTACGAATCACCGAACTCAAGCTGCCGATCGACCATCCCGAAGAAGACCTGCGCCCTGCCATCGTGCAGCGCCTGGGCATCGCCAGTGATGACCTGCTCGACTTCACCTTGTTCAAGCGCAGCTACGATGCGCGCAAAAAGTCTTCCGAACTGTGCTTCATCTACACCATCGACCTTAACGTTCGCGATGAGGCGGCGGTGCTGCACACGTTCGCCGATGACCGTAACGTCAACGTGGCGCCGGATGTCAGCTACAAAGTAGTCGGCCAGGCGCCGGCTGATCTTGAGCAACGTCCTGTGGTCGTGGGTTTCGGCCCCTGCGGGATTTTCGCCGGGCTGCTGCTGGCGCAAATGGGCTTCAAGCCGATCATCCTCGAGCGTGGCACCGAAGTGCGTCAGCGCACCAAGGACACGTGGGGGCTGTGGCGTAAAAACGTGCTTAACCCCGAATCCAACGTGCAGTTCGGTGAAGGCGGCGCAGGGACATTCTCCGACGGCAAGCTCTACAGCCAGATCAAAGACCCGAAATTCATCGGTCGCAAAGTCCTGCACGAGTTCGTCAAAGCGGGTGCGCCGGAAGAAATTCTCTACGTCAGCAAGCCGCACATCGGTACGTTCCGTCTGACCGGTGTCGTGGAAAACATGCGTGAGCAGATTCGTGCGTTGGGTGGCGAAGTGCGCTTTCAACAGCGCGTTACCGATGTGTTGATCGAAGACGGCCAACTGGTCGGCGTCGAGCTCAATGGCGGCGAGCAGATCCATTCGAAACACGTGATTCTGGCCCTCGGCCATAGTGCCCGGGACACCTTCCGCATGCTGCATGGCCGTGGCGTGTTCATGGAAGCCAAGCCGTTCTCGGTGGGTTTCCGCATCGAACACCCGCAGTCACTGATCGACCGCGCGCGTTTGGGCAAGTACGCCGGGCACCCGAAACTCGGGGCCGCCGATTACAAACTGGTGCACCACGCCAGCAACGGGCGTTCGGTCTACAGCTTCTGCATGTGCCCCGGCGGCACCGTGGTGGCGGCGACGTCCGAGCCGGGCCGCGTGGTCACCAACGGCATGAGCCAGTACTCGCGTAACGAGCGCAACGCCAACTCCGGGATCGTCGTCGGGATCACCCCGGAAGTCGATTATCCGGGCGGCCCGCTGGCGGGAATCGAGCTGCAGGAACGCCTGGAATCCCACGCCTTTGTGCTGGGCGGCAGCAACTACGAAGCGCCAGCGCAACTGGTCGGTGACTTCATTGCCGGCAAGCCGTCCACCGAGTTGGGCAGCGTAGAGCCGTCTTACAAACCGGGAGTTGCCTTGGGTGATTTGGCGCTGGCCTTGCCGGCGTTTGCCATCGAAGCCATTCGCGAAGCCTTGCCAGCGTTCGAGAAGCAGATTCGCGGGTACTCGCTGCACGACGCGGTGTTGACCGGGATCGAGACACGTACATCGTCGCCGCTGCGGATTACCCGTGACGAGTCGATGCAGAGCCTGAACGTGAAGGGCTTGTTCCCGGCGGGTGAAGGCGCGGGTTATGCGGGCGGGATTCTGTCGGCGGGTGTCGACGGGATTCGGATTGCAGAAGCCGTGGCCCGCGACATCCTCGGCCTCGAGGCCTGATACGCAACGCCTGAAACAACGCAATACCCTGTGGGAGCGAGCCTGCTCGCGAAAGCGGATTAACATTCAACAGATAGGTTGACTGAACTATCCATTTCGCGAGCAGGCTCGCTCCCACATTGGTTCAGCGTTGTGTCAGATGTTGGCGCGCAGCACAGTCGCAGGCAACGGCTCACCGCGCTCGACACTCCCCGCCACCGCATCCATCAAACCACTCAACTCATACCCTTGGGCCTTGAGCCAAGCCTGATCGTAATAGGTGGTGGCATAACGCTCGCCGCCATCACACAGAATCGCCACGATTGACCCCGACTCCCCCGCCGCCGCCATCTGCTGGGCCGCCATCAACGCGCCGATCAGGTTGGTCCCGCTCGACCCGCCAACCCGACGTCCCAAACGCTGCGCCAGGTAATGCATGGCCGCCAGAGACAGCGCGTCCGGCACTTTGACCATCGCATCGATCACTTTGGGCAGGAACGACGCTTCTACCCGAGGCCGACCAATGCCTTCAATCCGCGAACCGCATTCCAGACGCAGACTGGCGTCGCCGGTCTGGTAGTAATCGAAGAACACCGAACGCTCGGCATCGGCGCAGAGCACGCGGGTGCAATGCTGGCGGTAACGCACGTAACGGCCCAGCGTCGCGGTAGTGCCGCCAGTGCCGGGGCTGGAGATCAGCCAGCTCGGCTCGGGGTGCAGTTCGAAGCGCATTTGCTGGAAGATCGACTCAGCGATGTTGTTGTTCGCCCGCCAGTCGGTAGCGCGCTCGGCATAGGTGAACTGGTCGATGAAATGCCCATCGTGTTCGCGGGCCAGCCGCTCGGATTCGGCGTAGATCTGCGTCGGATCGTCGACCAAATGACTCTTGCCGCCGTAGAAAGCAATCTGCGCGATCTTCTCTTTGGAGGTGGTCGCCGGCATCACCGCAATGAACGGCAAGCCCAGCAAACTGGCGAAGTACGCCTCGGAAATCGCCGTCGAACCGCTGGACGCTTCAATCACCGGCGCCCCGGGCTTGAGCCAGCCATTACACAGCGCATACAGAAACAGCGAGCGCGCCAAACGGTGCTTCAGGCTACCGGTGGGATGACTGGACTCATCCTTGAAATACAACTCGATGCCCGGAAAACCCGGCAGCGGCAAGGGAATCAGGTGGGTGTCGGCGCTGCGCTGGAAGTCGGCTTCGATGATCCGGATGGCTTCGCGGGCCCACTGTCGGTTGTCGCTCATGGTGGTTTTCTCGTTGAGTCGGCCTTGTTGCAAGGCTCAGCTAACAAGCTTAGGAAAAAACCTACATCACGCACAGATACAGCTGAGGCTCAATACGCCCGACAACTGCTAGGCTCAGGTCCTTGCCGGCCCTTCGCGTTGTAACGGCATATAACAAAAAAGAATATAACTTTTGTTTTAACAACTAACGGTACGGGTTAGGGTGTGCCACCTTTTGAATTCATCGATGGAGAGCGACCTTGCCTCTGCGTAGCACTTTCACGCGTTTCTTCCAGTTGGAAGCTGCCAGCGGACTGTTATTGATCGCCGCTGCTGCCCTGGCTTTGATCATCAACAATTCCCCGCTGTCGTGGCTTTACAGCAATTTTCTGGACACTCCGGTCGTGGCGCAGGTCGGCGCGTTACAAATCGCCAAACCGGCGCTGCTGTGGATCAACGACGGCCTGATGGCTTTGTTCTTCCTGCTGATCGGTCTGGAAGTGAAGCGCGAAGTTCTTGACGGTCAATTGTCGAAACCGTCGCAAATCGTCCTGCCCGGCGCGGCGGCGATTGGCGGCATGGTGGTTCCGGCACTGATCTACTGGTTTCTGAACCGCGAAGACCCGGCAGCCCTGGGTGGCTGGGCCATTCCGATGGCCACCGACATCGCCTTCGCCCTCGGCGTACTGGCCCTGCTGGGTAAGCGGGTACCGGTGTCGCTGAAGCTTTTCCTGATGACCTTGGCGATTATTGACGACCTCGGCGCAATCATCGTCATTGCGATCTTCTACTCGGGTACGCTCTCGACCCTTTCGCTGTCTCTGGCCGCGACGTGCATCGTGGCACTGATCGCGATGAACCGGCTCGGGGTGGTCAAGCTCGGGCCCTACATGATCATCGGCCTGATCCTTTGGGTTTGTGTGCTCAAGAGCGGCGTCCACGCGACACTGGCCGGTGTGACCCTTGCCTTCTGTATCCCCCTGCGCACGAAAAACGCCGAACCTTCGCCGCTGCTGACCCTCGAACACGCCCTGCATCCATGGGTGGCCTACGGCATCCTGCCGCTGTTCGCCTTCGCCAACGCCGGCCTGTCCCTGAGTGGCGTGACCGTCGAAAGCTTCACCCACCACGTGCCGATGGGCATCGCTGTCGGTCTGCTGCTGGGCAAAACCCTCGGCGTCTTCGGCCTGACCTGGCTGGCCGTGAAAATCGGCATCGCCACCCTGCCCCAAGGCGCCAACTGGGGCCAGGTGTTGGGCGTGGCAATCCTCTGCGGCATCGGCTTCACCATGAGCCTGTTTGTCGGCTCCCTGGCGTTTGAGCCGGGTGTCAGTGAATACGCCGGGATGGATCGGATGGGGATTTTGACCGGTTCGATACTGGCGGCATTGATTGGTTATGCGGTGACGGCGGCGGCGAGTCGCAAGAGCGCCGCTCTGCAATCCTGATAAACAGAGACAACTCTTAGAGTCATTGAAGACTCGTCCTACAGCCACGACCAGCCTCGTTCGTTAACGTCGCACAGCCCCATTTTTGGGGACTGTCGACGTACGAACGCAAGGAAGATCAGTGGCTGGCAATAAGGACATTCCGCGGGTTAAGAACCCTCCGTCAGGCGACGGTCATCACGTCACTCACCGCTTTATGACGGCTACCGAACTGGCCGAGCGGGATGCCCGACAAAACGCTTACGATGCCATGCTCGCGAGGCAAGACAACTTCGAACGGAGTCGTGAGGTCGTCGCCAAAAAGCACGAAACCGTTCGCGCGGGCTGCGTCTTTGCCAAGTCCTGCAAGCTGCCGGACGCCATCATCGATTACTCGAATCCTTCGGGAATGGTGCCCACCGACAGCCTCAAGGACTACGGAGAAGTCGCCTGGCTCGGCGCTCGCGAAGTAGACGATACCGGGCTGCTGAATCTCGAAACCATCAGCGGCAGTACCGTCTCGCTCGGTATTGGTCGAATGGCTCTTCGCGCCCCGACTATCGCTGTTCCCACCGCAGCACTCGGTGCTGCTGGAACCACCCTATTGGCCGGCCTGGTCGCGTTCTTCTGGACGCCGAGCCTGGGCGACAGCGCGCTCTATACCGAAGATCAGTTGCGCGCCCTGAAACAGGCTCGAACTCGTGTTCGGCTAAGAGTCGAGCAACAGGCTGACGGCAGTCTCAAGGGATACGGTTTCTACACCGGCAAGAACCGCGATTGGGAAATGGTTGATGTCGTGAAGTTCAGCTTGCGCGGCAGTCAGCAGGTGGCGGATCTAGGGGATGGTGTTGAGCTGATCTGGACACCGGCCGTGGATGGTTCAGACATCCTCGGTATTCCAGCTCTGGAGGCTGCGCCGCAAGCGCCGCATATTTGGGTTTATCCGCCGACGAAAGCGGCGGATAGCATCATCGTGAATCCGGTGTATCCGCCTGAGTACAAGGATTTCATTCTTGTGTTTCCGGTGGGGTCGGGGGTAAATCCGGTTTATGTAGTGATGAGCATGCCGGGGGATCATAAGTACTATGATGATCCAGAAACTCTCCCTGGCTTCCCTGATGCACTCCCCGTAAAACCGAAGGTTTCAGTTCGAGGTGGAGGTAAAAAACGAGCCCGATGGCTAGACCGCAGAGGCCGGATATATGAATGGGATTCCAAAAGCGGTGCTGTAGAGCTTTACGATAAATTCGGAGTGCATTTGGGCGAATTCAATCACGTAACCGGCGAGCGAACTAAAAAGGCAAAGCCTGGTAGAAAAACCTCAAGAAACTGAAGAGAAAATTATGCGCTATCTATCCATCACCGGTTTTTACCCTGATGAAAAACAAGACAATTCATTGCAGTTCCAACTGACCATCAAAGACTATGAGATGAACCAGGCATTGGCTCAATTGACCGAGTCAAAAAAACTGGAAGAAATAGAGCCTGGAGAGCTGGAGCTGACAGGTGCTCAAATCCTACGGGTTGCCGAACTATTAGAAATCGACTTACCCGAGGGGTTGGAATATTACATAGGCCCCCGCGCCGCGTCGTGAAAATCCTTAACAAACAAAAACCCCGACCAGTCACCTGATCGGGGTTTTCTTTTACCCGTATTCCCGCTTAATGCGAAACGCGGCTAGTCCCATCAACAGTGGCAATCCGCACACGCTCGCCAACACGGAACACTTCATTTTCCTGAACCTGTTGCACGTAGGCGCGCATGCTGCCGTCGTCTTCACGCACGGTGATTTCCACGCCCTGAGTGCGGGTCAGGCCTTCTTCGGCTGCAGAACCTGCCAGACCGCCGGCGACGGCGCCGATCACCGCTGCCACGATGCTGCCGCGACCGCCACCGATGGCGCTACCGCCGACACCACCGACGACTGCGCCAGCGGCGCCGCCAATTGGGGTCTTGGTGCCTTCGATTTTGACCGGCCGCAGGGACTCGATAGTACCCATACGAACGGTCTGCACGCGACGCGCTTCGTCACGGGAATAGGAGTCACCGGTCAGGCTGGACTGGCAACCAGTGAGCAACATCGCCATCGTGGAAAAAGAAGCAACCAGCAGAACAGACTTACGCATAGCATCAACTCCAAAGGACAGGTATTCATTAAACTCCGCAGCTTGACGCCTGTCACGGCCTCGCCCGGATAAAATTGGTTTGATTCAGGCCCGGTACAGACACCTCCACGAACTCACCACACAGTAGCGGCAAATTCCGGAATCTGCGTCGCTGCCCCAAGGATTGTCATGGATTACTTCATCATTGTCGTCACTAGCGTTGCCGGATTGTATTTCCACTGGTGGCTATACGTGCGGATCAAACGCTGGATGGACCGCGATCTGGCGTTGGCACTCGCGGGTAAAGACGAGCAGAAAAAAGCGTTCATGCTCCAGCAACTGGCGAACGCTCAAGCGCAGAAGATCAAGCGCCGGGACCTGCCCCAGTGGCTTGAAGCCGCTGCAGCAGGTTATCCCAATCGGTAGACGGCTTAAGGTGCCAGACGTTCAAGAATCCAGTCGGCGCCCTGAAAGCGGTAGTTGAGGCGATCGTGCAGGCGGCTCGGACGGCCTTGCCAGAACTCGATGCGCTCCGGTAACAAACGGTAACCACCCCAGTGCTCAGGGCAATGAGGTTGCGTGTCGCTGAAACGTTGCTCGGTGTTCTTGAGCAGCGCTTCCAGCTCGGCACGATCGGCGATCACCCGGCTCTGGGGCGATGCCCAGGCGCCGAGACGACTGCCCAGCGGCCGGACCTGGAAGTAGGCGTCGGACTCCTCGGGCGTAACCTTCACCACCCGCCCTTCGATGCGCACCTGGCGCTCAAGGGCCGGCCAGAAAAAGGTCATCGCCGCGAACGGATTCGCGGCCAGATGCTGGCCCTTGGCACTGTCGTAGTTGGTGAAGAAGGTGAAACCCTGCTCGTCCAGCCCCTTGAGCAGCAGAATGCGGCAATGTGGCCGACCGTCCTGATCGACGGTGGCCAGGGTCATGGCGTTGGCTTCCACCGGCGCCTGCTCGGTTTTCACCGCGTTGGCGAACCACTGATGGAACAGCGCGAACGGCTCGGCCGGGGCTTGCGCCTCGGTCAGGCCATCACGGGTGTAGTCGCGACGCATATCAGCCAGGCCCTGGGTCATGGCGCATTCCTTTTGGTTAACGAATCACTTTTTTACAGTATCGGCGGTGTCCGCGACTTTTTTCGTGTCGGCAGCGGCTTTGGCCGGTGCAGTCTTTTTCGCCGGGGTCGCGGTTTTAGCCGGTGCCTTCTTGGCGGCGGCTTTCTTGGCCGGGGCTTTTTTCGCCGCAGGCACATCGGCTTTCTTCGCGGCTGGCGCCGGGGTAACCGGTTTGACCACTGGCTTGACGTCCTGGGCAGCGACCAACTTCACTGGCGCCGGGGCTGGCATGTTGTACTTGCTCAGCAACGCGACCATGGTGTTTTGCGGGGTTACCAGCAGTTCGACGCGACGGTTCAAGGCACGGCCTTCATTGCTGTCGTTGGCAGCACGCGGGGCTTCGCCACCCATACCGCGCAGCATCAGGCGATCGCGCTGCAGACCGCTGAGGCGGAAAATCGCTGCCACGGCCTGGGCACGCTCCTGGCTCAGTTTCACGTTGGCCGGTGCGGCGCCCGACGTATCACTGTGGCCCAGAATCAGTACGGCAGTTTTCGGATCGACTTCAAGGATTTTCGCGACGCGAGTGAACGGGCCGAGGGTCACCGGCAGCAACATGGCCGGACGGTCAGGGTTGAACGAGCCTTCTACCGGCGCGGTCACCACCAATACGTTTTCACGGCGCTCGAGTTGCAGGTTGCTACCCTTGATCGCTTCGCGCAGGCGCGGTTCGTAGTCGTCGAGCCAGGCCTGGGTAACTTTAGGATCAGGCATCGGCACGGCTTTGGCAGTGTTTTGCTCTTTGCCGCCGAACGGCCACCACCACTTGCCACCTGCATCGGCCTCAGCCTTGGCCACCTCGACCGGTTTGGCTTCAGGCTTGGCTTCCGCTTTTACCTCTGGCTTCTTGTCGAGAACTTCTTCGGAACCGAATGGCCAGTACCAAGGGTTGGAGCTTTCAGCCTTGGCAAGCGGAGCGGTCGCGGCAGGTTTCAAAGGTGCCGGGGCTGGGGTCGGAGCCGGAGCCGGGCCTTTAGCGGCGACTTTGTCGGAAGAACCGAACGGCCACCAGCTGCTGCCATCCGAGTCATTTTGTGGAGTTTGTGCGCAACCGGTAATAGCGAAGCACAGGGCCAAGGCGAGAGTTTTATGGGAAGACATTGGATATCCACAAAATAAGTAATGAAAAATCAGGCCGGATTGACCCGGATAAACAGACGCTTGGAAATCAAAAAGGCCTTGGGGTTCCGGCCCTGGAACCCCTGAGCGCGGTTTACAGACAAGTGGCCAGTGCCCGCACAAGCTTTTGTGCGCGCGGATCCATCAAGACGTACGGCCCCAGGGTATTTGTCACAAAGCCGAAGGCCACATCGTGTTCCGGATCGGCAAAGCCGATGGAGCCGCCAGCACCTGGATGTCCAAAGGCCCGAGGGCCAAGGCCATAGGTGGCGTTGGGGACATCCGGTTGATCGAGCATGCAACCCAGGCCAAAACGGGTCCGGGTCAGTAAAGTCTTGTCCTCGCCGACGCTGTGCTCGCGCGTCAGTTCCTCGAGCATTTCGCTTTCCAGCAAGCTGCCATCGAGCAAACCGGCATAGAACCCGGCCAGGCTGCGGGCATTGCCGTGGCCATTGGCGGCAGGTTGCTGCATGCGCCGCCACTCGGGTTTGTTGGTGCTGGTCATGATCGACGGCGGATTAGTAAACGCCCTCGTGGTCATGGCATTCGGCTCGCGCATGGTCACCTGCAGCAAGCGCTGGGCCGCGGTATCGCCGACATTGCCCTTGCCACGGGCGATGTGCGCCACACGATGGAACTCTTCGTCCGCCAGGCCGACGTGGAAATCCAGGCCCAAAGGCTTCGCAACCCGCGCCACGATGGACTCACCCGGGCCACGTCCGTCGGCACGACGCAACAATTCACCCACCAGCCAGCCGTAGGTGATAGCCGCATAACCGTGGCCAACCCCTGGCGTCCACCACGGCTCTTCGGCGGCCAGGGCGTCAACCATGGTTTGCCAGTCATAAAGGGCTTCCGGCGCCAACAGTTCTCGAACCGCCGGAAGACCGGCCTGATGGCAGAGCAGTTGACGCAAGGTCACGGACTCTTTGCCGGCGGCGGCGAACTCTGGCCAATAGCGGGCAACCGGTGCATCCAGTTGCAGCTTGCCTTCGGCCACCAGTTGCAGGGCGGTCACCGCAGTAAAGGTCTTGGTGCAGGAGAACAGATTGGCGATGGTGTCGCTGTGCCAGGCTTCGGTGCCATCCTTGTCAGCGCTGCCGGCCCAAAGGTCGACCACGGTTTCACCGCCGATCTGGATGCACAACGCTGCGCCACGTTCCTGAGGATCGTCGAACAGCGCCGCGAAAGCCTCACGCACCGCTTCGAACTTCAGCTCGTAAAAACCCTGAATCTGCACCCGCAACTCCTCTGGATAAACGCTCTACAAAGTGGCCGCATTGTTCCAGCCATTGAAGGTTTTGGGAACAGGGCCGGGCCGGGCGGTCGCCATCCCGCCCGGGTGAAACACTCAGAAAATCTTACGTACCTGTCAGCACTCAGTGGCCATTGCCGGAATGCCCACCCGCATGGCCAGCGCCCTGCCCTGCACCTTTGCCAGCATCGCCTTTTCTGCCGCCCTCAGCTGCCTGACCGGCTTTATCCGCCTCAGCCTTGGCCTTCTCGGCCTCTTTACCGAGCTGATCGACGGTCTGCAAATTGCTCTTGCGTACGCTGTCGACGAACCCCTGGAACGGCAGATCGGTAATGCCCACCAGCCCGAAGTGCCCGTTCTCGCCATCCAGCAGACGACCGGTAACCGGTTGATCAAGGTATTGGAACCAGTGCACGCCGACGATCGACGGTTCGCTCATCGCCTGTTTGAGGAAATTGGCGTAAGCGGGCCCACGGTCTTCTTCCTTGGCCAATTGCGTCACACCACCCCAGAACGGGCCGCGATCCGCCGAGCCAAAGTTGAACTCAGTGATCAGCACCGGTTTGTCCAGGCTGCGCAGTTTGGCGAAGTCGTAACCGTCCTGCGGTTGCAGGGTGTACATGTTGAAACTCAGCACGTCGCAATACTGGGCGCAGGACTCAACCGCTTCCGGGGTGCTGATGGCAAACCGGCCGCCCAGCAACAACTGGTTCGGCGCGTGCCACTTGAGCGAATCGGAAATGGTCTTGAAGTAAGTGTCGGCGAAGACCTTCTGGAAGTATTTGAAGTCGGCTTCGATTTCCGGGTGTTCGGCGCTTGGCAGCGGCGCTTCGAAGCCCGGATCTTCCATCAATTCCCAGGCTGGCAGGTCAATGCCCCAGGCTTTCGACAGGCCTGCCTGGTTGCGGTACTTGTCGCGCAATTGCTTGAGGAACGCGCGTTTGGCCGGCACGTCGGTGGTCATTTTCAAGGTGCCGTAGGCCAAGGCGTAACGGGCTTTCGGGTCGTCGCCGGGACCGGCCCAGGCCAATTCGTTGTCGGCAAAGTAGCCGATCAGCCATGGATCGTCGCGATGGTCGCGCGCGGCGATGGCCACGGCACGTTCGGTGGCCATGGCGAAACGCGGGTCAAACGGGTCAGGCATGCCGCCCCACCAGTCGGTGCCGGTGCTGATGCTGGCGTAATCGCCGACGATCGACAGCGGCAAGGTATAAGGCACGCGATCAGCGTTGGCCAGCGCCGGGGCGCTCCAGTTGCCGATGGTGTTGAAGCCCCAGGCTTGCAGGCGATCAAGGGTGTGGCTGGCCCAGCGCTGTTCATCAACCACCGCTTTGCAGGGTTCGGCAGGTGTTTGCTCAGCTGCTTTCGCGGCGGTCGCTTCAACGGCGCCGGTCTTGGCGGCTTCGGCGACACCAGATTCGGCCGTCGAAGGAACGACAGGTTGCTCCGCAGCCTTCTCCACCGTTGCCGTTGCCGCAACCGCGTCAGCCTTGGCCGCTTCGGCGACACCGGCCTTGGTGTCGCTGGTCACCACACACGGCGGACCATACAGACGCTGCAAGTTGGCGCCATAGAAGTCGTACCAGCGACCGGCATTGTAGCCTCGGCCCTGATCGACGCCGTTGCCACCACGGTTGTCGCCTTCGCCAAAATGGCTGGCCAGCGGCTCGTCGGGTTTGGGCAGGGACTCGAACATCCACTCGCGGCCGGCGACGTAGGTCTGGTCGACGTCCGGGGTGACGGTGTTGACCCCGAGCGAATAGAACGGATGCCCTTCCGGCGTCACCAGGTACCAGCGACCGTCGCGTTTTTCAGTGCGGAAAAAGCCGCTGGCCTTGAATGCCGGGCCTTTGTTCCAGCCACCAAACTTGTCCAGGGACGACTTCTCACGCTCGGCCAGCCAGGTTTTCAGTTGCTGATGTTCCTTGGCGGCGGCGTTTTTCAGTTGCTCGTCGCTGCTGATTTTCTCTGGCCATTTGGCCCGGGTCGACTGGCCGTAAGCGTCTACAAGGCCGCCAAAAGCCGCCTGGGTAGCTGCATCGCCGTCCTGCACACCAAAGCGTTCCAGCAGGATGCTTTGCGCGACTTTCGGCTGATCCATCGACAAGGTCACCGACACCACTTGGCTGCGCTCCAGCTCACCGGCGCTGCTGGCCAGCAATACACGTTGACCATCGAACGTCATCGGCATTGGCGGGCCGGCTTTGAGGCCAAGGCTCAATGGCGTAAATGGCTGCAGCGGCACCAATAAAGTTTGCGCAGGACCGGCCGGCAAGTCGACGCGGCTGACCAGCGTCTTGCCATCGTTGCTCTGGATTTTCACGTACAGGGTCACGGCCCAGTCCATTGCGCTCTGAATCCGCAAGCTCATGAAGCCCGACTGCGACCAGTCCCAGGCGCCCGTCTGCGGGGTCAGACGCAAGGTCGGTTGTGCCACCGGGTTGAACGTCACCCGACGCAGCACTTCGCCTTCGGCCGTTTGCTCGGCGTTGGATTGCGGCAGGCTGGCGTCCTGAGTCGCCACCTGGACCACATCGGCGGGGCGCACAAAGTTGAACAGCGTCTGTTGGCCGGCAGGGGCCGCCAGCAAAGGGGCTGCGAACATCAGAGCGAAAACAGCAGGCAACGAACGGCGGATCATAAGAACGAAGTTCTCCCTAACGACCAACAATGGCCAGTGGAAAAGCGATGACAGAGAGATAGACAACGCGGTGGGCAAATTTGCCCACCGGTGTATCAGGAAATTTCACGTCGGAAGGGTGGCAACGCATTGAGGATTGCCTTGCCGTAACGCTGGGTGACCAGGCGTCGATCGAGCAAGGTGATGGTGCCGCGGTCTTCTTCGGTGCGCAGCAAGCGACCGCAGGCCTGGACCAGCTTCAGCGAAGCATCCGGAACGGAGATTTCCATGAACGGATTGCCACCCCGAGCCTCGATCCACTCGGCCAGGGCCGCTTCGACCGGATCATCGGGCACCGAGAATGGAATCTTCGCGATCACCACGTGCTCGCAGTACGCACCAGGCAAGTCGACCCCTTCGGCAAAACTTGCCAGGCCGAACAACACACTGGAATCGCCGCCATCGACCCGCGCCTTGTGCTTGTTCAGGGTTTCCTGTTTCGACAGGTTGCCTTGAATGAACACTTGCTTGCGCCAGTCGCGGTCGAGGCCGTCGAACACGTCCTGCATCTGTTTGCGCGAGGAGAACAGCACCAGCGTGCCGCGCGAACCTTCGACCAATGCCGGCAAGTCGCGGATGATCGCTGCGGTGTGGGCCGGCGCATCACGCGGATCGGCCTTCAGGTCCGGCACCCGCAGCACGCCAGCATCAGCATGATGGAACGGGCTCGGGACCACTGCGGTCACGGCTTTTTTCGGCAGACCGGCGCGCATACGGAAACGATCGAAGGTGCCGAGCGCGGTCAAGGTCGCGGAGGTCACCAGAGCGCCGTAAGCCACGTTCCACAAATTGCGACGGAGCATTTCCGCCGCGAGGATCGGGCTGGCGTTGACCTCGATGTCGAACAGCGAGCCGCTTTCGGCCAGGGTCAGCCAGCGGGCCATCGGCGGGTTGTCTTCCGGGTCTTCAGCGGTGAACGCGCCCCACAACTCCCAATTGCCCGAAGAACGGGACAACAGGCTGCCGAACAGCGGATACCACTCTTCGGCCTGGTTACTGGCGATGCCAATATTGACCTCGCCGTCCATGCCTTCCTTGAGCAGTTCGGTCAGTCGGGTAAACAGATCGGTCAGACGGGCAAAGCCCTTCTTCAGTTCGACGCCCATTTCGCGCATGTGCTCGGGAATCACCCCGCCGACGAAACGATGACGCGGCCGCTCGCGACCTTCGACGTCTTCGCCGGGTTTGAAATCGGCAACCTGCTCACAGGCGCTGAACATGAATTGCTGCTGGGTTTTGATCTCGCGGGCCAGTTCCGGCACCTGCTCGATCAACTTGCCCAGATCGCCCGGCAGCGGGTGCTGGGCGAGTAATTTGGTGAGGTTCTTGGCGGTGGTTTCCAGCCAGTCGGCGGTGGAACGCAGACGCGTGTAATGGGCGAAATGGCCGATGGCCTTGTCCGGCAGGTGGTGGCCTTCGTCGAACACGTAGATGGTGTCGCGCGGGTCCGGCAACACGGCGCCGCCGCCCAGCGCCAGGTCGGCCAGGACCATGTCGTGGTTGGTGACGATCACGTCGACCTTGCCCATGCCTTCGCGGGCCTTGTAGAAGGCGCACTGGCCGAAGTTCGGGCAATGGCGGTTGGTGCACTGACTGTGATCGGTGGTCAGACGCGCCCAGTCGGCGTCTTCCAGGGCGGTGGACCAACTGTCACGGTCGCCGTCCCACTTATTGCCGGCGAGTTTCTCGATCATGCTGGTGAACAGCTTCTGACTGGCCTCGTCGACCTCGATCTTGAAACCTTCTTCTTCAAACAGCTGCGCCGTGGCGGTTTGCGCGTGACCTTCCTGGAGCAACATGTCGAGCTTGGACAGGCACATGTAGCGCCCGCGCCCCTTGGCCAGGGCAAAGCTGAAATTCAGCCCGCTGTTGCGCATCAGGTCGGGCAGATCCTTGTAGACGATCTGCTCTTGCAGGGCCACGGTGGCCGTGGCAATTACCAGACGTTTGCCGGCAGCCTTGGCCGTGGGGATGGCCGCCAGGCTGTAGGCCACGGTTTTGCCAGTACCGGTGCCGGCTTCCACCGCGACAATCGCGGGGTCGCCACTGCGCCGGCCTTCGTCGTCGGTGTCGATGTCACCGAGGACCTTGGCAATTTCGGCGATCATCAGGCGTTGCCCGTAGCGCGGTTTGAGGCTCTTGGCTTCGAGAAAACGCGTGTAGGCGCCCTGGATCGTGGTTTTGAGTTCAGTGCTGATCATGGATTGTCGGGCGCAAAAAACGCTGGATAAATTTTCAGTGGTTCGGATCGGCCGCTATCATACCCCGCTAATTAATCCCGCGCAGAACGGAGTACCCCAATGACACCTTTTGGCATCCTTTACACCCTGCATGTCCTGTCAGCCCTGGTCTGGGTCGGCGGCATGTTTTTCGCGTGGATGGTCTTGCGGCCCGCGGCAATGAAGGCTTTGGAAGGCCCTGCCCGCTTGAAGCTGTGGGTAGAAGTGTTTCAAGGTTTTTTCCGGTGGGTCTGGATCGCGGTGGTGCTGTTGCCGGTCAGCGGCGTGGGCATGATTCATTTGCAGTACAGCGGTTTTGAAGCGGCGCCGCGGTATGTGCAGGTGATGATGGGGTTGTACGTGGTGATGACGGCGCTGTTTATCCGGATTCAGGCGTTGTTGTTGCCAGAGTTGCGCACGGCAGTGGCGGCGCAGGACTGGCCGACCGGGGCTACGACGCTTGGGAAAATTCGCAAGTTGGTGGGGATTAATCTGATTGTCGGGTTGGTGCTGGTGGCGATTGCTGCGGCACGACCGATGTTCTAGGGCCTCATGATCGTTCCCACTGCGTGGGAACGATCAACGATCGGTCAGGGGTTACAACCGCTGCACGGTCACCGAACCCGCCGCACCGGCAGGCCCCGGCTGACCGTCAGCGCCAGGGCGGCCGCTCTTGCCGCCATCGGCCTTGTAAACCAAACAGCCCTTGGCCTTGCCACCCGCGCCCGGTTTACCGCCAGGCCCGGCCACACCACCGTCACCGCCAGCCACCTGAACCTTGATCAGTTGCGCCGGGAAATCACGCGGCACTTCCAGACGAACCAATGCACCCGGCGCGCCCGGCTGGCCGTCGCTGCCATCACTGCCATCGGCACCACGACCGGCCTGGCCCCAGGTACAACCCGGTGCCTGACCGTTGGCCCCATCGAGACCGACAAAACCCGGTGCGCCCGCACCGCCGCGAGCGTCCACCAACAATTGCGGCGCACTCAGTGCCTTGATCTGCAAGTTCAGGTTACGCCCGGAGCGGGCTGCCTTGAGGTAAGTTCCCGGCGCGCCGCGAGCCGTGATCTGGCTGCCTTCGGACAACTGCGCACGACTGACCTTCAGCTCAAGCGGCTGTTCGCCGGGTACGATGGCAATCCGCGCTTCACGACCCAGACGCAATTCACCGACGGATACCTCGGTCACATTCGAGGGAATCAACAACGTGCCGTAGTCGGCTACTTCCAGGCGTTCCAGCTGCAAGGTGCTGGCGGTGTTGGGCAAACGCATCAGCGAGTTGGTTTCGACGCTCACCACTTGGGCGCAGGCCAACGGGCTGATGAGTGCAGCGAGCAGACAGAGTTTACGCATGGGAAGCCTTAGGCGCGGTCGGAGCCGGGATGGTTTGCAGGTGGAAAACGCCGAAAAAGAGGATCTTCAGGCGATCAAGCCAAGGGTGGGTGCGACCTCTGAGGCTGCGGAAACAGAACACCGCCTCAAGAAGATGAAGGCAGGCCAGCAGGCCGCCGGCCAGATCGACCAGCAGATGCAGAGGATTGACAAACGGCATGAGCTGATTGACCAGCACCACCAGCCAGAACAGCAGGGTCAACAGCTTCCCCAGCCCCCAAAACACGTTCATACGCTCCCCCGTTGAGAATTATTCTTTGCGCGCACAGTACCGGCTTACACGCGGGATAAGCCAGAGGGCAACTGAAAATTCTTCATGAAGGCCGCCGAATGGCCGCCGGACCGGCTGCAATTGTGGTCCGACGGCTCTATCACGGGGCTCAGCGATTGATGTGCAACTCCACCCGACGGTTTTTCGCCCGTCCTTCTTCCGTTTCGTTATCGGCCACCGGCTGGCTTTGGCCCTTGCCCTCGCTGGTGAGCTTGTTCGGCGCCACTCCCTGACTCAACAGGTAGGCCGCCACGCTACTGGCGCGACGTTCCGAGAGTGCCTGGTTATAGGTGTCCGAGCCGACGCTGTCGGTATGTCCGATCACCTTGATGCTCACCACATCGGCGCTTTGCAGTTTGGGCATCAGCGAATCCAGCTTGCTCTGCGCGGCAGGGGTCAGTTCGGATTGGTTGAAGGCAAACAGCACGTCGCCCGCGTCGCTCAGGGTGATGACCTCCGATTGAGCAGGTTCAGGTTTCACACTGGCCGGGTACTGCGGCAATGGGCAACCATGATGTTCGACGGGGGTATTGGCCGGCGTATCAGGGCAGCGATCACGTCGATCGAAGACACCATCGTTGTCTTCGTCGCCATCCTGGGCGTAACAGATCAAGCCACCGGTCAATACACCAAGCGCCGCTCCGCCGGCCGCCCAACCGCCACTTTCGAGAGCGCCCAGACCTCCACCGACCAGGCCGCCGATCACGCTGCAGATTGGCCAGGTTCGTTGATTGAGGGGGCGGTGCCATCGCTGTGAGTAGCGCAACCGGTCAACAGGCTGCCAAGCAGCACGACCGGCAAGACGGTCCGTGTGAGAACGCTCATGGTGAAAGCTCCTGTGTTACCGGCCAATGCCGGTCACACAGGAGTAAAGACCCGCATCCGCGACTGCACAAGCCGCGGAGTACGAGGGGTTTAGCGGTTGATTTTGATTTCCGTGCGACGGTTCATCGACCGGCCGTCAGCGGTTTTGTTATCGGCAACCGGCTGGCTTTCACCGGCACCGGTAACAGACACGAATTCGCTGCGGGGTACACCTTGGGAAATCAGGTATTCAACCACCGAATGAGCACGACGATCCGACAGTTTCTGGTTATAGGTATCGCTGCCAACGCTGTCGGTGTGACCGGTTACAGTCAGTTGGGCGTTAGGCGCTTCCCCTTTCAGGCGAGTGGCAATTTTATCGAGTACCAATTTGTCGGCCGGGGTAAGTGTGGCCTTGTCGAACTGGAAGTGGACATCGCGAATGACGATGACTTCTTCTTTAACCACGGCCGCTTCTTCGACCACTGGCGCAGGTACCGGTGGAGGGCAACCGTCGGCATCGACACGCACGCCTCTAGGTGTTCCCGGGCACTTGTCGCGGCTATCCGGCACGCCATCACCGTCTTCGTCGCCATCACCGTGAACCCAGCAATAAGCCGCAGCCGTGCCGCCGACGAGCAGCGCGCCATACCCCGCCCATGCCGAGCTCTCGGTCGCGCCGAGACCTGCACCCACGACACCACCGACCGCCGCACAGGTCGGCCAGTCGGTTTTCTGCAAACCTGCGCAACCAGTCAACACACCGGTTAGCAGAACCAAGGGTAATGCTGTGCGAACTATGCTCATCTAGTTTTCTCCTGAGGGATCGGCTTAGAACCGATTCAGGTAGTAAAGACCCGAGTTTTAATCTCCGCCAGCAATAGGCCATTGCAGTTTTGTCCCGTGTTCACGGTAGATCGACGCTTTTGCGACAAACCACCTCTAGGCCCGGCCCTTTGAGCAGGCTAGTCTTGGCAGCTCTGATTGAGGATCTTCGATGATTGCAGGTATTTCTTCGCGCACGCCCCAGCAGGCGTTGGCCGCTTTGCTTGATCGTTACGCCCCCGCGCGCCTGTTGCTGATTGGCGCCAGCGAGTTCCCCGCGCTTGAGGCCTTCAAGCTGGCGCACCCGGACACTTGTGTAGCCCACGCGGCCCCCGGGGTGTTGCCGGCCGAATTGGCGGCGCGCCGGTTTGACCTGGCGCTGGTGGTCGATTGCCTCGAACACCTGCCCAAACGCGATGGCCTGAACCTGCTGGGCGGGATCCGTAACCTCAACGCCAGTCGCATCGCGGTGCTGGCGGACTTGCCGGCCAGCGGCTGGCAGGAAACCGATTTTTTCTCCCTGGCCCTGCAAGCCAGCGAACGCTTCCAGCGCGACGATCAAGTGCTGACCCTGTTCACCTATGATCTGCTTGACTACAAACAAGTCCCCGACTGGCTCAACTCACGGTTCTGGGCCAATCCGGAAAACTTCGGGAAATATTGGTGGTAACGCAATGAGTACATCCATTTGCCCCTGTGGTAGCGGCACGCCGCTTGATGCCTGCTGCGGTCATTACCATGCCGGTCATCCGGCGCCGTGTGCCGAAGCCTTGATGCGTTCGCGCTACAGCGCCTATGTACTGGGGCTGATCGATTATCTGGTGGCGACCACCCTGCCCGCACAACAGGCAGGCCTGGATCGGCAGTCCATCAGCGACTGGAGCGCCCAAAGCACCTGGCTGGGCCTTGAAGTGGAAAGCTCCGAGGTCTTGGGCGGCCAGCCGGAACATGCCTTCGTGACTTTCACCGCGCGCTGGCACGACGGCAGCGGAGAACACAGCCACCGCGAACGCTCGTCGTTCGTGCAGAACGCCGGTCACTGGTACTTCATCGACCCCACCGTACAACTCAAGGCCGGACGCAACGATGCGTGCCCTTGCGCCAGCGGGCAGAAGTTCAAGAAGTGTTGTGCGGGTTATTTCAGCAGTTGAGGTAATCGCAAGAGGCTAGACTGGGCATCAAAGGGAGTCAGTCCATGCTCAGTCAGCGACGCGTCTTACACGCCCTCACCCTGTTCCTGTTTCTGGGGCTCGGCGGTTGTGTGTCCTGGTTCGGCGATGATGAACCGGAACCGCAGGTGCATCTGGTCAAGGTCGAAGTGGTCCAGGCCAAACTGATGCAGCAGCGATTCCTGCTGCACTTTCGCGTCGACAACCCCAACGACAGTGACCTGACGGTGCGGGGCATCGAGTACCGCATTCACTTGGGCGACATGTTGCTGACCGAAGGCGAGCACGAACATTGGTTTACGGTCGGTCCCAAACGCAGTGCCTACTTTAAAGTACCGATCCGCACCAACCTGTGGCCCAAGGTGCGGGATCTGGTGAAACTGCTGAAAAACCCCAGGCAGCCCATTCCCTATCGTCTGGAAGGTGAACTGGAAACCGGTTTATTCATCGCGCACTACGTGCACCTGGCGCGCAATGGCGTGATAATCCCCGCCGATTTAATTCCGGAGCAAAACCGATGACCCAGCAACCCCACGTCCATGGTCCTGACTGCAACCACGATCATGACCATCACGACCACCATGATCACGACCATGGCCATGTCCACGGCCCAAACTGCGGCCACGCCCACCAGGAACCGGTGCGCAACGCCCTGAAAGACGTCGGCCGCAACGACCCTTGCCCATGCGGCAACGGCAAGAAATTCAAGAAGTGCCACGGCGCTTGATGCTTCGGGCGAAGAACTTCTTCGCCTGTTGAATCGTCTTCGCGAGCAGGTCGAATCGTCGCACCGTCGCTCCCACATTGGCCCGGTGAGTCCCTGTGGGAGCGAGCCTGCTCGCGAAGACGGACGGTTAGTCACCCTTCACTTCAGGATCTGCACGGTGCTCACGACCGTCGCGTATTCGCCATGCAAATTCCCCAATGACATTGCGTGCACTTCCTCGGCTGAATGGGCTTTACCAAAGTAGTCAGCCTTGTCGAAGGTAAAACACGCATCCTCCACGACCCACGTATCAAACCCCAGATTACCGGCCGTTCGTGCCGTGGATTCCACCGAGTTGTTAGTCGCTACGCCAACAATCACCAGTTGATCAATCCCTGCCTCGCGCAAACTCGCCTCCAACCCGGTCGAGCAAAACGCATCCGGCACCTGCTTTTGAATAAGCTGCTCACCGGTCTGTGGCTGAAACCGCTCCTGAAATTCCACCCCCGATTGCTGCGGCCAGAAAACCGAGTCAGGTGAACGAGACAAGTGCTGCACATGAATGACCGGTCGCCCCGTTCGACGCCAATCCCCTAGCAAATCGAGGATTCTCTGCTCGGCCTGAGGATTATTTCGGCGACCCAGTTTGGGATGCAGGATGCCTTTTTGTTGATCGATGATGATCAGCGCCGCGCTTGCTTTGAGCTCCATGCCGGTTTTTCTCATGCGGGGTCATTGAATTTCCTGCACTTCAGCATCACCTGTTCCTACAGGCAAGCTATCGAACGCAAACAGGACGACCTGATGCCGGCGTTTGCTGTCCGCAAGTAACGACATCTCTTGATTTGGAGTACTCCATGATCGACCTGTATTACTGGACCACCCCCAACGGCCACAAAATCTCGATATTCCTGGAAGAAGCCGGCCTGCCCTACAACGTGCACCCGATCAACATCAGCCAGAACGACCAGTTCAAACCCGATTTTCTGAAAATTTCCCCGAACAATAAAATTCCGGCCATCGTTGATCCCGAACCGGCCGATGGCGGTGAGCCATTGGCACTGTTCGAGTCCGGGGCGATTCTGTTGTACCTGGCAGAGAAAACCGGCAAATTCCTGCCCAAAGACCTGCGCGGTCGCCAACAAGCGCTGCAATGGTTGTTCTGGCAGATGGGCGGCCTGGGGCCGATGGCCGGGCAGAATCATCACTTCAGCCAGTTCGCGCCGGAGAAAATCCCCTACGCAATCAAGCGCTACATCGACGAGACCGCCCGCCTCTATGGCGTACTCGACAAGCAGCTGGCCGATAAAGACTTCGTCGCCGGCAGCGAATACAGCATTGCCGACATGGCGATCTACCCGTGGATCGTTTCCCACAAGTGGCAGAGCCAGAACCTGGAGGACTTCCCCAATGTGTTGCGCTGGTTCAACCGCATCCAGAGCCGTCCGGCGACGGTGAAGGCGTATGCCCTGGTGGCCAAGATCAACCCGCCTAAATCCTGACCCATTCTCCCGATCGTTCCCACGCTCTGCGTGGGAATGCAGCCCGTGACGCTCCGCGTCACTTCCAGAGCCGAACACGGAGCGTCCGTTGAGGCATTCCCACGCAGAGCGTGGGAACGATCACAGTGAAGAAATAACGCCGCCGCCGCTTGCGCGGCCACCTCCTGCTCACTAACGTAGCGCCTTTAATGTGCCCGGCCTCGGAAGTCCGTTCATCTTTTGACGAGTGGCTAATGTTGTCAGACAAGGCGCCGCGACGAGTCATAGCCCGCTATGGCGAGGAGCGGCAACGCCGTCTGGCGACATTAGACGCCGTCAAAAGTGAACAGCGACTTTCGAGGCCGGGCACCACTACCCCCGCAGGAGCTTTGCCATGGCCTCGCCAGCCCTTACACATTTTCTTCCCCGGTTCGGCGTTGCCGCAGCAGTGGCCGGTGTTTTGAGCCTGACCGGTTGTCAGACCTGGAACACCCAGGACACCCTCCCGCCGACCACCGGCGTGCAGCCGCTCAAGGGCCTGGCGCAGAACGTTTCGGTACGCCGCAATGCCATGGGCATGCCGTTGATCGAAAGCAACACCTTCCACGACGCGCTGTTCACCCTGGGTTACGTCCACGCCACCGACCGCATCACGCAAATGGTCACCCTGCGCCTATTGGCTCAGGGCCGTTTGTCGGAGATGTCTGGCTCGGACCTGCTCGACGCTGACCGCTACATGCGCGCCGTCAATCTGAAGAAAAGCGCCGGCGAGCTGTACAAGGCGTCTTCGCCGCGCCTCAAACGCTTCTTCGAAGTCTATGCCCGCGGCGTCAACGCCTACCTGTTCCGCTATCGCGACAAACTGCCAGCGGACCTCGCGGCCACCGGCTACAAGCCTGAATACTGGAAGCCGGAAGACTCGGCGCTGATTTTCTGCCTGCTGAACTTCAGCCAGTCGGCCAACCTGCCGGAAGAAATCTCCTCGCTGATGCTGGCCCAGACCGTCAGCACCGACAAACTCCCGTGGCTGACGCCGTCTGCCCCCGATGAAAAGCTGCCGCTGGCCGAAGCTGAAAAACTTCAGGGCATCAAGCTCAACGGGCAAATCCCGGGCCTGGCCGAGATCAGCAAAGCCACGAGCCAACTGTCCGATCTGAATCTGCTGGGCGCCACCTCGTCGAACAACTGGGCGATCGGCCCGCAACGCAGCCGCAGCGGCAAAAGCCTGCTGGCCAGCGACAGCCATGGGCCACTGGGCGTGCCGTCGTTGTTCAGTTACGTGCAGATTCGCGCGCCGAAGTACCAGGCTTCTGGTGTGACGATTGCCGGTTTGCCGATGGTGCTTGGCGGTTTCAACGGCAAAGTGGCCTGGAGCATGACCACGGTCATGGGCGACAACCAGGACCTGTTCCTGGAAAAAATCAAACGCCAGGGCAATGGTCTTTCCTACGAGGTCGGCGGCAAATGGCAGCCAGCGATCGTGCGCAACGAAACCTACTTCGTCAAAGGCCAGCGGCCGATTCGCGAAGTGGTGTACGAAACCCGCCATGGCCCGCTGCTCAACAGTGCCCAAGGCACGACGCTGGCTAATGGTTTTGGCCTGGCCTTGCAGACGCCGAACTTCACCGATGACAAGTCCCTGGACGCGTTTTTCGACCTGTCCCGCGCCCAGACCGTCGAGAAAGCCTCGGATGCCAGCCGCGAAATCCGCGCCATCGCGCTGAACCTGGTATTTGCCGACGCCAGCAACATTGGCTGGCAAGTCACCGGTCGCTTCCCGAACCGACGCGAAGGCGAAGGCCTGCTGCCGTCGCCAGGTTGGGAAGGTCGTTACGACTGGGATGGTTACGCCGACCCGATGCTCCATCCCTATGACCAGGATCCGGCCCAAGGCTGGCTCGGCACCGCCAACCAGCGAGTCATTCCCCATGGCTATGGCATGCAGTTGTCCAACTCCTGGGCGGCGCCGGAGCGTGGCGAACGCCTGGCCGAACTGGCGGGTGTGGGCAAACACGACACGCGCAGTCTGATCGCCATGCAATACGACCAGACCACCACTTTCGCTGCCAAGCTGAAGAAGATGTTTGACGCACCGGGCATGGCCCAACCGCTCAAACAGGCCATCGAAGCGTTACCTGTGGCGGATCGCGGCAAGGCTCGCGAGGCGTATACCCGCCTGATGGCCTTCGACGGAAAACTCAGCCCGACCTCCGCTGATGCAGCGATTTACGAGTTGTTCCTGCAGCAAAGCACCCAGCAAATCTTCCTCGACGAACTGGGCCCGGAAAGCAGCCCGGCGTGGAAAGCCTTTATCGCCAACGGCAAGTTGTCCTACGCGGCCCAGGCCGATCACCTGCTGGGTCGTGAGGACAGTCCGTTCTGGGATGACGCTCGCACACCGCAAAAAGAAGATAAACCGGCGATCCTAGCCCGCAGCCTGGCAGCGGCGATCAGCGCGGGCGACAGTCAGTTGGGCGGCGATCACAAAGCCTGGCAATGGGGCAAACTGCACCGCTACGAGTGGAAAAACACCAGTGGCCAGACAGTGCGCGGTCCACTGGCGGCCGGTGGCGACCACACCACGCTGAATACTGCAGCATTCGCCTGGGGCCAGGACTTCAACACCACCCTGGCGCCAGCCATGCGCTTTATCGTCGACTTCGGCCAGGCGGAACCGCTGATGGGGCAGAACGGTACGGGGCAATCCGGTAATCCGGCGAGTCCGAACTACCTCGACAGCATTGATCCGTGGCTGAAGGGGCAATACATGAGTCTGCCGATGCAGCCGCAGAACTTTGACAAGGTGTATGGGAAGACGCGGTTGACGCTGACACCGGGCAAGTAACCCCGCCTCCACGATTGATCGTTCCCACGCTCTGCGTGGGAATGCCTCTAGGGACGCGGAGCGTCACGGGCTGCATTCCCACGCGGAGCGTGGGAACGATCTTATCCCCGAAAAAAACAATAGAACTTCTGGCTACGCGCAAACCTCATAGCTAACAAGTCCCTCCATTTTTGGTAACAACATGGATCTTGTTATCGCGCGTCCTGAAGGTTTGTATTGCCCGGTCGGGGATTTCTACATCGACCCGTGGCGGCCGGTCGAACGCTCAGTCATCACCCACGCTCACGGCGACCATGCCCGCACCGGCAATCAGCGTTATCTGGCGGCCGCTCCCGGCGAAGGGATTTTGCGTGCGCGATTGGGCCAGGACATCAACCTGCAAACCCTGCCCTACGGTCGACCCCTGACCCACCAGGGCGTCACCCTGAGTTTTCACCCCGCCGGCCACGTCCTCGGCTCGGCACAGGTGCGTCTGGAATATGGCGGCGAAGTCTGGGTCGCGTCGGGTGACTACAAGATCGAACCCGACGGCACCTGCGCGCCCTTTGAACCCGTGCGCTGCAATACCTTCATCACTGAATCGACCTTCGGTCTGCCGATTTATCGCTGGCAACCCCAGGCGCACGTCTTTGCCGAGATCAATCAGTGGTGGCAAGCCAACGCCGCCGCCGACAAAACCAGCGTGTTGTTCTGCTATGCCTTCGGCAAGGCGCAGCGAATTCTCCACGGTATCGATGCCAGCCTCGGCCCCATTCTGGTGCATGGCGCCGTGGAACCGCTCAATCAGGTTTACCGCGAAGGTGGTATTTATTTACCGCCAACGATCTATGCCGGCGAGGTAAAAAAGAGCGACCCCATGATGCACAAGGCGTTGGTCCTGGCCCCGCCTTCGGCTGGCGGCAGCAGCTGGATGCGTCGCTTCGGTGACTACAGCGATGGTTTCGCCAGCGGCTGGATGCGTTTGCGTGGTACACGGCGGCGACGTGGCGTGGATCGTGGCTTTGTACTGTCTGACCACGCCGACTGGCCGGGCCTGCTTTGGGCCATCGAACAGACCGGTGCTGAGCGAGTGATGGTCACCCACGGTTCGGTCGGGGTACTGGTGCGTCATCTGCGCGAACAGGGTCTCGATGCCATGAGTTTCAGTACCGAGTACGGCGACGATGAGGAAGAAAACGCAGTGATCGAACCCGAGAGCGCCGAGGTGCTGCCATGAAGGCGTTCGCCGAGCTGTATGCCGAACTCGATGCCACGACGTCGAGCAACGCCAAACTGGCGGCGATGCAACACTACTTCGCCGAGGCCGCGCCAGAAGATGCCGCATGGGCTGTTTACTTTTTATCCGGCGGGCGACCTCGGCAACTGGTGCCGGTGCGCATCCTGCGAGAGTTGGCGGTGGAGATCTCCGGCCTCGCGCCGTGGCTGTTCGAAGAGAGTTATCAGGCGGTAGGCGATCTGGCGGAAACCATTTCGCTGGTGCTACCCGAAGTGCTTCACAGCTCCAACGATGGATTGGCGGCCTGGATTGAAGACAAACTGCTGCCGCTGCGCGGTGAAACCCCGCAAGTCCTCGCCGAGCGACTGCCTGCCCTGTGGTCGCAACTGGACCGCCAGAGCCTGATGCTCTGCATCAAATTGATCACCGGCAGCTTCCGTGTTGGCGTCTCCAAGTTGCTGGTCACCCGCGCCTTGGCGGCCATGGCCGGGCTGGACAGCAAACGCGTCGCCCAGCGACTGGTGGGTTACACCGACCTGTCCAACCGCCCGAGCGCGCCGGGTTATTTGAAGTTGATCGCCGCCGAATCGTCTGACGAACATGCCCAACGCGGCGGTCAGCCGTACCCGTTTTTCCTCGCTCACGCGCTATCACAACCCGTTGAACAATTCGAAGCCCTGCTCGGCTCGGCCAGCGATTGGCAAGTGGAATGGAAGTGGGATGGCATTCGCGCCCAGGTGGTCAAACGCGACGGGCGACTGTGGATCTGGTCGCGAGGTGAAGAGCTGGTCACTGAGCGCTTCCCCGAACTCGAGAGTCTGGTTCACTGCTTGCCCGATGGCACGGTGATCGACGGTGAAATCGTCGCCTGGAAAACCGAACGCCCCACCACCGAGGACGCCTTCAACCCTCATTTCCCGGCTTCACCTGCGGTAAAACCTTTTGCGCTGCTGCAACAGCGGATCGGCCGTAAAACCCTGGATAAAAAAATCCTCGAAGAAGTGCCGGTGGTGGTCCTCGCCTACGACCTGCTGGAGTGGCAGGGTGAAGACTGGCGCAACCAGCCTCAATCCCGGCGTCGCACTCAACTGGAGTACGTCGTCGCCAGGAGCAACAACCCGGTGTTACTCCTTTCACCTCTGATCACCGGCGAAGACTGGCTCGACCTCGCCCGACAACGGCAAGCCTCCCGCAAGCTCGGTGTCGAAGGCATGATGCTCAAGGCCCGGGAGGCGTTGTATGGCGTCGGGCGGACCAAGGACATGGGCGTCTGGTGGAAATGGAAAGTCGACCCGTTCAGTGTCGACGCGGTGCTGATTTATGCGCAACGCGGCCAGGGTCGCCGCGCCAGTCTCTACAGCGATTACACCTTCGCCGTGTGGGACGGGCCGTCTGACGCGAGCGAACGCGCACTGGTGCCGTTCGCCAAAGCCTATTCAGGGCTGACCGACGAAGAAATGCGCCAGGTCGACATTATCGTGCGCAAGACCACCGTAGAGAAATTCGGGCCGGTGAGCAGCGTGACGCCGAGCCTGGTGTTTGAACTGGGATTTGAGGGCATCGCCCTGTCCAGGCGACACAAGAGCGGGATTGCGGTGCGGTTTCCGAGGATGCTGCGCTGGCGGCAGGATAAGTCGGTTGAGGAAGCGGACAATCTGGGAACGTTGCAGGATTTACTCGGCTGATCCGATCCCTTGTGGGAGCGAGCTTCTGATCGTTCCCACGCTCCGCGTGGTAACGCAGCCCGGGACGCTCCGCGTCCCAGATTGGACGCAGAGCGTCCATGGAGGCATTCCCACGCAGAGCGTGGGAACGATCAGTTACGCCCCTTATCGGTGCGGCTGTTTTCCGCCGCCCGTTTTCGTGCACAAATCCCTCCTTGCCATTTCTTGAATCACCTTTTAAAACACTTGTTCGGGACTCTGGTTCGGAAATTGCTACTTTCATAGGGTCTTACGCTTTCCAGTAACAATAATTCTGCGCCACAAGCGCTCATATTGGTTTTTAGGGATTGAATAATGAAAAAAGCATTGCTGACCCTTTCTGCACTGGCGTTGTGCATGGCAGCCGGTTCCGCGCTGGCCAAGGAATACAAGGAATTGCGTTTTGGCGTTGATCCTTCCTACGCTCCGTTTGAGTCAAAAGCGGCTGACGGTAGCCTGGTAGGCTTCGACATCGATCTGGGTAACGCGATCTGCGCCGAACTGAAGGTCAAGTGCAAATGGGTCGAAAGCGATTTCGACGGCATGATTCCGGGCTTGAAGGCCAATAAATTCGACGGTGTGATCTCTTCGATGACCGTCACCCCGGCCCGCGAAAAAGTCATCGACTTCTCCAGCGAGCTGTTCTCCGGCCCAACCGCTTACGTGTCCAAGAAAGGTTCTGGCGTAACCGCAGACGTCGCTTCGCTCAAGGGCAAAACCGTCGGCTACGAACAAGGCACCATTCAGGAAGCCTATGCCAAAGCCGTTCTGGACAAGGCGGGCGTGAAAACCCAGGCCTACGCCAACCAGGATCAGGTGTATTCCGACCTGACTTCCGGTCGTCTCGACGCCGGCATCCAGGACATGCTGCAGGCCGAACTGGGCTTTTTGAAGTCGCCACAAGGTGCCAATTACGAAGTCAGCAAGCCGGTCGACAACGAATTGCTGCCAGCCAAAACAGCTGTCGGTATCTCGAAAGGTAACAAAGACCTCAAGGCACTTCTTGATAAAGGTATCAAAGCGTTACACGACGATGGCACCTACGCCACCATTCAGAAGAAACACTTTGGCGATCTGAATCTGTACAGCGGCAAATAATGCCCGGCGCCCATCTCTCGATGGGCGCTTTTTTCATCCGATCAGGTTGCTGATTTATGTTCGAAAACCTCTTACAAAACCTGGGGCTCTCCGCCTTCAGCCTCAAGGGCTTCGGTCCGTTGCTGATGGAAGGCACCTGGATGACCATCAAATTATCGGCGTTGTCGCTGCTGGTGGCCGTGTTGCTCGGCCTGCTCGGCGCCAGTGCAAAACTGTCAAAAGTCAAACTGGTGCGCGTACCGGCGCAGGTCTACACCACGCTGATTCGCGGTGTGCCGGACCTGGTGCTGATGCTGTTGATCTTCTACAGCCTGCAAACCTGGCTGACGTCGTTTACCGACTTCATGGAATGGGAATACATCGAGATCAACCCGTTCAGCGCCGGGGTCATCACCCTGGGCTTTATTTATGGCGCGTACTTCACCGAAACCTTCCGTGGCGCGATTCTCTCGGTCCCACGGGGCCAGGTCGAAGCCGCTACCGCGTATGGCCTCAAGCGTGGCCAGCGTTTCTGGATCGTGGTGTTCCCGCAAATGATGCGTTTTGCCCTGCCGGGTATCGGTAACAACTGGATGGTGATGCTCAAGGCCACCGCACTGGTCTCGATCATCGGCCTCGCCGACCTGGTCAAGGCGGCGCAGGATGCCGGCAAAAGCACTTACCAGCTGTTCTACTTCCTGGTGCTGGCGGCGGTGATTTACCTGCTGATCACCAGTGCTTCCAACGTCATCCTGCGCTGGCTTGAACGCCGTTACGCCGCCGGTTCCCGGGAGGCCGTACGATGATCGAACTTCTGCAGGAATACTGGAAACCCTTCCTTTATAGCGACGGCAACAACATCACAGGCCTGGCCATGACCCTGTGGCTGCTCAGTGCGTCGATCTTCATCGGTTTCCTGGTGTCGATTCCGCTGTCCATTGCCCGGGTTTCACCGCACTTCTACGTCCGCTGGCCGGTGCAGTTCTACACCTACCTGTTCCGCGGTACGCCGCTGTATATCCAGCTGCTGATTTGCTACACCGGCATCTACAGCCTGGCCGCCGTGCGCGCCCAACCCGTACTGGATGCATTCTTTCGCGATGCGATGAACTGCACGATCCTGGCCTTCGCCCTGAACACCTGTGCCTACACCACGGAGATTTTCGCCGGGGCGATTCGCAGCATGGCGCATGGTGAAGTCGAAGCGGCCAAGGCTTACGGTCTGACAGGCTGGAAGCTTTATGCCTACGTGATCATGCCTTCGGCCCTGCGTCGCTCGTTGCCTTATTACAGCAACGAAGTGATTTTGATGCTGCACTCGACCACCGTGGCATTCACCGCGACCATCCCGGATATCCTGAAAGTCGCGCGGGACGCCAACTCGGCGACCTTCCTGACTTTCCAGTCGTTCGGCATTGCTGCGCTGATCTACCTGACCGTAACCTTTGCGCTGGTCGGCCTGTTCCGCCTCGCCGAACGCCGATGGCTGGCCTTCCTCGGGCCGACCCACTAGGACCCGCTTTAGGGATAAAGAGACATGCGCCACCAGATTCATGACCTCCTGGCCCCGCTGCCGGGGACCGCTCGACAGATTCACAGCTTTCACTTCGGCCCATCATCGGCCAAAGGCAAGATTTACATCCAGTCATCCCTGCATGCCGACGAAATGCCCGGCATGCTGGTTGCCTGGCACCTCAAGCAACGTCTGGCGGAACTCGAAGCCGCCGGCCGCCTGCGCAGCGAAATCGTGCTGGTGCCGGTGGCCAACCCGGTCGGCCTCGAACAAGTGCTGATGGATGTGCCGCTGGGCCGTTACGACCTCGAAAGCGGGCAGAACTTCAATCGCTGGTTCGTCGATCTGAGCGAAGCCGTTGGCAACGAGATCGAAGGCCTGCTCGGCGACGATCCGCAGCACAACCTCGAACTGATTCGCAGCAGCCTGCGCAATGCCCTCGCCCAACAGACGGCCAGCACGCAACTGCAATCCCAGCGCCTGGCTCTGCAACGGCTGGCCTGCGATGCCGACATGGTGCTGGACCTGCATTGCGATTTCGAAGCGGTCGCCCACCTTTACACCACGCCCGAGGCCTGGCCGCAGGTCGAGCCGTTGGCGCGGTACATCGGTGCCGAAGCCAGCCTGCTGGCTACCGACTCCGGCGGTCAGTCGTTCGATGAATGCTTCACCCTGCTCTGGTGGCAGTTGAAGGAACGCTTCGGCGAACACTTTAATATTCCACTGGGCAGTTTTTCGGTCACCGTCGAATTGCGCGGTCAGGGTGACGTCAATCACCCGCTGGCCAGCCTCGATTGCCAGGCGCTGATCAATTACCTGATTCACTTCGGCGCCATTGCCGGCGAACCCGCGTCGCTGCCTGAACTGCCCTACCCGGCTACGCCGCTTGCCGGTGTTGAACCGGTAGCGACACCGGTCGGCGGGCTGCTGGTGTTCACCGCGCTACCAGGGGAATACCTCGAAGCCGGGCAACTGATTGCTGAAATCATCGACCCGATCTTTGACCGCGTCACCCCCGTTCATTGCACCGTCGCCGGGTTGATGTACGCCCGTTCGCTACGGCGCATGGCCACTGCCGGCATGGTGATCGCCCACATTGCGGGCACCGAAGCCTATCGCAGCGGCTACCTACTTTCGCCTTGAGGATGCATGCCCCATGTACAAACTGACCATTGAAGGCCTGCATAAAAGCTATGGCGATCATCAAGTACTCAAAGGCGTTTCGCTCAAGGCCAACACCGGCGACGTCATCAGCCTGATCGGCGCCAGCGGCTCGGGCAAAAGTACGTTTCTGCGTTGCATCAACTTTCTCGAACAGCCCAACGACGGCGCCATGAGCATGGACGGCCAGAACATCCGCATGATCAAGGATCGCCACGGCATGCACGTGGCCGATGCCGATGAACTGCAACGGATCCGCACCCGCCTGGCCATGGTGTTCCAGCACTTCAACCTGTGGAGCCACATGACGGTGCTGGAAAACATCACCATGGCCCCGCGTCGGGTGCTGGGGTGCAGCAAGCAGGAAGCCGAAGACCGTGCCCGACGCTATCTCGACAAGGTGGGCCTGGCCTCGCGCGTCGCGGATCAATACCCGGCGTTTCTTTCCGGCGGTCAACAACAACGCGTGGCGATTGCCCGGGCACTCGCCATGGAGCCGGAAGTGATGCTGTTCGACGAACCCACCTCGGCCCTCGATCCCGAACTGGTGGGTGAGGTGCTCAGGGTGATCCAGGGCCTGGCCGAGGAAGGCCGAACCATGATCATGGTGACCCACGAAATGAGCTTCGCCCGTAAGGTCTCGAATCAGGTGTTGTTCCTGCACCAGGGATTGGTGGAGGAAGAAGGTACACCGGAAGACGTGTTGGGCAATCCGAAGAGTGAGCGGTTGAAGCAGTTCCTGAGCGGCAACCTGAAGTAAAAAAATCACAGGTTTCGCCCGCCGCTACAGATCACTGTAGGAGCTGGCGAAGCCTGCGATCTTTTGATCTTGCTTTTCGGCTATAAAATCTCGCAATCCACAAAAGATCGCAGCCTTCGGCAGCTCCTACAGGTTGCAGGAATCATGTAGTCAGACCTTAGGCAACAGGCGCGGGAGGCGGCTCATCCGGCAGAGTCGGCTCACCGGGCTCGGTAGGTTGTTCGTTGGGGGTATCGGGATCAGGCTGACCGGGAATGCCCCCTGCCATGCTGATAGGTGGATGTGCCAACAAGGACCAGGCCAAAACGCCAACCTGATTGGGCTCAAGCCTTGCCAGTTCGGCACTTATTCGGGGATCGATCTTCATAAAGCACTCCTGAGCGATGGCCCCGTCCGCGTTGCGCGAACCGGGCAGTACACCCAATAGAGTGTCTACCCGCTCAAGAATTCCCACGACTTGCCAGACGAACGGATCAGGTGCGTGGCAGGGTGACGCCGCGCTGGCCCTGATACTTGCCGCCACGGTCCTTGTAGGACACTTCGCACTCTTCGTCGGATTCGAAAAACAGCATCTGAGCCACACCTTCGTTGGCGTAGATTTTTGCCGGCAGCGTGGTGGTGTTGGAGAACTCCAGGGTCACGTGGCCTTCCCACTCAGGCTCAAGCGGCGTCACGTTGACGATAATGCCGCAACGCGCGTAGGTGCTTTTACCCAGGCAGATCGTCAGCACATTGCGCGGAATACGGAAGAATTCCACGGTGCGTGCCAAGGCAAAGGAGTTCGGCGGGATGATGCAGACATCGCTCTTGACGTCGACAAAGCTCTTCTCGTCGAAGTTCTTCGGATCAACGGTCGCCGAATTGATGTTGGTGAACACTTTGAATTCATCGGCGCAGCGTACGTCGTAGCCATAGCTCGACACGCCGTAGGAAATCACTCGGTCGGCGCCTTCGCCGCGCATCTGGCGCTCTACGAAGGGCTCGATCATGCCGTGCTCTTGCGCCATGCGGCGAATCCACTTGTCCGATTTGATGCTCATGGCGGGTGTCCTGAATAGCGAGGTGGAAAAAATCTGTCCGGCATCTTACCGGGCGCGCGCTTCGGGTTCAAAGTCCGGGTCACAAATCTTGCCGATCCCCCGTAATTTCCGGCTCTTGCGGGTAAACCGGCGGACCGTCAGTCATGAAAACAGAGAAACCTTCGCAGGAAGCATTGGCACGTTCCGGAAAAAGGGTTAAGGTGGCGCCACTGTGCTGCTTGTGTCACTGAGAATCTCTACACGATATGTTGAATTTCGATCCAACCATCTACAAGAATTTTTCCTGCTCTTTGCACTCAGTCTCGGCCAGGGTTCTTCCTGCGTCGCAGTTATCTTTGTTCAAGGAGTTACACCATGTCTAATCGCCAAACTGGTACCGTTAAGTGGTTCAACGATGAAAAAGGCTTCGGCTTCATCACTCCACAATCCGGTGACGACCTGTTCGTTCACTTCAAAGCTATCCAATCCGACGGCTTCAAAAGCCTGAAAGAAGGCCAACAGGTTTCTTTCATCGCTACCCGCGGTCAGAAAGGCATGCAAGCTGAAGAAGTTCAAGTTATCTAACTTGTACTTGCTTTAGTAAAAAGCCCCGCCCTCAAAAGCGGGGCTTTTTTGTGCCTGTCTGTTTTGCAGGCAAAAAAAATCGCAGCCCATGGCTGCGATTTTTTGCTTCTTACCAGGCCACGCCAAACCCTGCGGTGTACCGGGTCTTGTCCAAATCAGCATCGTCGGTGCCGCTAATGATGTCTCTCTCGGCCTTCAGGTTAAGCGACGCCCATTCGGTCACTTTGTAGCGCAAGCCCATTTCGGCATCGAGCGCGTAATCCGCCACGCCCGACAACGGCTTACCCACTTCGCCGTTCGTGAAGAACTCCACCTTCTTGCCGATCAGGTAGCGGTTGTAATCCCACTTCATCGCCACGGAATAGAAGTTTTCTTTGCTGCCGTCAGCGAACTCATAGTCCGTGCGGTTGACCAGCGAGCCCAGCGAGAATGCGCCCAGCTCGTTATCCCAGAACTGGTAACCCGGACCGGTACCGACGGTGCGCTGACGAGAGAGCTCTTCGACCTTGTCGCGCTTATAGACTGCGCGACCCTGCCAGAACCACTTCTCGGTCAGGAAGCGGTCGAGCGAGTATTCGCCCCGCCAGTTGTCGGTAGTGACCACGCCATCCTGAAACTCGCGGTTGTACTCGCCTTCTGCGGTGTGTCGCCATCTACCATGACGCGCAGTGGTCTTGAAGTCGATATCGTAATCGTCGGTATCTTTCTCGGCCCGCTGATAATCCAGCGCGGCATCGACATTACCCTTCCACACCAAATCCTCGACGACAGGCTTGGGCTTGAGAATCTGCTGAATGCTCGCCAGTTCCACAGTCTTGGGCGTCTCGCCGTTAGCCAGGGTGACCTTGCCGTCTTCTGCCGCATGCAGCGCCTTGGCCTTTTCGCCGGTGTAGGCATCCTGCTTGACCAGCAATTCCTGATCGCTTTCCAGGGTTTTAACCTGCTTCCAGTCGATCGGTACGGCACCGGCGTACTCGGTCTGGATCAACAGCTTGCCGCCATCGAAAACAGTGATCTTGCCGCTCAGCTTGTCACCGTTCTTCAACCAGACGGTATCGGCGAGCAAAGGCGTGGAGGCACTGACGACAGCAAGGCACAGCAGGGTTCTGGACAACATAAGCAAATACAGGCTCAAGTTTGCGAAAAAAAGTCGGCATTATCCATACGAATAAGACCCTAGCAAGGACTGACCCGACTATTTCTATTGAGTTCATTTCTCAATAGGTGATCCAGGATTTACTCTACAGACGGTAAGGCGAACTTTTTCAGGAACTGCCGACGTGACCGACTCAACCGCTGAAACCGATAGTCCGGCGCAAATCCGACGCACGGCGCTGTACCTGACTCTGGCGCAAGTCCCAGAGGGTAAAGTCGTGAGTTACGGTCAGCTCGCCGAGTTGGCGGGACTGGGTCGCGCCGCCCGTTTCGTCGGGCGGACGCTGAGCCAACTGCCGGGCGACAGCAAATTACCCTGGCACCGCGTGCTCGCCGCTGGCGGGCGTATCAGCCTGCCTGCGGGCAGCCCGTCAGGGGACGAACAACGCGCACGCTTGCGCATGGAGGGCATCAGTATCCTGAACAATCGTGTTGATATTCAGCGCCATGGCTGGCGCCCGGTAGAGCACAGCGGTTAGAGTGCGCGCTTTGTTTCCGTATTTCTTGAGGCAGACTCCAGCCCATGCCCCGTAAAACCTGGCGCGCCGCGCTCGCCGCCTATGCCAGCCCCTCGACGCTTGTACTGTTGCTGCTTGGTTTCGCCGCCGGCATGCCCTACATGTTGGTGTTTTCGACACTTTCGGTCTGGCTGCGCGAAGCCGGTGTGGCTCGCGAAACCATCGGCTATGCAAGCCTGATCGGCCTGGCCTACGCCTTTAAATGGGTCTGGTCACCGCTGCTCGACCAATGGCGCCTGCCATTTCTCGGCAAGCTCGGTCGCCGACGTTCCTGGCTGGTGCTCTCCCAGGCACTGGTCATTCTCGGCCTGATCGGGATGGGTTTCTGCGACCCGCAAAAGCATTTGTCCTGGCTGATCGCTATTGCTGTGGTTGTCGCCTTCGCTTCGGCGACGCAAGACATCGCGGTCGACGCCTATCGCCTGGAAATCGCCGACGATACTCGTCAGGCCGCCCTCGCCGCCAGTTACATGTCTGGTTATCGGATCGCCGCGCTGCTGGCCACCGCCGGCGCCCTGTTCTTCGCTGAAGGCTTCGGCTCCACCGGTTTCAACTATAAGCATTCGGCATGGGCCGGCACCTACATCCTGTTCGGCGTCTTGATGGTTCCGGCGTTGCTGACCTCCTTTTTCATGCGCGAACCGCCGGTGCCGCTGCGCACGCAGCTTCAGGCCGGGCGCTACAGCTTTGTGCATCAACTGGCATCGGTGTTTGTGCTGATCGTGCTGCTGGTTTCCGTGCCGGCCATGTTCACCCAGTTGTACAACACCGATTTTGCCAGCGTGCTCTTCCAAGGCGTGAGCCTGCTCAACCTGCTGCTCGAAGACCGCGCGTTCCTGCGAGCGATCCTCTACACCACGCTCACCGCGCTGTGCCTGTCGGCCATTGGCCGCCGCGGCCTGGCGCCGGTGCTGACGCCGATCAACGACTTCATTCTGCGCTACCGCTGGCAAGCGTTCCTGCTGCTCGGGCTGATCGCCACCTATCGGATGTCCGATACGGTCATGGGCGTGATGGCTAACGTGTTCTACATCGACCAAGGCTTCACCAAGGATCAGATTGCCAGCGTCAGTAAAGTCTTTGGCCTGATCATGACCCTGGTCGGCGCCGGCATGGGCGGCCTGTTGATCGTGCGCTTCGGTATCTTGCCGATTCTGCTCATCGGCGGCATTGCATCAGCCGGCACCAACCTGCTGTTCCTGATGCTCGCCGACATGGGCGCCAACCTGAACATGCTGATCCTCACCATTTCCCTGGATAACTTCAGTTCGGGCCTGGCGACCTCGGCGTTTGTCGCCTACCTGTCGAGCCTGACCAACCTGAAGTTCTCCGCGACCCAGTACGCCCTGCTCAGCTCGATCATGCTCTTGCTGCCACGCCTGATCGGCGGCTACTCGGGGGTCATGGTGGAGAAATTCGGTTATCACAATTTCTTCCTGATCACTGCCCTGCTGGGCGTTCCGACGCTGCTGTTGATCGCGTTGCACTGGTTCCAGGAAAGCCGTCGCGAAGGCCCGACGCCAACGCCAGCACCAGAACCGGTTCCGACCCAGGTCGCGGAAGAATCGTAGACTCTCAAGCAGGAAGCAGCGCAGAGGGCGCGGGGGTTCCCGCTCTCCCGCCACACCCCGCCGACCGCACGCCTGTACGCCAGCAGATCTCGCCCGTACAATGCTCCGTCATTTCTCGTCATCAGCAACCGACAACGGCCAACCATGCGCACCAGTCAATTTTTGCTCGCCACACAGAAAGAAACGCCTTCCGACGCGGTCGTGATCAGCCATCAGCTGATGCTGCGCGCCGGCATGATCCGCAAACTCGCCTCGGGCCTGTACACCTGGCTGCCGATGGGCTTGCGAGTGATGCGCAAGGTCGAAGCCGTCGTTCGTGAAGAAATGAACGCCGCGGGCTCTCTCGAAGTGTTGATGCCGAGCACCCAACCGGCTGAGCTGTGGCAGGAATCCGGTCGCTGGGAAGAATACGGCCCTGAATTGTTGCGCTTCAAGGATCGCCACGGTCGCGATTTCTGCGCCGGCCCGACTCACGAAGAAGTCATCACTGACCTGATGCGCAACGAGTTGAGCAGCTACAAACAGCTGCCGATCAACCTGTACCAGATCCAGACCAAATTCCGTGACGAAATCCGTCCACGCTTCGGTTTGATGCGCGGTCGCGAATTCATCATGAAGGACGCCTACTCCTTCCACGCTGACCAGCCATCGCTGCAGGTCACCTACGACCGTATGCACCAGGCGTATTGCAACGTGTTCACCCGTCTGGGCCTGAAGTTCCGCCCGGTTGAAGCCGACAACGGCTCGATCGGTGGTGCTGGCTCCCACGAGTTCCACGTGCTGGCCGAATCCGGCGAAGACGATATCGTCTTCAGCAACGGTTCCGACTACGCCGCGAACATCGAGAAAGCCGAAGCCGTGCCACGCGAGACTTCCCGCGCCGCACCTGCCGAAGAGCTGCGCCTGGTCGACACGCCGAACGCCAAGACCATCGCGCAATTGGTCGAAGGCTTCAACCTGCCGATTGAAAAGACCATCAAGACCCTGGTGGTTCACGCTGAAGAGAAAGGCAAGCTGATTGCCCTGATCATCCGTGGCGACCACGAGCTGAACGAAATCAAGGCCGGCAACCAGCCTGGCGTTGCCAGCCCGCTGGTCATGGCCTCCGAAGCCGAACTGCGCGACGCCATTGGCGCCGGCGCCGGCTCCCTGGGCCCGTTGAATCTGCCGCTGCCAATCATCATCGACCGTTCCGTCGAATTGATGAGCGACTTTGGCATCGGCGCCAACATCGACGACAAACACTACTTCGGCGTGAACTGGGAGCGTGATCTGCCGGTTCCGACCGTTGCCGACCTGCGCAACGTGGTCGCCGGCGATCCGAGCCCGGATGGCAAGGGCACCCTGGAAATCAAGCGCGGCATCGAAGTCGGGCACATCTTCCAGCTGGGCAACAAGTACAGCAAAGCGATGAAGTGCGAAGTGCTGGGCGAGAATGGCAAGCCAGTCACCCTGGAAATGGGTTGCTACGGCATCGGTGTTTCCCGCGTGGTGGCTGCGGCCATCGAGCAGAACAACGACGCCAACGGGATCATCTGGAGTGACACGCTGGCCCCGTTCCAGATCGCTCTGGTACCGCTGCGCTATGAAACCGAACAGGTTCGCGAAGCCACCGACAAGCTGTATGCAGAATTGACTGCCGCCGGCTTCGAAGTACTGCTGGACGACCGCGACAAGAAAACCAGCCCGGGCATCAAGTTCGCGGACATGGAGCTGATCGGCATTCCTCACCGGATCGTGGTCAGTGACCGCGGCCTCGCCGAAGGCAATCTTGAATACAAGAGCCGCACCGAACCCGACGCGCAAGCGCTGCCGGTCGCAGACGTGCTGTCCTTCCTTCAGTCCCGTATCCGCCGCTGACACCAGATAGAGAAGTCATGTTCAAGCGAAACACCTTAGGCCTCGGTGGTGCCGCCCTGTGCGGCACCCTGCTGGTCAGCGGCTGTGCCAATCACATGTCACAACGCAGCGAGCACGAGGAACGTGTCGAGCGTAAATTGCTCGATCACAGCCTGCAGATTGATGTCGGTGAGCCCAAGGTGCTTGAGCTGCCCCAACGTCGGGTGAAGATCCACGAGCAGAAGACTTTCGAAGTCACCGAATTCGAAGTCACACGCCACTACGACCGCTACACGCCTTACCAACCCTGGCGGGAGGCTTACGAGATCCCGCTGGGTGCGGTGGCCGTGGTGGCCGGTGTCGGTGCGAACGTGGTCAACGTGTTCGCCCTCGGCAACCTGCCGGACAGCGTGACGAAAGACTGGTTGAGCTACGGTTTCGCCGGGCTCAACCCGTTCATGAACGTGCAGTCTCATGGTCGCGCGCAACAGAACCTGGCGGGAATCGACGAGGTCCAGCTCGACAAGCGCACCGAATACTCAAGCCTGCCATGGAGCGAGCGTCCGGTTGAGGTCAAGGCCGGCAAGGAAACGTTCGAGATGAGTACCGACAAAAACGGTGTATTGCGCGTGAACCTGCTGGACAGCCCGTTCGCAGAACACGACATCAATCATCTGAGCCGGCTGCTGATCAGTGTCCAGAATACTCAGGACGACGTGCATACCAACTCGTCCCTGGCGGTCAGTAGCTCCTTGCGCGGCAAGCTGCTTGAAGCTCACGGGCTGATTTACGACGACCTCGAAGACGACGAAGTGAGCCAGTGGGTACACCGGGTCAAACGTTTGTCGGAACTGGGCCTGGAAGAAGAAGCCACCGAGCTGGAACAGAGCCTGATCGAACTGACGCGCAACGATCCTGAGTTGCAGACCGAATTCCTCAAGTCATTGACCAAGGATGCCGGGCGACTGGTTGCGGATCCGGGACCGAATTAAAAGCAAAAGCATCGTCGGAACGCCGCCCGGAGCCGGCTCGCTCCCACAGTTGATCGGGTTGTTCAAACGAACTCGGCCTAATGTGGGAGTGAGCCTGCTCGCGATGACGGGCTGTCATTCACCGCCGAATCAAAACGCTTCCACTACCGCTCAAACAACTCCATCTGCTCAAACCCGCCCCGCAAATCCTCCAGCCGCACCCCAATCCCCAGCAACCGCACCGGTTTCCCGCCGCGATTGAACGCCTGGGTCAGCAACAACTGATAGCTCCCCAGATCCCGCCCTGCCCCGGCCTGCTCCAGAGTGGTCTGGGTGAAGTCATGGAATTTCACTTTGACGAACGGCTTGCCCGGTCGATAGCTGCTGTCGATTCGCGCCATGCGGCCGGCCAGGGTTTCCAGTAGCTCGGGTAATTTATCGAGGCAGCTCACCAGATCCGGCAAGTCCACGTCGTAGGTGTTTTCGACACTGATCGACTGCCGACGACTGTCGTTGTGCACCAACCGGTCATCGATCCCACGAGCCAGGCTCCAGAGTCGCTCGCCGAAGCTGCCGAATTCGCGCACAAGCGCCAACTTGTCCCATTCGCGCAGATGTGAACAATCGACGATGCCAAGCCTGCCTAATTTGTCCGCGGTCACTTTGCCAACGCCGTGTAACTTGCTCACTGGCAAACCACTGACAAAATCCTCGACCTGATCCGGCGTAATGACGAACAAGCCGTTTGGCTTCTTCCAGTCGCTGGCGATCTTGGCCAGAAACTTGTTCGGCGCAACGCCCGCCGAAACGGTGATGTGCAGTTGATTAGAGACGCGACGGCGAATGTCCTGGGCAATCCGCGTGGCGCTGCCACCGAAATGCGCACTGTCCGATACGTCGAGGTAGGCCTCATCCAGGGAAAGCGGCTCGATCAAGTCGGTGTAATCGCGAAAGATCGTGTGAATTTCTTTAGAGGCTTCTCTATAGGCCTCCATGCGTGGCTTGACGATGGTCAGGTCCGGGCACAGCTTCATGGCATGTCCGGAAGACATGGCCGAGCGCACCCCATAAGCCCGCGCCTCATAATTGCAGGTGGCGATCACTCCACGTCGATCCGCAGAACCGCCCACTGCCAGAGGCTTCCCGGCCAGGCGCGGGTCGTCACGCATCTCGATGGCGGCGTAGAAGCAGTCACAATCGACGTGGATGATTTTTCGCTGCGTCATATAAAAGCAGTGTTCATGGTGAAGAAATGGAGTACTGGCGAGTCAGATCGGCAGTATCTCACTGACACCTGTATATAGCACCAGTACTCTGAATGTTCTTTTCTACTTGTAGGAAAAGTGCCGATGAATTTATTTTCTTAATCGAAAAGCTTCACCCGATAGAGCTGAAAGCCTTGCCACACCGACCTTACAGCCCATCACTCAGCCCTGTTTTCAAGCTAAGCGATTGAACGGGAAGAGGTTTTCTCTGGGTTGAAGGTTGACAGCCTGCCGATCCTCTGTAGAATGCCGACACACAGACGCGGGATGGAGCAGTCTGGTAGCTCGTCGGGCTCATAACCCGAAGGTCGTCGGTTCAAATCCGGCTCCCGCAACCAAACATCAAAAAAGGCTACTCGAAAGAGTGGCCTTTTTTGTGCGCGTCTCTTTTGTAAACACAGGATAGAAAAGAGCGGGTAACGGCTGACGGCGCAGGATTGAGAATTCGTTCTAATTCCGAAACTTAAGTCTCCCCCATCACCGTTCGCCGCTCATTTACGTTTATTTGACCCTATTCAGGATTAACGGTAGACACTCCGGCGTTCGCCTGTAGAATGCCGCCACACAGACGCGGGATGGAGCAGTCTGGTAGCTCGTCGGGCTCATAACCCGAAGGTCGTCGGTTCAAATCCGGCTCCCGCAACCAAACATCAAAAAAGGCTACTCGAAAGAGTGGCCTTTTTTGTGCGCGTCTCTTTTGTAAACACGAGATAGAAAAGAGCGGGTAACGGCTGACGATGCAGAAACGAGAAATCGTTCCGATTCCGAAACTTAAGTCTTCCTCACGACCGTTCGCCGCTCATTTACGCTTATTTGACCCTATTCAGGATTAACGGTTGACACTCTAGCGTTCGCCTGTAGAATGCCGCCACACAGACGCGGGATGGAGCAGTCTGGTAGCTCGTCGGGCTCATAACCCGAAGGTCGTCGGTTCAAATCCGGCTCCCGCAACCAAACATCAAAAAAGGCTACTCGAAAGAGTGGCCTTTTTTGTATCTGCTGAAAAAGCCCTTTCGCAACAATGATCTGCCACTGTGTACCGAGCCGTTCGGGATCCCCGATGTTCTGAGCCCAGACTATGCTGAGCCACAGACAGAACCTTCTACGACTGATGACGTACCATCGCCGATACCCGGTGAGAGGCGTTAATATTTGTGATTATTTTTTTCTACAGGGATTGGTAACTTGGCTGGATACCCCCATCCTGTCGCGCACAATCCAAGAGGTGATTGATGCGCGCCAACTCGTCTGATCCACAAGACACCGTCACAGCGACACAACCGATCAAGGCCGAGCGGCTGCGCTTGCTTGATCGAATCAGCAAATATCGCCAGCCCATCGGCCTGGCAGTCACTTTGCTGTTGTTCGCTATCGCGCTGATTGCCTGTCGCCACCTGCTGAGCGAACTCGATCTGTACGCTCTGCACGACTCGATTCTCGACGTTCCGAAACCGGCCTTATTGGGCGCACTAGGCGCGACCGTGGTCGGCTTCATTATCCTGCTGGGCTACGAATGGTCGGCCAGCCGCTACGCAGGCGTGACACTGGCGCCACGAATCCTGGCTCTGGGTGGGTTTACCGCATTCGCCATCGGCAATGCCATTGGCCTTTCGATGCTCTCGGGGGGCTCGGTTCGCTACCGTTTATATGCACGTCATGGTCTGGGCGCTTCTGAAGTCGCTCACATGACGCTGTTCGCCAGCCTCTCGCTCGGCTGCGCCCTGCCCCCACTGGCCGCCCTCGCCACCCTCAGCAACCTGCCTGGCGCTTCTGCCGCCCTGGGTCTGTCCCAGACGTTGCTGGGTGCCATCGCCGTGGCCGTTTTGCTGCTCTTCAGCGTACTGGCCATCGGGATTTACCGCCGCCGCCTGCCAGAGCAACCTTACCCGGACAACCTGCTGGTCAAGGTTGGACGCCGCACCTTGCGCCTGCCGGGCCGACGCCTGACGTTCCTGCAACTGATCATCACGGCCTTGGACGTTGCCGCCGCGGCAACTGTGCTCTATCTGTTGCTGCCTGAAGCACCGCCCTTCGGCGCGTTCCTGCTGGTGTACCTGCTGGCCCTGGCCGCCGGGGTGCTCAGTCACGTTCCCGGCGGGGTCGGGGTGTTCGAAGCGATTTTGCTGGCCGCCTTTTCCGACAAACTCGGTGCCGCGCCACTCGCTGCCGCCCTGCTGCTCTATCGCCTGATCTACGTGGTGCTGCCGTTGCTGGTGGCCTGCGTATTCCTGCTGATCAATGAAGGTCAGCGCCTGTTTCAATCGCGTCAGTCCTTAAGGGTGGCGTCCGGCCTGGCCGCGCCGATTCTGGCGGTGCTGGTATTTCTGTCCGGCGTGGTGCTGTTGTTCTCCGGCGCCACCCCGGAAATCGACACACGCCTGGAACACATCGGCTTTCTGATCCCGCATCGACTGGTCGACGCCTCGCACTTCGGGGCCAGCCTGATCGGCGTGCTTTGCTTGCTGCTGGCCCAAGGGTTGCGCCGCCGACTATCGGCCGCCTGGATGCTGACCACCATCTTGTTGCTGGTCGCTGCCCTGCTCTCGTTGCTCAAGGGCTTCGATTGGGAAGAAGCCTGCTTGCTGACGCTGACTGCGAGCTTACTGGGGGTTTTCCGCAGCTCGTTCTATCGCCCCAGTCGTCTGACCGAGGTGCCGTTCTCGCCGCTGTATCTGGTGGCGAGCCTGTGCGTACTCGGTGCGTCGATCTGGCTGTTGCTGTTCGCCTATCAGGACGTCCCCTACAGTCATCAGCTCTGGTGGCAGTTCACCCTCGACGCCGATGCCCCGCGTGGCTTGCGCTCGCTGCTCGGCGCCGCCGTGCTGCTGGTGGTGGTGTCCCTGACCTGGCTGCTGCGCACCGCGCGCCCGGTGATCCATCTGCCAACGCCCGATGAACTGGACCGCGCGGTAAAGATCCTGATGGCCTCCGCACAACCGGATGGTGGCCTCGCTCTGACCGGTGACAAGGCACTGCTGTTTCACCCCAACGACCAGGCGTTCCTGATGTACGCACGCCGTGGTCGCAGCCTGGTGGCTTTGTATGACCCGATCGGCCCGACCCAGCAACGGGCGGAAATGATTTGGCAGTTCCGCGACCTTTGCGACATCCACCACGCCCGTCCTGTGTTCTACCAAGTGCGCGCCGAGAACCTGCCGTACTACATGGACATCGGCCTGACCGCGATCAAACTCGGCGAAGAAGCCCGGGTCGATCTGCTTCGCTTTGATCTCGAGGCCAAAGGCAAAGAGATGAAAGACCTGCGCTACACCTGGAACCGCGGCACTCGCGATGGCCTGTCGCTGGAGATCTTTGATCCGGGGCAAGCGCCGATGGATGAACTCAAGATGATTTCCGATGCCTGGCTGACCGGCAAGAACGTGCGCGAGAAAGGCTTCTCGCTCGGCCGTTTCAGCGATGACTACATCAAGCATTTCCGCGTCGCGGTGATTCGTTTCGAAGGGCGTCCGGTGGCGTTCGCCAACCTGCTCGAGACGTATGGCCATGACCTGGCCAGTCTCGACCTGATGCGCGCACACCCGGATGCCCCCAAGCTGACCATGGAGTTCATGATGGTCGGCCTGATTCAACATTATAAAAATCATGGATACGCGCGCTTCAGCCTGGGCATGGTGCCGTTGTCGGGGTTGCAACCCCGTCGTGGCGCACCACTGACCCAGCGTCTGGGCTCGATGGTTTTCCGCCGTGGTGAGCAGCTCTACAACTTCCAAGGCTTGCGCCGCTTCAAAGACAAGTTCCAGCCAGACTGGGAACCCCGTTATATGGCCGTGCCCGCCGGACTCGATCCGCTGGTTGCCCTGGCCGACACTGCTGCCCTGATTGCGGGCGGCTTGACTGGATTGGTGAAACGCTGATGATTCAACGCTCCTTGCGGTACGTACTGGCCACACTGGTAGTGCTGGCCCTGATTCTCGGTGGCGGTTACTGGTACCTGAAACGCCCGGCGCCCGAACCGACCCTCGAACAGCTGACGCCGGCCAATGGCGCCGCGATGACCCGTGTCATCCCCGGCAACACGCCACGCGCCCAGGTACTGGTGGCGGTCAATGAAGACCAGAAGCTCAGCAACAAACAGTTGATGACCCTGAGCCGCACCGGTTCGGCGCAGATTGTTCAGGTGATCCTGCCCAAAGACTGCCTGCTGCAAAGTCGCGCCCTGCAATCAGCCCTGAGAGAACTCAAAGGCCCGGCGACCCTGGTCAGCGGCATCGGCCCTGGCGCCGTGCTGGCATGGCGCTGGTTGTCCGAGCAGAAGAGCGACAAGGCCCAGGCCGTCTCGGTGGACCTGGCCCTGGAAAAACCAGGCTGCACCCACCTGCTACCGAAAAGCGCCGCTCACGGGCACTGGCTGGTGGCCTGGAACGACAACCCGGACGACACCAGCGCCGGCTTCGTGCGAGACCAACCCAACGCCGAAACCAGCATCAGCGACTACGACATCAACCTGCCGCAAGTGCTGAACAACGAGTTGCGCAAGATCCTCGTGGGTGGCGACAAAGCTTCTGGCGGCTTGCAGATCCCGGTGGTCGAAGTGCCCGCCGGCCAGGCCAAGGACACCGTGACCCTGTTCCTGTCCGGCGACGGCGGCTGGCGTGACCTTGACCGCGACGTAGCGGGCGAGATGGCGAAGATCGGCTACCCGGTTGTCGGCATCGACACCCTGCGCTACTACTGGCAACACAAGAGCCCCGAGCAAAGCGCCCTGGACCTCGCCGAGCTGATGCAGCACTACCGGCAGAAATGGGGCTCCAAGCGCTTCATCCTTACCGGTTACTCGTTCGGCGCCGACGTCCTGCCGGCGATCTACAACCGCCTGGAGCCATCGGAGCAGCAACGCGTCGACGCAATCATCCTGCTGGCCTTCGCCCGCACCGGCAGCTTCGAAATCGAAGTCGAAGGCTGGCTCGGCAACGCCGGCAAAGAAGCCGCCACCGGCCCGGAAATGGCCAAGCTGCCGCCGGAGAAAGTGGTGTGCATCTATGGTGAAGAGGAAGTCGACGAGAGCGGCTGTACCGACAAGACCGCGGTTGGAGAGGCGATGAAATTGCCTGGCGGTCATCACTTCGACGAGAACTACCCGAAGCTGGCGCAGCGGTTGGTGGATATCATCGAGAAGCGCCAAGCGAAGGAGACGGCGGCTCAAGAGTGATCTGAGTCCAGCCCACGAAAAAGCCCCCGCTGCCTTCATGGCAACGGGGGCTTTTTGATGTTGCTTACATCTCTACCTGCGTCCCCAGTTCAATCACCCGGTTCAGCGGCAGATTGAAGAAGCGCAAATTGCCGTTGGCGTTCTTCAACATGAAGGCGAACAACGCCTCACGCCAGCGGGCCATGCCTTCGAGCTTGGAGGCGATGACCGTCTCGCGGCTGAGGAAGTAGGTGGTGCGCATCGGGCTGAAGTCCAGGTCATCGAGATGACACAACTTCAACGCTTGCGGCACGTCCGGCTCGTCGATGAAGCCGAAATGCAGGATCACCCGGAAGAAACCTTCGCCGTAGGAATCAACCTCGAAACGCCGTGATGCCGGCACCCGCGGGATGTCTTCGTACACCACCGTCAGCAGCACCACTTGCTCGTGCAGCACTTGGTTATGCAACAGGTTGTGCAACAAGGCGTGGGGCACCGCGTCCGGGCGTGCGGTCAGGAACACGGCGGTGCCCTGGACCCGATGCGGCGGCTGCACACGAATACTGCTGATAAAGATCGGCAGCGGCAGGCCGCCCTCGTCCAGTCGATCCACGAGCAGCTCTTTACCGCGCTTCCAGGTGGTCATCAGGACAAACAGCACGATCCCCGCCAGAACCGGAAAGGCACCGCCCTGAATGATTTTCGGCACGTTGGCAGCGAAGTACAGCCCGTCTACCAGCACGAAGCCAATCAGAATCGGCACCGCCAGCACCGGTGGCCATTTCCACAGCAGCAACATAACCGCAGACACCAGAATACTGGTGATCAGCATGGTCCCGGTCACCGCCACGCCATAGGCCGAAGCCAGGGCGCTTGAAGACTCAAAGCCAATGACCAGCAGGATCACCCCGACCATCAGCGCCCAGTTCACCGCGCCAATGTAAATCTGCCCCTGCTCGGCGCTGGAGGTGTGCTGAATGTGCATGCGCGGGATGTAACCCAGCTGGATCGCCTGACGGGTCAGCGAGAACGCACCGGAAATCACCGCTTGCGAAGCGATCACCGTGGCCAACGTCGACAGCACCACCAGCGGAATCAACGCCCAGTTCGGCGCCAACAGGTAGAACGGGTTACGCGCTGCTTCCGGGTCGCCCAACAGCAAAGCGCCCTGGCCGAAATAGTTCAGCACCAGTGCCGGCAAAACCAAGGCGAACCAGGCGCGAGCGATCGGCTTGCGACCAAAGTGGCCCATGTCCGCGTACAAGGCCTCGGCACCGGTCAACGCCAGCACCACGGCGCCAAGAATCGCCAACCCCATGCCCGGATGCACCGTGAAGAACCTCACGCCCCAGACTGGATTCAGTGCATTGAGGACTTCAGGATGCTGAATGATGCCGCTGACACCGAGCCCGCCCAGCACCACAAACCATAACACCATGATCGGACCGAACATTTTACCGATTCGGTCTGTGCCGTGTTTCTGGATCAGAAACAGTCCCACCAGCACCACCAGCGATAGCGGCACGACCCAGCGCTCAAGCCCATCGAACGCCAGCTCCAGACCTTCCACCGCCGACAATACGGAAATCGCCGGGGTGATCATGCTGTCGCCATAAAACAGCGCTGCGCCGATCAATCCCAGAATCACCAGCACCGCACGCAGTCTCGGATAAGGTGAAGATGCACGACGAGCCAGCGCCGTCAGCGCCATGATCCCGCCTTCGCCCTGGTTGTCGGCGCGCAGAATAAAGAGCACGTACTTGATCGAAACGACCCAGATCAACGACCAGAAGATCAGCGCCAGAATCCCGAAGACCCCATCATGGTTGACCGGCACACCATAATGTCCGGAGAACACTTCTTTAAGGGTGTACAGCGGGCTCGTGCCGATATCGCCATAAACCACCCCGACTGCCGCGACCAGCATGCCGATCGGCTTCGCCGACGAATGCTCGGCACCCGCTGCCTGACTACTTGCCTGCCCCATCCAAAACTCCTACTACTCAGACCCGGACTTCTTATAAGAAGCACTATGCTTTGCCGTGCAGCATGCGCTGTTTTACTTACGGTTACAGACGTTTCGTTGACTGTAAAAATTCGGTAAAGCGTAACGGCGCGAAGCATAGCGCAGCACTCGTCGTATTTCCCTGCATAAAGCTGGTCAAGTGCGCCTCTCATCGCTAGAATTGCGCACTTTTTGATCAGAGGCGCAGCAAAGCGCCCGTCTGTCGCCTTGCCGTCTTCGGCTGGAGGCGTCACAAATACCGAGGTTAGACATGTCCACCACTCCTGCGCCGGCCAATCCAAAGGTTGGCTTCGTATCCCTGGGTTGCCCCAAAGCACTGGTCGACTCCGAGCGCATCCTTACCCAGCTGCGCATGGAAGGCTATGACGTCGTATCCACTTACGAGGACGCCGATGTCGTGGTGGTCAACACCTGCGGCTTCATCGACTCGGCCAAGGCTGAATCGCTTGAAGTGATCGGCGAAGCCATCAAGGAAAACGGCAAGGTCATCGTGACCGGCTGCATGGGCGTCGATGAAGGCAACATTCGCAAGGTACACCCAAGCGTATTGGCCGTGACCGGTCCGCAGCAGTACGAGCAGGTGGTCAACGCCGTGCACGACGCCGTGCCGCCGCGTCAGGATCACAACCCGCTGATCGACCTGGTGCCGCCGCAAGGCATCAAGCTGACCCCGCGCCACTACGCCTACCTGAAGATTTCCGAAGGCTGCAACCACAGCTGCAGCTTCTGCATCATCCCGTCGATGCGCGGCAAACTGGTCAGCCGCCCGGTCGGTGATGTATTGGACGAGGCTCAGCGCCTGGTCAAAGCCGGCGTCAAAGAGCTGTTGGTGATCTCGCAAGACACCAGCGCCTACGGCGTCGACGTGAAATACCGCACCGGTTTCTGGAACGGCGCGCCGGTGAAAACCCGCATGACCGAACTCTGCGAAGCCCTGAGCACCCTCGGCGTCTGGGTTCGTCTGCACTATGTTTACCCGTACCCGCACGTCGACGAGCTGATTCCGCTGATGGCCGCCGGGAAAATCCTGCCGTACCTGGACATCCCGTTCCAGCACGCCAGCCCGAAAGTCCTGAAAGCGATGAAACGCCCGGCCTTCGAAGACAAGACCCTGGCCCGAATCAAGAACTGGCGCGAAATCTGCCCGGACCTGATCATCCGTTCGACCTTCATCGTCGGCTTCCCCGGCGAAACCGAAGAAGACTTCCAGTACCTGCTGAACTGGCTGACCGAAGCGCAACTCGACCGCGTCGGCTGCTTCCAGTACTCGCCAGTCGAAGGCGCACCAGCCAACCTGCTGGACGCGGCCATCGTGCCGGACGACGTCAAGCAAGACCGTTGGGATCGCTTCATGGCGCACCAGCAAGCCATCAGCTCGGCGCGCCTGCAAATGCGCATCGGCCGTGAAATCGAAGTATTGGTCGATGAAGTCGACGAGCAGGGCGCGGTCGGCCGCTGCTTCTTCGATGCCCCGGAAATCGACGGCAACGTGTTCATCGACAACGGCAGCAACCTCAAGCCAGGCGATAAAGTTTGGTGCAAAGTGACCGACGCCGACGAATACGACCTGTGGGCTGAACAGATCTAAACGCAAAAAATACGAAAAGCCCCGCTCTCTTGACGAGATGCGGGGCTTTTTTACGTCTATCGTTTTGTAAGGAAAGGATTCTCGACATCCACAGGAAAAGGGGCAGCCGGCCATGCGCCAACATTCGGTCATCCACACGCCGAAACAGAGCGACTACGAAGAACTCACTCAGGTCTGGGAAGCCTCGGTGCGCGCCACCCATGACTTTCTGCCGGACAGCTACATCGAACTGCTGAAGAACCTGGTGCTGACGCGCTACCTCGATGCGGTGATGCTGATCTGCACCAAAGACCCGCGCCAGCGCATTACCGGGTTCGCTGGAGTCGCGGCGGGCAAGGTCGAAATGCTCTTCATCGACCCGGCACACCGCGGCCAGGGCCTGGGCAAGCAGTTGCTACGCTATGCGATGGAACACCTGAATGCCGATGAACTGGACGTCAACGAACAGAACCCGCAAGCCTTGGGCTTCTACTTCAAACAGGGCTTCGAGGTGATCGGTCGCTCCGAGCATGACGGCATGGGCCAGCCTTATCCGCTGCTGCATATGCGTTTGCGTCAGAACCAGCAACATTCGCGGCATGGCTGACACCACACGGATCAAGTGTAGGAGTGAGCCGGCTCCGGGCGGCGTTCCGACGATAGCGGTGTGTCATTCAACAGATAAATTGACTGAACTACCGCTATCGCGAGCAGGCTCGCTCCCACAAAAAGCCACACCGAGCAAATGGACCCGCGATTAACCGGCGCCAGGCAGGTACAATGCCCACCCCTTTTTTGTTACGGCCCTGTCATGACTGACCCGATTCGTCTCTCCAAACGCCTCATCGAACTCGTCGGCTGTTCCCGTCGGGAGGCTGAGCTGTTCATCGAGGGAGGCTGGGTCACCGTGGACGGTGAAGTCATCGACGAGCCGCAGTTCAAGGTCGAAAACCAGAAAGTCGAGCTTGATCCTGAAGCCAAGGCCACTGCGCCGGAACCGGTGACCATCCTGCTGAACGTGCCCGTGGGCATGGATGCGGAAACGGCAATGGCAACGATCAGCGCCGAGACCTTGAGCGAAGAACACCGCTTCAGCAAACGTCCGCTCAAGGGCCACTTCCTGCGCCTGACCGCCAGCACCGACCTGCAGGCCAACGCCAGCGGTCTTTTGGTGTTCACCCAGGACTGGAAGATCCTGCGCAAACTCACTGCCGACTCCGCCAAGATCGAGCAAGAGTATGTGGTCGAAGTTGAAGGCGACATGGTGGCTCACGGCCTCAACCGCCTGAACCACGGCCTGACCTACAAGGGCAAGGAACTGCCGCCGGTCAAAGCCAGCTGGCAGAACGAAAACCGCCTGCGTTTTGCGATGAAGAACCCACAACCGGGCGTCATCGCCCTGTTCTGCCAGGCCGTAGGCCTGAAGGTTGTCGCCATCCGCCGCATCCGCATTGGCGGCGTGTCCATCGGCAAAGTGCCGTTGGGGCAATGGCGCTACCTGTCCGGCAAAGAGAAGTTCTAAGACTTTTCACGCCGCCACACATTTTGGCGCCGCTGTTAATGCGGCGCCCACTGCTGAATATCAGGATTGCACACCATGATTCATAACGACGTACTGCGCAGCGTGCGCTACATGCTCGACATCAGCGACAAGAAAGTCATCGAGATCATCAAGCTCGGCGGCATGGACGTGACCCTGGAAGACCTGGTGACGTACCTCGACAAGAAAGAGGAAGACGAGGAAGGCTTCGTACGCTGCCCGGATGAAGTCATTGCGCATTTCCTCGATGGCCTGGTGATCTTCAAGCGCGGCAAGGACGAAAGCCGTCCGCCACAGCCGATCGAAGTGCCGGTGACCAACAACATCATCCTGAAGAAACTGCGTGTGGCTTTCGAACTGAAAGAAGACGACATGCACGCCATCCTCAAGGCCTCCGAGTTCCCGGTGTCCAAGCCTGAGCTGAGCGCGCTGTTCCGCAAGTTCGGCCACACCAACTACCGCCCGTGCGGCGACCAGTTGCTGCGCAACTTCCTCAAGGGCCTGACCCTGCGCGTGCGTCCGCAATAAGTGCCCACAGGCCTTGAGCTGCAGCGTGCAGCTCAAGGCCTGGCCGTATAGACCCTCATTCCTCGCAAAAATAGTGGCTCCGCTTCTGGCGGCTGACGACTAGGGTGTATTGACCCTCAGCTCTCAGGATTCGCCATGCACCCGTATTTTTCCCTGCAAGGCCGCACCGCTCTGGTGACCGGCGGCACCCGTGGTATCGGCAAAATGATCGCCAAGGCTTATGTCGAAGCTGGCGCCACCGTGTACGTCTGCGCCCGGGATGCCGAAGCCTGTCAGCAAACGGCCGATGAATTGAGCGCATTCGGTCGTTGCCACGCAGTGGCGGCCAACCTGGCCACCGAAGAAGGCGTACTTGAACTGGCTACGCGACTGGGCGAGCAGATCACTCATCTGGATATTCTGGTGAACAACGCTGGCACCACGTGGGGCGCGCCGCTGGAGAGCTACCCGGTCAAGGGCTGGGAAAAGGTCATGCAGCTGAACGTGACCTCGGTGTTCAACTGCATTCAGCAGTTTTTGCCGCTGCTGCGCAAGGCTGGTTCGGCAGCGAATCCGGCGCGAATTATCAATATCGGTTCAGTGGCGGGCATTTCGTCCTTCGGCGAGCAGGCTTATGCCTATGGGCCGAGTAAAGCGGCCCTGCATCAACTGTCGCGGATTCTGGCGCGGGAGCTGGTGAGCCAGCACATCAACGTCAACGTCATCGCGCCGGGGCGTTTTCCGAGCAAGATGACTCAGCACATCGGCAATGATGAGCAGGCGCTGGCCGACGACACGGCATTGATTCCAATGAAACGCTGGGGCCGGGAGGAAGAGATGGCGGCACTGGCGATCAGCCTGGCGAGTACGGCCGGCGCTTACATGACCGGGAATATCATTCCGCTGGATGGCGGGTTTAGCCTTTAGATCGGCGGCGCGGCCATCGCGAGCAGGCTCGCTCCCACAGGGATTTTCTGTACTCACAAAATCTGTGACCGACCGAGATCTACTGTGGGAGCGAGCCTGCTCGCGAAGGCGGACTGACAGGCACCACCGATCCTGCGGCTGCTCGGGTTATCATGCCCACCCTCACCCCGCCTCGACCCCAGACCATGACCTACAGCGTTTCCCCCATCGGCTTCGTGCGCTCCTGCTTCAAGGAGAAGTTCGCCATCCCGCGTCAGCCACAACTGGCTCCGGCCGCTCGCGGCGTGCTGGAGCTGGTGGCGCCGTTCGATCAGGGCGATGCAGTGCAAGGCCTGGAACAGGTCAGCCACGTATGGCTGCTGTTCCTGTTTCACCAGGCCCTGGAAGAAAAGCCACGACTGAAAGTCCGCCCTCCTCGTCTCGGCGGTAACAAATCCATGGGTGTGTTCGCCACCCGCGCGACGCATCGGCCCAATGGTATCGGCCAATCCGTGGTGAAGCTGGACAAGGTTGAAGCCAATCGCCTGTGGATATCCGGCATCGACCTACTGGACGGCACACCGATTCTCGACATCAAACCCTACGTGCCTTACGCCGATATCATCGATACGGCCGCCAACAGCATCGCCAGCGCTGCGCCGCAGTTGATTCCCGTGCAGTGGACGGACTCAGCGCTGCAACAGGCTCACGGCCATGCTCAGCGCCTCGAAGAACCGCTGGTGGAGTTGATCGAGCAATGCCTTGCACAAGACCCACGTCCGGCGTACCAGATTCCTACACCCGAACGGGAATACGGCGCGCAGTTCTGGGACCTGGACGTACGCTGGCACTATCCCGAAGCCGGGGTAATCCGTGTCCTGGAAGTCATCCCCGCAAAAGCCTGAACACCAGAAACCACTGTGGGAGCGAGCCTGCTCGCGAAAGCGGTGTGTCAGTCGACATTGAAGTTGACTGTCGCACCGCTTTCGCGAGCAGGCTCGCTCCCACAGGGAAAGCAAAGCCGTCAGGCGTTGTGTTTACTTCTCGACGAACGCTCGCTCGATCAGGTAATCACCCGGCTCGCGCATCCGCGGCGACACTTTCAGGCCGAAGCTGTTCAACACTTCGCTGGTCTCGTCGAGCATGCTCGGGCTGCCGCACAGCATGGCGCGGTCGTCCTGCGGGTTGATCGGTGGCAGACCGATGTCGCTGAACAGCTTGCCGCTGCGCATCAGGTCGGTCAGGCGACCTTCGTTCTCGAACGGCTCGCGGGTCACGGTCGGGTAGTAGATCAACTTGTCACGCAGGGCCTCGCCGAAGAACTCGTTCTGCGGCAAGTGCTCGGTGATGAACTCGCGGTAAGCGACTTCGTTGACGTAACGCACGCCGTGGCACAGGATCACTTTTTCGAAACGCTCGTAGGTTTCCGGGTCCTGGATGACGCTCATGAACGGCGCCAGACCGGTACCGGTGCTGAGCAGGTACAAATGTTTGCCAGGCTTCAAGTCATCCAGCACCAGCGTGCCGGTAGGCTTCTTGCTGATGATGATCTCGTCGCCTTCCTTCAGATGCTGCAGCTGGGAAGTCAGCGGGCCATCAGGCACCTTGATGCTGAAAAACTCGAGATGCTCTTCCCAGTTCGGGCTGGCAATCGAGTAAGCGCGCATGAGCGGCCGGCCGTTGGGCTGTTGCAGGCCGATCATCACGAACTGACCGTTCTCGAAGCGCAGGCCCGGATCGCGGGTGCACTTGAAGCTGAACAGAGTGTCGTTCCAGTGGTGAACACTGAGGACACGCTCGTGGTTCATGTTGCTCATGTACGTGGGACTCCTGGAGATTTTGTCTGCGCATGCTCTGCGCCTGCTCTGCAAAAAAAGAGCTGCTGTGCGCAATTGCATCGCATTCTAATGGCAGCCACAATATCTGTTAACTGGATTATTAAGATAAGGGTTATCGGTTATATAGATATGCGATTTACTCTCCGTCAACTTCAAGTATTCGTCGCCGTCGCCCAGCAGGAAAGCGTATCCCGTGCTGCGGGCCTGCTCAACCTCTCGCAATCGGCGGCGAGCACCTCGATCACCGAGCTAGAGCGTCAGTCCAGCTGTCAGCTGTTCGACCGCGCCGGCAAACGGCTGAGCCTCAACGCCCTCGGCAAACAGCTGCTGCCGCAAGCGGTGGCGCTGCTCGACCAGTCCAAAGAAATCGAAGACTTGCTCAATGGCAAGTCGGGATTCGGCTCTCTGGCGGTCGGCGCGACCCTGACCATCGGCAATTACTTGGCCACCTTGCTGATTGGCAGCTTCATGCAGCGCCATCCGGAAAGCCAGGTGAAGCTGCATGTGCAGAACACTGCCAACATTGTGCAGCAGGTCGCCCACTATGAAATTGATCTGGGTCTAATCGAAGGCGACTGCAGTCATCCGGACATCGAAGTGCAGAGCTGGGTCGAGGATGAGCTGGTGGTGTTCTGCGCGCCCCAGCATCCACTGGCCAAGCGCGGCACGGCGACCATGGAAGAGCTGACCCATGAGGCCTGGATTCTGCGGGAACAGGGCTCTGGCACGCGACTGACCTTTGACCAGGCCATGCGTCACCATCGCAGCTCGCTGAATATCCGGCTGGAACTGGAGCACACCGAAGCGATCAAGCGTGCGGTGGAGTCCGGGTTGGGGATTGGCTGTATTTCTCGCCTGGCACTGCGCGATGCCTTCCGCCGCGGCAGTCTGGTGCCCGTAGAGACGCCGGATCTGGATCTGGCGCGGCAGTTCTATTTCATCTGGCACAAACAGAAATATCAGACGTCGGCGATGCGTGAATTCCTCGACCTGTGCCGCGCTTTCACCGCCGGAGTTCAGCGCAGCGACGAGATCGTCCTGCCTACCATTGCTTAAAGCAGGATGACCGCCCAGACCAGCGCGATCATGCTCAAGGCTACGAACTGAGCGGCGCTGCCCATGTCCTTGGCGTTCTTGGACAGCGGGTGTAATTCAAGGGAAATGCGGTCGATGGCCGCTTCCACTGCCGAATTGAGCAATTCGACAATCAACGCCAGGAGGCAGACTGCAATCAGCAACGCCTGCTCGACGCGACTGACGTTCAGGAAGAACGACAGCGGAATCAATATGACGTTGAGCAACACCAGTTGCCGAAAGGCCGCTTCGCCGGTGAAGGCTGCGCGCAGACCGTCCAGCGAATAACCGGAGGCGTTGAGGATGCGTTTGAGGCCGGTTTGGCCTTTGAAAGGTGACATAAAGTAGGTAACTGACCAAAAAATGAAGTAGGAAGGCTAGATTAAGCACAGTCAAAAAAGCGTGAACGCGCCGCGCCTGATTAGCTCGAAATTGACTCAAGTTGTTGCAGAAGCAACGCTGCCTGGGTCCGGGTCCGCACATTCAGCTTGCGAAAAATCGCCGTCACGTGGGCCTTGATCGTCGCTTCGGAAACGCTCAGCTCGTAGGCAATCTGCTTATTCAACAAGCCTTCACAGACCATGGTCAGAACACGAAATTGCTGAGGCGTCAGACTCGCAAGGCCTTCGCTCGCGGCCTTCGCTTCGGCGGAAACGCTCACCGCCTCGAACGCCTGGGGCGGCCAGAACACATCACCATCAAGCACCGCGCGCACCGCTTTCTGGATGACACTCAGATCACTGGACTTGGGGATGAAGCCGCTGGCGCCGAATTCACGGGACTTGACCATGATCGAGGCTTCTTCCTGGGCTGACACCATGACCACCGGAATCTGCGGATACTGACCGCGCAACAGCACCAACCCTGAAAAACCGTAGGCCCCCGGCATGTTCAGATCCAGCAGCACCAGATCCCAGTCGGACTTCTCGTCCAGACGGGTTTCCAGCTCGGCAATGCTTGCCACTTCCACCAGACGGACTTCCGGGCCCAGGCCCAGGGTCAACGCTTGATGCAGCGCGCTACGAAAAAGAGGGTGGTCATCGGCAATCAGGATTTCGTATGTGGCCATTTTTCAAATGATCCTGTTTTTCAAACAACTCGAGGTACAGCCACGGAGCTGTACCAACAGGGCACGTTCAACGCCAATCACGTGACTATCCACGTAAAGAATACGGCGTATCAAACTTTGGCCGCGCCCTAATCGGCGCCAAGCATGCCCAGCGAAGTCGGGGTGGTCAAGGTGCATGGCCAGTACAGTTCTTTGCAGTATGGGCGACAATCAGCTCAAGGCAGGCGCTACGTTCTCAACGAAGGGCATCAGTTCGGCGTGTGCCGGTGTTGAAACATTCATTTCAAGCTGATGCTTGGCATCAAGGTAATGTTGGCTGAACACGTCGAAATAAGCGTCCAGTGCCGACGCGGCCTCGGTATCACCCGCCAGATCGAGACACAACGCCGCCACTTCGGCTGTGCATAAATGCTCGCTTCGGGTCGATCGGCGCAACCGGTACCGCGACAACTTCTCGGGCAACAGGCTCAGGATCGGCAGCCGATCAAAGTAGGGGCTTTTGCGGAAAATCTTCCGGGCTTCTGTCCAGGTGGCATCCAGCAGAATGAACAGCGGACGCTTCGAACTATCGGCATCGACGCTGTTTGTGACACGCTCGGGTTCGACGTACTCACCCGGAAACACCAGATAGGGCTGCCATTGCGGATCGGCCAGCAGCGCCAGCAGTTGCTCATCAACTTCCGTACGCGACCAGATGAATGCATGGTTGTCGCGTACCACATCGGCGATCAGCCAACCGGTGTTGCTCGGTTTGAACACTTCCTTGTTGGTCATGATCAGGCACACGCCAGAGCGAGCCTCGACCTGCGGGCGCCAGGCGCACAGGCAGTGACTCTCGATCACGCGGCAGGCTCGGCAACGCGGCGCCCTCCAGCCTCGGGCCTGAATCGGCTTGATGCCCTCTTCCTCTCGCTCATCGCGCAAGCGGGCTACTGCGTTTGCAGCAAAGCGCTGGGTTGCAGGGTTCATCGCAGGCAACGCCGGCAGGGGAAGAAAATCGACACGAAAAACACTCGGCAGGACAGAAAGTGGCGGCAGTTTATCAGAGCAGCCGGCGCAAGCCTGTACCGTCCAGGCCTCGTCCCCTATAATTCGCCGCCACTGAACGCACAGTCATGTGACGGGTCGAACCACCAGTCACTGAACCAGGAGAGTTTCATGCTGCGCCTTATCGTTCCCACCGCTGCCATTTTGCTGGCGTCGTCCTTCAGCGCTCAGGCTGCTTCCTTGAGTGAGCAGAATCTCAACAGAGAGCTGCGAAACGTCGCCACACAAAGCAGTGTTGGTACTCCACGGGCGATCAACGAAGACATTCTTGATCAGGGCTACACCGTCGAAGGCAACACGCTGATCAACCATCTAAGCGTACAAAGCAGCCACGCCAACAAGATGCGTGCCGACCCGAAAGCCGTGTATTTCCAGCTTGGCGCCTCTGTATGCAACAACCCATCGTTCCGCAAACTGATGGCCAAGGGCGCGGTCATGCGTTACGACTTCACTGAGGTGAAGACCAACCGCTCAGTCGGCTCCGCCAGCTATCAGGAATCGGACTGCCCGAAAGCGGCTCCGGCCAAGAAGAAGTAATCATCGGGAAGTGGCGCGCCGCTGTTCATCCTCGGCGCGCAGTTCTGCCAACAACGCCTGCAAATAACGGGAACGTCGGTCGGCCCCCTCCAGACGCCGGCAGCACTCTTCCTCGAGACTCAAATGATTGGTCTCGGCTGATGATTTCAGTAATCGATACAGTTGCGTATCGATCTCCAGAATGACTCTGGCCATAGCTTCCCGCCTCCCGCCTCCCTGCACCTCGCCCTTGCTTGAGAGCGATAAAATCCTTGAACCGCTTGTGCCGTACGTCCTCCTTTGACGCAAAGTTGTCGTGTCGTGCCTGTAATTTAGTAAATCAGACTGTAGGACACTCGCCTGGCGTTCAGACGAGCGGTGAAAGCACCTTGCAAATCGCCAATAAGCGGTTGCCAGGAAAGACTTTGCGGCGCAATGATCAAGTCAGCGAAAAACGCTATGTGGGTCTAGATTCATAGTGTTCACGTTTACTTTTCAGGGCAGGAAAGGGGCTGCCCATTGCGCGTCTTGTTGTGCGAATGTTTCCTTCATCCAAGGGAAAAACAGAGCCTGTATGGAAGGAGAAGTTGATGCCTTACCAACCGAATGACCTCCTGAGCCGTCATTTTGAAGAAAGCGGCCACGACCTCATCAGCAAGGTCGAAGAGCAACTCAACCTGGTTTCACCCAACAGCCCGAACATCCCGATCTACCGTGACATGATCCTGACCGTGCTGCGCATGGCCCAGGAAGATCACAACCGCTGGAATGCCAAGATCACCCTGCAAACCCTACGCGAACTGGAACATGCTTTCCGTGTGCTGGAACAGTTCAAGGGGCGGCGCAAAGTCACCGTTTTCGGCTCTGCCCGAACGCCGATAGAACATCCGCTGTACGGTCTGGCCCGAGAGCTAGGCGCGGCGCTGGCGCGTTCAGACCTGATGGTCATCACCGGTGCCGGTGGTGGCATCATGGCCGCGGCCCACGAAGGCGCTGGCCTGGCACACAGCCTGGGATTCAATATCACCCTGCCCTTCGAGCAGCATGCCAATCCCACCGTGAATGGCACCGCCAATCTGCTGCCCTTCCACTTCTTCTTTACCCGCAAGCTGTTCTTCGTCAAGGAAGCAGATGCGCTGGTCCTGTGCCCTGGCGGTTTCGGTACCCTGGATGAAGCGCTGGAAGTGCTGACACTCATCCAGACTGGCAAAAGCCCACTGGTGCCCGTGGTATTACTGGATGCTCCCGGCGGCAAGTTCTGGCAAGGCGCATTGGACTTCATTCACCATCAACTGGAGGAAAATCGCTACATTCTGCCGACCGATATGAAACTCGTGAGTCTGGTCTACAGCGCGGAAGAGGCTGTGGAGCAGATCAACCAGTTCTACAGCAACTTCCACTCCAGCCGCTGGCTCAAGCATCAATTCGTGATTCGCATGAATCACAAGCTCAGCGACCAGGCGCTCGAACACATGCAGGAGGCATTTGCCGACCTGTGTCTGAGCGATCATTTCCATCAACATGCCTATAGCGGAGAGGAACACGACGAACCGCAGTTCAGCCACCTTGCTCGACTCGCCTTCACCTTCAACGCCCGTGATCATGGACGCCTGCGGGAACTGGTGGACTACATCAACCTGCCGGAAAACTGGGCGCAATCCCAACCCCAGGCGCAACAGCGCTCGCGGGAACCGTCCAAGGTTACGTAAGCAAAAAAAACGGCCCGCTATCGAAATAGCGAGCCGTTTCAGTCAATCGTCCATCCCTCGGCCGCTGAACAAGCGGCTGATCATTTCCATGGAATATCCCCGATAACTCAGGAACCTGCCTTGTTTGGCACGTTCCCGGGCGTCTATCGGTAAATGCCCGGAAAACTTTCGCCGCCAGGTGCCTTCCAGTTGTTCCTGCCAGTTGATACCGCTCTCGCGTAAAGCGAGTTCGATGTCGGTACGTTGCAGGCCGCGCTGGCTCAACTCTTCACGAATACGCAAAGGGCCATAACCGGAACGGGAGCGGTAGGAAACAAAGCTTTCGAGATAACGGGATTCGGACAGCAGGCCTTCTTCCGTCAAACGGTCGAGTGCCGTGTCGATCATTTCAGGGAGGGCGCCGCGTTGACGCAGTTTACGCGTCAACTCGACTCGACCGTGCTCGCGTCGCGCGAGCAGGTCCATTGCGGTTCGCCGCACCGCGACGAGTGTATCGAGTACGGCAGTCATCGGATCAATCAGATATCAGCGTCAGCCAGGTCATCAGCAGTCTCTTTGACTGGCGATGCTTTAACGTCCGGCGCTGGGGTCAGCAGTTTGTCACGCAGCTGCTTCTCGAGCTTCGCGGCGATTTCCGGGTTGTCCGCCAGGAACTTGGCCGAGTTGGCCTTGCCCTGACCGATCTTGGTGCCTTCATACGCGTACCAGGCACCGGACTTCTCGACGAAACCGTGCAACACACCCAGGTCGATCATCTCACCGTTGAGGTAGATGCCCTTGCCGTAAAGAATCTGGAACTCGGCTTGACGGAACGGCGAAGCTACCTTGTTCTTCACAACCTTGACGCGGGTTTCGCTACCGACAACCTCATCACCTTCCTTCACCGCGCCAGTACGGCGGATATCCAGACGAACCGAAGCGTAGAACTTCAGCGCGTTACCACCGGTGGTGGTTTCCGGGCTGCCGAACATCACGCCGATTTTCATACGGATCTGGTTGATGAAGATAACCAGGCAGTTGGCGTTCTTGATGTTACCGGTGATTTTACGCAGCGCCTGGGACATCAGACGGGCTTGCAGGCCCACGTGCATGTCACCCATTTCGCCTTCGATTTCAGCCTTTGGAACCAGAGCTGCCACGGAGTCGACGATGATCACGTCAACGGCGTTGGAACGCACCAGCATGTCGGTGATTTCCAGGGCTTGCTCGCCGGTGTCCGGCTGCGAAACCAGCAGGTCGTCGACGTTGACGCCCAGCTTGCCGGCGTATTCAGGGTCGAGGGCGTGTTCAGCATCGACGAACGCACAGGTCGCGCCAGCTTTTTGAGCCTGGGCGATCACCGACAGTGTCAGCGTGGTTTTACCGGAGGATTCAGGACCGTAGATTTCAACGATACGGCCTTTTGGCAGACCGCCAATGCCGAGCGCGATGTCCAGACCCAGAGAGCCAGTGGAGATAGCCGGGATCGCCTGACGGTCCTGATCGCCCATACGCATTACGGCACCCTTGCCGAATTGACGTTCGATCTGACCCAGGGCCGCAGCCAAGGCTTTCTTCTTGTTGTCGTCCATTAAAGTCCTCACGTAATCAATAAGGCCTGACGGCCAACACCTGTATAAGTAGCCAGTATTATTCCACAGCGTTTCAGGATCGCCTACCCCTGATTTGAGATTTCTCCAGCGGCATGGCGCAGCAGCCCCTCTAGCGCGGCCTTCACCGTTTGTCGGCGGACCTCGTCACGGTTGCCGGGAAAGTACTGCACCTCGCTGAACACCTGTTCACCAACGCCCCAGGCCAGCCACACGGTGCCCACCGGCTTGTTCGGCGAACCGCCATCCGGCCCCGCCACACCGCTGACCGCCACGGCAAATCGCGCCCGGCTTTTCTCCTGCGCGCCGCGGACCATGGCCTCGACCACCTCGCGACTGACCGCCCCCACCGACGCAAACAACTCGACCGGGACATTCAATTGCTCGGTTTTCTGGCGATTGGAATAGGTGACATAACCGGCCTCGAACCATGCCGAACTCCCCGGAATCCGGGTGATCGCCTCACTGATCCCGCCGCCGGTGCAGGACTCGGCGGCGGTGACATGGGCATTGAGAACCTGCATGCGCCTGCCAAGTTCAGCGGCCAGTTGGGTGATTTCTTTCACGGTCATCTCCTGAGCAAGCGGAATGAGAACTACCGTACACGAGCCGATAACGCTTGCAAGGCGCAGAATCGATCAAAATGTTAGCGAGCGAGGGCTCTGATATAAGCCTGACAAGCCTGCAAGGCAATCAGTCCGCGGTCCCTGGCGTCGGTGATGGCGACACCAATCCTGAAAGTGCCAGGCCTGCGCCGCCGAGCCACCGGTCAACACAGCCAGAAACACCACAACGCCAAGACGCGGGAATCAAACCGAAGACTGGCATAAAACCGCCCTCGCCCGCGCCCAGAGCTGCAAGCGATCCTTCAAACCGTTCAAGCCTCCGTTGATGCGGCGGGTGATGCTGTTGAACTGGTCGCGATCGGCCAGTTCGTTGAAGCCATTGTGCTCCCAGAACCAGCCAGCCGATTCAGCGGCCCATCGGGGCTTTTCCAGAAGTCCTGGCAAAAACAGCAAACGATCATCACCGAAGATTCCGAGACTGCACTGACGGTAGTTGTCGCGACCCGTGATCTGAATCAGGCCTCGGCCACGGTATTTTTGACCGTCGCCGTCGGACTCTGGTGTATTACCCAGGCGCATAGCCAGTGCGCCAGTGTCGTACTTGCTCAAGTATTGAGCGCTGCCCAACTCACGCACGTACTGCAACTGCCCCGACTCATGACCGACTTGCGCAAGGAACGCAGCGATGCGTTTCGGGGTGTTGATGTTGCGGTGGGTCATGGCGATGTTGAGCGCAGAAATGAAAACGCCCGCTTGGGAGCAGGCGTTGGGCATAACGATCTGTAGCTGTTGCTGCGTAACGGTCATATAGCCTCCAGAATGCCGGCGGCGACACGATCGGCAAGACTTGGGCAGTGATCACGCAGTTGGGTGATCAGTGAGGTGATCTTCATGGTGTTTTCACCGGGCAATAAAAAACCCGCTTGTTGGCGGGCTTGAGTGAAAGGTACTGGCCTTGGGAAACCCGCGTCCTTGCGGGTCGGATGCTGATCGGCACCGCTGCTCGCCATTCCATTGGGCTTTGTGTTCAGTGATCCTGGCGGGTATCTCGCGGTGGAACTTCACAAACGCCAATCCGCTTGGCTGCCCAGCGCTCATAAAGGCCAATGGCAACATCTGCCCCGGCCATCGCCGTCAGGCAACCGAACGCGCAAGCCGTCCAGATCGACACGCCGGCGGCATACAGCAGCATGATGGCCGAGACCCCGCAGACCATGCAGGCTCCGGATCGCAAGGCCAGGCGCCGCAGCAATGACCAGCCGCGGGCGCCCTCCTTGTCGGCGCGCCACATTTCGCCGGACACCCCGCCCACCAGGGCGAGGACGATGACGAGCCAGATCGGCATGTCCAGCAACGCTTGTTGCTCGTTTGTCATGTCACGCCTCCTGGAGGTGATTGATGAGTGGTATGTGTGTGTCTTTCAAACGGTGTCTCTTGAGTTGCCTGAGGGGAGGTAGGCATTCTGAAAAGCCCGGTGCTAACCGGGCTTTTCAGAATGCGGTCCTTCGCGTTGACCTTTCGGCGCTACTGGCGCGGTACGAGTCCATTCAAATTGTTTTTCCGACCGCGGTCCCTGCCCGCCGGATAACTGCTTCTGGTGCTTTACGCTGCACACCCGGGTCAGTTGCCAACCCTCTGAACCGTTGAGGCCGGTTCATCGCTGCCTTTGTGGGGGAACTAAAGAGCTTCGTTTCGAGCTTCGTTTCGAGCTGCTTTTGAGCTGCTTGAGACAAAGAATATGCATGGATGCATATACAGTCAATGCATTAATGCATTTATTTATGCGTTAAAAATGCACAGGCGCATAAAAGTCCCGCAGACAAAGGCGCTGGTGGTTTTTGGCAGGCGAAAAAAAACCCGCTCGGGGGCGGGTTTTATCTGACAGCGGTGAGGTTAACGGGCGTACATGCCCCACCAGAAGACGTGACCGAGGATGACAATCTGCTCTTCCTGGATTTCCTGGAAGGTGTAGTCCTCGTCCGGATGTTCATCGCGATTGAAGCTGCGCAGACGTATCCCGGTAGGCAGGCGATAAAGCTGTTTCACCCGCAGCTGGCCGTTATGGTTGATGGCATAAAGGTCGCCATCCACGATATCGCCGATCCCGCACTTGCCGGCATTAACGCCGACGGTGGCGCCGTCGCGCAGTACCGGCAACATACTGTTGCCGCGCACCGTCACGCATTTGGCCTGGTCGAACTGCACGCCGTTGTGGCGCAGACTCCGCTTGCCGAAGCGCAGGCTAGAGCGCTCGCTCTCTTCGATGACGAACCTTCCTGATCCTGCAGCCAATTCAACCTCGCGAAGAAAGGGGACCGATACCTCGTCATCATCGACGGGCGTATCGTCGTCCCACAGACTTATGTCCTTGAGTTCCGAATGCAATTGATCGCGCCCGGTGCTGGCTGCCGGCGCAACATCCGCACGGCCCCGCAACTGGTCGGTGCTCACGGCGAAGTACTCGGCAATCTTCGAGATGTGTTTATCCGAGGGATCGACGATCTTCCCGCTGAGGATCCGCGAGAGAGTGGATTGAGGCACGCCGGTGCGACGGTGAAGCTCCGTGGGGGAGATCCCGTGCTGATCGAGCAGCGCTCTTAAGACGGTAGAAACATTGCGTTTTTGCATAAAGCGCATAGTGCTTGTTCTTTTCGCGGAAGACAAATGCCAAATTGCATAAATTGCGCATATGTCGTGCATAGACAGAAGAAATGTATCCCGGGGCTTTCATGCCTGCGTCGGGTGGACCGCCCATGTTAACCTTGCGCCCATCGCGGAAAAGCCGGGCCGATGCCCCTCCTTTGCCCTACACCTTTCAACGAATTTGCCTGATTATCCGATGAATAAAGCGCTCTCTGATCTGTCCTCCCACACGCCAATGATGCAACAGTACTGGCGCCTGAAAAACCAGCACCCTGACCAGCTGATGTTCTACCGCATGGGCGACTTCTACGAGATCTTCTACGAAGACGCGAAGAAAGCCGCCAAATTGCTGGACATCACCCTGACCGCCCGCGGGCAGTCGGCGGGTCAGGCGATTCCGATGTGTGGGATTCCTTACCACGCCGCGGAAGGCTACCTGGCGAAACTGGTCAAGCTCGGCGAGTCGGTGGTGATCTGTGAGCAGGTCGGCGACCCGGCGACCAGCAAGGGCCCAGTGGATCGTCAGGTGGTGCGGATCATCACGCCGGGTACGGTCAGCGACGAAGCGCTGCTGGATGAGCGTCGGGACAACCTGATCGCAGCGGTGCTGGGTGACGAGCGTCTGTTCGGCCTGGCGGTACTGGATATCACCAGCGGCAACTTCACCGTGTTGGAGATCAAGGGCTGGGAAAACCTGCTGGCAGAACTGGAGCGGGTCAATCCGGTGGAGCTGATGATCCCGGATGACTGGCCGAGGGATCTGCCGGCGGAGAAACGTCGTGGGGTTCGTCGCCGCGCGCCGTGGGATTTCGAACGTGATTCGGCGCTGAAAAGTCTTTGCCAGCAGTTTTCCACCCAGGACCTGAAAGGTTTCGGCTGCGAGAACCTCACCTTGGCCATCGGCGCCGCCGGTTGCCTGCTCAGCTACGCCAAGGAAACCCAGCGCACCGCCCTGCCCCATTTGCGCAGCCTGCGTCATGAACGCCTGGACGACACCGTGGTGCTGGACGGCGCGAGCCGTCGCAACCTGGAACTGGATACCAACCTGGCCGGCGGTCGCGACAACACGTTGCAATCGGTGGTCGACCGCTGCCAGACCGCCATGGGCAGCCGCCTGCTGACCCGCTGGCTGAACCGTCCGCTGCGTGATCTGACCGTATTACTGGCGCGCCAGACCTCGATCACCTGCCTGCTCGACGGTTACCGCTTCGAGAAACTGCAACCGCAGCTCAAGGAAATCGGCGACATCGAGCGAATCCTGGCGCGGATCGGCCTCCGCAATGCCCGCCCTCGTGACCTGGCTCGCCTGCGCGATGCGCTCGGTGCACTGCCAGAATTGCAAGTGGCGATGACCGAGCTGGAAGCCCCGCACATTATTCAACTGGCGAAGACCACCAGCACCTACCCGGAACTGGCGGCCCTGCTGGAAAAAGCCATCATCGACAACCCGCCAGCAGTGATCCGTGACGGTGGCGTATTGAAAACCGGTTACGACGCCGAGTTGGACGACTTGCAATCGCTCAGCGAAAACGCCGGGCAGTTTTTGATCGACCTCGAAGCCCGCGAGAAGGCCCGCACCGGTCTGTCTCATTTGAAAGTCGGTTACAACCGCATTCATGGCTACTTCATCGAGTTGCCAAGCAAGCAGGCCGAATCGGCGCCGGCCGATTACATCCGTCGCCAGACGTTGAAAGGTGCCGAGCGCTTCATTACGCCGGAACTGAAGGCGTTCGAGGACAAGGCGCTGTCGGCGAAGAGCCGCGCCCTGGCTCGCGAGAAGATGCTCTACGAAGCACTGCTCGAAGATTTGATCGCCCAGTTGCCACCGTTGCAGGACACCGCCGCGGCACTGGCCGAGCTGGACGTGCTGAGCAACCTTGCCGAGCGTGCGCTGAACCTCGATCTGAACTGCCCGCGCTTCGTCAGTGAGCCATGCATGCGCATCAGTCAGGGTCGTCACCCGGTGGTCGAGCAAGTGCTGACCACGCCGTTCGTGGCCAACGACCTGAGCCTCGACGACAACACCCGCATGCTGGTGATCACCGGTCCGAACATGGGCGGTAAATCCACCTACATGCGCCAGACCGCTCTGATCGTGCTGCTGGCACACATCGGCAGCTTCGTACCGGCAGCCAGTTGCGAGTTGTCTCTGGTGGACCGGATCTTTACCCGGATCGGCTCCAGCGATGACCTGGCCGGCGGGCGTTCGACCTTCATGGTCGAAATGAGCGAAACCGCGAACATTCTGCACAACGCCACCGAGCGCAGCCTGGTGCTAATGGACGAAGTCGGTCGCGGCACCAGCACCTTTGACGGTCTGTCCCTGGCGTGGGCTGCGGCCGAACGCCTGGCACATCTGCGGGCTTATACGCTGTTCGCCACACACTACTTTGAGCTGACCGTGTTGCCGGAAGCCCAGCCGTTGGTGGCCAACGTTCACCTTAACGCCACCGAGCACAACGAACGCATCGTGTTCCTGCACCACGTGCTGCCAGGGCCTGCCAGCCAGAGCTACGGCCTTGCGGTTGCGCAGTTGGCCGGTGTGCCGAGCGAAGTGATCGTTCGCGCTCGCGAACACCTGGGCCGGCTGGAAGCGACCGCCCTTCCTCATGAAGTTCCCAAGGCTGCCAAAGGCAAACCGGCGGCGCCGCAGCAGAGCGACATGTTCGCCAGCCTGCCGCATCCAGTGCTGGATGATCTGGCCAAACTTGATCTGGACGACATGACACCGCGTCGGGCGCTCGAAATGCTCTATACACTGAAGACACGGATCTAACGCACTTGCCTGCAAGCTGTTAGAATCTCGCGCGGTTTGGGATGCTGCTGGCTTATAGCCTGACCAGCAGACTATCGCTCCCAAACCTGGCGACCCCAACGTGAAGGGGCTCCGCTGCCGCCGCCTGAGGAGAAAATTAGAAATGACCTTCGTCGTCACCGACAACTGCATCAAGTGCAAGTACACCGACTGCGTAGAAGTCTGTCCGGTGGACTGCTTTTACGAAGGCCCGAACTTCCTGGTGATTCACCCGGATGAGTGCATCGACTGCGCACTGTGCGAACCAGAGTGCCCTGCCGTGGCCATCTTCTCCGAAGATGAAGTCCCGGAAGACATGCAGCAATTCATTCAGCTGAACGTTGAGCTGGCGGAAATCTGGCCCAACATCACCGAGAAGAAAGAATCGTTGCCCGACGCCGAAGAGTGGGATGGCGTCAAAGGCAAGATCAAAGACCTCGAACGCTGATTACTTCCGCGTTCTCGAAAAGGCCCCTCGCGGGCCTTTTTGCTTTTCTGCAGGCAAAAAAAGGGGCGGTTTGACCCGCCCACATTTTTCCCTATTCCCTGTGTTCCTTTTCATCGTCCTGATGAATCGCTTCCTGCGATGTCCTTCCCCCTCATCCTTGAAGGGTGTGTCTGTCCGTCGACACAGTTCAGATACTAGAGAATTCCCTACCAAGAGCAATCGCCCCCGATAGCTGAAGTTGCCTGTCACAAGCTATTAACCTAAAAAAATAATCATATAAATCAATTAGTTAATCTTCTCTCACGTAGGAAAATGTACGACTGCTACTCATTGAATTAGCGAACACTTACGAAAGAGTAAGCAAAAACTTACAGCGAGAGACTACAAACCAGAGGGATTACGGAGGGAACTTCCAGCCTGTTTCCCAGGCAATAAAAAACCCCGAACCAGTCGGGGCTTTTTAATGCCAGCCAGCACATTACTTATTGAAACAGCGACTCGCTCGACAGGCCATTCTTCTCGAGAATCTCCCGAAGACGCTTCAGGCCTTCAACCTGAATCTGTCTGACCCGTTCCCGGGTCAGGCCAATTTCCAGGCCTACATCTTCCAGCGTGCTGCTCTCATGACCACGCAGGCCGAAGCGGCGTATCACCACTTCACGTTGCTTGTCGGTCAGCTCCGAGAGCCATTGATCGATGCTCTGGGACAGGTCGTCATCCTGCAACAGTTCACATGGATCGGTTGGACGGTCATCGGTAAGGGTGTCCAGCAGGGTTTTATCCGAATCCGGACCCAGTGAGACGTCGACCGAAGAAACCCGCTCATTCAGGCCGAGCATGCGCTTGACCTCGCCCACTGGTTTTTCCAGCAGGTTGGCAATTTCTTCGGGTGAGGGTTCGTGATCGAGTTTTTGCGTCAGCTCCCGTGCAGCCCGCAGGTACACGTTGAGCTCTTTGACCACATGAATCGGCAACCGGATGGTCCGGGTCTGATTCATGATCGCGCGCTCGATGGTCTGACGAATCCACCAGGTCGCGTAGGTCGAAAAGCGGAAGCCGCGTTCGGGGTCGAACTTCTCTACCGCCCGGATAAGACCGAGGTTGCCCTCTTCGATCAGGTCAAGCAGCGACAGACCACGATTGACGTAACGCCGGGCGATTTTCACCACCAGCCGCAGGTTACTTTCAATCATGCGTTTGCGCCCGGCCGGATCTCCACTTTGCGACAAGCGCGCAAAATGAACTTCTTCTTCGGGGGATAGCAGAGGGGAAAAACCAATCTCATTGAGGTACAGCTGCGTGGCATCGAGCGCACGCGTGTAGTCAATGTACTTGTGTTGCTTTAACGAGGCGGAGTGTTTGGATTTGGCACGAACGGAAGGTGGAGCAGCCCCTTCATCATTCGACATCGAATCCGTACCGATGCCGGTCTCCATCAGGAGAACCTCATCGTCGATGTCAAACTCCGGCACTTCTTTACTGAGAGCCATTGTTATAGTCCTTTGGTGAGTTCGACCTCAGGCTCAAGCGGCGCCTTTATCCTTGGCAACGCTGGAGCCTGTTCCCTCTACGCGACGGAACAGGCTGGAAAGCGATCAACGACGCGGCAGGAATTGCAGCGGATCTACAGGTTTACCTTGTCGGCGAATCTCAAAATGCAGCTTCACCCGGTCTGTACCCGTTGACCCCATTTCGGCAATTGTCTGTCCGACCTTGACCTGCTGCCCCTCCCGAACCAACAGCCTGCGGTTATGTCCGTAGGCACTGACGTAGGTATCGCTGTGTTTGATGATGACTAATTCGCCGTAGCCCCTTAAGCCACTCCCGGCGTATACCACCGTCCCATCAGACGCAGCTAAAACAGGCTGTCCCAAATCCCCGGCGATATCAATTCCTTTATTCAAACTGCCGTTTGAAGAGAATTTTCCAATGAGAATGCCATTAGATGGCCATCCCCAGCCGGTCGGGGCCGGGCCGGCAGGAGGCATCGGCGCAGGGGTCGGCTTGCTGGCGACGGACGGTGCAACCACTGCTGTGCTCGTGGTTGCGCCATTCGGCTGGCGTCGGATAACCGTGGTTTTCAGCGACGAAGAAGGCGTTGAATCGGTGGAGCTGGCCACCGGCGTCGGCGTTGAACCGGTGCGACCGTCAAAGCGAATCGTCTGACCCGGATGGATCGTATAAGGCGTAGGAATGTTGTTGCGTGCTGCGAGGGCTTTGTAGTCCCAGCCGTAGCGAAAGGCAATGGAGAACAAGGTGTCTTTAGGTCGGACGACGTATTGACCCGTGGTCACTGCCGGACGCTGGGCGACGGCGTTGTTGCGATCGACGACGCGTACATCGCTCGACTTGTTGCTGGAGCAACCGACCAGCAAGGTGCTCAAGACAAGGCCAGTCACCAGGCGCTGAAAGCTCGTTTTACCCATTCGCTGCGCAATGACTGTGAGACTCACCCGCCGCTCCCTTTGTGGTGGCTGAAATGTGGATTGCCGTGTTCCGGCGTTGAAATGTCGCAAGTATAACGGGCCGTGCAAGCTTTACCTTTAATGAAGCGAAAGGGCTTCGCGCACACGTTTGCTGCCAGACGATGAATCCCGTTTAACTGATCGATGCCGCTGTAAGACAGGAGCAATCGAAGAGAATTCAGCGCCCTGAAACAAATGCTCAGGCAAGTGGCCCATTGAGTAACGGGACGAAGCGTACAGCCCCCAGAACACGCCTGGAAAAGCCCTGTTCTTCCCGGATGATCAGCATCAATTGTTGAACCTCACCCGACCCGACCGGGATCACCAGCCGCCCTCCCGGTGCCAATTGATCAAGCAGCGCCTGAGGTACATCGGTCGCCACCGCAGTCACGATAATGCCGTTGTACGGTGCCAGCGCCGGCCAGCCTTCCCAGCCATCGCCCCAGCGGAACACCACGTTGCGCAGGTTCAGTTCCACCAGGCGTTCCTTGGCCCGGTCCTGCAGAACCTTGATGCGCTCGACGGAAAATACCCGCTCGACCAGTTGCGACAGCACCGCCGTCTGATAGCCCGAGCCGGTGCCGATTTCCATCACCTTGTCGAGAGGACCTGCCTCCAGCAGCAGCTCGCTCATGCGAGCCACCATATAAGGCTGCGAGATGGTCTGGTTATTGCCGATCGGGAGCGCCGTGTCTTCGTAGGCACGGTGAGCCAGCGCCTCGTCGACGAACAGGTGACGCGGTGTACGGCGAATGACTTCCAGCACCTTGGCGTTGCAAATTCCCTCTTCATACAGGCGCTGAATAAGGCGCTCACGGGTCCGTTGTGAGGTCATCCCGATGCCACGACGCAGAATATCGTCTTGTTCACGAGCCATTAGTTCAGCCCCTCCAGCCAGCCATCGAGACTTCTGAAGGCATCATTAAAGGTGCGATCCAGTTGCAGTGGGGTGATTGAAACATAGCCTTGCATCACCGCATGAAAATCGGTGCCAGGGCCGCCGTCTTCGGCATCCCCCGCCGCCGCAATCCAGTAACCGGATTTACCGCGCGGATCGACCACTTTCATCGGCGCTGCAGCACGTGCGCGATGTCCGAGGCGGGTCAGCTGAATACCGCGGATGTGGTCCAGCGGCAAATTGGGAATGTTCACGTTCAGTACCGTACGCGGTGGCAGTTCAAGGTCCGCGTGAGCCTCTACCAGTTTGCGCGCAAAGTACGCGGCGGTGGGAAGGTTCTCCACTTGCCGTGAGACCAACGAAAAGGCAAACGAAGGACGCGTCAGGAAACGTCCCTCAAGGGCCGCCGCCACGGTGCCGGAATACAACACGTCATCACCCAGGTTGGCGCCCAGGTTGATGCCTGAAACCACCATGTCCGGCTCGCGCTCCAGCAAGCCATTGAGGCCCAGGTGCACGCAATCGGTCGGTGTGCCATTGAGGCTGATAAAGCCGTTGGCCAGGGTTTGCGGGTGTAACGGACGGTCGAGCGTCAGCGAGCTGCTGGCGCCGCTTTTGTCTTGGTCCGGGGCGATAACCACGCACTCGGTGTAATCCGCCAGCGCAGCATAAAGCGCGGCGAGACCGGGTGCGGTTACCCCATCGTCGTTAGAAATCAGAATACGCATGGGCTGTCCGTCTGCCCCACCGGCACCAGATCAACGAGCTCGCGCACCAATACGGTGGCGAAGCATCCGGCCGGGAGGACGAATTCCAGTTGCAGAATGTCAGGCTCGGGATAATGCCACGTCAACCCACCAATGGGCAGCCGCAGGATGCGACGTTCGTGGCTCATACCGGCGTTAATCAACCAATCGCGCAAGTCCGCTTCGCGAGTGGCGATTGCCTGCTCCAGTTCATGGACAGCGCCAGTGGCCGGCGAGTCACCTTCGCCCCACTGCGGACCGGTCGGGTGCAGGTCGAGAATCGCCAGACGCGGGTCGCTACACTCCGCTTCACCGGCGGGGAAAAAGCTGCGGCTGTCGGTGAAGGCCAGCAGATCGCCAACCTGGGCACGCTGCCAGCTGCCATCGGCGACACGCGCCGCCAACACCTGATTAAACAGAAAACTGCGCGCCGTAGAGAGCAGACGCGAACGCACGTTGCGCTGCTCTGGTAACGCTTTACGCGCGGCCCAGGCACGGGCATCGACCACGTTACCGCCGTCAAACCCAAAACGCTGGGCGCCGAAATAATTGGGAATACCTTGCTTGGCGATCAGTTGCAGACGCTCGTCGATCGCCGCTTTGTCGCCAGCGAATTGCGTCAGTCGCAACGTGAAGCCATTGGCCGAGTGAGCACCGCGTTGCAGCTTGCGTTTGTGCCGGCCGGTCTTGAGGATCTTCAGAGTATCGTTTTCCGCCGCCGACAGATCAGGATCAGCCTTGCCCGGCAGTTGCACGCTGAACCACTGGCGAGTCAGCGCCTGACGATCCTTGAGGCCCGCGTAACTGACGGTGCGCAATGGCACGCCCGCCGCCTTGGCGATCCGTCGTGCCGCTTCTTCGGTATTCAGCCCGCGTTTTTCCACCCAGATCCATAGGTGCTCGCCGTCGCCACTGAGGGGAATGTCGAGGACTTCATCGACCTGAAAATCTTCCGCCGTGGCTTTCAATACTGCGGTGCCGAGGGCTTCGCCATAGGCCCGCGGGCCGAGCAATTGCAGTTCGTTCATGCGCGCAGCAACAAGGCAACGGAGTGCACGGCAATGCCTTCTTCGCGACCGACAAAGCCGAGCTTTTCGGTGGTGGTAGCTTTCACGTTCACTTGATCCAACTCAACTTGAAGATCCGCGGCAATCAGCGCGCGCATCGATTCGATATGCGGGGCCATTTTCGGGGCCTGGGCGACGATGGTGTTATCGACGTTGCCGACTTTCCAGCCCTTGGCGTGGATCAGTGCGACGACATGACGCAACAGCACTCGGCTGTCGGCGCCCTTGTATGTCGGGTCGGTGTCCGGAAAATGTTTGCCGATATCACCCAGCGCAGCGGCGCCGAGCAAGGCATCGCTCAAGGCGTGCAGCAGGACGTCACCGTCGGAGTGAGCGAGCAGCCCGAAGCCGTGTGCAATGCGCACGCCGCCCAGAGTAATGAAATCGCCTTCAGCGAAACGGTGCACATCATAGCCGTGGCCAATACGCATAAAAAAACGCCCCGATTTTTGTCAGGGCGTGATTCTACCTGCATTAGGCGCCTAGAGCGCGTGCGTGATGCTGCAAGTGGTCATCAATGAAGCTGGAGATGAAGAAATAGCTGTGGTCGTAGCCGGGTTGCAAGCGCAACGTCAGCGGATGACCGGCCAGTTTGGCGGCCTGTTGCAAGGCTTCAGGTTTGAGCTGGGTGGCGAGGAAATCGTCGCGATCACCTTGGTCGACCAATAACGGCAACTTCTCGTTCGCTTCGGCAATCAGGACGCAAGCATCCCACTCGCGCCATTTCGACCGGTCTTCCCCCAAGTAGCGGGAAAAGGCTTTCTGCCCCCAAGGACAGTCCATCGGATTATTGATTGGAGAGAACGCCGACACCGACTGATAGCGTCCCGGATTACGCAACGCGCAAACCAGCGCGCCGTGGCCGCCCATGGAATGACCGCTGATGCCGCGCTTATCCGAGGCCGGGAAATGGGCTTCGACCAATGCGGGCAATTCCTGCACGACATAGTCATGCATCCGATAGTGCCGCGACCAAGGTTCCTGCATGGCATTCAGATAAAACCCGGCGCCGAGACCGAAGTCCCAGGCGCCATCCGGATCACCCGGCACATCAGGACCGCGAGGGCTGGTGTCCGGAGCAACGATGATCAGCCCCAGCTCGGCGGCCATGCGCATGGCGCCGGCCTTTTGCATGAAGTTTTCGTCGGTGCAGGTCAGGCCGGACAACCAGTACAGCACCGGCAACTTGCCGCCCAGCTCCGCTTGCGGCGGCAGGTACACGGCAAACACCATGTCGCAGCCGAGCACATCGGAGCGGTGCCGATAGCGTTTGTGCCAGCCGCCGAAGCTTTTCTGGCAGGAGATATTTTCCAGGCTCATGACCGACCTCAGAAATGGATGACGGAACGGATGCTCTTGCCTTCATGCATCAGGTCGAACGCCTTATTGATATCTTCCAGGCCCATGGTGTGGGTGATGAAAGTATCCAGCGGGATTTCGCCGGTTTCAGCCATCTCGACATAGCTTGGCAACTCGGTACGGCCACGCACGCCGCCGAACGCCGAACCGCGCCAGACGCGACCGGTCACCAGTTGGAATGGACGGGTGGATATTTCCTGGCCGGCACCGGCCACACCGATGATCACCGACTCGCCCCAACCTTTGTGGCAGCACTCAAGAGCAGCACGCATCAATTGGACGTTGCCGATGCATTCGAAGGAAAAGTCGACGCCGCCGTCGGTCATGTCGACGATGACTTCCTGAATCGGACGATCGAAATCTTTCGGGTTCACGCAATCGGTTGCACCCAACTGCTTGGCGATCTCGAATTTGGCCGGGTTGATGTCGATGGCGATGATCCGCGCAGCCTTGGCTTTGACCGCGCCGATCACCGCCGACAGGCCGATGCCGCCGAGGCCGAAAATGGCGACGGTATCACCTGGTTTTACCTTGGCGGTATTGAGGACTGCACCGATGCCGGTGGTGACACCGCAGCCCAGCAGGCAGACTTTTTCCAGTGGCGCTTCTTTTGGAATTTTGGCGACGGAGATTTCCGGCAGCACGGTGTACTCGGAGAACGTCGACGTCCCCATGTAGTGGAAAATTGGTTGGCCTTTGTAGGAAAAGCGCGAAGTGCCATCCGGCATCAGGCCTTTACCCTGAGTCGCGCGAATCGCCTGACACAGGTTGGTTTTACCCGACAGACAGAATTTGCACTGGCGGCATTCCGGGGTGTACAGCGGGATCACATGATCGCCGACGGCGACGGAGGTCACGCCCTCACCAATCGCCTCAACCACCGCGCCACCTTCGTGACCGAGGATCGACGGGAAGATACCTTCCGGGTCCGCGCCTGACAGCGTGTAGGCGTCGGTATGGCAGACACCGGAGGCAACCACACGCAGCAGGACTTCACCGGCCTTGGGCATGGCGACATCGACTTCAACGATCTCGAGGGGTTTCTTGGCCTCGAAGGCAACGGCAGCGCGCGACTTGATCATGTGGATTCTCCAGTGAATAAAAAACGAGACAGGGAGTGTAATACACCGCCTGACGGTGAATAATCCGGACAAAAGCAAAACATTATTGCCATGCAGGGATAATCCTTGATGTCCGAAAACCGCTGGGAAGGTATCGACGAGTTCGTCGCCGTGGCCGAGTGCAGTCAGTTCACGGCTGCCGCGGAACGCCTTGGGGTTTCGTCCTCTCACGTCAGTCGACAAATAGTACGCCTCGAGGAGCGCCTTCAGACGCGACTGCTTTATCGCAGCACCCGCCGGGTCACCCTGACCGAAGCCGGGCAAACCTTTCTCCAACATTGCCAACGCCTACAGGATGGTCGCGAAGAAGCACTGCGAGCGGTGGGTGACCTGACTAGCGAACCTAAAGGCATGCTGCGCATGACCTGCGCTGTGGCCTATGGCGAACGCTTTATCGTGCCGCTGGTAACCCGTTTCATGGGGCTCTATCCACAACTGCGAATCGACATCGAACTGAGTAATCGTCAACTCGACCTCGTGCACGAAGGGCTGGACCTGGCGATTCGCCTTGGCCGTCTGCAAGACTCGCGGCTGGTAGCGACACGTCTGGCGCCACGACGCATGTACCTGTGCGCATCGCCGTCCTATCTGGAACGCTACGGCCGCCCGCATAGCTTGTCGGAACTCAGCCGCCACAACTGCCTCATCGGTAGCTCGGACCTCTGGCAACTGGAACAGAACGGGCGGGAATTTTCCCAGCGAGTACAGGGAAACTGGCGCTGCAACAGTGGGCAAGCCGTGTTGGATGCGGCGTTACAGGGCGTGGGTCTGTGTCAGTTACCGGACTACTACGTGCTGGAGCATCTGAAAAACGGTGAGTTGATTTCGCTGCTGGAAGCCCACCAACCGCCGAACACCGCCGTGTGGGCGCTTTATCCACAGCAGCGGCATCTCTCGCCCAAAGTGCGCAAGTTGGTTGATTACTTGAAGGAAGGATTGGCGCAAAGGCCGGAGTATGCAGCTTAGCGACGGTTGGACCAGCGTTGGCGCAACCATTCGAGATCTTCGGGACGCGTAACCTTGAGGTTGTCGGACCGACCTTCGATCAGGCGCGGCGCCAGGCCTGCCCACTCCATCGCCGAAGCTTCGTCAGTGATGACCGCGTCGGCCACCAGACTGTCGGCCAACGCCCGATGCAACGCGCCAAGGCGAAACATCTGCGGCGTATAGGCTTGCCAGATCACACTGCGATCCACGGTTTCGACCACGCGACCGTGCTTGTCGACCCGTTTGAGGGTATCGCGTGCCGGAACCGCCAGCAGTCCGCCAACCGGATCATCTGCGAGTTCACCCAGCAACTTGTCCAGATCATCACGACTCAGATTCGGCCGTGCGGCATCGTGAACCAACACCCAATCCTCATCGTCAGCGCCTTGCGCATGCAAATGCAGCAACGCATTGAGTACCGACCCGGAACGCTCGGAACCACCTTCAACCCGCTGAATTCGCGGATCGCAAGCACACGCCAGGTTCGGCCAGTAAGGATCATCAACAGCAAGACTGACCACCAACCCTTTCAGGGAAGGATGATCAAGGAAACAGCCGAGGCTGTGTTCGAGAATAGTGCGCCCGCCCAATTGCAAGTATTGCTTGGGACGGTCCGCGGCCATACGGGCACCGACGCCCGCGGCAGGAATTACAGCCCAGAAGGCCGGTAACGAGGGATTCATTGAGCCAACTGGTAAAGGGTTTCACCGTCCTTGACCATGCCCAACTCATGACGAGCCCGCTCTTCAACGGTCTCCATGCCCTTTTTCAATTCACTGACTTCAGCGTCCATCACCCGATTGCGCTCAAGCAGCCCCTCGTTCTCAGCGTGTTGATCTGCGATCTGCTGAGTCAGTTCGGCCACTTGCGCCAGACTGCCATTACCCACCCACAGGCGGTATTGCAGGCCAGCCAGCAGCAGGAGCAAGACGAGGAACAACCAATTGGGACTGCGCATCGAATATCAGGTATCCAGTGAAAAAAGACAGCCATGCCAAAACTTTGAAGCTTCTGATAGCACGAAGCCTGGAAGACCCAGGCTTGTGCTTATAAGGCATCAGATTAGTGGCAAATCCATCGCTGTAGCGATTTTTCCGACACAATCCGGTGTCTTTTTACCACGTTAGTGCCGAGCCTCACCAATACGCTCCTTTTTTGACGAGTGACTGTTGTCGTCAGACAAGGCGCCGCGACGAGTCATAGCTGGCTATGGCGAGGAGCGGCAACGCAGTATGACGGCAACAGACACTCGTCAAAAAGGAGCAGTATTGGCGAGGCTCGGCACTCTATTAACCGCGGAATTCGCTGCGACCGTTGTACTTGGCTTTGCCATTCAACTGCTCTTCGATACGCAGCAGTTGGTTGTACTTGGAAACACGATCCGAACGGCACAGGGAACCGGTCTTGATCTGGCCAGCCGCGGTGCCCACAGCCAGGTCGGCAATGGTCGAATCTTCGGTTTCGCCGGAGCGGTGCGAGATGACGGCAGTGTAACCAGCGGCCTTGGCCATCTGGATGGCTTCCAGGGTTTCGGTCAGGGTGCCGATCTGGTTGAACTTGATCAGGATCGAGTTGGCGATCTTTTTATCGATGCCTTCTTTCAGGATCTTGGTGTTGGTGACGAACAGGTCGTCGCCTACCAGCTGAGTTTTCTCGCCGATCTTGTCGGTGAGGATTTTCCAGCCAGCCCAGTCGGACTCGTCCAGACCGTCTTCGATCGAGATGATCGGGTAACGCTCGGTCAGGCCTTTCAGGTAGTCAGCGAAACCTTCAGCGGTGAACACCTGGCCTTCGCCGGACAGGTTGTATTTACCGTCTTCGTAGAATTCGCTGGCAGCGCAGTCCAGAGCCAGGGTCACGTCGGTGCCCAGCTTGTAACCGGCATTGGCCACGGCTTCGGAGATCACTTTCAAAGCGTCTTCGTTGGAGGCCAGGTTCGGTGCGAAACCACCTTCGTCACCCACTGCAGTGCTCAGGCCACGGGCCTTCAGAACAGCTTTGAGGTGATGGAAAATCTCGGTGCCCATGCGCAGACCTTCCGAGAAAGACTTGGCGCCAACTGGCTGAACCATGAACTCCTGGATGTCGACGTTGTTATCGGCGTGCTCGCCACCGTTGATGATGTTCATCATCGGAACCGGCATCGAGTAAACACCCGGGGTGCCGTTCAGGTTGGCGATGTGCGCGTACAGCGGCAGGTCCTGGTCCTGTGCGGCTGCCTTGGCGGCTGCCAGGGAAACGGCGAGGATCGCGTTGGCGCCCAGGGAACCTTTGTTTTCAGTACCGTCGAGCTTGATCATCGCGTGATCCAGCGCTTTCTGGTCGCTTGGGTCTGCACCTTTCAACAGGTCGCGGATCGGACCGTTGATGTTGGCGACGGCTTTGAGTACGCCCTTGCCCAGGTAACGGCTCTTGTCGCCATCACGCAGCTCGAGCGCTTCACGCGAGCCAGTGGAAGCACCGGACGGCGCGCAAGCACTGCCGATGATGCCGTTATCGAGAAGCACGTCCGCTTCCACGGTGGGGTTGCCACGGGAGTCGAGAACTTCACGACCTTTGATGTCGACGATTTTTGCCATTGTTGTAAACACTCCAAAGTTGACGAAAACGACGCAGCTGAAGGAAATCTTGTATCGCCGGCAAGTAATGTGCAGCGGGCAGACTTGCGGACGATAAGGCTCAGACCCGAGGGCCTGAGCATTAATTCGTGCGGTACTTTACCGGAGAAATGAGGATTACGCGGTTTCTACCGTCGGAAAACTCTTCACCAGTTCGTCCAAAGCTTTGAGCTGGGCCAGGAATGGCTCCAGTTTGTCCAGACGCAAGGCGCAAGGGCCGTCGCATTTGGCGTTGTCCGGGTCCGGGTGTGCTTCGAGGAACAGGCCGGCCAACGACTGGCTCATACCGGCTTTTGCCAGGTCGGTGACCTGAGCGCGGCGACCGCCGGCGGAATCGGAGCGACCGCCGGGCATTTGCAGCGCGTGGGTCACGTCGAAAAACACCGGGTATTCGAACTGCTTCATGATGCCGAAGCCGAGCATGTCGACGACCAGGTTGTTGTAACCGAAGCTCGAACCGCGTTCGCAAAGGATCAACTGATCGTTACCCGCTTCCACGCATTTGCTCAGGATGTGCTTCATTTCCTGAGGCGCGAGGAACTGGGCTTTTTTGATGTTGATCACCGCACCGGTCTTGGCCATCGCGACCACAAGGTCGGTCTGGCGCGACAAGAAGGCCGGCAGCTGGATGATATCGCAGACTTCAGCGACGACCGCGGCCTGATCAGGCTCGTGGACGTCAGTGATGATCGGTACGCCGAAAGCTTGCTTGATGTCCTGGAAAATCCGCATGCCCTCTTCCAGGCCGGGGCCCCGGTAAGAGGTCACGGAGGAACGGTTGGCCTTGTCGAAGCTGGCCTTGAACACGTAAGGGATACCGAGTTTCTCGGTGACCTTTACGTACTCTTCGCAGACCTGCATCGCCATGTCGCGGCTTTCCAGCACGTTCATGCCACCGAAAAGCACCATTGGCTTGTCGTTGGCAATCTCGATATCGCCTACGCGGATGATCTTCTGCGCCATCGGATTTACGCCTTCTTCTGGTGTTGAATCAAAGCTGCTTTAACGAAACCGCTGAACAACGGGTGACCGTCGCGTGGTGTCGAGGTGAACTCAGGGTGGAACTGGCAAGCAACGAACCATGGATGATCCGGGGCTTCAACCACTTCTACCAGGGCGCCATCACCGGAACGGCCGGTGATTTTCAGGCCGGCCTCCATGATTTGCGGCAGCAGGTTGTTGTTCACTTCGTAGCGGTGACGGTGACGCTCGACGATCACGTCCTTGGCGTAGCAATCATGCACCAGAGAACCCGGCTCCAGCAGGCAATCCTGAGCGCCAAGGCGCATGGTGCCGCCCAGATCTGACGTTTCGGTACGGGTTTCGACGGCGCCAGTGGCATCTTCCCACTCGGTGATCAGCCCCACGACCGGATGACCGCTGGCACGATCGAACTCGGTGGAGTTGGCGTCTTTCCAGCCCAGCACGTTACGAGCGAACTCGATCACGGCCACTTGCATGCCCAGGCAAATGCCCAGGTACGGAATCTTGTTTTCGCGAGCGTATTGAACGGCAGTGATCTTGCCTTCCACGCCACGCAGACCGAAGCCGCCAGGTACCAGAATCGCGTCGACACCTTCCAGCAGCGCAGTGCCCTGGTTTTCGATGTCTTCGGAGTCGATGTAGCGCAGGTTGACCTTGGTGCGGTTGCTGATGCCGGCGTGACTCATCGCTTCGATCAGCGACTTGTAGGCGTCCAGCAGTTCCATGTACTTACCGACCATGGCGATGGTGACTTCATGCTCAGGGTTGAGCTTGGCGTCGACCACGGCTTCCCACTCGGACAGATCGGCGCCGCCACATTGCAGGCCGAAACGCTCGACAACGAAATCATCCAGGCCCTGGGAGTGCAGGATGCCCGGGATCTTGTAGATGGTGTCGGCGTCTTCCAGCGCAATCACCGCACGTTCTTCAACGTTGGTGAACTGAGCGATCTTGCGACGCGAGGAGATGTCGATCGGGTGATCGGAACGGCAGACCAGCACGTCAGGCTGCAGGCCGATGGAACGCAGTTCCTTGACCGAGTGCTGAGTAGGCTTGGTTTTGGTTTCGCCGGCAGTGGCGATGTACGGCACCAGTGTCAGGTGCATCAGCATCGCGCGCTTGGCGCCGACTTCGAAACGCAATTGACGAATGGCTTCGAGGAACGGCTGGGACTCGATGTCACCCACGGTGCCACCGATCTCGACCATGGCCACGTCGGCATCGCCGGCGCCCTTGATGATCCGGCGCTTGATTTCGTCGGTGATGTGCGGGATCACCTGAATGGTGGCGCCCAGGTAATCACCACGGCGCTCTTTGCGCAGGACGTGTTCGTAGACACGGCCGGTGGTGAAGTTGTTGTTCTGGGTCATGGTCGTGCGGATGAACCGCTCGTAGTGGCCCAGGTCCAGGTCGGTCTCGGCGCCGTCGTGGGTGACGAACACTTCACCGTGCTGGAACGGGCTCATGGTGCCCGGGTCAACGTTGATGTACGGGTCCAGCTTCAGCATGGTGACCTTAAGTCCCCGCGCCTCCAGGATGGCCGCCAATGAAGCCGATGCGATGCCTTTCCCCAATGAAGAAACAACACCGCCCGTGACGAATATGTAGCGCGTCATGAAAAACCCTAGAAGTCTGCGTTAAAGCGGTCCGAGCCGCCGGGGAAAGCGAAGGAAGGCCGAAGCCCCCGATCACCTGCATTAATCACAGTGCACCTTTCAAAAAAACCGCCGCGTTGGGACAGACCGGAAGATGAAACACCGGTACGTTGCTCGCTACACATTTTTTGGAATCGCCCAGCAAAGACTGCTTGGTAATCGGCAACTCCTGCAATTCAGGCGAATCCACAGAAGTTGTATCAAGAAGGGAGCGTAGTCTACCGGAAAGCCCCTTTCAGCTCAAACCTTGATCTTCGTGCGGCGGCTGCCAATGCAAATTCCAGCGGTCCTTTGCAATGCCGTCCAAGCCCCGCAGGTTGGCCACCGCCAGCAATTGCTCGTCTCGGTAGAGCAGCGGCAATCTGCCACGGACGAAACCCGGCACGCCGCTTTCATTGAGCAATCGCTTCAGATCGCGATGGCCGCGACCGGGCAAATTCATCACCTCACCTCCCTCACGATAGCGGATATGCAGCAGGCCATCGGGGATTTGGCCGCTGAGTGTGAGCACACCGTTGTCCGGCAACACCAGTGATCGCGAGGGATCAAGCCAGTTTCCAACGGCGGGCGACGTGCGCAACCAACTGCCGGACAACCACCAGATACGCCCACCCGCCCGATGCAGCTCGCCCTCCGCCAGCCGCCAGATCGGGCAGGCATCACCGGTGGCATCACGTAAATTCTCCCAACCCGACCAATGGTCACTGTCCGGCAGTCGCGTCAGCGGTTCGAGCCAATGACTTAAGGCATTACGCTGGCGAGCAGCGGACAGCGTTTCCAATGCTCCCAGTTCCAGGGACGGCAATCCCAGCCAATCAAAATCATTGGCAGTGCTGGCGCCGGCCAGGTCGATTTGCGCAAGCTCATCGAGCAATCCCTGCGCTTCGCTCAGGTGCGCAGCGCTGCGGGCCATGGTCGTTACCGCTTGTGGCCAGCGCTTGGTCAATACCGGGAATACCTGAAGGCGCAGGTAATTTCGCGAGAATTGCCGATCCTGGTTCGATGGGTCTTCGATCCAGCTCAGCCGATGCTCCGCTGCATAAGCTTCAAGTTCAGCCCGCGTGACATCGAGCAATGGCCGCAGCAGCTGCCCTTTACCAAGAGGGCGCTGGCGTGGCATCCCAGACAATCCCCTCACCCCGGCCCCACGCAACAGCCGAAATAACAACGTTTCCGCCTGATCGTCGCGATGCTGGGCGGTCATCAACACTTCATTGGCCTGAGTCGCCTCGATGAACGCGGCATATCGCGCATCCCGGGCAGCACGCTCAAGGCTGGCGCCGGGTTGAACCTGCACACGAACAACCTGCAGCGCCACACCCAGCGCATCACAGACCGACTGACAATGGTCCGGCCACGCATCAGCCACAGCCTGAAGGCCGTGATGAACATGGATGGCGCTTAGCGCCGGCAGGGATTCTGTTTTTGCGAGGTGTACGAGAAGGTGCAGCAGAACGGTGGAGTCGAGACCACCGGAGAAGGCGACGTGCCAGGTTGTGGCGTTGCGCCATGGAGCTAGATTCAGTAGAAGCCTGGCAGGCAGATCAATCTTCGAAGAATTCATAGGTCGGTCGTCTCACCTAGACCCAACGTGGGAGCGAGCCTGCTCGCGAAGGCTGCTTAACATTCAACATATTTGTTGGCTGTTATACCGCTTTCGCGAGCAGGCTCGCTCCCACATGGGTAAAGCGAGGTCAGATCAGAGACCGTAGCTCATCAGACGCTCGTAACGGCGAGCCAACAGCGCTTCGTTATCGAACTTCTTCAACATCGCCAGCTGCGAGCTCAGCTCGGCACGGATCGATGCGGCCGCAGCGGCCGGATTACGGTGCGCGCCGCCCAAAGGCTCGCCGATCACTTTATCCACAATGCCCAAGCCTTTCAGGCGCTCGGCAGTGATACCCATGGCTTCTGCAGCGTCCGGCGCTTTCTCGGCGGTCTTCCACAGAATCGAGGCGCAACCTTCCGGCGAAATCACCGCGTAAGTCGAGTACTGCAACATGTTCAGTTGATCGCAAACGCCGATCGCCAGAGCACCACCGGAACCACCCTCACCGATCACGGTGGCGATGATTGGGGTTTTCAGGCGCGCCATGACGCGCAGGTTCCAGGCAATCGCTTCGCTCTGGTTGCGCTCTTCAGCGTCGATACCAGGGTAAGCGCCCGGGGTGTCGATGAAGGTCAGGATCGGCATCTTGAAACGTTCGGCCATTTCCATCAGGCGGCACGCCTTGCGGTAGCCTTCCGGACGCGGCATGCCGAAGTTGCGGCGAACTTTCTCGCGCACTTCACGGCCCTTCTGGTGACCGATGATCATTACCGGCTGGTCGTCCAGACGGGCAATGCCGCCCACGATCGCAGCATCGTCGGAGAAGTGACGGTCGCCGTGCAGTTCGTCGAACTCGGTGAAGATGTGTTCGATGTAGTCCAGGGTGTACGGACGTTTCGGGTGACGCGCCAGACGCGCGATCTGCCAGCTGGTCAGCTTGCCGAAGATGTCTTCGGTCAGCGTGCTGCTTTTGTCCTGCAGGCGGGAGATCTCATCGCCGATATTCAGCGAATTGTCATTACCGACCAAGCGCAACTCTTCGATCTTGGCTTGCAGGTCGGCGATCGGCTGTTCGAAATCTAGAAAATTCGGGTTCATAGGCGTCCGTCTTGGGTCGACATCCAAGAGAGCTTGGGCCGGCCGGTTGTCTATTCGCGCCTACCTTAAGGGAGAGGCGCGTTCAGGTCGAGATTAAAAATTGGGTCGAGATCAGAGCTGCTCCCTTTTGGAAGAGCGGCACCTGACCATCAACGGTATTGGAGGAAGACGTTGTCTCGCCCGAACTGGTCACGCAGGGCTTGAATCAAGGCATCCGCCGGGTCGATCCGCCAGGTCTCGCCGAACTGCAGCAAGGCCTTCGCATCGGGACTGGTGTATTCCATGGTGATCGGACACGCGCCACGGTGACGCTTGAACAACTCACCGAGCCAGCGTAGCTGATCGCCTTTCAAATCCTGGGTCTGCAGCTTCAAGCGCAGGCTTTCGGCCAGGTTGGTGCGCGCATCTTCCATGCTCATCACCCGCTTGACCCGCAGCCGCAAGCCACCGGAGAAATCGTCGTTGCTGACTTCGCCTTCGACCACCACCATCGCGTCAGTCTGCAACAACGATTGCGCCGAATGGAATGCTTCGGCGAACAGCGAGGCCTCGATCCGCCCGGAGCGGTCGTCGAGGGTGATGAAACCCATCTTGTCGCCCTTTTTGTTCTTCATAACTCGCAGGGCGATGATCATGCCCGCGACGGTCTGGGTATCACGGGCCGGTTTCAGGTCGATGATGCGCTGACGGGCGAAACGGCGGATCTCACCTTCATATTCGTCGATCGGGTGACCGGTCAGGTACAGGCCCAGGGTGTCTTTCTCCCCTTTCAGGCGTTCCTTGAGGGTCAGTTCCTTGGCTTTGCGGTGATTGGCGTAGACGTCGGCATCTTCTTCGACGAACAGGCCGCCAAACAGATCGACATGACCGCTGTCATGAGTACGCGCGGTTTGTTCGGCCGCCTTGATCGCCCCTTCCATGGCGTTCAGCAGGACCGCGCGATTGCGGTCGATGTTGGCCTGATAGGCTTTCTGCTCGTCATGGAAGTAAGGCCCCAGACGATCCAGCGCACCGCTGCGAATCAAACCGTCCAGGGTGCGCTTGTTGATACGTTTGAGGTCGACACGGGCGCAGAAATCGAACAGATCCTTGAACGGACCTTCCTGACGCGCCTCGGTGATGGCTTCCACCGGACCTTCGCCCACACCTTTGATCGCGCCGAGGCCGTAAATAATCCGGCCTTCGTCATTCACCGTGAACTTGAACTCCGAAGTATTCACATCCGGCGCGTCGAGACGCAGCTTCATGGTGCGAATTTCTTCGATCAAGGTCACGACCTTGTCGGTGTTGTGCATATCCGCCGACAGTACCGCGGCCATGAATGGCGCCGGGTAGTGCGTTTTTAGCCAAGCGGTCTGGTATGACACCAGGCCATAAGCAGCGGAGTGGGATTTGTTGAAGCCGTAGCCGGCGAATTTCTCTACCAGGTCGAAAATGTTCCCGGCCAGGTCGGCTTCGATATTGTTGGTCTTGCAACCTTCAATGAAACCGCCGCGCTGCTTGGCCATTTCTTCGGGTTTTTTCTTACCCATGGCTCGACGCAGCATGTCCGCGCCGCCGAGAGTGTAACCGGCCATGACCTGGGCAATCTGCATCACCTGTTCCTGATACAGGATGATGCCGTAAGTCGGTGCCAGAACCGGCTTGAGGCCTTCGTACTGGTAGTCCGAGTGCGGGTACGCGAGTTCGGCGCGACCGTGCTTACGGTTGATAAAGTCGTCCACCATGCCCGATTGCAACGGGCCCGGACGGAACAGGGCCACCAGTGCGATCAAGTCTTCCAGGCAGTCGGGCTTGAGCTTTTTGATCAGCTCTTTCATGCCACGCGACTCAAGCTGGAACACTGCGGTGGTTTCGGCTTTTTGCAGCAACTGGTAAGTCGGCTTGTCATCCAGCGGGATGAACGCGATATCCAGCGGCGGCTCATCAACCTTGGCGCGATCACGGTTGATGGTTTTCAGCGCCCAGTCGATGACCGTCAGGGTCCGCAGACCGAGGAAGTCGAACTTCACCAGACCCGCCGCCTCAACGTCATCCTTGTCGAACTGGGTGACCAGACCATCACCGGCCTCATCGCAATAAATCGGCGAGAAGTCGGTCAGCTTGGTCGGGGCAATAACAACACCACCGGCGTGCTTACCGACGTTACGCACAACGCCTTCAAGCTTGCGGGCCATTTCCCAGATTTCCGCGGCCTCTTCATCAACCTTGATGAAGTCACGCAGGATTTCTTCCTGTTCGTAGGCCTTTTCCAGGGTCATGCCGACTTCGAACGGGATCATCTTCGACAGACGATCCGCCAGGCCGTAAGACTTGCCCTGTACCCGCGCCACGTCACGGACCACAGCCTTTGCCGCCATGGAACCGAAGGTGATGATCTGGCTAACCGCGTTGCGGCCGTATTTTTCGGCCACGTAATCGATCACGCGGTCACGACCGTCCATGCAGAAGTCGACGTCGAAGTCGGGCATGGATACCCGTTCCGGGTTAAGGAAACGTTCGAACAGCAGGTCATATTCCAGCGGGTCAAGGTCAGTGATCTTCTGCACGTAGGCCACCAGCGACCCGGCACCCGACCCACGGCCTGGGCCAACCGGCACGCCGTTGCTCTTGGCCCACTGGATAAAGTCCATAACGATCAGGAAGTAACCGGGGAACCCCATCTGGATGATGATATCCAGCTCGAAATTCAGCCGGTCGACGTAGACCTGACGCTTGGTTTCGTAGTCTTCGGTGGTGTCCTTGGGCAGCAGAACGCTGAGGCGATCTTCCAGACCATCGAAGGAAACCTTGCGGAAATACTCGTCGATGGTCATGCCATCGGGGATCGGGAAGTTGGGCAGGAAGTGAGTGCCCAGCTTCACTTCGATATTGCAGCGCTTGGCAATCTCGACGGTGTTTTCCAGCGCTTCGGGAATGTCGCTGAACAGCTCGGCCATTTCCTCGGCGCTTTTGAGGTATTGCTGATCGCTGTAATTTTTCGAACGCCGCGGATCATCGAGGGCGCGGCCCTCACCGATGCAAACGCGCGTTTCGTGAGCAGCGAAGTCTTCCTGCTTGATGAAGCGCACGTCGTTGGTCGCGACCAGCGGCGCACCGATTTTTTCAGCCAGGGCCACGGCACCGTGCAACTGTTCTTCGTCGTTGGGACGGTTGGTGCGCTGGATTTCCAGGTAGAAGCGATCCGGGAACACAGCCATCCATTCACGTGCCAGGTTTTCCGCTTCGGCCGGGTTGCCACTGAGCATCGCCAGACCGATCTCGCCTTCTTTTGCCGCCGACAGCATGATCAAGCCTTCGCTGGCTTCGGCCACCCACTCGCGCTCGATGATGACCGAGCCATTGCGCTGACCGTCGATGAAGCCGCGAGAGATCAGTTCGGTGAGATTGCGATAACCGACGGCGTTCATCGCCAGCAGGCTGATCCGGCTCAGAGCGTTATCCGGATCCTTGTTCGACAGCCACAGGTCGGCGCCACAGATCGGCTTGATCCCGGCGCCCATGGCGGCTTTATAGAATTTGACCAGGGAACACATGTTGTTCTGGTCGGTGACCGCTACGGCAGGCATGTTCATGCCGACCAGGGTCTTGACCAGCGGTTTGATCCGCACCAGACCGTCGACCAGGGAATACTCAGTGTGCAGGCGTAGATGAACGAATGAAGCCGGCATAGTGATCCTGTCTAGAAACTAGAAACGTGAAGACAACAAGGCCCGGATTGTACCGGGCCTTGGCAAAAACATCAGCCTTGCGACTAACTCTCGATCAGGTTTTCCCGCGCCTCGTAAGCCAGGCGTACCGGGGCGAACGAGCGGCGGTGAATCGGCGTTGGCCCCAAGCGGGCCAGCGCCTCCAGGTGAACGGGCGTCGGATAGCCCTTGTGGCCACCGATGCCATACCCCGGGTAAATCAATTCGAACGCTGCCATCTCGCGGTCGCGGCTGACCTTGGCCAGAATCGACGCCGCCGCAATGGCTGGTACCTTACCATCGCCCTGCACCACGGCTTCGGCGCGCATCGACAGCTTCGGGCAACGATTGCCATCGATCATCGCCAGTTTCGGCGTGATGTGCAGGCCTTCGACCGCGCGCTGCATGGCCAGCATGGTGGCGTGCAAGATGTTCAGCTCGTCGATTTCTTCGACTTCGGCGCGAGCGATGCACCAGCTCAGGGCTTTTTCGCAGATCTCGTCGTAGAGCTTTTCGCGGCGTGCTTCCGTGAGCTTCTTCGAATCATTCAGGCCCAGAATCGGACGGTTCGGATCGAGGATCACCGCGGCTGTCACCACTGCACCACAAAGCGGGCCGCGACCGACTTCATCAACGCCGGCGACCAGATCTTCAACTTCGGCGACCAGGGTGAAGTCCAGGCCCATCTGAATGCTTGCTTTGCTCATTGTGTTTTGCCGATCAGGTTCAGTACCGCGTCCGCCGCCTGATTGGAGGCGTCCAGACGTAAGGTACGGTGAATTTCATCGAAGCCGCGGGTCTGTTCTTCACCGCCTTCGATCAGTGGCGACAGCGTTTGGGCCAAGGCTTCAACCGTCGCATCGTCCTGCAACAACTCGGGCACCAACAGGCGCTGGGCCAGCAGGTTCGGCAAGGAAATGTAGGGACTTTTCACCATGCGCTTGAGAATCCAGAACGTCAGCGGTGCCAATCGATACGCGACCACCATCGGCCGTTTGTACAATAACGCTTCAAGCGTAGCGGTCCCGGAGGCAATCAGTACCGCGTCGCAGGCCGCCAGAGCCAGATGAGATTTGCCATCGAGCAATGTCAGCGGCAGATCTCGGCCTGCCAGCAGCTCTTCAAGTTGTTTGCGGCGCTCGGGGCCGGCGCAAGGCATGACGAACCGCACACCAGGGCGCAGGGCTCGCAGACGCTGGGCCGTATCGAGAAACAACGCGCCGAGCCGGCCAACTTCGCCACCGCGACTGCCGGGCATCAGAGCAACCAGCGGCCCGTCGGGCAAACCGAGTTCAGCCCGCGCGGCGGCGCGATCGGCTTCAAGCGGGATCGCATCGGCCAGTGAGTGCCCGACAAACCGCACCGGCACGCCCTTCTCTTCATAGAATTTCGCTTCGAACGGGAAAAGCGTCAGCATCAAATCGCAGCCTTCGCGAATCTTCAGCACCCGTTTCTGCCGCCACGCCCAAACCGACGGGCTCACGTAATGCACGGTCTTGATCCCGGCCTGACGCAGCTTGAGTTCGATATTGAGGTTGAAGTCCGGGGCATCGATACCGATGAACACGTCCGGCTTCTCGGCGATCAGGTCGGCAACCAGCTTCTTGCGGCGCGCCAGCAACTCGCGTAAGCGGCCCAGCACTTCCACCAGGCCCATGACCGAAAGACGCTCCATCGGGAAATACGAGGTCAGGCCTTCGGCCTGCATCAGCGGACCGCCGACACCGATGAACTCCACTGCCGGGTGCTGAGCCTTGAGTGCGCGCATGAGACCGGCGCCCAGAATGTCGCCGGAAGCCTCACCCGCTACCAGCGCAATACGCAGATTAGCCATGATTAACGAGTGATGCCGCGGGTCGAAGACTGGATCGAATCACGGAATACCGCGACTTCCGGGAACTGATCCGAAGGCTCGGCCAGTTCGGCGAGTGCCTGTTCGACCGTCAGCCCCTGGCGGTAAACCACCTTGTAGGCACGACGCAGCGCGTGGATCGCATCTTCGCTGAAACCGCGACGACGCATGCCTTCGAAGTTCATGCTGCGGGCTTCGGCCGGGTTGCCGAACACCGTGACGTACGCAGGAACGTCCTTGCCGATGGCGGTGCCCATACCGGAAAAGCTGTGGGCGCCGATATGGCAATACTGATGAACCAGGGTAAAACCGGACAGGATCGCCCAGTCTTCAACGTGCACATGGCCCGCCAACGCGGTGTTGTTGACCAGGATGCAGTGGTTGCCGATGACGCTGTCGTGGCCGATGTGGGCATAGGCCATGATCAGATTGTGATCGCCCAGGGTTGTTTCAGAACGGTCCTGAACGGTCCCACGGTGAATCGTCACGCCTTCACGGATGACGTTGTGGTCACCAATGACAAGACGGGTTTCTTCACCCTTGTATTTCAGATCGGGCGTGTCCTCGCCTACCGAAGAAAACTGGTAGATACGGTTGTGCTTTCCGATTCGGGTCGAGCCTTTAAGAATCACATGCGGCCCGATCACTGTCCCCTCGCCGATTTCCACACCTGCACCGATGATCGACCAAGGGCCGACCTCGACGCCGTCGGCCAGGATAGCCGTCGGATCGATGATTGCGCGAGGGTCAATCAAACTCATAGTTTGCGTTCCGCGCAGATGATTTCAGCAGAGCAGACTGGCTTGCCATCGACCGAAGCCTGGCATTCGAACTTCCAGATCTGGCGCTTGCAGCTGATGAAGCGGGCTTCGAGGATCAACTGATCGCCTGGGGTGACGGGCTGGCGAAAACGCAGCTTGTCGGAGCCGACGAAGTAGTAGAGCGTGCCGTCGGCAGGCTTCACGTCGAGCATTTTGAAGCCAAGGATGCCGGCAGCCTGTGCCATCGCTTCGATGATCAACACACCCGGCATGATTGGATGCGCAGGGAAGTGACCATTGAAGAACGGCTCGTTGATGCTGACATTCTTGTAGGCGCGAATGCGCTTGCCTTCCACATCCAGATCCACGACCCGGTCCACCAGCAGGAACGGGTAACGGTGAGGCAGGTATTCGCGAATCTCGTTGATGTCCATCATTTCGGGGGGAAGCCTATGTAAAGATTGGGAGGCGCGACTGACGCGCACCCCTCTAGCAAATCAAGGAGGCAGTCTAGCGGCTGTGCACACTTGATATGGAAATGGTATCAGCCATCTGATGAAGCATTACCGTCAGGGGTCACTTCCCCTACACGCTTTTCCAGCTGTCGCAGACGCCGCGCGATGTCATCGAGCTGACGGATACGGGCCGCGCTTTTGCGCCATTCGGCTGCCGGTTGCATGGCCGTACCGGAAGAATAGGAACCCTTTTCGGTAATCGAGTGGGTCACCATGGTCATCCCGGTGATAAAAACGTTGTCGCAAATTTCGATATGCCCCACCAGCCCTACGCCACCGGCGAGCATGCAATGCTTGCCGATTTTGGTGCTGCCGGAGATCCCCACGCACGCGGCCATGGCGGTGTGATCACCGATCTGGACGTTGTGGGCGATCTGAATCTGGTTGTCGAGTTTCACCCCGTTACCCAGAACGGTATCGGCCAGTGCACCGCGATCGATAGCGGTATTCACGCCAATCTCCACGTCGTCACCGACCAGCACACCACCGATCTGAGCGATCTTCTGCCAGACACCTTTCTCGTTGGCAAAACCGAAACCTTCGCCACCGAGTACGGCACCGGATTGAATCACCACCCGTTTACCGATGCGAACATCGTGGTACAGCGTGACTCGCGGGGCCAGCCAGCCGCCCTCGCCAATCTCGCAGCGGGCACCAATGAAGCAGTGCGCGCCAACGGTCACACCCGCAGCAATACGTGCGCAGCTTTCGATCACCGCAAAAGCACCAATACTCGCTGCTGGATCGACTACTGCATCCGCTGCCACAACGGCTGTCGGATGAACACCGACAGCGGCCTTTGGCTTGGGATCGAACAGATGAGAAATCCGCGCGTAGGCCAGATACGGATCAGGCACGACCAGCGCATTACCTGCAAAACCTTCAGCATCAGCGGCCTTCAGCAACAGGGCTGCGGCCCGGCTGTCAGCCAGGTATTTACGGTATTGGGGGTTTGCGAGAAAGCTCAACTGAGCTGGGCCAGCCTCTTGCAAAGTGGCTAGCCCAGTAATTTCTTTCTCCGGGTCGCCACGCAGTGTGGCCCCGAGGAACTCGGCCAATTGGCCGAGCTTTATAGTCGCTGTCATGATTACTTCAGCTGATTCATGCGCTCGATAACCTGGCGAGTGATGTCGTACTGAGGTTTGACATCAATCACTGCGCCACGCTCGAAGACCAGGTCAAAAGCACCTTTCTTGATGACTTCTTCCACAGCGCTGTCCAGTTTCGGCTTGAGCTGTTTCAGCATTTCACGGTCGGCAACGGCTTTGGCTTCGTTCAGTTCCTTGGACTGGAACTGGAAGTCACGGGCCTTCTGCTTGAATTCGAGTTCCAGGCGTTCACGCTCACCTTGCTGCATCTTGTCGCCGCCGGCCATCAGACGGTCCTGGATACCTTTGGCACTGCTTTCCAGAGTCTTGAGTTTGCTCAGCTGTGGGCCGAACTTCTTCTCGGCATCAACGGCGTACTTCTTGGCCGCATCGGATTCCAGCAGAGCCATCTGATAGTTCAGAACGGCGATTTTCATGTCGGCAAAAGCCGGACCTGCTACCAGTAAGGTCGCCAGGAGAACCAATTGAGTCAACTTACGCACGATGCACTCCTACAAAATCCATTGTCGTTATCTTGGGTCAGACGCTTAGAACGTCTGGCCGAGGGAGAATTGGAACACTTGAGTCTCGGCATTGCTGTCCGGTTTTTTGACTGGCATCGCCAAGGCGAAGCTCAACGGACCAAGGGCGGTAACCCATGTCACACCGACACCTACCGAACTGGCCATATTGCTCAGGCTGACATCGTTACACTGAGTGTTGGACTTCGAACCATCGGCGTTAGTGCTCTGCTTGCAAGTCGAATCGAACACATTACCCACGTCCCAGAATACTGAAGTGCGCAAGGAACGCTGATCTTTCACGAACGGCAGAGGGAACAGAACTTCTACACCACCCTGAATCAGGACGTTACCACCAAACGGTAGTGGATCCTGATCCGGGTCGGCTGTGGTCCCAGGGTTCACGCCACGGCTCGGAGTACTACGAGGCCCCAGAGTGCTGTCCTTGAAGCCACGTACCGAGTTGAAACCACCAGCATAGTAGTTTTCATAGAACGGCAAGCCATCGGTCGAACCATAACCATCGCCATAACCCAGTTCGGTGTGGAGGCGCATGGTGTAATTTTCAGACAGCGGCTGGAACAATTGACCGCGGTAATCGAGCTTGAAGAACGACAAGTCGCTGCCCGGCGTCGTGGCTTCCGCGGTCAAGCTCTGGGAGTGACCACGGGTCGCCAGTACACCTTTGTTCAAGGTGGATTCTGACCAACCAGCCGATGCCTTGAAGTTGAGGTACTGATCGCCTTCCTTGTTAACGAAGGCGAAAATCTCGTCAACGGTGTACTGACCAGTCTTGATCTTGTCTTCCTGTGCAGACAGACCGAAGGTCAGACGCGAAGTCTCGCTGATCGGGTAACCAACGCTGACGCCTGCACCCAGGCTGTCTACGGCGTAGCTGGCTACGTTGACGTCGAGGTCTTTATAGTCGGTGGTGCGATAAAACGCGTTGTAACCCAGGCTCACGCCATCAGCAGTCCAGTACGGGTCGACGTAACCGAAGTTATAGCGGCTCTGGTATTGACTGCGGGTCAAGCCGATGCTGACTTTGTTACCCGTACCCAGGAAGTTGTTCTGGGTGATCGAACCACCGAGGATCAGGCCGGCACTCTGGGCGAAACCGACGCTAGCGGTAATCGAACCGGAGGCTTGCTCTTCAACGCTGTAGTTCACGTCCACCTGGTCGTCGACACCCGGCACGGCCGGCGTTTCGACGTTGACTTCCTTGAAGAAGCCCAGACGCTCAAGACGAGTCTTGGATTGGTCGATCAGGTAAGTCGAAGCCCAGCCGCCTTCCATTTGACGCATTTCACGGCGCAGCACTTCGTCTTCGGACTTGGTGTTGCCACGGAAGTTGATGCGGTTCACGTAGGCACGCTTGCCAGGATCGACGGCGAACGTGATGTCAACCGTGTGGTCTTCATCATGAGGCTGAGGCACGCCATTGACGTTGGCGAAGGTGTAACCCTCGTTACCCAGACGGCGGGTGATCAGTTCGGACGTCGTGGTCATCAACTTGCGCGAGAACACCTGGCCTTTCTGGACCAGCAGCAGGGACTTGACCTGGTCTTCAGGGACTTTCAGGTCGCCGCTCAGCTTGACGTCACGGACGGTGTACTTCTCACCTTCATTGACGTTGACGGTGATATAGACGTGCTTCTTGTCCGGGGTGATGGACACCTGGGTCGAAGCGATATCCATGTTGATATAGCCACGGTCCAGGTAGTAGGAGCGCAGACGCTCCAGGTCACCGGAAAGTTTTTCACGAGCGTACTTGTCATCGTTCTTGAAGAACGACAGCCAGTTGGTGGTCTTGAGTTCAAACAGGTCGATCAGGTCTTCATCAGGGAAGACGGTGTTACCCACCACGTTGATGTGCTGGATAGCAGCAACGGTGCCTTCGTTGATATTGACCTTCAACGCAACGCGGTTACGCGGCTGCGGCACCACTTCAGTGTCGACGGTAGCCGAGTAGCGACCCTGAGCGACGTATTGGCGCTGCAGCTCGTTACGCACACCTTCGAGGGTAGCACGCTGGAAGATCTCGCCTTCGGCCAGACCGGATTGTTTGAGGCCTTTCATCAGGTCTTCAGTGGAGATCGCCTTGTTACCCTCGATCTCGATACTGGCGACCGACGGGCGCTCGACTACCGTGATGACCAGGACGTTGCCATCGCGGCCCAGCTGGATATCTTGAAAGAAACCGGTTTTGAACAACGCACGAGTGGATTCCACCAGGCGACGATCATCCGCCTGTTCACCGACGTTCAACGGCAAAGCACCAAAGACGCTACCCGCGGAGACCCGCTGGAGGCCATTGACGCGAATATCAGAGATAGTGAAGGACTCGGCGTGAACTTCGGCGATCATCAATACGGTGAGAACCGCAGTTAGCAGCAGACGTTTCATGAAGTCCTTTCTTATTCCAACTGGCAATAAACAAACTGCCGCAAAATGCGGCAGATTCGCAATTCAGCGAAGCGTTACAGTCGACTCAGATCATTGACAAGAGCAAGCAACATCACCCCGATCACCAAACTGATACCGATCTGTATCCCCCAACCCTGCACCCGATCCGACAAGGGGCGACCACGCGCCCACTCGATCAGATAAAACAACAAATGCCCCCCATCCAGTACAGGAATGGGCAACAAATTCAGAACCCCCAAGCTAATACTCAGATAAGCAAGGAAATTCAGGAAATCAGCGACACCCGACTGGGCAGAAGCGCCCGCCACTTTAGCAATGGTTATCGGTCCACTCAAGTTTTTTACCGAGAGCTCACCGAACAACATTTTCTTGAGCGAATCGAGGGTCAGTACGCTCATGGTCCAGGTGCGTCGAGCACCCTCCCCAATCGCTGCCACAGGACCATAACTCACTTCGCGAATCATTTCTGGCGGCCAATCAACCGCCTTCACCCCAGCCCCCAGATAACCACTGGGTGCCTTCTTCTCGCCGCGAGCGGCCAGCGTCACAGGGACGTCGATTTGAGCACTATCACGCTCGACGCGCAGCATGATTTTGGTATCAGGGTGCATACGGACCGTGTCCACCACCTGCTGCCAGTCATCAAGCGACTTGCCGTCCAGAGCCAACAGTCGGTCACCGGTCTTCAAGCCAGCAGCCTGTGCCGGGCCTTTCGGATCAAGTTCGGCCAGAACCGGTGGCAGCGCCGGACGCCAAGGGCGCAAACCCAGCGAACGAATCGGATCCGGTTCATCGGCACCCTTGAGCCATTTATCCAGCATCAGCTCACGGGACGAATCCACTGTAGAACCCTGATCACGGACCAGCAACTGCAGGGAACCGCTCTCCCCAAGACGACGGACCAACTGCAGGTTCACCGCGGCCCAGCCGGAAGTTGGCTCGCCATCGATGGCAATGATTTCCTGGCCCGCGCTCAAACCAGCCTTGGCGGCGATACTGCCGGATTCGACTGCACCAATGACCGGGCGCACTTGCTCGCTGCCGAGCATGGCGAGCACCCAGAAAAAAATCATCGCCAGTAAAAAGTTGGCAATCGGACCCGCCGATACGATAGCGATACGCTGGCGGACGGATTTTCGATTGAAGGTTTGATCAAGCTGATCAGCCGGCACTTCGCCTTCGCGCTCGTCGAGCATTTTCACGTAACCGCCCAGAGGGATCGCGGCGACGACGAACTCAGTGCCTTTCTTGTCGTGCCAGCGCAGCAACGGCATACCGAAGCCCACGGAGAAACGCAGCACTTTGACCCCACAGCGACGTGCGACCCAAAAATGGCCGAATTCGTGGAAGGTGACCAGCACACCCAAAGCCACCAGGGTGCCGACAATCATATAGAGCGCGCTCATCTACTTTCTCCGCAATCCTGTCCAGTGCCGCATGGGTCAACGTATTGCAGCACTTACCGCCCGTGACGACTCAACCATTGTTCGGCAAGTACTCGCGCTTTTGCGTCAGCCGTGAACACTGCTTCGAGATCGTCAACCGCAACCACGGGCTCGAGATTCAATACTTCTTCGATGATACTCGCGATTTCCGGGTAGCGAACCCGCCCGTCGAGAAAGGCGGCGACCGCCACTTCATTCGCCGCATTCAGCACGGCCGGCGCGCTATTACCGGATTCAGCCGCCTGACGCGCAAGGCGCAGACACGGGAATCGCTCTTCATCAGGCGCCTGGAAGTCCAGCCGCGCAATTGCAAACAGGTCCAGCGGCGCAACACCCGAGTCGATTCGCTCCGGCCAGGCCAGCGCGTTAGCGATCGGCGTGCGCATATCAGGGTTACCTAACTGGGCCAATACCGAACCGTCGATGTAATCGACCAGCGAATGAATCACGCTTTGAGGATGAATCACCACTTCGACCTGGGACGGCTGCGCATCAAACAGCCAGCAGGCTTCGATTAACTCCAGCCCCTTGTTCATCATGCTGGCCGAATCCACCGAAATCTTGCGCCCCATGGACCAGTTCGGGTGGGCACACGCTTGCTCAGGGGAAACATGCACCAGTTCAGACACAGGTGTCTGTCGGAACGGACCGCCAGAGGCCGTGAGTAAAATCCGACGCACCCCGACGGCACCCAGTCCACGAGCGAAATCCTGTGGCATGCACTGGAAAATCGCGTTGTGCTCGCTGTCGATCGGCAGCAACACCGAACCACTCTTGCGCACCGCCTGCATGAACAGCGCACCCGACATCACTAGTGCTTCTTTGTTGGCCAGGAGGATTTTCTTGCCGGCTTCGACCGCCGCCAGAGTCGGTCGCAAGCCCGCGGCACCCACGATGGCCGCCATGACCGCATCGACCTCAGGATCGGAAGCAACCTGACACAGGCCTTCCTCTCCCACCAACACGCGGGTCGGCAGGCCTGCGGCGCGCAAGTCGTCCTGCAAGCCTCGGGCAGCACCCGCCTCAGGTACCACGGCGAACCGCGGCGTATGACGAACACACAGCGCCAACAGTTCGCTCAGACGGGTGAAACCGCTCAAGGCGAAAACCTGATATCGCTCGGGATGACGAGCGATGACATCAAGCGTGCTCAGACCAATCGAACCGGTCGCCCCCAGGACGGTAATCTGCTGCGGGCGGCTCACGGTGCCGCCATCCACAGCAGCACTGCAAACACTGGAATCGCTGCAGTCAGGCTGTCGATACGGTCCAGCACGCCGCCGTGACCCGGCAGCAGATTACTGCTGTCCTTGATCCCGGACTGACGCTTGAACATGCTTTCGGTGAGATCACCTACCACCGAGATAAACACGATGATGGCTGCACCAATCAGACCTTTGAACAGCTGCGCCACCGTCCAGTCTCGAACCAGACCGACAATGACAGTAATGATCAGACTCACCGCGAGGCCGCCATAGACGCCCTCCCAGCTTTTGCCGGGACTGACCTGTGGCGCCAGCTTGCGCTTGCCAAAGGCCCGGCCGGAGAAGTAAGCACCGATATCAGCGCCCCAGACCAGCACCATCACCGCCATGATCAGCCAGTTGCCCAAAGACTCCTGCTTGATCTGAATCAGACCTTGCCAGGCGGGCAGCAGGATCAGCAGACCGATCACCAGCTTGCAGGCAGCGCTGGACCAAAGTTCGCTGGAGCGCGGATAAGTCAGCACCAGATAGGTTGCAACACCCCACCAAAGCACCGAAGCGCCCAACACCCAAGGCGCGAGCCCAGGCACGACATGCATGACAAACAGCATCAACGCGGCCACAGCCGCATAGGCAACGCGGATCGGCTGCTCAGTGAAGCCCGCAAGGCGAGCCCACTCCCATGCACCGAGGATCACGATCAGCCCGATGAACAGCGCAAAACCGGTACCTTCGAGCAGGAAAAACCCGCACAGGGCAATCGGCAGCAGGATCAGCGCGGTGATGATTCGTTGTTTAAGCATTAAAACCGGGCTCCAGCCTCGACCTGCTCGCTCGTTTTACCGAAGCGGCGCTGCCGAGAAGCAAAATCGGCCAGCGCGGTACGCATGGCATCGTGTTTGAAGTCCGGCCAGAACAGGTCGGAGAAGTACAACTCGGCGTAAGCCAGTTGCCACAGCAGGAAGTTACTGATGCGGTGCTCGCCACCGGTACGGATGCACAAGTCCGGCAACGGCAAATCGCCGGTAGCCAGACAGGTTTGCAAGAGTTCCGGGGTAATGTCTTCCGGACGCAGGTGCCCAGCCTGAACTTCCCGAGCCAGACGCTGTGCGGCCTGCGCAATATCCCACTGTCCGCCATAGTTGGCAGCGATCTGCAGAACGAAGCGATTGGTGCCCGCCGTCATTGCCTCAGCTTCACGCATGGCAGCCTGAAGCTCTGGATGAAAGCGCGAACGGTCGCCAATGATGCGCAAACTGATGTTGTTTTCGTTCAGGCGCCTGGCTTCGCGACGCAACGCCTTGAAGAACAGATCCATCAAGGCGCTGACCTCGTCGGCCGGGCGCTGCCAGTTCTCGCTGGAGAAGGCGAACAGGGTCAATACTTCGACCCCGGCCTCGGCGCACACCTCGATCACCGCACGAACCGCATCCACGCCCGCTTTATGACCGGCGACACCCGGCATAAAGCGCTTTTTCGCCCAGCGATTATTACCATCCATGATGATCGCGACATGGCGCGGCACCGCGGACGGCGCAGTCTGCTTGGTCTTTTCCATGAAAACGCGACCCTTATACGGCCATCAGGTCTTTTTCTTTCTGCGCCAGATTCGCGTCGATTTCAGCCACGTACTTCTTGGTCAAATCGTCGATCTCGCCAGTGGCGCGGCGCTCTTCGTCTTCGCTGATTTCTTTTTCCTTGACCAGATCCTTGAGCTGGCTGTTCGCATCACGACGGATGTTGCGCACCGCAACACGGGCATCTTCAGCGACATCGCGAGCCTGCTTGGTGAAGCCCTTACGGGTTTCTTCGGTCAGGGCCGGCATGGAGATCAGCAGCAATTCACCCAGGTTGGTCGGATTGAGGTTCAGACCTGCGCTACCGATGGCTTTGTCGACGGCGCCCAGCATGTTGCGCTCAAAGGCAACGACTTGCAGGGTACGGGCGTCTTTGACGGTGATGTTCGCCACCTGCTTGATCGGAGTGTCGGAACCGTAATACGGCACCATCACGCCTTCAAGAATGCTTGGGTGCGCCTGGCCAGTACGAATACGGCCGAAGTTGTGCATCAGCGACTCGACGGATTTCTGCATACGCTCTTTAGCGTCTTTCTTGATTTCGTTGATCATTGTTGGCCTTCCTCGATCAGGGTCCCTTCAGCGCCGCCATGCACGATGTTCAGCAGGGCGCCGGGCTTGTTCATGTTAAATACGCGCAACGGCATCTTGTGGTCGCGGCACAGGCAAATAGCGGTCAGATCCATTACGCCCAGCTTGCGATCCAGCACTTCATCGTAAGTCAGATGATCGAACTTCTCGGCATGCGGGTCTTTGAATGGGTCAGCGGTGTAAACACCGTCAACCTTGGTGGCCTTGAGCACCACGTCCGCGTTGATTTCGATGCCGCGCAGGCAAGCTGCCGAATCGGTGGTGAAGAACGGGTTGCCGGTACCGGCAGCAAAAATCACAACTTCCTTGGCATCCAGGTGACGCATGGCTTTGCGCCGATCATAGTGATCGGTTACGCCGACCATGGAAATAGCCGACATCACAATAGCGGTGATATTGGCTCGTTCCAGGGCGTCTCGCATGGCCAGGGCGTTCATCACAGTGGCCAGCATGCCCATGTGGTCGCCGGTGACCCGATCCATGCCGGCCGCGCTCAGCGCTGCACCGCGGAACAGGTTGCCACCGCCGATCACCAGGCCGACCTGAACACCGATGCCGACCAGTTGGCCGACTTCCAGCGCCATGCGATCCAGAACTTTCGGATCGATCCCGAACTCTTCCGAGCCCATCAGGGCCTCGCCGCTAAGCTTGAGTAGAATGCGTTTATAGCGAGCCTGATAACCACTGCCCTGCTGAGCCATTGCGAATCTCTCCTGCGGCGTATTTTAAAAATTCTTTGCGAGCTGTTTACAGCTGGCGTTCACTCTAACTTGGCGCTGCTTCAGCGCCATCGGAACATGGCTTTGTAAGCCAGTTCCAAAGGGAAACCAATTAAAAATTGGTGCCCCATCTGAAAAGAGGCTGCGCGCGTGAGCGGGCAGCCTCTTCAGGGCGACAGTTAAAAACTGTCTTATTGCTTGGCGGCAGCCAGCTGGGCAGCAACTTCTTCAGCGAAGTTGTCGACCGGCTTCTCGATGCCGTCGCCTACTTTGAAGTAGGTGAAGGAAACGATTTCAGCACCGGCTTTCTTGGCCAGTTCGCCAACCTTGATTTCAGGGTTCTTGACGAACGCCTGTTCAACCAGGCTCGCTTCAGCCAGGAACTTGCTGATACGGCCTTTGACCATGTTTTCAACGATGTTTTCCGGCTTGCCGGCGATCTTGTCAGCGTTGAGGGTCAGGAACACGCCTTTCTCACGCTCGACCGCTTCAGCGGAAACTTCCGATGGCAGCAGGAATTCAGGGTTGGTCGCCGCTACGTGCATGGCGATGTCCTTGGCCAGCTCAACGCTGCCGCCTTTAAGGGCAACCACAACACCGATCTTGTTGCCGTGCAGGTAACCACCAACAACGTCACCTTCAACGCGAGCCAGGCGACGGATGTTGACGTTTTCGCCAACCTTGCCGACCAGAACCAGGCGATCGGCTTCTTGAGCTGCGATCAGCGGAGCAACGTCAGTCAGTTTGTCAGCGAACGCTTTTTCAACGCTGGAAGCGACAAATGCCTTGAAGTCGTCCTGCAAAGCCAGGAAGTCGGTCTGCGAGTTCACTTCCAGCAGAACGGCGGATTTACCGTCTTCCTTAAGAGCGATAGCGCCTTCAGCGGCAACGTTGCCAGCTTTCTTGGCAGCCTTGATGGCGCCCGAAGCACGCATGTCATCAATGGCTTTTTCGATGTCGCCGCCAGCCTTGGTCAAGGCCTTTTTGCAGTCCATCATGCCTTCGCCAGTACGCTCGCGCAGTTCTTTGACCAACGCTGCAGTAATCTCTGCCATTTCAAAATTCCTCTTGGATAGGTTTTCAACCATTCCACCCGATCGAACGGGCGATCAATTCTTCCCGAACCACCCTTGCTGGCTGCTGCAGGCTACAGAGGCTGTAACTGCGCTGCCGACAAACGGTTTTCGAGGTGGCAAAAAGGGGGCCAAGCCCCCTTTTTGCTTACTGAGTCAACGCCAAGGCGTCAATTACTCAGCTGCTGCTACCGGAGCTTCTTCAACGAACTGCTCGGTGCCGCCAGCAACGTGGTTGCGACCGCGGATTACAGCGTCAGCCATCGAACCCATGTACAGCTGGATAGCGCGGATTGCGTCATCGTTGCCTGGGATGATGTAGTCAACGCCTTCCGGGCTGCTGTTGGTATCGACTACGCCGATAACCGGGATGCCCAGCTTGTTGGCTTCGGTGATCGCGATGCGCTCGTGATCAACGTCGATAACGAACAGAGCGTCTGGCAGACCGCCCATGTCCTTGATACCACCCAGGGAACGATCGAGCTTCTCAAGATCGCGAGTGCGCATCAGCGCTTCTTTCTTGGTCAGCTTGGCGAAAGTACCGTCTTCGGCTTGCACTTCAAGGTCACGCAGACGCTTGATGGAAGCACGGATGGTTTTGAAGTTGGTCAGCATGCCGCCCAACCAGCGGTGATCGACGTACGGCGAACCGCAACGTGCTGCTTCTTCAGCAACGATCTTGCCAGCGGAACGCTTGGTGCCGACGAACAGAATCTTGTTTTTGCCCTGGGCCAGACGCTCTACGAAAGTCAGAGCTTCGTTGAACATTGGCAGGGTTTTTTCAAGGTTGATGATGTGGATCTTGTTACGCGCGCCGAAAATGTACTTACCCATTTTCGGGTTCCAGTAACGGGTCTGGTGACCGAAGTGCACACCGGCCTTCAGCATATCGCGCATGTTGACTTGGGACATGATAGTTCCTTAATAAGTCGGGTTTGGCCTCCACGTATCCCAATGACCAACCAGCAGCATCAGCTGAAGGCACCCAGGTCATCGTGTCGACACGTGTGTGGATTTAGGCTTTTCAGGGGATCCCCGGAAAGCGGCGCATTTTATATCACAAGGCTGAAAAAAACGGAACCCGGATTGTTAAATCCTGGTCCGCGCCTTGGTTCCGCCCCTTGGAATCCTCCAAGAATGCGCCATTCTATAAGGAGAAGCGATGCACAGAGGCTCAGATTTGCGCTGCTCGTCTGTTAGAATCGCGTTTTTCAGGGCCGCGAAGATCGATCGCGCAACGCCCATCCCGTTTTAGAAGGCGCCATCGAGCGCAGAGAGAGCCTGTATGACCGTCACCCTCAAAACCCCAGAGGACATCGCAAAAATGCGCATCGCCGGCAAACTGGCCGCCGATGTGCTGGAAATGATTGCCGAACATGTCAAGCCGGGCATTACCACTGAAGAACTGGACCGCATCTGCCACGACTACATCGTCAACGAGCAGAAAGCCATCCCTGCCCCGCTCAACTACAAGGGCTTCCCGAAGTCGATCTGCACCTCGATCAATCACGTGGTCTGCCACGGCATTCCGAACGAGAAGGCCTTGAAGGATGGCGATACGTTGAACATCGACGTCACCGTCATCAAGGACGGCTACCACGGCGACACCAGCCGCATGTTCCACGTCGGCACTGTGCCGGTCTGGGCCGAGCGCCTGTCGCAAGTGACTCAGGAATGCATGTACAAGGCCATCGAAATCGTCAAACCCGGCTGCCGCCTGGGCGACATCGGCGAAGTCATCCAGAAGCACGCTGAAAAGAACGGCTTTTCCGTGGTTCGCGAGTTCTGCGGTCACGGCATCGGCAAGGTGTTCCATGAAGAGCCGCAGATCCTGCACTACGGCCGCGCCGGCACCGGCATGGAACTGAAAGCCGGCATGACCTTCACCATCGAGCCGATGATCAACCAGGGCAAAGCCGACACCAAGGTATTGGGCGACGGCTGGACCGCGATCACCAAGGACCGCAAGCTGTCGGCACAGTGGGAACACACCCTGCTGGTAACCGAAACGGGTTACGAGATCTTCACCCTGCGCGCCGACGACACCATCCCGCGCGTTTCGGCCTGATCCGGGCGCGCATCTCCTCAGCCTTATAGACAGGAAAGCCAATCGATGCCGCAGGTGGATCCCGAACTCTTCGACCGTGGCCAGTTCCAGGCTGAACTGGCCCTGAAGGCAAGCCCGATCGCGGCCTTCAAGAAGGCGATTCGCCAGGCCCGCGAGGTGCTCGACGAGCGCTTTCGCAGCGGCCGCGACATTCGCCGGCTGATCGAGGATCGCGCCTGGTTCGTCGATAACATCCTGCAAAAGGCCTGGGAGCAGTTCAATTGGAGCGAAGACGCCGACATCGCGCTGGTCGCGGTCGGCGGCTACGGTCGCGGCGAGTTGCACCCTTATTCCGACATCGATTTGCTGATCCTGCTGGACAGCGCCGATCATGAAGTTTTCCGAGATTCCATCGAGCGTTTTCTGACGCTGTTGTGGGACATCGGCCTTGAAGTCGGTCAGAGCGTTCGCTCCGTGGACGAGTGCGTCCAGGAGGCCCGCGCCGACCTGACGGTCGTCACCAACCTGATGGAAAGCCGTACCATCTGCGGCCCCGAGCGCTTGCGCCAGCGCATGCTGGACGTCACCAGCACCGCGCACATGTGGCCGAGCAAGGACTTCTTCCTGGCCAAACGCGCCGAGCAGAAGGCCCGTCACCACAAATACAACGACACCGAATACAACCTGGAACCCAACGTCAAAGGCTCGCCCGGCGGCCTACGGGATATTCAGACGATTCTCTGGGTGGCCCGTCGTGAATACGGCACCCTGAACCTGCGGGCCCTGGCCGGCGAAGGTTTCCTGGTCGAGAGCGAAAACGCCCTGCTGGCCTCCTCACAGGAATTCCTGTGGAAGGTTCGTTACGCCCTGCACATGCTCGCCGGCCGTTCCGAAGACCGCTTGCTGTTTGATCACCAGCGCACCATCGCCGGGCTGCTGGGTTTCAAAGGCGATGACGCCAAGCAAGCCATCGAAAACTTCATGCAACAGTATTACCGGGTGGTCATGAGCATTGCCCAGCTCAGCGACCTGATCATCCAGCACTTCGAGGAAGTCATCCTCGCGCCGGAAGACGAAGCGCCGCCGCAGCCGATCAACTCGCGATTCCAGCTGCACGACGGTTACATCGAGGCCCGCAACGACAATGTATTCCGTCGTACACCGTTCGCCATGCTGGAAATCTTCGTACTGATGGCCCAGCAGCCGGAAATCAAAGGCGTGCGCGCCGACACCATTCGTCTGCTGCGGGAAAATCGTCACCTGATCGACGATGACTTCCGCAACGACATCCGCAATACCAGCCTGTTTATCGAGCTGTTCAAGTGCAAGATCGGCATCCACCGCAACCTGCGAAGGATGAATCGTTACGGCATCCTCGGGCGCTACTTGCCGGAGTTCGGCTTCATCGTCGGACAGATGCAGCACGACCTGTTTCACATCTATACGGTCGACGCTCACACCCTGAACCTGATCAAACATCTGCGTAAGTTGCAGTACACCCAGGTGTCGGAAAAATTCCCGCTGGCCAGCAAGCTCATGGGCAAATTGCCCAAACCCGAGCTGATCTACCTGGCCGGCCTGTACCACGACATCGGCAAGGGCCGGCATGGCGACCACTCGGAAATTGGCGCGGTGGATGCCGAAGCCTTTTGCCAGCGCCACCAGTTGCCGGTGTGGGACAGCCGCCTGATCGTCTGGCTGGTGCAAAACCATTTGCTGATGTCGACCACCGCCCAGCGCAAGGACTTGTCCGACCCGCAGGTGATCCACGATTTCGCGCAGATCGTCGGCGATGAAACCCATCTTGATTATCTGTACGTGCTGACCGTCGCCGACATCAACGCCACCAACCCGACGCTGTGGAATTCCTGGCGCGCCAGTCTGTTGCGCCAGCTCTACACCGAGACCAAGCGAGCCTTGCGCCGCGGCCTGGAAAACCCGGTGGACCGCGAAGAGCAAATCCGCCAGACCCAGAGCGCCGCTTTGGACATCCTGGTGCGCGGAGGCACCGATCCGGACGACGTCGAGCAACTGTGGGCACAATTGGGCGATGACTACTTCCTGCGCCACACCGCCGGCGACGTGGCCTGGCACAGTGACGCGATCCTCCAGCAGCCGGCCGACGGCGGGCCGCTGGTGCTGATCAAGGAAACCACCCAGCGCGAGTTCGAAGGCGGCACGCAGATCTTCATCTATGCGCCGGACCAGCACGACTTCTTCGCCGTGACCGTGGCGGCGATGGACCAGCTCAACCTGAACATTCACGACGCCCGGGTTATCACCTCCAGCAGCCAGTTCACCCTCGACACCTACATCGTGCTCGACACCGACGGCGACTCGATCGGCGACAACCCGGCGCGGGTCAAACAGATTCGCGAAGGCCTGACCGAAGCCCTGCGCAACCCGGACGACTACCCGACCATCATTCAGCGTCGGGTGCCGCGCCAGCTCAAGCATTTCGCGTTTGCGCCACAGGTGACGATCCACAACGACGCCCAACGCCCGGTAACGGTGCTGGAGCTCAGCGCCCCGGATCGCCCCGGTCTGCTGGCGCGGATCGGCACAATCTTTCTAGAGTTCGACCTGTCACTGCAAAACGCCAAGATCGCCACCCTGGGCGAGCGCGTGGAAGACGTGTTCTTCATCACCGACGCGAACAACCAGCCGTTGTCGGACCCATTGCTGTGCAGCCGCTTGCAGGATGCAATCGTCGAACAGCTGACCGTCAGAAACGAACCCGATATCAAACTGTCGCACATCAGCATCTAGCCGCGCGCCAGGATTCAGCCGCTTTGAACGAGACCCCGTACCGATGAACAACGCTCTGACCCAATTGCAGCCCTACCCGTTCGAGAAGCTCCGCGCCCTGCTCGGCAGCGTCACGCCAAACCCGGACAAGCGTGCCATTGCGCTGTCCATTGGCGAGCCGAAACACCGTTCGCCAAGCTTTGTCGCCGAAGCCCTGGCAAGCAATCTGGATAAGATGGCCGTGTACCCGACTACCCTCGGCATCCCGGCTCTGCGTGAAGCCATCGCCGCGTGGTGCGAACGTCGTTTCAACGTCCCGCACGGCTGGCTCGACCCGGCGTGCAATGTGCTGCCGGTCAACGGCACTCGTGAAGCGCTGTTCGCCTTCACCCAGACCGTGGTCAACCGTGGCGACGACGCACTGGTGGTCAGCCCGAACCCGTTCTATCAAATCTACGAAGGCGCCGCGTTCCTCGCCGGGGCCAAGCCGCATTACCTGCCGTGCCTGGACGAAAACGGTTTCAACCCGGATTTCGATGCTGTTTCGCCAGACATCTGGAAACGCTGCCAGATCCTGTTCCTGTGCTCCCCAGGCAATCCGACCGGCGCATTGATCCCGGTTGAAACCCTGAAGAAGCTGATTGCCCTGGCCGACGAATACGACTTCGTGATCGCCGCCGACGAGTGCTACAGCGAACTGTACTTCGACGAACAAACCCCGCCGGCCGGCTTGCTCAGCGCCTGCGTGGAACTGGGCCGCAAAGACTTCAAGCGTTGCGTGGTGTTCCACAGCCTGTCCAAGCGTTCCAACCTGCCGGGCCTGCGCTCAGGCTTCGTGGCCGGTGATGCGGACATTCTCAAAGGCTTCCTGCTGTACCGCACCTACCACGGCTGCGCGATGCCGGTTCAGACCCAACTGGCCAGCGTTGCCGCGTGGAATGACGAAGTGCACGTGCGCGCCAACCGTGCGCTGTATCGCGAGAAATACGATGCGGTACTGGAAATCCTCAGCCCGGTGATGGATGTGCAGCGCCCGGACGGTGGTTTCTACCTGTGGCCGAATGTTGAAGGCGATGACGAGGCGTTCTGCCGCGATCTGTTTGTCGAGGAGCATGTGACTGTGGTCCCAGGTTCTTACCTGTCCCGAGAGGTGGATGGCGTCAACCCGGGTGCCGGTCGGGTACGGATGGCGCTGGTCGCGCCACTGGCGGAATGCGTGGAAGCCGCCGAACGTATTCGCGCGTTCATTACCCGCAAGCAGTAATACATGAAGCCGTGCCAGTCAATCTGGCACGGCAACTTGCATTATCAGGCCCTACTTCAATACAACCAACCCTATTCCATTATAAGACACCAAAGTTCATACAAAGCCATATTATTTTTCGAGCGCAATATCTGGCGACTCTAACAACATCAAGTAACACACCCCGCAAGCTCTCCACTTTACTAAACCTGTTACCAAACCTAAATTCTACTTCCGCAGAAAAACCTGCCCCCCACTAATAAAACAAGGAAGTTAGATCATGCATTTCACAGTAAGTTTTTCTATAACGACGCCCGAAGACTTCGAACCCCCCTGCAACTTTGCAATTACAGCGCACACCCCCACTCAGGTTTTCCCAGGAGTTGCAGAGTAATGTGGGCCAAGAAAAATCCTTCCAAATTCTGGACTCCCGGGCGCACTCTTCGCATCGCCTTTCTCAATGGCACCCAAGAATTCAAGGCCGCGACCATCTCAGCAGCCAACAATTGGCTGCCGCACATCAATTTAAAATTCGAATTCGTCGAGGGTAAAGAAGGCGACGTCCGCATACTTAGCGAGGAAGGAACGTTCTCATCCAACATCGGCACAGATGCACTGTTATCTACTGATGAACCAACAATGAAGCTCTGGCCACACTCATCCAACCACGCAGATTATTTTGCAGCCAATGTAATGCATGAATTCGGCCATATGCTGGGGGCAGAACATGAGCAAACCAACCCGACAGCAAACATCCCCTGGAACACGTCAGCCATTTATGCACAACATGGAATAACAGATAACCCTGAAGAAGACGACTACCAAGCCAGAGTGATGCGAGAAAGACTGCACCAATGGTATCTGGATCGCGCAGACCCCGACGCAAGCGTTTATTCAGAGTACGACCGAGAGTCGATCATGCACTACGTCATCCGCCAATCCTGGACCGAAGGCGACTTCCAGATTTTTCTCAATTTTGATCTCAGCGAAAAAGACAAGGCCTTCATGGCGAAGGCTTATCCCTACCCGGCAGAAAACGAATAACCTTCCATTAAAGGTGAGTTTATTTGACTTGCCCATGGTTCGCTTCGCTTAAATCAAGTTCCCCCAATACTTCGCACAGCACGTCATCACCGATCTGGTGGTGACAGCTCAAACTGCTAAAACTCCAAAACGCTGCGCCCGCAGCGCTTGCGTGTTCCGCTGCAGCCAATCAGCAACGGCTCCCAGGCAATCGACAGCATTAAAGTGCCATATTAGCCGCTTAGACTGCGGGGTGGCCGTTGCACCAATGTCGCACACCGCAAACACCGCGCTCCCACAGGTTTTGCAGTGGCGTATCACCACGACCGACGCGAAACCGTCCGGTCATGGCATAATCCGTCACCTTTTATTTCCAGCACCTGCAAAGGGGGCAATTCCTTGACCGTTTCAAGCAAAACGTTGCACCTTTTCGGCATCAAAGCCTGCGACACCATGAAAAAGGCGCGCACCTGGCTCGATGAACACGCTGTCAGCTATGACTTTCATGATTACAAGACGGTCGGAATCGACCGTGAACACCTGACCCAATGGTGCGATGAGCACGGCTGGCAAGTGGTGTTGAACCGTGCAGGCACGACCTTTCGCAAGCTCGACGACGAACGCAAAGCCGATCTCGACCAGCCGAAAGCCATCGAACTGATGCTCGCACAACCCTCGATGATCAAGCGCCCGGTGCTTGATCTCGGTGACCGAACCCTGATTGGCTTCAAGCCAGATATCTACGCGGCAGCGCTCAAGTAAGCAGCCCGTTCCATTTTGTTAGAGGTATCAACATGTCTACTACCCTGTTCAGCCTGGCCTTTGGTGTCGGCACTCAAAACCGTCAAGGCGCATGGCTGGAAGTGTTTTACGCGCAGCCACTGCTCAACCCTTCGGCCGAACTGGTCGCTGCCATCGCGCCTGTTCTGGGCTACACCGAAGGTAATCAGGCCATCGCCTTCACCACCGCTCAGGCGTCGCAACTGGCTGAAGCCCTGAAAAGCGTCGACGCTGCCCAGGCTGCCTTGCTGACCCGTCTGGCCGAGAGCCACAAGCCGCTGGTCGCGACCATTCTGGCCGAAGACGCTCAGTTGACCTCCACCCCTGAGGCCTACCTCAAGCTGCACCTGCTGTCCCATCGTCTGGTCAAGCCGCATGGCCTGAACCTGGCGGGCGTGTTCCCTCTGCTGCCGAACGTGGCATGGACCAGCCAGGGCGCAATCGACCTGGCCGAACTGGCCGAGCATCAACTGGAAGCCCGTCTGCGCGGCGAGCTGCTGGAAGTGTTCTCGGTGGACAAGTTCCCGAAAATGACCGACTACGTGGTTCCGGCCGGCGTGCGTATCGCTGACGCGGCACGTATTCGTCTGGGCGCCTACGTGGGCGAAGGCACCACCGTGATGCACGAAGGTTTTGTTAACTTCAACGCCGGCACCGAAGGCCCGGGCATGATCGAAGGCCGCGTTTCCGCTGGCGTATTCGTCGGCAAGGGTTCGGACCTGGGCGGCGGTTGCTCGACCATGGGCACCCTGTCGGGCGGCGGCAACATCGTGATCAAGGTCGGCGAAGGCTGCCTGATCGGCGCGAACGCCGGTATCGGCATTCCATTGGGCGATCGCAACACCGTTGAGTCGGGCCTGTACGTGACCGCTGGTACCAAAGTGGCGCTGCTGGACGAAAACAACAAACTGGTCAAAGTCGTGAAGGCGCGTGAACTGGCCGGTCAACCTGACCTGTTGTTCCGTCGCAATTCGGAAACCGGTGCCGTGGAATGCAAAACCCACAAATCGGCGATCGAACTGAACGAAGCGCTGCACGCTCACAACTAAGCAGAGCGTCAAACGATCACCTGTAGGAACGCCGCATCGCTCGTTCCTACAGGTCAGGCGTACACCCGCCCATGTCACCAGGGCCCAATAGCATGATGATTCCCTCTCCCTGGCGCGCCGATTTTCCGGCCATCGCCGCATTGCAACGGCAAGACCAGACCTATCTGGACAACGCCGCCACCACGCAAAAACCTCAAGCCCTCCTGGATGCCCTGGCGCATTACTACGCCAACGGCGCGGCCAACGTGCATCGGGCGCAACACCTGCCCGGCGCCCACGCCACCCAAGCGTTCGAGGCCAGCCGCAGCAAAGTCGCCCATTGGCTCAATGCCGGCGATTGCGGGCAGATCATCTTTACCCATGGCGCAACCTCTGCGCTGAACCTCCTGGCTTATGGCCTGGAACATCTTTTCAATCCGGGCGATGAAGTTGTCATCAGCGCCCTGGAGCATCACGCCAATCTGTTGCCGTGGCAGCAACTGGCCCACCGTCGCGACCTGAAGCTGGTGATCCTGCCACTGGACGCCGACGGTTTGATCGACCTTGATGCCGCCGCGCAGTTGATCGGTCCGCGAACCCGTTTGCTGGCGGTCAGTCAGCTGTCCAACGTGCTCGGCGCCTGGCAGCCGTTGCCCGCCCTCCTGACGATGGCCAAGGCGCATAACGCGCTGACCGTGGTCGATGGCGCCCAAGGCGTGGTTCACGGCCGGCACGACGTGCAAGCGCTGGGCTGCGACTTCTATGTGTTTTCCAGCCACAAGCTTTACGGCCCCGATGGGCTGGGCGTGCTGTTCGGTCGCAATGAAGCGCTTGAGCAACTGCGCCACTGGCAATTCGGCGGCGAAATGGTGCTGGATGCGGATTACCACAGCGCACGGTTCCGCCCGGCGCCACTGGGTTTTGAAGCGGGTACGCCGCCGATTGCCGGCGTGATTGGTTTGGGGGCGACGCTGGATTATCTTGCGGGGCTTGATCAGGACGCGGTTTGCGCCCATGAAGCAGCGCTGCATGACTATTTGCTCAAAGGCCTTGAAGCACGCAATGGCATTCGGTTGCTGGGCAAGCCGCAACTGGCGCTGGCCAGTTTTGTCGTCGAGGGTGTGCATAACTCTGATTTGGCGCATTTGCTGACCGAACAGGGGATCGCGGTGCGCGCCGGTCATCACTGCGCCATGCCGTTGCTCAAGCATTTTGAGCTGGCCGGGGCGATTCGGGTGTCATTGGCGCTGTACAACGATTCCGAAGACCTGGAGCGGTTCTTTGAAGCGCTGGATCAGGCGCTGGAGTTGTTGCGATGAACTTGCCTGCCGATGCGGTTGCGGCGCTGGAGGTTTTTCAGAAGGCTGCCGGTTGGGAACAACGGGCGCGGCTGTTGATGCAGTGGGGCGACCGCCTGCCGGCGTTGAGCGATGTGGATAAGGTCGATGCCAACCGCGTGCATGGTTGCGAAAGTCAGGTGTGGCTGGTGGGCGCGCTGGACGACGGTCACTGGCAGTTTGCCGCGAGCAGCGATGCGCGGTTGATTCGCGGGCTGGTGGCGTTGCTGCTGGCGCGGGTTAACGGGTTGTCGGCTGTAGAGTTGCAGCAGGTGGATTTGCCGGAGTGGTTTAATCAGTTGGGCTTGGCGCGGCAATTGTCGCCATCGCGCAGCAATGGCTTGAATGCCGTGCTTCAGCGGATGAATGAGTTGGCTGGTTAATCGCCTTCGCGAGCAAGCCCGCTCCCACATTTGAAATGCGTTCCCCTGTGGGAGCGGGCTTGCTCGCGAAGGGGCCATCCGTAGCGACCTTAAACTTGAGGTTTAATTCGATCGGCCGGGCGTCTTACACCCGCCACAATCTTATCCACAGCCTTGGTCGCCGCGACCATCCCAAAAGTCGCCGTCACCATCATCACCGCACCAAACCCTCCGGCGCAGTCGAGCTTCACGCCATCACCGACAAAACTCTTCTGCAAGCAAATGCTGCCATCCGGTTTCGGGTAGCGCAGTTGTTCGGTGGAAAACACGCACGGCACGCTGTAATGGCGGGTCACGGTACGGGAGAAGTTGTAATCCCGGCGCAAGGTTGAGCGCACTTTCGAAGCCAACGGATCATTGAAGGTCCGGTTCAAATCGCACACCTGAATCAACGTCGGATCAATCTGACCGCCCGCACCGCCGGTGGTGATGATCTGAATCTTGCGGCGCTTGCACCAGGCAATCAGCGCCGCCTTGGCATTCACGCTGTCGATGCAATCAATGACGCAGTCGATATTCGGCGTGATGTATTCGGCCATGGTCTCGCGGGTGACGAAGTCCGCCACCGCGTGCACGGTGCAGTCCGGGTTGATCCCGCGAAGGCGCTCGGCCATCACGTCAACCTTGGGTTTGCCGACGGTGCTGTCCAGCGCGTGCAACTGACGGTTGGCGTTGCTGACGCAGACGTCATCCAGGTCGAACAGCGAAATCTCGCCCACGCCACAACGGGCGACGGCTTCCGCCGCCCAGGAACCGACGCCACCCACGCCGACGATCGCCACGTGGGCCGCGCGCAAACGCTCCAGGCCGTCGATGCCATACAAACGGGCGATGCCTGCAAACCGCGGATCTTCTGTACTCATGACCATTACCCCAAAAACCGGCGCGCATTATAGGGCCGTCAGCGGCCAAGAGCATCTTTGGGCTATGAACGGGCGTCTTGACCGCTGTAATCAGGCTACACAGAACCAAGATTTAACCTACAAGGTCCAACGAAAGAACTTAAACCGAGTTGGATTGCCCAACGTCCGGCATTTCCCTGTCCGCTGTACGGTCAGTGAACGCCCGGTGTAGGATGCGCGCCCCCAGCCTCTTGGCAATCGGCCGCCGACCGTTCCTTCGTTCCACAGCCTCCGGAACCCGAAAAAGCTATGTCATCGCGTAAATTTGGACTCAACCTGGTCGTGGTGCTCGCCATCGCAGCCTTGTTTACCGGCTTCTGGGCGCTGATCAATCGCCCGGTCACCGCCCCCAACTGGCCTGAACAGATCTCCGGCTTTTCGTACTCGCCGTTCCAGCAAGGGCAGTACCCGCAAAAAGAGCAATATCCGACCGACGATGAAATGCGTCGCGATCTGGAGATCATGAGCAAGCTGACGGACAACATCCGTACTTACTCGGTCGATGGCAGCCTGGGTGATATCCCCAAGCTCGCCGAAGAATTCGGTTTGCGCGTGACGCTGGGTATCTGGATCAGCCCGGATCTGGCGCGCAACGAGCGTGAAATCCTGCGCGCCATTGACCTGGCCAATACCTCCCGCAGCGTGGTTCGCGTCGTGGTCGGTAACGAGGCGATCTTCCGTAAGGAAATTACCGCCGCCGAACTGAGCGTGATCCTTGATCGCGTCCGCGCGGCAGTGAAAGTACCGGTGACGACCTCCGAGCAATGGCACGTCTGGGAAGAAAACCCGAGCCTGGCCAAGCACGTCGACCTGATCGCCGCCCACGTCCTGCCGTACTGGGAACATGTTCCGATGGAGCAGTCCGGGCAGTTCGTACTCGACCGCGCCCGTGACCTGAAAAAGATGTTCCCGAAAAAACCGCTGCTGCTGTCGGAAGTCGGCTGGCCGAGCAACGGCCGTATGCGCGGTGGTGCCGACGCGTCGCCGGCAGACCAGGCGATTTATCTGCGGACCTTGGTCAACAAGCTCAATCGCCAGGGCTTCAACTACTTCGTGATCGAAGCCTTCGACCAGCCGTGGAAGGCCACTGACGAAGGTTCGGTGGGCGCGTATTGGGGCGTGTTCAACGCCGCGCGCCAGCAGAAATTCAACTTCGAAGGCCCGGTGGTCGCGATCCCGCAATGGCGCGTGCTGGCAATCGGCTCGGCGGTGCTGGCGTTGCTGTCCCTGACCTTGCTGATGATCGACGGCTCGGCCCTGCGCCAACGTGGCCGCACCTTCCTGACCTTTATCGCGTTCCTGTGCGGTTCGGTGTTGGTGTGGATCGGTTACGACTACAGCCAGCAATACAGCACCTGGTTCAGCCTGACAGTAGGATTCCTGCTCGCGCTCGGCGCACTTGGGGTCTTTATTGTTTTGCTGACCGAGGCGCATGAACTGGCCGAAGCGGTCTGGACCCACAAACGCCGGCGTGAATTCCTGCCGGTGGTCGGCGATTCGGACTACCGACCGAAAGTCTCGATTCACGTGCCTTGCTACAACGAGCCACCGGAGATGGTCAAACAGACCCTCAACGCCCTGGCCAACCTCGACTATCCGGACTTCGAAGTCCTGATCATCGACAACAACACCAAGGACCCGGCGGTCTGGGAGCCGGTGCGCGATTATTGCGAAACCCTCGGCCCGCGCTTCAAGTTCTTCCACGTCGCGCCATTGGCCGGCTTCAAGGGTGGCGCGCTGAATTACCTGATTCCGCACACCGCCAAGGATGCCGAAGTGATTGCGGTGATCGACTCGGACTACTGCGTCGACCCGAACTGGCTCAAGCACATGGTGCCGCACTTCGCAGACCCGAAAATCGCCGTGGTGCAGTCGCCACAGGATTACCGCGACCAGAACGAAAGCACCTTCAAGAAGCTCTGCTACGCCGAATACAAAGGTTTCTTCCACATCGGCATGGTCACCCGTAACGACCGTGACGCGATCATTCAGCACGGCACCATGACCATGACCCGGCGCTCGGTGCTCGAGGAACTGGGCTGGGCTGACTGGTGCATCTGTGAAGACGCCGAGTTGGGTTTGCGCGTGTTCGAGAAAGGCTTGTCAGCGGCGTATTACCACACCAGCTACGGCAAAGGCCTGATGCCCGATACCTTTATCGACTTCAAGAAACAGCGTTTCCGCTGGGCCTATGGCGCGATTCAGATCATCAAGCGTCACACCGCCAGTTTGCTGCGCGGCAAGGACACCGAGCTGACCCGTGGCCAGCGTTACCACTTCCTCGCGGGCTGGTTGCCGTGGGTGGCGGATGGCATGAACATCTTCTTCACCGTCGGCGCCCTGTTGTGGTCGGCGGCGATGATCATCGTGCCGCAGCGGGTCGATCCACCGTTGTTGATTTTCGCGATCCCGCCATTGGCGCTGTTCGTGTTCAAGGTTGGCAAGATCATCTTCCTCTACCGCCGTGCGGTGGGGGTCAACCTGAAGGATGCGTTCTGCGCGGCACTGGCAGGGTTGGCGTTGTCGCACACCATCGCCAAAGCGGTGCTGTACGGTTTCTTCACCAGTAGCATTCCGTTCTTCCGCACCCCGAAAAACGCCGATAACCACGGCTTCTGGGTGGCGATTTCGGAAGCTCGCGAAGAAATGTTCATCATGTTGCTGTTGTGGAGCGCGGCGCTGGGGATTTTCCTGGTGAACGGCCTGCCGAGCAACGACATGCGCTTCTGGGTGACGATGTTGCTCGTGCAATCATTGCCGTACCTGGCGGCGCTGATCATGGCGTTCTTGTCTTCGCTGCCGAAACCGGTGGTCGAGGGCGAGACGGCTCCGGCGGTCTAAATCGTTCCAGATGCACTAAACGGCGGCCAATGGCCGCCGTTTTGCTTTAAGATAACCGCCATTTTGCAGGGCTTGGCAGAATACGGTTTGCCGATCAAACCCAACCTTGTGGGAGCGAGCCTGCTCGCGAATGCGGTGTAACAATCAACGTTTATGTTGACTGACACACCGCATTCGCGAGCAGGCTCGCTCCCACATTAGCCCATGCCCAACTTTAAGCTTCCGGAGTTCCCCATGACGGCCCACGCCGACCTTTCGCCGACCCTTCAACTCGCCATCGACCTGATCCGCCGTCCGTCCGTGACGCCGGTCGACGCCGATTGCCAGAAGCAGATGATGCAGCGCCTGGGCGATGCCGGTTTCGCGCTGGAACCGATGCGCATCGAAGATGTGGATAACTTCTGGGCGACCCACGGTAAACACGACGGCCCGGTGCTGTGCTTTGCCGGTCACACCGACGTGGTGCCGACCGGCCCGGTGACCGCCTGGCAAATCGACCCGTTCAACGCAGTTATCGACGAACACGGCATGCTCTGCGGCCGGGGCGCGGCGGATATGAAAGGCAGCCTCGCTTCCATGACCGTGGCGGCCGAGCGTTTTGTCACCGACTATCCGGATCACAAGGGCAAGGTCGCTTTCCTGATCACCAGCGACGAAGAAGGCCCGGCGCACCACGGCACCAAAGCGGTGATCGAACGCCTTGTCGCCCGTAAGGAGCGTCTGGACTGGTGCATCGTCGGCGAACCGTCGAGCACCACTCTGGTGGGCGATGTGGTCAAGAACGGCCGTCGCGGTTCCCTCGGCGCCAAGCTGACCGTGCGCGGTGTACAGGGCCATGTGGCCTATCCGCACCTGGCGAAAAACCCGATCCACCTCGCCGCCCCGGCGCTGGCCGAACTGGCCGCCGAGCATTGGGACCACGGCAACGATTTCTTCCCGCCGACCAGCTTCCAGATCTCCAACGTGAACTCCGGCACTGGCGCGACCAACGTGATCCCGGGTGATCTGGTGGCGGTGTTCAACTTCCGCTTTTCCACTGAGTCCACCGTCGAAGGCCTGCAAAAGCGCGTCGCTGACATCCTCGACAAGCATGGCCTGGACTGGCACATCGACTGGGCGCTGTCCGGTCTGCCGTTTCTCACCGAGCCGGGTGCGTTGCTGGATGCCGTCGCGTCGAGCATCAAGGACGTGACCGGTCGCGAGACCAAAGCCTCCACCAGCGGTGGCACCTCGGACGGGCGCTTCATTGCGACCATGGGTACGCAGGTGGTTGAACTGGGCCCGGTCAACGCGACGATCCACCAGGTCAACGAGCGTGTGCTGGCTGCCGACCTCGACGTGCTGACCGAAATTTACTATCAGACCCTGATCAAGTTGCTCGCCTGATGCTCGCCTGCCCGATCTGCAGTGAACCGCTGAACGCGGTGGACAACGGCGTGGCCTGCCCCGCCGGGCATCGTTTCGACCGTGCGCGTCAGGGTTACCTGAACCTGTTGCCGGTGCAGCACAAGAACAGCCGCGAGCCTGGGGATAACCTGGCGATGGTCGAAGCCCGGCGCGACTTCTTGAACGCCGGCCATTACGCGCCGGTGGCCAAGCGTCTGGCCGAACTGGCGGCGCAATACGCGCCCCAGCGCTGGCTGGACATCGGTTGTGGCGAGGGTTACTACACCGCGCAAATCGCCGAGGCCTTGCCCAACGCCGATGGTTACGCGTTGGATATTTCCCGGGAAGCCGTCAAACGCGCCTGCAAACGTAACCCGCAGTTGACCTGGTTGATCGCCAGCATGGCGCGGGTGCCGTTGGCCTCCGGCAGCTGCCAGTTTCTCGCCAGCGTCTTCAGCCCGCTGGACTGGGAGGAAGCCAAGCGCCTGCTCAGCCCCGGCGGTGGTTTGATGAAAGTCGGGCCGACCAGCGGCCATCTGATGGAATTGCGTGAGCGGCTTTACGACGAAGTGCGTGAATACACCGATGACAAGCATCTGGCTTTGGTGCCGGAAGGCATGGCGCTGCAGCACAGTGAAACCCTGGAGTTCAAACTGACGCTGGACAAGGGTCAGGACCGTGCGAACCTGTTGGCCATGACCCCTCACGGCTGGCGCGCCAGTGCTGAACGCCGCGCGGCAGTCATCGAACAGGTCGAGCCGTTCGAGGTCACTGTTTCAATGCGCTACGATTATTTCGTACTTCAATAAACTATAAATTTTTGGTCTTGAGCAACGGCTTGAGGCCGGCTAAATCCGCGAATGGATTTTTCAGACCCGCAGTGAGGACATCCATGCGCCAACCCGATATCGAGATTTACCTGAAAGACGCCGACGTCGACTACAAGGCCGTCGCGGCCTGGCTCGGCACTGCTTTGGGCCCATGCACCGACTGGGTTCAGAAAGGCCAGACCTATAAGTGCAAGGCCGGCAACGTGTCGGTCACCTGGCTGCCGAAAGCCGTGGGCAAATGGAACAGCCTGTTCCTGGACAGCGACCAGACCCCGTGGGAAGACGACATCGCCTGCGCCCGCGCAGCGTTTGCCGCGCTGAACGTCGAAGTGCGTTGCGCACCAGGTAGCTGGGTCGAGGAAGAAGGTGAAGAGACAGCGGATCGCTGGATGCGCATCAGCGCGGATGGTGAAGAAGAGATCACCTGGAAAACTGTCTAAAAACTGTACACAAAACCTGTGGGAGCGAGCTTGCTCGCGATGAGGCCCTTTCAGTCAACATGAATGTTGAATGTCAGTCAGCTATCGCGAGCAAGCTCGCTCCCACAGTGGTTTTGGGTGATCTGAAGAGCGGATTTACAAGCCGACTACGTCTTCAGCCTGCAAACCTTTCTCGCCGGTCACCACGCCGTATTCAACCTGCTGGCCTTCAGCCAACGAGCGATGCCCTTCGCCGCGAATCGCGCGGTAGTGCACGAACACGTCCACCCCGTCCTCGCGCTGAATGAAGCCGTAGCCCTTGGCGTCGTTGAACCACTTCACATTGCCGGTTTCGCGCGTAGCCATGTCAGTACCCCCTTGTTTTTATTTTGAACGGCCGAGTATATGACAGCCGCCAAAACTCTCAACTCACTTTACTTAGCCGCTTTTTTGCCGATTTTCGGCGAATACGGCACACTACCGGCCACCCGAGCAAACGCTCGGTTTTATTCACTCATGCAGATCCCGTATGACCCGTTCCCCGTTCCGCCGTCTTGTGTTTGGCACCCTGCGCCGACTGTTGTACCTCTGGGTTCGCTCGGAGACGATCAATCAGTCGTCGTTCACCCTCAACCTCGACCGCAGCCGTCCGGTGTTCTACGTCCTGCAAAACCCTTCGCTGACCGACCTGGCCGTGGTCGATACCGAGTGCAGCAAGGCGGGCCTGCCGCGCCCGGTGTTGCCAGTATCGGTAGGTACGCTGGAGGAACCCGCGGCGTTCTTTTACCTGACGCCAGAGCCCGATTGGCTCGGCCGTCAGGATAAGCGTGGCGCACCGCCGACCTTGACTCGCCTGGTCAGCGCCCTGAGCCAGAACGCCGCCGAAGACGCGCAGATCATTCCGGTCAGCGTGTTCTGGGGTCAGTCGCCAGACAGCGAATCGAGCCCGTGGAAGTTGCTCTTCGCCGACAGCTGGGCGGTCACCGGGCGTCTGCGTCGGTTGCTGAGCATTATTGTGCTGGGGCGCAAAACCCGGGTGCAGTTCTCCGCGCCGATCCATTTGCGCGAACTGATCGACCACAACAAGGGCCACGAGCGCACCGTGCGCATGGCCCAGCGGATTCTGCGGGTGCACTTCCGCAACCTGAAAGCGGCGGTGATCGGCCCGGACATTTCCCACCGCCGCAACCTGGTCAAAGGCCTGCTGAATCAACCACTGGTCAAGCAAGCGATCCTCGACGAAGCCGAGCGTGAAAACATCTCCCCGGAGAAAGCCAAGGCCCAGGCCCTGCGCTATGGCAACGAGATCGCCTCGGACTACACCTACACCGCCATTCGTTTTCTGGAAGTGGTGCTGAGCTGGTTCTGGAACAAGATCTACGACGGGATCAAGGTCAACCACATCGAAGGCGTGCAGAAGGTCGCGCAAGGTCACGAAGTGATCTATGTGCCGTGCCATCGCAGCCACATCGACTACCTGCTGCTGTCCTACTTGCTGTTCCGCAACGGCCTGACCCCACCGCACATCGCCGCCGGGATCAACCTCAACATGCCGGTGATCGGCAGCCTGCTGCGGCGTGGCGGTGCGTTCTTCATGCGCCGCACCTTCAAGGGCAACCCCCTCTACACCTCGGTGTTCAACGAATACCTGCACACTCTGTTTACCAAAGGCTTCCCGGTGGAGTACTTCGTCGAGGGCGGCCGTTCGCGCACCGGACGCATGCTGCAACCAAAAACCGGGATGCTGGCGATCACCCTGCGCAGCTTCTTGCGTTCATCGCGCATGCCGATCGTGTTCATCCCGGTCTACATCGGCTACGAGCGTGTGCTGGAAGGCCGGACCTACCTCGGCGAACTGCGTGGCGCGAGCAAGAAGAAAGAATCGATCTTCGACATCTTCAAAGTCATCGGCGCGCTCAAGCAGCGTTTCGGCCAAGTGGCGGTGAACTTCGGCGAACCGATCAAACTGGCGGAATTCCTCGACAGCGAACAACCGGACTGGCGCCAGCAGGAACTCGGTCCGCAGTTCAAACCGGCCTGGCTCAACGAAACCACCAACCGCCTCGGCGAGAAAGTCGCGCAGCATCTGAACGAAGCGGCGGCGATCAACCCGGTCAACCTTGTGGCCCTGGCGTTGCTGTCCACCAGCCGACTGGCCCTGGACGATCGTGCGATGGCACGGGTGCTCGATCTGTACTTGGCGCTGTTGCGCAAGGTCCCGTACTCGCCGCACACCACGTTGCCGGAAGGTGACGGCCGCGCGCTGATCGAGCATGTGAAGGACATGGACCTGCTGTCCGAGCAGAGCGATGCCCTGGGCAAGATTCTGTATCTGGACGAGCAGAACGCCGTCCTGATGACCTACTACCGCAACAACGTTTTGCACATCTTCGCCTTGCCGGCGTTGCTGGCGAGCTTCTTCCAGAGCGCCTCGCGCATGAGCCGCGAACAGATCCTGCGCTACACCCGCGCGCTCTATCCGTACTTGCAATCGGAGTTGTTCATTCGCTGGTCGCTGGACGAACTGGATGCGGTGATCGATCAATGGCTCGAAGCCTTCGTCGAGCAAGGTCTGCTGCGTTTCGAGAACGACGTCTACCTGCGGCCGGCGCCGAGCTCGCGGCATTTCGTCCTGCTGACCCTGCTGTCGAAAAGCATCGCCCAGACCTTGCAGCGCTTTTACATGACGGTCTCGCTGCTGCTCAACAGCGGTCAGAACAGCATCAGCGCCGAAGAGCTGGAAGACCTGTGCACGGTCATGGCCCAGCGCCTGTCGATCCTCCATGGCCTCAACGCCCCGGAGTTCTTCGACAAGAGCCTGTTCCGCCACTTCATCCAGACCATGCTCGACCTCGACGTGCTCAAGCGAGACGAGGCCGGCAAGCTGAGCTATCACGAACTGCTCGGCGAACTGGCCGAAGGTGCGGCCAAGCGAGTGTTGCCAGCGGAAATTCGCTTGTCGATCCGTCAGGTCGCGTTGCATCGCAGTGAAGATGCGGCGGATCAGGTCGCCACACAGCCCGAGGCCTGATGAAATCCCTGTGGGAGCGAGCCTGCTCGCGAATGCGGTTTAACATTCAACATTTCAGTTGTCTGGCACACCGCTTTCGCGAGCAGGCTCATTCCCACATTAATTGGAGATCTGCGATGAAAAAACTCTCTTTATTGGCCATGACCACCCTGCTGGGCGCCTGTCAGTCGATGCAACCCGCCGCTAAAACCGCCCTCGATGGCGAAGTGTTCTACCTGCAACGCATCGCCCTGCCGCCGAGCGCCACCTTAAGCGTCAGCTTGCAGGACGTGTCCCTGGCCGATGCGCCCGCCGTGGTCCTTGGCGAACAGAAAGGCCCGGTCAAAGGCCAGGTGCCGTTGCCGTTTCATCTGAGTTACGATCCAACGCAGGTCAAACCGGGCCATCGTTATTCGGTCAGCGCACGGATCGAAGTGAATGGCGAACTGATGTTCATCACCACCGAACATCACGCCGTGCAGCTGGATGGCAGCGATCCGCAGCCACTGAAAATCCGCGTCGACGCCGTCCGCTAACTCTCAATTTTGAACAAGGAAGCTGCCATGCTCCGCCCTACCCTTCGCTTCGCCGGCCTGTGCGCAGGCTTGATGATCTCCGCCAGCGCCCTGGCGCTGTCGCTCAACGACCTGTCACAAAAAGACGCCACCGGTGGCCTCAAAGATGCCCTGACCCAAGGCGCGCAACTGGCCGTGAAACAACTCGGTACGCCGGGTGGCTTCAGCAACAACCCGGACGTGAAAATCGAGCTGCCGGGCAAACTGGGCAAAGTCGCCAGCAAAATGAAACAGTTCGGCATGGGCGACCAGGTCGACCAGCTGGAAACCAGCATGAACAAAGCGGCTGAAACCGCCGTGACCCAAGCCCAGCCGATCCTGGTGGACGCGGTGAAGAAGATGAGCGTGGAAGATGCCAAGGGCATTCTCAGCGGCGGCAAGGACTCGGCCACTCAATACCTGAACAAAACCAGCCGCGAACAGATCCGCGTCAAGTTCCTGCCAATCGTCAAGCAAGCCACCGACCAGGTCGGCCTGGCCCAGCAATACAACTCGTTCGCCGGGCAAGCTGCGACGCTGGGTGTGGTGGATGCGAAGAGCGCCAACATCGAAAGCTACGTGACCGAGCAGGCGTTGAACGGTCTGTTCGAGATGATTGGTAAACAGGAAGAAACCATTCGCCAGAATCCTGCGGCGGCAGCGACGAGTTTGGCGAAGAAGGTGTTTGGTACGTTGTAATTTTTGAGCGACTGAAAACCGCAAAAAGCCCGCTGGCCTTTACAGGTTCAGCGGGCTTTTTCGTTTGCCTGTTTTTCGCAGGGTTGAGCCAGATAGTGGTCCAGGATTACTTGACCAGATCAGCTTGCTCGCGAAAGTGGTGTATCAGGTGACTTCAATGCTGAATGTTAAACAGCCTTCGCGAGCAAGCCCGCTCCTGCATTGAAACGGTGCACATCAGCAAAAATTGGTCGGCCGTCAGGCCGCCATCGCGAGCAGGCTCGCTCCCACAGTGGGATGGTGTGCATCTGCAAAAGATAGGTCGGCCGTCAGGCCGCCATCGCGAGCAGGCTCGCTCCCACAGTGGGATGGTGTGCATCTGCAAAAGATAGGTCGGCCGTCAGGCCGCCATCGCGAGCAGGCTCGCTCCCACAGTGGGATGGTGTGCATCTGCAAAAGATAGGTCGGCCGTCAGGCCGCCATCGCGAGCAGGCTCGCTCCCACAGTGGGATGGTGTGCATCTGCAAAAGATAGGTCGGCCGTCAGGCCGCCATCGCGAGCAGGCTCGCTCCCACAGGGGGATGGTGTGCATCTGCAAAAGATAGGTCGGCCGTCAGGCCGCCATCGCGAGCAGGCTCGCTCCCACAGGGGGATGGTGTGCATCTGCAAAAGATAGGTCGGCCGTCAGGCCGCCATCGCGAGCAGGCTCGCTCCCACAGTGGGATGGTGTGCATCTGCAAAAGATAGGTCGGCCGTCAGGCCGCCATCGCGAGCAGGCTCGCTCCCACAGGGGGATGGTGTGCATCTGCAAAAGATAGGTCGGCCGTCAGGCCGCCATCGCGAGCAGGCTCGCTCCCACAGTGGGATGGTGTGCATCTGCAAAAGATAGGTCGGCCGTCAGGCCGCCATCGCGAGCAGGCTCGCTCCCACAGTGGGATGGTGTGCATCTGCAAAAGATAGGTCGGCTGTCAGGCCGCCATCGCGAGCAGGCTCGCTCCCACAGTGGGATGGTGTGCATCTGCAAAAGATAGGTCGGCCGTCAGGCCGCCATCGCGAGCAGGCTCGCTCCCACAGGGGGATGGTGTGCATCCGCAAAAAATAGGTCGTCTGTCAGGCCGTCTTCGCGAGCAAGCCCGCTCCCACAATGGATCGGCATACAACCCCGCTTCTCACCACTCATCAGGCCGAGCGTTAGCTCGCCTGCAGCCCTTGATCTTGATCCACCCGCCCCTTCGGGAGGCTGAGTGGAGGTGTTCATCTGGGGGGAGGCGCGCAGCGCCGTTCGACGAAGTCGAACACATCGAGAGGAGGTCGAAGCGAAGCCGACCGGAGGCGATGCCCCCAGATGAATGCCGGAACGAAGGCACGCCGAGCCTAAGCGAGGGGCCGGACGCTCGGGGCGAGACCTTTGCTTCCTTTGGGGCGTTTGCCAAAGGGAGTCGCCGTAAGGGCGAAACCAATAGCGGCCGTTACCGCACAAACGGATATGTACACCAACAACAAGAGCCTGGTCGGCCCGAAGGCCGCCAAGATCAAACGGCCTCTTTCTTGACCCTGAACCACGCCGCATACAACGCCGGCAAAAACAGCAACGTCAACGCCGTCGCGACAATCAACCCGCCCATGATCGCCACCGCCATCGGCCCGAAAAACACGCTGCGCGACAGCGGAATCATCGCCAGCACCGCCGCGAGTGCAGTCAACACAATCGGCCGGAAGCGCCGCACCGTGGCTTCAATAATTGCCTGCCAAGGCTTAAGCCCGGAAGCAATGTCCTGCTCGATCTGGTCCACCAGAATCACCGAGTTACGCATGATCATCCCCGACAGCGCGATGGTCCCGAGCATGGCGACGAAACCGAACGGCTGGCGGAACACCATCAGGAACAAGGTCACACCGATCAAACCCAAAGGCGCCGTCAGAAACACCATTACCGTGCGTGAGAAACTGCGCAGTTGCAGCATCAGTAACGTCAGCACCACCACGATGAAAAGCGGTACACCTGCCTTCACCGAGTTCTGCCCGCGAGCCGAGTCTTCCACAGTGCCGCCGACTTCCAGCAAGTAGCCGTCGGGCAGTTCGGCGCGAATCGGATCGAGGGTCGGCATGATCTGCTTCACCAGCGTTGCCGGTTGCTCCTTGCCGTAAATGTCGGCACGCACCGTCACGTTCGGCAAGCGGTTGCGGTGCCAGATAATGCCTTCTTCGAAGCCGTATTCCAGGGTCGCAATCTGCGACAGTGCAACACTGCGGCCATTGTCGGTCGGCACCGCCAAGCTTGGCAGCAGCGACAGTTCGGTGCGTTCGTGCAACGTGCCGCGCAACAGAATCTCGATCAACTCGTTGTCTTCACGGTACTGGCTGACGCTGGAACCGGTCAGAGAGCTTTGCAGGAACTTCGACAGGTTTGCGGTGCTCACGCCAAGCGCCCGGGCGCGGTCCTGATCGACGTTCAGATAAACCACTTTGCTCGGTTCTTCCCAATCCAGATGAACGTTGACCACATGCGGGTTCTCGCGAACCTTGGCCGCGACTTTACGGGCCAGCGCGCGGACTTCCTCGATGTGCTCACCGGTGACCCGGAACTGCATCGGATAGCCAACCGGTGGCCCGTTCTCCAGACGTGTCACCCGCGCACGCAGGGCCGGGAATTGTTCCTTGAGGGCCTCGATCAGCCAGGTGCGCAGGACTTCGCGGTCCTCAATGGTTTTGGCCAGGACTACAAACTGCGCGAAGCTCGCTGCAGGAAGTTGTTGATCCAGCGGCAGGTAAAAACGCGGCGAACCGGTACCCACATAAGCGACATAGTTATCGATACCGGCGTGATCCTTGAGCAGTGCTTCGAGGCGTTTGACCTCATCGCGGGTGTTGCTCAACGAAGCGCCTTCCGCCAGTTTCAGATCGACCATCAATTCCAGACGACCCGATGCAGGGAAGAATTGTTGCGGCACAAAGCGAAACAAAATGACAGAACCGATAAACAACACGACCGTCAGGACAATGACCGTCTTGCGCCGCCTTACGCACCACTCCACCAAGCGTCTGACGCGCTGATAGAACGGAGTGCCATAAGGGTCGGGCTGGCCGTCGCCGGTGCCATGTTTGGCGGCATGAATCTTCGCCAGATCCGGCAGGAGTTTTTCCCCCAGATAAGGCACAAACACAACAGCCGCCACCCACGAGGCCAGCAACGCGATGGTCACCACCTGGAAGATCGAGCGCGTGTATTCACCCGTGCCCGATTGCGCAGTGGCAATCGGCAGGAAGCCGGCAGCGGTGATCAGTGTACCGGTGAGCATCGGGAATGCGGTGCTGGTCCAGGCGTAACTGGCGGCTTTGATCCGGTCGAAGCCTTGCTCCATTTTGATCGCCATCATTTCCACGGCGATGATCGCGTCGTCCACCAACAAACCCAGCGCCAGTACCAATGCCCCGAGGGAAATCTTGTGCAGGCCGATTCCCAGGTAATACATGCAGGCGAATGTCATCGCCAATACCAAAGGAATCGCCAGCGCTACCACCATGCCGGTGCGCACGCCGAGGGAGAAGAAACTCACCAGCAGGACGATTGCCAGCGCTTCCACCAGCACCTGAACAAATTCACCGACACTGCTTTTCACGGCGGCGGGCTGGTCAGAGACCTTGCGCAACTGCATACCGGCAGGGAGATTGTTCTGAATCCGGTCGAACTCGATTTCCAGCGCCTTGCCCAGCACCAGAATGTCACCACCGTCCTTCATGGCAACGGCCAGACCGATGGCGTTTTCCGCCATGAAGCGCATGCTCGGCGCCGGCGGATCGTTGAAACCACGGCGCACATCCGCCACATCGGCGATGCGAAACGTACGATCACCGACGCGGATCGGGAAATTCTTGATCTCTTCGACCGTCTGAAAATTCCCCGAGACGCGTAGCTGCAATCGCTCGCTGGAGGTCTCGAAGAACCCGGCGGTGGACACCGCGTTCTGCTCTTCAAGGGCCTGCTGCACCGCCGACAAAGGTAGACCCAGGGTGGCGAGTTTGACGTTGGAGAGTTCGATCCAGATCTTCTCGTCCTGTAACCCGAGCAGATCCACCTTGCCCACATCCTTGACCCGTTGCAGCTGAATCTGCACGCGGTCGGCGTAGTCCTTGAGCACCGCATAATCAAAACCTTCGCCTGTCAGGGCGTAGATATTGCCAAACGTTGTGCCGAACTCATCATTGAAGAATGGCCCCTGGATGCCCGGTGGCAGGGTTTGACGAATGTCGCTGATCTTCTTGCGAACCTGGTACCAGAGGTCCGGGATTTCCACCGAGTGCATGGAATCGCGAGCGACGAACGTCACTTGGGATTCGCCCGGACGGGAGAACGAAACGATGCGTTCGTACTCGCCGGTTTCCATCAGTTTCTTTTCAATACGCTCGGTGACCTGGCGCGACACTTCCTGCGCCGTGGCGCCTGGCCAGTTGGTCCGAATCACCATGGCCTTGAAGGTGAACGGAGGGTCTTCACTTTGGCCGAGCTTGGTGTAGGACAGTGCGCCGACAACTGCCAGCAAGAGCATCAGGAACAGTACGATCTGGCGATTACGCAGCGCCCATTCGGAAAGATTGAAACCCATCGGGGATTACTCCTTGTCCGCCAGATTGACCACGCGGTTGGAGCGATCCACCGGACGCACCTGCTGCCCTTCAAGCAGCACATGGACGCCAGCGGCCACCACCCAATCGCTGGCGTTCAGTCCTTCGAGTACCGGTACGGTTTTCTCGCCGAAGGCACCGACCCGCACCGGGGTTTTCTTCAGGGTGTTGTTGGCACTGACGACCCAGACGTAGGTCGCGCCGTTTTCTGCGGTCAGTGCGGAAAGCGGCACCGACAGCGGCACCACATCCGAGGTCTGAACGAACACCCGGGCGCTCTGGCCGAGTTCAGCGGGAACCTTGCCGGCGGTGAAGGCGATGCGGGCGGCAAAGGTGCGCGATTTTGGATCGGCAGCGGGCGACAGCTCACGGATGCGCCCGGCGAAACGTTGGTCGGGCTGGGTCCAGAGTTCGACTGACACTGGCTGACCGACCTTGAAGCGGCCAAAGCTCTGCTCCGGCAAGCTGATCAACACTTCGCGCTCGCCATCGGTGGCGAGGGTAAATACGGTTTGCCCCGCCGCCACCACTTGCCCGACTTCAACCGCACGTTTAGCCACCACGCCATCCTGCGGCGCACGCAGCACGGCGTAACTGGCCTGATTGGTCGAAACGTTGAATTCGGCTTTGATTTGCTTGAGGCGTGCTTCACCGGATCGGTAAAGGTTTTCGGAATTGTCGTACTGCGAACGGCTAACCATCTGACGGTCCATCAGGGTCTTGTAGCGATCACGTTCGGCGCGCACCAGGTTCAGGTTGGCCTCGGCAGCGGCGACCTGGGCACGAGTGGCTTCCAGTTGCAGGCGCACGTCCTGAGGATCGAGTTCCGCCAAAGGTTGGTCGGCCTTGACCCGCTGCCCCTCTTCGACCAGTCGTCGACTGACTTTACCGCCAATGCGAAACGCCAGTTCCGGCTCATACCGTGCGCGGACTTCACCGGGAAAACTTTCCATCGCCTGGGCCGAAGGCTCTGGCTGAACCACCATGGCCGGGCGAATGGTGACTGTAGGCGCCTCTTCGTGACCACACGCAGACAATAAAAACGCCAGGCTGACTGGCAACGCGAGGGGCAAGGCATAGCGGAACATGGTGAAGGACCTTTCGCTAATGGTGCTTTGAATAATTATACTGCGCAGTATGTTATTAATAGCAAACTCACCAGTCCAGTAATAAAAGCGCATATGCCTAACAATCTTTCAGTACCCAACGGCCCGGGCCGTCCCAAGGATCTGGCCAAACGCCAGGCGATCCTCGATGCGGCGAAAATTCTGTTTCTGAGCAAGGGTTATGCGAATACCAGCATGGACGCCGTCGCGGCCGAGGCCGGCGTGTCGAAGCTGACGGTCTACAGCCATTTCAACGATAAGGAGACGCTGTTCTCCGCCGCCGTGATGGCCAAGTGCGAAGAGCAATTGCCGACGTTGTTTTTCGAATTGCTGGACGGCACTGCCGTAGAAACGGTGCTGTTGAACATCGCACGCGGCTTTCATCAACTGATCAACAGCGACGAATCGGTCAACCTGCATCGGCTGATGATGACGTTAGGCAGCCAGGACCCGAAACTCTCGCTGATCTTCTTCGAGGCCGGGCCTGAGCGCATGCTGCAGGGCATGGAACGGTTGCTGACCAAGGTTGATCACAGCGGCGCGTTAAGCATCGACAAACCGCGCAATGCGGCCGAGCATTTCTTCTGCCTGCTCAAGGGGGCGGGGAATTTCAGGCTGCTTTATGGCTGCGGCGAGCCGCTGACCGGGGATGCGGCCGAGAGCCATGTGCAGGAAGTGGTGGAATTGTTTATGCGGGCGTATCGGCCTGAGTCAGCCTGATAGGTTTCGGTTGTCCGGTCTGGCCCCTTCGCGAGCAGGCTCGCTCCCACACTGGATCTATGCAACACCGTAGATCCCCTGTGGGAGCGAGCCTGCTCGCGAAGGGCGCGACGCGGTCTTAAGGCTTGAGCGCTTTCTTCGGATAAATGTCATACCGGCTGGATTTACCATCCAGCGCATGACTCGGTTTCGGCCCTTCAATGCACGGCGCCTTGCGCGGGCGCTTGACCACCACTCGATGGCTGGCCAACGCCAACGCCGCTTCGAGCAGTGCAGGCGCATCCGGGTCATCGCCTACCAGCGGCCGGAACAGGCGCATTTCCTTCTTCACCAAGGCCGTTTTCTCACGATGGGGAAACATCGGGTCGAGGTAGATCACCTGCGGCGGCTCGCCTTCCCAATTGCGCATCACCTCGATCGAATTGCCCTTGAGCAAGCGCATCCGCGCCACAATCGGCGCCACGTCAAAGTCTTCCGCGCCGCGTGCCAGGCCATCTTCAAGCAACGCGCCAATCAGCGGCTGACGCTCGATCAGGCTCATCTCGCAGCCCAGGCTCGCCAGCACGAACGCATCTTTGCCCAGCCCTGCCGTGGCATCCAGCACGCGCGGACGCACGCCTTGGGCAACCCCGACAGCCTTGGCGATCATCTGACCGCTACCGCCGCCGTACAAGCGGCGATGGGCCGCACCGCCCTCGACAAAGTCCACCCGCACCGGCCCCGGTGCGTCCGGGCCCAATTGCTGCAGTTGCAAACCCTGGTCGCCGACCTGCAAGGCGAACTCTCCGTCATCCACCTGCATCGGCAAACCCAGGCGCTCGGCCCACTGTTCGGCCTGTGGCTGAAAAGTCGCGGCCAGGGCCTCGACATGGATGCGGCAGGCCGCAGGTTGCTCAATCATTGGAAAATACGCTCAAAAAATTAATGATCGGCAAAAACGGCCGATAACAAAACTATCGAGCATTTTGCCAGAGCTGAGCGTCGACCGAGAGAAATGTCAGACATTCAACGCACATCGATAGGCTACATCTCGCGACACGGCGATTTTGGTCTACGAAACTCCCAAGCACTGAGCGGCGTCAGTCACCTGTGGCAGGATTTTTTTGCCCAGGCCCTGGCCGATCAGTCGGGCGATGTCGTACCGGCTTCTCTCAACTTTCCACCGGTCGATCTCGACAGCCCGGTCGAACCCACCGTTGGCAGCGAACTGCTGGCGCACATCATTTCCCAGCGCGAATGCGATGTGAAAGAAACCGAGGTCCGCCCGCCCGAGCCACTGTTCCTGCCGATTGCCGAGTTCGACATGGACCTGGCCGACAAACCTTTCCCACCGTTCCCGGCACAGGAACTCGTCGCTCAACAAAAGCAACAGGACTTCGAAAGCAGCTGGGTCCGCCCGATCGTGCTCACCGCCGGTCAGCCTGTACCGGAAGCAGGTCCCGCGCCACAACCGCGTCCGCTGCACCTGCCAATCGCCGAATTCGAACTCGATCTGCTGGACAAGCCATTCCCGCCGTTCTCGCCCGAAGAGCTGGTGGAGCAACAGAAACAACTCGACTTCGATAACGGCTGGGCCCGCCCGATCGTCCTGCAAAACCTGCGCATCGCCGCCTGACCTTCAATAACAGGCCTTCAGCGACACACCCACCACGGCCCGACATCCACATGAAAGTGATTGCGATGGGCGGCGTTGTAGTCCGGACTCAAGACCACACTGAACAGGCCGCAAGCGCCATCGCGGACCTGACGTAAAAACTGTGCGTCCTGATTATCCTTCGGCCAATCCTTGAGCACGTTGATGGAGCGGCCATCGGCCAAGCGAAAACCGGCGATATCCAGCGCATCGGCGCTGGCATGCTGGCTGCGTCTGCCATTTTCGCGGCTGTAGACGTTGCGACAGGCAAAGCTGCCGAGATGGTCGACCCGCGTTACCGCTTGGCCGTAGACCGCTTGCGCCGCGGGTTGCAGGGCGTGGCGTTCGAACAGGGCGAACGACACCGCCAGGCGGCAACTGGCGAGGAAACTGCTGCTCAGCGCCACCTCGCCGCCTTGCACACGCAACGTATTGATCAACGGGCACGTCGCGTCGGGGCTGTCGGCCTGATGGGTTACGCGCAATCCAGAGCTGCTCAGGGCTTGATCGCACAACTGCGGATCATCGCTCAGGCGCATCAGTTTGTAGCGGGTCAGAAAATTGGGCACGGCCTTCACGTCCAGCGGTGCCCAGGGATTCCACTGCGCCGGCACTGAGATCCAGCCGCGCCAGACGCTCACGGCCGCCACGCCGATGATCAACAGCATCAACAGCACCCACCACCGAAACCGCATCGTCAGCCTTTGAACAATTGATTGGCCTGGGCGTACGGCATGGACCGCGACGTGAACCCGAACGTGCCCGACGTCTTGATCTCTTCGGCCGCGCGGAAAAACTCGCCATAGGCTGCCAAGGCCAGAGCCGAACCGACGCTGATGCGTTTGACGCCCATTTCGCTCAACTGCTCGACCGTCAGTTTCAGTCCGCCAGACATCAACACATTCACCGGTTTCGGCGCCACAGCGCGGACCACCGCCAACACATCTTCAGCACTGCGCAGCCCTGGCGCATAAAGCACGTCGGCACCCGCTTCGGCAAACGCCTGCAAGCGGCGAATGGTGTCGGCGAGATCAGGATTGCCGTGCAGAAAGTTCTCCGCGCGCGCGGTCAACATAAAGGGAAACGGCAAGCTGCGAGCGGCTGCCACGGCAGCCTCAATGCGCGCCACGGCATGTTCGAAGCAGTAAATCGGCGCGTCTTCACGGCCGGTGGCATCTTCGATAGAGCCGCCGACCGCGCCGGCCTCTGCCGCACGCAAAATACTCTGTGCGCATTCCGCAGGATTGTCAGCGAAGCCATTTTCCAGATCGACGGCGACGGGTAGATCTGTTGCCGCAACAATCGCCCGAACGTTTGCCAGGGTGTCGTCCAGCGTCAGCGCGCCATCGGGACGGGCATTGGAAAAGGCGTATCCGGCACTGGTGGTCGCCAGCGCCTCGAAACCAAGGCTGGCGAGCATCTTCGCCGAGCCGGCGTCCCAAGGGTTGGGAATGACAAAAGCCCCCGCGCGTTCGTGCAGTGCTTTGAACGCTTGGGCTCGAAGGGTTTGCGCATCCATTGGCAGGCTCCTGAAAAGGACAAGGAATCCGCTTCAGAGCAGGCCAAGTTGCTCGGCAGCGGGCTCTCTGTATAGCTCAGGCAGCGGCGGCAGGCCAGGCAAACGCAGCATCAGTTTTGCGTGAAAACGTTGCGCCAATTTGGCGGCCAGCAGGTTGTCGGCGGTGTGCAAGAAGATATAGGGCGTACGACCCTCTTCGATCCACACGGCGATTTTCTCGACCCACGGCACCAGAAACGGGTCGTTGGCCTCAAGCTGTGGATGGCCGATGAAGCGCACCTGCGGACATTGCGTGAAGGCGGCCGGACGGGGCGGCACCCTGGGCTTTTTCGATTGGGCGTGAAGGACCGAGGGATCGGTCGATGTGCAGCTGAACAGCGCGCGGGGATCGAGGCAGATACGCTCGACACCGCGATCCAGTAGCAGGCGATTGAGCATTCTCTCGGCATCGCCCTTGGCGAAGAACTCGTCATGCCGCACTTCAACCGCCAGAGGCCGGTCCACCGCATCAATAAAACCGGCCAGTTCAGGCAATCGTTGCGGCGTGAAGCTTTTGGACAGTTGCAGCCACAGCGGTGAAACCCGTTCGCCGAGGGGGCTGAGCAATTGCAGGAAGGTGTCGGCAGCGGTCAATTGTTCGCGCAGGTCACCGCTGTGGCTGATGTCGCCGGGGAACTTGGCTGTGAAGCGAAAGTGTTCGGGCATGGTCTCCGCCCAACGCTGCACGGTGGTTGCAGCCGGGCTCGCGTAGAAGGTCGTATTGCCTTCCACGGCGTTAAACACTTGGGAATAGAGATTCAGAAATTCAGCGGGTTTGGCGTCTTGCGGATACAGGTAGTCGCGCCAGGCGTTTTCACTCCAGGACGGACAGCCCAGGTAGTAAGGCAGCCGCATCAGATGTACAGGTCGAGGCCCAGCACATCCGAATCCCAATCGACAAAACCGGCGGTGCTCAGGTAGCTGGCCAGGGCCTTTGCGACACTGTTGCTCATGGCACGGTGATAAAGCATGTCTTGTTGACGGGCGGGGAGATTACTCAAGCGTTGCGCAGAGGCTTTGGCGGCGCGGGCGGCCATTTGCTCTTCGGATGGAATTTCCAGCTCGCCGTCGATATCGACGTAGTCGTCATCCGCCACAGGGCCTTTGCGAGGCTTGCGCTTGATGGGGTAGGACTGAGAAGGAACGCCGTCTATACGCATGAGTACATGTCCGGTATCAATGATGGCAGTTTAGTGGCGCATAGCCCACTTCGCAAACCGCCGAGTGATAACTAGAACACAGAAAATGGAAAAGGTTTAAAAGCTGGGGATATAAAACGACGATTGGCTACATTCGTTAGATCGCCTTCGCGAGCAGGCTCGCTCCGACAGGTTTTGCGCTAAGCCGTGTGGGAGCGAGCCTGCTCGCGATAGGACCGACTCGGTCTCGGAAATTAACGCGCTTTGGGAGTCGCCACTTTATCGCGCAAGTACACCGGCTGAGCCGCATCAGCCACGATCGCCTCGCCACGCGCCCAGGCAAAACGCGCCAAGGTCAGCAGGTCCTCAGCGTGAGGCAGCATCCCCGCATCCTGCCCGGTCAGGCTGACGGCGATTCGCTCGGCATAACCCCAGCCAGTGCCGGCGCCAAACCACTCACCGCTGGCGTCAGCCGGCAACGCGGCCACTTCCGGCGGCAGCACCGCTTCATTGCCGACCAGCCGCATCTCCCCCGCCGTTTCGCGGTAGCACCCCCAATACACTTCGTCCATGCGCGCATCGATGGCGGCCGCAACCTGGCTCACGCCATGTTCGCGATAGGCCCGCTGCGCCAGCACGGCCAGGTTCGATACAGGCAACACCGGACGTTCCAGCGCAAATGCCAGCCCCTGCACCACGCCGATGGCGATCCGCACACCGGTGAACGCACCCGGACCACGTCCGAAAGCGATGGCATCGACCGCTTGCAGGGTGGTCCCGGCATCCGCCAGCAACTGCTGAATCATCGGCAGCAGCTTTTGCGCATGCAGGCGCGGGATCACCTCGTAATGGCTCGTGACTTTTCCGTCATGCAGCAAGGCAACGGAGCAAGCTTCAGTCGCGGTGTCCAGGGCCAGCAAGGTGCTCATCGATGTTTCCGTAAGAGAGGTCAGAAAAAGTGCGCCAGTATAAACAACTACGGCCCGCAAGCGGGCCGTAGAAGATGAAGCGATTCAGACTTTTCAGCTCAGTGCTTCAAGCACCTTGCCGGTGATCGCTTCAACCGAGCCGACGCCTTCAATGTGGCTGTACTTCGGCTTGCCCTGATCAGCGGCCAGGTTCTGGTAAAACGCTACCAGTGGCTTGGTCTGGGAGTGATAGACCGACAGGCGATGACGCACGGTTTCTTCGGTGTCGTCCTTGCGCTGCACCAATGCTTCACCGGTGATGTCGTCTTTGCCGGCGATTTTCGGCGGGTTGTAAACAGTGTGGTACACGCGGCCGCTGGCTTCGTGAACGCGACGACCAGCGATACGCTGAACGATTTCTTCGTCGTCGACGGCGATTTCGACCACGTGATCCAGTTCCACGCCGGCTTTCACCAGGGCTTCAGCCTGAGGAATGGTGCGCGGGAAACCGTCGAACAGGAAACCGTTGGCGCAATCGGCCTGGCTGATGCGTTCCTTGACCAGGTTGATGATCAGGTCATCGGAAACCAGACCACCGCTGTCCATGACGCTCTTGGCGATCAGGCCCAGCTCGGTGCCGGCCTTGACCGCGGCACGCAGCATGTCGCCGGTGGAGATTTGCGGGATACCGAATTTTTCGGTGATGAACTTAGCCTGAGTACCTTTACCGGCCCCGGGAGCTCCCAGCAGAATGACGCGCATCGATGTGCTCCTCAATTTTTTATATAGATAACGTCAGATTCGCCTCGTGGGGCCAATCTCAAAAAAAGGATCGTGACCGCCCAAACGGTCAAAGGCTGATCAAGATACACAGCAGGCCCGGACCACACAAGCCGCCGAAAGTCGGAGAAACCCGCGCCTGATGTGGCCTTTCGTCGGGGTCCCCCTAGTCGCAACCCCATCACTAACTGTCGCCTTGTAGCACTTTTCAACCCCTCGCCCACAGGCAACTCGACGCCCGCGCCGAGTGCCTTGCCCCACGACGAAAACCTTAGCCGGTATTACGCAAACCGGCGGCAATCCCCGCCACAGACACCAGCAGCGCCTGTTCTACCGGGCTGCCCTGCGCCACTTCCTGTTGTCGCGAACGCGCCAACAACTCGGCCTGTAATAGATGAAGAGGGTCGAGGTAAGTGTTGCGCAAGCGGATGAATTCAAGCGTGGCTGGGCTATGTGCCAGTAGCTGCGACTGACCGGTCAGCCCCAGGACCACCGAGCAGGCCTGCGACAATAGGTCGCGTAAATGCGCACCTAAAGGGAGCAGATCCGGCTCGACCAAACGCTCATCGTAAGACCGGGCGATATCGGCATCGGCCTTGGCCAACACCATTTCCAGCATATCGATGCGCGTGCGGAAGAACGGCCACTGCTCACGCATCTGCCCCAGCAGCTCACCTTCGCCGCGCTCCAGTGCCTTGCTCAGCGCCGCTTCCCAGCCGAGCCAGGCCGGCAACATAAGACGCGTCTGGGTCCAGCCGAAGATCCACGGGATCGCCCGCAGGCTTTCAATCCCGCCGGCGCGGCGCTTGGCCGGGCGACTGCCCAGCGGCAAGCGTCCCAGTTCCTGCTCCGGAGTGGACTGGCGGAAATACTCGACGAATTGCGGATTTTCCCGCACCACGGCGCGATAAGCGCTAACACCATCCGCAGCCAATTCGTCCATCAAATGGCGCCAGGCAGGCTCCGGTGGCGGCGGCGGCAGCAAGGTCGCTTCCAACACCGCTGCCAGGTACAGATTGAGGTTTTGCTCGGCGATGTCCGGCAGGCCGAATTTGAAACGAATCATTTCCCCCTGCTCGGTGGTACGGAAACGCCCCGCCACCGAACCCGGCGGCTGCGACAGAATCGCCGCGTGTGCCGGGCCGCCACCGCGCCCCACGGTGCCACCGCGACCGTGAAACAACAGCAGTTCCACTTGTTGCTCGCGGCAGATGTCGACCAAGCGCTCCTGCGCCCGATACTGTGCCCAGGCCGCCGCCGTCGTGCCGGCGTCCTTGGCCGAGTCGGAGTAGCCAATCATCACTTCCTGCGGCCCTTGCAGGCGCGAGCGATAACCGGGCAGCAGCAACAGTTTTTCGATCACCGGGCCGGCGTTGTCGAGGTCGGCCAGGGTTTCGAACAGCGGCACCACACGCATCGGCCGCAACACGCCAGACTCTTTGAGCAGCAGTTGCACGGCCAGCACGTCGGAAGCGGCGCCGGCCATGGAAATCACATAAGAACCGAGCGATGCGCCCGGTGCGGCAGCGATTTCCCGGCAGGTCGCCAACACTTCAGCGGTGTCGGCCGATGGCTTGAAGTACGCCGGCAGTAACGGCCGGCGGTTGTTCAGTTCGCGCATCAGGAAGGCGATGCGCTCTTCCTCGCTCCAGTCCTCATAGCGCCCCAGGCCCAGGTAATCGGTGATCTCGGTCATGGCAGCGGTGTGTCGCGTCGAGTCCTGACGCACATCGAGCCGTACCAGGAACAGCCCGAATGTCACCGCCCGGCGCAGGCAATCGAGCAGCGGCCCATCAGCAATCACGCCCATGCCGCACTCATGCAGCGAGTGGAAGCACAGCTCCAGCGGATCAAGCAGCTCGCGGTTGTTTTGCAACACATCGGCGGGTGCCGGCGTGGTCTGCGTCAAGGAGGCATGAGCCCAGTTACGCGTCGCGCGCAGGCGTTCACGCAACTGTTTAAGCACCGCGCGGTAAGGTTCGGCGCTGTCCCCGGCCTTCGCCTTCAAGTCATCGCTGGCCTGCTGCATCGACAACTCGGCCGCCAGGTGATCGACATCGCGCAGGTACAAGTCCGCGGCCATCCACCGCGCCAGCAGCAAGACTTCACGGGTTACGGCGGCGGTCACGTTGGGGTTGCCGTCACGGTCACCGCCCATCCACGAGGCAAAGCGAATCGGCGCGGCCTCCAGTGGGAGGTGCAGGCCAGTGGCGTCATGCAGGGCTTTATCAGCCTTGCGCAAATAGTTGGGAATCGCCTGCCACAGCGAATGCTCGATCACCGCGAAGCCCCATTTGGCTTCATCCACGGGGGTTGGGCGGGTGCGACGGATTTCTTCGGTGTGCCAGGCTTCGGCGATCAGGCGCTGCAACTTGGTCTGGATCTGCTCGCGTTCGGCAGTGGTCAGGTCGCGATGGTCCTGGGCGGCCAGTTGCGCGGCAATCGCGTCGTACTTCTGGATCAACGTGCGGCGCGCGACTTCGGTCGGGTGCGCGGTGAGGACCAGTTCGATCTCCAGCCGCCCCAGTTGCCGGGCCAGTGATTCGGCGCCATGACCTTCAGCACTCAGGCGGGCGAGCAGTTCCGGCAGTACCCGCGCTTCGAACGGCGCAGGCTGTGACTCTTCGCGACGGTGAATCAGCTGATATTGCTCGGCGATATTGGCCAGGTTGAGAAACTGGTTGAACGCCCGCGCCACCGGCAGCAACTCTTCTTCGCTCAATTGGTTGAGGCTGGCGCTCAGTTCAGCGTCCATTGAACCGCGACGGTCGGCCTTGGCGCCCTTGCGGATCTGCTCGATCTTGTCGAGAAAACCGTCCCCGTATTGTTCACGAATGGTGTTGCCCAACAGCTCACCCAACAGGTGAACATCCTCGCGCAAGCGTGCATCAATATCGGTCATCAGCAGTTCTCCAGCGAAAATCCGGGTGACTTGGTGTCCATGCTCTTGAGTTAGAGAGTGCCGCTGTAAAGCGGTTCTTACAAGCAGACGACGATGGGAATGCTGTTCACCTGAGAAAGTTTTGGGGATTGGTGGGTGCATATCCGTTTCTGCGGTGATGGCTGCTGGCGGTTTCGCTTTTACAGCGAGTCACTTTCGAAAAGCGCGAAAGTAACCAAAGCGCTTTGCCCCGCCATTCGGTGCCTCGCCTAGGCTCGGCATGCCCTCACTCCGGCATTGCTCCGGGGGCCCGCCGCCATCGGCCATCCATGGCCGGGGGCGGCTACCGCGGCATCCTTGCCGCGGTGCCCCCTGCGCAACGCCTGCGTTCGGCCTCTGGGAAAGGGGCAACAAATCAAAATCAAAATCAAAAGCCAAAGCAACGGCAACGGCAACGGCAACGGCAACGGCAACGGCAACGGCAACGGCAACGGCAACGGCAACGGCAACGGCAACGGCAACGGCAACGGCAACGGCAACGGCAACGGCAACGGCAAGATCAACAGCTTCGCGAGCAAGCCCGCTCCCACATAAAGCAGTTCGGCGTACAGCTTTTGCTTCTCACCACTCAACAGGCCGAGCGTTAGCTCGCCTGCAGCTTTTGATCTTGATGCACCGCCGCCTCGAGAGGCCGAGTGGAGGTTCTGCGCAGTGGGCAACCCGGCATGGATGCCGGGTTAGCCGCCCCCGGCCATGGATGGCCGATGGCGGCGGGCCCACGGAGCAGGACCGGAGCGAGGGCATGCCGAGCCTAGGCGAGGCACCGAACGAAAGTGGCAAAAGCGCTTTGGTTACTTTCGCGCTTTTCGAAAGTGACTCGCTGTAAAAGCGAAACCGTAATCAGCCATCACCGAAGAAACGGATATACACCCGATCCCCCCAACGGCATTAGACGACGAAGGGACTTTAAACCTTGGGCGTTAAAGCTAGTCTGAAGAGTAAGCCGTACAACGGCTGCAGCCGGCGATTGCCGGACACTGACACTGCCTGCCACGAGCAGGTGCGCATTGAGGTCACTATGAAAATCCGCGAGCTTGCCCATCACTGGGAAGAAAACGCCAAGGGTCGCCTGACCGACACCGGATACTCGATTCATCTGGATGTGGAGGCCGCCGCACGGCTGGCGGCCATTATCGAGATGTACCCCAAACGGCAGCCCGAAGAACTGCTCGGCGAGCTGATCGGCGCCGCCCTGGAAGAGCTCGAAAAGAGCTTTCCGTATGTGAAGGGCTCGACCGTCGTGGCCACCGACGAAGAAGGTGATCCGCTGTACGAAGACGTCGGTCCGACTCCGCGTTTTCTCGCATTGTCCCGTCGTCATTTGCACGATTTGTCGGCCGTCGACGACAAACAGAAACACTGATTACCGCACTTCTTTCCCCCTCCAAAAATGCGTATTCCTGGCCCCCTACAGGGCCGGGAATACTGCTGCTTGCGGTAAGAATTCCCGGTTTAGAGCCTTGTCCGCCCGGTCAAAGTTTTTTCGGGCAATAGGCCATATTCTCTGAACTTTCGAAAAACGCCTCGGGTCACACCCATTAACCACGCCTGGGACGGCCGATTTAAAACACCCCCGGAAATTGAAGGTTGCGGCTCCTTGCCCAGGATGGATTTTTAAGTTTTTCAGGAGTTTTTCCAATGGAGTTGAAACCATGAAGACCCGAACTTCCCAATCCTCGTTCAACCACCTGCGCGGCCTGAAACTGGCAGCACTGGCCATCGGCGGCAGCTTCATTCTGGCCGGTTGTGCCGGCAACCCGCCAAGCGAGCAATTCGCCGTGACGGAATCGGCGGTCAACAGCGCCGTCAGTGCCGGCGGTACCGAATTCGCGGCAGTGGAAATGAAGTCCGCGCAGGACAAGCTCAAACAAGCCGAAATCGCCATGCACGACAAAAAGTATGACGAAGCCAAAGTCCTGGCCGAACAGGCCGAGTGGGACGCTCGCGTGGCTGAACGCAAAGCCCAGGCTATCAAAGCTGAACAGGCTGTGAAGGACTCTCAGAAAGGTGTTCAAGAATTGCGTCAGGAAAGCCAGCGCACCGTGCAGTAAGCGGCGCGGCACGACGTATTTCTTACTCGACTAAAAGGACGAAACCACCATGCGTAAACAATTGATGATCCCTGCCCTGCTGGCCGCAAGCGTTGCACTGGCTGCCTGCTCCACGCCGCCGAACGCGAACCTGGAACAGGCCCGCACCAACTACACCGGCCTGCAAACCAACCCGCAAGCCAGCAAAGTCGCGGCGCTGGAAACCAAAGAAGCCAGCGATTACCTGGACAAGGCCGACAAGGCTTACCAGGACAAAGAAAACCAGGCCACGGTCGACCAACTGGCTTACTTGACCAATCAACGTGTTGAAGTGGCGAAACAGACCATCGCCCTGCGCAACGCCGAAGCCAATCTGAAAAATGCTTCTGCGCAGCGTGCCCAGGCTCGTCTGGATGCCCGCGACGCGCAGATCAAGCAATTGCAGGACAGCCTGAACGCCAAGCAGACCGATCGCGGCACCTTGGTGACGTTCGGTGATGTGTTGTTTGCCACTGACAGGGCTGATCTGAAGTCCAGCGGTCTGGTGAATATCAACAAACTGGCGCAGTTCCTCTCGGAAAACCCTGATCGCAAAGTGATCGTCGAGGGCTACACCGACAGTACGGGCACTTCGAACCACAACCTGTCGCTGTCCGAGCGTCGTGCCGGCTCCGTGCGCATGGCGCTGGTGAAAATGGGCGTTGATCCAGCGCGCATCGTGGCGCAGGGTTACGGCAAGGAATACCCGGTGGCCGAGAACAGCAGCGTCTCGGGCCGTGCGATGAACCGTCGGGTGGAAGTGACCATTTCCAACGACAACCAGCCGGTGATCCCGCGTTCGGCGGTCAGCTCGAACTGAGTTGAACCCGCTTTAACGCAAAAGCCCCGCCTGAGTCGATCAGGCGGGGCTTCTGTTTTTAAGATCTTTTCGCGTGCGTTACGGTTGCAGCTTCTGCGGGGTTTCCTCACCCATGCAGCGCACGGCTTTTTTCTTGTTGTTGACCAACACGCCGCTCAGGCCTTTCTGTTCGGTGTCGAACATCACCAGCACGCCATCGATGCACTGCGCGACTTGCGGGGCCGGTTCCAGGGAGACTTTGTAGTCTTCGCCCGGCACCGTCTTGAGCATGGTGAAGTCGCTGAGCAGCAGCGCATCTTCGGGTTTGGCGAAGTGCAGGTAGCCGTAGAACCACAGGGCTCCGACAGTACCGAGGATGCTGCAGATACCGGTGATGATCAGCGGGATGGCGTTACGTTCTTCACTCATTGCGGACTCTCTGGTGGTTCATCTTCAGAATTTTTCGGCGCCGGGTAATTCGGGACTTCGCCCAGGCGGCGCAGACCGTTGAAATGCTGCGGGTCGTCGAGAAAACGCAGCATGACTTTGCGCCAGACCGGGTCGGCGAATGTCTGCACATGACCGCCACGGGTCAGTTGCAGCACACGCGGCGGCGGCGCAGCTTGATACAGACGGATGCCGTTGGAAAGGGGCACGATCGGATCGTCAATGCTGTGGTAGATCAGTTTCGGTACACCGTTGAGCTGCGCCATGGAGTTGATCGCGCTGTCTCCATCCGGCACCAGCCACGATAGCGGGACCTGGAACGTCCAGAACACCCAGGAGTTGCTCAACGCATAGCGACCGACACTGCGGTAACTGGCGGGCACGCCATCGAGGACGAAGGCCTTGAGTTGTTTCTGGCGCTCGGGGTGCTGAACCAGGTAATGCACGGCCATCGAACCGCCGAGGCTTTGCCCCAGGAGGATCAGCGGCTTGCCCTTGACCTCCGGCGCCTGATCGAGCCATTTGAACGCGGCGTCGATGTCCTGGTAGATCTCTGGCAGGGTCGGTTCACCCTCGGACAGACCGTAACCGCGATAGTCCAGCAGCAGCACTTGATACCCTTCTTTCGGCAACCACCAGCTCCCCCCAAGGTGCATGGGCAGATTGCCGCCGTTTCCGTGCAAGTGCAGCACCGTGCCTTTGACCTCGACACCTTGTTTGGCCGGCAACCACCAGCCGTGCAGCTTGAGGCCGTCGGCGGTGGTCAGGGTGACGTCGCGGTATTCGAGTTTGGCTTTTTCCGGGGTAAACAGCTGGCCGGGCTCGGGGTAGAACAGCAGCGAACTGCAGCCGCTCAAGGTCAGGAGAAGGCAGAAGAAGCCGAGGATTCGCATCCGATGAAACCTCGCAAAAATGGGTTGAAACAAGGACCAAATGTGGGAGCGAGCCTGCTCGCGAAAGCGGTTTAACATCCAATGCTTCTGTTGGCTGATACACCGTTTTCGCGAGCAGGCTCGCTCCCACAGGGGATCTCGACAGGCTTACAAAATATTGGAGTAATCCGCTTCGATCCGGTCCAGGCTCAGGTGATTGAGGAAGTTGGAGAAGCACATCCACGCCGACAGCGCGTTCAGGTCACGGAACTGATCCGGCAAATACTTCGGTGGCACCACCAGCCCTTCATCCACCAACTGGCGCAAGGTGCGCATGTCTTCCAGTGTGGTCTTGCCGCAAAACAGCAGCGGTATCTGCTCAAGCTTGCCTTTACGCACGGCCAACTGAATGTAGTTGTAAACCATGATAAAGCCCTTGAGGTAGGACAAGTCTTTGGTAAATGGCAGACCTGTCGGCACCGAGCCACGGAAAACCCGACTGGCGTTGCCGTAGCTTTCTGCCATTTCAAAACCTTGCTCACGGAAGAACTCGAAGATCTGCAGGAAGTCCGCGCCCTCCTCCACCATGTGAATGGCGCGGGTGCGGTTGGTCAGTTTGCGCAGGCGACTCGGGTACGAGGCGAAGGTGATGATTTCCATCAGGATCGCCAGGCCTTCCTGAGTCACCGTCGACGACGGCGGACCTTTGGAGAGGAAGGTGCAGATCGGCTGGTTCAGACCATTGAGCGTGGTGCCCACATGCACCAGCCCTTCGTGGACTTCCAGGGCGCGCACGTCACGCTCGTTGAACATCGCATCGGCACGGATCTTGATGTAGTCGGCGCCAGCCGCCGCATCGGCGACGATCCCGTCGGACTCGAATACCCGAATGGTTTCCTCGGCCTCGCCAAATACCTTGTTCAAGCGGGTTTGCAGCAGGTGGACGGCTTCCTTGGCGGTGAGGATTTTCGGTTCGTCCTTCAGGTCGCCACGGCCATCGATGTTGTTCAGGTAATCCGAGAGCATCAGGCCCAGGTCGGAAAGGGTCGGATCGCCGGCGTGGAACGCGTCGGAAGCGGCACCGTAAAGCTCCTGTGAAATCAGCCCGAAATCCTCGGTGCCGCGCGCTTCGAGCATGCGCACCACCATCCGGTATTCCTTGCACATGCGGCGCATGATCTGGCCAACCGGGTTGAACTGTCCGAGCTGACGGGTGATGTCGCGTTCGATGTTCTGGAATTCCAGCTTCACCTTGCTGGAGTCGAACGCCAGCGGCCGGTTCAGGTAGTAATCGCGGTCCACCGCCGGCATTTCCTTGCCCTTGGCCTTGAGGAAACCCTTGCGGATGCTGTCGTCCCACTTGACTGCATCGAGGACGCGAATCGGCGTCTGCGCCAGCACAATGCGATCGGACAAAATGCGTATCGACTGCTGGTAATCGTCCACCCGAAACTCCTGTAGAAAAACCGTTACGTGCTGGGTTTATTTGGCTTTGGCCAGGCGCTGATAGCGCACAGCCTCGACGAACACATCGGAATTGGCCGGGTCGTCGAGGTAGGCGAAGACCTGGTCCAGATTGTTGTTGATCAACACGCCGTCACCGTCGTCGGTCTGGAAGCCTTCGCCGCTGAGGACTTTTTGCCTCAGGGCCTGGTTGATCTGCTCGAGGTCGAGGTTATAGACCACCAGTTCATGCTTGTCGGTGAGTTCAAAACCCAAGAGCGTGAAATGCCCACCGAATTGCGTCGGCACCTTGGCCGACAGGTACCAGCGACTGCCATGGCGGGTCACCGTGAAGGGATAGGCTTCGCGCTCCTTGGGTTTAGCCTTGAAGTAGCTGACGGCCTGATAGTGATTGTCGCCCAGGCGTGTCAGTTCCAGATTCAGCGGTTCGCCCCAGGCATTGGTGCTGGTCCATTTGCCGAGCAACCCTTTAGGCACGGGCTCGCTCGAGGGCAGCGGCTCCTTGAAGGTCACCAGACAGCCGCTGAGCAGCAGGAACGACAAGGCGATCACAACGACACGCCAGGCTTTCATTCAACACTCCCTTTGAACACACACGGACCTAATGTGGGAGCGGGCTTGCTCGCGAATGCGATTGAACATTCAACATTAATGTCGACTGACACACCGTATTCGCGAGCAAGCCCGCTCCCACAAGGGTTACACCGACGCCAATACCAGGTGCATATACCGCGTGAGGATGCCGAGCATTTCGGCTTCGGCGACAGGCTCGGCGTCGTTGAGCAGGCCCTGATATTCCATCCGTCCGATAATCGCCGTCAACACTTTGGCATCCTGTTGTGGCTCGCGGGAACCCAATACCTCGAAAAAATGGCAGGTGCCTTGCAGAAGAATTTGCTGATGCGAGCGCACCAACTCCGCCAGGCGCGGGTTCAACAGGGCCTCCTGACGGAACGCCTGCTCGGCCATCAAGTGCTCGCGACGGTTGAGCAATTGGCGCTGCACATAATCGGCGGTCAGACGTGCAATATCGTCGGCCAGCTGTGAACGGGACTCGGGGCTGCCATCGCCATAAGCCACCATCTCGCGCAACAGGCCTTCGTTGTTGGCCCACAGCTTGGCCATGAACGCCGCGCTGCGTTCCACGTATTGGGCAAAGGTATCGGTGAGCAGGTCATCGATATCCTTGAAATAGTAAGTGGTGGCCGACAGCGGCACACCGGCCTCGGCGGCCACCGCACGGTGACGCACGGCCCGCACGCCATCGCGCACGACAATGCGCATCGCCGCATCGAGAATGTCCTGTCGACGCTGCTCACTGCCCTGTCGGCTAGCCTTGCGACCCTGGTACTGAACACTTTCAGCGACCGCAGTGGCGACGTCCGCTGCACCCTCTTGAGCAATTGCACGGTTCACGACAGGTATTCCTCTCTTACTTCAAAAGTAACCAATTGATACGTTTGTACCAGACAGGCAATAAAAAGCCGCCTGTTTTAGGCGGCTTTTTTATTGAAACACTTACGCTTGTGGCCGCATGTGCGGGAACAGGATCACGTCGCGGATCGACGGGGAGTTGGTCAACAGCATCACCAGACGGTCGATGCCGATACCTTCACCGGCGGTTGGCGGCATGCCGTACTCCAGCGCGCGAACGAAGTCGGCGTCGTAATGCATGGCCTCGTCGTCGCCGGCGTCCTTGTCAGCCACCTGAGCCATGAAGCGCTCGGCCTGGTCTTCCGCATCGTTCAACTCGGAGTAGGCGTTGGCGATTTCGCGGCCACCGATGAACAGTTCGAAACGGTCGGTGACGTTCGGGTTGTCGTCGTTACGACGGGCCAGCGGCGACACTTCGAACGGGTATTGAGTGATGAAGTGCGGCTGCTCCAGCTTATGCTCTACCAGCTCTTCGAAAATCATCACCTGCAATTTGCCCAGACCTTCGAAGCCCAGCACCTTGGCGCCGGCCTTCTTGGCGATGGCGCGGGCCTTTTCGATGTCAGTCAGGTCGTCAGCGGTCAGCTCAGGGTTGTACTTGAGGATCGAGTCGAACACCGACAGACGCACGAACGGTTCACCGAAGTGGAACACTTTGTCGCCGTAAGGCACGTCGGTGCTGCCCAGAACCAGCTGCGCCAGTTCGCGGAACAGCTCTTCGGTCAGGTCCATGTTGTCTTCGTAGTCGGCGTAAGCCTGGTAGAACTCCAACATGGTGAATTCAGGGTTGTGACGAGTCGAAACGCCTTCGTTACGGAAGTTGCGGTTGATCTCGAAAACTTTCTCGAAGCCGCCAACAACGAGGCGCTTGAGGTACAGCTCAGGCGCGATACGCAGGAACATTTCCAGGTCCAGCGCGTTGTGGTGAGTCTCGAACGGCTTGGCCGCCGCGCCACCCGGAATGGTTTGCAGCATCGGCGTTTCCACTTCCAGGAAGTCACGTTGCATCAGGAAGCTGCGAATGTGCGCAATCACTTGCGAACGCACGCGGAAGGTCTGGCGCACGTCTTCGTTGACGATCAGGTCAACGTAACGCTGGCGGTAGCGCTGTTCAGTGTCGGTCAGGCCGTGGTGTTTGTCCGGCAGCGGACGCAGGGACTTGGTCAGCAGGCGCACTTCAGTCATTTCAACGTACAGGTCACCCTTGCCGGAACGGGCCAGGGTGCCAACGGCTGCAATGATGTCGCCCATGTCCCAGGTTTTCACCGAGGCCAGGGTTTCTTCGGACAGGGTTTTACGGTTGACGTAGACCTGGATGCGACCGGTCATGTCCTGGATCACCATGAACGAGCCACGGTTGAGCATGATGCGACCGGCAACCTTGACCGGGATTGCAGCCTCTGCCAGCTCTTCCTTGGTCTTGTCCGCGTACTGTTTCTGCAAGTCTTCGCAGTAGTTGTCGCGGCGGAAGTCGTTCGGGAAGGCATTGCCCTTGGCGCGCTCGGCAGCCAGCTTTTCCTTGCGCAGGGCGATCAGGGAGTTTTCTTCCTGTTGCAGGGCTTGCGGGTCGAGTTCTAGGTCGCTCATGTCTTTAAAAATTCCATCACAGGTTCGTTGCCCCCGCGGGTGGCAGGGGACTTAAGGTCTTGACTGGCGGTTTACAGGCCTTGCTTCAGGCTGGCCACCAGGTATTCGTCGATGTCGCCGTCGAGCACCTTGTCGCAGTCACTGCGTTCGACGTTAGTACGCAAATCCTTGATTCGCGACTGATCGAGCACGTAAGAGCGAATCTGGTGACCCCAGCCGATGTCCGACTTGGTGTCTTCCAGGGCCTGGGAGGCGGCGTTGCGTTTCTGCACTTCCTGCTCGTACAAGCGCGCCCGCAACATTTTCATCGCGGTGTCTTTGTTCGCGTGCTGGGAGCGTTCGTTCTGGCAGCTGACCACGGTGTTGGTCGGTACGTGCGTAATACGGACGGCCGAGTCGGTGGTGTTTACGTGCTGACCACCGGCACCGGAGGAGCGGTAGGTATCGATGCGCAGGTCCGACGGGTTGATGTCAATTTCGATGTTGTCATCGATTTCCGGCGACACGAACACGGCCGAGAACGAGGTGTGCCGACGGTTACCGGAGTCGTACGGGCTCTTGCGCACCAGACGGTGCACGCCAATTTCGGTACGCAACCAGCCAAAGGCGTATTCGCCCTTGATATGGATCGTGGCGCCTTTGATACCGGCGACTTCACCGGCTGACAGTTCCATGATGGTCGCGTCGAAACCGCGTTTGTCAGCCCAGCGCAGGTACATGCGCAGCAGGATGTTGGCCCAGTCCTGAGCCTCGGTGCCGCCGGAGCCGGCCTGGATGTCCAGGTAGGCGTTGTTGGCGTCCATCTCACCGCTGAACATGCGACGGAATTCGAGTTTTTCCAGGGACTCGCGCAGACGCTCGACTTCAGCAGCGACGTCATCGACGGCGGCCTGGTCTTCTTCTTCGGCGGACATCAGCAGCAGGTCTTTGGCGTCGGCCAGGCCTGTGTGCATTTCGTCGAGGGTTTCGACGATCTGAGCCAGCAGGGACCGCTCGCGGCCCAGCTCCTGAGCGTACGTCGGGTTGTTCCAGACATTCGGATCTTCAAGCTCGCGATTGACTTCAGTCAGACGCTCATGCTTTTGATCGTAGTCAAAGATACCCCCGAATAGTTTCGGAGCGCTCGGACAGGTCCTTGATACTGTTAAGGATCGGGTTGATTTCCATGGCGGGCAGCACTCGTTGGCGAACTTTTGAAAGCCGGCGAGTATAACGTAATCAGGCTGTCACGGCAGCCCGCCTGGCGGCTTTAGGGGCGAATGGTTTTGGCTAAACGGCGAACACTTATAGCAGCTGCCGAGCCCGCGAGGCTGCGTTCGGCTGCGAAGCAGTCGTAAAACCGGACAACGCGGTCATTCAGGCAACCCGCGTGTACAGGGTTGGCGAGGACTTCGTCCTCGAACGCAGCCTCGCAGGCTCGGCAGCTGCTACAACAATGCATCGTGTTTCAACGACTTACTCAATCCCCACCTGATTACGCCCATTGTTCTTCGCCAGATACAGCCCCTTATCCGCCGCCGAGATCAATTGACGGCAATCGCCGCCCGGTTGCGGGGTCATGGTCGACAGGCCGATGCTGATGGTCAGGCTCGAACCTTCGACCGGGAAAACATGCGGAATCTTTAGCGAAGCTACGGTCTGGCGCAGTTTTTCCGCCACCAGCCGGGCACCGCCCAGCGACGTATTGGGTAGCACCAGAACGAACTCTTCGCCGCCGTAACGGGCCGGCAGGTCCGAAGGTCGCGCACTGGCATCACGAATCGCCGTAGCCACTTTGCGCAAGGCTTCATCGCCTTCAAGGTGGCCGAAACTGTCGTTGTAAGACTTGAAGTAATCCACATCGATCATCAGCAACGACAATTGACTCTGGTCACGCAGCGAACGGCGCCACTCCAGCTCCAGGTATTCGTCGAAATGCCGGCGGTTCGACAGCCCGGTCAGGCCGTCTGAGTTCATCAAGCGTTGCAGCACCAGGTTGGTGTCGAGCAACTGCTGCTGGCTGACCCGCAACGCGCGATACGCTGCGTCACGCTGCAGCAACGTCATGTAGGAGCGCGAGTGATAGCGAATGCGCGCCACCAGTTCGATGTTGTCCGGCAACTTGACCAGGTAATCATTGGCCCCGGCTGCAAACGCCGCGCTTTTGATCAGCGGGTCTTCCTTGGTCGACAGGACAATGATCGGGATGTCCTTGGTCGCCGGATGGTTGCGGTACTCGCGCACCAGACTCAAGCCGTCAAGACCGGGCATCACCAGATCCTGGAGGATCACCGTCGGTTTGATGCGGATCGCCTGGGCGATGGCCTGGTGCGGGTCGGCGCAAAAGTGGAAGTCGATGTTATCTTCGTTCGACAACCCGCGGCGCACCGCCTCGCCGATCATTGCCTGATCGTCCACCAACAACACCATGGCGGCGTTTTCGTCGGTTTTGAAGTCGTCGAGCTGTAAATCATTCATGGGCAGTCACCTGAGTACTACTTGGTCCAGGATTGCTGTGAAAATTCTTCATTTGGGGAATATCTCCAGCAATCGTGGCGCTATCTTGTCCAGTGGGCGGATTTCCATCGCCGCATCGATGGCCGCTGCCGCCTTCGGCATTCCATACACTGCACTGCTGTGCTGATCCTGAGCGATGGTCAGGTAGCCCTGTTGGCGCATGAGTTTAAGCCCCTGTGCCCCATCGCGTCCCATGCCGGTGAGCAAAACACCCACGGCATCGCCATTCCAGTAATTGGCCACGCTCTCGAAGAACACATCGATCGAGGGCCGGTAGATCTCGTTGACCGGTTCGGCGGTGTAGGCCAGCGTGCCGTTTTTCAACAAGCGAATATGGTGGTTGGTGCCCGCCAGCAGCACCGCGCCGGCCTGCGGAGGCTCGCCCTCCTGGGCCAGGCGCACATTCAGTCCGCTGGCGCTGCTGAGCCATTCGGCCATACCGGCAGCGAACACCTGGTCAACATGCTGCACCAGCACGATGGCGGCCGAAAAATCCCGCGGCAACCCCTTGAGCAATACTTCCAGCGCGGCCGGGCCACCTGCCGATGAGCCAATGGCGATCAGGTGCTGGCGCGAACCTGAACTGCGGTGCGGGCTCGGGGCGGCTCGCTCCCGATTGCCCCGGTCACCGATCAGCCAACCGATGTTGATGATCTTGCGCAGTAACGGGGCTGCTGCCTCTTGCGCATTGCCGGCACCGATGGCCGGCGTATCGACCACATCCAGTGCGCCGTGGCCCATGGCCTCAAACACCCGATGCACGTTCTGCTCGCGGTCGACCGTAACGATGACAATTGCGCACGGAGTATCCGCCATGATCCGCCGGGTCGCCTCCACGCCATCCATCACGGGCATGATCAGGTCCATCAGAATCAGATCCGGCGTATTTTCAGCGCAACGCTGCACCGCCTCGGCCCCATTACTGGCGACCCAGACCACCTCGTGCGCCGGTTCGAATGCCAAGGCGCGGCGCAGAGCCTCCACCGCCATGGGCATGTCGTTGACGATCGCTATTCTCATGCACGCGCTCCTCCAATGAGCTCAACCACCGCGTCAAGCAGGGCGTCGTCATGAAAACTGGCTTTGGCTAGATAATAGTCGGCTCCAGCGTCCAGTCCACGGCGACGGTCCTCTTCACGATCCTTGTAAGACACCACCATCACCGGAAGGGATTGCAGGCGATTGTCCCGACGCAATAAAGTCACCAGTTCGATGCCATCCATGCGTGGCATATCGATGTCGGTGATCAGCAGATCGAAATCCTCCGATCGCAAGGCGTTCCAGCCATCCATTCCGTCCACCGCCACCGCCACGTCGTAGCCTCGATTGAGTAGCAACTTGCGTTGCAGCTCACGCACGGTCAGCGAATCGTCGACCACCAGAATCCGTTTTCGAGCCGCTTCAACCGCCTGGCTGCCTTGACGGGCAATGCGCTCAAGACGCCCGGTATTGAGCAGTTTGTCCACCGAACGCAGCATGTCTTCGACGTCGACGATCAGCACCACCGAACCATCGTCGAGCAAGGCCCCGGCGGAAATGTCCTGCACCTTGCCCAGACGCTCGTCCAGAGGCAAAACGACCAACGTCCGCTCGCCGATAAAACGCTCGACCGCCACGCCGTAAATCGCCTCGCGCTCGCGAATCACCACCACTTTGAGGGTTTGCTGACTGTTCTGGCTCGCCGGACGCTGCAACAGCTGACTGGCCGCGACCAGCCCGACATGTCGACCTTCGTGCCAGAAATGCTGACGGCCTTCGACCTGGACAATGTCCGCCGGCTCCAGATCGCACATCCGTTCGATGTGCGCCAGCGGGAAGGCATACGCCTCGTCACCCACTTCCACCACCAGACTGCGCACCACCGACAGGGTCAGCGGCACTTCGAGATGGAAGCGACTGCCCTCGCCCGCCGTCTGCTCCAGTACGACAGCGCCGCGCACCTGACGGACCATGTGTTGGACCGCATCCAGTCCGACGCCGCGCCCGGAGACTTCGGTGACCGTGTCGCGCAGGCTGAAACCCGGTAGAAACAGGAAGGTCAGCAGCTCTTCTTCACTCAATTGCGCGGCGGTTTCGGCCGGGGACAATTGGCGTTCGATGATGCTGCGGCGGACCTTTTCCAGATCGACGCCATTGCCGTCATCGCTCAGTTCCAGCACCAACAGACCGGCCTGATGGGAAGCGCGCAAACGGATCAGGCCTTCAGCGGGTTTACCCGCCAATAGCCGTTGCTCCGGGGATTCGATGCCGTGATCCACGGCATTGCGCAGCAGGTGAGTCAGCGGTGCTTCAAGTTTCTCCAACACGTCGCGGTCGACTTGGGTTTTCTCGCCCTCGATCTCCAGTCGCACCTGCTTGCCAAGGCTGCGACCGAGGTCGCGGACCATGCGCTCTTGCCCAGCCAACACATCGGCAAACGGCCGCATGCGGCAGGCCAGCGCGGTGTCGTACAACACTTGCGCCCGTTGACTGGCCTGCCAGGCGAACTCATCCAGTTCGGCGTTCTTTTCCACCAGCAATTGCTGAGACTCAGCCAGCAGCCGACGCGCGTCATCGAGGGCTTCTTGTGCTTCCAGACTCAAGGCATGTTCCTTGAGGTGGACGTTGAGGTTTTCCAGGGCCCGCAGGCCTTTGTTCTGCATACGCTTGAGGCGTTGCATGGTGGCCAGGTGCGGTTTGAGCCGCAGGGTTTCCACCAGGGATTTGCTCGACAGGTCAAGCAGGCTGTTCAGGCGCTCGGCCGTGACTCGCAGTACCCGCTCGCCGTTTTCGGTGGTGCGTTTAGCCTTGCGCGGCGGCTCTGCGGGTTGCAGTTCGGCGACCGGGATTAGCACCTCGACCTTGGGCGTCGGTGGTTCGAGCTGAAGTTCCGCCATCACCGGGGCGACAGGCGCAGTGACCGGCGCGGGCACCGCCATCGGATCCAGCAACCGCGCCATCAACACCCCATAGGCCTCGATTTCCACCAGTCCAGGGTTGTTGTCCGGTGTCGCAATGCGCATCAGCAAATCGGTGCCTTGCAACAAGGCATCGATGTGCTCGGGCCGCAGGTACAGGCGCCCTTCCTGGGCACTGACCAGGCAATCTTCCATCACATGCGCGACGCTGACCCCGGCATCGACGCCGACAATCCGCGCCGCGCCCTTGAGCGAGTGCGCCGCGCGCATGCACGATTCGAGGTGATCGGCCTGGGTCGGGTCGCGCTCCAGCGCCAAAAGACCTGCGCTCAGCACCAGCGTCTGGGCCTCGGCTTCCAGACTGAACAGTTCCAGCAAAGAGGCGTCACGCATTTGCTCGGGGGTCATGTAAGGCTCCGGGTCACGGCGGACAACAGCTGTTCTTCATCCAGCCACCGCAGGCTGCGACCTTTGAATTGCAACACGCCACGGGTGTATTTGGCGCTGGCCTGGGTGCCGGAGCGGGACGCCGCCTCGAGGATGCTTTCGTCGATGGCGTGAATCCCGTCCACTTCATCCACCGGTACCACCACCGGTCCGCCGTGAGCGGCAATGATCAGCATTCGCGGCATGACCCGCGCGCCGGACGCCACGCGGCTGGCGCCGTCGAGCCCGAGCAATTCCACCAGCGACAGGCACGCCACCAACGCGCCGCGCACATTCGCCACGCCGAGCAAGGCCCGGGAGCGTTGGTGCGGCAGGGAATGAATCGCTTGCAGCGGCGCCACCTCCACCAGACTGCGAGTGGCCAGGGCCAGCCATTCTTCGCCCAGACGGAACATCAGCAGCGAACGGGTCTTCACCTCGCTCTCGACCGTCCTGGAGACTTGCCCTCGGTCTTCCTGCTGTAACGCGTAGCGGTCGAGCAAGCGCGTAGCCGCCGCCGAATACACCGCGCAATTGCGGCAGTGAATGTGATCGCTCAGTAGCGGGCAGGACTTGTCGCCGTGGATACCGATGCGGTTCCAGCAGTCGTCGATGGCCTGGGCATCTTCATGGGTGAGGCTAAAGGTGTCGGCGGCGTTCATCGGTTACGCTCACTGTCAGCGGCGCGCTCGCTGCGGGCGGCGCGGTCCTGCAATCGTCTGGCTCCCGCCGTGTCGCCCAAGGATTGCAGCAACGCCGCCAGGTGCATCAACGCGTCGGGATGTTGCGGGTCGAGGTACAACGCCTTGCGATAAAAACCCTGAGCCTCAAGGACTCTGCCGGCGACATCGCTGAGCAAGCCCAGCCAGTAGAAGACTTGGGCCACGGGTTCATGACTGCGCAAATAGCTCTCGCACGCGGCGCGGGCCTCGGCACTTTTGCCTTCGTTGGCCAGCGCGGCGATGTTCGCCAGCAGCGCGGCCTTGTCCGGGTTGGCGACTTTCGTCACGACAGGTAGCGGCGCTACCGTTGCGAAGGGCCGACTGAGAACGGGCGGCGGCGCCACGCTGCGCACCGGTTGGCGCACGGGCAGAAGCGTCGGCACGAACGTCGCAATGGGCGCAGGCTCTGGTGCGCTCTGACGACTGAACGCAAAGGACTGCGGGATGCCGATCGAACGCATGCCAAAACGGCCGAGCAAACTGCCCTCGGCCGGGCCGATAAACAGCACGCCATCCACATGGGTCAAACGCTTGAGCACTTCGAACACTTGCTGCTGGGTCGGCTGATCGAAATAGATCAGCAGGTTGCGGCAAAACACAAAGTCATAGGGTGGCTCGTTGGCCAGCAACGTCGGATCCAGCAGATTGCCGACCTGCAAACGCACTTGTTCGAGCACTCGCCCGCTGAGGCGATAGCCCTCCTCGCCCTCGGCGGTGAAATGCCGGTCGCGAAAGGCGATGTCCTGACCCCGGAACGAATTCTTGCCGTACAGCGCGCGCCGGGCTTTTTCCACCGACAACGGGCTGACGTCCATGCCTTCGACCTTGAACTGGTGCGGCTGTAACCCGGCATCGAGCAACGCCATGGCGATGGAATACGGTTCTTCACCGGTGGAACACGGCAGGCTGAGAATCCGCAGCGCGCGCATGTTGTTGATGTCGCTCAGGCGTTTGCTGGCCAGTTTCGCCAAAGTGGCGAAGGATTCCGGGTAACGGAAAAACCAGGTCTCGGGGACAATTACCGCTTCGATCAGCGCCTGCTGCTCGTCCTGCGAACCCTGCAAGGTGTGCCAGTACTCATCGGCCGTCAGCGCCTTGGACGCCGTGCTGCGCTGGCGCACCGCACGCTCGATGATCGCAGGCCCCACCGAGGTCACGTCGAGACCGATGCGCTCTTTGAGGAAATCGAAAAACCGTTGATCACTGCTCATGGCCGCTCCTCAAGCAGCGCCAGGTTCAGAGGCTGCGACGGAAACAGCAGCGCGCGAACCTGATCGTCGAGTAAGTCGGCGACCCGCACCCATTGCAGCAAACCCTGGGCATCTTCACGCACCGGCCCGAGGTATGGCGCCTGACGATTGTCGAGGCCATAGGGCTGAAAATCCGCCGGGTTGCAGCGCAAGGTATCGGTAGCCTGCTCCAGAATCAGCCCGAGCAATTGCGCTTCAACGGTTTCATCCGGACGGTAATGGACCAGCACCAAGCGGGTGCTGGTGCGGGCCTGGGCCGGTTGGCCGAACGTCAGCGCACTGAGGTCGATCACCGGCACCACCGCACCGCGGTAGGCGAACACCCCGGCCACCCAGTCCGGCGCGCGAGGAATCGGTTTCAACGGCAGACACGGCAGCACTTCCGCCACCTCAATGGCCTGCAGGGCATAGCGCTCATTGCCGATGCGGAACACCAGAAACAATGATTGCAGCGCCGGCTTCACGGCGATGCGTTTGGCCGTGGGTTCGCTCATCAGACTTTGAATCGCGAAACGCCGCTGCGCAGCCCTACGGCCACCTGGCTCAGTTCGTCGATGGCGAAACTGGCTTGGCGCAGGGACTCGACGGTCTGGCTGCTGGCATCGCCCAACTGCACCAGCGCGTGGTTGATCTGCTCCGCGCCCGTGGCCTGGGCCTGCATGCCTTCGTTGACCATCAACACCCGCGGCGCCAGCGCCTGAACCTGATGGATGATCTGCGATAACTGCTCGCCGACTTGCTGCACCTCGGACATGCCGCGGCGCACTTCTTCGGAGAACTTGTCCATGCCCATGACCCCGGCCGACACCGCCGACTGGATCTCGCGCACCATCTGCTCGATGTCGTACGTGGCGACGGCAGTCTGGTCCGCCAGACGCCGCACTTCGGTGGCGACCACGGCAAAACCGCGGCCGTACTCACCGGCCTTTTCGGCCTCAATCGCCGCGTTGAGCGACAGCAGATTGGTCTGGTCGGCGACCTTGACGATGGTCACCACCACCTGATTGATGTTGCCGGCCTTCTCATTGAGGATCGCCAGTTTGGCGTTGACCAGATCAGCCGCGCCCATCACTGAGTGCATGGTCTCTTCCATCCGCGCCAGGCCTTGCTGCCCGGAACCGGCGAGCACCGAGGCCTGATCGGCGGCGGTGGAGACTTCGGTCATCGTGCGCACCAGATCCCGCGAAGTGGCCGCAATCTCACGGGACGTTGCGCCAATTTCGGTGGTGGTGGCGGCGGTTTCGGTGGCGGTCGCTTGCTGTTGCTTGGAGGTGGCAGCGATCTCGGTCACCGAGGTGGTGACCTGCACCGAGGAACGCTGGGCCTGGGACACCAGGGACGTCAGCTCGGTCATCATGTCGTTGAAGCCGGTTTCGACGGCGCCAAATTCGTCCTTGCGTTCCAGGTTCAGGCGGTTGCTGAGATCACCGGCGCGCATGACCTCGAGAATTTCGACGATCCGGTTCATCGGCGCCATGATTGCGCGCATCAACAGCAGACCGCAGAGACCGGCGGCCAGCACCGCGATCAGCAGGGAGATGCCCATGATGACTTTCGCGGTGTCCACGGCGTCATCGATGTTCGCGATTTCCTGGTCGGCCAGCGTTTTATTTTCGCGGATGATGTCATTGAGCTTCATTCGACCCGCGGTCCAGGCCGGGGTCAGTTGCTCGTTGAACATCTTGATGGCTTCGGCTTCCTGATTGCGCTTATGCAAATCGAGCACGGCAGCCAGGGCCTTGTTGTAATTGTCATAGCGCTTTTCAAAGTCGGCGTACTCGACCTTGTCTTCATCCGTGGTGATGGTGCCGCGATAGTTATTCATCTGCTCGTGCAGATGCACCTCAAAGGATTTGAAGTCTGCGGCATCTTCAGTGCTGATGCCCTGCCCTTCCCTAAAACCAAGCATTTCCTGGGTCAGGATGAAACTGTCGACCCAGGCACCACGAATCATGGCGCTGTAATACACCCCAGGCAGCGCGTCTTCACGAACGCTGGCTTCGCTGGTTTCGATCTTCAACAGCCGGGAATACGAGACGACGACCATCAGCAGCATGATGGCGATAATCACCGCAAAGCTCGCCAAGATGCGTTGGCGCAACGTCCAGTTCTTCACAGTCAGTCCTCGGGTGCGGTTCAAATGCTGCGGAGTATAGCCGAGGGCTGTGTTTCATCTATAAGACTGTTGCCAGGGGTAAATCGGAAGAAACGGGTCGTGGAATGACAATAAAATCTGTGGTGCTGCTGAAAATGCCATCGCGAGCAGGCTCGCTCCCACACACGATCTATGTGGGAGCGAGCCTGCTCGCGAAGAACGATGACGCGGATTAACTGACTGCACACCGACTCCGGTGGATCGAGGTTACCCAGAGTCCTCTCGGAACGCGCTTTTTTAAACAACGCTTAGATAGAAGCCTGGCGAACTTGCTTCTCCAACTCAGCCTTCAACCCCGGCTCAAGCTTCAACTGACGTGCAAGTTCATCGAGGTAGGACTTTTCCATGAAGCTCTCTTCATCCACCAGCATCACGCTGGCGATGTACATCTCGGCAGCCATTTCCGGCGTGCTGGCTGCGCGGGCGACTTCTGTCGGGTCGAGCGGCTTGCTGAGTTCGGCATGCAGCCACTGCTGCAATTCCTGATCGTTGTCGAGTTTGGTGAATTCGCCTTCTATCAATGCACGCTCGCGTTCATCAACGTGGCCATCGGCTTTGGCCGCCGCAACCAGCGCCTTGAGTATCGCCTGGCTATGTAATTCGACTTGCGCTGGAGGCAGACGGTCGAGTGTTTGCGGTTCAGTCTTCGGCGCAGTGCCCTGCTGGGCCTGCCAATTACCGTAGGCCTTGTAGGCAATGACGCCGAGCGCCGCGAGGCCGCCGTAGATGGCGACTTTGCCGCCGACGTTGCGTGCCTTTTTGCTGCCAAGCAACAGGCCCATGGCACCTGCCGCCAACGCACCGCCGCCGGCGCCCGAAAGCAGGCTGCCGAGGCCGCCCGAACCGCCGCTGCCGCCGAGCAATCCGCCCAAGCCACCACCAGAGTTCTTGTTTTGTGAGCCGCCGGCCTTGTTCTGCAACATGTCCTGACCGGACTTGAGTAGCTGATCGAGCAATCCACGCGTGTTCATTTTCCGCCTCCAAAAAAGGGGTTAACCGGATCAATAAGGCCACCAGCCTAGATCGAAAGTGCCCGGCATTCGGGGGCGAGAGTGCTTCGAGATGTTGCGCAGCACCGTTCATCTGACCACGGCCCTTCAGAAAAATAGATATACACTCAAGCAAATCTATAAAAACCGCCCACCGGGTACTTTCTCCATGATGACCTTGCGTCAGATCCGTCACTTCATCGCCGTGGCCGAGACCGGCTCAATCTCCGCCGCCGCGCAAACCGCGTTTATTTCCCAATCGACACTGACCCTGGCGATCCAGCAACTGGAGCAGGAAATCGGCGTCGGCCTGTTCAACCGTCACGCCAAGGGCATGACACTGACCCACCAGGGCCACCAATTCCTACGCCAGGCGCACCTGATTCTGGCGACGGTGGACAACGCCAAACGCAGCCTGCAACAGAGCACCGATCAGGTCGCCGGGCAGTTGATCATCGGTGTGACCAGCCTGGTGGCCGGTTATTACCTCGCAGATCTACTCACCCGCTTCCAGCGCGCCTACCCCAACGTCGAGATCCGGGTGATGGAGGACGAGCGCCCTTACATCGAGCATTTGCTGGTCAGCGGTGAGATCGATGTTGGCGTGCTGATCCTCTCCAACCTCGAAGACCGCCACGCCTTGCAGACCGAAGTGCTGACCCACTCGCCCCATCGGCTATGGCTGCCGGCCCAGCATCCGCTGCTGGAACACGACAGCATCAACCTCGCCGACGTGGCCCGCGAACCGTTGATTCAACTGAACGTCGATGAAATGGATCGCAATGCGCAACGCATGTGGGCGGCGGCTTCGCTGCAACCGCGCATCACCTTGAGAACGGCGTCGACGGAAGCGGTACGAAGCCTGGTGGCCGCGGGTTTGGGCGTGTCGATCCAACCCGACATGACTTATCGCCCATGGTCACTGGAGGGCGACATCATCGAAGCGCGCCCGATTGCCGACCTGAGCCAGACCCTCGACGTCGGCCTGGCCTGGCGTCGCGGCACCGCGCGCCCAGCATTGGTGGACCCGTTCCTGACCGTCGCCCGCGAGCAGCCCCACGGCGGGCGCAAGCCATCTATTTAATCGAACGCCACCTTCAGTATTTAGTATTTGTCGACCTCGGGTGCGGCGCCTAGTCTTGGTACATCTATAAGACGGCCGGGCCCCAGTCACAGGGAGCAGCATGGCCACACAAGAAAAGAGAACCCGAAAAATGGCTGGCGCACAGACCCCGTTGTTCACCGCGTTGTTGATCGATGGCGAATTGGTCGCGGGTCAGGGGTTTGTCGAACCGATCCTCAACCCGGCCACCGGGGAAGTGCTGACTCACATCGCCGAAGCCAGCACCGAACAAGTCGAAGCCGCGATCCTCGCCGCCCACCGCGCCTTTGTCGGTTGGTCGCGGACCACACCGCAACAACGCTCGAATCTGCTGTTGGACATCGCCAACGCCATTGAAAAACAAGCCGACCTCCTCGCCCGCCTCGAATCGCTGAACTGCGGCAAGCCGTTGCACCTGGCGCGTCAGGATGACTTGAGTGCCACGGTCGATGTGTTCCGTTTCTTCGCCGGCGCCGTGCGTTGCCAGACTGGCCAGCTCAGCGGCGAATACCTGCCGGGCTACACCAGCATGGTTCGCCGCGATCCGATTGGCGTGGTCGCCTCGATTGCGCCGTGGAACTACCCGATCATGATGGCCGCGTGGAAAATCGCCCCGGCCCTGGCCGCCGGCAACACGCTGGTGTTCAAGCCCTCCGAACACACGCCGCTGTCGATTCTGGCCCTGGCGCCCGCGCTGGCCGAGATCCTGCCGCGCGGCGTGATCAACATCATTTGCGGTGGCGGTGAAGGCGTCGGCAGTCACTTGGTCAGTCATCCCAAAGTGCGCATGGTGTCGCTGACCGGCGATATCGTCACCGGGCAAAAAATCCTGCAAGCCGCGGCGAAAACCCTGAAGCGCACTCACCTCGAACTCGGCGGCAAGGCCCCGGTGATCGTTTGCAACGATGCGGACATTCAAGCCGTGGTCGAAGGCGTGCGCACTTACGGCTATTACAACGCCGGCCAGGATTGCACCGCGGCCTGCCGAATTTATGCACAGGCCGGGATTCATGATCGCTTGGTGGCCGAACTCGGCGCAGCGGTCAGCAGCCTGCGGTTCGCCGGCAAGCGCGACGCCGACAACGAGATCGGCCCGCTGATCAGCACCCGCCAGCGTGATCGCGTGGCCAGTTTCGTCGAGCGCGCCCTCGGCCAGCCGCACATCGAACGGGTGACCGGCGCGGCGGTGCATTCCGGTGCCGGCTTCTATTACCAGCCGACATTGCTGGCCGGTTGTAAGCAGACCGACGAGATCGTCCAGCGCGAAGTGTTCGGGCCGGTGGTCACCGTGACCCGTTTTGATCAGCTCGAACAAGCCGTGGACTGGGCCAACGACTCGGAATACGGCCTCGCCTCCTCGGTCTGGACCCAGAACCTGGACAAGGCGATGCAGGTCGCGGCGCGCTTGCAGTACGGCTGCACCTGGATCAACAGCCATTTCATGCTGGTCAGCGAAATGCCCCACGGCGGCCTGAAGCGTTCGGGCTACGGCAAAGACTTATCCAGCGATTCGCTCCAGGACTACAGCGTGGTGCGGCACATCATGGCCCGCCACGGCCAGCATCTCTGACTACGCTTATAACAAGCCGCTAACGGCATGCTTCACCACGTTCAAAACTGCCCCGACCATAATTAAAGAAGAGGGAAACCCCATGTTCGTGCACAAGACCGCACTGCTCAGTGCAATCACCACGGCGCTGCTGGCCAGTGCCAGTATCCAGGCCGCCGAACCGCTGAAAGCCGTCGGTGCCGGCGAAGGTCAGCTGGATATTGTGGCCTGGCCTGGCTACATCGAACGTGGCGAAAGCGACAAGGCCTACGACTGGGTCACCGGCTTCGAAAAGGAAACCGGCTGCAAGGTCAACGTCAAGACAGCCGCCACTTCCGATGAGATGGTCAGCCTGATGTCCAAGGGTGGTTATGACCTGGTGACTGCATCCGGCGACGCCTCCCTGCGGTTGATCGCCGGCAAGCGTGTGCAGCCGATCAACACGGCGTTGATTCCGAACTGGAAGAACATTGACCCTCGCCTGAAGGATGGCCCGTGGTACGTCGTCAATAAGCAAACCTACGGCACTCCGTACCAATGGGGCCCGAACGTGTTGATGTACAACACCAATATCTTCAAAACGGCGCCGGACAGCTGGAGCGTGGTGTTCGAAGAGCAAACCCTGCCGGACGGCAAGTCCAACAAGGGCCGGGTCCAGGCCTACGACGGCCCGATCTATATCGCCGATGCGGCGCTTTATCTCAAATCGAAACAGCCGGAACTGGGCATCAAAGACCCGTACCAGCTCAACGAAGCGCAATACAAAGCGGCGCTGGACCTGCTTCGCAAGCAACAGCCCTTGATCCACCGCTACTGGCATGACGCAACGGTCCAGATGAGTGACGTCAAAAACGAAGGCGTCGCGGCGTCCAGCACCTGGGGCTACATGGTCAACGGCCTGGTGGCGGACAAGCAGCCAGTTGCCTCGGTCATTCCAAAAGAAGGTGCAACGGGTTGGGCCGACACCACCATGCTCCACGCCGAAGCCAAGCACCCCAACTGCGCCTACAAGTGGATGGACTGGTCGCTGCAACCCAAAGTCCAGGGTGACCTGGCGGCCTGGTTCGGTTCGCTGCCGTCGGTTCCGGCCGGGTGCAAGGAGAGCGAATTGCTCGGCGCCGAGGGTTGCAAAACCAATGGTTACGACCAATTCGAGAACCTGGCCTTCTGGAAAACCCCGCAGGCTGAAGGCGGCAAATTCGTGCCGTACAGCCGCTGGACCCAGGACTACATCGCGATCATGGGCGGCCGTTAAGCCCTCAAGCACGACACGGTCAACTCCCTTCCCCCCTCTCCCCTGTGGGGCGGTCCGACGTTTCGGGAGGGCTGGGGTGAGGGGTGGTTTTTGACTCCGCCTCGACTCTTGGGAATGACCGACACCGCGGCCCTCACCCCCGCCCTCTCCCGGAGGGAGAGGGCGCTAAAAGCAGGTCGCGTACACCGCAACGATTCAGATTTTCAGAAGTCCAGGCAAGGCCGCCGCGAGACCCTCGCCTTTTTGGAGCACCGCACCATGACGCTTGCAGTCCAGTTCACCAACGTTTCCCGTCAGTTCGGCGAAGTGAAGGCCGTTGACCGGGTTTCCATCGATATCCAGGACGGCGAGTTCTTTTCCATGCTGGGCCCTTCCGGTTCGGGCAAAACCACCTGTCTGCGCCTGATCGCCGGTTTCGAACAACCGAGTGCAGGCTCTATCCGTATTCACGGCGAAGAGGCCGCCGGGCTGCCGCCGTATCAGCGTGACGTGAACACCGTGTTCCAGGATTACGCGCTGTTCCCGCACATGAACGTACTCGACAACGTCGCCTACGGTTTGAAAGTCAAAGGCGTCGGCAAAACCGAACGCCAGAGACGCGCCGAAGAAGCCCTCGACATGGTCGCCCTCGGCGGCTACGGCGAGCGCAAACCGGTGCAACTGTCCGGCGGTCAACGCCAGCGTGTGGCCCTGGCCCGCGCCCTGGTCAATCGGCCGCGTGTGCTGCTGCTCGATGAACCGTTGGGCGCGCTCGACTTGAAGCTGCGCGAGCAAATGCAGGGTGAACTGAAGAAGCTGCAACGCCAGCTCGGCATCACCTTCATCTTCGTCACCCACGACCAGACCGAAGCGCTGTCGATGTCGGATCGTGTGGCGGTGTTCAACAAGGGACGCATCGAGCAGGTCGATACCCCGCGCAACCTCTACATGAAACCGGCTACAACCTTCGTCGCCGAATTCGTCGGCACCTCCAACGTGATTCGCGGCGATCTGGCGAAACAACTGAGCGGCAATCCACAGCCGTTTTCGATTCGCCCGGAACATGTGCGTTTCGCCGAAGGGCCGCTGGCCAGTCATGAAATCGAAGTCAGCGGTTTGCTCCATGACATTCAGTACCAGGGCAGCGCCACGCGCTATGAACTGAAACTGGAAAACGGCCAGACCCTGAACATCAGCCAGGCCAACGTCCAGTGGCTGGACGTCAGCGCGCAACATCAGACCGGACAACGCATCAGCGCACGCTGGGCACGGGAAGCGATGATCCCGCTGCACGACAACGTTGTCGGCGGGGTGTGAGATGAACAGCGTGGCTATCCCTCAAACCCCGACCGGCGGCTCGCCGTTGCGCAGGTTTTCCAACCTGCTGTATCGCCGGCCGAATTTTTACCTGTCGCTGCTGCTGGTACCGCCGCTGCTGTGGTTCGGCGCGATCTATCTCGGCTCGCTGCTGGTGCTGCTGTGGCAAGGTTTCTACACCTTCGATGACTTCACCATGGCGGTCACGCCCGACCTGACCCTGGCGAACTTCGCTGCCCTGTTCCAGCCGTCGAACTTCGACATCATCCTGCGCACCTTGAGCATGGCCATCGTTGTGTCGATCGCCAGCGCCATCGTCGCGTTCCCGATCGCCTACTACATGGCGCGCTACACCACCGGCAAAACCAAGGCGTTTTTCTACATCGCGGTGATGATGCCGATGTGGGCCAGTTACATCGTCAAGGCGTATGCCTGGACCTTGCTGTTGGCCAAGGGCGGCGTGGCGCAGTGGTTCGTCCAGCACCTTGGATTGGAGCCGGTTTTGCAGTTCATTCTGGGCATTCCGGGTGTCGGCGGCAGCACCTTGTCGACCTCGCACCTGGGCCGGTTCATGGTGTTCGTCTACATCTGGCTGCCGTTCATGATCCTGCCGATCCAAGCCTCGCTGGAACGTCTGCCACCCTCGTTGCTGCAAGCCTCGGCCGACCTCGGCGCCAAGCCACGCCAGACCTTCATGCAAGTGACTCTGCCGCTGTCGATTCCGGGCATCGCGGCCGGTTCGATCTTCACCTTTTCGCTAACCCTGGGCGACTTCATCGTGCCGCAACTGGTGGGCCCGCCGGGCTACTTCGTCGGCAGCATGGTGTACGCCCAGCAAGGCGCGATCGGCAACATGCCGATGGCCGCGGCCTTCACGTTGGTGCCGATTGTGTTGATCGCCATTTACCTGACTATCGTGAAACGACTGGGGGCCTTCGATGCGCTCTAAAAAACAAAGGCCAGAAACGCACGGGGAGAAAGCCTCGCTCGGCCTGCGCATCGCAGCGTGGGGCGGGTTGGTATTTCTGCACTTTCCGATCCTGATCATCTTCCTGTACGCCTTCAACACCGAAGATGCGGCGTTCAGTTTTCCACCCAAGGGATTCACCCTGAAGTGGATCGGCGTGGCGTTCTCGCGGCCCGACGTACTGGAAGCGATCAAGCTGTCGCTGCAAATCGCTTCCGTCGCGACGTTGATTGCGCTGGTCCTCGGTACGCTGGCATCGGCGGCGTTGTACCGGCGGGATTTCTTCGGCAAGCAAGGCATCTCACTGATGCTGATCCTGCCGATTGCCTTGCCGGGGATCATCACCGGTATCGCCTTGCTGGCGACCTTCAAGACGCTGGGCATCGAGCCGGGGATGTTCACCATCATCGTCGGTCACGCGACCTTCTGTGTGGTGATCGTCTACAACAACGTCATCGCCCGCTTGCGTCGCACTTCTCACAGTTTGATCGAGGCTTCGATGGACCTCGGCGCCGATGGCTGGCAGACCTTCCGCTACATCGTCCTGCCGAACCTCGGCTCGGCGTTGCTGGCCGGCGGCATGTTGGCGTTTGCCCTGTCGTTCGACGAAATCATCGTCACCACCTTCACCGCCGGCCATGAACGCACCCTGCCGCTGTGGCTGCTCAACCAGCTCAGCCGCCCACGGGACGTGCCGGTGACCAACGTCGTCGCGATGCTGGTGATGATGGTGACCATGCTGCCGATCCTCGGCGCCTATTACCTGACCCGTGGCGGTGAGAGCGTTGCGGGCAGTGGCGGGAAATAACGAACAACGATTACTCCCTATAGGAACCGGCTCTAATGTGGGAGCGAGCCTGCTCGCGAAGAGGCCATCTCATCCAACATTGATGTGGGCTGACACACCGCATTCGCGAGCAGGCTCGCTCCCACATTTGAACCGGTTCCTACAGAGAAAAAACAACACTTTCGAAGAGGACAAAGCCATGCAAACCAAACTCTTGATCAATGGCCAACTGATCGACGGCGAAGGCCCCGCCCAACCGGTGTTCAACCCGGCCCTCGGTCGTGTGTTGGTGGAAATCAACGAAGCCAGCGAAGCCCAGGTCGATGCCGCCGTGCGTGCTGCCGACAGCGCCTTCGAAGGCTGGTCGCAAACCACGCCGAAAGAACGTTCGCTGCTGCTGCTCAAACTCGCCGACGCCATCGAAGCCCACGGCGAAGAGCTGGCCAAACTGGAATCGGACAACTGCGGCAAGCCTTACAACGCCGCGCTGAACGACGAGATCCCGGCAATTGCCGACGTGTTCCGTTTCTTCGCCGGCGCCAGCCGTTGCATGAGCGGTTCGGCGGGCGGTGAATACTTGCCGGGCCACACTTCCATGATCCGGCGCGACCCGGTCGGCGTGATCGCGTCCATCGCACCGTGGAACTACCCGCTGATGATGGTCGCCTGGAAAATCGCCCCGGCCCTTGCGGCGGGTAATACCGTGGTGCTCAAGCCGTCGGAACAAACCCCGCTGACCGCGCTGCGTCTGGCGGAACTGGCGTCGGAAATCTTCCCGGCCGGCGTACTTAACCTGGTGTTCGGTCGTGGTCCTACGGTCGGCAGCCCATTGGTCACACACCCGAAAGTGCGCATGGTCTCGTTGACCGGTTCGATCGCCACCGGTTCGAACATCATTTCCAGCACCGCCGACAGCGTCAAACGCATGCACATGGAACTGGGCGGCAAGGCCCCGGTGATCATCTTCGATGACGCCGACATCGACGCCGCCGTGGAAGGCATTCGCACCTTCGGCTTCTACAACGCCGGCCAGGACTGCACCGCCGCCTGCCGCATCTACGCGCAGGAAGGCATCTACGACAAATTCGTCGAGAAGCTCGGCGAAGCGGTCAGCAGCATCAAGTACGGTGTGCAGGATGATCCGTCGACCGAGCTCGGCCCGTTGATCACCGCGCAACATCGCGACCGCGTGGCCGGGTTTGTCGAGCGTGCCTTGGCGCAGCCGCATATCCGATTGATCACCGGCGGCAAGGCTGTTGAAGGCAATGGCTTCTTCTTCGAACCCACGGTGTTGGCCGACGCGCAACAGGACGACGAAATCGTCCGTCGCGAAGTGTTCGGGCCGGTGGTGTCGGTGACCAAATTCGCCGATGAAGCACAGGTTCTGGGCTGGGCCAACGATTCGAACTACGGCCTGGCGTCGTCGGTCTGGACCTCGGACGTCGGTCGTGCGCATCGCTTGTCCGCACGCTTGCAGTACGGCTGCACCTGGGTGAATACGCACTTCATGCTGGTCAGCGAAATGCCGCACGGCGGTCAGAAACTGTCCGGTTATGGCAAGGACATGTCCATGTACGGGCTGGAGGACTACACCGTCGTTCGGCATGTGATGTTCAAGCACTAAAAGCATCGCGAGCAGGCTCGCTCCCACAGGTTCACCGCAGTCTCTGTGGGAGCGAGCCTGCTCGCGAAGGTGTCACCCCGATATCAAGGAAGAAACCGGCACTAAGTACCACCCAGGTTCCACCCCAAAGAAGCCAAAACAATAACCACCGATCCGGGCAGCGCCGTCATGGCCCTGTCACGGTTTCGGACATCCGAAATCTGCCGATTTTCCGGAGTTAACACACCATGAGTGCATCACCCGAACTCTCCGCAGCCGTTGCCGACAGCGACGCCGAGCAACTGCGCAAGCTGGGTTACACCTCGAACTTCAATCGCAGCATGAGCCTGTGGGAAAACTTCGCCCTGGGCTTCACTTATCTCTCTCCGGTCGTAGGGGTTTATACCCTGTTCGGCCTGTGCCTCGCCGCCGGTGGGCCGCCGATGTTCTGGGCTTATTTGCTGGTCGGATGCGGCCAGTTGCTGGTGTGCCTGATCTTCGGTGAAGTGGTCTCGCAGTTCCCGATTTCCGGTGGCGTGTACCCGTGGGCTCGTCGCTTGGTGGGCAAGCGCTGGGCGTGGATGGTCGGCTGGATCTACTCCATCGCCCTGTGTGTCACCATTGCCGCCGTTGCGGTGGGCGCCGGTCCGTACCTGGCCGCCATGATGGGCTTTGAACCGAGCAACTACACCAACATCGTCATCGCACTGTTCCTGACGTTGTTCGCCACCCTGGTCAACCTCAGTGGCACCAAGGTGCTGGCACGGATCGCCATGTTCGGCTTCGTTTGCGAACTGGTCGGTGCGGTGATCGTCGGCGTTTATTTGCTGATCTTCGAACGTCATCAATCGATCAGTGTGTTGTTCAACACCTTCGATATCAGCGTCGACGGCTCGTACTTGCCGGCATTTCTCACCGCATCCCTGGCGGGGATGTTCCTGTATTACGGCTTCGAGGCCTGCGGCGATGTGGCCGAAGAAACCCCGAACCCAAGCAAGCAGATCCCGGTGGCCATGCGCATGACCATCTACATCGGCGGCATCGCGGCGATGTTCGCCTGCCTGGCGCTGATTCTCGCGGTGCCAGACATGCAAGCCGTCATCAATGGCACCGACAAGGACCCGGTGACCACCATCCTCAACAACGCCTTCGGCCCGGTCGGTTCGAAAGTGGTGATGGGCGTGGTGATGATTTCCTTCGTCTCCTGCGTCATCAGCCTGCAAGCCGCGGCGAGTCGTCTGCTGTATTCCTACGCTCGGGATGAAATGGTCGTCGGCAGCTCACTGCTGAAGAAGATTTCCCCTACGACTCAGGTTCCGGTTGCGGCACTGTTCGTGTCCGGCGTCCTGCCGGCGCTGATCATTGTGCTGGGCTTCTTCCTGCAAGATGCGGTGGCCACCATCGTCAGCTTCGCGGCCATTGGTATCTACCTGGCGTTCCAGATGATCGTGCTCGCGGCGCTTTACGCGCGCATGAAAGGCTGGAAACCGAGCGGCAAATTCACCCTCGGCGCCTGGGGTTGGGCGGTGAACATCTGCGCGCTGGTGTATGGCGTCGGCGCAATCATCAACATGGCCTGGCCGCGCACGCCGGATGCTGCGTGGTACATCAACTACGCGATGGTGTTGAGTACAGCGATCGTGATTGGTTTGGGGCTGGTTTACATGTGGCTGGCCAAGCCGTATGACCATGGGACTGCGCCTGCGGGGGATGCTTGGAAGGTTAGTCGGTAATGTAAATTGCACTTCGATCAACACCCTGCCCGCAGCGATGCGGACAGGATTCATGGTGCTAGATCGGCTGCGGCTTGGAGAGAGCTTCGAATTCATCCATCAGCAAATGGATCTCAGTGCTGGGGTTGGGATCGCCGCTAATAGCAACGTCCTCAAGAATCTTGGGCGCCAATATTCTCGCCTTTTGGAACGGCTCGCCGAGGAGTTGAGCGAAATAGCTAATGTCTTTGCCCTTCTCATATTTTTCCATATTGGGCTTTTCTCTGAGGCTTTTCGCAACGAGGTCACCTGGCGAGTTTTTGCCCGCAGCAGCAAATGGCTTCCTGTTGTAGCCAAAGTGCAGCAGTAACCAAAATTCGAAACATGGAAAGGATGCTATAACTTTTATTTTTGGATGAGGTTTCGCTAGATCGATCGCTCTGTCGAAGCAGAGATGAGTATCGCGGTCCAACGCACAAAAAACCTTATCAAAGCTTTTTTGCCGCGCAATTGCTCTCTCAACAATGCCGCTCGGATGAGTTACTCCACAGTGAGCAATCTCAACTTGCGCATTTGCACGAAAGTGAATCGCCGCATCTTCGAGATACCGCTTTCCAGACTTACTATCCTCACAAAGAATCAGTACTTTTGGCTGAGGCTTAAAACGAGACTCTTTGCGACCAAACGAACTTGCTGTACGCCCCATTATCATCGCCTCCGAATCAGCGGCAACCCACGATAACGGCCTTCAAAGTAACGTTTTTCGACGTCCTCCCCCTCGCGCCCTACAAAATCATGCACAGAAAAAAGATTGGTTGCGCCATTTGCATCACGCTCTGTTATCCAGAACTGATCGCGGCGAAGTATTTTGGCATTCATCAGGTGTGTGTCATGCGTGGTAAAAATAAGTTGCGCATGTATCCCACTTTCCAAATGTTTCTCGATCAAATCAGCGACTATCTCCGGATGTAAGCTACTATCCAGTTCATCAACGGCTAAAACACTGCTCTTGTACTGTTGACTAAGGCTCATCGTGCTCCAAGGCAACCAGAACCCAATTAAATTCTTAGTCCCTCCTGACTCTTCCGAAAATTCGAACTCCGCCTCTCCCAGCTGGCTTGAATGTGTCAATTTAACGGCATTCTCAAGCCTTTCTGTATAGTCACTTACTTCGGGAGTTTCTAGATCTGCTTGAAGAAGCGATTTTTCTTCCTCATCCAATCTTATTTTAGAGACAGGAATATCTACTTCTTGTAAAAAGCCTTCCAACTCAGTAGTTAGATCATTAACTCGATTTAACACATTCATGGAGGCTCGCGACCAACCTCGCATTGCGTCTTGACCGATAACTAAGAGACCAGTATTGAACCATTGAAATGGTTTCCTTAACTGAGTCAAATCCTCGCTACTATTAGCGACCGCTTGAGAAATAAATAAAGCCTTGGGACTTGTTAATCGCTGCCATGCTTTGTGAACCTCTTTACCGCCCTCAAGGCCTTCGCCAAAAACATAGCTTTCTTTTCCATCGGAAAAAGATCGCTCATATAACAAGCTCTCCTTCCCCTTCGGATAGGAAATCATTTTCTCATAAATCACACGCTTATCTGTAAGCTCAATAACGAACTGGTAACGCATTTGCTGCTGTATGAAATTATACTCAAAACGACTAGGTTCTTCTTTTAACGCCAAATCAAATCGGAACGGTTTAACTGGTAGCGGATAATCATTTACATTAGGCACTCGCCTAATCAAGTTACATACAACCTCCATCGCTTGCAACAAAGATGATTTCCCAGACGCATTGGGGCCATAAATAGCAGCCACTTTTAGCAGATCTGGAAATTTTTCCCCGTCGACTAATGCTTTCGTTACATTTCGCTTCTTACTGAGGCGGGGTGTTGCCACCATGGATAGCGTTTGTTTTTCACGAAAAGAACGGAAATTAGAAACTGAAAATTCGATCAACATGTGGAAAACCTGCACTTCGTGCCAAAAATTTAACTGAATATAGCTAATTTACAGTCGAAGTGCAGTTTTTTTACAAGTCGTCTAGGCATTAAAAATCTTACAGACTCTTCCCTCCGCTCAAAACACCAATTCCTACAACAAGCGGCGCCAGAGTAGGCTTGGCGCCGCGAGCACCTGAACGATAGGCTTTACCTCGTCGCTGCCAAATCAGCGACCCGGGGTCGAAGCCGGAACACTATCAACACGGCGCAACCGCGCTCCTCTGAGTGGCGGCTCCCTTTTCAACTTGGAGTCGAAAAATGCTTACGCACACACCAAATCCGTTTGAAATCCATCCGCATTTCACCCCAACCATCTTCACCCGCCACAACCGCTTCCTCCACGCCTTCATGCAGGACAACCAAGCCTGGTTCTGCGTCCAGGATCTCGGTCGCTTGATGGGCCGCCCGATGGACCAACGCCTCACCCTGAAACTTGATCCGGACCAGCGTCGATACGTCTGGCTGCTCAAGAACGGCAAAACAGTCGAATCACTGATGGTCAGCGAATCAGGGATGTATGCCCTTCTGGTGCACCATTTCGTCCCGGAAAACCGAAACCTGCGCCAATGGCTGAGCAACGAAGTCATACCTTCGCTGCGTGAGTCGAAAGCGACATCTGTGGATAACATTCCAAGCCTGAGTTCGTTGCAGTGGGCCGGGATCTCGGTGCCGCTGCTGCATTGGCAGCATCAGGCCTGGATCAAGTGGCGGGACATGCCTGATCTGATGCAGGCACAACGGCCGTTCAAGATCGTAGGCACTTGCAGTTGAAGGTAGAGTGAAAAAATGAAAAAGGGGCAGACTTCACAGTCCGCCCCTTTGGTTAGTCAGCTCCTCAAATCTCCCGGTCTCCCCCCAAAGCATCAATCCTCACCTCGCAACATCGGCTGCCTGCCTAACGTCAGTCAATTAAGAAGATCTCAGCAGATACACGCTCTTTGTAGCAGCCTGCGTTCGGCTGCGCAGCAGACGTGAAATCAGCTTGCGCGGTGCTTCAGGAAGACCGTGTGCTCAGGTGTTACGACTGCTGCGCAGCCGAACGCAGGCTTCGCCAGCTGCTACAGACCGCGTTGGTATCAGGCCTCCTATGGCGCTTAGAATTGGCCACGACAACACGTCACGGCCAAATCCCCGCCTCCTCAAAACCGCGAAACACTCCTCATCGCCTCCACCAGATACCGCATCGCAATCTGGTCGCTTTCCGACAGCTCCCGATAGCGCTCCAACAACTTCATCTCGTCCGAACTGACCCGACGCCTTCGGCGCACAGTGGTCAGGCAAGGAAGGATTCCCAGCAACTGGGTGATGCCTTGTACTTTCGTCATGGACGATGTCCTTCTATAAGCCCGAGAAAACTTCAAAAACCGCATCGCCCTCTCCTTTTTGTAGTCGCCGGCCTGAAGGGCAGTGGTCGGTCATGAACACAGAATAGGAACTATCGCGGCGCTGAAAAGCGATTTTTAGAGTAATTAGTCAAAAAAAGCAGAAATGCCCTATAAATCAGAAAGTACTGTCGGAAACTTAACCGACATTTCTTGTTTCATTGCCACGAAGCCAAAGTGCTACCAATCATTTTTTCTCCGCGACCGAACGGTTTAAGCTATTTGTTATCTGTTTAATGTCCGTTGCGTTTGGCCGAAGGCATGTCCGAACCTTTATTTTTGATCCAGCACGTGCCAGGAACGGCGCGGGATTGTTCACGACAGGTTGAACTTATGCACCGCAGGAATTTGCTCAAAGCGTCCATGGCCATCGCTGCCTACACCGGATTATCAGCCACCGGCCTGCTGGCTTCCCGGGCCTGGGCCGGTACCGGCGCGGCGGATGGCGAGGCTCAGGCGTTCGACTTCGAAGCGCTGAAGATCCAGGCCAAGCAGCTCGCCGGCAATCGCTATCAGGACACCAAGCAGGTGCTTCCCCCGACCCTGGCGACCATGACACCGCAAAACTTCAACGCGATCCGCTACGACGGCAACCATTCGCTGTGGAATGACCTCAACGGTCAGCTGGATGTGCAGTTTTTCCACGTGGGCATGGGGTTCAAGCAGCCGGTGCGCATGTACAGCGTCGATCCCAAGACGCGTCAGGCGCGGGAGGTGCATTTCCGCCCGTCCCTGTTCAACTATGAAAAAACCACGGTCGATACCAAACAGCTCACGGGCGACCTGGGGTTTTCCGGGTTCAAGCTGTTCAAGGCCCCGGAGCTGGACCAGCACGACGTGCTGTCCTTCCTCGGCGCCAGCTATTTCCGTGCGGTCGATGCCTCAGGCCAGTACGGTCTGTCGGCACGCGGCCTGGCGATCGATACCTATGCCAAGAAGCGTGAAGAATTCCCGGACTTCACCAAGTTCTGGTTCGAGACGCCCGACAAGGACAGCACCCGCTTCGTGGTCTACGCCCTGCTGGACTCGCCGAGCGCCACCGGTGCCTACCGTTTCGACATCGACTGTCAGGCCAGCCAGGTCGTCATGGGCATCGATGCCCACATCAATGCGCGCACTGCCATCGAACAACTGGGCATCTCGCCGATGACCAGCATGTTCAGCTGCGGCACCCATGAACGGCGCATGTGCGACACGATTCACCCGCAAATCCACGACTCTGATCGCCTGGCCATGTGGCGCGGCAACGGCGAGTGGATCTGCCGCCCGCTGAACAACCCGGCCACCCTGCAATTCAATGCCTTCGCCGACACCGACCCGAAAGGTTTCGGCCTGGTGCAGACCGATCATGAGTTCGACAGCTATCAAGACACCGTCGACTGGTACAGCAAGCGTCCGAGCCTGTGGGTAGAACCTACGACCGCGTGGGGCGAAGGCTCTATCGATCTGATGGAAATTCCTACGACTGGCGAAACCCTGGATAACATCGTCGCCTTCTGGACCCCGAAAAAACCGGTCGCGGCCGGCGACTCACTGAACTACGGCTACAAGCTGTACTGGAGCGCACTACCGCCGGTCAGCACGCCGTTGGCGCGGGTCAACGCCACTCGTTCTGGCATGGGCGGCTTCATCGAAGGCTGGGCCCCCGGCGAGCATTACCCGGAGGTTTGGGCTCGACGGTTTGCCGTGGACTTCACCGGTGGCGGTCTGGACCGCCTGCCGGAAGGTGCGGCGATCGAGCCGGTGGTCACGTGCTCGAATGGGCAGGTCAAGGATTTCAACGTGCTGGTGCTGGATGACATCAAGGGTTACCGCATTACCTTTGACTGGTACCCGACCAATGACAGCGTGGAGCCGGTGGAGCTGCGGTTGTTCATTCGCACCAATGATCGGACGTTGAGTGAGACCTGGTTGTACCAGTATTTCCCGCCAGCACCGGACAAGCGTAAGTACACCTGAGGGTAATTGGGTGTCTTGGCTGGCCCCATCGCGAGCAGGCTCGCTCCCACAGGTGATCTTTGTCGGACACAAAATTGGTGTCTCATGGAGATCCAATGTGGGAGCGAGCCTGCTCGCGATGACGCCAGGCCAGACAATAAAAGTCCCGGCCCAGAAACGCAAAAGCCCCGGTCAATTCGACCGGGGCTTTTTGGTTTTACAGCGTCAATCAGTCGCGCAAATCCGACTCATGAATCGGCTGTTCACGATGGGTGGCCCGCTGATACTGCGCCGGCCAGATGGCCTTGCGTCCACCCAGGTCATCATCGGCATGCAGCGGCCAGTACGGATCACGCAACAGCTCACGGGCGAGAAAGATGATGTCAGCCTGGCAGGTGCGCAGAATGTGCTCGGCCTGTGCCGGCTCGGTGATCATGCCTACCGTGCCGGTGGCAATACCTGACTCTTTGCGCACACGTTCGGCGAAACGGGTTTGATAACCGGGACCTGTCGGAATCTCGGCATTGGCCGCCGTACCGCCCGACGAGACGTCAATCAGGTCTACGCCCAACGCGTGGAGGCGTCGCGCCAGCTCCACGGTTTCATCGGGATTCCAGCCGTCTTCCACCCAATCGGTGGCCGACACCCGCACAAACAGCGGTAGCTCTTCAGGCCACACCGCACGCACCGCTTCGGTGACTTGCAGCACCAGCCGGATTCGATTCTCGAACGAACCACCATATTGATCGCGCCGCTGATTGCTCAGGGGCGAAAGAAACTGATGCAACAGGTAACCGTGGGCAGCGTGTATTTCCACCACTTTGAAACCGGCGGTCAGCGCTCGCTGGGCCGAAGCGACAAAGGCCTGAATGATTTCAGCGATCTCGCCATCATCGAGCTGCTTGGGATGTGTGTGTTGCGGGTCGAAAGCAATCGGCGATGGGCCCACCGGGATCCAGCCACCGTCTTCAGGTTTGACGCTGCCATGTTTACCGATCCACGGCCGATGGGTGCTGGCCTTACGCCCGGCGTGCGCCAACTGAATGCCGGCCACAGCGCCTTGAGCCGCAATGAAGCGAGTGATGCGTTGCAACGGTTCTATCTGTTCATCGTTCCACAGGCCGAGGTCCTCGGCGGTGATGCGCCCGTCGGCCGTGACTGCCGTGGCTTCGGTAAACACCAGGCCGGCGCCGCCGACAGCACGGCTGCCGAGGTGGACCAGGTGCCAGTCATTGGCCAGTCCATCAACGCTGGAGTACTGGCACATCGGCGACACCGCAATGCGGTTGAGCAGGGTCAATTGGCGAAGGGTATAGGGTTCAAGCAGCAGACTCATGGGGCACCTCTCGAATCAGTGGGCAGGCTCCAGGGTTCTGTTTGAAAAGTCGACGAGTGACAGGAAAAAGGTGCAGCACCCGCCCCCGCGGGTAAAAAATTCGACAAGACGTCACAAGGATAATCAAGCAGTGCTTAGAGACTAGTCGACATCGGGGGATCAGGGAGGGTTCCGAGGGATTCGGTGTGAGGCAAATCGCTTTCGTGAGCAGGCTCGCTCCCACAGGGTTTGCGCAAATCCTGTGGGAGCGAGCCTGCTCGCGAAGGGTTCAACGCGGTTCGATGTGGGCAATCATCAACTGCACCGTCTCGTTGCCACGAAACTCGTTGAGGTCGAGTTTGTAGGCCAATTCCACCCACTTGATGGTCGGGTTCGGCCAGATGTCGCGGTCGATTCCGAAGGCAATGCCATCCAGCTTCACCGAGCCGCATTCACTCTTCAGCACCACTTTGAGGTGCCGCTCGCCGACCACTCGCTGCTCGACCAACTGGAACACGCCGTGGAACAGCGGCTCCGGGAAATGTTGCCCCCAAGGACCGGCATGGCGCAGGGCACGGGCCAGTTCCAAGTGGAATTCCTCGACCGCCAACGTGCCGTCCGACAGCAATCGCCCGGTCAGGTCTTCTTCGCGCAATTGCCTACGCACTTCCGCGTCAAAGGCTTCGGCGAACAACGGAAAATTCGCTTCCGGCAGCGTCAGGCCGGCGGCCATCGCATGGCCGCCGTATTTGCTGATCAGATTCGGGTGTTGCGCCGCCACCACGCTCAACGCGTCGCGAATATGAAAACCCTGAACCGAACGCCCCGAGCCCTTGAGCAAGCCATCGCCGGCATCGGCAAAGGCAATGGTCGGGCGGAAATAGCGTTCTTTCATACGCGAAGCGAGGATTCCGATGACACCCTGGTGCCACTCGGGATCGAACAGGCACAAGCCGAACGGCATCGACTCGACCGGCAGATCCTTCAGTTGAGCCAGCGCTTCACGCTGCATGCCCTGCTCAATGGATTTACGGTCCTGGTTCATGCCGTCGAGCTGAGCGGCCATTTCACGCGCCAGACCAGCGTCTTCGGTGAGCAGGCATTCGATGCCCAGGCTCATGTCATCCAGACGCCCCGCCGCGTTCAGACGCGGGCCAACAATGAAACCCAGGTCGGTAGAGGTGATGCGCGTGTGGTCACGCTTGGCGACTTCGAGGATCGCCTTGATCCCCGGCCGAGCACGCCCGGCGCGAATCCGCTCCAGGCCTTGGTGCACCAGAATCCGGTTGTTGGCATCCAGCGGTACCACGTCGGCGACGCTGCCCAGGGCCACAAGGTCCAGCAGCTCGCCGATGTTCGGCTGCGGCTTGCTCTCGTACCAACCGAGGCTGCGCAAACGCGCACGCAGAGCCATCAACACGTAGAAAATCACCCCGACGCCGGCCAGTGCCTTGCTCGGAAACTCGCAACCCGGCTGGTTCGGATTGACGATGGCATCGGCCAGCGGCAACTCGTCACCGGGCAAGTGGTGGTCGGTGACCAGCACCTGGAGCCCGGCCATTTTCGCCGCTGCCACGCCTTCAACGCTGGAGATACCGTTGTCCACAGTGATCAGCAACTGGGGTGTACGGGTCAGCGCCACTTCAACGATTTCCGGCGTCAGGCCGTAGCCATACTCGAACCGGTTCGGCACCAAGTAGTCGACGTGCGCCGCGCCCAGCAGGCGCAAGCCCAACATGCCCACGGTGCTGGCCGTCGCGCCATCGGCGTCGAAGTCACCGACGATCAGAATCCGCTGACGCTGCTCCAGCGCCGTCACCAGCAAATCCACCGCCGCATCGATGCCTTTGAGCTGCTGGAATGGAATCAACCGCGCCAGGCTCTTGTCCAGTTCAGCCTCGGACAGCACGCCCCGCGCCGCGTACAGACGGGTCAGCAGCGGCGGCAGATCACCGAGGAATGGCAGGGTGTCGGGCAACAGGCGGGGTTCGATGCGCATGGGGTGACAGGTGCTTCTCTTGGGTACGTAGGATAAAACCGGATAACGCGGACCAGCAGCGAATAATCAGCCGCGCTCGCCGCTCAGCCACTGCAACTGGACTTCGTGCTGACCACGGTCGTCGGTGACGAAAATCGTTCCTTCGCTGATCATCACGTCCCACTTGATAACCCGGGGCATGTCTTTGGCCAGGGTTTCCAGCACTTCCTGCGGAACAGCAGCGATGTGCACGTTTTTCAGGTTTTTGATCGCCGGGATCACTTTGGTCTCCCAGACGCGCAGGCTGCCGTAAGCCAGCAGGCTGGTGCGCTCGGTGCGACGAGAGCACCACGTCAGGCGATCGGCGTCTGGCTGGCCGACCTCGATCCAGTGCAGAACACGGTCGTCCAGGCTCTTTTCCCACAGGGCAGGTTCGTCCACGTCTGACAGACCGCGACCGAACGACAACTGCTCGTTGTACCAAAAGGCGTAGGCCAGCAGCCGCACGGTCATACGCTCTTCGGTCTCCGAAGGGTGACGGGCGATGGTCTGCTTCACGCTCTCGTAGACGCTGCGGTCGAGGTCGGTAAGGTTCAGTTCAAACTTGTAGGTCGTGGACGGCTGGGCCATGAACGGGCTTCTTGATACGGGGAAAGGCGGCAAGTCTAACCGATGCGGTAGGCAATCCACGAATTGAAGGCGATCAACCTTGGTCGTCTGACGTTCGGCTATGTTAAAACCCTGTATTCGCTCAACCTTTGTCCTACAGGATCCAGCATGCCGCTCACCGGAAAACCGCTCTCAGGTCTGAAAGTCATTGAATTGGGTACGCTGATCGCGGGGCCGTTTGCCTCGCGCATTTGCGGAGAGTTCGGTGCCGAGGTGATCAAAATCGAGTCCCCCGATGGCGGCGATCCGTTGCGCAAATGGCGAAAAATGTATGAAGGCACCTCGCTGTGGTGGTTCGTCCAGGCGCGCAACAAGAAATCCCTGACCCTGAACCTCAAACACCCCGACGGCCTGGCGATTTTGAAAAAATTGCTCAGCGAGGCGGACATCCTGATCGAGAACTTTCGCCCTGGCGTCCTGGAAAAGCTCGGTCTGAGCTGGGAAGTCTTGCACGCACTGAACCCGAAACTGGTGATGGTACGTCTCTCGGGTTTCGGTCAGACCGGGCCGATGAAGGATCAGCCAGGCTTTGGCGCCGTCGGTGAGTCCATGGGTGGCTTGCGATACATCACCGGGTTCGAAGACCGGCCACCGGTGCGCACCGGGATTTCCATCGGCGACTCTATTGCCGCGCTCTGGGGCGTGATCGGCGCATTGATGGCGCTGCGTCATCGCGAGGTCAACGGTGGCCTTGGCCAAGTGGTGGATGTGGCGCTGTATGAAGCGATCTTCGCCATGATGGAAAGCATGGTTCCGGAATTCGACGTGTTCGGTTTCATCCGCGAACGCACCGGCAACATCATGCCGGGCATCACGCCCTCGTCGATCCACACCAGTGCCGACGGCAAACATGTGCAGATCGGCGCCAATGGCGATGCGATCTTCAAACGTTTCATGGTGATCATTGGTCGCGAGGACCTGGCCAATGACCCTGTGTTGGCGAGCAACGACGGACGCGATAGCCGTCGCGACGAGATTTATGGGGTGATTGATCGCTGGGTCAACTCACTGCCGCTGGACACCATCATCGAGCAGTTGAATCAGGCCGACGTACCGGCCAGCCGGATCTTCAGTGCGCAAGATATGTTCAGCGATCCGCAGTACCTGGCCCGGGAAATGTTCCTGAAGGCCAAGTTACCGGACGGCAAAGATTTCAAGATGCCGGGAATCGTGCCGAAACTATCAGAGACACCCGGCACTTCGGAATGGGTCGGGCCGCAGTTGGGCGAACACAATGCGCAGGTACTCAACGATCTTGGTTATGACAAGGAACAGATCGCAAAGCTGCGTGAAGACGGGGCCATCTAAGCTGGAACGCCTGCTTTCATCAGCACTCGATCACGCCCACGGCTGGCGGGTTTTGGCGACGCTCATCTTATTGTCGTGCCTTGGCTCTCCCGCCTCGGCGCAACCCAAAGAGACGCTGATCTGGCTGCTGCGCGATTTGCCGCCAACGATGATTCTCGAAGGTCCGAAAAAAGGACAGGGAATCATCGATCAAATGCTGCCGCTGTTGATCGCCGGCATGCCGCAATACCAACACGCCCTGATGCGGGTCAACCGGGCCCGTGGCATGCAAATGCTCCACGAAGCGTCGTTGACGTGCGATCCCTCGCTGGTCTGGACCAAGGAGCGGGAACAGTCGATTACGTTCTCCATTCCGGCCTTCCGCGCCGTCAGCAATGGCCTGGTCGTCCGGCAGGAAGATCGAGCGGTGCTGCAACCGTTTCTTGTCGACGGTGAAGTCGATCTGGCGGCTATGCTCGCCAGTGGTCGACAGAAAGTCGGGGTGGTGGCTGAGCGCAGTTATGGTCAATTCCTCGACACGCTGCTGAAACAGGCACTGCCCGACGCGCTGACACGTCACTACGGCAACGACGCCCTCGGCAGCCTGTTGCAGATGCAACGCTTGGGTCGCTTGCAGGTGGTTTTGGGTTACTGGCCGGAAATTCGCTATAAGGCCGATCAGGCACAGATGACCGACGACCAGCTGGCGTTCTACCCGGTCAGAGGCACGGGTAAATACCTGTCCGGGCACATCGGCTGCTCCAATACACCTCAAGGCCGAAAGGCGATCAATGAGATCAACCAGCTGTTACGCACCATGGCGCACGATCGACTGGATCAGCAATACGCTGACTGGCTGGATCCGGAAAGGCGCAGCGACTACCTGAAAGAAACCAAAGCGTTTTTTGAGCATCAGGCCGAGCAATGACAAATCGCAGGCAAAAAGAAACCCCGAGAAGTGGGGAGACGACTCGGGGTTAAACGTGGCCTACATAAAGACCAGTGGCAGCAAGCTACAAGCACCGGAGCACAATGCTTGATCCTGCTGTTACAAGGTCTGACTGACCTAAACGCAGGAAGGTTCCCACAAAAAACAATTCAATTTCGGTTGGCCAGGATTTTGTCCTGAGCAGCATTACGCAACGCCGCGATGACGCAGGGCTCCAGCCTGCCTTCGGCGATCAGCACATCGCGGTGCAATCCGTCGACGACATCGGTCAACAGACGTTTGCTGGTCAACTGGTCCTGATTGAACGCCCGCTCGACCACGATCGCGCCGGTCGCATTTTTCAGTGTCACCAGGCATTCGCCCTGGGTTCCCGACGGGGTCAACGTTACCTGATACGGGCTCAGAGCTTCACCGAGCAATAGACTGATACTTTCCATCTCGATCACCACTCAATAGTCCGAAAACAAAGTGCCTGGGGCGTGCCTACAGTAAATGACCACTGGCTCGAGAAGAAAGTTCTGGATACCGACTGCTGGGGAACCTGCGCCGCGGGTCAATAGAGCATGCACGGCCAAGATGACAGTAAAAAAACAGCCGCGTCATACCTGCTGCTTGCGCTTACCGATATCGATCCATCCGCCCAACAGACCCCGCAATTGTCCGTCGGCACTGTAAAACGGCACCGTCCACTGATAGACATGCCTGACGCCGTTGTTGAACATTAATTGACGCTCGGTGAAGCGGGTCTTGCGCGTACCGAGCTGGGCCATGAACTCTGCATGCAACAGTTCGGCGGTCTCTTTAGGCAAGATGTCCAGTTCAATCAGTTGTCGTCCCTGAACCTGATCGAAACGGGTCGACAAGCCCTCCTCATAACTTTTGTTGCACATGATCAAACGCCCTTCCAGATCACGAACAAACATCGGATCGGGCATGGCGTCCATCAACGCATGCTGGAAGGCGAGCTGATCACTCAGACTTTTCTCGGCATCCAGGCGTTGCTGGATCAATACCGTGAGCCGTCGGTTCCAGAGCAGGGATAACAGACCGAACAGACTGACGATAAACATTCCCCAGCAGCCCCACTCGGCGAGTCGGTGCCAGGCGTCGGGCACCTTGACGGGAGCAATCCCATTGAGCCATTTCAGGCGAATGGCGCGCAATTCGGCAGGATCAAGCGCCTCAAGCGCCTTGTTGAGGATGCTCGACAGCTGAGGCTGACCTTTGCGTACGGCCAGGTGGTCCGCCTCCCATTTGCCCTCCACCGTATACCCGACCTTGAGCTGCCCGGACGGATAGAGTTGTGCTCCGGTTTCGTTCTCGATAGTGGCATAAGCCTCACCGCTCTCGACCAACGCCCGGGCTTCCGCATAGGTTTTAACCAAGCGCAGCTCGATGTCCGGATTGTCGCGGCGAATCGTGGACTCCAGCGCATGCCGGGTCGGTAACACCAGAACCTTTCCCGACAGCTGCTCCAGGGATTGCACTTCTGGCGCCCCCGCCCGCCCGACGAACACCCAGCCAGCGCCACCGAACGCATGACTGAAATCCAGAAACGTCTTGCGTTCGTCATTCATCGCCAGCGTCGTGCTCATGTCCGCGGCACCGTTTTCCAGCCGTCCAAGCAACTGATCGGTGGAAAACGATTCTTCATGAACAAACTGCAATCCCGTCATCGCGCTGATGCGGTTGAGCAGATCATTGTTCAAGCCGCTCCATTGGCCGTGCTTATCCTTGAACAGGTACAGCGGGTATTGCACCGAGGCGACGATGACTTTTGAATGCTCGGCAATCCATTTCAACTCCTGAGCATCAAGCTCGATTCTTAGGCCAGCAACCGATCCTTTGGAATCGGTTGCCGCCAATTGCGACGCGCTCCCCCATTGAGCAAAGCCCAGGGTGCCGACTAAAAAAAACATCCAGCACGCAGCTGGTTTTAACCCTCTGAAAAACAGCATTACCACTTCCCTTCGTGATCAACTCGCCCGTCCTTCATGGGGCGAAAACCCAACAAGTGTGACATGCAGAAATGAGAAAGCCCGTCAGGAGACGGGCTTCAAAATGTGACAGTTTTAATTGGTTACAGAGGCTTGCCGCGGTTGCCATGCTTGCTGACAAAGGCCTGCACGGCTTTCAGGTCATTTGGCAGCACGGTGCAGCGCTCATCTCGCTCAAACAAATCAGAAAGATGTGCAGGCAGTTCGAGCGCTTTTCCTACGCCAGCTTTTTCCACAGCGTCCGGGAATTTGACCGGATGCGCCGTACCGAGGATCACCATCGGGATATCCAGGCTGCGACGGCACTCGCGCGCCGCCTTCACGCCGATAGCGGTGTGCGGATCCAGCAGTTCGCCGGTTTGCTCAAAAACTTCGGCAATGGTTTCGCAGGTTTGTGCATCATCCACGGCCAGCGAATCGAACAGCTTGCGAGCTTCGGTCCAGCGTTCCTGTTCGACGCTGAAACCGCCACCTTGTTTGAAGGTGTCCATCAGCCCGGCGATCGCTGCGCCGTTGCGACCGTGCAGGTCGAACAGCAGGCGTTCGAAGTTCGACGACACCATGATGTCCATCGACGGCGACAGCGTGGCGTGCAGGGTGTCCTTGACGTACTGATTGCCGCTCATGAAGCGGTGCAGGATGTCGTTGCGGTTGGTGGCGACGATCAACTGGTTGATCGGCAGGCCCATGTTGCGCGCCAGGTAACCGGCGAAAATGTCGCCAAAGTTGCCGGTCGGCACCGAGAACGATACCGAACGTGCCGGGCCGCCCAACTGCAGGGCTGCATGGAAGTAGTAAACGATCTGGGCCATGATTCGCGCCCAGTTGATCGAGTTCACGGCGACCAGACGCGTGCCTTTGAGGAAGCTCTGGTCGGCGAAGCTGGCCTTGACCATTTCCTGGCAATCATCGAAGTTGCCTTCGATGGCGATGTTATGGATGTTCTCGCCGAAGATGGTGGTCATCTGGCGACGCTGCACTTCGGACACGCGGTTGTGCGGGTGCAGGATGAAGATGTCGACGTTTTCGCAGTGCTTGCAGCCTTCGATGGCGGCCGAACCGGTGTCGCCGGAGGTGGCGCCGACAATCACTACGCGCTCACCACGTTTTTCCAGCACGTAGTCGAGCAGACGACCCAGCAGCTGCAAGGCGAAGTCCTTGAACGCCAGGGTCGGGCCGTGGAACAGCTCCAGTACCCATTCGTTGCCGTTCAGCTGACGCAATGGCGCCACGGCGTTGTGGGAAAACACACCGTAGGTTTCTTCAAGAATCTTTTTGAAATCGGCATCAGGGATGCTGCCGGTGACGAACGGGCGCATTACCCGGAAGGCCAACTCGTGATACGGCAGGCCGGCCCAGGAAGCGATTTCTTCCTGGGTGAAACGTGGCAGGTTTTCCGGGACGTACAGACCACCGTCCGTGGCCAGACCGGCCAGCAGGACATCTTCGAAATTCAGGGCCGGTGCCTGGCCGCGGGTACTGATATAACGCATGACTGGCTCCAATAGACAGTGTTCGCAAACCCGGGCTCGCAGGCGAGCCCGGTGAACGATAACGGCTTAGTTCAGGTGCTCGACGCGGATCCGTACGACCGGACCGACTACGCCCGCCAAGGCCTCCAGGGCGGCGATCGCGTCGTTCATGTGCTGTTCCAGCACGCGGTGAGTCAGCAGGATCATCGGCACCAGGCCGTCGTGTTCTTCGACTTCCTTCTGCATGATCGATTCGATGTTGATACCGCGCTCCGACAGGATGCTCGCCACCTGCGCCAACACGCCCGGATGGTCCTTGGCCTGGATGCGCAGGTAATAGGAGCTTTCGCAGGCCTCGATCGGCAGGATCGGGTGGGCCGACAGCGAATCCGGCTGAAAGGCCAGGTGCGGTACGCGGTTTTCCGGGTCGGAAGTCATGGCGCGAACCACGTCCACCAGGTCGGCGATCACCGACGAAGCGGTCGGCTCCATGCCAGCGCCAGCGCCGTAGAACAGGGTCGAACCGGCGGCATCACCGTTGACCATCACCGCGTTCATCACGCCGTTGACGTTGGCGATCAGGCGATCGGCCGGGATCAGCGTCGGGTGCACGCGCAGTTCGATGCCGGCTGCGGTGCTGCGCGCCACGCCCAGGTGCTTGATGCGATAGCCCAGCGCTTCGGCGTAGTTCACGTCAGCGGTGGTCAGCTTGGTGATGCCTTCGGTGTAGGCCTTGTCGAACTGCAGCGGAATACCGAACGCGATGGACGCCAGGATCGTCAGCTTGTGGGCCGCGTCGATACCTTCGACGTCGAAGGTCGGATCGGCTTCGGCGTAACCCAGGGCTTGCGCCTCGGCGAGTACGTCTTCGAAGGTGCGGCCCTTCTCACGCATTTCGGTGAGGATGAAGTTACCGGTGCCGTTGATGATGCCGGCGACCCAGTTGATACGGTTGGCCGACAGGCCTTCACGGATCGCCTTGATCACGGGAATGCCACCGGCCACAGCCGCTTCGAACGCCACGATCACGCCTTTCTCGCGCGCCTTGGCGAAAATTTCATTACCGTGAACGGCAATCAGTGCCTTGTTCGCGGTGACCACATGCTTGCCATTCTCGATGGCCTTGAGTACCAGCTCGCGGGCAACGGTGTAGCCGCCCACCAGCTCTATAACGATGTCGATCTCAGGGTTCGTGGCCACTTCGAAGACATCGTTGGTAATCGCAATACCGGTCGTTTGGAACTGAGGCTTTGGCGTGCGCATGGCAATTTGTGCCACTTCGATTCCACGCCCGGCACGACGAGCAATTTCCTCGGCGTTACGCTGAAGTACGTTGAAGGTACCGCCACCGACGGTCCCTAACCCACAGATGCCTACTTTGACCGGTTTCACTGTGAACTCCCCATAAAACGGCCGACTCAAGGCCGGCCGTGAAAACAACCGCATACTCGCGGTTCTCTATTAATGGCTCGGCGAACGCTGCCGCCGAACCATGATCGTCAATGGCTGACCGTGACGATGCGAATTTATTTCGCGTCCAGCGCCAGTTTGGCGACTTGTGGCGCAGGCTGGTAGCCCGGAATGACCTGGCCGTCGGCCAAAACGATGGCCGGTGTACCGTTTACGCCGATCGACTGACCGAGGGCGAACTGCTTGGAAACCGGGTTATCGCACTTGGCGGCCTTGATTTCCTTGCCGTCGACCATCTTGTCCATCGCGGCTTTCTTGTCTTTCGAGCACCAGACCGCTTGCAGCTGCTCATCACCCGGTGAGCCCAGACCCTGGCGCGGGAACGCGACGTAACGCACTTCAATCCCGCGCTTGTTCAGCTCAGGCACTTCAGCGTGCAGCTTGTGGCAGTACGGGCAGGTGGTATCGGTGAACACGGTGATGTGCGATTTGGTTTCGCCGATCGCCGGGTATACCACGGTTTCAGCCACCGGAATTTCGTTGACCAGTTTGGAAACGCCCAGGCGCTCGGTCTTCTCGGTCAGGTTGACCGGCTTGCCGTCCTTGAGCTGGAACATGTAACCCTGAACGACGTACTGGCCATCGGCGCTGGCGTAGAGCACGCGGCTGCCCTTGAGCTTGACTTCGTACAGACCTGGCAGCGGGCTGGCGGTGATGGTTTCTACCGGAACCTCGAGCTGGAGGTTTTCCAGGCTTTTACGAATGGCTTTGTCGGCCGCGTCATCGGCGACGGCAAAGGTGCTGACCAACGCAATGGCTGCGGCGGCGAAAATCTGGGTCAGACGCATGAGAACTCCTGAAGGCGGACAAATGGGACGATCAGAACGCCCGTGCCGAAACACCGGGTCATAAACGCCCATCGTGCAAACCGGCAAAGCCTACCACATAAGGCCCTCGTGACCGAATGCGCCTGTCGCGAGACATCGTGGTGGCGCTGGCTGTTATGTGGGAGCGGGCTTGCTCGCTCCCACAGGAATCGTGATCATCCGCGCGGGTGATGCTTGGCATGCAGGTCCTGCAAACGTGCACGGGCGACATGGGTGTAGATCTGCGTGGTCGACAGATCGCTGTGGCCGAGCAGCATTTGCACCACCCGCAAGTCCGCGCCATGGTTGAGCAGGTGCGTGGCGAAGGCATGGCGCAAGGTGTGCGGCGACAGCGACTTGCCGATACCGGCAACCTTGGCCTGGTGCTTGATGCGATGCCAGAAGGTCTGCCGCGTCATCTGCTCACCGCGCTGGCTGGGGAACATGACATCGCTGGGACGCCCGCCAAGCAGCTCCTGGCGGCCATCGCGCATGTAACGCTCGACCCAGACAATCGCCTCCTCGCCCATCGGCACCAGCCGCTCCTTGCTGCCCTTACCCATCACTCGCAGCACGCCCTGACGCAGGTTGACCTGCTCCAGCGTCAGGCTGATCAGCTCCGTCACACGCAAGCCGCAGGCATAAAGCACTTCGAGCATGGCGCGGTCGCGTTGGCCGATGGCTTCGCTCAGGTCAGGTGCTTTTAACAACGCTTCCACATCCGCTTCCGACAAGGACTTAGGCAATGGTCGACCCAGCTGCGGCATATCGACACGCAAGGTCGGATCGACTGCAATCAGCTTTTCCCGCAGCAAATAGCGATAGAAGCCACGCACGCCGGAGAGAAATCGCGCTGTCGAGCGGGGTTTGTAGTTTTGCTCCAGACGCCAGGCCAGGTGATCGAGGATCAATTCGCGGCCGGCATTGATCAACTCCAACCCTTTTTCCTGCAGCCAGCCGTGGAACAGGGCCAGGTCGCTGCGATAGGCATCGCGGGTGTTATCGGAAAGACCTTTCTCCAGCCACAGAGCGTCGAGGAATTGGTCTATCAGGGGATGGTCAATGGCGGGCATAAAGACTCAGGCAAGACAGGTAACGACTGGAAGGTGAAAGACAGTCTTTCATAGCCCACGGAACCATTGCACCTATAAATTGCAGGCAACAAAAAAGCAGCCCGTAGGCTGCTTTTTTCTGCATCGGAAGCTGGACTTAAGCCAGTTTTTCCTTGATGCGAGCTGCTTTACCGGACAGGTCACGCAGGTAGTACAGCTTGGCTTTACGTACGTCACCGCGACGTTTAACGGCCATGCTGTCGATTTGCGGGCTGTAGGTCTGGAAAGTACGCTCTACGCCAACACCGTTGGAGATTTTACGAACGGTGAAAGCACTGTTTACGCCGCGGTTACGCTTGGCGATAACAACACCTTCGAACGCTTGCAGACGCGAACGGTCGCCTTCCTTCACTTTCACCTGAACGACAATGGTGTCGCCCGGGGCAAAGGTAGGGATCTCTTTGGTCATCTGCTCTGCTTCGAGTGCAAGGATGATTTTGTTAGTCATGCTGTGCTCCTAAGGTAAATCGTCGGATCTACCATCGATACGTTGTTAACTATCGTCCCGCTCGTGGATGTATTCCTCGAGCAGCTTCTTCTCTTCTCCAGAAAGCGAGCGGCTTTCCAGAAGATCGGCGCGTCGTTCAAAGGTCCTACCAAGGGACTGCTGTAAACGCCAACGCCGGATATGCGCGTGATTGCCACTTAGCAACACGTCGGGAACACGCTGATCCGCATACACCTCCGGTCGGGTGTAGTGCGGGCAATCCAGCAAACCATCCGTAAAGGAATCTTCCTCAGCGGAGTCCGCATGCCCTAAAGCTCCAGGCAGCAGTCGTGTAACCGCATCGATCAGGACCATCGCCGGCAGCTCGCCGCCAGACAGTACATAGTCGCCAATCGACCACTCTTCATCGACATGAGCCTCTATAAAACGCTCGTCAATGCCTTCATAGCGGCCGGCAATCAGGATCAATGCATCCAGATTCGCCAACTCGCGTACCGCCGACTGAGTCAGTTGACGGCCTTGGGGGGACAGGTAAATTACCTTCGCCGCCTCCCCGGCTGCTGCCTTGGCCTGAACCAACGCATCTTCCAGGGGCTTGATCTTCATCACCATGCCCGGACCACCGCCAAATGGGCGATCGTCCACAGTGTGATGTCGATCCGTCGTGTAGTCTCGCGGATTCCAACAGGTGAGCTGCAAGAGCCCCTGTTTCACCGCACGACTGGTGATGCCGTACTCGCTGATGGCGGAGAACATCTCGGGAAACAAACTGATCACTTCTACGCGCAAGTTAGCCACGTTTAGAAGTCCGCATCCCATTCCACCTTCATCTCGCCTGCGGCAAGGTCGACGGCCAACACGCATTGCTCCGTATAGGGCAACAGGCGTTCGCGATCATCCAGGCTGCCAGCGCAAGGCTTGACCACCATTACATCATTGGCGCCGGTTTCCAGAAGATGATCGATTTTCCCGAGCAATTGCCCGAGTTGATCAATGACCTTCAGACCTTCCAGCTGGTACCAGTAGTACTCGCCGTCGGTCAATTCAGGGAACAGGTTGCGCGGCACGCAGATCTCATAACCGGCCAGAAGACGCGCTTCTTCACGATCATCAAGACCCTTGAGCTTCGCGACCAGGAACTTATCGTTCCCGCGTCCGCTGACCAGCTCGACCTGTTTCACATTACCTTCGCGCTTGAGCGTCCAGGTTTTGTACTGCAACAGGTTTTCAGTCGGATCAGTAAAGGAATACACCTTCACTTCGCCGCGAACGCCATGAACCGAATAAATTTTGCCGATAACGATCAAATCATCAGCAACAGCTGGCGTCGCGTTCATATTGCTCAGGCCGCAGCCTTAGCCGCGTCCTTCAACAACTGAGCAACACGCTCAGAAGGTTGTGCACCAACGCTCAGCCAGTAGGCTACGCGCTCTTGGTTCACGGACAGACGGACTTCTTGACCACGAGCAACAGGGTTGAAGAAACCAACCTGTTCCTTGTGCGAACCGTCGCGCGGGTTGCGGCTGTCGGTTACGGTCAAGTGGTAAAACGGGCGCTTTTTGGAGCCGCCAAGGGCAAGACGGATTGTTAGCATGTGAACATCGTTCCTGTAGTCGGTGCTGCAAATCTAAAGGCACAGCGGGCATAGGTGCCCGAAAGGCCGCATATTCTAAGGAATATCCGGACTTTTGCAAATGTCTTTTTCCGGCTGCCTATCGGCCGCCATCAAGATTTGCTATAGAGCCGTCGTTGAAAACGGCCAGTCAGCTCCCGCCAAGTGCGGGTTTGCTGGAGATCCCACTTCCGTGTGGGAGGTGCAAGGGCAAGCCCCTGCGTAAATTATTTACATTCTCGGCATACCGCCGCCGGGCAACATACCGCCCATGCCGCGCATCATTTTGGCCATTCCGCCTTTCGCGGAGAACTTCTTCATCATCTTCTGCATCTGCTTGTGCTGCTTGATCAAGCGACCGATGTCCTGCACCTGAGTGCCGGAACCCATGGCGATCCGGCGTTTGCGCGAACCACTGATCATCTCAGGGTCGCGGCGCTCGGCCGGTGTCATGGAATTGATGATGGCTTCCATCTGCTTGAATTGTTTCTCTGCCGCGCCCTGGGCGTTGCCCATCTGCGCGAGGTTCATACCGCCCATGTTTGGCAGTTTGTCCATGAGGCCGCCGAGGCCACCCATGTTTTTCATCTGTTGCAGCTGATCGCGGAAGTCTTCGAGGTCGAAGCCCTTGCCCTTCTTCAGCTTCTTGGCCAGTTTGTCGGCCTTGTCCTTGTCGAGGGTCTGTTCGGCCTGCTCGATCAGACTGAGCACGTCACCCATACCGAGGATGCGTGAAGCAATACGCTCAGGATGGAACGGCTCGAGCGCGTCGCTCTTCTCGCCCATACCGATGAACTTGATCGGCTTGCCGGTGATGGCGCGCACCGACAGTGCAGCACCGCCACGGGCGTCGCCGTCGACCTTGGTCAGGATCACACCGGTCAGCGGCAGCGCGTCGCCAAAGGCCTTGGCCGTGTTGGCGGCGTCCTGACCGGTCATGGCGTCGACCACGAACAGCGTTTCGACCGGGTTGATCGCGGCATGCAGCGCCTTGATCTCGCCCATCATCTCTTCATCGATGTGCAGGCGACCGGCGGTATCGACGATGACCACGTCGATGAATTTCAGTTTTGCTTCTTTAATGGCTGCTTGCGCGATGTCGACCGGCTTCTGGCTCAGGTCGGACGGGAAGAAGGTTACGCCGACTTCACCCGCGAGCATTTCCAGCTGCTTGATCGCTGCCGGACGGTAAACGTCCGCAGACACGACCATGACCGACTTCTTCTTGCGCTCTTTGAGGAAGCGCGCGAGCTTGCCGGCGGTGGTGGTTTTACCTGCACCTTGCAAACCGGCCATCAGCACGACGGCCGGAGGAACGGCGCTCAGGTTCAAGTCTTCGTTGGCCGCGCCCATCAGGCTTTCGAGTTCGGCCTGGACGATCTTCACGAAGGCCTGGCCCGGCGTCAGGCTGCGCGACACCTCGGTGCCGACGGCGCGTTCCTTGACCGAATTGACGAAGTCCTTGACGACCGGCAAGGCGACGTCAGCTTCGAGCAACGCCATGCGCACTTCGCGCAGGGTGTCTTTGATGTTGTCTTCGGTCAGCTTGGCCTTGCCGGTGACATGGCGCAGCGTCTGCGAGAGACGGTCGGTTAAGTTTTCAAACATTGCGCGATCCTTTCAGGCCCTGTGTAGACCGGGATAATGGCGGCCCAGACCGGAATAAACATGTGCTCGGCGAGCCTGCGGCGTGGGCAGGTCGCGGATTATAGCGAAGACTGCGTCTGGCGGACACCTCGTCGTCAGGTTGCATGGTCTTTCGTGCTGCGGGGGTTCTATGCCAAACTCAGCGCCTTTCGGGCTTGCCTAACAGGATTTATGCTCCCCTTGTCACCCAGTTTGCTAACTACCCTCGCCGCCGCCTGCTTATATGCCGCTGCGACCCTCTATCAGGGCACTCGTCTGGCCACCGGTGCCAAGGCGAACAAACGCCTGCTGGTCACGCTCGGCGTGCTCGCCGTGCTGGCTCATAGCGCCAGTCTGTTCACCCACCTGCTGACACCGATTGGCCTGGGCCTGGATTTTTTCAGCGCCGCCAGCCTGATTGCCGCCGCGGTGATTGCCCTGACGCTGTTGGCCTGCTCGCGGATCCCGGTGGAAAACCTGCTTATATTGCTGTTCCCGCTCGGCGCCGCCACCGTGCTGCTCGCACAGTTCGCCCCGGCCGGCACCGTGCAGATCATCGACGAAGAACCGGGCATCCTCGCCCACATCCTGCTGTCGATCCTCGCCTACGGCATGTTCACCATCGCGGTATTCCAGGCGTTGCTGCTGCTGGTTCAAGACCATCAGCTCAAGCACAAGCACCCGTCGGGCCTGATCAAGAACTTCCCGCCGCTGCAAACCATGGAAAGCCTGCTGTTCGGTTTCCTCTGGGCCGGTTGGACCCTGCTGTCGCTGTCGCTGATCTCCGGCTGGCTATTCGTCGACAACCTGTTCGCCCAGCACCTGGTGCACAAAACCTTGCTGGCCTGTCTCGCCTGGATCGTCTTCAGCGTGCTGCTCTGGGGCCGTAATCGCCTCGGCTGGCGCGGACACAAGGCCATTCGCTGGACCCTCGCCGGTTTCTGCCTGCTGATGCTGGCCTATTTCGGCAGTAAGCTGGTTCGTGAATACATCCTGCATATCTGACGGGCGGCATTAATGGACGACTTGCCCATAGGGCCGATGCTCGCGGTAGTGGCCCTGCTGATTTTATGGTCGGGGCTGTTTACCGCCATCGAAGCTGCACAACAGCACTTGCTCGCCCAGCGGACCGCTTCGCGCTCGAGCGACAAGCCAGTGGCAAAGCTGAGCTTTGCGCTCAATAGCCTGATCTTCTGCAACACCCTGTGCCGCGCACTGGTCGTGGTCATCAGCACCTTGCTGGCGATTTTCACCTGGGCGGAAAACGGTCCATGGGTGGCCTGCCTGGGGGCTGGCGCCGTGCTTCTGGTGTTTGCCGACTACCTGCCGCGCACCCTCGCCGTCCGTTATCCGGATACAGTCCTGGCCCTGGGCAACACCTTGCTTGGCGCGCCACTGAAAATAATCTATCCCGTCGCCTGGCTGCTCAATGGCATAAGCCAGCTGCTGATGCGACCGTTCGCCCGCAAAGTCAACGTGGTGCAGCAGAGCGAAGACGAGGATCCGAACGATCGGCACGATGATCACGAACACGCCGCCTGCCGCCCACACCCGCTGTCAGGCATCCATGCGCTGGACAACATCACGGTCAACGACATTCTGGTGCCACGCAGTGACGTCGACGGGGTCAATCTGGACGACTCCCTCGAGGAAATCATTGAGCAGCTTCGCGCCAATAAACGCACACGCTTGCCGGTTTTCCACAGCGACATCAACCAGGTCGAGGCGGTGCTCAATACCCGGCAGATCCGCCATCTGCTGCCTGACGCCAGTCTGACCCGAGAAGCACTGCTGGCAGCCTGTCACGACCCCTACTTCGTGCCGGAAAGCACCCCGCTGCAACTGCAGCTGTTGAACTTCCACAAACAACAGCGACGCCTGGGCATGGTGGTCGACGAGTACGGCGAAGTGCTCGGCGTCGTGACTCTGGAAGACATTCTCGAAGAAATCGTCGGCGAGTTCGAAAGCCAGCACAGCCTGGATAACCCACACATCCACCCACAGGCCGATGGCCGCCTGGTGATCGAAGGGGCGGCGTCGATTCGCGAATTGAACAAGAGCCTGGGCTGGCACTTGCCGAGCGACGGTCCGAAAACCCTCAACGGGTTGGTGACGGAGGCGCTGGAGACGATTCCGGACAGCGCGGTATGCCTGAAGATCGGGCGCTATCGGCTGGAGATTCTGGAGACGGAAGACAATCGCGTCAGTCGCGTACTGATCTGGCATACCAGTTCGACGCCTGCGATTGCCTCTATCCGTTAGATAGTTAAAAGATCTATGCCCTTGTTCGATCGATAGCCGCCTTCCTATAATCGAGCCGCTTACCCAAGCCCCGCCGCACCACGTGCTTACCCCGCACGCAGCTGGTCCGGCCAGACCATCGGCAATATCCGCACCACACCGACGACTGTTCCTACCTTGAACAGCGGCCGCGCCTCACTCCCACATCCCTGGGTGTTCGACCATAATAATTCGCTCCACTGGGGCACATGACTGTCAGGGATAACCGCATGACGACCAGCACGACTTATAACGACACCGCGCCTGCGCAACCGACGAACTCCGCCACCCGCGTGGCGACCGCGAGTTTCATCGGCACCGCCATCGAGTTCTACGACTTCTACGTCTATGCCACTGCCGCTGCGCTGGTGATCGGTCCGGTATTCTTTCCGCAGACCTCCGGCACGGCCCAGATGCTGTCGGCGTTCCTCACCTTCGGCATCGCCTTCCTGGCTCGACCGCTGGGCTCGGCACTTTTCGGCCACTTCGGTGACCGCATCGGGCGAAAATCAACGCTGGTTGCCTCGCTGTTGCTAATGGGCGTGTGCACCACGCTGATCGGCGTGCTCCCGGGATACGACAGCATCGGGGCCTGGGCGCCGATCCTGCTCTGCGTGCTGCGCTTCGGCCAGGGCCTGGGACTCGGCGGTGAATGGGGTGGCGCGGCGCTGCTGGCGACGGAGAATGCACCGAAGGGCAAACGCGCCTGGTTCGGCATGTTCCCGCAGCTTGGCCCCTCGATCGGCTTCCTTGCGGCCAACGGCCTGTTTCTTACGCTGGCCATGACCCTGAACGACGAGCAGTTCCGCTCGTGGGGCTGGCGGATTCCGTTCCTGCTCAGTGCCGCGCTGGTGATGGTGGGTCTGTACGTGCGCCTGAAGCTTCACGAAACCCCGGTGTTTGCCAACGCAATGGCTCGCCAGGAGCGGGTGAAGATCCCGCTGGTCGAGTTGCTCAGCCAATACTGGGCGCCGATGTTGCTGGGGGCTGGGTCGATGGTGGTGTGCTACGCGCTTTTCTATATTTCGACGGTGTTTTCGCTGAGCTATGGCGTGTCGACGCTCGGCTACACCCGCGAGACTTTCCTCGCGCTGCTGTGCTTCGCCGTGCTGTTCATGGCCGCCGCTACGCCGCTGTCGGCCTGGGCCAGTGATCGATACGGGCGCAAACCGGTGCTGATCATCGGCGGTGTGCTGGCGATTCTGTCCGGCTTCCTGATGGAGCCGCTGCTGACCCAAGGTTCGACCTGGGGCGTGGCACTGTTCCTGTGCATCGAGCTGTTTCTGATGGGCGTGACGTTTGCGCCGATGGGCGCGCTGCTGCCGGAGCTGTTTCCAACCCACGTGCGTTATACCGGTGCGTCGGCGGCCTACAATCTGGGCGGCATTGTCGGGGCCTCGGCAGCGCCGTTCTTCGCACAGAAGCTGGTGGCGATGGGTGGTTTGAGTTATGTCGGCGGGTATGTGTCAGGGGCGGCGGTGCTGAGTTTGATTGCTGTGCTGTGCCTGAAGGAAACGCGCAATAACGATCTGAATCGGGTGGCTTAAAAAGCAAGAGCATCGCGAGCAGGCTCACTCCCACAGGGGGACCGCATTCTGTCAGAAAGAACGCGGCCCCCCTGTGGGAGTGAGCCTGCTCGCGATAGCCGTGCCTCGGTTTACAGCTCGACCACGACAGCCTGAGCAGCACGGGTCGCCTTGGCACGAGCGGCTTCGATGGATTCATCACGCGCCAACGCCACACCCATCCGACGCTGACCATTCACCTCAGGCTTGCCGAACAGACGCAACGCCGTATCCGGCTCACTCAACGCCGCACCGAGATTGGCGAAAGCCGTCTGAGTCGACTGCCCTTCCACCAGAATCACCGCCGAAGCCGATGGACCGAACTGACGGATCAATGGAATCGGCAGGCCCAGAATCGCCCGTGCGTGCAGCGCAAACTGCGACAGGTCCTGGGAAATCAACGTCACCAGACCGGTGTCATGTGGACGCGGCGAGACTTCGCTGAACCAGACCTGATCACCTTTGATGAACAGCTCAACACCAAACAGACCACGGCCACCCAAGGCTTCAGTGACGGCTTTGGCAACGCGCTCGGATTCGGCCAGGGCAATCGGGCTCATGGCTTGTGGCTGCCAGGATTCCTGATAGTCGCCCTTCTCCTGACGGTGACCCACTGGCGCGCAGAACGTCGTGCCGCCCACGTGACGCACGGTCAACAGGGTGATTTCGTAGTCGAAGTCGATAAAGCCTTCGATGATCACGCGGCCTTTACCGGCACGGCCGCCTTCTTGAGCGTAATCCCAGGCTTTCTGCACGTCATCGACGCTACGCAGCAGGCTCTGGCCTTTGCCCGACGAGCTCATCACCGGTTTAACCACACATGGGAAGCCGAGGTCTTCGACAGCCTTGCTGTAATCCTCAAAGGTGTCGGCGAAGTGGTACGGCGAGGTCGGCAGGTCCAGCTCTTCGGCGGCCAGGCGACGGATGCCTTCGCGGTTCATGGTCAGCTGTGCGGCACGCGCGGTCGGGATCACGGTGAAGCCTTCGGCTTCCAGCTCCACGAGGGTCGCGGTGGCAATGGCTTCGATTTCCGGCACGATGAAATGCGGCTTTTCGGCTTCGATCACCGCACGCAGGGCGGCGCCGTCGAGCATGTTGATCACATGGCTGCGATGGGCTACTTGCATGGCCGGGGCATTGGCGTAGCGATCCACGGCAATCACTTCAACGCCCAGGCGTTGCAGCTCGATCACCACTTCCTTGCCCAACTCGCCACAGCCACACAGTAATACGCGGGTCGCGGTTGGCGACAATGGAGTTCCGATACGGGTCATCTCAGGTCCTCAAGAAGCGGATCATCGAGGGTCGCGGCGCCTTGCACGCGTCCCATGGGGAGAAAGCGCGGCATTTTACATGAACCGAGGGGTTTGGCTTCAGCTGACGACGGCCTGCTTGCGCAAGCGCCAGGCCATGATCAACCACACGGCGGTCACGCCGGCGAACTTCGAGCCCATGGCGGTGAGGATCACGCCTGGAGTGAACGCATCGATCATGCCGAAGAAAATGAAGGTATCGAGAGGAATGCTCAGGGCCGAACTTATCCACAGGCGGTCGTGCAAGGGACGCTTAGTGATGCTGAACACCAGCCAATCGATGCATTCGGACACCGCGAACGCCGTGGCGCTGGCCAGCGCGATGGAGGGATCGGACGTCACGTAGGACAACACCAGCGCTGCCAGCATCGCCGCGATCGCGCCATGGCCGAAACGGGTTTGCACCATGTCGCGCAAAACGAACACCAAACCACCCCAGGCCGACCAGATGATGTCCAGGTGCGGGGCGGTGGAAAAGGCGAAGTTGATCAGCACGACGCTGCTGATGTAAGCAATCAGGAAGAACATGGGGCGACGGGATACCTGTCAATTTGGCGCACAGGGTACCGTAGGAGCTGACGAGTGCAACGAGGCTGCGATCTTTTGACGTTGTTTTTTAGAGGCAAGATCAAAAGATCGCAGCCTCGTTGCACTCGTCAGCTCCTACAGGTTTGGAGTTTTGCCGATCATCCAGAGTATCCCGCTAGACTTGGCCCGCTCATGACACAACCCCAACACCGTGCGGCGCTCGTCGTTGCTCATCCGGCTCCAGCGGGTGATCTCTTCCACCGTGCGCTGACACCCGGTGCAAATGTCATCGTCGTCCAACGCGCAAATGTTCACGCAGGGCGATAGCACCGGCCGTTCAGTGGCGCTCATTCTTCCTGCTCAACCAGATCGCGGGCATAACGTTGCGAGTTATGCACATAGTGAGCAGCGCTGGCCTCCAGCATTTTTTTCTGCGGCTCGGTCAGCTCGCGCACCACTTTGCCGGGGGAGCCCATGACCAGCGAACCGTCTGGAATCTCCTTGCCCTCACCAATCAGGGAGTTGGCGCCGATGATGCAGTTCTTGCCGATTTTCGCGCCGTTGAGGATCACCGCGTTAATCCCGATCAAGCTGTAATCGCCCACCGTGCAGCCATGAAGCATGGCGTTATGGCCGATGGTCACGCCGGTGCCGATGGTCAGCGGGTAGCCCATGTCGGTGTGCATCACCGTGCCGTCCTGGACGTTGCTGTTCTTGCCGATCAGGATCAGTTCGTTGTCGCCACGCAGCACAGCGTTGAACCAGACGTTGGCGCCCTCTTCCAGTTTGACCTTGCCCACCAGCACGGCATTGGGTGCGACCCAGCTCTGCGGATGGGTTTCGACGCGGGCGTCGCCCAGGCGATATTTCATCTTATTGTCCTCAAGGCCAGGCTGGCTCACTTGCAAAAAGCGGGTTCACGCCATACGGGCGATGGCTTCAGGTATTGATAAACGTCTTGGGTGGCTGGTGCAGGCTGATTTTGGCGTCATAGAGCAGGTTGATCAACTCGACGATCATAATCGCCGTCAGGCCCCAGATTTTGTACTCGCCATAGCGATAGCTCGGCACGTACCAACTGCGACCCTGGTAATCGATGCGATGGGTGTGTTCACGCGGATCCTTGCGGAAGAACTCCAGGGGCACGCTGAACACCGCAGCGATTTCGGCGTCGTTCGCCAGGTATTCGACAAAATCCGGAATCACACCAACATAGGGCGTGACCTTGATGCCGTGCAGGGAAATCAGCGGGCTCAGCGGGCCGATCACTTCGACCAGCCCCGGCGGCAGGCCGATTTCTTCTTCGGCTTCGCGCAGGGCGGTGAAAATAAGGTCCGGGTCTTCAGGGTCGCGTCGCCCGCCGGGAAAAGCGACTTCGCCGCCATGGGTCGAGAGCCCGCTGGCGCGCAGGGTCAGAACCAGTTCCGGCTCGTCACTGCGGGTGATGGGGACCAGTACCGCGGCCTCAGGGAAACGCTTGTCGGTTTCCATTGTGCGTGGGGTGTGGTTGCTTACTCGATGCAGTAGCTCGTCCAGCATGAGTCTTCTCGATTTGTTCTCTACCTCGCATCATGCACCAATCGAACCGACCGCCCAACCCCATAACCGCTGCATGTCGCTAAACGACAACTTGCCGACAGACACCGCCGCACGCCAAGATAGGCGCAGCATTCAGGAACCCAAGCATGAAATTTTGCAGTCAGTGCGGCAACCCGGTGACCCAGCGCATTCCAGAGGGCGATTCGCGCCTGCGTTTTGTCTGTGACAGCTGTCAGGCGATTCACTATCAGAACCCCAATATCGTCGCCGGTTGCGTGGCGACCTGGGGCTCGAAGGTCTTGTTGTGCCGACGCGCCATCGAGCCTCGGCTCGGTTATTGGACCCTGCCCGCCGGCTTCATGGAAAACGGTGAAACCATCGAGCAGGCGGCCATTCGCGAGACGGCCGAAGAAGCCTGCGCGCGGGTGCGCAACCTGAGCATCTATACGTTGATCGACGTGCCGCACATCAGCCAGGTGCATGTGTTCTTCCGTGCCGAGCTGGTGGACCTGGACTTTGCCGCGGGTCCCGAGAGCCTGGAAGTACAGCTTTTCGAAGAAGCCGACATCCCTTGGTCCGAGCTGGCTTTCCGCACGGTGGGCCGTACCTTAGAATGCTTCTTCGCTGACCGGCAGACCGAGGTCTACCCCGTGCGGTCCGAGTCGATCCCGCCGCTTGCACAACCTGCCATTACTTGATTTAAATTCGGAACCTCTGCAAGCCGCTAAAAGATCGCCGCCTGCGGCAGCTCCTGCAAAAACACCTATAACTATTAATATAGTCGCGACACCTCTTAGGGATATCGTTTCAATGCGCTGGTTGCTTGCCGTGTTTTGCTTGTCGTTCGTCGCTGTCTCCCAGGCTTCCGTCGCTGAAACCCTGGACGGCAGAGTCATCGAAAAAATCCTGGTGCTCAAATCCGCCCACCAATTGCAATTGATCAATGACGGCAAGCCGCTCAAGACCTATCGCATCTCATTGGGAAAAAGACCCGTCGGCCCGAAACTCATGGAAGGCGACAAACGCACGCCTGAAGGTTTCTATTGGCTGGACTGGCGCAAGGTCAGCGATAAATTCAATCTGGCGATGCACATCTCCTACCCGAACATCAGTGACTCCGCGCGCTCCCGGCGTGAAGGCGTCGAACCCGGTGGCATGATCATGATCCACGGCACCCCGGACACCGAAGAAAACCCCGAAGACCTGTTCCACACGCTGGACTGGACCGACGGCTGCATTGCCATGCGCAACATGGACATGCGCGAGGTTTGGGGTTTGGTGCCGGACGGCACGATGATCGAAATCCGCCCGTAATCCCCCTCCTATGATCGTTCCCACGCTCTGCGTGGGAACGATCAATTGGCTACCTTCGGTCGCCATCGAAAAAATAAATTCAAAAGATCGCGGCCTTCGGCAGCGCCTACCGGGTAGATACCAATTCCCCGTGTAAGAGCTGCCGCAAGCTGCGATCTTTGCGTTCAAAATCCCCACCTCTAATACCACTTCAAACCAGCAACCCTATTGCCAATCAATCAGGGCAGGCTTTCCCGCGCCAACAGCAAAGTGGTCTCATTGACATGGTATTTAAGTGGTATTAGGTTTCACCCCACCACCGAGCGACAACAATCCTATATCCGCATCGGACCAAACCTACATGAATGACCTCCAGGCCCTACGTCCTGACGACACCCAGCCCACGCCGTTGTACCTGCAACTGGCGCGCAATCTGGAAGCGGCGATCCATGCCGGCCAGTGGAAAGCCGAACAGGCCATGCCGTCGGAGCGCAACCTCAGCGAAATGCTGGGCATCTCCCGGGTCACTGCACGCAAAGCGCTGGAAGTTCTGTTCGAGCAAGGCCTGATCCGACGCAACCAGGGTTCCGGCACCTTTATCACCCCACGCCTGGAACAACCGCTGTCGCGCCTCTCGGGTTTCAGCGAAATGCTGCGGTTGAAAGGCTTCGTTCCCGGCTCGCAATGGCTGGAGCGTGAAATCACTCCGCCGACCCACGAAGAACTGATCCGCCTGGGCCTCTCACCGAACGACAAGGTCGCGCGGCTCAAGCGTCTGCGTAAAGCCGACGACACGGTGATGGCGATCGAGATGAGCACCCTGCCCGCCTCGATCATTCCCAAGCCGCAAGCTGTGGGCGACTCCCTGTACGAATACCTCGACGGCATCGGCAAGCCGATCGTCCGCGCCCTGCAGCACATTCAGGCGATCAACGCCTCGGATGAATTCGCCGCCCTGGTGGGCATCGCCCCCGGCACCGCCATGCTGCTGATGACCCGGGTCGGTTACCTGGAAGACAACACGCCGATCGAAGTCACCGACACCTATTGCCGCAACGACTACTACGACTTTGTCGCAGAGCTTCGTAGATAAAGAGCTCCGTCGATAAAGAGCTTCGTTAAACGAGCAAACGAGAACCGATCATGTCCGAAGACAACATCCTCACCGCCCACGGCTGGGTTCGCGGCCGGCTGATTCACGAACATGGCAAGGTCGTGTCGATCGAAGGCCAACCGTGCGATCCGGCCGACAATGACCTGCCTTACCTGCTGCCGGGTTTCATCGACCTGCACGTTCATGGCGGCGGCGGAAAAGACATCATGGAAGGTGCGCCAGCCTTCGAGACCATCACCAAAACCCACGTGCGTTTCGGCACGACCTCACTGCTGGCGACCACCATGACCGCGCCGCCTGCAGAAATTTCCAGCGTGCTCAAAGCCGTCGGCGAATATTGTCTACAGCGCCCGAAAGGCAGCGCCCGAGTCCTCGGCGTGCACCTCGAAGGCCCGTACATCAACCCCGGCAAACTCGGCGCCCAACCGAATTTCGCACACACCGCGTTGATGGCCGAAGTCGAAGAATATCTGGCACTGGCGCCGATCCGAGTGATCACCATCGCCCCGGAAATCGCCGGCCACGACGCCTTGATCCGTGACCTCAGCGCTCGCGGTGTGCGGATGCAAATCGGCCACACCCTCGGCAGCTACGAGGAAGGCGTTGCCGCGCTGAACGCCGGCGCCAGCAGCTTCACTCACCTCTACAACGCCATGAGCCCGCTGCATCACCGCGAGCCAGGCATCGTCGGCGCGGCACTGGCTCACGCCAAATACGCCGAGTTGATTCCGGACTTGCTACACGTGCACCCCGGCGCCATCCGTGTGGCCCTGCGCTCAATCCCGTGTCTGTATTGCGTCACCGATTCCACCGCCGCCGCCGGCATGCCCGACGGTGAGTACAAGCTCGGCAGCCACACCGTGACCAAATGCCTGGGCGGTGTGCGCTTGCCCGACGGCACGCTGGCCGGCAGCACGCTGACCATGGATCAGGCCTTGCGCAATCTGGTGAAGATCGGTTTGCCGATCGCCGAGGCCTCGCAACGTCTTTCGCAATTCCCCGCCGACTATCTCGGCCTCAACGAACGCGGGCGCCTGCAACCCGGCAGCTGGGCCGACTGCGTGCGGCTCGATCGCTCACTCACATTGACCGCCGTCATGGTCGAAGGAGAAGACATTGACTTCAAAAATGCTTGAAGAGGCGCTGTCCTCGTTCGAGGCCGTGCAAGCCCAATTGCAGCAACTCGACCCGCAGATGATCGAGATCGCCGGGCGCCTGCGCCGTCAGCCACCGCAGGTGGCAATGACCGTCGCTCGCGGTAGCTCCGATCATGCCGCCAGTTACTTCGCCTACCTGACCATGCAGCAGTTGGGCTTCCCGGTGGCGTCGTTGCCGATGTCGGTGGTGACCATGCTGCAAGCGCCGCTGAAGGTCAGCGGCCAAGTGGCGTTCGCCTTTTCGCAGTCCGGGCAAAGTCCCGATCTGGTGAACAGCATGCGTCTGCTGCGCAAGCGCGGCGCCCTGAGCATCTCGATGGTCAACGCCGAGAGTTCGCCGCTGGAGGCCGCGTGTGAGTTCAGCCTGCCGCTGTGTGCCGGCACCGAAAGCAGCGTCGCCGCGACCAAGAGTTTTATCGCCACCCTCAGCGCCAGCGCCCGTCTGATCGCCCACTGGAAAGAGGACACGCCATTGCTGGAGGCCGGCCTCGCACTGCCGGAAGGTTTGCGCGAGGCGGCAAAACAGGACTGGAGCCTGGCCATCGATGTCCTGCGTAATTGCCAACGCCTGATGGTGATTGGCCGTGGCGCCGGTTTCGCCATCGCCCAGGAAGCCGCGTTGAAATTCAAGGAAACCTCGGCGATCCAGGCTGAAGCCTTCAGCAGCGCCGAGGTCCGTCACGGCCCGATGGCGTTGATCGACGAAAATTATCCACTGCTGATCTTCGCCCCTCGCGGCGCCGAGCAAGCCGGTTTGCTGAGCCTCGCCGCCGACATGCGCCAGCGCGGTGCCCGCGTATTGCTGGCCGCACCGGATGACGTTGCCGAACGCGACCTCACCCTGACCCGCGCCGAGCACCCGGCCCTCGACCCGATTCTGGCCATCCAGAGTTTCTACGTCATGGCCGCCGGTTTGGCCGTCGCACGAGGCATGGACCCGGACCAGCCGCGTCACTTGAGCAAAGTGACGCGCACGCACTGAATCAAATGACAAATGCATCCCCTGCAGGAGCTGTCGAGTGAAACGAGGCTGCGATCTTTTGACGTTGATTTTCAAAGGCAAGATCAAAAGATCGCAGCCTCGTTTCACTTGACAGCTCCTGCAAAGGGCAGGCGAGTTGATCCGAATTTTTAATGAGACCGAGCCATGCACAACAATAATAAAGAGCTGACCCTCAGCGCCCCGCTCAGCGGCCCGGTGCTCACGCTCGCCAAAGTCCCGGACCCGGTGTTCGCCAGCGGCGCCATGGGCGACGGGATCGCCATCGACCCGCTGAACGACACCCTCCACGCCCCGTGCGCCGGTGTCGTGGTGCACGTCGCGCGCACCGGCCACGCCGTTACCTTGCGCGCCGACAACGGCGCCGAATTGCTGCTGCACCTGGGCCTCGACACGGTCGAGTTGCAGGGTGAAGGCTTCTCGATGCTGGTCAAGGAAGGTGCGCGGGTCAGCAATGGCCAGCCGCTGTTGCGCTACGACCTGGACAAGGTCGCGCAGCAGTGCAAAAGCCTGGTCAGCCTGATGATCCTGACCAACAGCCAGGACTTTCAGGCGCGACCAATCACGCTAAAGTCGGTGAAAGTTGGCGAGCCATTGCTGCACATCATTCGTCGGCACGCGTCGGGTGCGCAGGCTGAAGCGGAGCTCTCCGGGGAAGAAATTCATGGCTACGTTCGCATCGCCCATCGCGGCGGGCTGCATGCTCGTCCGGCAGCGCTGATCCGTCAGACAGCGCAAGGCTTCAAGAGCAAATCGCAGCTGCATTTCGCCGGTAAATCGGCGACCTGTGACAGCTTGATCGGGCTGATGGGTTTGGCCGTCGGCGAGCAGGACGAGGTTCAGGTCAGCTGCCAAGGGCCGGACGCCGAAGCCGCGTTGCAAGCGTTGCTGATCGCGTTATCCACAGCGCTGGCCGAAGACAGCCACGCCGCCGCGCCGACACCGATTGCCCGACGTACTCGAGCTGCCGAAGCGGGCGTGCTGCACGGTGTTTGTGCAGCCCCCGGTTTGGTTGGCGGGCCGTTGTTCCGCTTGACCGCAATCAGCCTGCCGGTGGACGCCGGCAACCATGATCCCGAGCAACAACTGCAAACCCTCGACACCGCGCTGACCGTTGTGCGCAGCGAAATCGACCACACGCTGGCCCAAGCCAGGAAACATAAAAACACCGACGAAGAAGCGATCTTCGCCGCGCACCTCGCCTTGCTCGAAGACCCGGCGCTGCTGAACGCTGCGAACACTTCCATCGACCAGGGCATGGCCGCAACCCACGCCTGGAGCCAATCGATCGACGTGCAGTGCGAGGTTCTCCAGCAACTCGGCAGCCCGCTGTTGGCCGAACGTGCCAACGATCTGCGCGACCTCAAACAACGCGTGCTGCGTGCCCTGCTCGGCGAAACCTGGCACTACGACGTGCCGGCCGGCGCCATCGTCGCCGCGCATGAACTGACGCCGTCCGATCTGCTGCAACTCAGTCAGCAAGGTGTCGCCGGGTTGTGCATGGCCGAGGGCGGCGCGACTTCCCACGTGGCGATTCTCGCGCGTGGCAAAGGCTTGCCATGCATGGTTGCACTGGGCTCGACATTGCTGGATCAGCAGCAAGGCCAAGCGGTCGTGCTGGATGCCGATGGCGGTCGCCTCGAACTGATGCCAAGTGCCGAACGATTGGCCGACGTGCATCAGGCGCAACTCGATCATCAACAGCGCCGCGCCGAGCAACAGGCTCAGGCTCACACCCCGGCGCTGACGCTCGACGGTTTGCAGATTGAAGTCGCCGCCAATGTGGCCTCCAGCGCTGAAGCGGCTGATGCCTTGGCCAATGGCGCCGACGGCGTCGGCTTGCTGCGTACCGAGTTTCTGTTTGTGGATCGCAACACCGCACCGGACGAAGAGGAACAGCGCGTTGCTTATCAAGCCGTGCTCGACGCCATGGGCGACAAGTCGGTGATCATTCGCACTATCGACGTTGGCGGCGACAAACAACTCGACTATTTGCCGCTGCCGGCTGAGGCCAATCCCGTGCTTGGCCTGCGCGGCATTCGCCTGGCTCAGGTCCGTCCGGAAATCCTCGATCAGCAACTGCGCGCCTTGCTGCATGTCAGCCCGCTTTCGCGTTGCCGGATCCTGTTGCCGATGGTGACCGAAGTCGATGAGTTGCTGCACATCCGCCAACGCCTCGACGCGTTGTGCTCTGAACTCGGTGTGAGTGAGCGCCCTGAGTTAGGCGTGATGATCGAAGTCCCCGCCGCCGCACTGCTGGCCGAGCAACTGGCCGAACACGCGGACTTCCTGTCGATCGGCACCAACGACTTGTCGCAATACACCCTGGCCATGGACCGCGACCACGCTGGCCTCGCTTCGCGGGTCGACGCCATGCACCCGGCATTGCTGCGATTGATCGCCCATACCTGCGCCGGTGCTGCGGTGCATAACCGTTGGGTCGGTGTCTGCGGCGCGCTTGCCTCCGATCCACTGGCCACGCCGGTACTGATCGGCCTGGGCGTCAGCGAGTTGTCGGTCAGCCCGGTGCAGATCGGTGAAATCAAGGACCGCGTCCGCCACCTCGACGCGAGCGAATGCCGACGCCTCTGCCAGGGCCTGCTCAGTTTGAGCAGCGCCGCGGCTGTGCGTCACGCCTGTCACCAGCAATGGCCTCTGAGCTGAAAACAACAAGAATCCACGGAGATCCGCCATGTACCACTACTTCATCGAAGGCCTGCAACGCCTCGGCCGCGCGCTGATGCTGCCGATCGCGATCCTGCCGATCGCCGGCCTGTTGCTGCGCCTGGGCGACACCGACCTGCTGAACATCGCGATCATCCACGACGCCGGCCAAGTCATCTTCGCCAACCTGGCGATGATCTTCGCCATCGGCATCGCAGTCGGTTTCGCCAAGGACAACAACGGCACCGCAGGCCTGGCCGGGGTGATTGGCTACCTGGTGATGATCTCCACCCTCAAGGTGCTCGACGCGAGCATCAACATGGGCATGCTCGCCGGGATCGTCAGCGGCTTGATGGCGGGCGCGCTGTACAACCGTTTCAAGGACATCAAACTGCCGGAGTACCTGGCATTCTTTGGCGGCCGGCGCTTCGTGCCGATTGTCACCGGGTTCGCCGCCGTCGGCCTGGGTGTCATCTTTGGCTTTATCTGGCCGCCCATCCAACACGGGATCAACAGCTTCGGCACGTTGATGATGGAAAGCGGCAGCTTCGGCGCGTTCGTCTTTGGCGTTTTCAACCGCCTGCTGATCGTCACCGGGCTGCACCACATCCTCAACAACATGGCGTGGTTCGTCTTCGGCAACTTCACTGATCCGACCACCGGCGCCATCGTCACCGGCGACCTGTCGCGCTACTTCGCGGGTGACCCGAAAGGCGGCCAGTTCATGACCGGCATGTTCCCGATGATGATCTTCGGCCTGCCCGCCGCGTGCCTGGCGATGTACCGCAATGCGTTGCCGGAACGCCGCAAGGTCATGGGCGGGATCTTTCTGTCGATGGCGCTGACGTCATTTTTGACGGGTGTCACTGAGCCGATCGAATTCGCCTTCATGTTCCTCGCGCCACTGCTTTATCTCGTGCATGCGTTGCTGACCGGGCTGTCGATGGCGATCACCAACCTGTTGAATATCCATCTCGGGTTTACGTTTTCCGGTGGTTTGATCGACATGATTCTCGGCTGGGGAAAATCCACTAACGGCTGGTTGATGGTACCGGTCGGCCTGGCGTATGCGGTGATCTACTACGTGGTGTTTGATTTCTGCATTCGTCGGTTCAACTTGAAAACGCCGGGGCGAGAAGATGTTCTGAATGGCGACAAAGTAGTCGTCGCCGAGAATGAACGGGCCGGGGCTTACATCAAGGCGCTGGGTGGTGCGCAGAATTTGATCACCGTGGGTGCGTGCACCACCCGGTTGCGGCTGGACATGGTGGATCGCAACAAGGCAAACGATGCGGAGTTGAAAGCGCTGGGTGCGATGGCGGTTGTGCGTCCGGGCAAGGGTGGGAGTTTGCAGGTAGTGGTCGGGCCGATGGCGGACAGCATTGCCGATGAGATTCGCTTGGCGATGCCTGCATTGGGGCGCGCGATCATTTCCTCCCCCGCTGCGGTGATCGATGCGCCGCAACCTGCGGCGGTGGCGAATCCAGAAGCACAGCAATGGTTGAATGCGTTGGGCGGTAGCGAGAACGTATTGCAGATGGATTGCATCGCCATGACCCGGATTCGATTGCAACTGGCGGATGGCAAGGCGTTGTCGGAGTGTGATCTGAAGACGCTGGGGTGCCAGGGTGTCAGTCAGTTGGACGGTGGGGTTTGGCACCTGTTGGTTGGCGACAAGGCATCGAGTTTGAATGATGCACTGGAGGCGTTGGTGAATCGCAGTGAGGTGAGTGCCAAGGTTTAGATTGTTGGCGCCTGACAGGCCGCCTTCGCGAGCAGGCTCGCTCCCACATTGGAACTGTGTACACCAAACCATTGTGGGAGCGAGCCTGCTCGCGAAGGGGCCCTCCCGGGCAATAAAAAACCCGCTGAAATCACTTCAGCGGGTTTCTCATTTCAGCGGCAGGCAGATCAGAAATCTTCCAACCGCCACACCTCATAAGCCGGTGTCTCGTAGGGATGACTCTGCTTCAGAGCCATCACCACAGCGCGAATCAACTCGTCGCTGACCACAAGCTCAACCTTCCATTCCTCAACCTGCTCGACCTGCCCCGCTTCCCCAATGAACGGCTGACTGCCGTCCAACGGGCGAAACTGGCCGAGGCCGAGCACTTGCCAGGCGCAATGGTCGTACGCGCCGATCCGTCCGCCACCGGCGGCGAATACGGCACTTTTCACGTCTTCGACGTGACTGGTTGGAACAAAAAAACTGAGCTTGTACACAGCGCTTAGTTCACCCGCTCTTAATTTACCCGCTCTTAGTTCACCCAGACGCGCGCATTACGGAACATACGCATCCAGGGTGCGTCTTCGTTCCAGTCTTCCGAACGCCACGAGTTCTGCACGGCGCGGAACACACGCTCCGGGTGAGGCATCATGATCGTTACGCGACCGTCGCGGCTGGTCAAACCGGTGATCCCGCGCGGCGAGCCGTTCGGGTTGGCCGGGTAGTTTTCGGTGACCTTGCCGTGGTTGTCGACGAAACGCATCGCCACGCAACCCGACAGATCGGCTTCCAGCAACGCTTCTTCGCTGGCGAACTCGGCATGACCTTCACCGTGAGCAATAGCGATCGGCATACGCGAACCGGCCATGCCTTGCAGGAAGATCGAGTTCGATTCCTGGACCTGAACCATCGCCACACGGGCTTCGAACTGCTCGGAACGGTTACGCACAAAGTGCGGCCAGAACTCGCTGCCCGGGATCAGCTCGTGCAGGTTGGACATCATCTGGCAACCGTTGCATACGCCGAGGGTGAAGCTGTCGTTACGTTCGAAGAAGCCCTGGAACGCATCGCGTGCACGGCTGTTGAACAGCGCAGACTTGGCCCAGCCTTCGCCTGCACCCAGTACGTCGCCGTAGGAGAAACCACCGCAAGCGACCAGACCTTTGAACTCGTTCAGGTCGACACGGCCGGCCAGAATGTCGCTCATGTGCACGTCGATCGCGTTGAAACCGGCGCGGTCGAACGCGGCCGCCATTTCCACCTGACCGTTGACGCCCTGCTCACGCAGTACGGCAACCTGTGGGCGGATGCCTTTCTTGATGTAAGGCGCGGCGACGTCCTGGTTGACGTCGTAGCTCAGCTTGACGCTCAGGCCCGGGTTGTCTTCTTGCAGCAGCACGTCGAACTCTTGTTCGGCGCAGTCGGCGTTATCACGCAGACGCTGGATCTGGTAGCTGGTTTCAGCCCATGTACGCTGCAGCAGACGACGCTGACCTTCGAACACGGTTTCGCCGTTGAAGGTGATGTTGATCTGGCCGTTGTTCATCGGCTGACCGATCACCGACACGCACTCGCCCAGGCCAGCAGCGCTGAACTGCGCGAGGATGTCTGGAGTAGCGTCCTGGCGAACCTGGATCACGGCGCCCAGTTCTTCGTTGAACAGGATCGCGGCGATGTCGGCGGAGGTTTCTGCCAGACCGTCGAGGTTCAGGCTCAGTCCGCAGTGACCGGCGAAGGCCATTTCCACAACGCTGGTCAACAGACCACCGTCGGAACGGTCGTGGTAAGCCAGCAGGTGACCGTCGGCGTTGAGGCCCTGGATCACGGCGAAGAAGGCTTTGAGATCTTCGGCATCGTCGACGTCCGGCGCTTGCGAGCCGAGCTTGCCGTGAACCTGGGCCAGGATCGAGGCGCCCATGCGGTTCTGGCCACGGCCCAGATCGATCAGGATCAGGTCGGTGGTGCCTTTGTTCATGCGCAGTTCCGGCGTCAGGGTCTGACGGATGTCAGCCACAGGCGCAAAACCGGTCACGATCAGGGACATCGGCGAGGTCACGGTCTTGTCGACGCCTTCGTCGTTCCAGCGGGTGGCCATGGACATGGAGTCCTTGCCCACCGGAATGGTAATGCCCAGGTCCGGGCACAGTTCCATGCCGACTGCTTTCACGGTGTCGTACAGACGCGCGTCTTCGCCCGGGTGACCGGCAGCGGACATCCAGTTGGCCGACAGTTTGATGTCGGAGATCTTGTTGATGCGCGAAGCCGCGATGTTGGTCAGGGTTTCGCCGATGGCCATGCGGCCCGACGCCGGAGCGTCCAGCAGAGCCAGCGGAGTGCGCTCGCCCATGGCCATGGCTTCACCGGTGTACACATCGAAGCTGGTGGCGGTGACGGCAACGTCGGCTACCGGAACCTGCCATGGGCCGACCATCTGATCACGGGCCACGAGGCCGGTGATGGTGCGGTCGCCGATGGTGATCAGGAAGCTTTTGCTGGCCACGGCCGGGTGATGCAGAACGCGTTCGACGCAGTCTGCGATCTCCAGGGTCGACGGATCGAAATCGTCGCCCATTTCGTTTTCGCGAACGGCCGAACGGTGCATGCGCGGAGCTTTGCCCAGCAGCACTTCCAGTGGCATGTCCACTGGGCTGTTGCCGAAGTGACTGTCGGTGACCGTCAGTTGCGGTTCGGCAGTGGCTTCGCCGACGACGGCAAACGGGCAACGCTCACGTTCGCAGATCGCCTGGAAGCGTTCGAAGTCAGCCGGGCCGACCGCCAGAACGTAGCGTTCCTGGGATTCGTTACTCCAGATTTCGTGCGGGGCCATGCCCGGCTCGTCGTTTGGAATGTTGCGCAGTTCGAAGCGACCGCCACGGTTGCCATCGTTGACCAGTTCCGGGAAGGCGTTGGACAGACCGCCCGCGCCGACGTCGTGGATGAAGCTGATCGGGTTGTGCTCACCCAACTGCCAGCAACGGTCGATGACTTCCTGGCAGCGACGTTCCATTTCCGGGTTTTCGCGCTGTACGGAAGCGAAGTCCAGGTCTGCCGAGCTGGTGCCGGTGGCCATGGAGGAAGCTGCGCCGCCGCCCAGGCCGATGAGCATGGCCGGGCCGCCGAGGACGATCAGCTTGGAGCCGACGGTGATCTCGCCTTTCTGTACGTGTTCGGCACGGATGTTACCCATACCGCCGGCCAGCATGATCGGCTTGTGGTAGCCGCGAACTTCGTCGCCACGCGGGGTGGTGATCGACTGTTCGAAGGTACGGAAGTAACCGGTCAGGGCCGGACGACCGAATTCGTTGTTGAATGCGGCGCCACCCAGTGGGCCTTCGATCATGATGTCCAGCGCGGTAACGATGCGCTCAGGCTTGCCGTACGGCACTTCCCATGGCTGTTCGAAGCCCGGGATTTGCAGGTTGGACACGGTAAAACCGGTCAGGCCAGCCTTTGGCTTGGCACCGCGACCGGTGGCACCTTCGTCGCGGATCTCGCCACCGGAACCGGTGGACGCGCCCGGGAACGGGGCAATCGCGGTCGGGTGGTTGTGCGTTTCGACTTTCATCAGGATGTGCACCGGTTCCTGCACCGCGCCGTACTGGCGGGTTTCAGGGTCCGGGAAGAAACGGCCGGCGACGTTACCGACGATCACCGAAGCGTTGTCCTTATAAGCCGACAGAACGCCTTCGCTGTGCATCACGTAGGTGTTCTTGATCATGCCGAACAGGCTTTTTTCCTGGCTCTGACCGTCGATGTCCCAACTGGCGTTGAAGATCTTGTGACGGCAGTGCTCGGAGTTCGCCTGGGCGAACATCATCAGTTCGATGTCGTGCGGGTTGCGCTTCAAGCCGACGAAGGCGTCGACCAGGTAGTCGATTTCGTCTTCGGCCAGGGCCAGGCCCAGCTCGGTGTTGGCTTTTTCCAGCGCGGCGCGGCCGCCACCCAACACGTCGATCGCGGTCAGCGGCTTCGGTTCGGCGTGGCTGAACAGGCCGGCGGCTTGTTCAAGGTTACCGAGGACGATCTGGGTCATGCGGTCGTGCAGTGCATCGGAGATCAGCTGCGCTTCGGCGTCGCTGAACTGGCCGGCGACGTAGAACGCGATGCCGCGCTCCAGGCGCTGGATTTTGCTCAGGCCGCAGTTGCGAGCGATGTCGCTGGCTTTACTGGACCATGGCGAGATGGTGCCGAATCGCGGCAACACCAGGAACAGACGACCGGTCGGCTCTTGTACCGGAACACTTGGGCCGTACTTCAGAAGGCGCGCGAGCACCTGCTGTTCGTCGCCGGTCAGGACGCCGGTAACTTCGGCGAAGTGAGCGAATTCAGCATACAAGCCACTGACAGCCGGAACTTTCTGGCTCAGTTGCTCAAGGAGTTTGCTGTGGCGAAAGGCAGAAAGGGCAGGAGCGCCGCGCAGGATCAACATCTTCGGGACAGCCTCGGGAAGGGGTGTGCTTTGAGGCCGTGCATTCTAGCCTAAACGGGCCGCGACATCACCCGAAACGGTACGGGCGGCTGCACCCGAGTGTCGGGCCGGGTGTCCGGACATTAAACAGGCGCACACTGAGCGTTATTTTTTCTGTCACAAAATGCTGCGCGGGCCCATTCCTGCGGGCTCCGGAGCGGTTTTCAATTGCCTAGCAGACAAGCCCTTCGCTGTCGAGATATGGCGCTCGTGGTCCTTTGCGTATACTGCGCAGATGTTTTCCCCAACGGCTTTGCGTCCGCGGTTCGCCAAATGGCTGATCGCAACCGGACTCTTCCTGGTGCTCAGTGGCTGTGTTGATAAACCCAACACGCTGGAGCGCGTAAAGGAGGATGGCGTGCTGCGGGTGGTTACCCGAAACAGCCCTGCCACCTACTTTCAGGATCGCAACGGTGAAACCGGCTTCGAATACGAGCTGGTGAAGCGCTTCGCCGACGATCTAGGGGTGGAACTCAAAATCGAAACCGCCGACAACCTCGACGACCTGTTTAATCAGGTGGGCAAACCCAATGGCCCGGTGCTGGCTGCTGCCGGCCTGGTCAGCAGCGACAAACGCAAACAACAGGTGCGGTTTTCTCACTCCTATCTCGAAGTCACCCCACAGATCATCTATCGCAACGGCCAATCGCGGCCGACCGACGCGAAGGATCTGGTGGGCAAGAAGATCATGGTGCTCAAGGGCAGCACCCACGCCGAGCAATTGGCGGAGCTGAAAAAGAAATTTCCCGGCATTGAATACGAAGAGTCCGACGCCGTTGAAGTCGTCGACTTGCTGCGGATGGTCGATGAAGGCCAGATCGATCTAACCCTGGTCGATTCAAACGAAGTCGCGATGAACCAGGTCTACTTCCCCAACATACAAGTGGCCTTCGACCTCGGTGATGCCAGCAACCAGAGCTGGGCGGTGGCCGCTGGCGACGACAACAGCTTGCTCAACGAGATCAACGACTACCTCGACAAGGTGAAGAAAAACGGCACCTTGCAACGCCTCAAAGACCGCTATTACGGGCACGTCGACGTACTGGGTTACATGGGCGCCACCACCTTCGCCCAACACTTGCAGCAACGCCTGCCCAAATACGAACAGCACTTCAAGGCGTACGCCAAGAAAGAGAAAGTCGATTGGCGCCTGCTGGCCGCGATCGGCTATCAGGAATCGCTATGGCAAGCGGCCGTCACATCGAAGACCGGCGTGCGCGGCCTGATGATGCTGACCCAGAACACTGCGCAGGCCATGGGAGTCTCCAACCGACTGGACCCCAAGCAAAGCATCATGGGTGGCGCCAAGTACCTGGCCTACATGAAGGATCAGCTGGATGAGTCGATCCAGGAGCCGGATCGCACATGGTTTGCACTGGCGGCCTACAACGTTGGCAGCGGTCACCTGGATGACGCGCGCAAACTGGCGGCCAAGGAAGGACTGAACCCGGACAAGTGGCTGGACGTGAAAAAGATCCTGCCACGGCTGTCCGAGAAGAAGTGGTTCAGCAAAACCCGTTACGGCTACGCCCGTGGCGGCGAACCCGTTCACTTCGTGGCGAACATCCGCCGCTACTACGACATCCTGACGTGGGTGACGCAGCCGCAGCTGGAAGGCAATCAGGTCGCCGAGGGCAACCTGCATGTGCCGGGGGTCGACAAGACCAAGCCGAACCTGGAAACCCCGCCGCTTTAATCCGGGCAACCAAAATCAAATGTGGGAGCGAGCCTGCTCGCGAAAGCGGTGTGTCAGTCGACATTAACTTTGACTGGTACACCGCTTTCGCGAGCAGGCTCGCACACATTGGTTTTGCGTACGGCTTAGGCTTTTGCGGCGGCCAGGATCAGTGCTTTCATTTCAGACACCGCCGACTTGAACCCGACGAACAACGCATGAGCCACCAGCGCGTGACCGATGTTCAGTTCGTTGATGCCTTTGATCGCTGCTACAGCTTCAACGTTGTGATAGTGCAGACCGTGACCGGCATTGACGATCAAACCTTGAGCCAGACCAAACGCCACGCCATCCGCCACACGCTTGAGCTCTTCAGCCACTTCGGTTGGCGTCTCGGCATCGGCATAACGGCCGGTATGCAGCTCGATGGCGGGCGCGCCGACACGACGGGACGCTTCGATCTGCCGCTCGTCAGCATCAATGAACAGCGACACTTCACAGCCGATTTTCGCCAGGCGATCCACCGCAGCCTTGATCCGCGCTTCCTGCCCCGCCACGTCCAGACCACCCTCGGTCGTCAGCTCCTGACGGGTTTCCGGCACCAGGCAAATGTGCGCCGGACGAATGCGCTCGGCGAACGCCATCATCTCTTCGGTGACGCCCATTTCGAAGTTCATGCGGGTTTGCAGCACATCCTTGAGCAGCAACACGTCGCGTTCCTGAATGTGCCGACGGTCTTCGCGCAGGTGCACGGTAATGCCGTCAGCGCCCGCCTCTTCCGCGTCCAGTGCTGCCTTGACCGGATCCGGATAGCGCGTGCCCCGGGCCTGACGCAGGGTGGCAACATGGTCGATGTTCACGCCAAGAAGAATGCGATTGCTGGTGGTCACGGAAGCGCTCCTGAAAATGGAAAAGTTCGGCGCACAGCATACCCTACGGCTTGCGAAACAACTCGCGACTCACCAAGGGACGACCGCCCAGATGAACGGCCAGTGCCTGGCGCATCAATCGCTTGGCTGCCGATAGCGCGCCAGGGGCAGACCAATCTGCATCGGCCATGGCCAACAGCTCGGTGCCGTTGAACAGACCGGGTTGCAGCAGGTAGACCCGTTCGAGCCCCGCATCCACTTGCAGACGGTAGAGACCGTCCGGCGCGATGGGATCGCCATGGATGTCGGCGGTCAAGGCGAAGCCGTAACCAAGATCATCGAGCAGCCGCCACTCGAAGGAACGCAACAACGGTTCCAGCGGACGACCTTCGGCCAGCGCAAGCAGGGTCGCGGCGTAGTGATCAAATACAGCGGGATGCGGGTCTTCGGACGGCAACAGCCGAATCAACAGCTCATTGAGGTAGAGACCGCTGAACAGCGCCTCACCATTGAGCCAGGTGGAGACGCCAGCGCTTTCCATGCGACCGACGTTCTTCAATTCACCACGCCCACGGAACTCGACTTCCAGCGGCACGAACGGTCGTGCCAACGTCCCGGCCTTGCCCCGAGCACTGCGCAACACCGCCCGCAGCCGACCTTGCGGCGTGAGGAAATCCACCAGCGCGCTGCTTTCGCGGTAGGCGCGGCTGTGGAGCACGAAGGCGGGCTGGCCGATGGGAGGGGTTTGGGACATGGAAGTCAGGGTTCTCAATGAACGAGCACAGCTTTATAAACTACCCAAAACCAATGTGGGAGCGAGCCTGCTCGCGAAAGCGGTGTGACAGTCAACAATAATGCTGAATGTTACATCCTCTTCGCGAGCAGGCTCGCTCCCACAGTGGATCTATGTGCTGCCAGACGATTTACAGGTCGCCGTAACCCAGCGAACGCAAGGCGCGTTCATCGTCGGACCAGCCGCCTTTCACCTTGACCCAGAGGTTGAGCATGATCTTGGAGTCGAACAGCAACTCCATGTCCTTGCGTGCCTCGGTGCCGATGCGCTTGATCCGCTCGCCCTTGTCGCCAATGATGATTTTCTTCTGGCCGTCGCGCTCAACGAGGATCAAGGCATGGATGTGCAGGGTTTTGCCCTGCTGCTTGAACTCTTCGATTTCGACGGTGATCTGGTACGGCAGCTCGGCGCCCATCTGGCGCATGATTTTCTCGCGTACCAGTTCAGCGGCGAGGAAGCGGCTGCTGCGGTCGGTGATCTGGTCTTCCGGGAAGAAGTGATCGTTTTCCGGCAGGTAACCGGCAATCACGCGCTCCAGCGTTTCGAGGTTATGCCCGTGCTGGGCCGAGATCGGCATGATCTGCGCGTTCGGCAACTGTTCCTGCAACCAGGTCAGGTGCGGCATCAGCTCGGCTTTATCTTCGATGCGGTCAGTCTTGTTCAGCGCCACGATCAGCGGGCCGGTCACGTATTGAACGCGCTCGAGGACCATCTGGTCTTCGTCGGTCCACTTGGTGCGGTCAACCACGAAAATCACCACGTCGACGTCTTTCAACGCTGCCGAAGCGGTCTTGTTCATGTAGCGGTTCAGGGCTTTCTCGCCACCTTTGTGCATGCCGGGGGTGTCGACGTAGATCGCCTGCACGGCGCCTTCGGTCTTGATGCCGAGCATGTTGTGGCGAGTGGTCTGAGGCTTGCGCGAGGTGATCGCCAGCTTCTGACCGAGGATGTGGTTCAGCAGCGTGGACTTGCCCACGTTGGGACGGCCGACGATGGCGACATAGCCACAGCGAGTTGCAGTTGAATCAGTCATGGCCATTCTCCACGCCCAGGGCAATCAGTGCTGCAGCGGCCGCTACCTGTTCGGCAATACGACGGCTCACACCCTGACCTCGGCTTTTTTCATTCAGTAAGGTGATTTCACATTCGACGAAGAACGTCCGGCAATGCGGCTCACCCTGGATATCCACCACTTCGTAACGCGGCAGCTCACAGCCCCGCGACTGCAGAAACTCTTGCAGGCGGGTTTTTGGATCTTTGTTGGTGTCGACCAGCGTCAGGCCTTCGAACTCCCCGGCCAGCCAGGCCAGTACGCGCTCGCGTGCCATGTCCATGCCGGCATCCAGGTAGATCGCACCAATCAGCGCTTCAAGGGCATCGGCCAGAATCGACTCGCGACGGAACCCGCCGCTTTTCAATTCGCCGGAACCCAGGCGCAGGTATTCGCCCAGATCGAAACCGCGAGCCAGTACGGCCAGGGTCTCGCCTTTCACCAGGCGTGCGCGCAAGCGCGACAACTGACCTTCGCGGGCCAGCGGGAAGCGATCGAACAGCGCCTCGCCAGCAACGAAGTTAAGGATGGCATCACCGAGGAACTCCAGGCGTTCGTTGTTACGCCCGGCAAAGCTGCGGTGAGTCAGGGCCAGGACCATCAATTCCTGATCCTTGAAGGTGTAGCCGAGCTGACGCTCGAGACGGCTTAAGGAGACGCTCACGGTTTACCCACGCTGAGTTCGTGGTTGGGTTCCACCGCCATCGCCGTGATGCGGCGCAGGCTTGGGACAATTAACGCTGTGTTCAAAAATAACGTCCTGAATATCGTTGTTTTCATGCGTCTGTCGCCGATTATGCCGACTCCAGAAATGCATTCGGCGCTGTGTTCAACAGCGCCGTGTGTGATTACTTGATCAGGCCAACCCGCGAGAAATTCGGCAGGTGACTGAGTTTAGGTTCTGGCCAGCTCATCCAGACTGCGAAGGCCTTGCCGACGATATTCTTGTCGGGAACCATACCCAGCAGATCCTTGGGAATGCTCGGATCATCCCAGTAGCGACTGTCGTTCGAGTTGTCGCGGTTGTCGCCCATCATGAAGTAGTGCCCGGCAGGCACGGTCCACGAATGGTCCGGCGTTGCGCGGTACCGGCTCATTTCCTTGCGGATCAGGTGCTCGGCAACGCCGAGTTTTTCCTTGTAGAGCTCGGCGCTGCCCAACGTGCCCGGCTCGGAGCCGACCAGTTGTTCGGCAATCGACTCACCGTTGACGAACAGACGCTTGTCGGCGGTGTAACGAATCTGGTCACCCGGCAGGCCCACCACACGTTTAATGTAGTTGACGTTCGGATCGCTCGGGTAGCGGAACACCATCACATCACCGCGCTGTGGATCACCGACTTCGATGACTTTCTTGTCGATCACCGGCAAGCGGATCCCGTAAGAAAATTTGTTCACCAGAATGAAGTCGCCAACGTCCAGCGTCGGTTTCATCGAGCCGGAAGGAATCTGGAACGGTTCCACCAGGAACGAACGCAGTACCAGCACGATGAACAACACCGGGAAGAACGACTTGCCGTATTCGACCAGCAGCGGCTCTTTGTTCAGTTTCTCGACCACCACCCCGTCAGGCTGGCTGACGCTGCCCTGATAGGAGGCAATGGCGGCACGCCGACGCGGCGCCAGGAAAACCAGATCGAGCAACGCCAACAGGCCGCAGACGAACACGGCGATGACCAGCAACAGCGGGAAATTTAGTGACATAGGACCTAACTATCCAACCTGAGCACTGCAAGGAAGGCTTCTTGTGGAATTTCCACGTTACCGACTTGCTTCATGCGTTTCTTACCGGCCTTTTGCTTTTCCAGCAGTTTTTTCTTACGGCTAACGTCACCGCCGTAGCATTTGGCCAATACGTTCTTTCTGAGCGCCTTGACAGAGGTCCGCGCAATGATCTGCCCGCCAATGGCGGCCTGGATCGCGACGTCGAACATCTGGCGTGGAATCAGTTCTTTCATCTTCTCGGTCAACTGGCGACCTTTGTAGTGCGCGTTATCCTTGTGCACGATCAACGCCAGGGCGTCGACCTTGTCACCGTTGATCAGCACATCCAGTTTCACCAGATTAGCCGATTGATAACGATCGAAATGGTAATCCAGCGAAGCATAGCCACGGCTGGTGGATTTCAGACGGTCGAAGAAGTCCAGGACCACTTCGTTCATCGGCAAATCGTAGGTCACCTGGACCTGGGTACCGAGGAACAGCATGTCGTGCTGTACGCCACGCTTCTCGATGCACAAGGTAATGACGTTGCCCAGGTGCTCTTGCGGCACAAGAATATTGGCCCGCACGATCGGTTCGCGCATGTCTTCGATCGAGGACAGGTCTGGCAGCTTCGACGGGTTGTCGACGTAAATCGTTTCACCGGTTTTCAGCAGCAGCTCGAAAATTACCGTCGGCGCCGTGGTGATCAGGTCCAGGTCGTACTCGCGCTCCAGGCGCTCCTGGATGATTTCCATGTGCAGCATGCCGAGGAACCCGCAACGGAAGCCGAAGCCCAGGGCGTCGGAGCTTTCCGGGGTGTATTGCAGGGACGAGTCGTTAAGCGTGAGCTTTTGCAGGGCTTCACGGAAATCTTCGAAGTCGTCGGAGCTGACCGGGAACAGGCCGGCGTAAACCTGCGGCTGAATGCGTTTGAAGCCTGGCAGCACGTCGACGTCCGGCGTGGAGCTCAAGGTCAGGGTGTCACCGACCGGTGCACCGTGAATGTCCTTGATGCCGGCGATGATGAAGCCCACTTCGCCGGCCTTCAGGTCAACGGTGGCGGTGTGTTTCGGGTTGAAGACACCGACGCTGTCCACGAGGTGGATCTTGCCGGTGGACTTGACCAGGATCTTGTCGCCCTTCTTCACACGACCGTGGCGCACGCGAACCAGGGAAACAACGCCCAGGTAGTTGTCGAACCAGGAGTCGATGATCAGCGCTTGCAGCGGATCTTCATAGTTGCCGGTCGGCGCAGGAATGGTCTTGACCAGACGCTCGAGTACTTCGTCGACGCCCAGACCGGTCTTGGCACTGCACTCGACCGCATCGGTGGCATCGATGCCGATAATTTTTTCGATTTCTTCTTTCACGCGGTCCGGATCGGCCTGAGGCAGGTCGATCTTGTTCAGGACCGGCATCACTTCCAGGCCCTGCTCAATCGCGGTGTAGCAGTTGGCTACCGACTGCGCTTCAACGCCCTGACCGGCATCGACCACCAGCAACGCGCCTTCACAGGCCGCCAGCGACCGGCTGACTTCGTAGGTGAAGTCAACGTGGCCTGGGGTGTCAATGAAGTTCAGCTGGTACTTGATGCCATCGCGAGCGGTGTAATACAGGGTGACACTGTGGGCCTTGATGGTGATCCCGCGTTCACGTTCCAGGTCCATGGAGTCCAGAACCTGGGCTTCCATTTCGCGCTCGGCAAGGCCGCCACACATCTGGATGAAGCGATCGGCCAGCGTCGACTTGCCATGGTCAATGTGGGCGATGATGGAGAAATTGCGGATATGACTCAAATCACTCACGGATCAACACTCAAAAAGGCTGCAGGCATAGCCCGCCGAAAAATAGCCGGGAATTGTACCTGATCCACGGCGCAAGCGTCACGTTCGCAGGTCAGACGGCGCCTACAAAAACGCCCCGGTCTTGCGACAGGGGCGTTTTGAGTGACGTGCAAGGTCAGGAGAAACCCTGGATCAACCGGCCCGGCGCAACAACCAGACCCCGGACAAGGCACAAACACCCGCCGGAATAAGCACCGCAAACAGTGGCGAGAAACCGAAGACCAGGCTCGAAGGACCGAGCAAATCCTGAACGATACGGAAGGTGAAGCCCACCAGCACGCCAGTGAACACCCGCTGACCGAGGGTCACCGAGCGTAATGGACCGAAGATGAAGGAAATCGCCATCAGTACCAGAGCGGCGGTGACCAGCGGTTGCAACACCTTGACCCAAAATGCCAGCCAGTAACGACCATTGCTCAAGCCCTGGTCAGCCAGGTAGTGGATGTACCCCCACAGACCACTGATCGACAGCGAATCGGGCGACATCACCACGGTATCCAGCAGTTGCGGGCTCAGCGCCACGTTCCAGCGCTCGACCGGAGCGGTCACCACTTCGGTGTTCTTGTCATGGAATAACGTGGTCGTGACCTCGCTGAGCTGCCAGTGATCCTTGTCGAATTCGGCGCGCTTGGCGAAGCTCGAGGACAGCATGTGGCGCTGATCGTCGAAGCGATAACGGGTCACGCCATACAGCAAACCGTTTGGCTGCACGGAGTTGACGTGAATGAACTCGTCCCCCTGACGGTGCCACAGGCCATGCTTGGCGCTTTGCGCGTCGCCGCTGCCCTGGGCCAGGGAGCGATTGGCCTGAGCGGTGACTTCGGTGGCCGGCGCAACGTATTCGCCGATCAGCACACCTACCACCATCAGGATCAGCATTGGCTTCATGACCGCCCAGACGATGCGCCCGATCGACACGCCCGCAGCGCGCATGATGGTCAGCTCGCTGTGACTGGCCAGACTGCCGAGGCCGATCAGGCAACCGATCAGTGCAGCCATCGGCAACATGTCGTAAAGACGACGCGGCGCGGTCAGCAGGACATAACTCAACACGTCGACCAAGGTGTAGGTATCGCTGACCTCACTCATTTCATCGATGAACGCAAACAGCGTCGCCAGACCGAGAATGATCCCCAGTACCGCCAGAATAGCCACGAACACGCTGCTACCAATGTAGCGATCGAGCTTATCCACGAGCCACCTCCAGCGCGCTGCGACGACTCGCCCGCTTCAACTGCAAGGGTTCCCAATAGAGCAAGCCCAGGCCGATGGCCAGGAAGATTGCATGCACCCACCACAACCCCAGAGTTGGCGGGATTTTGCCCTTTTCAAGGGCGCCGCGAGCGGCAATCAGGATGGACAGGTAAGCCATATATAGAAGAATCGCCGGCAACAGCTTGAGGAAACGGCCCTGACGCGGATTGACCCGCGACAACGGCACCGCCATCAAGGTCACGATGAAGACCAGCAACGGCAAGGACAGACGCCATTGCAGCTCGGTACGCAAACGGATGTCGTCACTGTCCAGCAAGAATCTGGTGGTCATTGCGTCGCGGTCGGTCACTTCGTCACTGACGTCCGGCTTGGGCAGCAATACGCCGTACTCCTCGTACTTGATCGCCCGGTAGTCGGCCTGACCCGGATTGCCGTCATAGCGATAGCCGTTGTCGAGAATCAGGTAACGGTTACCGTCGGGGCGAATTTCCTGACGGCCCTTCTCGGCCACCAGCACGGAAATCCCGCGATCCTTGTTATCGGAATTGACGTTCTTCTGCGAAATGAACACGCCGCCGAGGTTGATGCGGTCGTCTGACAGCGTTTCGGTGTAGGTCACCCGTGTCCCGTCACGCAGGGCCTGGAAGCGGCCTGGCTCGAGGGTGTCGAACTCGGTCAGGGCATCCTGCTTGTTCAGCAGCAACTGGAACTGATTGGCGCCTTGTGGCGCCAGGCTCAGGCTCAGCCATGCCACCACCAGTGCGACCAGGGTGGCTGGAAAAAGGGTCATGGCAAACAGACGCTGCTGGCTCATGCCGGTGGCAGACAGCACCGTCATTTCGCTTTCAAGGTACAGGCGACCGTAGGCCAGCAGGATGCCGAGAAACAGGCCCAGAGGCAAAATCAACTGCAGGAAACCCGGCAGACGAAAGCCCATGATCAGGAACAGCGAACCCGGATCCAGGAGGCCAGAGGCTGCCTGGGCGAGGTACTTGATGAAGCGACCGCTCATGATGATGACCAGCAGCACAGCGCTGACGGCGCTCAAGGTCAACAGGACTTCGCGGGATAGGTAACGGAAGACGATCAAACCAGACACTCCAGGGTTGTCAGGCTAAGGCGGCCAAACAAGCAAACGTATCAGACGGCCCGCAGGGCAGAGCCGCCGAAAAAGTTGGCGCATTATCCTGTGATTGGGTGCGCCTGTCACTGCGCACGCTCAAGCAGGCGGTTAAAGCGTTGAAGATCGTACAACCGAGGGTTGTCAGGCTCGGGGCACGAGGTTCAAACTGCGGCCTTTGTCGCGGGCCGTGACCTGCGTCTTTCTATTTATAAGCAAGCTCGAACGCATGCCGTCGAGCTCTTGCGTGTTGACCATTAATTCAGGGACCCGGACATGGAACTGGTTGTAAAAAGCGTTAGCCCAGAAACGTTGAAAACCGCCACTCTGGTGGTCGCCATCGGCGAAGGCCGCAAGCTCGGCGCCGTCGCCAAACAACTCGACGAACTGAGCGGTGGCGCCATCAGCGCTGTGCTCAAGCGCGGCGACCTGGCTGGCAAAGTCGGTCAGAGTCTGTTGCTGCACAGCCTGCCGAACCTCAAGGCCGAACGCGTGCTGCTGGTGGGCGTGGGCAAAGACGAAGAGCTGGGTGACCGCCCATTCCGCAAGATCATTGCCGGCATCCTCAACACCCTTAAAGGCCTGGGCGGCAGCGACGCAGTGCTGGCCCTGGACGAAGTCGTGGTCAAAGGCCGTGACAGCTACGGCAAGACCCGCCTGCTGGCCGAAACCCTGGTGGACGGCGAATACACGTTCGACCAGTTCAAAAGCCAGAAAGCCGAGCCTCGCACCCTGAAGAAAGTCACCCTGGTGACCATCAAGGCTGCACAGGCTGAAGTCGAGCGCGCCGTGGCCCACGCCACCGCTATCGCCAACGGCATGGCGTTTACCCGCAACCTGGGCAACCTGCCGCCGAACATCTGCCACCCGACGTTCCTCGGTGAGCAAGCGAAGAACCTGGGCAAAGAATTCAAGAGCCTGAAAGTCGAAGTCCTTGATGAGAAGAAGATCAAGGACCTGGGCATGGGCTCGTTCTACGCCGTGGGCCAGGGCAGCGCCCAGCCACCGCGCCTGATCGTCATGCAATACAACGGCGGCAAGAAATCCGAGAAGCCGTATGCACTGGTCGGCAAAGGCATCACCTTTGACACTGGCGGCATCAGCCTGAAACCGGGCGCCGGCATGGATGAAATGAAGTACGACATGGGCGGCGCTGCCAGTGTATTCGGCACCCTGCGCGCCGTGCTCGAGCTGAAACTGCCGATCAACCTGGTGTGCATCCTGGCCTGCGCCGAGAACATGCCGAGCGGCAACGCTTCGCGTCCTGGCGACATCGTCACCACCATGAGCGGCCAGACCGTGGAAATCCTCAACACCGACGCCGAAGGCCGTCTGGTGCTGTGCGACGCCCTGACCTACTCCGAGCGCTTCAAGCCGCAAGCAGTGATCGACATCGCCACCCTGACCGGCGCTTGCGTCGTTGCGCTGGGTTCCCACACGTCGGGCCTGCTGGGCAACAACGACGAACTGATCGACCAACTGCTGAGCGCTGGCCAATCGGCTGACGACCGCGCCTGGCAACTGCCGTTGTTCGATGAGTACCAGGAACAGCTGGACAGCCCGTTCGCCGACATCGCCAACATCGGTGGTCCGAAAGCAGGCACCATCACCGCGGCCTGCTTCCTGTCGCGCTTCACCAAGAACCTCAACTGGGCGCACCTGGACATCGCCGGCACGGCCTGGACCAGCGGCGGCAAGGATAAGGGCGCCACTGGCCGTCCGGTTCCATTGCTGACCCAATACCTGCTGGACCGCGCCAAAGCCTGAAACCGATGAACCTGGGCGGCGTCACTTTCCGGTGACGCCGTTCAAGGCTCAGGAACCGCAATGACCAAAGTCGACTTCTATATCCTGCCCAGCGCCGATCCTTCAGCGCGGCTGGATTTTGCCTGCAAGCTCACCGAGAAAGCCTGGCGCATGGGCCACCGCATCTATCTGCATTGCAGCGATGCTGCCCAGCGTGACGATCTCGATGCGCGTTTGTGGACCTTCAAGGGCGAAAGCTTCGTGCCCCACGGCCCCGCTGAAAATGAGCCGGACGGTTTGATTGTGTTGGGCCTTGGCGATGACTGCGGTTCGCATCAGGACCTGCTGGTCAATCTCGCCCTGAAAGTCCCGGCATTCGCCAACAAGTTCGCCCGTGTGGCGGAAGTGGTGGTGGAAGATCCGACCATTCGTACGGCTGCGCGGGAGAGTTTCCGTTTCTACCGCGAACAGGGCTATCCTCTGCAAGATCACCGTTTACAGCGACTCTGAGCATTCCGATGGACACTCCAAAACCGCTGCAAAAGTCCGCGCACCTGCTGGATGACCTTGAGTCGATCCGTCAATTGCTCGGCGATGACAACCTGCAACCACCCTTGCTCACCGACACGGTCGAGGAAGGTGATCAGGAACAGATTCCGATGCTGTTCGATACGGTCGGCGCCAGCCCGCCAATTCTCGAACCGGCGCCACCCGCCCCTGCAGCCCCTGCTGCCCAACCGGCACCCGCCGCCAGCAAGGGCCCCGACGACCTGCTGCACCTGGATGGCGAACTGCGCGCCGCCGCGCAATTGATCATGCAAGACGTGATCGACGACTTCGCCCCGCACATCGAAACCGAAATCAAACGCCGCCTCAGCGCGCGAATGGAACGGTTGTTGAGTCAGTACGAATAAAACACCAATCCCTGTGGGAGCGAGCCTGCTCGCGATAGCATCACCTCGGTTTCCTGATAGACCGCGGCGCCTGCATCGCGAGCAGGCTCGCTCCCACATTTGATTCGCGCCGTTATTGAGACTGCGCCCTGTCTGCACCCGCTCGCCCTGCGCCCGATGCCCCGCTATACTTGCCGGCTTTTCCTGAATAAATGCCAATAGGGTCCCGCCGCGCATGGATAAGACCTACCAGCCGCACGCCATTGAAACTTCCTGGTACAACACCTGGGAGTCAGAGAATTACTTCGCCCCGCAAGGCGCGGGCGAGTCCTACACCATCATGATCCCGCCGCCAAACGTCACCGGCAGCCTGCACATGGGTCACGGCTTCAACAACGCGATCATGGACGCCCTGATCCGTTTCCGCCGCATGCAGGGTCGCAACACCTTGTGGCAGCCGGGTACCGACCACGCCGGTATCGCCACGCAAATGCTGGTGGAGCGTCAACTCGAAGCCCAGGGCCAGAATCGTCACGATCTGGGCCGTGAGAAATTCCTCGAGAAAGTCTGGGAATGGAAGGATCAGTCCGGCGGTAACATCAGCCGTCAGATCCGCCGTCTCGGCTCGTCCGTGGACTGGGGCCGTGAGCGCTTCACCATGGACGACGGCCTCTCGGAAGCCGTGAAAGAAGCCTTTGTGCGCCTGCACGAAGACGGCCTGATCTACCGCGGCAAGCGCCTGGTCAACTGGGACACCAAGTTGCACACGGCGATTTCCGACCTCGAAGTGGAAAACCACGACGAGAAAGGTTTCCTGTGGAACCTGAAATACCCACTGGCCGATGGCGCCAAAACCGCTGAAGGCAACGATTACCTGATCGTCGCGACCACTCGCCCGGAAACCATGCTCGGCGACGCCGCCGTAGCGGTTAACCCGAACGATGAACGCTACCAAGCCCTGATCGGCAAATTCGTCGAGCTGCCGCTGGTCGGCCGCCGCATTCCGATCATCGCCGACGATTACTGCGACCCTGAATTCGGCACCGGCTGCGTGAAAATCACCCCGGCTCACGATTTCAACGACTACGAAGTCGGCAAGCGCCACAACCTGCCGCTGCTGAACATCTTCGACAAGAACGCCGCTGTATTGCCGGCCTGTCAGGTGTTCAACCTCGACGGCACCCTGAACGAAAGCATCGACGGCAAGATTCCGGCCGAGTACGCCGGTCTGGACCGCTTCGAAGCCCGTAAGCAAATCGTTGCCGCGTTTGATGCTGCCGGCCTCTTGGTCAGCGTCAACGATCACGCGCTGAAAGTGCCGAAAGGTGACCGTTCCGGCACCATTATCGAGCCGTGGCTGACCGACCAGTGGTACGTGTCGACCAAGCCATTGGCCGAGCCAGCCATCGCAGCCGTTGAAGACGGCCGCATCGCGTTCGTGCCGAAACAGTACGAAAACATGTACTTCTCGTGGATGCGCGACATCCAGGACTGGTGCATCAGCCGTCAGCTGTGGTGGGGCCACCGGATTCCGGCCTGGTACGACGAGTCAGGCAAAGTCTACGTCGGTCGCGACGAAGCCGAAGTACGTGCCAAGCACAACCTCGGCCCGGACGTTGCGCTGCAACAGGACAATGACGTTCTCGACACCTGGTTCAGTTCGGGTCTGTGGACCTTCTCCACGCTCGGCTGGCCTGAGCAGACCGAGTTCCTGAAGAAATTCCACTCCACCGATGTGCTGGTGACCGGTTTCGACATCATTTTCTTCTGGGTTGCCCGGATGATCATGCTCACCATGCACTTGGTGAAGAACGAAGACGGTACGCCGCAGGTTCCGTTCAAGACCGTTTACGTCCATGGCCTGGTGCGTGATGGCCAGGGCCAGAAGATGTCCAAGTCCAAGGGCAACGTCCTGGACCCGCTGGACATCATCGACGGCATCGAGCTCGAAGACCTGGTGCAGAAACGCACCTCCGGCATGATGCAGCCGAAACTGGCGAAGAAGATCGAGAAGCAGACCCGCGACGAGTTCGCCGACGGCATCGCCAGCTACGGCACCGACGCCCTGCGCTTCACCTTCTGCTCGCTGGCGTCCACCGGTCGCGACATCAAGTTCGACATGGGCCGCGTCGAGGGCTATCGCAACTTCTGCAACAAGATCTGGAACGCCGCGCGCTACGTACTGGACAAGGGCGAAGACTGCGGTCAGAACGGCGAAGCTTACGAGCTGTCGCTGGCGGATCGCTGGATCATTTCGCAGCTGCAACGCACCGAAGCCGAAGTGACCCGTCAACTCGATCAGTTCCGCTTCGACCTGGCTGCACAAGCCTTGTACGAGTTCATCTGGAACCAGTATTGCGACTGGTACCTGGAACTCTCCAAGCCTGTGCTGTGGGACGAAAATGCACCGGTCGAACGTCAGCGCGGCACCCGCCGCACGCTGGTTCGGGTATTGGAAGTCGCGCTGCGTCTGGCGCATCCGTTCATGCCGTTCATCACCGAAGAAATCTGGCAGCGCATCGCGCCGCTGGCTGGTATCGAAGGCAAGACGATCATGCTGCAACCGTGGCCAGTGGCCAATGAAGAGCGCATCGATCCGGCTGCCGAGAACGACATCGAGTGGCTTAAAGGCCTGATGCTCGGCACGCGTAACATCCGTGGCGAAATGAACATTGGTCCGGGCAAGCCGCTGAACCTGTTCCTGAAAAACGTCAGCGCCGAAGATCAGCGTCGTCTCACCGAGAACGAAGCCCTGCTGAAGAAGCTGGCTCGCCTCGAATCGATCACCGTATTGGCTGCTGGCGAAGAAGCACCGCTGTCCGCCACCGCACTGGTCGGCGAGATGGAAGTGCTGGTGCCAATGGCCGGCCTGATCGACAAAGATGCTGAGCTGGCGCGTCTGGACAAGGAAATCCTGCGTCTGCAGGGCGAAGTTCAGCGCGTGGGCGGCAAGCTGTCTAACGCCGGTTTCGTCGACAAGGCCCCGGCCGAAGTCATCGAGAAGGAACGCGCCAAACTGGCTGAAGCTGAGCAGGCTTTGGGCAAGTTGGCCGAGCAACATGCGCGGATTGCCAGCCTGTAACGGCAAATCGCAATGAAAAGGGGGGCCCGAAACGGCCTCCTTTTTTGTGCCCATCACTTTCCCCCTACACCACAAATCCCTTGTGGGATTGTGCTGTTTGTCACAATTGGGTTCACAACGGCTGGATGTGGGACAATGCCCCCACTTTCAGCCATACCCGAATCGACCACGCCCATGAACGCCCCCCGCACACCCCGCCCTGCGCGCAAAAAGCCTGATTCCGCCACCCCGGCCAAAGCCGTGGAGCCCCGCGAGAAGGCCAGCCTGCATCCGCGCAACCGCCATCAGGGTCGTTACGACTTCCCGGCGCTGATCAAAACCACGCCGGAACTGGCGAAGTTCGTGATCATCAATCCGTACGGCAAAGAAAGTATCGACTTCGCCAGCCCGGACGCAGTGCGGGTGTTCAACCGTGCGTTGCTCAAGTCGTTCTACGGCGTCGCCCATTGGGACATCCCGGCCGATTACCTCTGCCCTCCAGTTCCGGGGCGTGCCGATTACGTGCACTTCCTGGCCGACCTGCTGGCCAGCGTCAACGACGGCGAGATCCCCCGCGGCGCGCCGGTCAAGGTGCTCGATATTGGCATGGGCGCCAACTGCGTTTATCCGTTGATCGGCTACAGCGACTACCGCTGGCACTTCCTTGGCTCGGAAATCGACCCGACGGCCGTGGCCGCCGCGAAAGCCATCGTGCAGTCCAACGGACTGAACAAAGCCATTCAGTTACGCCTGCAAAGCAATCCCAAGCACATTCTGCTGGGCCTGCTCGAACCCGGCGAACGCTTTGACCTGACCATGTGCAACCCGCCGTTCCACGCCTCGATGGACGAAGCGACCAAGGGCAGCGAGCGTAAATGGCGCGCGCTGGGCCGTGCCGATCCAAAACGCAAACTGCCAGTGCTGAACTTTGGCGGTCAATCGGCAGAATTGTGGTGTGAAGGTGGCGAAGCACGGTTTGTGACGCAACTGATCGCCGAGAGCGCGCATTTCCAACACAAAGTGCTTTGGTTCAGCACCTTGGTCTCGAAAGCCTCCAACCTGCCGGCGATCCAGACGGCGCTGAAAAAGGCTGGCGTACTGGAAAGCCAGGTCGTGGAAATGTCTCAGGGGCAGAAGCAAAGCCGCTTCGTCGCCTGGACCTTCCAGACCAAATCCGAGCAGCAGGTCTGGCGTGAGCGCTGGGTAAAGAAAAGCTGAGTAACTGACCGACGCAGATCAACTGTGGGAGCGAGCCTGCTCGCGAAGGCGATTTATCAGTCACATCAATATTGACTGTTAGATAGCTTTCGCGAGCAGGCTCGCTCCCACATTGGTTTAGCGGCGTATGTGGTAAATCGCAGACACAAAAAAGCCGTGCCCGGATTACTCCGGAGCACGGCTTTTTTTTACTGCGTCTTACTTGTTAACAGCGTCGGTCAGGCCTTTGGCCACAACCAGCTTGATAACTTTCTTGGCAGCGATTTCGATGGCAGCGCCAGTCGAAGGGTTGCGGCCGGTACGGGCAGGACGCTCAGTCACTTTCAGTTTGCCGATACCTGGCAGAGTGATTTCGCCGCCGTTTTCCAGCTGATCGGCAACGATTTGGCCCAGTTGGTCCAGAGCGTTACGCGCGGTGGTTTTTGGCGCGTCGATAGCTTCAGCGATGTCGGCGATCAGTTGGTCTTTAGTAAGAGCCATGTAGTGTTCCTTCCCTATCAAATTCATATGGATTGCAGAGTGCAGTGTCAGCCATCGAGCCCGATCTTCTGGATCTGGCACCCTCGGCCATAACCGCGACGAGTCGGGGTTATAGATACCGAAATCAGGGTTTGGTTCGACCTGACAAATGCTGAATGCACGCTTAACGCAGTGACTTCGCGTAAGACCGGGCAAAACTAGCACAGAGACGGGGAAATATCCGCCTCTAGCTACCCATTTGGTCAGCTTTATTGCTCTAAAACTGTAAAAAACAGCATAAGCGCCACCGGACACCTGCGAATTGCCCTTCGTGCCGCGCCAAAACCAGTGGTTGCGGTACACTTGGCACTTTTTGGGGGAGCACGCCCTCCTCTCTTCAATCAGCCGAGAAGCCCATGCCGATCCGTCATTGCATCGTCCACCTGATCGACAAAAAACCCGACGGCACACCTGCAGTTCTCCACGCTCGCGATTCCGAACTGGCCGAGTCGAGCGCCATCGAGTACATGCTTGCCGACCTCAATGAGAGCTACAACGCCAAACAAGGCAAGGCCTGGGGTTTCTTCCATGCCGAGTCCGGGGCGCATCCGTTCAGCGGCTGGCTGAAGGAATACCTCGATGGCGGCAAGGATTTCACAGCGTTCAGCCGGGTGGCGGTGGAACACTTGCAAAAGCTGATGGAGGAATCAAACCTCTCTGTGGGCGGCCACGTGCTGTTTGCGCATTATCAGCAAGGCATGACCGACTACCTGGCGATCGCCCTGCTACACCACAGTGAAGGCGTTGCAGTGACCGATCAGCTGGACGTGACCCCGTCCCGGCACCTGGACCTCGGTCAACTGCACCTGGCAGCACGGATCAACGTGTCCGAGTGGCAGAACAACAAGCAGTCCAAGCAGTACATTTCGTTCATCAAAGGCAAGAACGGCAAAAAGGTTTCGGAGTATTTCCGCGACTTCATCGGCTGCCAGGAAGGCGTCGACGGCCCCGGCGAAACCCGCACCCTGCTCAAGGCCTTCAGTGACTTCGTCGAAAGCGAAGACCTGCCGGAAGAGTCCGCCCGCGAGAAGACCAAGACCCTGGTGGATTACGCCAGCAGCCAGGCAAAATTGGGTGAACCCATGGGACTGGAAGAACTCTCGGAGCTGATCGACGAAGAGCGCCCGAAAGCCTTTTACGATCACATCCGCAACAAAGACTACGGCCTGTCGCCAGAGATCCCGGCCGATAAACGGACCCTCAACCAGTTCCGCCGCTTCACCGGTCGCGCCGAAGGCCTGTCAATCAGCTTCGAAGCGCACTTGCTGGGCTCGAAGATCGAATACGACGAAGAAGCCGGCACGCTCATCATCAAAGGTCTGCCGACCCAGCTCACCGATCAGCTCAAGCGACGTAACTGATGCTCGGCGGCGTACTGAAAAAATTCCTGCTGATCCTGCTGGTGGTCGTGGTCTACCAGAACTGGGGCAAGATCGAGCGGGTGTTCCATCCGGCGCAAGTGGTGTCCGAGCAGACTCAGGCCAAGGCCAACGTCGTGCTCTATGCCACCGAATGGTGCGGTTACTGCAAACTGACCCGGCGCTTTCTCGATCAGAAGGGCATTCCGTACAAGGAGTTCGATATTGAGAAGGATGCCGAGGCGCGCAAGGCCTACGAGGCGCTGGGTGGCGGCGGGATTCCGATTATTGATGTGAATGGGACATTGATTCGCGGGTATGACCCGGACGCCATTCTCGCCGCGTTGAAATAACCCAGACATGAAAACGCCCGGCTTTGCCGGGCGTTTTTTGTTCAGCATTTATAGGGCTTCAATGCGAAACCCGAATCGCGGAAAGTGCACATGCACCACGCCGCCCCGCTCGTCTTCACGACGCAAAATCAATTCTTCACTGCCCGCAAACAGCAACTCACCCGCCACCGGGTCAACGCCGTAATCGATGGCGGCAATGGCCACCTGCTGGCCAGCCTCAAAACCATTCGGCTCGTCGAATTGCTCATCCGGTAATGCGGTCGGTGTGGCATTGCGCGCAACCTCCAGCGCCTCCTCGGAGGTCATCTCGCTGAACGCGCCATGCCCGAAGCCCAACACGCGCCCCAGCCATGCCGAAACCGCTGGATAAGCATCGACCAACGGTGAAGTGACGGGCGTAGCCTTGAGGAACCACAGCGGATGGGCCAGGGCGAAGTCGGCAATCGACGGCTCGCCGAACAGGAAATCGCCCTGTTCGCGCTGAAGCTGTTGCTCCAGTCGCGTCATGATAGTCGGCCATTGATGCCGGGCTTGTTCAGCCGACAACCGTGTGGCGCTGCCACCGCTGAACAACTCCGCGCGATCGGCAATGAATGCCTTGATCGCTTCCGACGGCATATTGCCGAAGCGCACGGCGATCGATTCCGGTTGAAACACCAGGCTGACCGCGTGCTGGAACACCACCGAATCCGCCCATGCGGCGAAGGTCACGGCGATCATTTCCTGACCTTCCGGGAAGAACGCCGGCAAGGCTTTTTCCTGTTCCAGACGGCGGGCCATCAGCGACGTGTCGCAATAGATATCCGCGCCTATCTGCAACACCGGCGTCTTGCGGTAGCCGCCGGTCAGCGCGGTCAGGTCGGGTTTTGGCATCACCGGCGAGATCTTCACCGAGCGCCAGGACAGCCCCTTGAAGCCCAGCAGCAAGCGGGCCTTTTCAGAAAAAGGGGACGTCGGGTAATGATGAAGAATCAACTCGGACATGCTCGGCTCCGGCGCACGGATAGGGAATCCGCAGCTTAGCGCGCATTCCATGCGCAGCCCACCGATCTGCCTGATGGGCACTTATCAGTCAGATTGATAAGCCCGCAGCGGCACTCGCCACCAAGCATTCCTTGGCGCTTTTCTTGAGTTTTTTGATCAGCCGTTCCTGACGCAGCGCTTCGCTTTTATCGCGACAGGCTTCGGTGTAGACCAATGCCACGGCAGGGCTGGAGAGAAAAAAGCGCGCGCCCTTGCCACTCTGGTGGGTGGCGAAGCGGCGCACGGGATCATCGCTGATCCCGCAGTAGAGCGAACCATTGGCCGCGCGAACGAGGTAGACGAACCAGGGTTTGCTGACAGGCAGCGATGGTTCGGCGGCAATGACGGAAGATTCGCTGGCAGTGTTCACGTGACGATCAAGGCTTGAAAGGAAACAAGCCGCGATCTTATCAGCGACTGGCCTGGAATGCCTTCAGCCCCTTCAAGGCTTGCGCGCGCACGGCGTTTCTCACCGCCGGCGTCCAGCCCAACAACAACCCTTTGAAACCCAGCGCCTGTCGGGACCAGGCCCACAGATCGAAGCTGTCGTGATGCTCGCAAATCTTGCCGTCGCGAAAAACGAAGCGTGCCTGAATGTCGTTGACCACGGTGTTGCCGGTTTGGCTGAACAGGTACGTCGCCACCCAATGGGCGCCGCCCGTGCGCTCATCGCTGCGCACGTTATCGAACGTCAGGGAAAAATCCTTGGCCCGAGTGGTGAGCATCCGCCACATGTCGCCTGCATCGCGTCCGTGCAATTGGCCGAACGCAGGATCACTGAACACCACGTCGTCGGTATAGCAGGCGCTCATGGCCTCGGCATCCAGCCGCTGGAAGGCTTGGTAGAACTGGGTGATCAATGCGTTGTGGGCATCACTCATGGACAGGCTCCCTCTGGATGTGCAAATAGATGCGCAAAGTGGTGTCGAAAGATTGCCTGCACGATAGTCAACAAAGGCGCGAAACACTATCGGCATTCGTGAGCCGAATATCGACAGTGTGCGGGTGTCAGACCTTTTCGCTTTCGACCTGGACGTACAGCGAACGTCCAGCGCCCAGGCCGGCGATGATCGCCCCGAGGCCGATGATGCCGAAAATCCAGCCCAAGGCGTTCCAGCCGCCGGTCCAGTCATGCACGATGCCGACCGCGAACGGCCCCATGGACGCCAAGGTGTAGCCGAAGCCCTGGGCCATGCTCGACAGGTTCGCTGCCACGTGCGCATCCCGCGAACGCAGCACGATCAGGGTCAACGCCAGACTGAACGCACCGCCCTGCCCCAGACCCAGCAGGATCGCCCAGCCCCACAAGCCTTCGATCGGTGCGTAAAGACAACCGAACAGGCCGCCAAGGGTCAGCAGCATGACGATGACGATCGCCAGACGCTGATCCTTGCCACGCGTCGCCAGCCATGGCGCCGCCAGTGAACTCGCCAACTGAACAATGACCGAGCCTGACAGCACCAGACCCGCCTGGGTCGGCGTCAGGCCGCGACCGATCAGGATCGACGGCAACCAGCCGAACACGATGTAGGCCAGAGAAGATTGCAGCCCCATGTAGAGCGTCACTTGCCAGGCCAGTGGATCACGCAACAGGCCGCGAACCCGATACGCGACGTTGTGCGCGCCGTGTTTCTGCCCGACTTGTGGCAACCAGAAAATCGCCGCGACCAATGCCGGAACCACCCAGAAGCCGAGGCCCAAGGCCCAGCTCTTGTCGAAATGCTCGCTCAACGGCACGGTCGCGCCCGCCGCCATCGCCGCCCCCAGGCACAAGGCCATGGTGTAGACGCCGGTCATGGTACCCGCGTGTTTCGCAAAGTCGCGTTTAACGATGCCAGGCAGCAACACGCCGATCACGCCGATGCTCGCGCCGGCCAGCACACTGCCGGCAAACAGGCCGATCTCACCGAACGAACTGCGCAGGATGATCCCGCCGGCCAACATCAAGAGAATGCCCAGCACCACTCGCTCGGCGCCGAAACATCGGGCCAGCACGGGCGCCAGCGGTGCAAACAAGCCGAGGCACAGCACCGGCAACGTCGTCAGCAAACCGGCCTGGGCTGCCGACAGACCGAGGGTTTTCGACACCTCGCTGAGCATCGGCGCCATGCTCGATAGCGCCGGGCGCAGGTTCAGCGCCACCAGAATCAGGCCCAGCAACAGCAGCCACGGCCGTCGCAGGATCGGGTGACTTTGCTGGACCTGTTCGTCATCCGCCTCGGCGTCAATCAGCAGCTCTTCGAGCTCCGCCGTGCGCTTGGCTTGGGGGATGCTGCTTTTGTTGACCTGCTGGCTGGACATGGGGTTCTCGGTTTCAAGGTTCATTGATCAACTGCCTCGACAGGGCTTTGGCCCGTTCCGGGTCGCGTTGCTCGACGGCATCAAGCAGTTCGATATGGAGGTCGAACACCTCTTGGCGTCGGGGGAAATGTTCAGGGTCTCGCGCAACTGCGCACCGATGACGCTGGAAAAATAGCGATACAGCTCGCTGAGGGTCGGGTTGTGTGCGGCATCAACCAAGCGGCGGTGGAACACCAGATCGCAGGCGATATACGTGTCGAGATCGCCGTGGTAGTGACTGCCGCTGACGCCCAACGCCTCGCGCAATGCCACCAGGTCTTCGTCGGTACGACGCAACGCGGCGAGACCGATGGCCTCGACTTCCAGAATGTGCCGTGTTTCCCGGGCTTGCTCATGGGAGCAGCGGGACAACGCCTTCATGGTGTCGAGAGGATCGACCACTGCCCGCAGATAGCTGCCGTCGCCCTGACGGATTTCGATCAACCCGGAAAACGCCAATACGCGCATGGCTTCACGCACGGTGTTGCGGCTGATGCCCAACTCGGCGGACAGCTCGGGTTCGGTGGGTAAACGCTGGCCGACCGTCCAGATGCCTTCGGTGATGCGTAGGCGTAATTGGTCCAACGCTTGGTCGACCAAAGATCGTTTAACTAATGGAGAAATGTCTGACATGGAATTCGCCCTTTCATCCAATCATAGGATGAATTTTCTGACATGTTAGTCAGCTACATGTAGGACGGCAACAGCCTACGGTCAAGGAGAGGGAAATGGAGCGGGATTTTCGATTAGTCAAAATTACCCTTTAAGGGTATTTTTAGAGACAGGGCAAGCGGCTTCTTATGGAAAAGAACACACCTCACTACGACTTGACCGTGGTCAAGTCGGAGGTCATCAGATTAGGGACAAAGGCATTTACCGGCGCTGCACGGGAAGGCGGTCGACGACTTGATTTAAGTCTTGCCCAAATGCTGCAAATCGTCTGTTCGCTGGAAAACAGAATGCTGCACAAATCGATGACGACCTTTGCCGACCATCGCATTTGGCAGGACGTTTATTACATGAAGACTCACGGCCTGGAGATTTACATCAAAGTGACCTACCGCCCCGGTGGTGGACCTCCCGTAATCTCCTTCAAGGAGAAAGACGCATGAATGGAAAGCAATGTTTCAGCTGCGGTACTCATGAAGGGCTGCAGCCCTTCGATGGGCGCAGCTTCACCATCGACTTCAAACAGATGTCACGTCAGGTAGGCGATATTTCAGGCTACGAGTGCCGAGTTTGCGGCGAAATCGAATTCGATGACAACAGCGCAGAGCGCTACTCCCAGGCAAGCGATCAACTGCTGCTCGATTGCCGTCAACTTATGGCCACCGAGATGAAGCGTATTCGTCGCAAGTTGAAACTCTCGCAGAAGGAAGCGGTAAAGTTGCTTTCGGGTGGCGGCCACAACGCATTTTCCCGATATGAGCGTGCTGAACTGGCACCGCCTCAACCGTTATTTATGCTGATGCGCCTGCTTGATCGGCATCCAGAGTTACTTGACGATGTGCGAGTACTTCGCGAAGGTGCAGACTTGCAAAGTCTATTGGCAAACCTCGATCAGTTACACCAATCCGCGCTCGCATCCTGACCACAAACCCCAGACAAAAATAAACCCGGAACACTGTCCGGGTTTATTTCACTGCCAAGCGCCAATCAATGCAGGATTTGGCTCAAGAACAGCTTGGTCCGCTCATTCTGCGGGTTATCGAAGAAGTCGTTCGGCGCAGCCTGTTCGACGATTTCGCCCTTGTCCATGAAGATCACGCGGTTGGCCACGGTGCGGGCGAAGCCCATTTCGTGGGTCACGCAGAGCATGGTCATGCCGTCTTCAGCCAGGCCGATCATGGTGTCCAGAACCTCTTTCACCATCTCCGGGTCGAGTGCCGAGGTCGGTTCGTCGAACAGCATGATTTTCGGTTTCATGCACAGGGCGCGGGCAATCGCCACACGCTGTTGCTGACCGCCGGACAGTTGCCCCGGGAATTTATGCGCCTGCTCCGGAATGCGGACGCGTTCCAGGTAATGCATGGCGATTTCTTCGGCCTTGCGCTTGGGCATCTTGCGTACCCACATCGGTGCCAGCGTGCAGTTCTGCAGGATGGTCAGGTGCGGGAACAGGTTGAAGTGCTGGAACACCATGCCGACTTCACGGCGTACCGATTCGATCTGCTTGAGGTCGTTGGTCAGCTCCACGCCATCGACCACGATGCGACCCTGCTGGTGTTCTTCCAGACGGTTGAGGCAACGAATGGTGGTGGATTTGCCGGAACCCGACGGGCCGCACAGGACGATACGTTCGCCCTGCTTAACGTTCAGGTTGATGTCTTTCAACACGTGGAACTGGCCGTACCACTTGTTCACGCCCTGCATCTGAATAATGCCTTCAGGGCTCACAGGCTTTTTGATTGCTTCGCTCATTACAGAACTCCTAACGCTTGTGGCCAGTGTCGAGCTTGCGTTCCAGATGCATGGAATAGCGCGACATACCAAAACAGAAAATCCAGAACACCAGGGCCGCGAACACATAGCCTTCGGTGGCCATGCCCAACCATTTCGGGTCGGCGGCGGCTTGTTTGACGCTGTTGAGCAGGTCGAACAGACCGATGATGATCACCAGGCTCGTGTCCTTGAACAGCGCAATGAAGGTGTTGACGATGCCGGGGATCACCAGCTTCAGGGCTTGCGGCAGAATCACCAGGCCCATGCTGCGCCAGTAGCCGAGGCCCATCGCGGCAGCCGCTTCGTACTGACCTTTGGGAATCGCTTGCAGACCACCGCGCACCACTTCGGCGACGTACGCCGACTGGAACAGGATCACGCCGATCAGTGCCCGCAGCAATTTGTCGAAGTTCATGCCTTCAGGCAGGAACAGCGGCAGCATCACCGAGGACATGAACAGCACCGTGATCAACGGTACGCCGCGCCAGAATTCAATGAAGGTCACGCAGACCACCCGAATCGCCGGCATGTTCGAACGACGGCCCAGCGCCAGGACGATACCCAGCGGCAACGCACCGGCAATACCGACAGTGGCGATCACCAGGGTCAGCATCAAACCGCCCCATTGGCTGGTCGCCACGGTGCTCAGACCGAAGAGGCCGCCCTGCAACAGGAAGTAGGCAATGATCGGGTACAGCACCAGGAAGCTCAGCCCGTATACCGCTTTACGGTGAAAGCGCGAGATAAACAACGGTGCCACGCCGATGACCGCCAACCACACGGTCAGGTCCACGCGCCAGCGCAGGTCTGTCGGGTAGTAGCCGTACATGAACTGGCCGAAGCGCTGCTGGATGAACACCCAGCAGGCGCCCGCCTTCGTGCAGTCGGCGCGCGTGGTGCCGACCCAGTTGGCATCGAGGATCGCCCAGCTCAGGATCGGCGGCACCACCAGGTAGATCAGGTAGAACGCGAACAGGGTCAGCAGGGTATTGAGCCAGCTGGAGAACATGTTCGCGCGCATCCACGCCACGACACCGATACTGCGGTTCGGGGGCGGCATGTCAGGTTTGAAAGTATGAGTCGTCATGCGCTTTTCCTTACCGCTCGATCAGCGCAATGCGCTTGTTGTACCAGTTCATCAGCAGGGAAATGCTGATACTGATCGCCAGGTACACGCTCATGGTGATGGCAATCACCTCGATCGCCTGTCCGGTCTGGTTTAGCACCGTACCGGCAAACAACGACACCATCTCCGGATAACCGATACCGGCCGCCAGCGAGGAGTTCTTCGCCAGGTTCAGGTATTGGCTGGTCAGCGGTGGAATGATCACGCGCAGGGCTTGCGGGATGATCACCTTGCGCAGGGTCGGACCGTTGCGCAAACCCAACGAGTGCGCCGCTTCGGTCTGGCCGTGGCTGACCGACTTGATGCCCGAACGCACGATCTCGGCGATGAACGCCGCGGTGTACACCGTCAGGGCCAGGGTCAGCGCCAGCAGTTCCGGGATCAGCACCCAGCCACCGACGAAGTTGAAGCCTTGCAGCTTCGGCATTTCCCAGTGCAGCGGCGCGCCGAAGATCAATGCGCACAGCGCAGGGATCACCAGGAACAGCGCCAGACCCACCCAGAACTTGTGAAACGGCACACCGGTCGCTTCGAAGCGTTTGGTTGCCCAGCGGCTCATCAGCACGATGGCGACAATGGCCACGACGACGCTGACCACAAACGGCCAGAAACCATCCGCCGTCAACGCGGCCGGCATGTTCAGGCCGCGACTGCTGACAAAGAAGGTATCGCCGAAGTTATGGCTGTTGCGTGGCCCCGGCATGGTCAGGAACACCGCGAAGTACCAGAACAGGATTTGCAGCAGCGGCGGAATGTTGCGGAAGACTTCCACATAAACAGTCGCCAGCTTGCTGATGATCCAGTTCTTCGACAGCCGTGACACGCCGACGATGAACCCGAGGATCGTCGCCAGGATCACGCCGATGAAGGTCACCAGCAGCGTGTTGAGCAGGCCGATGACAAACACCCGGGCATAGCTGTCCGATTCGGTGTAGTCGATCAGGTGTTGAGCGATGCCGAAACCGGCACTGCGCTCCAGAAAGCTGAAGCCGGAGGTAATGCCCCGGTGTTGAAGGTTGGTCTGCGTGTTGTCGAACAGATACCAGCCCATCGAGACCACCGCCACAATGGTGATGATCTGAAATAGCCACGCACGCACTTTTGGATCGCTGAGGCTGAGCCTCTGCTTTGGTGCGCCGATTGAATTTTGCATGAAGTGCCCCGCAAATAATGGAACAGAACATCACCCGGTGGTTGGCCCACCGGGTGATAGAACCATCAGCGCACTGGTGGTGCGTATTGAATGCCGCCGTTGTTCCACAGAGCGTTCAGCCCGCGGTCGATGGCCAGTGGAGTGCCCTTGCCGAGGTTTTTCTCGAACACTTCACCGTAGTTACCCACTTGCTTGACGATCTGCACGACCCAGTCTTTCTTCACTTTCAGGTCTTTGCCGTATTCACCGTCAGCGCCCAGCAGACGAGCAACGTCCGGGTTCTTGGTGGCTTTGGCTTCAGCTTCAACGTTTTTCTGAGTGATACCCATTTCTTCAGCGTTGAGCATCGCGAACAGGGTCCACTTGACGATGCTGAACCACTCTTCGTCGCCTTTACGCACGACCGGGCCCAGAGGCTCCTTGGAGATGGTTTCCGGCAGAACGACATAGTCGGTCGGGGTCGCCAGCTTGCTGCGTTGTGCGTAGAGCTGGGATTTGTCGGAGGTCAGCACGTCGCAACGACCGGATTCCAGCGACTTGGCGCTTTCATCGGAGGTGTCGAAGGTGATCGGGGTGTATTTCAGACCGTTACCGCGGAAGTAGTCGGAAACGTTCAGCTCGGTCGTGGTACCGGCTTGAATGCAGATGGTGGCGCCGTCGAGCTCTTTTGCGCTCTTCACGCCCAGCTTGTTGTTCACCAGGAAGCCGATGCCGTCGTAGTACGTCACGCCAGCAAACACCAGACCCATGCCCGAATCGCGGGAGCTGGTCCAGGTGGTATTACGCGACAGCACGTCGATTTCGCCGGACTGCAGCGCGGTGAAACGCTCTTTGGCGTTCAACTGGCTGAATTTGACCTTGGTCGCGTCGCCGAATACGGCAGCGGCCACAGCGCGGCAGACATCAGCATCGATACCGATGATCTTGCCAGTCGAATCCGGTACCGAGAAGCCAGGCAGACCGTCACTGACGCCGCACTGTACGAAACCTTTCTTCTGCACTGCATCCAGGGTTGCACCCGCCTGAGCGAACCCACTGACACCGAGTACTGCGGCTGCAGTCACGATAGCCAGGGTGGATTTCAACATCTTCATTCAAACCTCCAGTTTTGCTCTTGTTGTGTCGGAGCTTGAGTCCTGTCGCACCCTTATGAGGCGTAGTCGACCCGTGTTGGCTTTTTTTAGGGTCAACCGACGTAGGACCTGCGCTATGAGTCTAGTAGGAGAAAATCCACATCATGGACAACTCACTTCTCACCAATCGGCCGAACGGGCTGTAGCCCTTTCACGTTCGCGAAGCCCGTAGCGGCCACTGGCGAACATCCATCACCGGATTCTTTGCTATCCCACCGCCAGCAGTACACTGATAGTGTTACCGCAAGGCGCGAGATGGGTTGCACCGTTTCCCCATAGCAAAGCCCGTACCAGACCGCTCGCTGAAGCGATTGCGCGACAGGTCAATAGCAAAACTTGTAGCCTTGCGACATCTTCTTAACTGATCAACCAGGCGCGCACTCAGATCACGCACCCAATGAGAGCGCCTGCACAACATTGGAGCAACCATGACCGAGCCCTTGATTCTTCAACCCGTCAAGCCCGCAGACGCCTGCGTTATCTGGCTGCACGGCCTGGGCGCCGACCGCTACGACTTCCTGCCGGTGGCCGAAGCGCTGCAGGAAACCCTGCTGACCACCCGCTTCGTTCTCCCTCAGGCACCGACCTGCGCCGTGACCATCAACGGTGGTTACGAGATGCCGAGCTGGTACGACATATTGGCCATGAGCCCGGCGCGCGCGATCAACCGCGAGCAGCTGGAAGAGTCGGCGCAGAGGATCGTCAATTTGATCGAAGTGGAGCGAGCCATCGGAATAGACGCCTCGCGGATATTTTTGGCAGGTTTTTCCCAAGGTGGCGCGGTGGCATTACACACCGCGTTTCTGAAATGGCAGGGGCCGTTGGGTGGCGTACTTGCCCTCTCGACCTATGCACCGACCTTCAGCGATGAACTGGAGCTTTCCGCCAGCCAGCAGCGCATTCCCGTGCTGTCTTTACACGGCCAGTACGATGACGTTGTTCAAAACTCCATGGGCCGCACCGCTTACGAGTATTTAAAGCAGCATGGTGTCACCGTGACATGGCAGGAATACCCAATGGGTCACGAAGTGTTACCCGAGGAGATTCGCGACATTGGGGTCTGGCTCGCCGAGCGCTTGCGTTAACGGTTTATGTGAAAAGCAGCCCATTGATCCATCCCACTACGCCGCGCCCGATTCTTGCATTACACTGGCCGGCGTATATTCCTTAACCAATCGATGAGATGACCGTGCTCAAAGCACTCAAGAAAATGTTCGGTAAAAGCGAGACTGAGCAGCTCGCGCCAGTCTCCAGCGCTCCGTCTCACCATCCCAGCCACCGCACCGACGGTAATCAGTCTGGCCGGACCGCAACCGTAGCGGTACCGAAGCACGAGCCGATGACCACACCGGCCGTCCAACCCGTTGAGGCTCAAGCCTCTGAAGAACCAAGCAGCGAAGCTGCAAAACCTGCCCGACCGCGTCGCGAACCCAAGCCAAAAGCACCGGTTATCCCCTGGAAACTCGAAGACTTCGCCGTCGAACCCCAGGAAGGCAAAACCCGTTTTCACGATTTCAAACTCGCCCCCGAACTGATGCACGCCATCCAGGACCTGGGCTTCCCGTATTGCACGCCGATTCAGGCACAAGTCCTCGGCTTCACCCTGGCCGGCAAAGATGCCATTGGCCGCGCCCAGACCGGCACCGGCAAAACCGCAGCGTTCCTGATTTCGATCATCACTCAGTTGCTGGAAACCCCACCGCCGAAAGAGCGCTACATGGGCGAGCCGCGGGCGCTGATCATTGCGCCGACCCGTGAACTGGTGGTGCAGATCGCCAAGGACGCGGCCGACCTGACCAAATACACCGGCCTCAACGTCATGACGTTCGTCGGCGGCATGGACTTCGACAAGCAGCTCAAGCACCTCGAAGCCCGTCATTGCGACATCCTCGTGGCCACCCCGGGTCGTCTGCTGGATTTCAACCAGCGCGGCGACGTGCACCTGGACATGGTCGAAGTCATGGTCCTGGACGAAGCCGACCGGATGCTCGACATGGGTTTCATCCCACAAGTGCGTCAGATCATTCGCCAGACTCCGCCGAAGAACGAGCGCCAGACGCTGTTGTTCTCCGCGACCTTCACCGAAGACGTGATGAACCTGGCCAAGCAATGGACCACCGACCCGTCGATCGTCGAGATCGAGTCGCAGAACGTGGCCAGCGAAAATGTCGAGCAACACATCTACGCCGTCGCCGGTGCCGACAAATACAAACTGCTCTACAACCTGGTCAACGACAACGGTTGGGAGCGGGTGATGGTGTTTGCCAACCGCAAGGATGAAGTGCGGCGCATCGAAGAACGCCTGGTGCGTGACGGCGTCAATGCCGCGCAACTGTCCGGCGACGTGCCGCAGCACAAGCGCATCAAGACTCTGGAAGGTTTCCGCGAAGGCAAGATCCGCGTCCTGGTTGCCACCGATGTGGCCGGTCGCGGCATTCACATCGACGGTATCAGCCACGTGATCAACTTCACCCTGCCGGAAGTCCCGGACGACTACGTGCACCGCATCGGCCGTACCGGTCGTGCCGGCGCCGATGGTGTGTCCATCAGTTTTGCCGGTGAAGACGATTCCTACCAGCTACCGTCCATCGAGGCGCTGCTGGGTCGCAAGATCAGCTGCGAAACGCCACCGACGCATCTGCTGCGGGCGGTTGAGCGCAAGCGCCCGTAACGCGGGTCGCACCAAAAGAGGCGCAGCCGGAAACGGACTGCGCTTTTTTTTCGTCTGGATATTGTTCGAGACAACTAAAAGTCCATAATGGACAAATTAGTTTACTTCCAGCTCCCGGAGCCGACCATGTCCAGTACGCCTTATGTGATTACCCAACCTCAGGCCCGTGAGCTGCTGGCGCAGGTCGACGTGCCGCAGATCCTGCGCAAACTGTTCCGCGACCTGGCCGCCGGGCAAGCTGTGCAACCGGCGCAGCAGCTAGTGGAGTTTCCACAGGGCGCTGGTGACTTCATCAACTACTTGGGCGTGCTGGCCGAAGACGGCGTTTACGGGGTCAAGACCTCGCCGTACATCGTGCGCGAACAAGGCCCGCTGGTGACCGCCTGGACGCTGCTGATGTCGATGCAGACCGGCCAGCCGTTGCTGCTCTGCGATGCCGGTGAACTGACCACAGCACGCACCGCCGCAACCACGGCAGTGGCGGTCGACGTCCTCGCCCCGCTGAAGGCCCGACGCTTGGCAATCATCGGCAGCGGCAAGGTCGCCCAGGCGCACTTGCACTACGTCAAAGGCCTGCGCGACTGGCAGAGTATCAGCCTCTACTCGCCGAGCCTGAGCGACAAAAATCCCGAAGTATTGGCACAGCTCAAAAGCCTCGATCCACGGCTGACCATCGTCGACAGTCGTGAAGCAGCGGTTCAAGACGCCGACGTGATCATGCTCTGCACCTCGTCCGCAGGCCCGGTGATCGACCCGTCAAGCTTGAGCAAACCGGCGCTGATCACCTCCATCAGCACCAACGCACCGCGTGCCCATGAAGTACCGCCGCAGAGCCTCAACGACATGCAAGTGTTCTGCGACTATCGTCTGACCACCCCGGGCTCGGCCGGCGAGATGCTGATTGCCGGTGAACAACATGGCTGGGATAAAAACGCGATCATCGGCGACCTGCCCGATCTGCTCAGCGAAAAAGTGCAGCGCCCTGGCTACGACCGTCATGTGTTCTTCCGCTCCATTGGTCTGGGCCTGGAAGACATCGCGCTGGCCAATGCCATCTACCGCCTAAAGCACTAACACCACAAAACCCTCCTACAAGGGATCACTACAAATTTGGCCTTTGCGCCCATCAGGAGACGTTCATGAGCCAGGCAGATTTCATCATCATCGGCGGCGGGATTGCCGGCGCTTCCACCGGTTTCTGGTTGTCGCAGCACGCCCGAGTGATCGTGCTCGAACGCGAATCCCATCCGGCTTACCACTCCACCGGACGTTCAGCTGCACTGTTCACCGCCGCATACGGCACACCGCAGGTTAGGGCGCTGACCCAGGCCAGCCGCGACTTCTTCGACGCGCCGCCGGCCGGTTTCTGCGAACACCCGCTGCTGACTCCGCGTGGCGAGATGACCGTGGACTTCACCGGTGACCCGGACGAGCTGAACAATCAATACCTGAGCGCCAAAGCCACAGTGCCGGAAATGCAGCTGCTCAGCGCCGACGAAGCCTTCGCGCGCCTGCCGATCCTGCGTCGGGAAAAAGTCCATGGTGCGATTTACGACCCGACCGCCAGCGACATCGACACCGATGCCTTGCACCAGGGCTACCTGCGCGGTATCCGACGCAACAAGGGCGAAGTTCATACCGACAGTGAAGTCACGAGCCTGACCCGGGACGACGAAGGTGTGTGGCACGTGCAAACCAACGGCCAGACCTTCAGCGCCCCGATCATCATCAACGCGGCTGGCGCCTGGGCCGACAAAATCGGTGAGCTGGCCGGTGCCAAGCCACTGGGCCTGCAACCCAAGCGCCGTGCGGCTTTCATCTTCGCCGGCCCCGAGGGCGTGGACATCCACCATTGGCCCATGCTTGTCAGCCTCGACGAATCCTTCTACATGAAGCCCGACGCCGGCATGTTCCTCGGCTCGCCCGCCAACGCCGACCCGGTGGAACCGCACGACGTGCAGCCCGAAGAGCTGGACATCGCAATGGGCATCTACCAGATCGAAGAAGCCACCACCCTGACCATCCGCCGTCCGACCCGCACCTGGGCCGGCTTGCGCAGTTTCGTGAGCGACGGGGATTTGCTGTCCGGTTTCGATCCGCAGGTGCCGGGGCTATTCTGGGTGGCGGCACAAGGCGGTTATGGCATCCAGACCTCGCCGGCCATGGGCCAGGCCAGCGCGGCACTGGTGCGCGGTGAAGCGTTGCCCGAGCAACTGACTCGCTTTGGTCTGAACCCCGGGATGCTCTCCCCCGCCCGACTGGGCTGACGTTCAGACGTCAGGTGACGTGTCGACACGATTGCGGCAAACTTCCAGCGCCCTTTTTTGACGGGGCGCTGATGCTGTCTGGAGCTCCACTTTATGAACGCCCAAGAACAAGAACCAGCCGGTGATGACTCTGCACTGAAGAGTTCGCCGCTGGACAATTTCCGCGCGATCGCCGACGCCATCGCCACGTTGTTCTTTCCTCACGCCGAGGTGGTGCTGCACGACCTGCGTACCCAGAAGGTCGACTACATCGCCAACAACCTGTCCAAACGGGAAATCGGTGACGACTCGGCGCTGGAGGACATGCTCAGCGACGATATCAGCGAACGAAACATCGGGCCGTACGAAAAGCTCAATTGGGATGGCCAGAAGATTCGCAGCCTGAGCAGCGTGCTGCGCGACAGCGAAGGTCATCCGCTGGCGGTGCTGTGCATTAATCTGAATATTTCGTTATTCGAAAATGCCAAGGCCGCTCTGGATCTGTTCCTGTCACCGAGCAAGTTGATTCCGCAGCCAGAATCACTGTTTCGCGATGACTGGCAGGAGCGCATCAACACCTTCCTCCACGCCTGGCTGCGCGAACGTCAGCTGAGCCTGAACCTGCTGACCCGTGACCATAAGCGCGAACTGGTGCTGGCACTGCACGCCGAAGGCGCCTTCAAAGGTAAAAGCGCCTCCAACTATGTAGCGAACGTGCTGAACATGGGGCGGGCAACGGTGTACAAACATTTGAAAGAACTGAAGGGCTGAGCAGCCATTCGCAAACGAGCCCGCACACAGATCTGTGTGCGGGCTCGTTTGTCAGGGAGGCCACTCTATTTTTCAGAGTGACCGCAACCCGTTACTCCAGCGCCGAAGCCGGCCCGAAGAATTCGTAACGACTTTGCTTCTCCGGCACACCCAACGCTTTCAGGTGACGCTTGACCGCCGCCATGAAGCCTTTAGGCCCCAGGAAGTAAGCGTCCAGATCGCGCTGCTGCGGCAACCACTCGCCCAGCTGCTCCTGGCTCAACAACCCAACCTTGTCCGCCGCCGGGCTCACGCCATCATCTTCGTCGTAGCAATAGAAGCGTTTGAGTTGCGGATGACGCTCGGCCAAGCCATCAATCCAGTCACGGAAGGCGTGAACGCTACCGTTGCGTGCGCAGTGGATAAAGTGCACCGGCCGCTCGGTCGCCAGCGCCGCTTCGAGCATCGCCAGAGTCGGAGTGATGCCGACGCCGCCGCTGATCAGCACCAACGGTTTGTCGCTGTCGGTCAGGGTGAATTCGCCCGATGGCGGGAACAACTGAATTTTTGCGCCAACATGCAGTTGATCGTGCAAATGGTTGGAGGCGCGGCCACCGGTTTCACGTTTGACGCTGATCCGGTACTGGCCCTTGTTGGCCAAGGCCGACAGCGAATAGTTACGACGAATCTCTTCGCCATCGAGAATCAGTTTCATGCCGATGTACTGGCCTGGCTCTGCCGCCAGAATCGGGCCTTTGTCCGCTGGTTCGAAGTAGAACGAGATAATTTCCGCGCTCTCCTCGACCTTGGCCACCACGATGAATTCCCGCGCCCCGCGCCAGCCGCCCGGTGCCTGTTCTTTCTGGTCGTAGATGCTGGTTTCGGCGCCGATCAGGATGTCGGCCAATTGACCGTAAGCAGCCCCCCAGGCGGCCATCACTTCAGGAGTGGCGATCTCATCGCCCAGCACTTCGGAGATGGCTCGCAGCAGGCAGGCGCCGACAATCGGGTAATGTTCCGGGAGGATTTGCAGGGCCACGTGCTTGTTGATGATCTTGGCCACCAGGTCACCCAACTGGTCGAGCTGGTCGATGTGCCGCGCATACATCAAGACACCGTTCGCCAGGGCACGCGGCTGGTCGCCGCTGGCCTGGTGGGCCTGGTTGAACAGCGGGCGGACTTCCGGGTACTCGGACAGCATCATGCGGTAGAAATGAGTGATCAATGCTTCGCCACCACTTTCCAGCAAGGGCACAGTGGATTTGACGATTGCACGGTCTTGAACGCTAAGCATAAGGCGACTCCTGATCTACTTGGATTGCTAACTGACTGCCTTGTACTTATCAGTTTTCGTGCCAGAAAATAAAACCTTAAAAATCAACATGTTAAATTCTTAATAGTCATATCGACACACACTGGCTTATAGTCATACCGACTACATGGAGTCACTATGACTGCAAAATCCCTGCTGACCGCCCTGCTGCCACTGGTCTCCGACCTGTCCCGCGAACTTCCCGAAGGCGAGCGCTATCGGCGCTTGCTCGAAGCCATGCGCGCCTTGCTCCCGTGCGACGCTGCCGCCCTGCTGCGACTTGATGGCGAATGGCTGGTGCCACTGGCCGTCGACGGGTTGAGCATCGACACTCTCGGCCGACGCTTCAAAGTCAGCGAACACCCGCGTTTCGAAGCGCTGCTCAGCAGCCACGGCCCGACCCGTTTCGCCGCCGACAGCGACTTGCCCGACCCTTACGACGGACTGGTCGATGGCCTCGATGAGCATCTGGAAGTCCACGACTGCATGGGTTGCCCGCTGTTTATCGACGAGCGTCCATGGGGGTTGCTGACCCTCGACGCACTCGATCCGGAGCGCTTCGAACCGATCGAACTGGACGCTCTGGAAGCTTTCGCCAGCCTCGCCGCCGCCACGGTCAACGCCGCCGAGCGCATCGAACGCCTGGCCAATCGTGTCGAAGACGAACATCAGCGTGCCGAGGTTTACCGACAAGCCAGCGGCCAGCAGAACCGCGAGATGATTGGCCAGAGCAAGGCCCACAAACGGCTGGTGGAAGAAATCAATCTGGTGGGCGGCAGCGATCTTACCGTGCTGATCACCGGCGAAACCGGGGTTGGTAAGGAACTGGTCGCCCAAGCCATCCACGCCGCATCGCCCCGGGCCGATAAGCCAATCATCAGCCTCAACTGCGCCGCGCTGCCGGAAACGCTGGTGGAGAGTGAATTGTTCGGCCATGTCCGCGGCGCCTTCACCGGCGCAATGAACGATCGGCGCGGCAAGTTCGAACTGGCCAATGGCGGCACGCTGTTTCTCGATGAAGTGGGTGAGCTGTCCCTGACCGTCCAGGCCAAATTGCTGCGAGTCCTGCAAAGCGGTCAGCTGCAGCGATTGGGGTCGGATAAAGAACATCAGGTGGACGTACGGCTGATCGCCGCGACCAATCGCGACCTGGCCGAGGAAGTGCGCAGCGGCCGCTACCGTGCCGACTTCTATCACCGCCTGAGCGTTTATCCGTTGCTGGTGCCAGCACTGCGTGATCGTGGGCGGGATGTGTTGCTGCTCAGCGGCTATTTTCTGGAGCAAAACCGCTCTCGCATGGGCCTCAACAGCCTGCGTCTGAACAGCGATGCGCAGGCTGCATTGCTGGCGTATGCATGGCCGGGCAATGTGCGGGAGCTGGAGCACTTGATTGGCCGCAGTGCCTTGAAGGCGCTGGGTAACTGCAAGGAGCGGCCGAAGATTCTCAGCTTGAGTGCGGCGGATCTGGATTTGCCCACTGGCAGCGTTGAGCTTGCAACCGAGCCAGCCCCTGTCAGCCCTGCTGCTTTGGTCTCGGGAGACTTGCGGGCCGCAACCGAGGATTATCAGCGTCGACTGATCAACGCCTGTCTGGAACGGCACCATAACAATTGGGCGAGTGCGGCGCGTGAGCTAGGCTTGGATCGGGCGAATCTTGGAAGGATGGCGAAGCGGTTGGGGATAAAGGATTAAGTGTGGCGGTTTCTGAATCCACCCCTCACCCCAGCCCTCTCCCCAGAGGGTAGAGGGCTGGGGTGAGGGGTGGATCCGACCACCAACCCATAACGACCCTAAAGCCCACCCCGTTCAGGTCGATAACCCGGCATCGATAGCTGTTGGCGATCCTCGCGATTGCCCATCACCTTTTTCTACAGAAGGTTTTTATGTCTTCAAACAAAGCCCGCGCAGATTCACTTTCGCTTCTGCTGTTTACCTTGCGCAGCGGCAAGCTGATGGCGATCAACCTGCTGAAAGTCAGTGAAATCATTCCCTGCCCGCCGCTGACCAAGCTGCCGGAGTCGCATCCCCACGTCAAAGGCATCGCCACCCTGCGCGGCGCATCGTTGTCGGTGATCGACCTCAGTCGTGCCATCGGCGAACGACCGCTGGAAGACCCGAACGGTGGCTGCCTGATCGTCACCGATGTCAGCCGCTCCAAGCAGGGTTTGCACGTTCAAGCGGTGAGCAAGATTGTCCACTGCCTGACTACCGACATCCGTCCGCCGCCCTTTGGCTCTGGCGGCGTGCGTTCGTACATCACTGGCGTGACCTCGGTCGACGGCACGTTGGTACAGGTGCTGGACATCGAAAAAGTGATCCATGGCATCGCCCCGGCGCAGATCGAAACGGCCCCGACCGAACTGAGCATGGAAGACGCCGAAGTACTCGGCAACGCTCGGATTCTGGTGGTCGATGACAGTCAGGTGGCGTTGCAGCAATCGGTTCACACCTTGCGCAACCTCGGCCTGCAATGCCACACCGCTCGCAGTGCCAAGGAAGCCATCGACTGCCTGCTGGACCTGCAAGGCACGGCCCAGCAGATCAACCTGATCGTCTCGGACATCGAAATGTCCGAAATGGACGGCTACGCCTTCACCCGTACCTTGCGTGAAACCCCGGACTTCTCGCACCTCTATGTGTTGCTCCACACTTCTTTGGACAGCGCGATGAACAGCGAAAAGGCCCGTCTTGCCGGCGCGAACGCGGTATTGACCAAGTTCTCCTCGCCAGAACTGACCAAGTGCCTGATCGAAGCAGCCAAGGCTGTCGCTGAACAAGGTCATTGAGTCTTGGCCAAGGACTTTTGCTTTCTGATGCGGCGCAACCTCGCTGAAGGTGTGCCTGCGATCACTTGGCCTCAGGGAATCGTCCTCAGCGAATACCGCCCCGATCTGGCTGAAGCCGTTCATCGTTTGATGGAATTGGGCTATCAGGAAGGTGGCGGTCGCGTGCCGGCACTGGACGTTTGGCAACAGCGTTTTGAAACCGATCCTGAATATGATCCGAGCCTGTGCTTCATCGCTCTGGACATCAAAGGTATCGTCGGCGTGTGCCAGTGCTGGACCAGCGCCTATATCAAGGACCTGGTGGTGCAACCACGGGCTCAGGGCCAAGGATTAGGACGCGCGTTGCTGCTACATGCTTTCAACATATTTCAGCAACGACGCGAAGGTTTTGTGGACTTGAAGGTGCTGGAAGACAACCTTCGGGCGCAGCGTTTGTATGAAAACGCCGGAATGCGTGTGATCCGCAGGGAACCTGTTCCGGCCTGACACACCGCCTTCGTGAGCAGGCTCGCTCCCACAATGGATCTTCGTCGTACACAAAATCTGTGTCATATGCAGAGCAAATGTGGGAGCGAGCCTGCTCGCGAAAGGGCCGACACATTCAACCTGAAACCATCAGGCATACTCCAACCTTGGCCAAAACACCCCCAAGGATGCCCGCCCCCATGAAAGCAGCAAGCCTGACCTTCCTCTGCCTCACCGCCCTCGCCTCCCAGGCTCACGCTTCCAGCCCCGACGCCTGGGCCGCTTACGACAAAGCCGTGCTCGCCAGTTGCACCCAGGCCAGCGGCCTGAAGAATGCCAAACCTGTCGGCAACGCCGCGCAGTTCGATGACCGGGTTGGCTACACCGCCCTTCTGTTGCAAGGCCAATACCCGCAAAAACACATGAAAGGCCAGCAAGGCACCGAACTGTGTCTCTATAACAAGAAAAGCAAAACCGCTTACGTCACCGAATGGGACTCCATCCGCCCCACCGCCAAGGCACAGTGACTGGCGCATAACTTGCTTCGACAGTGGCCTTTGCGGCGGCATTCTGTCGCCGTTTCATGTCCTTTTATGCGACTGGCCGTTCAATGAATACGACGTTTTCCTGCGTAGGTTGTGGCAAATGCTGCAACGACCACCACGTGCCCCTGACGCTGCCCGAAGCCCGGATGTGGGCGGCCGACGGCGGTCAGGTGATCGTGCTGGTGGAAGGTTTCCTGGGCAATGGCCTGGGCCTGCCAGTGCAGCAACGCGAACACGCCGAACGCCGTTCAGTGAAAGTCCGAAGCGGCGTATCCGAGGCGTATATAGCCATCACCTTTGCCGCCTACAACGTCGGTCCTTGCCGGAATCTTGACGAAGATAACCTCTGCCACATCTATGAACGCCGGCCGCTGGTGTGCCGCATCTATCCGATGGAAATCAATCCGCACATCCCCCTGAACATTGCCGTGAAGGAATGTCCTCCCGAGTCGTGGGAAAAAGGACCGGATCTGATTGTGGGGGGTGAATTGGTCGATCAGGAACTGGCCGGATTGATCCAGCGCTCCCGCCAGGCGGATCGCGATGACATTCGGACCAAGGATGCGATTTGCGCATTGCTGGGGATTCGGACTACAGCACTGAAGGGTGATGGCTTTACTGCTTATCTGCCGGACATGACGGCGTTTGCGAGGGCCATCGATCAGGTTGCGGCGAAGCCATTGGCTGAGTCAGGCACTGACTGGTTGTTTCATGTGTCGGGCGAGGACATTGCCGGGCAAGTGCAGGCGGCGGGTGCGCAAGTGGCGACAGATACGCCAGTGAACTATGCGTTTATTTCGTTGCGGGCAGCCTGAGACGCCAGTCTTCAGAACCACTGCGCAATCCCGTTGCGCAGTGATTCGTCGTCAAGAGGGTTAGCTGGCCGTCACCGCCAGACATTCCACTTCTACCCGCGCGTTCTCGACCAACTTGCCGGCAAACGTCGTACGTGCTGGCAAACGATCCGCCGCAAAGAAACTGCGATACACAGCACTCATGGCGGAAAAATCCCTTATGTCGGCAAGAATGACCGTGCATTTGGCCACTTGAGCCAGGGACGAACCGTTGCGTTGCAGCGCGGTACGCAAGTTCTCCATGGCCTGGGTCGTCTGCGGGCCGATGCCGCCCTTCACCAGTTCGCCATCAGCCCCGAGGCCGAGCATGCCGGAAAAGTAAATGGTCTCGCCTACCTGTACCGCATCGGAGAATGGCAGACCTTCCTCATTCGGAAAGTAGCGCGGTGAGTCTGGTGCTGCGGGTGGCAAATAACGCTGGGTAATCGCCTGGTACTGGCCATTTTGCTTAAGACGCTCAAGCGCCGCATTCAGGTTATCGCGCAGCAGGGTGTCGGTTTTTCGCACCGCCATCGCCACGCCACTGCCCAGCATGGGGTCCTTGAGCGCCGGACCGACAAAATCGAAACCTTGCCCCTGAGGCTGACTTAAAAGCGCCTGGGTGATTTCAATCGAGTCTTGCAGGGTCGCGTCGAGCTCACCCGCCAGCAGGCTGGCGACCAATTGATTGTTGAAATTGAAACTGCGCACCGTCACCCCGGCCGGGGCCCAACGGGACTTGGCGAACGCTTCGCGGCTGGTGCCTGCCAGGACGCCGACACGCTTGCCCTTGAGCGATTGCACATCCGGTTGAAGATTCGCCCCTTTGCGCGCCACCAGACGGCTGCTCAGGGGGTAAAGATTATCGGTGAAATCGACCCGTTCTCGACGCGCCGATGTTGCCGTCATCGGCATGATCACGTCGAAACGGTTGGCTTCAAGGGCATGAATGTTGGTCGCGTAATCCTGATCAACCCAGACACAGCGGGATTTGAGTTCGGCACACAGTGCATTGCCCAACTCGATATTCAATCCGACCAGCTCACCCTTGTCGTTACGGCTCTCGAACGGCGGAACCAGCGCTTCGACACCGAAACGGATCTGCGGATCGGGCGCAGGCGACATGCAGCCAGTGGTCAGGGCCACCAGCGACAGTAAAGAGAGGGTTTTTACCAGAGACATTTTGGAGGCCTACATCAAAAATTCACGGGCATGAATCTTCGACGAGTGGCCGCCGACTTTCCCAGAGGACGAATCGCTCATCCTTGTGGGAACTGTCTCAATGACAGGAAGAACAATTACCGGTCAACAAAACGCCTGACAGTCACCGTTTACCCATGGAGCGACGAGTGCCAGGAGGCGCCGCCCCCGGCGTCTTGGTGTGGCCATTCTTGGCGCCGTTCTTGTACCAGGGCTGGCTGGCGTTCTTCGCACCAGCCAACTCACCCGGTTTGAAAGGGAACTTGAACGCCGGGATCGCGGCCTTGGTTTCGCTGTCTGCGCTGGAGTCGACGCTGTCTGGCAGGTCTGCCTGGTCGTCGCTCAAAGCGTCGGCAACCGGCGGTTGTGTCGGGGAAGTCATGAAAGCTCCGGGTGATGCACATAGAGTCGGGCCCGGTCAGCGAGCCGCGAAAGGCGGCAGTATACCTGTGTCGGGAGCCGCAAGCTTCAAGCAGCAAGCGAGTCCGTCGGGTTTTGCATTGACTGACCTGACGCCTTCGCGAGCAGGCTCGCTCCCACAGGGAATCGGCACACGCCTTTCGCACCTCACCACTCAACAGGCCGAGCGTTAGCTCGCCTGCAGCTCTTGATCTTGATCCCCCCGCCCCTTCGGGAGGCTGAGTGGAGGTGTTCATCTGGGGGTGAGTCATACCGGGCGAAGACTTTTGGTTACTTTTTGTCGTTTGAAAAAGTGACTCGCCGTAAGGGCGAAACCCTAAGTAGCTGTTACCGCAGAAATGGATATGTACCTGGTCCACAAGAGCCTGGCCGGCTTCCAAACTGACAGCGCCGTCAGTTAGCAGTCACCTTCCTGACGGGCGAACAGGTTTATAAAGGAAGGTATAAACCTGAAAAAACTCCGACCACCCCAGCCCCGGCGCCCCACTCGCATGCGAATTCAGAAAAAACCCGCCCTGCTCGCAGCCCTTCTGATCGTTCTGGCAGCGCTGGGCCTGTGGTACGCCATCAAGCCCGCTACCCCCAAACTGACCGCGCCCTCTGCGATCCCCGTTCGGGTAGTGAACGTCGTCGAAAAAGACGTTCCCCGCTACGTCAGCGGCATCGGCTCGGTGCTGTCCCTGCACAGCGTTGTGGTGCGCCCGCAAATCGACGGCATCCTCACCAAAATTCTGGTTAAAGAAGGCCAACTGGTGAACAAAGGCGACCTGCTCGCCACCATCGACGACCGCTCGATCCGCGCCAGCCTCGATCAGGCCCGGGCGCAACTCGGCGAAAGCCAGGCGCAGCTGCAAGTCGCCCTGGTCAACCTCAAGCGCTACAAACTGCTGAGCGTCGACGACGGCGTTTCCAAACAGACCTACGACCAGCAACAAGCCCTGGTCAACCAACTCAAAGCCACCGCCCAAGGCAATCAAGCGTCAATCGACGCCGCTCAGGTGCAGCTTTCCTACACACAGATTCGCTCCCCGGTTACCGGCCGCGTCGGCATTCGTACAGTCGACGAAGGCAACTTCCTGCGCATGACCGACGCCCAAGGCCTGTTCACCGTGACGCAGATCGACCCGATCGCCGTCGAGTTTTCCCTGCCGCAGCAAATGCTGCCGACCCTGCAAGGCCTGATTGGCGACCCGCAACGCGCACAAGTGAAGGCCTACATCGGCGCCGACACCGATGGCGAAACCGGCAACCTGCTGGGCGAAGGCCACCTGACCCTGATCGACAACCAGATCAACGCCAACACCGGGACCATTCGCGCCAAAGCTGAATTCAACAACGCCGGGCAGGAACTCTGGCCGGGCCTGCTGGTGACGGTAAAAATTCAGACAGCGCTGGATAAAGATGCGCTGGTGGTCCCGCCCACCGTCGTACAGCGTGGCCTCGATCAACATTTTGTGTACCGGGTCAACGGTGACAAGGTCGAAACCGTCACCGTACAAATGGTCTATCAAGGCAGCGGTCAGGACATCATCAAAGGCGTTAAACCAGGCGATGTACTGGTCAGCGACGGCCAGTCGCGGCTCAAACCCGGCTCGACCGTGCAGGTGCTGACCGAGCCGCCGCAAGTGGTGCAATCGGAGCCGAAACCATGAAGGGCCATGGCTCGGTCTCTGCATGGTGTATCGACCATCCGGTTGCGACGATTCTGCTGACCTTTGCGTTGGTGCTGCTCGGTGTCATTGCCTTCCCACGCCTGCCCATCGCGCCATTGCCGGAAGCCGAATTCCCCACCATCCAGGTCGCCGCGCAATTGCCCGGCGCCAGCCCGGAAACCATGGCTTCGTCGGTGGCCACGCCGCTTGAAGTGCAATTCAGCGCCATCCCCGGCGTGACTCAGATGACGTCGAGTAGCGCCTTGGGCTCGACCAACCTGACCCTGCAATTCACCCTCGACAAAAGCATCGACACCGCCGCTCAGGAAGTTCAGGCAGCCATCAACACCGCCGCCGGCAAACTGCCCAAAGACATGCCGACCCTGCCGACGTGGCGGAAGGTCAACCCGGCCGACAGCCCGGTACTGATCCTCAGCGTCAACTCGACCCAAATGCCCGGCACCGAACTCAGCGACTTGGTGGAAACCTTACTCTCCCGTCAGATCAGTCAGATCGACGGTGTAGGCCAAATCAACATCACCGGCCAGCAACGTCCGGCGATCCGCGTACAGGCCTCGGCTGACAAACTGGCTGCCATCGGCCTGACGCTAGCGGACATTCGTCTGGCGATCCAGAGCACCAGCCTCAACCTGGCCAAAGGTGCGTTGTATGGCGAGTCGAGCATTTCGACGCTGTCGACCAACGACCAGTTGTTCCACCCTGAGGAATACAGCCAACTCATCGTTTCCTACAAGGACGGCGCCCCGGTTCACCTCAAGGATGTGGCCAAAGTCGTCAACGGTTCGGAAGATGCCTACGTGCAAGCCTGGGCCGGCGATAAGCCGGGGGTGAACCTGGTGATTTCCCGGCAACCGGGCGCCAACATCGTCGAAACCGTGGATCGCATCCAGGCCGCCTTGCCCGGCCTCGAAGCCATGCTGCCGGCTTCGGTGCAGGTCAAGGTGCTGGTCGACCGCACCCAAACCATCCGCGCCTCGCTGCACGAGGTGGAAGTCACCCTGCTGATCGCGATCATGCTGGTGGTGGCGGTGATGGCGCTGTTCCTGCGCCAATGGTCGGCGACCCTGATCGTGTCCGCCGTGCTGGGTGTTTCGCTAGTCGCCAGTTTCGCCCTGATGTACATCATGGGTTTCAGCCTGAACAACCTGACGCTGGTGGCGATCGTGGTGGCCGTGGGGTTTGTGGTCGACGATGCGATTGTGGTGGTGGAGAACATTCACCGTCACCTTGAAGCTGGCGACGGCATGCGCGAGGCGGCAATCAAAGGTGCCGGCGAGATCGGTTTCACCGTGGTCTCCATCAGCTTTTCGCTGGTGGCGGCGTTCATTCCGTTGCTGTTCATGGGCGGTGTGGTCGGGCGGCTGTTCAAGGAATTCGCCCTGACCGCCACTTCGACGATCATGATTTCGGTGGTGGTCTCGCTAACCTTGGCGCCGACGCTCGCCGCGCTGTTCATGCGTGCGCCGGTGCATCACGCCCACAGCAAACCTACGTTTGGCGAACGCTTGCTGGCAGGCTATGAAAAACTTCTACGTCGCGCCCTCGCCCACCAGAAGCTGATGATCGGCGTGTTCGGCCTGTCCCTCGGTCTGGCCATCGCGGGTTACATCTTTATCCCCAAAGGTTTCTTCCCGGTACAGGACACCGGTTTTGTCCTCGGCACCACCGAAGCCGCCGCCGATATTTCCTACGGCGACATGGTGAAAAAACACCTGGCGATGGCCGAAATCGTCGCGGCGGATCCGGCGGTCGCGGCGTTTTCCCACTCCGTGGGCGTCTCCGGCAGTAACCAGACCATCGCCAACGGCCGCTTCTGGATCTCCCTGAAAAAACGCGGCGACCGCGATGTCTCTGCCAGCCAGTTCATTGACCGGATTCGTCCGCAACTGATGAAAGTCCCGGGCATCGTGCTGTACCTGCGCGCCGGGCAGGACATCAACCTCAGCTCCGGCCCGAGCCGCGCCCAGTATCAATACGTGCTCAAGAGCAACGACGGTGCAGTCCTCAGCACCTGGACCCAGCGCCTCACGGAAAAACTGCGCAGTAACCCGGCGTTCCGTGACATTTCCAACGACCTGCAACTGGGCGGCAGCATCACCCACATCAGCATCGACCGCAGCGCCGCCGCGCGTTTTGGCCTGACCGCGAGTGATGTCGATGAAGCGCTGTACGACGCCTTCGGCCAGCGGCAGATCAACGAATTCCAGACTCAGATCAACCAGTACAACGTGATTCTGGAGCTGGACACCAAGCAGCGCGGCAAGGCCGAAAGCCTCAACTATTTCTACCTGCGCTCGCCCCTGAGCGGGGAAATGGTGCCGCTGTCGGCCTTGGCGAAATTCGACGCGCCAACGGTCGGCCCGCTGTCCATCGCCCATGACGGCATGTTCCCGGCTGCCAATTTGTCGTTCAACCTCGCGCCCGGTGTGGCGTTGGGCGATGCGGTGATCATGCTCAACCAGGCCAAGGCCGAAATCGGCATGCCGGCCGCCATGAGCGGCAACTTCCAGGGCGCGGCCCAGGCGTTCCAGAGTTCGCTGGCCAGTCAGCCATGGCTGATCCTGGCGGCGCTGGTCGCGGTGTACATCATTCTCGGCGTGCTTTACGAGAGCTTCGTCCATCCGTTGACCATCATCTCGACGCTGCCGTCGGCGGGGCTCGGTGCGGTGATCATGCTGTGGATTTGCGGGCAGGACTTTTCGATCATGGCGCTGATCGGGCTGGTGTTGCTGATCGGGATCGTGAAGAAGAACGGCATCCTGATGATCGACTTCGCCCTCGAAGCCCAACGCAAGGGCGGGCTGCCGCCGGAAGAGGCGATCTACCAGGCCTGTATCACCCGGTTCCGGCCGATCATCATGACCACCCTCGCCGCCCTGCTCGGCGCGTTGCCATTGATGCTCGGTTACGGAACCGGCGCCGAACTGCGCCAGCCCTTGGGGATCGCGGTCGTCGGCGGCTTGCTGGTGAGCCAGGCGCTGACGCTGTTCACCACTCCGGTCATATACTTGTGGCTTGAGCGGCTTTTCCATCGGCCCAAACCAGCACCGATACCGGCGTTGGCGACCACAGACTGAGGCGGGGTCATGCGCGTTCTGATTATCGAAGACGAGGAAAAAACCGCGGACTATCTGCACCGCGGTCTGACGGAACAGGGTTACACCGTGGACCTGGCGCGCGACGGTGTCGAAGGCCTGCACCTGGCGCTGGAAAGCGACTACGCGGTGATCGTCCTCGACGTCATGCTGCCGGGCCTCGACGGCTTCGGCGTACTGCGTGCGTTGCGTGCGCGCAAGCAAACCCCGGTGATCATGCTCACCGCCCGCGAGCGAGTGGAAGACCGGATCAAAGGCCTGCGCGACGGTGCCGACGATTACCTCGGCAAACCGTTTTCCTTTCTCGAACTGGTGGCGCGCCTGCAAGCGCTGACCCGTCGCAGCGGTGGCCATGAACCGGTGCAGGTGAGCATCGCCGACCTGTGGATAGATTTGATCAGCCGCAAAGCCACCCGCGCCGGCACGCGCCTGGACCTGACCGCCAAGGAGTTCTCGCTGCTGAGCGTACTGGCGCGGCGGCAAGGGGAAATTCTGTCGAAAACCGCCATCGCCGAAATGGTCTGGGACATCAATTTCGACAGCGACGCCAACGTCGTCGAAGTCGCGATCAAACGCCTGCGGGCCAAGCTCGACGGGCCATTCGACGAGAAACTGCTGCACACGATTCGTGGAATGGGTTATGTGCTGGAGAGCCGCAGTGTCCAGTAACTCGATTGCGCTGCGCCTGAGCGGGATGTTTACGCTGGTGGCGCTTTTGGTGTTTCTGTTGATCGGCTGGGCGCTGTATCAACAGGTCGATAAAGGTCTGGGTTTGTTGCCCGAGGCTGAACTGGACGCGCGTTACAGCGTGCTCGAATCCACCGTCGGCCGTTACGGCACGCCCGAGCATTGGGTGAAGATCAACAACAAGCTCAAGCTGCTCGGCGAAGAAGACAAGCGCATCAGCTTCTGGATCATCAGCGGTGATCCGCACTACGAGTACGGCAACCTGACGCCGCAGATCCGCGCCTTTGCCGAAGGGCCGCTGGGCATGCACGACTTGAGTCTGCCGGATCAGCCCTATCCGCTGAAAGTGCTGGTCAGTCAGTTCCCGGCCAAGGATCAGCGCCCGCCGTTGCGCTTCATGATCGGTATCGACACCGAAACGTTTCTGCAGACTCAACATCATCTGCTGATTGCCCTGATCAGCCTGGCGATCATCGGCGTGTTACTGGCTTCGGCCCTTGGTTATTGGGTGGCGCGGATCGGCCTCAAGCCGCTGATCAAGTTGTCCCAGGAAGCCCAGCGGCTGGCACCGCCGTTGTTGTCCGGTCGCCTGCAATTGTCGCCGCTGCCGCCGGAACTGAATCAGTTCGTTAATTCGTTCAACTCGACACTGGAGCGGGTCGAACAGGCTTACTCGCGCCTTGAGTCGTTCAATGCCGACGTGGCCCATGAACTGCGCTCGCCGCTGACCAATCTGATCGGCCAGACCCAAGTGGCGCTGACTCGCGGGCGATCCGCGGAACACTATTTTGAAGTGCTGCAATCAAACCTTGAAGAGCTTGAGCGACTGCGCTCGATCATCAACGACATGCTGTTTCTTGCCAGCGCGGATCAGGGCAGCAAGGCCACCAAACTGACCTCTACCTCGCTGGCAGATGAAGTGGCCACGACCCTGGAATATCTGGATTTCATTCTTGAAGACGCACAGGTGCAGGTGCAGGTCAGTGGCGACGCCCAGGTGCGGATCGAGATCGCTCATCTGCGTCGGGCGTTGATTAATCTGCTAAGCAATGCGGTGCAGCACACCGAGCCGGGCCAGGTGATTGAGGTGCAGATCGAGGTTGAGGAGCATCAGGTCAGCATCGGGGTTGCGAACCCTGGGTCGCCGATTGCCAGCGAGCATTTGTCGCGGCTGTTTGAGCGTTTTTATCGGGTCGATGCGTCTCGCAGCAACAGTGGCAACAACCATGGGTTGGGATTGGCGATCGTAAAAGCGATTGCGCTGATGCACGGCGGGGATGTGTTTGTGCGCAGTGATCACGGCATGAATACCTTCGGCATTCACCTCCCGGTTTAACCCCGCCAAATGATCGTTCCCACGCTCTGCGTGGGAATGCAGCCCGGGACGCTCCGCGTCCCAAGAGCGGACGCAGAGCGTCCGATGAGGCATTCCCACGCAGAGCGTGGGAACGATCAGCCTAAACTGTTGCCTTAAGCGCAACAGTCCTTTCATGAATCCGCTCTTTTCCCCCCCTCCAATCCCCCTTATCTTTGCCGCACCAAACAGCACTTGCCAAGCAAGAAGGTTTTAAAGATGTCCAACACCATGGGTATTGCCAGCGCTTTCGTTTTGTCCTCTTTGTTTCTGTCTCCGTTCGCCGTCGCTGAAGAGTCGCAGACGTTCGTCGCGAAAAATTCCGCACGCGCTGCTGCGTTCGAACAGTATCAGAGCGAAATGACGGCCAAGGCTCAGGAAGCTGCGCAAACCCCTCAAGCATCGAGCACTCAAGCCCAGCCACTGGTTGAGAAAGACAGCTGATTATTAAGTATCGCTCTGTTTCCCTCGACACTTTTCATCGGCTCTTCCCTTTGAAAAGTTGTCTTCAAAGCCGCTGCTATCAGCGGCTTTTTTTCGTGGTGGTTTTAAACAGCTTTAGTTCGTCTTCCTTAACAAGAAACATCCTGAGCCTCAAAACAATGAGACTCTTAGTTGACCCAAGGAGCTTTACCGCTAGTGCGTTTCCCTCTTAGATTCAGCCCGTTATTCATTGCAATCGCTGCAACGGTGGCGCCTGCTGCTCACGCCGCAGACGACTCAAACGCCGGAGGTTTCGTTGAAGGATCGAGCCTCAACCTCAACGCCCGTAACTACTACATGAACCGCAATCGCCTGCAGCAGGCGGACGACAACATTGAATGGGGCCAGGGTTTCCTCGGCCTCTTCGAATCGGGTTACACCCAAGGCACCGTCGGTTTCGGTGTTGATGCCCACGCCATGCTCGGGCTCAAGCTCGACGGCGGTGGCGGTACCGACGGGTCGAGTATATTGCCGGTCAGCGATGGCAACGGCAAAGCGCCGGGCTCGTTCTCGACGGCGGGTGGCACGCTGAAAATGCGTGCCTTCGATACCGAACTGAAGGCCGGTGACTTGTTTCTCACTAACCCGGTGATCGCCGGCGGCGAAACCCGCATGCTGCCCCAGACCTTTCGCGGCATCAGCCTGACCAACCACAGTTTCGACGGCTGGATGATTGAAGGTGGCCAGGCAAGTTTCACCAAGCCTTACAACCAGAGCGGACACACCCGAATCGGCACGTCCTACGGCAGCCTGGCCGACGGTGACGAAAGTAAGCACCTGAATTGGGCCGGCGTGGCCTGGAGCGGCCTGCCGGGGTTGACCAGCAGCCTCTATGCCTCCGAACTCAAGGACATCTGGAACCAGTATTACTACGATCTGGACTACACCTACGCGCTGAATGATCTGATCAGCCTCAACCCGGGCCTGCATGCCTATCACACGCAAGACACCGGCGATGCCCTGCTGGGCCACATCGACAACAACACCTACAGCCTGCATTTCACCGTCGGTGTGGGCAATCACAGCGTTACCGCCGCCTATCAGCGGGTCAACGGCAACACGCCGTTCGACTACATCAGCCAGGGCGACAGCGTCTACCTCGACAATTCCCAGCAGTATTCGGACTTCAACGGCCCGAACGAACGCTCATGGAAACTCAAGTACGCCTACGACTTTGTCGGGTTTGGTCTGCCCGGCCTGACCTCCGCAGTGTCTTACTCCCGAGGTGAACTGGACCTGACCAAGGTCGATCCGGACAGCCCCGGTTATGCCTCGTGGTACAGCGCTGACGGCAAAAACGCCAGGCACTGGGAACGCGACATTGATCTCAAGTACGTGATTCAGGACGGCAAGGCCAAAAACCTCGCGCTGCGTCTGCAATGGGCGACCAACCGTGGAGGCAACGGCTACGGCGCGCTGGATCAGGACACCGATGAATACCGAGTGATCGTCGACTACCCGCTCAATGTCTTCTAAGCTTCAATAAGTAAAAGGCCAGCATGTTTTGCTGGCCTTTTTTTTATCCGGGATTTATACAGGCGCTCCGAACGCAAACGGTTTCTGGGATTCTGCCTGAGTCTTGCAAAACACTTTCATAACGCCTCATTAGCAGAAGTCAGAACCATGAGTGTGAGCAGTGCAACATCTCACCACCCGATCCGGTCGACGCGATCGGAGCGGCTTCTGGTTCTCGGCAGTTTGCTGCTGGTGATTGCAATTCTGAGCATCGTGGCGTTCCTGCTCATTCGCGAACGCGCTAATGCTGAACAGTCTGTCACTCGCGCAGCAACCAATATCGTGCAACTGATCGACGCCGACGTGCTGCGCAATGTCGAACTCTATGACCTGTCTTTGCTCGGCTTGATCGCTGCCTCGCAGCGTGAAGACCTCAAGAGCGTTTCCCCTGCCATCCGCCATCTGGCCTTGTTTGACCGTGCCACTGCCGCGCCGTACAAGGGCGACATTTTGTTGCTGGACAACAAGGGCGACGTGATCGCCGACTCAGCGTCGGTGGAGCCCAGAAAGGGCAATTTTGCCGACCGCGAGTACTTTCAGTCGCACGTGAATAATCGCGACCCGAGCATGCTCATCAGCCGTCCCTTCCGTTCCAGACAGCCTGAACATGAATGGCGAATCAGCTTCAGTCGCCGGGTCAGCGGCTCACAGGGCGAATTTCTTGGCGTGGCCGAAGCCGCCATGCGCTTGAGTTATTTCGATCAGTTGTTCAACAGCTTGAACATCGGTCGTGACAGCTCGGTCATCCTGATCAGCTCGGACGGGATTCTTCTGGCCCAGGAGCCCCGCCTGGCCGAAGAGCTGATTGGCAAGGACTTCAGCAACCGTCCCAACTTCCAGCGCATCGTTAAAGAAGGCAACGGCAGCTTCACCAGTGTTTCAAGCCGCTACCCGGACAAACGCCTGTACACCTTCTCCAAGGTGGGCAACTTGCCGTTGATCGTCATCGTTGCACTGTCCAGCGATGAAGTGTTTGCGTCGTGGAAACGTACGACGGTAGTGGTTAGCGTTGCGACTACTGCGCTGTGCATCAGCTTGCTCTGGCTGACTTGGCTGCTCAGCCGGGAACTGCGCCTGCGCCACAACGCCGAACAGGAACTGGCGCAACTGGCGGCCACCGATGCCTTGACCGGCCTGGCCAACCGCCGAACGCTGGATCAGGTCCTGCGTCATGAGTGGTTCCGCGCTCAACGTTCCGGCCAGCCGTTATCGCTGCTGATGATTGATGCCGACCACTTCAAGGCCTTCAACGATCGCCATGGGCATCAGGGTGGCGATGATGCCTTGCGCTCGTTGGCCAAGGTGATCTCCGCCAATGTGAGGCGACCAGCGGATCTGGTCGCCCGTTACGGCGGCGAAGAGTTTTCGGTGATTCTCGCGGAAACCGACAGCCAGGGTGCGCAACAGATTGCCGAACACATCCGAGCGACAGTGGAGCAATTGCCGCTGGTGCCAGGTGCCGAGTCGCCGATTACTGTCAGTATCGGTATCAGTACCTGGACCACCTCCGCCGATATCAGCCTGGAACAACTATTGTTTGCAGCGGACAAGGCGCTGTATCAGGCCAAGGAAAGTGGGCGTAACCGGGTGGTCGCTGCGGATTGAGACCTTTCCCGCAGGCATAAAAAAAGGCCACCCGAAGGTAGCCTTTAAAAACTAGAGAGGTTTTTTACTTACACGGCCGCAACTGGACGCATGTAAGAGATCGGTGCAGTGCTGGCGTCATCGAAAGTCACGACTTCCCAAGCATCTGTCTGCTCAATCAACTTGCGCAGCAGCTGGTTGTTCAATGCATGTCCGGACTTGAAGCCCTTGAACTCACCAATCAGGCTATTGCCCAACAGGTAGAGGTCACCAATTGCATCGAGGATCTTGTGCTTCACGAATTCGTCTTCATAGCGAAGGCCGTCTTCGTTCAGTACACCATCCGCGTCGACCACAATAGCGTTTTCAACGCTGCCGCCGAGTGCGAGGTTGTGCTTGCGCAGGTACTCGATATCACTCATGAAACCAAAGGTACGGGCGCGGCTGACTTCTTTTACAAACGAAGTGCTGGAAAAATCCACGCTTGCACTTTGTGTGCGGTTACGGAAAACCGGGTGATCGAAATCGATCTCGAAACTCACCTTGAAGCCTTCGAAAGGGACGAAAGTGGCGCGCTTGTCGCCATCTTCCACTGTCACTTCCCGCAGGATCCGGATGAACTTCTTCGGTGCGTCCTGTTCTTCCAGGCCGGCCGATTGAATCAGGAATACGAAAGGTCCAGCGCTACCATCCATGATCGGAACTTCAGACGCGGAGAGCTCGACGTAGGCGTTATCGATGCCCAGGCCAGCCATGGCCGAGAGCAAGTGCTCCACCGTATCCACTTTGGTGTCACCACTGACCAATGTGGTCGACATCGTGGTTTCACCAACGTTTTCCGCGCGGGCAGGAATCTGCACCACAGGGTCGAGATCGGCACGAACAAACACAATGCCGGTGTCGATAGGTGCAGGCTTGAGGGTCAGGTATACCTTCTCCCCGGAGTGCAGGCCTACACCTGTAGCACGGATAATATTTTTCAGTGTGCGTTGTTTAATCATGGCTTGGGCCGCTTCAGCGCAAATTGCGAACTGGTATCAACAAAGGCTGGCGATGATAGCAGACCAGACCTTTGCTGAACACCAATCACCTTCATCGCCCTGATACATTCCATCAATCAGCCTGACGACGCAGGAAAGCCGGGATGTCCAGGTAATCCAGATCATCTTGCGGATTCATCTTCGCGGCAGTCGCAGCACCGGCTTGAGCCTGGTTGCGCATGACGGTCGGACGGTCCAGGTCACGGTAGTTTACCGCTGGCGCTTCCTGACGCGAAGGCGCTTGTTGCTGCGGTTGCGATGCCACGGACGTGTGCATGGTGTTGTCGATAACCTTCACAGGCTTCTCGATTTTCGCGCCCAAACCAGTGGCTACTACTGTTACGTGCAGCTCATCGCGCATGTCCGGATCGATAACGGTACCGACCTTGACCATCGCGTGCTCGGAAGCGAAAGCTTCGATGATGCTACCCACGTCGGAGTACTCACCCAGAGACAGGTCAGGACCGGCGGTGATATTCACCAGGATGCCGCGTGCACCTTGCAGGTTCACGTCTTCCAGCAGTGGGTTGCGAATGGCCGCTTCGGTGGCCTCACGTGCACGGTTCGGACCGCTGGCGCAGCCAGTGCCCATCATCGCCATGCCCATTTCGCTCATCACGGTACGCACGTCGGCAAAGTCGACGTTGATCATGCCCGGACGCTTGATGATGTCGGAGATACCGCGAACGGCACCGGCCAGTACATCGTCGGCCTTGGCGAATGCGGACAGCAGGCTTGCGTCCTTGCCAAGGATGGTCAGCAGTTTCTCGTTGGGAATGGTGATCAACGAGTCGACGCTTTCCGACAGCAGACGGATGCCTTCGTCTGCGATCTGCATACGCTTGCGGCCTTCGAACGGGAACGGACGGGTCACCACCGCAACGGTGAGAATCCCCATTTCCTTGGCCACTTCAGCAATAATCGGCGCAGCACCGGTACCGGTACCACCGCCCATGCCAGTGGTGATGAACACCATATTGGTGCCCTGCAGGACTTCGGCAATGCGCTCACGATCTTCGAGAGCGGCCTGACGACCTACTTCAGGGTTGGCGCCAGCGCCGAGACCTTTGGTCACGCCGGTGCCCAGTTGCAGGATGGTCCGCGCGCCGATGCTTTTCAGCGCTTGGGCATCAGTGTTGGCGCAGATGAATTCAACGCCTTCAATGTTGCTCTTGACCATGTGGTTGACGGCGTTGCCGCCGCCTCCGCCAACACCGATAACTTTAATAACCGGGCTTGCGGGGATGTTGTCTACGAGTTCGAACATTTTCCCTCTCCTTACATTCTCTAGTTTTTTCGCCTACTGCTTTTTGCTGCGGTCTTGCGGTGCTGCGGTAAATCTTTAGAAGTTGCCTTGTACCCAGCTCTTGATGCGATCGAGCAAGGCGGCTTTCGGTTCTTCATTGCTGTAGCTGTCGCGGCTGCTGATGCCCGAGAACGAAATCCCGTCGGACTGCTTTTGCAGGCCGTACATCAACAGGCCAACGCCGGTGGAATAAATCGGGTTACGGACCACATCGTCCAGGCCCTTGACGCCATGCGGCACGCCCAGGCGGACCGGCATGTGGAAGATTTCTTCGGCCAATTCGACTGCGCCTTCCATCTTCGACGTACCACCGGTCAGCACGATGCCGGCCGGGATCAGGTCTTCGTAGCCACTGCGACGCAGTTCGGCCTGAATCAGGGTGAACAGTTCGTCGTAACGCGGCTCGACCACTTCGGCCAGGGCCTGACGGGACAGCTCGCGCGGTGGACGGTCGCCGACACTTGGGACCTTGATGGTTTCACCGGCACCGGCCAGTTTGGCCAGGGCGCAGGCGTAGCGAATCTTGATTTCTTCGGCGTACTGGGTCGGGGTGCGCAACGCCATGGCGATGTCGTTGGTCACCTGATCGCCCGCAATCGGGATGACCGCGGTGTGACGGATCGCGCCTTCGGTGAAGATTGCGATGTCGGTGGTGCCGCCACCGATGTCCACCAGGCACACGCCCAGCTCTTTCTCGTCGTCGGTCAGGACCGAGTAGGCCGAAGCCAGTTGCTCGAGAATGATGTCGTCGATTTCCAGGCCGCATCGACGCACGCATTTTTCAATGTTCTGTGCGGCGTTGACGGCGCAGGTGACCACGTGAACCTTGGCTTCCAGACGTACGCCCGACATGCCCAGAGGCTCACGAACACCTTCCTGGTTATCGATCACGTAATCCTGCGGCAGGGTGTGCAGCACGCGCTGGTCAGCCGGGATCGCTACAGCCTGAGCAGCGTCAAGAACGCGCTCGAGGTCGGCGGAGCTGACCTCGCGATCACGAATCGCCACGATGCCGTGAGAGTTCAGGCTGCGGATATGATTGCCCGCCACGCCGACGAACGCCGAGTGAATACGGCAACCAGCCATCAGCTGCGCCTCTTCGATCGCGCGCTGGATCGATTGCACGGTGGACTCGATGTTCACCACCACGCCTTTCTTCAGGCCACGGGACGGATGGGTACCGATCCCGACGATTTCCAGCGTGCCGTCGTCCGAGACCTCGCCGACCAGCGCCACCACCTTGGAGGTGCCGATATCGAGACCGACGATCATTTTGCCGCTTTGCACGTTTGCCATGGTCCTGCCTCTTCTTAATTCTTCGCGACAGCGGGTTGGGCTGCCGTGGGCGCTACAGGTTCCCGCCAGCCAACAGCGAGGCCGTTGGCGTAGCGCAGATCGATGCGCGCAATGTTCGTAATCTGTTCTTTAAGCGTCTTGTCATAGATGGCAATGAAGCGGCGCATCTTTTCCAGCAGGTTGCCGCGTCCCAGCAACAGTTCGATTCCCGGGCCTGCGCTGCCGGCGCCGGTGGTCAGGAACCAGCTGCCTCGGTCACGCAACTCCAGGCGCGCAATCGAGAAGCCCAACGGCCTGAGCATCTGGCTCAGCACCTGGTATTGCTGCATCACTTGCTGTTGGGCCCGTTGTGGGCCGAACAGCTGTGGCAAGTGTTCGTAGTTCGCCAGCTCTCGCGGGGTGAACGCCTGACCCTGGTTGTTCAACAGCGACTCATCGCCCCAACGGGCTACCGGCAGTTGTTCTTCCAGTCGGATCACCACTTGATCCGGCCATACCCGACGCACTTCGGCGTGGGCAATCCATGGCATCGTTTCAAGCTCGGTGCGCATGCTCTCCAGGTCGATGGTGAAGAAGCTCGACGCCACGTACGGGGCGATCCGCTGCTGCACCGCTTGCTGGCTGATGTAACTCAAGTCGCCCTGCACGTTGATCTTGGTGATCGGCCGGTCGGCGTACGGCAGCAATCGCTGTGCGCCTTCGTAAGTACCGAAACCCAGTGCGACCAACAGCACGGGCCAGAACAGGCTTTTCAGAAAACCAAAATTGGCTTTCGGCAGGCGCGCAGACATCGGCTCTTTGGCCACCATTCGGCTGGCACCCCGCGGTACCGGCTTGCGGCCGGGTGGTGCGGAGGGCTGATGTCTCAGCTGTGCGCCTTGCATGGTCTTAACCTCGCGGCTCGTTGTTGCCGGCAATGCTGGCGGCCAAAATCGCCAGAACCAGTTGCTGGAAATCCAGACCGGCAGCACGAGCCGCCATCGGCACCAGACTGTGATCGGTCATGCCCGGTGCGGTATTGACTTCCAGGAACCAGAACTGCCCGTCGGCATCCTGCATCACGTCAGCCCTGCCCCAACCGGCGATACCCAGCGCCTCACAGGCTTTCGCCGTGAGGTCCATCAGTTCCTTTTCTTTGCTGCTGTCCAGGCCACACGGAATCCGGTACTGAGTATCGGAAGCCACGTACTTGGCGTCGTAGTCGTAGAAGCTGTGCGTCGTGCCCAGGGCAATCGGTGGCAACACCTGGTCACGCAGGGTGGCGATGGTGAACTCCGGACCTTGAATCCATTGCTCGACCAACACTTGCGAATCGTAGGTACTGGCCGCTTTCCACGCGTCGATCAACTCCGACGCGGAGGTCACTTTGGCCATCCCGATACTTGAACCTTCATGGGCCGGTTTGACGATCAAAGGGAAGCCCAGTTCCGTCGCCGCCGAAATACAATCGGCCTCAGAGCTCAGTACGGCATGGCGTGGCGTCGGAATACCGAGGCTGTGCCAGACCTGTTTGGTCCGCAGCTTGTCCATGGCCAGTGCCGAGGCCAGAATGCCGCTGCCGGTGTACGGAATACCCAGGCATTCCAGCAGGCCCTGCATGCTGCCGTCTTCACCGCCACGACCGTGGAGAATGATGAAGGCGCGATCGATTTTTTCGTTCAGCAGACGCTGCAAAAGATCATCGCCCACGTCGAGACCAAACGCGTCCACGCCGGCGCTTAGCAGCGCGTCGAGAACCGCGTTACCCGACTTGAGAGAAACCTCACGCTCGGCACTCTTGCCGCCGAAGAGCACGGCGACGCGGCCGAAATCTTTCGGCGCAATAGTGGAGACGAGGTTGGCGTAAGCAGCAGTCATTTCAACTTCCCCACACTCGGCGCAGCAACGGCGCCTGCGAACAACGGACTTTTCAACAGTTTCGGTGCAAGACCTCCGATGTCACCGGCGCCCTGGCACAGCAGGATGTCGCCGGCACGCAGCAGCGGTTTGACGATCGGCGCGAGGTCGACACCGCGCTCGATGTAGATCGGGTCGAGCTGACCGCGCTGACGAATGCTGTTGCACAACTTGCGGCTGTCGGCGCCCGGGATCGGTTCTTCACCGGCCGGGTAGACTTCCATCAGCAGCAGGACGTTGGCGTCGGCCAATACATTGACGAAATCGTCGTACAGGTCGCGAGTCCGGCTGTAACGGTGCGGCTGGTAGACCATCACCAGACGGCGTTCCGGCCAGCCACCGCGCACGGCTTTGATGACCGCGGCGACTTCGGTCGGGTGGTGACCGTAGTCGTCGACCAGCATCACGCTGCCACCCTCTACCGGCAGTTCGCCGTAGACCTGGAAGCGTCGGCCGACACCCTGGAACCCGGACAGGCCCTGGACGATGGCTTCATCGCTGACGCCTTCATCGGTGGCGATGCAGATGGTTGCCAGTGCGTTCAACACGTTGTGGTTGCCCGGCATGTTCACCGAGACATCCAGCGGATCGCGATCAGGACGCAGCACGGTGAAGAAGGTCTGCATGCCCTGCTGACGCACATTTATTGCGCGCACGTCGCAGTCGTCGCCGAAGCCATAAGTGACGGTCGGACGTTTCACCAGGGGCAGGATTTCACGCACCACCGGATCGTCCAGACACACCACCGCCAGACCGTAGAACGGCAGGTTGTGGAGGAACTCGACGAAGGTTTTCTTCAGTTTGTTGAAGTCACCGTCGTAGGTCGCCATGTGGTCGGCGTCGATGTTGGTGACCACGGCCACCAGCGGCTGCAAGTGCAGGAAGCTGGCGTCGCTTTCGTCAGCTTCAGCGATCAGGTAACGGCTGGTGCCAAGCTGGGCATTGGTGCCCGCGGCATTCAGACGGCCACCGATCACGAATGTCGGGTCCAGGCCACCGGCGGCAAACACCGAAGCGATCAGGCTGGTGGTGGTGGTTTTGCCATGGGTACCGGCGACGGCGATGCCGTGGCGGTAACGCATCAGCTCAGCCAGCATTTCAGCGCGAGGCACCACCGGAATGCGGCGTTCCAGGGCAGTGGCGACTTCCGGGTTGGACGTGTTCACGGCACTGGAGGTGACCAATACGTCGGCGTTCGCAGCGTTCTCGGCACGGTGGCCGATGTAAATGTGGGCGCCGAAGGACTCGAGACGCTCGGTCACCGGCGAAGCTTTCAGGTCGGAACCGGACACTTCATAGCCCAGGTTCAACAACACTTCGGCAATGCCGCACATACCCACGCCGCCGATGCCGACGAAGTGGATGCGACGGATGCGGCGCATTTCCGGTTGCGGCATGGCTTTCTGATTCTCAACCATGGGCCACCTCCAGGCAGGTATCGACCACGTTACGGGTTGCATCGGGTTTGGCCAGGCGGCGTGCCGCGGTGGCCATGTCGGTGAGTCGTTGTGGTTGCATCAGGACCTCTGTCAGGCGTGCGGCAAGATCCGCTGCGCCAGTCGTTCTTTGCGGCATCAGGAAGGCAGCGCCTTCACGGGCCAAATAATCGGCGTTGCGGGTCTGGTGATCGTCGATCGCGTGGGGCAAAGGCACCAGCATCGAGGGCAGACCGGCGGCGGCCAGTTCACTGATGGTCAACGCGCCTGCGCGGCACACCACCAGGTCGGCCCAGCCATAGGCTTGGGCCATGTCTTTGATGAAAGGCTGCACTTGCGCCTCGACGCCAGCCGCGCGATAGCGCTCTGCAGTCACTTCATCGTGGTTTTTGCCAGCCTGATGAAACACTTCCGGACGCAGGTCGGGGGCGACTTGCGACAGGGCTTCAGGCAGCAACTTGTTCAACGGTTCTGCGCCCAGGCTTCCGCCCAGGATCAGCAAACGCGCCTTGCGACCGGCCAGAGCCTGTCGCGGTGTTTCGAGGAACAGCTCGGTGCGCACCGGGTTACCGGTGGTCCGACGGCTGCCCGACAGGGTAAAGGTGTCGGGGAACGCTTCACAGACTCGGGCGGCCAACGGCACCAGCAACCGATTGGCGGTACCGGCGACGGCGTTCTGTTCATGAACGATCACCGGCACGCCGGCCAGTTTGGCTGCAACGCCACCAGGACCGGTCACATAACCACCGAAGCCGACGACACACACCGGCCGCAGCTGGCGAATGATCGCCCGTGCCTGCCAGATCGACTTGAGCAACATGAACGGCGCCTTGAGCAGGGACAATTTGCCCTTGCCACGCAATCCGCTGGCATTGATCCGATGCAGTTCGATGCCGGCCACCGGGACCAGATCGTTCTCGATGCCACGCGGTGTCCCGAGCCAATGCACGGTGTAACCACGGGCCTGGAATTCGCGGGCACACGCCAGCGCCGGAAACACGTGGCCACCGGTGCCGCCCGCCATGATCAATACGTTAGCGCCCATGGGTCGGCTCCTCGGCGAAGTCGCTCTCATGGAACTCCATCTCTTCGCTGCCCAAGTGGGTTCGACTTTCCCATTCAATGCGCAGCAACAAACCGAGACAGGCACAGCAGATCACCAACGAACTGCCGCCATAACTGAGGAACGGCAGGGTCAGACCTTTGGTTGGCAACAAACCGACGTTCACCCCGATGTTGATCAGGAACTGACCAATCCACAGGAACGACAAGCCGTACGCGATGTAGGCGGCGAAAAACTGCTTGGCCTTCTCGGCCCAATAACCGATGTACATGCCACGAATACAGACAAAGACGAACAGCGCTACCGTGCACAAAGAACCCACGGCACCCAGTTCTTCAGCCAGGACCGAGAACACGAAGTCAGTGTGGGCTTCGGGCAGGTAGAACTGTTTCTGCACGCTGTTGCCCAGGCCAACGCCCAGCCATTCGCCGCGACCAAAAGCGATCAACGCTTGAGACAACTGATAGCCGGCACCGAACTGGTCGGCCCACGGGTCCGCAAAGTTGGTCAGGCGCGCCATTCGATACGGCTGCACTTGAATCAACAACACCACCGCCGCGACCGCCAGGACAACCATCAAGGAAAAACGGAACAGCCCGACCCCGCCGAGGAACAGCATCGCAGCTGCAGCCCCCATCATCACGACGGTGGCACCGAAGTCCGGCTCCATCAGCAACAGACCCGCCATTGGCAGCAGAACGATGAACGGCTTGAAGAAGCCCATCCAGCTTTCACGCACTTCTTTCTGACGACGCACCAGGTAACCGGCGAGGTAGATCACCACGAACACCTTGGCGATCTCGGAAGGCTGAACGTTGAAGAAACTGAAGCCGATCCAGCGCATCGAACCGTTCACTTCACGGCCGATCCCCGGGATGATCACCATCACCAGCAAACCGAACGCACCAATCAGCATCAGCCAGCCCAGGCGTTGCCAGGTGGCGATCGGAATCATCATGGTGACGACGCAGGCACCCAGGCCCAGCACGATGTAGATAAGGTGGCGAATCATGTAATACAGGGCGCTGCCCGATTGCACTGCCGCCACTTCGGTCGAGGCCGAGGCAATCATGACCAGCCCGAGGCCGATCAATGCCAGGCAGCCGGCGAGCATCGGGAAGTCGAGGTCGATGCCGCGCCCGGTGATGATCGGCGACGGGTACGGCTTGATGATGTTTCTCAGGCTCATACCAGATCCTCCACAGCGCGGACGAACTGGTGACCACGGTCTTCGTAATTCTTGAACATGTCGAAACTGGCGCAGGCCGGCGACAGCAGCACGGCATCGCCGTTTTCTGCAATGGCGCGGCATTGTTCGACCGCTTCGATCAGCGAGTTCACGCGAATCAGCGGCACGGCATCGCCAATGGCCTGAGCGATCAGCTCGGCGTCGCGGCCCATCAGCACCACGGCGCGGCAGTTGGCCGCCACCGGATCACGCAGGTCCTTGAACTCGGCACCTTTGCCGTCGCCACCGGCGATCAGCACGAGCTTGCCGTCGATGTCCGCGCCCAGGCCTTCGATGGCAGCCAGTGCGGCGCCGACGTTGGTGGCTTTGGAATCGTTGTAGTAGCTCACACCATTCAGGTCACGGACCCACTGGCAGCGATGCTCAAGCCCGGCGAAGGTGCGCAGGCTCGACAGCATGGCATCAAATGGCAGGCCGACAGCGTGGCCCAGGGCCAATGCCGCCAAGGCATTGGACTGGTTGTGGGCGCCGCGAATTTTCAACTCGCGCACCGGCATCAGGTTCTGGAATTCGAAGGCCAGGTACTTCTCGCCGTCTTCTTCACGGATACCGAATGCCTTGAAATCAGGTTTGCTCAAACCGAAGGTCCAGCATGGCTGACCCTCGCCAATCAGCGGACGGCTGAGGGCATCCTGACGGTTGACCACAAACTGCTTGGCACCCCGGAAGATCCGGTGCTTGGCCAGGTGATAAGCCGGCAGACCGCTGTAGCGGTCCATGTGGTCTTCGCTGACGTTGAGCACGGTCGCCACTTCGGCGTTGAGTTGATCGGTGGTTTCGAGCTGGAAGCTCGACAGTTCCATCACGTACAGGTCGACGTCGTCGCTGAGCAAATCCAGCGCCGGCGTACCGAGGTTGCCACCGACAGCGACACGCTTGCCGGCCGCTGCAGCCATCTCGCCCACCAGCGTGGTGACGGTGCTTTTCGCATTGGAACCGCTGATGGCAACGATCGGCGCCTTCGCGTTACGCGCGAACAGCTCGATGTCACCGGACAATTTCACGCCACGGGCGGCGGCAGCCTGCAGGGCCGGGGTCGCCAACGCCAGGCCGGGGCTCACGTAGAGCTCGTCGGCGCGGCACAGGAATTCGACGTCCAGCTCGCCACAACGCACTTCCACGTGCGGATAGTCACGCTTGAGCGTGGCCAGTTCCGGTGGATTTTCCCGCGTATCGGCAACAGCAAACGACGTGCCCCGGTTCGCCAGGAAGCGAACCAGGGACATGCCGCTCTTGCCGAGGCCGACAACGATGCGGAAGTGGTCAGAAGCGATCAGAGACACTCGTTCTACCTCAGCTTCAGGGTGGCAAGGCCAACCAGCACGAGAATCACGGTGATGATCCAGAAACGGACGATCACGCGTGGCTCGGGCCAGCCCTTGAGTTCAAAGTGGTGGTGAATCGGTGCCATGCGGAACACACGGCGACCGGTGAGCTTAAAGGAAGCAACCTGAATGACGACTGACAGGGTCTCCATCACGAACACGCCGCCCATGATGAACAGGACGATTTCCTGACGGACGATTACCGCGATGGTGCCCAGTGCCGCGCCCAGCGCCAGTGCGCCGACGTCGCCCATGAACACCTGAGCCGGATACGTGTTGAACCAGAGAAACCCGAGGCCCGCGCCGATCAAGGCGCCGCAGAACACAATCAATTCGCCTGCGCCCGGCACATACGGAATCAGCAGGTATTCAGCGAATTTCACGTTACCCGACAGGTAGCAGAAAATGCCCAACCCGCCGCCAACCATTACGGTGGGCATGATCGCCAGACCGTCGAGGCCGTCGGTCAGGTTGACCGCGTTGCTCGAACCGACGATCACGAAGTAAGTCAGGACGATGAAACCTGCACCCAGCGCAATGCTGTGGTCCTTAAGCATCGGCAGGATCAGGGTGGTTTCCACCGGCGTCGCTGCGGTCTTATAAAGGAAGATCGCTGCACCGAGGCCGAACACCGATTGCCAGAAGTATTTCCAGCGACTCGGCAAGCCACGGGAGTTCTTCTCGATCACTTTGCGGTAATCGTCGACCCAGCCGATCGCGCCGAACAGCAAAGTCACCAGCAGCACGGTCCACACGTAACGGTTGGTCAGGTCAGCCCAAAGCAACGTGCTGACGCCGATGGACGACAGAATCAGCGCGCCGCCCATGGTCGGGGTGCCGGACTTGGACAGGTGCGATTGTGGACCGTCGTTGCGAACGGATTGACCGATCTGACGGTTCTGTAAAGTGCGGATCATCCACGGGCCATAGCACAGCGACAAAACCAACGCGGTCAGCACACCGAGAATCCCGCGCAGGGTCAGGTACTGAAAGACCGCGAAGCCTTTGTAGAACTGTTGCAGATACTCCGCTAGCAGCAGCAGCATTAATGTTTCTCCAGGCTGGTCCCGCACAAAGCGGCGACGATGTTTTCCATCGCAGCGCTGCGTGAGCCCTTGATCAAAATGGTGGTGTTTGTGTCTTGCTCGGCGCCCAGGGCCTTGATCAGTTCAGCCTGAGTGCTGAAGTGAAAGGCCTGTGGACCGAAAGCGTTTACGGCGTGAGCCATCATTGGCCCGACAGCGTAAAGCGCGGAAACCTTGCCGCGGGCGTACTCGCCCACATCGCGGTGCCCCTGCTCCGCCCAATCGCCCAACTCGCCGATATCTCCGAGCACCAGAACGGTGCGGCCGGAAAAGCCGGCGAGTATATCAACGGCGGCGCACATGGAGGTGGGGTTCGCGTTGTACGTGTCATCGATCACGCGCATGCCATTGCTGGCCAGTTGTGCGACGGTGCGGCCCTTGACCGGTTGCACCGCGCCCAGACCGGTGGCGATGCCGAACAGCGACACGCCCAGCGCATGGGCGGCGGCGGCGGCGGCCATGGCATTGGCAACGTTATGGGTGCCGAGCAGGTTCAGTTGAACGCGCTCCACACCTTCAGGACTGTGCAGGTTGAACGCCGGGCAACCGCGAGCGTCACGGTCCAGATCGCTGGCGTAGAAATCGGCACTGACATTGCTCAAGGCGAAGGTCAGCACTTTGCGACCGGCAGCGCGGGTCTTCCAGATATCGAACGCCTTGTCGTCCAGATTGAGAACGGCGACGCCATCGGCATCTAGCCCTTCAATAATCTCGCCCTTGGCTTCAACGATTTTTTCCGGTCCGCCGAACTCGCCGACGTGGGCGGTCCCGGCGTTGTTGAGCACGGCCACATGAGGCTTGGTCATGTCGACGGTGTAGGCAATTTCGCCGAGACGCGAAGCACCCAGTTCGATCACCGCTGCGGTATGTTCCGGTGCGAGCTCGAGCAGGGTCAGCGGAACGCCGAGGTCATTGTTCAGGTTGCCACGGGTCGCCAGCACCGGACCGCGCGTGCGCAGGATGCTGGCGAGCATTTCCTTGACCGTGGTCTTGCCGCTGGAACCGGTGATGGCCGCAACGGGATGGGTGTAAGCCGCACGGTTCAACGCGCCGAGTTGCCCCAGCGCCTGACGAGTATCTTTCACCAGCAACTGCGGCAGTGTGCTGTCGGCGACTTCGCGCTCGACCAACGCCGCTACGGCGCCTTTTGCCGCTACGTCATTGAGATAGTCGTGACCATCGAAACGCGGGCCGGTCAGGGCGATAAAGAGTTGGCCTGGTTTGATCGCGCGACTGTCGATGCTGACGCCGTCGAAGCTGGCATCGGCAGTGACCAAGCGGGCATTCAGCGCGCCGGTCAGTTCGCTCAGTTTCAGGGCTTTAAGCATGGGCCACCTCCCACGCGGTCAAGGCGTGATCGGCCTCGACCAGATCGGAGAAGGCGTGACGCTGGCCGTTGATTTCCTGATAGTCCTCGTGACCTTTACCGGCCAGGACAATCACGTCATCCGCCGAAGCGCTGGCGATCAATTGGGCAATCGCCTGGCCACGGCCAGCGACGAAGGTGACTTTATCCACAGCGGTAAAACCGGTGCGGATGTCGTCGAAGATCACTGCCGGGTCTTCGGTGCGCGGGTTGTCATCGGTCACCAGCACGCCGTCAGCCAGACGCTCGACCACCTCAGCCATGAGCGGACGCTTGCCGCGATCGCGATCACCACCACAACCGAACAGGCACAGCAAACGGCCTTTGGCGTGAGGACGCAGGGCCATCAAGACTTTTTCCAGCGCATCCGGTGTGTGGGCGTAATCGACCACCACCAGCGGCTGAGTACCGCCGCCGAGTCGCTGCATGCGTCCGGCCGGACCTTCGAGTTTCGGCAAGACCTTGAGAATTTCGTCCAGCGCGTAGTCCAGACCGAGCAAGGCGCCGACTGCGGCCAGCACGTTGCTCAGGTTGAAACGACCGAGCAAGGTGCTGCGCAAGTGATGCTCACCCTGCGGCGTGACTAACGTGGCGCGCACGCCTTCGTCATCGAACTGCGCTTCACGGCAATAAAGGTAGGCACTGGAGTCTTCCAGGCTGTAGGTGATCAAGCGCGACTCGCGTTTATCGGCTGCCAGTTCGCGGCCGAATTCGTCGTCGAGGTTAATCACCCGGCACTTCAAATCGTTCCAGGCAAACAGCTTGGCCTTGGCTTCACCGTAGGCTTGCATGGTGCCGTGGTAATCCAGGTGATCGCGGGACAGGTTGGTCATCACCGCCACATCGAACGCCAATGCGGTCACGCGGCCCTGATCCAGACCGTGGGAAGAAACTTCCATGGCGACGGCTTTGGCGCCCGCCTTTTTCAGGTCGGCGAGGGTTGCTTGCACGGCAATCGGGTTCGGCGTGGTGTGCAAGCCGCTTTCGAGCGCGCCGTAAAAACCGGTGCCCAACGTGCCGACGATGCCGCAGTGCTGGCCGAGCAAATCCAAGGCTTGCGCAACCAACTGCGTCACGCTGGTTTTGCCGTTGGTGCCGGTCACGCCGATCAGGTTCAAGTGACGACTAGGGTCACCGTAAAAACGCCCGGCGATGTCCGACAGCTGCGCCGCCAGGCCTTTGACTGGAATCAGCGGAACATCGGTAATCGGCAATACGGTCGCGCCTTCGACTTCATACGCCACAGCAGCAGCGCCGCGTTGCAGAGCGTCGGCAATGTGCGCGCGGCCGTCGAACTTGCCGCCAGGGACGGCGAGAAACAGATCGCCAGCCCGCACGTTGCGGCTGTCCAGGGTCAGTTCGCGGATCAACAGATCGCGGCCGGCGTGGGCGAAAATCTTGTTCAGACTCAGAGACATCAGCCGCGCCCTCCATTGGCTTTCAGCGGAACGACCGGTGCTGCGTTCGCTTGTTGAGTAGGTGGCAGGTTGTCCGGGGTGATGTTCATCAGGCGCAAGGTCCCGGACATCACTTTGCTGAACACCGGGGCCGAAACCAGACCGCCGAAGTAACCGGCTTTGGTCGGCTCATCGATCACCACCACGATTGCGTAGCGCGGATCGTTCATCGGGCCGAAGCCGGCGAACAGCGAGCGGTAGGAATTCTCGGCGTAACCTTTGGCGCCCACCGACGTCTTGCGCGCCGTACCCGACTTGCCTGCCACGTGATACGCCGGCACCTGCGCGCGGAATACACCGCGTGGGGCTTCGATCACTTGTGTGAGCATGCCTTGCATGGTTTTCGCGACCGCTTCCGGCAATACCTGTGTGGTTTGCGCTGGCTTGTCGGTTTTGATCAAGGTCAGCGGCGCGAGGCGACCGTTGTTGGCCAGGGCCGAGAAGGCGTGGACCAACTGGATCGCAGTCACGGAAATACCGTAGCCGTAGGACAGCGTTGCGGTTTCAGCCTTGCGCCATTCGCGGTAATTCGGCAGGTTGCCGACGCGCTCGCCCGGGAAGCCCAGGCCGGTGTCCTGGCCGAGGCCGACTTTCTGTGCCAGACGGAAAATCGTTTCGCCGCCGATATCGAAAGCGACCTTACTCATGCCGACGTTACTGGAGTTGATCAGAATGCCGGTCAGGTCGAGCACCGGCCCCTCAGACTTGGAGACGTCCTTGATCGTGTATTTACCAATCTGCAAGGTACCCGGGTATACCTCGACGGTATCGCTCGGCTTCCAGCGTCCGGTTTCAATCGCAGCGCTCATCGAGATCGCTTTCATCGTCGAGCCAGGCTCGAACACATCGATCATCGCGCGGTTACGCATCATCGCCGGTTGCAGGTTGCGACGGTTGTTCGGGTTGTAGGTCGGCTGGTTGACCATGGCGAGGATCTCGCCGCTCTTCACGTCCATGATCACCAGGCTGCCGGCCTTGGCGCCGTTCTCGATGATCGCGTTACGCAGCTCACGGTTGGCCAGGTATTGCAGACGCAGGTCAATGGACAACGCCAAGGGCTTTCCGGCCTTGGCGTTTTTGGTGACCTGAACATCCTTGATAAGTCGGCCACGCCGATCCTTGATCACCTGTCGCTTGCCGGGGACCCCGGCCAGCCATTCGTCGTAGGCCAGCTCGACGCCTTCACGACCGTGGTCATCGATGTCGGTAAAACCGACCATATGGGCAGTGACTTCACCGGCCGGGTAGAAACGCCGAAATTCTTCGATGCCATAAACGCCCGGCACTTTCAGATCGAGCACGGACTGGCCCTGCTCGGGGGTCAGCCCACGCACCAGGTAGATGAATTCTTTATTGGCTTGAGCCTCGAGACGTTCGGCCAGGGCTTTCGGGTCCTGCCCCAAGGCAGCCGCCAGTGCAGGCCACTTCTCTTTCGCCGTTTGCATTTCCTTGGCATTGGCCCAAAGGGTGGTGACTGGGGTACTCACGGCCAAAGGCTCGCCGTTACGGTCGGTGATCAGACCACGGTGAGCCGGAATCGGGATATGACGAACGCTGCGCGCATCGCCCTGACCTTTAAGAAAGGCACGGTCGACGACTTGCAGGTCGATGATGCGCCAGCAAATAGCCACGACCATGACGCCGAGCAAACCCAGCACCAGGCGGAACCGCCATGGAAAGAGTGCGCCCTCGAGTTTCATCATGGCGCCACCATCTGCACTTCAGCTGCGCCAGGAATGCGCATCTTCAGTTGCTCGGTCGCCAGGACTTCGATACGGCTGTGGGCGGTCCAGGTGCTCTGTTCGAGAATCAAACGGCCCCACTCCGCTTGCGCCTTGTCGCGCACGCTCAACTCGTTGTACAGGGAGTTCAGCAGTTGACGGTTCCAGTGGGCGCTGTAGGAAACGCCGATAGCCGACACGAGCACGCCAATAAACAGCAGAAACATGAAAAAGCTTCCGCCGGGAAGTGGCTTGGCGAAAAGCTTGCTCACCGCAGCTTCTCCGCGACGCGCATGACGGCGCTACGGGAACGTGGGTTGGCTTTTAGTTCGGCCTCGGAGGCGGACTGTGCTTTGCCATGGATTTTGATTATTGGTTCGAAGGCGACGTGACGTACCGGCAGGTTGCGCGGCAAGTTGTCGGCTTCGCCTTTCACCAGTTTGCGCATGAACAGTTTGACGATGCGGTCTTCCAGCGAGTGGAAGCTGATGACCACCAGGCGGCCACCGACTTCCAGGCATTCCAGTGCGGCTTCGAGGCCGGCTTCCAGATCACCCAGTTCGTTGTTGACGTGAATTCGCAAGCCCTGGAACGCACGGGTCGCCGGGTTTTTGCCCTTTTCCCATGCAGGGTTGGCGACTTTCAGGACTTCAGCCAGATCGGCAGTGCGCTCGAACGGCTTGATGTCGCGACGCTCGGCCACGGCACGGGCCATCCGGCCGGAGAAACGTTCTTCGCCGTATTGCTTGAACACCCGGGCGATTTCTTCCACCGGGGCGGTGTTGACGAATTCGGCAGCACTGATCCCGCGAGACGGGTCCATGCGCATGTCCAGCGGGCCATCATTGAGGAAACTGAAGCCGCGTTCAGGGTCGTCGAGCTGCGGCGAAGACACGCCCAAGTCGAGCAAAACACCGCTGACCTTGCCGGCCAGACCACGTTCGGCGACTTCCGAACCGAGCTCGGCAAAGCTGCGCTGTACAACGACAAAGCGGCCGTCTTCGGCCGCTAGCGTTTGCCCGGTGGCAATCGCTTGAGGATCTTTATCGAATCCGAGCACCCGACCATCCGGGCCTAGCTGGCTCAAGATCAACCGACTGTGCCCGCCGCGCCCGAACGTACCGTCCAGATAGCAGCCATCAGGACGTACGGCGAGAGCCTCTACGGCTTCGTCAAGCAGTACGGTGATGTGGTTAAAGCCGCTATCAATAGTCACAGGATCAAATCACGCAGTTCATCAGGCATCGCGCCCGGTTGTTGAATAGCAGCCAGGTCAGCGGCAGAAACCGCATCCCAGGCATCCTCGTCCCATAATTGGAACTTGTTCAGTTGGCCTACCAACATCGCGCGCTTATCCAACTTGGCATATTCACGAAGACGCGGCGGAACCAGAAAACGACCACTGCCATCGAGCTCGAGGTCGACGGCATTACCAATCAGTAAACGTTGCAGGCGGCGGTTCTCTTCGCGAAGCGAAGGCAGTGCGCGCAGTTTGGTTTCAATAATTTCCCACTCATCGAGGGGGTAAACACACAAACATGGATCAACGGCATCAATTGTGACGATTAACTGACCGGAACTACGCGAAACGAGCTCGTCACGGTACCGGCTCGGCATCGCGAGACGGCCCTTTGCGTCGAGACTGATAGCGTTAGCTCCGCGAAACACGTCAGCGTTTCTCCAAATATTAGCGTTTTGAGCTCAAAAAACCCACTTCATGCCACTTTCCGCCACTTGCGCACACTATAGGAATGCGGCCACCGCACCGTCAAGGCGCGGATTAAAGGAAAAGCCTTACAGAACTGAGATTTAGGAGTGCAAAAGGAGGGGTAGCGAGAATCTGACGTGTCATCCTGCCCAATAACTTGAATCAGCACTGAAGGCTGCGTTCGAAAGTTAAAGTAATTTGTTAAGAGTAAGATTTTTTCGGTATTAGGAAAGGGCTTCTGCTGTTGATTCGGTAAGGAGGGAAATGGCTACTACAGGCGCCCTGCTCAATGATTAAAGCAGGGAAGGGGAAAAAGGTGGAGAGTCGATCTGTAAGCCGGGTTCTGTCTTGAACAGTCATTCGTCTACGATGGCCATCACTGGACATCTTTAGCAACCTACCCGGTCCCAGCGCGGGCCACGCCTTGGGACCCTATTTGGTCTTGCTCCAAGTGGGGTTTACCTAGCCACGAACTGTTGCCAGACGTGCGGTGCGCTCTTACCGCACCTTTTCACCCTTACCGGCGCCGAAGCGCTTAGGCGGTTATTTTCTGTGGCACTTTCCGTAGGCTCACGCCTCCCAGGCATTACCTGGCACTTCGCCCTATGGAGCCCGGACTTTCCTCCCCCCCCTAATTTTCATAGAGGGCAGCGACTGTCCGATCGACTCTCCGCCGCGAAGATTAACGGCAGAGTGGCCGAAGGACAAGCGCTAAACGCCTTGGGCTACGCCTGCACGTCGGTTTTTACTCGCCCTTCTGTTTATCCAGCGCGACCTGATAGAGCACATTCTTGCGCTCGCCGGTAATTTGCGCCGCCAACGCTGCGGCTCGCTTGAGCGGCATTTCTTCAAGCAACAGATTCAGAATGCGCATCGCTTCACTGCTGACGGCGTCCTCGGTCTCGGGGGCAGACCAACCTGCCACCAACACCACGCACTCGCCGCGCTGCTGATTACTGTCTGACTCGACGAACTCGCGCAACTCAGCCAGTGGCAAGCCTTTAAGGGTTTCGAAAGTCTTGGTCAGCTCGCGCGCCAGCAACGCCGGACGCTCGGCACCGAATACCAGCTCCATGTCTTGCAGGCATTCGAGGATGCGGTGCGGTGCTTCATAGAAAATCAGCGTGCGCGGTTCTTCCTTAACGAGTTCCAGACGGGCGCGTCGACCGACAGCCTTGGCCGGCAAAAAACCTTCGAAGATAAAACGGTCCGACGGCAACCCCGCCGCCGACAACGCTGCGATCAACGCGCAGGCGCCCGGAACCGGCACCACATTGATACCCGCAGCACGAGCCTGACGCACGAGGTGATAACCCGGATCGGAAATCAACGGTGTGCCGGCATCGGAGATCAGCGCCACATCGTCGCCGGCAAGCAAACGAGTGATAAAGCGGCTACCTTCATCCCGCTCATTGTGTTCATGGCAGGCCGCCAGCGGCGTAGGAATGCCGAAATGCTGCATCAATCGCTGGGAGTGACGGGTATCTTCGGCGGCGATCAGGGCGACCTCGCGCAGGATCTTCAGCGCACGCGCACTGATGTCGTCCAGGTTGCCGATGGGCGTCGCCACCACATAAAGCGAGCCAGCAGCGGAATTCAAAGCACCTGGAGCAGTCAAAGCGCACACCTCATGATCGGTAAAAGCCGTCATTGTAGCGCGTCGTGACGTTCGCGATACGCGCAAGCAACCCTCGGTTTTGCAGCCTTTTGTGCAGTGCCGCAACATTTGCACGAGCTAAATTGATCGATTCACACCAGTAACATCGCGCCCCGGCCAGTGCTTGGGTACAATTCCACGCTAATTTGATCGAGTATCAGGAACACTACATGATCGCTTGCCTGCGGCTGTTCACTGCCCTCTGCCTTGCTGCCTTGCTGGCGGCTTGCGCCAGCTCGCCCTCCTCCAGCCTTGGCGAACTTCCACGGACCCCGGATGCCAGTATCGAGCAACTGCTCGCGCAGGCCGCTCAAAGCAAAGACCCGGAAAAAGCCTCCCTGTTGCGCCTGAGCGCGGCAGACCTGGCCTATCGTCAGGGGAATGCCGGCCAGTCCGCGCAAATCCTGCAACAAGTCCCCGTCGAAACACTCAAGCCTGGCCAACAGGTTTTCGCCAGTACCCTGGCGGCTGAGCTGGCCATGGTTCGCAATCAGCCCAAAGCGGCGCTGACAGCCTTGAGCCATCCGAGCCTGCAACGCCTGAGTGAACTGCCGGTTGAGCAACAGGTTCGCACCGGCACTGTGCATGCCCGCGCCCTTGAAGCCGATGGCCAGACGCTGGCCGCCGCACGGGAGCGTATCTTCGTCGCGCCAATGCTTGAAGGTGAAGCCGCGAGCAAAAACCACGAAGCGATCTGGACCCTGATCGCCTCGCTGCCGACCGACCAATTGCAGCCAAACACCACCGATGACCTCGGCGGCTGGATGGGCCTGGCACAGGCGGTGAAAACTGCCGGCACCCTGGAACAGCAGCAAGCCGCGATCGACAACTGGCGCGCACAGAATCCAAAGCACCCGGCAGCCATTCAATTGCCGCTGCCACTGACCAAACTCAAGGAACTGGCCAGCCAGCCCCTGAGCAAAATCGCCCTGCTGCTGCCACAAGACGGCCCGCTGGCGTCGGTCGGAAAAGCACTGCGCGAAGGTTTCATGGCTGCTCACTACCAGGCCCAACAAGCCGGGCAGAAGCCGCCAGCCATCGAGTTCTATGACAGCTCGAAACTGACCTCGATGGACGAGTTCTACCGCAAGGCGCAGGCCGATGGCGTGCAACTGGTGGTTGGTCCGCTGGAAAAACCGCTGGTCAAACAGCTCAGTGCTCGCCCGCAACTGCCGATCACCACCCTGGCGCTGAATTACAGCGAAGGCGAACAAGGTCCGGCCCAACTGTTCCAGTTCGGCCTTGCCGCTGAAGACGAAGCCCGCGAAGTGTCCCGCCGTGCTCGCGCCGATGGCCTGCATCGCGCAGCCATCATGGTGCCGAAAGGCGAATGGGGCGATCGCGTCTTGAGAGCATTCAGCCAGGATTGGCAGGCTAACGGTGGCAGCATCGTCGCCACCGAACGCGTCGACCAACCGGTTCAACTGGCCCAGCAGATTGCCGACATGTTCCAGTTGCGTCAGAGTGAAGGTCGCGCCAAGAGCCTGCAAAGCACCGTTGGCGGACAGGTAGCCGCCCAGCCTTCGCGTCGTCAGGACATCGAGTTCATCTTCCTGGCTGCAACGCCTCAGCAAGCCCAGCAGATCAAGCCGACCCTGAACTTCCAGTACGCCGGCGACGTGCCTGTTTATGCCACCTCCCACGTGTTCAGCGCCAGCGGCGATGTGAACCAGTACAACGACATGAACGGCATTCGCTTCTGCGAAACCCCATGGTTGCTGGAGGCCAACGATCCACTGCGCAAACAGGTTACCGCTCAATGGCCACAAGCTGCTGGCAGCCTGGGCCGTCTGTACGCGATGGGTGTTGATGCCTATCGCCTGGCACCACGCCTGGGGCAACTCAAGGCTCTGCCGGACAGCCGCATCGAAGGTCAATCGGGCAGCCTGGGCATGACTCAGAACCAACGTGTGGTCCGCCAGTTGCCGTGGGCACAGTTCGTCAGCGGTCAGGTTCAACGCCTGCCGGACACCCCGCGCTGATGCCCGACGGATCACGCCAGCAAAGCGGTAAAGATGCCGAGCGCCATGCGCTCGAGCATCTTCAACAACAGGGTCTGCGCCTGCTGGCGCAGAACTGGTTGTGTAAACGCGGCGAGCTTGATCTGGTCATGCTTGATGGCGATACAGTAGTATTCGTTGAAGTCCGCTACAGAAAAAACACTCAATGGGGTGGCGCGCTCGGTAGCATCGATGAGCGCAAACGGCAGAAACTGATAGTTGCCGCGCAGTATTTTCTTCAGCGCGAGTCGCGTTGGGCCAATTCCCCTTGCCGTTTCGACGTGGTTGCCATCGACAGCAACCTCGATCAGTTGAACTGGTTGCAGAATGCCTTCGACAGCTGATTGCGTGCGCCCCGAACCGGACACTTTCACCCAACACTTTTGCTCTTTGCTTTGCGGGCTGCACATTCATGTGCCGAGTAGCCGCGCTAATTAAGGTCACACAGATGGACATGCAATCCCGAATTCGCCAGCTTTTTCAGGCCAGTATCGATACCAAGCAAATGGCGATGGACGTACTTGCACCGCACATCGAGCAAGCCAGCCAGGTGATGGTCAACGCCCTGCTCAACGAAGGTAAAATGTTGTCCTGCGGCAACGGCGGCTCTGCCGGTGATGCCCAGCACTTCTCGTCCGAGCTGCTCAACCGCTTCGAGCGCGAGCGTCCTAGTCTGCCAGCGATTGCGCTGACCACCGACAGCTCGACGATCACCTCGATCGCCAACGACTACAGCTACAACGAAATCTTCTCCAAACAGATTCGCGCCCTCGGCCAGCCGGGTGACGTATTGCTGGCGATTTCCACCAGCGGCAACTCGGCGAACATTATTCAAGCGATCCAGGCCGCACATGATCGCGAAATGATTGTCGTAGCATTGACCGGTCGCGATGGCGGCGGCATGGCGTCGTTGCTATTGCCCGAGGACGTCGAGATTCGCGTACCGGCCAACGTCACCGCACGTATTCAGGAAGTCCACCTGCTGACGATCCATTGCCTTTGCGATTTGATCGACAGCCAACTGTTCGGGAGTGAAGAATGACCCCTAATCGCCTAGGCCTTCTGGCCTTGACCCTGTGCCTCGGCATCAGCGGCTGCACCTCGGTGGTTAACGCCAGCCGTGAAGCACCGATTGAAGATGACCGCGGCACCCGCACCTTCGGCAGTAAGATCGACGACTCTCTGATCGACACCAAGGTCGGCGTGAACATTGCCAAGGCCGATCCAGCCCTGGATAACGACTCGCACATCGTCGTCACCAGCTTCAATGGCGTCGTGCTGCTTGCCGGGCAAACCCCGCGCGCAGACCTCAAGGCCAAGGCCGAACAGGCTGCTGCGGCTGTTCAGCGCGTGAAGACAGTCCACAATGAACTGCAAGTCCTGCCACCTTCCGGCTTCCTTGCCCGCCAGAACGACACCTGGCTGACCTCCAAGATCAAGACCCAGATGCTCACCGACCCGAACATTCCGGGCTCGCGCATCAAGGTTGTCACCGAGAACGGTATCGTCTACCTCCTGGGCCTGCTGACCAAGCAGGAAGCTGCCCAAGCCACCAATTTGGTGCAGGGCGTTTCCGGGGTGCAGAAAATCGTGAAGCTGTTTGAGTACATCGACTGATACTTGCTTACTGGTGGCATCCTTGGATCGCCATCGACCTGTAGGAGCTGCCGAGTGAAACGAGGCTGCGATCTTTTGATCTTTAAAAGCACCATCAAAAGATCGCAGCCTTCGGCAGCTCCTACGCAATAAAAAAGGCGATCCATCCGGATCGCCTTTTTTATTACTTCACCACTTTCAAACTGGGTCGACCGCTGGGACGCGGCGGCTCACTGTCGGGTGGCGGAATATCGTCATCCGGCTCGATCTCTTCCTCGTCTTCCATAGGCGATTCCAGATCGAACACCATGCCCTGACCGTTCTCCCGGGCGTAAATGCCCAGGATCGATGCGATAGGCACGTACAGGGTGTGCGGCACGCCACCGAAGCGCCCTTCGAAGCTGACCGCTTCGTTGTCCATGTGCAGATGACGCACAGCTGCCGGCGATACGTTCAGGACAATCTGTCCGTCACTGGCAAAACCCTGAGGCACCTGCACCGACGGATACTCGGAGTTGACCAGCATGTGCGGGGTGCAATCGTTGTCCACAATCCACTCGTAGAGCGCGCGGACCAGATAAGGTCGACTGGAGTTCATAGCGGCTCCTTAAGCCTTAGCGCATATCGCGTTCGACACCAGACAGACTCGCCTGGAAAGCCTCACGCGCAAACGAGCGCTCCATGTAATCAAGCAGCGGCTTGGCAGGCCGCGGCAGTTCAATACCCAAAATCGGCAATCGCCAGAGTATTGGCAATAGGCAGCAATCCACCAGACTTTGTTCCTCACTGAGGAAAAACGGCTTGTCGGCGAACAACGGCGACACGCCAGTCAGGCTTTCGCGCAGCTCCTTACGAGCCACGACACGGGCTGCTTCCTTGGACCGGGAATCCAGAATCAGATCCACCAGGCCACACCAGTCACGCTGAATACGATGAATCAGCAGACGGCTGTTGGCACGCGCCACTGGATAAACCGGCAGTAGAGGCGGGTGCGGATAACGCTCATCCAGATATTCCATCACCACGGTCGACTCCCACAACGCGAGGTCACGATCGACCAGGGTGGGCAGACTTCCGTAAGGGTTCACCTCAATCAGTTTAGGCGGCTGGCGACCAGCTTCCACGTAAATGATCTCGGCGCTGACACCCTTCTCTGCAAGTACGATACGCACTCGGTGGGAATAGTGGTCGGCGGGGTCGGAGTAACAGGCCAACCGATTGGTCACGCCCATGGCGGTCCTCCTCGCTTGTTGAAATTATCGGAAACGGAAAAACGCACGCGCCCAGAGGGCGCCTCCCGTAACGCCTGGATCACCAGGCTCGTTACACCTTCAGAGACGCCCTTGGGCGCGCGCGATTGACAGCAATTTTACAGCATTATCAATGGACGTCTTTCCAGTATTCACGTTTGAGCAAGTATGCGAATACGAAGAAGAACGCCAGGTACAGCAACACATAGGTACCGATGCGCTGATGCTGCAGCTTCACCGGGTTGGCCGAGTAGGCCAGGAAGGTCACCAGATTCTTGACCTTCTCGTCGAACTGCTCTTCGTTCAGCGTGCCGGTTTTCGGCAGTATGGTCAGCTGGTCGCAGGCTTCATGCGTCAAAGCCGTGCCGGTCAGCGGATCGTATTGCTTCTTGCCGTCTTCGACGATTTGAACTTGTTTACAGCCTACCACCTGACGACCCTGCAGGCCGACCAGAACGTTAGGCATCCCGACGTTCGGGAATACCTTGTTGTTCACGCCCCAAGGACGCGACGGGTCTTCGTAGAAAGATTTCAGGTAACCGTAGAGCCAGTCAGTGCCACGAACGCGGGCGACCAGGGTCAGGTCGGGCGGCGCCGCACCGAACCAGGTCTTGGCGTCAGCCGGCTGCATGCCGATGCTCATGTGGTCGCCGATCTTGGCGCCGGTGAACATCAGCTTCGAGAGCATCAGGTCGTGCGGAATGCCCAAGTCATCGGCAACACGCTCGTAACGCTGGAACTTGGCGCTGTGACAGCCCATGCAGTAGTTGGCGAATGTACGCGCGCCATCCTGCATGGCAGCCTTGTCGGAAACGTCGATGTTGACCTTTTCGAGCTCAGGACCACCATGTTCGGCCGCGAAGGACAGCACAGGCAAAGCAGCAAGAATCAGTACAGCAAATAGCTTTTTCATCAGCCAGTCACCCTTTCCGGAACCGGTTTGGTCTTCTCGAGCCTGGTGTAGAACGGCATCAGAATGAAGTAGGCGAAGTACAGGAAGGTACATATCTGCGACAGCAACGTCCGCTCAGGGGTTGGGGCCAGTACGCCCAGCACGCCCAGGATCACGAATGAGATGCAGAACACCCAGAGCCAGATCTTGCTCAGCCATCCTTTGTAGCGCATCGACTTGACCGGACTACGATCGAGCCATGGCAGGACGAACAGCACAGCGATGGCCGCACCCATGGCGATAACGCCCAGGAGTTTGTCTGGAATCGCCCGCAGAATTGCGTAGAACGGCGTGAAGTACCAGACCGGAGCAATGTGTTCTGGCGTCTTGAAGGCGTTCGCCACTTCAAAGTTCGGCTTCTCGAGGAAATAACCACCCATTTCCGGGAAGAAGAACACGATCGAACAGAAGATGAACAGGAACACCACCACGCCGACGATATCTTTCACGGTGTAGTACGGGTGGAAGGCAATGCCGTCCAGCGGTACGCCGTTTTCGTCTTTGAATTTCTTGATGTCCACGCCGTCCGGGTTGTTCGAACCGACTTCGTGCAGCGCCAGAACGTGCAGCACCACCAGACCGAGGATCACGATCGGCAAGGCAACAACGTGCAGGGCGAAGAAGCGGTTCAGGGTGATACCGGAAATCAGGTAGTCACCACGGATCCACTGAGTCAGGTCGTTGCCGATGACCGGGATCGCACCGAACAGCGAGATGATCACCTGGGCACCCCAGTAGGACATCTGACCCCACGGCAGCAGGTAACCCATGAAGGCTTCAGCCATCAGCGCCAGATAGATCAGCATGCCGAAGACCCACACCAGCTCACGCGGCTTCTGGTACGAACCGTAGAGCAAGCCACGGAACATGTGCAGATAGACCACGATGAAGAACGCCGAGGCGCCGGTGGAGTGCAGCAGACGCAGGATCGAGCCGTACTCGACGTCGCGCATGATGTATTCGACGGAAGCAAACGCCTCTTCCGCCGACGGGGTGTAGCTCATGGTCAGCCAGACACCGGTAACGATCTGGTTGACCAGAACGAGCAGTGCGAGGGAACCAAAGAAATAGAAGAAGTTGAAGTTCTTCGGGGCGTAGTACTTGCTGAGATGGTCTTCCCACATTTTGGTCGCGGGAAAGCGCGCATCAACCCAATCCATGAACTTGCTCATCACGCTTTCTCCGTATCGACGCCAACGACAATGATGTCATCGGTCTCATAGGAATGCGGGGGAACTGGCAGGTTCAAAGGCGCAGGTTGCGACTTGTAGACGCGGCCAGCCAGATCGTAGTGGGAACCGTGGCAAGGGCAGAAATAACCACCTACCCAGTCCTTGCCCAGATCAGCAGGTGCCACTTCGGGGCGGAAGGTCGGCGAGCAACCCAGGTGCGTGCAGATACCGATCAGCAGCAGGACCTCTGGCTTGATCGAACGCGTTTCTGGATCGACGTAGGTCGGTTGTGTCGAGTTCTTGGAGGTCGGGTCAGACAACTGGCCCTCGATCTTTTTCAGATTCCCCAGGATTTCCGCGGTTCGGCGAACAATGAATACTGGCTGGCCGCGCCACTCAGCAATCATCTGCTGGCCTGGCTCGATTTTGCTGACATTCACCTTCACCGGTGCACCTGCGGCTTTCGCCTTGGCACTGGGAAACCATGACCCCACGAACGGGACCGCAGCCCCCACCGCTCCTGCAGCACCCACCACGGATGTGGCTGCTACCAAGAAGCGACGCCGGCCTGCATTCACGCCGTCATTGCTCATTCAGTCCTCTCCCATCAGCTTTGTGGCCTGTTAAATCAGGCGTCTACTAAGTAAAAATCTGAACTTATAAAAATTTTGCCGAATGGTAATGAAAAGCCCCAATTCTGACAAGGTAATTACCGAGGGGCTCCACTGCCAAGCCTTGCAGTATAGGGCTTCTACGGCTGTGGCAAGTTGTCACAGCGCAATTCTTTGATAAATCGCGCCCATAAAAAAACGCCCAGCTTCGCGAGGAAACTGGGCGTTCTTTTTGAACGTAAAAGCGAATTAACGCTTCGAGTACTGCGGACGCTTACGCGCTTTACGCAGACCAACTTTCTTACGTTCAACTTCACGTGCATCGCGAGTAACGAAGCCAGCTTTGCGCAGAGCGCCACGCAGGGTTTCGTCATACTGCATCAGTGCGCGAGTGATACCGTGGCGGATTGCGCCAGCTTGACCACTTACACCACCACCGATCACGGTGACGTAGATGTCGAATTTCTCGACAGTCTCAGTCAGTTCCAGCGGCTGACGAACTACCATGCGGGCAGTTTCGCGGCCGAAGAAATTTTCCAGGGTGCGGTTGTTGATGGAGATGTTACCAGTACCCGGACGCAGGAAAACGCGTGCGGTTGCGGTCTTGCGACGGCCAGTGCCGTAATTTTGAGTCGCCGACATAATGAACTATTCCGTTAAAACTTCAGTTCTTGGGGCTGCTGAGCAGTATGAGGGTGTACAGCGCCCGCATAGACTTTCAGCTTACGATACATGTCGCGACCCAGTGGGTTCTTAGGCAGCATGCCTTTGACCGCGGTCTCGATCACGCGCTCAGGGGCTTTAGCGATCAACTTTTCGAAGTTGATCGACTTGATGCCGCCCGGGAAACCGGAGTGGGAGTAGTAGATTTTGTCGGTGGTTTTAGCACCGGTTACACGAATCTGCTCGGCATTGATAACGACGATGTAATCGCCGGTGTCAACGTGAGGAGTGTACTCAGCTTTATGCTTGCCACGCAGACGGCTCGCGATTTCGGTGGCCAGACGACCCAGGGTCTGACCTGCAGCGTCGACGACAAACCAGTCGCGCTGTACTGTTTCCGGTTTAGCAGTAAAAGTTTTCATTCTTTATAGCCTCAGGGGCCGCCCTGTAAATTAGACGGCGGATCTTACTGAATAGTGCGTACTTTGACAAGTCAAAGGCAGCCGGATACAGACGCTTTCGGGGGCTCGGGTCGGCGCGTCCGTTCAACGGCAAGATTCTTCGGCGGCGGCGCATCACTTCCACTGCAGAAAGAGGTGCGCAATTATGCAGATTGCGAAAAATAATTCAACCTGCTTTTATGATTGTTTTGCCCAAGGAGCACCCGATGGACTATCGCCAGTTAGGCCGAACCAATCTGAACGTGAGTGCAATCTGCCTCGGCACCATGACCTGGGGCGAGCAAAACAGCGAGGCTGAAGCCTTCGCCCAAATTGAACGGGCCAAGAGCGCCGGGATCAATTTCATCGATACTGCCGAGATGTACCCGGTGCCGCCCAAGGCCGAAACCTACGCCACCACCGAGCGCTACATCGGCAATTACTTCAAAAGCCGCGGTGATCGCACCGACTGGATCCTGGCCAGCAAGATCGCCGGCCCCGGCAACACCATCGACTACATCCGCGATAAAAACCTGCGGCACAACCGCCAACACATCACCGAAGCCGTGGACGCCAGCCTCAAGCGCTTGCAGACCGACTACATCGACCTCTACCAGCTGCATTGGCCGGAGCGCAGCACCAACTTCTTCGGCCAGCTCGGTTACAAACACCAGACCGAAGCCAACCTCACGCCACTGGAGGACACCCTCGAAGCCCTGGACGAGCAGGTAAAGGCCGGCAAGATTCGCCACATCGGCCTGTCCAATGAAACGCCATGGGGCACCATGCGCTTCCTCGCCCTGGCCGAAGCCCGTGGCTGGCCTCGCGCCGTGTCGATCCAGAACCCGTACAACCTGCTCAATCGCAGCTTCGAAGTCGGTCTGGCGGAAATCGCTATCCGCGAACAGTGCGGGTTGCTCGCCTATTCGCCGCTGGCGTTCGGTTTCCTGTCGGGCAAGTACGAAGGTGGCGCGCGTCCGCCTAAAGGTCGCCTGAGCCTCTACAGCCGCTTCAGCCGCTATTTCAACCCGCAGTCGGAAGCAGCGTGCAGTCGTTATGTGGCTCTGGCGCGTGAACACGGCCTGGATCCGGCGCAAATGGCGTTGGCATTTGTCACTCAGCAGCCATTTGTGACCAGCAACATCATTGGCGCGACCACTATGGAGCAGCTTGAAAGCAATTTAGCGAGCTTCGAATTGAAGTTGTCGGATGAAGTGCTGGAAGGGATTGAGGCGATCCACAAGGATCATCCGAACCCGGCACCTTGATCAATCTTTAGATCTATTCGCGAGCAGGCTCGCTCCCACAGGAGATCACTGTTACCTGTGGGAGCGAGCCTGCTCGCGAAGGCGGTCTAACAATCACACGGCATTACAGCGACCGCGCAATGATCTCCTTCATGATTTCATTGGTCCCCGCATAAATCCGCTGCACCCGCGCATCCGCCCACGCCCGGGCGATCGGGTATTCCCACATGAAACCGTAACCGCCATGCAACTGCACGCACTCGTCGAGCACCTTGCATTGCAGGTCAGTGCCCCAGTACTTGGCCATCGCCGCGGTCGGCACGTCGAGCTTGCCTTGCAGGTGCAGTTCCAGACAGCGATCGACGAAGACCCGACCGATCTGAATCTCGGTCGCCATCTCCGCCAGTTTGAAGCGGGTGTTCTGGAAGTCGGCGATCGCCTTGCCGAATGCCTTGCGCTCGCGGGTGTACTCCAGCGTCCATTGCAACGCAGCTTCAGCCGAAGCAAGCCCGCCGATGGCAACGGTAAGACGCTCTTGAGGCAATTCCTGCATCAGGTACGCGAAGCCCATCCCGGCCTGCCCCAACAGGTTTTCCTTGGGCACCCGAACGTCCTGAAAGAACAGTTCCGAGGTGTCCTGAGCCTTCATGCCGACTTTTTCCAGGCGCTTGCCCTTGGCGAAGCCTGGGGTGCTGGCTTCCACCAGAAACAGGCTGGTGCCTTTCGCGCCAGCCTTCGGATCGGTCTTGGCCACGACAATCACCAGGTCAGCGAGAAAGCCGTTGGTAATGAACGTCTTCGAACCGTTGATCACATACTCGTCGCCATCGAGCACCGCGGTGGTTTTCACCCCTTGCAGGTCGGAACCGGCACCCGGCTCGGTCATGGCAATCGCCGTGACCATCTCGCCAGACACCAGTTTCGGCAGGTATTTGTGTTTCAGCGCTTCACTACCGTAATGCAGGATGTAAGGCGCGACGATGTCCGAATGCAGGGAAAAACCGATACCGGTCAGACCGAGACGACCGATCTCTTCGATCACCACCGCGCTGTAGAGAAAGTCCGCCCCCAGGCCGCCGTACTCTTCCGGCAGATGCGAACACAGCATCCCCGCCTCCCCTGCCTTGTTCCAGAGTTTGCGGTCGATATAGCCTTGTTTTTCCCATTGCCCATGGAGCGGCACGGCCTCTTTTTCGAGGAACGTTCGCACGCTGTCGCGAAAAAGTTCGTGCTCGGAACTGAACAAGGTTCTGGGGATCATGCGGCACCTGTCGTTATTGTTAGCCGGAATTGACCCTCAGAGACTATGCCTCGCATCCGACACAGGACACTGGACACATCAGACAAAAAATAAGACGATCCAGCCGTCTGGTGACCACTTTCCCCTATAAGAATAAAGTTGAATTATGTCTAACCAAGTCTCCACGCCCTTGCGGCGCGTCAGCATCCTGGCCATCGACCGGGTTTTCGCTTCTACCCTCATGCAAGCCAAAGATTTCTTCCACCTGGCCAGCCTGCGTTACGGCAAACAACTGGGCCAAGGCCTGACGCCAGCGTTCGAAACCCGCCTGGTCAGCCCCGACGGCAAACCGGTGAACAGCTTCAGCGATGTGATCATGCCGGTGGATGGCGGCCTGGAAAACGCCGACATCATTGTCCTTCCAGCCTTCTGGGACGATTTCGACACCCTTTGCCAACGTTACCCACAGGTCCTGCCCTGGCTGCGTCAGCAACATGCTCGCGGCGCAGTGCTCTGCGGCGAAGCCACCGGGGTGTTCTGGCTGGCCGAGGCCGGGCTGCTCGACGGCAAGGAAGCGACCACTTACTGGCGCTTCTTCAATGCGTTTGCCGAACGCTTCCCACGGGTTCAGCTCAATCAGGACAAGCACCTGACCGACGCCGACAACCTGTACTGCGCTGGCGGCACCACCTCGGCCTGCGACCTTTACATTTACCTGATCGAACGCTTCTGCGGCGCCAACGTGTCCCAGGCCGTGGCGCGGGACATTCTTTATGAAGTGCAGCGCAGCTACTCGCCAGGACGAATCGGTTTCGGCGGTCAGAAGCTGCACCAGGATGTGATCATCCTGCAGATCCAGCACTGGCTCGAAGAACACTTCGCCGACAAATTCCGCTTCGAAGACGTGGCTCGTGAACACGGCATGAGCATCCGCAATTTCATGCGGCGTTTCCAGACCGCCACCGGCGACAAACCGCTGCATTACCTGCAACGACTGCGCATCGAAACCGCCAAGGGCCTGCTATCCGGCAGCCGCAAGAGCATCAAGACCATCAGCTACGAAGTCGGTTACGACGATGCGAGTTTCTTCGCTCGGTTGTTCCGCCAGCACACCGAGTTGTCGCCGAACCAGTATCGGCAGCAGTTCCAGCAGGCAGCTTAAGGGCTAGACACGAATCCAATGTGGGAGCGAGCCTGCTCGCGAACGGGGACTGACATTCAACATTGAAGTTGACTGAACTACCGCTTTCGCGAGCAGGCTCGCTCCCACAGGAGTTGTGGTGAGCCTAACAGCGCGCACAAAAAAGGCCTGCAATGCAGGCCTTTTTTTATTTTCCGAAATGTCCTACGGCTTATGCGCCCGGGACAGGAATTCGTGAGACTGCATTTCCAGCAGACGACTCAGGGTGCGCTGGAACTCGAAGTTCAGGCGACCGCCGGTGTAGAGGTCTTTGAGCTCGACTTCAGCGGAAATGATCAGCTTCACGTTGCGGTCGTAGAACTCGTCGACCATGTTGATAAAGCGTCGAGCGATGTCGTCGGTGGTGACGCTCATTTGCTCGACACCGCTGAGCAACACGGCGTGGAAGATTTTGCCCAGTTCGATGTAGTCGTTCTGGCTGCGCGGGCCGTCGCAGAGTTCGCGGAAGTCGAACCAGGCCACGTCATCACAGGTGCGCAAGGCACGGATTTCGCGGTTCTCGATCATCAGCACATCGTTCTCGATGGCTGCCGTGCATTCCGGCGTCAGCGCGCGGAAGCTCTTGCGCAGGCTTTCGTGGGACTCTGCGTCAAGCGGGAAGTGGAACAGTTCAGCTTGTTCGAGGTGACGCAGACGATAATCGACGCCGCTGTCGACGTTGACGATCTCGGTGTTCTGCTTGATCAGCGCAATCGCTGGCAGGAAGCGCGCACGTTGCAGGCCGTCCTTGTACAGACCGTCCGGCACGATGTTCGAGGTCGCGACAAGAGTCACGCCGTTCTTGAACAGCTCTTCCATCAGCGTGCCGAGGATCATCGCGTCGGTGATGTCGGACACGAAGAACTCATCGAAACAAATCACCCGGGCTTCGTCGGAGAAGCGCTTGGCGATGATGGTCAGCGGGTTTTTCTCGCCGCCGAGGGTCTTCATCTCTTCGTGCACGCGCTTCATGAAACGGTGGAAGTGAGTGCGGACCTTTTCCTTGAATGGCAGCGCTTCGAAGAAGGTGTCGACCAAATAGGTCTTGCCGCGACCGACGCCACCCCAGAAATACAGACCCTTGACCGGTGCCGCGTCTTTCTTGCCAAACAGTTTGCCGAACAGACCCGGTTTGCTGTGCGAGGCCGCGACCAGATCGTCGTACAGGCGCTGCAAGTGGCGCACTGCAGTTTCCTGCGCGGCGTCATGGAAGAATTCCGGGCGTTTCAGATCAGCTTGATATCGTTCTAGGGGCGTCATAATTCGTTAGCAAGGCAACAAAAACGGGCCGTCACTGTAGCGACGGCCCGTCGGAATGGCAATCGGCCCTTGGTCGGGCCGAGCCGCTGATTTATTCCTGAACCGGCGTCAGAGCAACCCGCAAGGTGTCGATGGCGACGTCGCGAGCGGCGTTGTCAGCAAAAGTCGGGCTGTCGGCCACGCACTCGCCTTCCAGCCAGACACTGAAACTCCGGTCTTCACTACGCACATCCAACGGCTGCCCCGATTGCAACTGTTTGGTCACTTGACCTGCGGTTTTGCCGTCGGCGAAGTTGCGCGACAACAGTAGCTGCTCGCCATCGGCCGCCAGCAGACGGAAACGGAAGCTGCTGTCTTCTTCGCGGAAACTGACAAAACGCGCGGCTTTCGCGGCTTTCTTCTTGGTGGTGGTCGCGACCTGGGTCTGAGCGACGAAAGAACGCAGGCCAACCGCTTCACGCAGTTCATGAAGGAACGGTGTCGCCACCGAACGGGCCTTTTTGGCGCCGAGCTGCAGCATGTCTTCCAGGTCCGCCGGGCGTTCGATCAGCTGGTGATAGCGCTCGCGGGACTCTCCCAACTCGTTGTCCAGCAGCTGGAACAGACGATTCTTCGCCTCGCCCCAACCCAGGCCCTGCAACAGTTCGCTGCGGAACTCGTCGGACTGCGCCGGGGTGGCGAAGGCCTGGAACAAAGTGAACAGGTGCGAATTGTCCGGATCCTTGGCTTCACCCGGGGCGCGGGAGTCGGTGACGATCCGCGAAATCGCGTCCTTCATTTCCTTGGCGCTGCTGAACAACGGAATGGTGTTGTCGTAGCTCTTCGACATCTTGCGACCGTCGAGGCCTGGCAGCGTGGCGACGCTTTCTTCGATCAGCGCCTCGGGCATGGTGAAGAATTCTTTGCCCTGACCGAACAGATGGTTGAAGCGCTGGCCGATGTCACGGGCCATTTCCACGTGCTGGATCTGGTCACGACCGACCGGCACCTTGTGGGCGTTGAACATCAGAATGTCTGCGGCCATCAGCACCGGGTAGCTGTACAAGCCCATGGTGATGCCGGCGTCCGGGTCTTCGCCGGTTTCGACATTCTTGTCCACCGAGGCCTTGTAGGCGTGGGCGCGGTTGAGCAGGCCCTTGGCAGCAACGCAGGTCAGCAGCCAGGTCAGCTCTGGGATTTCCGGGATGTCGGACTGGCGATAGAACGTTACGCGGTCCACATCCAGGCCACCGGCCAGCCAGGTCGCGGCGATTTCCAGACGCGAGCGCTGGATGCGCAGCGGGTCATCGCATTTGATCAGGGCGTGGTAGTCAGCCAGGAAGTAGAACGAATCGGCATTGCTGTCACGGCTGGCGATGATCGCCGGGCGGATGGCGCCGGCGTAGTTGCCCAGGTGCGGCGTGCCGGTGGTGGTGATGCCGGTGAGAATACGGGTACGAGTCGTCATGGGTAATCGCTTGTCAGACTGCAATCAATTCGAAAGACGCGGCAGGATCAGATCCTTGAGATCGGTCAGCTTGCCATGAAAAAAGTGTCCGCATTCTGCCACTTTCAGCAGCTCATGGGGACGCTGGAGTTTTTCGGACCAGTCGTAGACAAGTTGCGGATCGATGACTTCGTCGGTTTCCGGCTGGATCAGGGTCAGCTCGCCGTGTTGCGGCAGTTGGTCCTGATCACCGAGACGCATGACCGCAGGCGCGACCATGAACAAATGCTTCAGTTGTTCGCCCTTGGCTTCCAGGCGTCCGCCGAGACTGGCTGCAACAAAACCGCCAAAGGAGAAACCGAACAGGGTCAGCGGCAAATCCGGATGTTTGGCCCGCAGCCATTCGGCGACCGCTTGAGCATCGTCGACTTCGCCCGTGCCCATATCGTGGGAGCCTTCGCTGGCACCGACGCCACGGTAATTGAAACGCAAGGTAATCAAACCGGCATCGCGAGCAGTACGCTGCAACGTCGAGACGACTTTGTTGAGCATGGTGCCGCCCTGCACCGGGTTCGGATGGCAGATCAGCGCAATGCCGCGTGGCTGCTCATTGTCCAGGTAGAGGGCTTCCAGTTGGCCGACCGGGCCATCAATCACTACAGGGGTTTCGCGCATAAGCAAGGAAGGAACTCCGTGACCTCGAATCGGGTCGACTCGTCTAGCAAATTGTCTGTGCCAATCTATTGCGAGTGAATCGCGGTATACAGCGCAGGTTCGAGCCGTTAACGTAAAGCAAAGCCGTTTATAGAGGAAGGACTCGTGGAACACTCGCTCTTAGTTTGGTTGTTGCCGACTCTTGCCCTGGTTGTGGGTGTCGCCATTGGTTTCCTGATCGCTCGCCTGGTGCCGAATGCCGCGCCTAGCAGCACACAACGTCAGCTGGATGACGTTCAGGAACGTTTTGACAGTTATCAGAACGAGGTGGTCACCCACTTCAACAGCACTGCAACACTGGTCAAGAAACTGACTCAGAGCTATCAGGAAGTGCAGGATCATCTCGCCGAGGGTGCCAACCGCCTGGCCCTGGACGAGCAGACTCGTCAACGCTTGCTGGCCTCGCTGCACGCCGATGCAGCAGCCGCCCCACGGGAACGCCTGACGCCGCCGCGCAATCAGGAGCCGCCACGTGACTACGCCCCCAAAGCCCCGAACGCGCCGGGCATGCTTGATGAGCATTACGGCCTGAAGAAGTAATCAGGTTTCGCGCAACATGAAAAAGCCCTCGGACAAGTGATTGTTCGAGGGCTTTTTTGTTGCTGACCCAATATCTTCGGTGTCTGTCCTGACCTCTTCGCGAGCAAGCCCGCTCCCACGGTTGAAATGCGCCCCCCCCTGTGGGAGCGAGCCTGCTCGCGAAGGGGCCACAACTGGCGACACAAAAAAAAGCCCGCCGATCTGTTCAGAATCTGGCGGGCTTTTTTACGCCTGGGGTTCAGTCAGACGATTATGGATACTACTGAACCTCGCCTGGCTGCTGGCCACCATACTGCTGACCCGGAATCGCCTTCAGGTTGACCTCGACCCGACGGTTCTGCGCCCGACCATTGACGTCACCGTTGCTGGCAATCGGGTTATCCGGCCCAGCGCCACGGGCGCTCAAGTTGGTGCCGCTCACACCTTGTGAAGTCAGGTAAGTCGCCACGCTCTGGGCCCGACGCTGGGACAGGTCCATGTTGTGCTGGCGGCTGCCGGTGCTGTCGGTGTAGCCGACGATCTCGATCTGGTTCTGGCTGAACTCCTTGAGCGAGCCCGCCAGATTGTTCAACGGCTGATAGAAACCCGACGCGATGTTCGCCGAATCGGTGGCGAAGGTGATGTTACCCGGCATGATCAGTTTGATCTGATCACCCTGGCGCTGCACTTCCACCCCGGTGTTGGCCATGCTGGCCCGCAGTTTTTTCTCTTGCTGGTCGGCGTAATAACCGTAACCGGCAGCGGAAGCACCCACCACCGCAGCGCCAATCAGCGCGCCCTTGCCACGGTTATCGTGACTGATGGCGGCACCGGCCAAAGCACCGGCCAGAGCGCCGAGGCCACCGTATTTAGCGGTTTTACTCATGCCCGTGGAACCACCGTCGGCCTGGCCCTGATTGTCGTAAGGGTTAGGCGAGGCGCAGCCAGACAGCAAGGCCACAGCCGTAGCGACAATAATCAAACGCTGCTTGGTGAACATGAAGAGCTCCTACTTTTTTGCATTCTGTGGTGCAACGGACAAGGCATCAGCCTTTGCGGGCGTTGGATCGTTTCGGCGGACAAAAATTCCGTCTGTAACAATTAAGCCCGCACAAAAGGGTTCTCGCGCATTTCATCGCCCAGACGTGTGTCCGGACCATGCCCGGTCACCACCGTCGCCTCTTCGTCGAGGGTGTACAGCCGCTGCTTGATCGACCGCACGATGGTCGCCTGATCGCCACCCCACAAATCCGTGCGCCCTACTCCGCGACGGAACAGCGTATCGCCGGCAATCAGCAGCTTAGCCTCTGAAAACCAAAAGCTCATGGAACCCGGCGTATGACCCGGTGTGTGCAACGCCACGCCGCAGCCGCAGGCCAGCTCTTCATCATCGGCCAACCAGCGATCCGGCGGCGGCACCGGCGTGTAAGGGACGCCGAACATCTGGCACTGCATCTCCAGGTTGTCCCACAGAAATTGATCTTCTTTATGCAGGTGCAGGGTTGCACCGGTTTTTTCCTTCAACTGACCGGAAGCCAGGAAGTGATCGAGGTGCGCGTGGGTGTGAATGATGCTGACCACTTTCAGGCCCAGTGCGTCGAGCCGCGCGAGGATCAGTTCGTGATTACCGCCCGGATCGACCACGATGGCCTTCTTGGTGATCGGGTCGCCGATGATCGTGCAGTTGCACTGCAACGGGCCGACGGGGAAGGTTTCGCGGATAAGCGCGGTATTCGGGGTTTGCATGGGGGTCTGCATGGTTTTGATCCTGGTGCCTGAGCGCGGTGCTGCGGTTGTGATCCGCAAAATTGATAGGGTATCCTCGCGCCCGCCTATTTTGAAACAAGACGGCAGGAAGCCAATGCCCCCCTCTATGGAACACGTGCTCGTCGATCAAAGCGTCCTTTTCAAGGACCCAGACATTATCAACCGCATTCGCGGCAAGAACGGCCTGCCGTTTGTCGCTCATAACGCGCTGCTGGAACTGCGGTCCCTGACCAAGGGCAATGGGCAGATTCACCAGAATGCTCGCCGTTTTTTCCGCTCGTTCGTCGCCCAGCCGTCGCGCCCACACCGTGCGCTGCCGAAAGGCACAGCGCTGCATGACAACGATCTGCTCGCCGAATGTGCGTTCGATGGCCAGCCGATATTCGCGCTCAAGCGCACCACGGTGGCCGTCGGCTCAACGGTTGACGCCGTCGACTTGTGCCTTGATTACGACCTGCTGCTGCTGACGTGCGATGAAGCACAACTGCAACAGTGCGAAGCTGCCCAGGCCCGAGCCATACGCTGGACCGGTCCCTCGACGAAAGCAGCTGCAGTGCAAAAAGCAGCAGCGCAAAAAGCACCGGCTTCACCAAAATCAGCGCCTGCTGCGAAAGCAGCGTCTCTTCCGAAAGCTGCTGCGAAGGCGCCAAGCGTGCCAATCAAGCCATTCGATTTGCCCGCAAAACCGCTGAACAGCCCCGACCGCAAAATCCACAACACCGGCGCCACGGTCAAGCAAGGCTCGGTCGTCTCGACCGCTTTGGGCCGCCAGTTGACCCTCGACACCTTCATCAGCGCCGGTGGCGAAGGGACGATTTACGCCGTGGCGGGCACCCGCGAAGTATGCAAGATCTATCACCCCGACAACCTCACGACGCGCCGCCGCGAGAAGATCGAACTGATGGTCACGCGCCGCATCGACGCGCCCGGCATCTGTTGGCCAACCGAGCTGGTGTTCAACGCCAAAGAAGAATTTGTCGGCTACGTCATGCCACGGGCGCAGGGCAAAACCCTGACAACCTCAGTGTTTTTGAAACCGTTGCTGATGAAAAACTTCCCGACGTGGACGCGCCGGGATCTGGTGAACGTCGCGATCGCGTTTCTCAAACAAGTGCAGTACCTGCATTCGCTGAACATCATCATCGGTGACATCAACCCGATGAACCTGCTGGTGACGCCCGACAGCAACCAGGTGTGGATTGTCGATACCGACAGCTTCCAGATCGGGCATTTCCCCTGCGAAGTCGGTACCGTGCCGTTCACCGCGCCGGAGATTCAGGGCGAAAAATATGGCAACTATTTACGCAGCAAAAATCACGAATTATTTGCCGTCGCGACAATGCTGTTCATGATCCTGCTGCCCGGCAAACCACCGTATTCGCAGCAGGGTGGCGGCACGGCGGCGGACAACATCCGCAATATGAACTTCCCTTACCGGTTCAAAAAGGACAGCGGCAAGGGCAAGGTCAGCGTGACGCCGGTGGGCATGTGGCAGAACATCTGGAGCCATTTGCCTTACCCGCTGAAACAGGCGTTCAGCAACACGTTCGAAGACAATCAGCGCCGGCCCATCAGTGATTGGCTGGCGCTACTGGAGCAGTACGGCAAAGATCTTTGCAAGGGCGGCAAGCATTCCGACGAATTGTTTCCGCAGGCGTTTCATATTGCCGATCCGGCCGAGGCCGTCTGCGGCGGCTGCAAGAAAACCTACACCGAATCAAAAAAGTGGCTGGATAAAATGAAATCTGCCAGCCGATCAACGCGCTGTGCAGACTGCCAGAAAGCCGCAAAACTGAAAAAACTCGCCGAAGAAAGCCGAAAGGACACCGAGCAGGCAGTCCAGCGCCCAGCGCCACCGCCCGCTCCCGCGCCGCGACCGACGCCGGCGCCAGTACGCAATATTCCAGCGCCAGCACCTGCGCCCAAGCCTGTGCCCAAACCGGTGGCTGCGCCGATGCCGCCCCCGGCGCGACCCGCCCCGCCACGACCGGCGCCGCAGCCGCAGCGACAGCCGACGGCGCCTCGGGCACAACCTCACCAATCCGCGCCAATACGCGCGCCCCGCCAGGAAAGCATTGCGCTACGCTGGCTCAAACGACTCTTGAAGCGTTTCTTGTAACGCTCAACTGAAAAGGACATTGCCATGCAAGACGATTACCTCCTTCGCCAGGAAGATCTCGCCGAAAACCCTACCACCCGCGTGCCTGTGTGCCTGGTGCTGGATGTCAGCGGTTCCATGGACGGCGCGCCGATTGCCGAACTACAGGCCGGCGTGAAGATGTTTTTTGACGCTATCCGTGACGATGAAGTGGCGCAATACGCTGCGGAGATCTGCATCGTGACCTTCGGCGGGACGGCGCAAAAAGTCCTCGATTTCAGCTCGATCGGTCGCCAGGACGTTCCGCCGCTGGTCGCTTCGGGCATGACGCCGATGGGCCATGCGGTGGGCATCGCACTGGATCTGCTGGAAGCACGCAAGGCCGATTATCAACGTGCCGGCGTCGATTACTTTCAGCCGTGGATGGTGCTGATGACCGACGGCGAACCGACCGACGATATCGAAGAAGTGGCCACCCGCGTCAGCAACCTGATCAATCAACGCAAACTGACGGTGTTCCCGATTGCAATCGGTGAAGCGGCGAATGTGCAGTCACTGGCGCGGTTCTCGCCAAAACTCCCGCCGTTACGCCTGCAAGGCCTGCGCTTCAATGAGTTCTTTGACTGGTTGAGCCGCAGTGTTTCCCAAGCCTCGGCGTCGACACCAGGCGACGAGATCAAGCTGGACGTCAAGGGCATCGAAGCCTGGGCAACGATCTGACCATGCCTGAACTCCCGATGAACTTCAGCGGTAAAACGTCCTGCGCCTTCGTCGTCGGACGCTCGCACCTCAAAACTCAGACGCCTTGTCAGGATTACGTCGCGGCGCGGCAGTCGAACGACGTGACGTGCATCGCATTGGCCGACGGTGCCGGTTCCAGGGCCCGATCCGATGTCGGCGCCCAGGTCGCGGTGACTGCGACCCTGGGTTTTGTCTGCAAGAACTTCGAAACCCTCTGGCAACACATGGACAAGCACAACGCGAAAGCCGCCCAGCGCCTGACCAATCGCTGCCTCGATGCTTTTCGGCGCAAATCGACGAAGCTCGGCTGCGATATGAGCGAACTAGCCTGCACCTTGTCGTTTGTTGCCTATTCACGCGGCCGTTATCTGGCCGGGCATTTGGGTGACGGAATCATTGCCAGTGTGGATGTCGAGGGTCAATTGCAGACGCTTTCCGCGCCTGAAAATGGTGAATTCGCCAACACCACACTGTTCCTGACCGACCCGAAAGCGGTGTCAAAGTTGAGGCTTTACCGTGGGCCAATCGAAGCGCAAACCGGCTTCGCGATCATGAGCGACGGCAGCGCAGAGAGCCTTTATCACAAATCCACTGGTCTGCCCGCCTCAGCCGTGCAGAGATTGCTGGAGTGGAATGCGACGCTACCGCGCAAAAAAATGAAGGTCGTATTGGCCGACAACCTGCAACAGTCCATTGCCCTCAAAACCGGCGACGATTGCTCGATCGGTTTACTGTCGATTTTGCCGGGTGATGCCTCAACCGAAACCGCATGAGTGAAAGCCTCTGACGCGGATTTGCGGGTGTCGGGGGAATTTACTGCAACACGCCCAACTCTTTCGCCCGCGCCACCGCTTGCGTGCGCCGCTCCACGCCGAGTTTGCTGTTGATATGGCTGGCGTGGGTTTTCACCGTGTGCAGGGAAATAAACAGCTGATCGCTGATTTCCTGATTGGAACAGCCTCGGGCGATCAGGCTCAGGACCGCCAGTTCACGGGCGCTGAGGTTGTCCGCGCCTGGGGATAATTCCACGGCGGGACGCGCGACGGCGGCAGGCAAATGCTCGATGAGGGTTTGCGCAACAGCGCTCGACGCAGCGAGCTGAAGTTGTCCGCGCAGCCAGTCCGAATGTTCAGCCAACAACCTGTCAAACGGTTGCAACACTCCACCGGCCGCTGCTTCGAGTGCCTGACTCAGGGCCTTGCGGGCTTCGGGTTCGCGTCCGCACCCCAGCAATAACGTCACTTTCTGCGTCAATGCCATCACGCTGAGCAGCTGCCTGCCAGTTTGCTGCCCACGCTCTAGCAACGCATTCAATCGTCCTTCGGCCCGCATCGGCTGCCCCTGAATGACCTCCAGCAAGGCCTGCTGCAACTCGATATGCAGCGGCAGTTGCGGATGGAACTCCGGAGGGGCTGCCGCGTGTTCGCCGTTGTAGGTCTGGCCCAATCGAGCGAGCCAGGCTTCGGCCAGGTCGGTACGCCCCTGAGCCAGCCAAAGTTCGCATTTGACCAGGGTGATCATTGCCAGGTAGTAGATCGGTGGCACGTCCCAGATGTGCATCAGACGCTCGGCTTCGGCGAGTTCGGCGAAGGCTTTGGCGAATTCGCCGCTGCTGCCCTCAAGCCGCGCGATCACGCAGTGACCGATCAATACGCTGATATCACGACAGGCGCGTGCTTCATTCAAGCCGGCTTGCAAGCGTGCCCGCGCGGCTTGGGGCTGCAAGCGCAGGGCTAGCAAAAAGCCTTCGTACAAAATCAGTCGAGCGCGCACTGCATAGAGCCGTTGCGGGGATAACCGTTGCAGGCGTTGCAGCCCCTGGCGCACTTCATCCAGCGAACGCAGGATTTCCCCTCGCGCTTGCAGCACGCGAGCGCGGTCGTAGTGGGCCAGCGCTTCGAACAGCGGGTTGCCGACCCGTTGCGCCAACTCCAGAGATTCACGGTTCAACCCGCGGGCACGCCACAAATCGCCGTCGGCAATGGCCAGGTTGGACAGGGTCGAGAGGCACATCAGGCGCTGCCCGTAGCGTTTGGCGGGCAGGCTCTCCTGCGCTTCGGTGCAATAGAGCAGCGTCAGCTCGCGATTGCCGCGCCCGCGGGCGATGATCCCGCTCAGGGCCAGCCATTGCGCCAGCATGGATTTCTGCGCAGTGGCCGACGGGGCCGGCAGGAAGCGGCTCAAATGACTGGCCAGCTCCTCGGCAGCGTCCAGCTGACAGGCGAGCCCCAATGCCCAGCTGTACAGCACGATCAGCCGTGGTGTGCTGATCAGCAGGCTGTCGGGCAAGTCCATTTTCCAGCGCAGCAACATGCCGACGTTCTGTTCGGCCAGCAGTTGTTCTTCGGACAGGTTCTGCACCAGGTTCGCCGCGACGTCCAGGTGCCCGGCGCGCAATGCTTGCTCCACCGCTTCATCGAGCAGCCCCTGGGCATTGAACCAGCGACAGGCGCGCAGGTGCAGGCTGGCCGCCGGCACCATCGCCTGAGCCGTAGGCCGGGTGCGCAACAGGTCGGAAAACAAATGGTGGTAGCGATACCAGTGTCCGTTTTCATCCAGTGGCACCAGAAACACCTGGTGGGCCAGCAGAAAACGCAGGATCTCGGCACTGTCATGGGCTTCGCGAACGGCGTCGCACAGTTCGCTGCAAAAGCGTTCCTGAGGGGCTGTGTCGTAAAGGAATGACTGCACCTCGGCGGGCAGACAATCGATGACTTCTTCCAGCAGATAATCGCGGATGAGCCCTTCCCCGCCATGCAAGGCCTGCGGCAAAGCACCCTGGGAGCCCGCTTCAGACGCCGCCAGCAGCCAGAAACGCAGCCCGGCAACCCAACCTTCGCTGCGCTGGATGAGGCTCTCCAGCGCTTCGCCGCGCAATGAGCTGCTGTGCCGATCAAGCAGGGTCAAGGCTTCATCGTGAGTCAGGCGCAAGTCCTGTTCATTCAACTCGAGCAGTTGCCGCGACAGCCGCAGGCGCGCCAGATGCCAGTCCGGCCGCTGCCGACTGGTGACCATGACCAGCAAACCGTCAGGCAGGTGATTGAGGAAAAATTGCAGGCAGCGATCGAGAACCGGGCCCTGCGCCAGATGGTAGTCATCAAGCACCAACAGCAGAGGCGTACTCGCAGACAGGTGCACGGCCAACTCATCGAGCAAACCGTCCAGCCATTCTTCAAAAGCAAACGGTTGATGCCGCTGCCGCATTTTCAGCAGGCCGAGGGACTGGCTGCCCAGTTGCGGAAAAAAGTCCTGGAGGCCCTCGAGCAACCGCTCAAGAAAACGTCCGGGATCGCTGTCTCGCGGACTCAACCCCAGCCACAGACTTTGCCAGTGAGCCGGCAAGCCCTGACAGAACTCCACCGCCAACGAACTCTTGCCAAACCCCGCCGGTGCGCTGACCAGCAGCAACCTGCCACCGAGGCCCGCACTCAGGCGCTCGCACAGACGAGGCCGCAGCACATGGCCGTCGGGCAACGGAGGCCGAAAAAAACGCCCGTCCAGTGCCGCGACGGCAACGCTTGCAGGGCCCGGGTGTGGGGACAGATCAGTCATGGCCGGCTCTTGTTTGAATGGCGGTTGGCGGCGTTGCAGATGTCCGCAGACTAGCGGTAAACGAAGAGGGAATGAAGGTTATTGCTACAAATGGCTACAAAAAGAATACAACCCGAAGTGTCGAGCAAACCCGACAATCACATCGCCCTCGTAGTAGCTGTCGAGCTTGCGAGGCTGCGTTCGACTGCGCAGCAGTCGTAAAACCTGAATGCAAGGTTGTCCTGAAGCACCGCAGCGTTTGACTTCACGACTGCTGCGCAGCCGAACGCAGCCTCGCAAGCTCGACAGCTGCTACAACGATCGTTTTGAAATTCAAAAAAAACGCCCCGAACCAGTCGGGGCGTTTTTCGAGGATGCGGCCTCTGTTCAGGACAACTTAGCGAACACCCTCCTGGCGCAGAGCGGCCGGAGTGAAGTCGCTGGTGGTGGCGGTGAAGCCGAAGTCATACGCCGACTTCTCTTCGTTCTTCATGCCCAGCGCCAGGTAGCGGCCCGATTGCAGGTCGTACAAGGTTTCCAGGGTGTACCACGGCACTTGAACGTTGTAGTAGTTCTGGGAGTGAGCTTCCGCCACACGCCACAGTTGATTACGACCGTCGTAGTGGTCGATCACGGCCGCTTGCCAGGTGTCTTCGTCGATGTAGAAGTCACGCTTGGCATAGATGTGACGCTGACCTTCCTTCAAGGTAGCCACCACATGCCAGACCCGGCGCAGCTCGTAACGAGCCAGGTCCTGATTGATGTGACCGGCCTTGATGATGTCGTCGTACTTGAGTTGCGGCGAGTCGAGTTTGTAGCTGTCGGAGGCGATGTACATCTCTTTCTTGCCTTCGAGCTTCCAGTCGTAACGATCCGGTGCACCGTTGTACATGTCCAGGTTGTCGGAGGTACGCAGGCCGTCGGCTGCGGTACCCGGTCCGTCATAGGACACTTGTGGTGCGCGACGCACACGACGCTGACCGGCGTTGTAGACCCACGCCGAACGTGGCTCTTTCACTTGGTCGAGGGTTTCATGCACCAGCAGCACACCACCGGCCAGACGTGCCGGCGCGGTCACTTTCTGCTTGAAGTAGAACAGGATGTTGCCCGGGTTCGCCGGATCGTAATCCTTCATCTTGTCGCGGAACACGAACTGGTCCTGGAAGTACACCAGGCTGTACGAGCCGTTCGGCTGCGGCGTGGCCTGGGTCACCAGACGGGTCACGCTGCCACCGCGATAGCGGGTGATGTGGTTCCAGATGACTTCGACACCCGTCTTCGGAATCGGGAATGGAACGGCGGTTTCGAAGTTCTCCAGACCGTTGCCGCCGGACACCAGGTTAGTGGCGGTGGCGTTTTTCTTGATGGAGGCAAACACGGCATCCGGCACGGTGGCGCCGCGATGGGACGGGTAAACCGGCATCTTGAAGGTTTCCGGGTAGCGCTTGAACATCGCGTACTGGCCCGGTGCGAGTTTGTCCTTGTACTGGTCGACGTTCTGCGCCGTGATGGTGAACAGCGGTTTTTCACTGGCGTACGGGTCGGACAGGAAACCTTTGCTGTCGGCGGTGCCGGCGTTTTTCGCCATCGGCTTCCAGGCCGGGATCGATCCGTCAGCGTTGCCCGCCATCTCGGCGCCCATCGGGGTCAGGCTCTTGCCCAGTTTGTCCGCTTCGGCCGCAGGGACCGCTGCCATGACACCGGTCGCCAGCAGCGAAAGCCCCAGAACACCGACGTGGAACAGACTCTTTGTTATTTTCATAGGTGTGTTCGTCCTGATAATGCAGTGCTTAGAAGTTCACGCCGAAGCTGAGCGCAACGAAATCGCGGTCATCGACGGTGGTGTACTTGCCATCAAAGAAGTTGGTGTAAGCCAGGCTCGCGGTGTAGGTGTTCTGGTACTCGGCATCGACGCCCAGGCTCACCGCTTTGCGACCTTCCTCGAAGTTGCCGCCAGGGCCAGGCGAGTAGCCTTCCACGTCATGAGACCAGGCCACGTTCGGCTTGAGGTTCACACCGGCGAACACGTCGTTGTATTCCCAGATGGCACGACCACGGTAGCCCCAGGAGTTTGCGGTGGTGAACCCGTCGTTTTCGCAATAGCGACTGACGTTGTTTTGCGGTCCGCCTGCCAGGGTAGAGGTGTTCAATGCCACGCACTGACCACTTGGCAATGGACCAGGGCCGTAGCTCGGGTCACGGCCGTAACGCGCTTTGGAAGAGCTTTCCAGACCGCCAACGTGAGTAAAGCCGACCTCACCCACCAGGGTCAGTCGCTCAGCGCCCATCACCTGGTCGAAGAAGTGAGTAAGGGTCGTCTGGAGCTGGGTCACTTCCTTGCGGCGATAACCTTGTTGATCCTGCCCTGGCGTCCCCTGGAGCACGGAAACGTTAGGGTTCAGAGGCGTCAGACCAGAAAAGAGAATGTCGGTGGTGTTGAGCTGAACCGGAGCATTCGGCCGGTAGCTGACTTCACCACTCCACGCAGTACCCGTAGGTAACGTGGTGGAGAAGCTCAAGCCATACAGGCGAATATCTTCAGGGTACTCGACGTAGTAGCTGGAGTTACCCGCCACCACCAACGGCAACAAGGTCGGGGCCAGGCCTGCCGCGACACCGGCCGGAACACCCGCAGCCCTCAGTGAACCCACCAGGCCCGCCGCGCTGTAAGCGCTCGCCGGAGCACCTTTGCCGCTGAAAATCGGCGCACGGCTGTGGTAGTTCATAAAGTAGGCGCCGAACTCGGTGTCCAGCGGATCGAACATGTATTTGAAGGACACGCCGAATTGACCGCTGTCACGGGCATCGCGGTCCGGACCGCGACGAACGATTACACCTTCATCCGGGTTGCCCCAGGTAACGCCTTTGGCAGCCAGGGTGTTGATGCTGGCATTACGCAGCGAAGCCGGCAGCCCCGCAGCTGTCAATGCGCTGTTGAGTCCGTTACGGGTGCGCAGTACGGCCAGGTTGTTGTCGCAGCCATCCGCAATCACGTCCGGTTGCGAGAAAAAGGTGCCGCAGTTGTCGACAACGGTCTGGTCCCATTCGAGCTGGTAGAAGGCTTCAGTCGAGAGGTTCTCGGTGAGGCTCTGGGACACGTAGAACATGTTGACCGGGATCAGGCCTTCCTTGATCTCGGCACCGGGACGACGGAACGCGGACACGTCGATCGGGTTGATCGAGTTGATACCGCCGCCGATGAAGGTACTTTCACCCCAACTCACTACTTGCTTGCCCAGACGCACGGAGCCCGGCTGATCGGCAACGGAGTAGTTGTGGTAGACGAAGGCGTCGAGGATCTGGCCGCCGGAGGACTTGGCGCCTTCCTTGCGGTTGCTGTCGCTGATGTCCTTGAACGGACGGCTTTCGTCCTTGAGTTCAAAGTCGTACCAGTATTTGCCACGGACGAAAACGCCGGTATCGCCATATTTCAATTCAAGGTCATGGATGCCCTTGAAGATTTTGGAGAACGTTTCGCCGCTCTTGAAGTTCAGGTGACCGTCGTCGGAAGTCTGGGACAAGCCGCGGCCGCCGTTGTTGACGCCGATGAGGTTCTTGTTGGCATTTTCAGTAGACCAACTGGCACCGACCGACAGGGACGAGTCGAACTGACCTTCGATTTCTCCAACGTTGAAACTGACGCCGAATGCTGGCCCGGCGAGCGTAGAGGCAAGACTGACCGCCAGGGGCAGTTTTGCCCGGCGCCAGAACTGGTTTACTGATGTCATCGACGCTACTCCATGTGCATTATTGTTATGGCAGTGAGCACTTCTAAAAACGCTGTGGATGACTGGGAGCCAAGGTGTCCCTAAGTCATTCCAAAGTTGCATCGCCCCGGTTTTGTGCGTTTGCTCCGTTCTTAAAAATCCTTGAGCGGACTATAGCCAGCAGGTAGTACTGCTTGATCCCTCTAAAGTGTGATTTGCAGCTGCCAGCCACTCTGGAACAGTCCTTTGCCAAGCCGACGCCCGTCGGCCCGTCTAGGATGGCTGAAAATTCGGATTTGACAAGCCAAGCGCTTGCTTGGTGGGGCTGGCGTGCCCTTTTGGGCACGCCAGGTGACGCTTAAAGCGTCGAGAGGAAGGTGCTGTTGTTGGCTTGCCATTCGGTGATGTCGACGCGAATACGCTTCTTGTCGAGTTTGCCGACACTGGTCTTGGGAATTTCAGTAACAAGGGCGATCTGACTCGGGATGGCCCATTTGCTCAAATGCCCCTGCTCCACGAATGGCTTGAGGTGTTCCTTCAGTTCTTTAGCCCCGATCACATGGCCTTCGCGGACCACCAGCAGCGCGAACGGCCGCTCGCCCCACTGCGGATCGGCAATCCCCACCACTGCTACTTCGCGTACCGCCACGTGGCGACTGATCAGGTCTTCCAGGTCCAGGGAGGAGATCCACTCGCCGCCGGTCTTGATCACATCCTTGATGCGGTCGCGAATGTCGATCACACCCATGCTGTCCAGGGTCGCTACGTCACCGGTGTGCAGCCAGCCCCCGGCCCAGAGCTCGGCGCCCTTTTGCGGTTCGTTGAAATAGCCCTCGGTGAGCCACGGCGCACGCAGCACCAGTTCGCCTTGGGTCTCGCCATCGGCGGGCAGGAAGTTGCCGTCGGTGTCGACGATCGCCGCCTCCACCAATGGCCCCGGTACACCGGCCTTGATCCGGTACGTGGTGCGTTCGTCTTCGGTGCCGGCCATCAACTCATCGTTGAGGTGGGCGCACGACACCAACGGCCCGGTTTCCGACATGCCGTAAGCGGCGGTCAGTTGAATGCCCTTGGCCTTGGCCGCGTCGTATAGCGCACGGTTCAGCGCACTGCCGCCGATGACGATTTTCCAGCCACCGAAATCCGTGCCTTGCGCCGCTTTGGAATTGAGGACCATTTGCAGGATGGTCGGCACGCAATGGGAAAAGGTGACCTTCTCCTTGCGCCACAGCTCCACCAGGTACTCAGGGTCATAGCGTCCGGGATAGACCTGCTTGAGCCCAAGCATGGTCGCCACATACGGCAGGCCCCAGGCGTGCACATGGAACATCGGGGTGATCGGCATGTACACGTCGTTGGTGCCCAGCAACCGCACGCTGTCGATGGCGCCCATGATGGTCGACACACCCATGGTGTGCAGCACCAGTTGCCGATGGGTGAAGTACACGCCTTTGGGATTACCGGTGGTGCCGGTGGTGTAGAACGTGGTTGCGACCGAGTTTTCGTCGAAATCCTGGAAGTCGTACTGCGTGCTCGCCGCGGCCAGCAACTGCTCGTACTCGCCGATGAGGTTCGGCAAATCGGCGGTTTTTTCCGGCAGATCGGTCAGCAGCAGGGTTTTCTCCACGGTGGTCAGGTGCCCGGCAATGGCCTGGTACAACCCGACGAACTCGCTGTTGACCAGCACAAAGCGGTCCTCGGCGTGGTTCATGGTGTAGAGGATCTGTTCCGGTGACAGGCGCACGTTAATGGTGTGGATCACCGCGCCAATCATCGGGATGGCGAACATGCATTCCAGATAACGATGGCTGTCCCAGTCCATCACCGCCACGGTATCCCCGGCCTTGACGCCGGCCGCCGTCAGCACGTTGGCCAGCCTGGCGACCCGTTCGATCAGGGTCGGATAGCTGTAGCGCAACTGGTCGCGGTAAATGATCTCGCGGGTTTTTTCATAACGAGCGCCGGACATCAGCAGCCGTTTAATCAGCAGCGGATACTGGTAAGCGCCTTCGGCTGGAGGAATAACGCGAGTCTGCAACATAAGAGTCCCTTTTCTGACTGCACGGTCGTGGCTGAAAGTAAGCACTTTAGTGCCCTTGGACGCCAGCCAAATCAGCCAAAGGAATGATTTGCAGAGCCGGACAAATGCTAGCTTTGCGCCACTACCTGGCGTGTTTCATCGGGAATTCGGGATCTGCGCTGTAAAATGTTGAAACGCATGCGCGCAACACTTGTCTGTGACCCTACGTACGATACGGACACGATGAGCGGATCGGTTGGCAGCCAAACAGTTGCCCAGGTCGCCCACCCCTCCACCTCATCTTCAAGAGAAGGATCTTGTCACTAGACCTGTCTGGTCACACGCCATCGGTATCGCATACAACAATGAGTATTGAACTGACCGCCCCCGAAAACTCCCCATCGACACAAGCGCCCCTGGTTTCCATCGTGGCGTCCTGCTTCAACATGAAAAGATTTCTGGAAGACGCCATCAAGAGCATCTTCGCCCAGAACTACCCGAACTTCGAAGTCATCATCGTGGACGATGGCTCCAGCGACGACAGCCTCGCCATACTCAAGCGCTTACAACACACCTATGACTTCCAGCTGTATTCGCAACCGAACCGGGGCGTGAGCGCGGCACTCAACCACGGCTTGCGATACGCCAGAGGCGTCTATGTGTCGACGCCGGACCTGGATGACATCATGTTGCCGGAGTCCGTGCGCATTCGCGCCGAATACCTGGGCAAGCACCCGAATGTCGGCTGCGTAGGTGCGCTGATCAGCTACATGGACAGCGATGGCAACACCATCAAGCAGCAACAACGCGACCGGATACACACCTACAACTTCGATCAGGTCCTCAGAGGTGCCGTCGTGGTCGGCGCCCCTGTTGCGCTCTATCGCATGAAAGCGATGCGAAGTGCCGACTTCTACGCGCCGAAGCTGCGGGTTCAGGACTTCCAGATGACGTTGCGGATTGCCCGGCTGGGTTATGAGATCCATGAATTGCCGATCTGCATGACCCGCTATCGCCGCCATGCCAACAACCTGTCGAGAAAATACCGGATGCTGCTCCAGGCGGACCTTGAGGCGATCGCGCCGTACGTGAACCATCCCGGCTACCAGAGCGCCCGCACCAAACTGGTGAACAAGGCCCTCAAATATGCGGTGGTCGAAGACAAGCAAGACGCCTGGCAGCTATTGCGCTCGATCCCCTGGCGACACCTCAATCGAACCAGCTTCAAACGCTTCAAGCGGCTGGTATTACATCGCTAGCCGCCTCACAAGGCCTCAGTGCATCTCGGTAAACGCGAGTTTCACACCGATGGCAATCAGCACGGCGCCCATCGTCCGATCGAACCAGTGGCCCATCCGGGCAAAACCTGCGCGTACGCGCTGCTGGCTGAACAGCATCGCCACCAGGCAGAACCACACTGCGGTGGCCACCGCGAGGTAGATGCCGTAGCCCGCCTGTACCGCCAGCGGCGTTTGCGGATTGATCACCACGGTGAACAGCGAGAGGAAGAACAGCGTCGCTTTCGGGTTCAGACCGTTGGTCACGAAACCCGAAGTGAAGGCGCCACGAGCGGTGCGCTCGCCCGCTTCCTTGTGCAGATCGTCAGCCGCCGGTTGGGCCGGCTGCGCGCGCAAGGCCTTGAAGCCGATGTACAGCAAGTACGCGGCGGCCGCCCATTTCAGGGCATTAAACAACACGATCGATTGGGACACGATCAGGCCAATGCCGAACAACGAATAGCCGACGTGCAGGAAAATCGCCGTGCCGACGCCCAGCGCCGTCCAGGTGCCCGCTTGACGACCATGGGTCACGCTTTCACGCACCACCACGGCAAAGTCCGGGCCGGGGCTGGCCACGGCCAGCAAGTGAATCAGGGCAACGGTCAAAAACTCTGTCCAGTACATGGGGGATCCTTTTCGCCAAGCGTAACTGTTTGTTTCATCTGGTAGGCTCGGCAGATTACGCCTTCAGTTCATTGCACAAAAGGTACAGTTGATGACGAACACTCACCGCGCCGTTTTCCTCGACCACCCGTCCCTGGACCTGGGCGACCTCGACCTCAGCCCGCTGCAAGAGTGTTTCAGCGACTTACAGCTTTTCGCCCAGACCACGCAGGACCAAGTGATCGAACGCCTCAAGGGCGCCACCGTTGCCATCAGCAACAAAATCCTGATCGACGCCGCCGCCATCGCTGCCAGCCCCGAGCTGAAGCTGATTCTGATCACCGCCACCGGCACCAACAACGTTGACCTCGCCGCCGCCCGCGCCCACGGGATTACCGTCTGCAACTGCCAGGGTTACGGCACACCGTCGGTGGCGCAGCACACGATCATGTTGCTGCTCAATCTGGCAACGCGCCTGGCCGATTATCAAAAGGCTGTCGGCGAAGGTCGCTGGCAGCAGGCGAAACAGTTCTGCCTGCTGGATTACCCGATTGTCGAACTGGAAGGCAAAACCCTCGGCCTGCTCGGTCACGGCGAACTGGGCGGCGCGGTTGCACGACTGGCCGAAGCCTTTGGCATGCGTGTACTGCTCGGTCAGATTCCCGGGCGCCCTGCCCGGCCGGATCGTTTGCCACTGGATGAGCTGCTGCCGCAGATCGACGCGCTGACCCTGCACTGTCCGCTCAACGAACACACCCGCCACTTCATCGGAGCCCGTGAGCTGGCCTCGATGAAACCCGGTGCGTTCGTGGTCAACACCGCACGCGGCGGCCTGATCGACGAACAGGCCCTGGCCGATGCCTTGCGCAACGGTCACCTGGGTGGCGCGGCTACCGACGTGTTGAGCGTCGAGCCACCGACCGCCGGCAATCCGCTGCTGGCCCCTGACATTCCACGGTTGATTGTCACCCCGCACAATGCTTGGGGCAGTCGCGAGGCACGCCAGCGAATCGTGGGCCAGTTGACCGAAAACGCTCAGGGATACTTCAGTGGTAAAGCGCTGCGGGTCGTCAGTTGATAGACTGCGGCACTTTTTTCACAGGAGCAGAGTATGGATCCGCGCAGTGAAGTACTGCTTCGTCAGGCCGAGTTATTCCAGGGTTCGGTGCTGCTGGCCGGTTTGCCCGCCGATGACCTGCTGGGCCGTCTGCCCGACGCTCATGGCTGGTGCTGGCATGCCGGCGATCAAGCAGCGCTGGACGCCCGTTTCGCCGAGCGCAGCCATTTTGGTGTGACTGTAACGGAGCGCGCGTTCGACACCGCGGTGGTGTTTCTGCCCAAGTCCAAGGACCTGACCGACTACATCCTCAACGCTCTCGCCTCCAGACTGGCCGGTCGTGAACTGTATCTGGTGGGTGAAAAACGCAGCGGCATCGAAGGCGCAGCCAAGCAACTGAACCCCTTCGGCAAACCGCGCAAGCTCGACAGCGCGCGGCATTGCCAGCTGTGGCAGGTTACCGTGGCCACTGCGCCGCAAGCCAAGTCGCTGGAAAGCCTGGCCCAGACTTATGAGTTGCCGCTGGCCGAAGGTCCGCTAAAAGTCGTCAGCCTGCCGGGCGTGTTCAGCCACGGTCGGCTGGATCGAGGCAGCGCGCTGTTGCTGGAGCATCTGGACAAATTGCCGAGCGGCCATTTGCTGGACTTCGGTTGTGGTGCCGGTGTGTTGGGAGCAGCCGTGAAACGTCGCTATCCACACAACCAGGTCACCTTGCTTGATGTGGATGCGTTTGCGGCTGCCAGTAGTCGCCTGACATTGGCTGCCAACGGTCTGGAAGCTGACGTGATTACCGGTGACGGTATCGACGCAGCACCGATGGGCTTGAGTGCAATTCTGAGCAACCCACCGTTCCATGTCGGCGTTCACACCGACTACTTCGCTACCGAGAACTTGCTGCGAAAAGCGGCCAAACATCTGAAAAACGGCGGCGAACTGCGCTTGGTAGCCAACAGCTTCCTGAAGTACCAGCCACTGATCGAAGAGCATCTGGGCATCTGTGCGATCAAGGCTGAAGGACAGGGTTTCAGAATCTATCGGGCTAAACGCGGCTAGAACCTCTTTTAAAAAAGAGGCTTGCCCAATCGGATTTGCCTAGGCAGAATCCGCTCCGTCCTAGGGGAGTAGTCTCCCACGAGCGCCATGCTCGTCCGGCATACGTCAACATACTTGGTCAACAGACCATGGCGTATGCGACCCAAGCGTCCGCATCAGACGGATCGCAGGGTTTGACAAGACCTATGACACGAACACCTTACCCGGGGCGGGAAGGCTGTACGTGTCATAGCCGTGTCGACCCGCCCCTTAGGAAAACCCTGATGCTGGATTCACTTCTCGTTCCCACCGCAATCGTTGCCTTGGCCGAAATCGGCGACAAGACGCAACTGCTCGCGCTCATTCTCGCCGCTCGCTTTCGTAAACCCTGGCCGATCATCGCCGGTATCGTCGCTGCAACCCTGGCCAACCACGCAGCAGCCGGTGCGGTAGGCGCCTGGGTCGGTAGTTTCTTCTCGAATGCGACGCTGCACTGGATCCTCGCCGCGAGCTTCACCGCGACTGCGCTGTGGACGCTGGTACCGGACAAGATGGATGACGACGAAGCCAGCACCGCCCGCAAGTTCGGACCGTTCCTGACGACGTTGATCGCGTTTTTCCTTGCGGAGATGGGTGACAAGACTCAAGTCGCCACGGTGATGCTCGCTGCGCAATACCCGGAACTGTGGCTGGTGATCATCGGCACCACCGCCGGGATGTTGATTGCCAACGTGCCGGTGGTTTTGGCGGGTAACTTTGCCGCGGATAAATTGCCGTTGACGTTAATTCGTCGCCTGGCGGCGTCGGCATTCTTCATCCTCGCCATTGTCGCGGTGTACAAGGCGATGCAGAGCAGCGGTTGGGTGTAACTCGGTAGGTCAGTCACACCGCGTCATCGTTCTTCGCGAGCAGGCTCGCTCCCACACTGGATCTCCATTGTTTGCAAATTTTGTGTCCACTGGAGATCAAATGTGGGAGCGAGCCTGCTCCGGGCGGCGTTCCGACGAAGGCGTCAGCGGCCTCACCGCATGGTTATCAGGATTTCCTGGCTTTCTCGTACAGCGGCATGACTTTCGGGATCGCCGCCTGCAAAGAAGCAATACGACTCGACGACGCCGGGTGAGTACTCATGAACTCCGGCGGTGAACCTTCCGAGGCCTTGGTCATCTTGTTCCACAGGGTGATCGCGGCGTTCGGGTTGTAACCGGCGCGAGCGGCCAGTTCCAGGCCGATCAGGTCCGCCTCGTTTTCATTGGCGCGACTGTTGGGCAAGGTCATGCCGTAGTTGGCCACAGTATCCGCCAGCGCCAGGCTGTCCTGGCCCAGACCGAACAAAGCACCGGCGCCCTGTTTGGCCATTTCAATGCCATAAGCCTTGGACATCGCTTCACGACCATGCTCGCGCAGGGCGTGGGCGATTTCGTGGCCCATGATCGCGGCGATCTCATCGTCGGTCAGTTGCAGGCTGTCGATCAGCCCCGTGTAGAAAATGATCTTGCCGCCAGGCCCGCAGTTGGCGTTGAGCTCGTCGCTCTTGATCAGGTTGACTTCCCATTTCCATTGGGCCGAATCCGGACGGAAAACCGGCGCCTGGGCAATCAGCCGGTCGGCAATCGCCTGGACACGTTTGGCCTCGTTACTGGTCTTGTCCAGCACGCCTTTGGTGTTCGCCTCTCCGACAGTCTTTTGATAAGACTGGGCGTACATCTGGTTGACCTCGTCGGTCGACAACATGCTGAACATGTACTGCTTGCGCTCAACGCCCACCGCGCCACCGCTGGTGGTATTGACCGACTGACAACCGGCGAGCAGCAAACCTGCGCTCAGTGCACACACAACCAATGTCTTGCTCATCAAAAATCTCCCTGAAACATGCGGCGTATCCTAGGCGGTGAGTTGTATCGACGCCAGATACATCAGACATTCAGACGCACATTTCGGACAAAGCTCCCGTCGCCGCAGGAAAAAACTCACATAACCTCACCCGCCACGGCCGGTGCCGTCCCGTAATGATTCATTTGCGACATCAACCGCTTCAAAACAGCCAATTCGCCACCGCCCGCTCATGGTCATCCAGCCCCCTGCCGATACAGCACCGCAGACGTCCTCTTGCATGCGGAGCACCCATGAAATTCAAGTCGATCCAGTTTTCCGTGGCGGCCCTCGCCGGCGCCATCGTTCTCAGTGTCGTGGCAGCCCTGGTGCTGTACGCCCTGTTTTCCGGCGCACGGACACAAGACATGGTCCAGCAGCGGACCCAGGCACAATTCGAGCAAGTCATCGAACAACGCCTGACGTCACTGGCGCAAACCCAGGTCAGCCAGATCCAGCGCGAGCTCGAAGCGCCACTGCTGATTGCCGGCGGACTGGTGCGAGTCAACGCATTGATCGGCACCCCGGGCGCCGATGGCCAGCCACAGTTGAACCTGAGCCGTGAGCAATTGATCAGCCTGATCAAGGAAAACGTCACCAAGAACCCGAAAATTCTCGGCACCTACATCGGCTGGGAAAAAAACGCCCTCGATCACAACGATGCGGCCTACGTCGACACCAAAGTGGTTGGCATCGACGCCAGCAACGGGCGTTTCCTGCCGTGGTGGTTCCGCAACGAAGACGGCAGTCTGGGCCTGGACAAACTGGTGGACGTCGACGACCAGAAAACCCTGTCCACCGGCGTACGCGCCAGCGAGTACTACCTGTGCTCGAAAGAAACCAAAAAATCCTGCGTGATCGATCCGGCACCCTACAAGGTCGGCGACAAGATCGTCATGCTCGCCTCCTTTATAGAACCGATCATGCTCAACGGGGCCTTCCAGGGCATCGTCGGCGCCGACCTCTCGGTGAACTTCATCCAGGAAATGCTCCTCGGCGCGAATCAGAAGTTGTACAGCGGCGCGGGTGAAATGGCCCTGATTGGCGGCAACAGCCGGATCGTTGCCTACACCAAGGACCCGAGCAAATTCGGCGAGAAGGTCAGCGACATCCTCGACAGCCAGCAGATCGCCAACATGGCCAATCTCAAGCGCGGCGAAGTCACCTACACCGTCGACAAGGCCCAGGGCCGGATCGAGTTGTACTTGCCGTTCGGCATCGGCCAGACCGACGCTCGCTGGACCCTCATGCTGCAACTGCCACTGAACGCGGTGATGGCCGATCTGCAAAAACTTCAGGGCGATCTGGACGCCCAGCGCAAGTCCGACACCTTCGGCATGGCCATGGTCGGCTTGTTGATTGCCGGTATCGGTTTGCTGGTGATCTGGCTGGTGGGCCACGGCATTGCCCGGCCGCTGAAGCAGATGGTTGCCATGCTCGACGACATCGCTCAGGGCGAAGGTGACCTGACTCGACGCCTGACCAGCGACCGCGCCGACGAACTGGGCTCGATCGCCAAAGGCTTCAACACCTTCCTGGCCAAGTTGCAGGTGATGATCACCCAAGTGGTGACTTCGGTGCAGAGCGTCAGTGATTCGTCGGAACACACCGCCGACATCGCCATCCGCACCAACATCGGCGTGCACAAGCAAATGGCCGAGATTGATCAGGTGGCCACGGCGGTGCATGAAATGACAGCGACCGCTCAGGACGTGGCGCGCAACGCGACCCAGGCTGCGCAAGCCGCCAGCCATGCCGATCAGGCCGCGGCGCAGGGCATGCAAATCGTGCGCGATACGTCGAACTCGATTGGCGTGCTGGCGATAGAAATCGGCAAGGCTGTCGGCGTGGTGCAAACCTTGGCCAAGGACAGCGAGAACATCAATGCGATCCTGACGGCCATTCGCGGGATCGCCGAACAAACCAACCTGCTGGCCTTGAACGCCGCCATCGAAGCGGCACGGGCTGGCGAACAGGGACGCGGTTTTGCGGTGGTAGCCGATGAAGTGCGCAACCTGGCGCAGAAAACTCAGAAAGCCACTGAAGAAATTCAGACCATGATTCAGCAACTGCAACAAGGCACGCGCGATGTGGTGCGGGTGATGGAGGACAGTCAGAGCCGCACCGATGAAAGCGTGCAGCATGCGGCGAAAGCGGCCGAAGCGCTGGAGACGATTACGCAGGCCGTGTCGGTGATCAACGACATGAACACCCAGATTGCCAGTGCGGCTGAGGAACAGAGTGCGGTGGCTGACGACATCAACCGTAACGTGATCAACATCGGACAAGTGGCCAATGAAGTGGCGGGCGGGGCGGATGAATCGAGTGCGGCGAGTGCGGATCTGACCAAGTTGGCTGAGCAGCAGCGGCGGTTGATCAATCAGTTCAAGGTCTGAAGAGCCCCCTCACCCTAACCCTCTCCCGGAGGGAGAGGGGACTGACCGAGGCGTATCGCGCTATCCATCGACCTGAAATATCGAGTCGAATTCAAGTTTTGAAAGCGAAAAAGATCGGCTCCCTTTCCCCCTCTCCCCTCTGGGGAGAGGGCTGGGGTGAGGGGTGGCTTTTAAACAACACCAAGATCTCAACCCGGAGTAAGACACTCCGGCCCATTCAGCTTCGGATCATTCACCAGATTCGCCAACACCCGCTCGCGCAACGCCGCGGGTTCACTGGCGAGCAACGCTTGCAAGGCATGCAACGGAGTCTCTGGATTGAGCCACGCCTCCTGCCCCGCCGCATCGAGAATCAACGGCCGGCGCTGACTCGCCGCCGCTTGCGTGATTACCGCCGTGCTCAGCCACACCTGCTCCTGCACCGGATACGCTTCCCAAATCGCCGCAAAGAACAGCGTCGAGCCCTCCCCTGGAGTCAGCCAATACGGACGCTTGCGTGTGGTGCCGCGCCATTCGTAAAAACCATTGGCCGGCAGCAGGCAACGGCGTTCGCGCAGGGCCTGGCGAAACATCGGTTGTTCGGCAACGGTTTCGGCCCGGGCATGGGCTGGAGTGCGAGACAGATCGGTCAACCATGGCGGCGTCAAACCCCAACGCGCGCGGGCCAACTCACGCTGACCGTCAACGCCCGCGCGCAGCATCAACACCGAATCGTTGGGAGAAATATTCCACTGGGCCTGCTGATCGGCGGGGAAGCCAGGCAGGGCCGCGAAGGCGGGGTTCCAGCGAAACAGGGCATAACGTCCACACATGGGGCAACACGACTCTTGATAAAACGAACGTCAGCCTAACAGACCAGCGTGCCGGGAAAACTGTCCGGTTCATCGCCGGGCAGTGGCAGCGCGGCATTGTACGCGGTGATCAACTCCCGGGCGTACTCGGCCTCGTCGTTATCGACCGACAGGCCCAGCAGGCCAAAGACCGGCAATTCGCCACTGCCACCGAGCAAATCGCGCCCCACCAGATGCGCCTTGATGCCCTCGCTGGCCAGCATGCCTTGCAGCAACTCACCTTCCATCAGGTTTTCCGGCTCGTAGATTCGCTGCATAGACGCCCCTTACTCGTTTTCGCTGAACACTTCGAGATGCCATTCCTCTCCATCAACCTGCAACACAAACGTTATCGGTCGACAGCACACCTGACAGTCCTCGATATAGGTCTGATCGCCCCCGGACAGATCCACAGACGTCTCAACCTCTTCACCACAATACGGACATTCGTACAGCGCAGTTTCCAGCATCGCGGTCTCCCAGGTGACTTGTGCGTATAATCGCCGGTCTATTTGCAGGGCTATTTTTGTCTGGCTAACTTTTCAGACCGTGCCCCGTTGGTTTTCGATCAAAACCTTTACTTACCCTAGCCGTTTCTAACAAGAGAGCATGATGGGCGAATTCGATGCCATCCGACCTTACAACGACAGCGAAGTCCCGGCGGTGCTGGACCGACTGCTGGGCGACAAGGCGTTTCTAGATATCCTCATCCATTTCCGCTTCCCGCGTTTTGCCGGTGCCTTCGGCTGGATGCTCAAACCTCTTATAGCTCATCGGTTGCGCCGTGAGTTCGCTGATGTTACGTCGGTGGCCACGTTGCAGGATAAAGTCGAGATGTACGTCGACCACACCATCGAGCGAGCCACGGACGGTGTGACGTACACCGGCGTCGAGCAGTTCAAGTCCGGCAGCGCCTACCTGTTCATCGCCAACCACCGCGACATCGTGATGGACCCGGCCTTCGTCAATTACGCCGTGTACCACGCCGGCCTGCCTACACCGCGCATCGCGATCGGCGACAACCTGCTGCAAAAGCCCTTCGTCAGCGATCTGATGCGCCTGAACAAGAGCTTTATCGTGCACCGTTCGATCACCGGTCGACGCGAGAAGATGGCGGCGTATCAGCTGCTGTCGGCCTACATCAACCACTCGATCCGCAACGATTGCGCCTCGATCTGGATCGCCCAGGCCGAAGGCCGGGCCAAGGACGGCGATGACCGTACCGAGTCGGCCATCCTCAAGATGTTCCACATGAGCCGCAAGGACGAGCCGTTCGGCGAAGTCATTCAGTCGTTGAACCTCACGCCGGTGTCGATCAGCTATGAATACGACCCGTGCGATCAAGCCAAGGCTCGCGAACTGTTCATCCGCGCCACCACCGGCAGCTACACCAAAGTGCCGGGCGAGGACGATGTGAGCATCGCCAAGGGCATCACCGGCTACAAGGGCCGGGTGCATGTGAACTTCGCCTCGCCGATCACCGAGCTGTTCGACGACACCAAGCAATTGGCGGTCGAGATAGACCGGCAGATCCTCGGCGGCTACCGCCTGTTCCCGGTGCACTACCTGGCCTACGCCCAGTGGAAAGACACCGACCCGCAATTGCAGGTGCCGAAAGCCGCTGAGGTGTTTGCGGCCGACGAATTGGCCAAGGCTCAGGAGCAATGGCAACAGCGTCTGGACGCTTGCCCTGAGGAGCATCGTCCGTTCATGGTCCTGCAATACGCGACGCCGGTGCGCAATCAGTACCGTGTGAAAGCAGGTTTGCCGCTGTAAGGTTTTTGGCTGGATACGACAACGGCGCCCTCGGGCGCCGTTTTCATTGCTGCGTATTTTGCTGTCAGACCCGCGTGCTGATCCACGACACCAGCAGCGCCAACCCCAGGCAGGCAAAACCGAATCGATAGAAAAACCGGTTCATGCGCAAGGTAGCCCCATCCAGCATCAACGTCGGCTCATTGATACGACGGCTCTGGCTTTGCGCTTCGAGAATGGCCTGCGCGCGCTGTTCGCGGCGACGAGTGGCATGCAACAACCAGCCGCCCGGAAAGGCAAACAACAAGGCCAACAGGTTGATCAACTTGGCGGGATGGTTGGTAAACAGCGAAATCAAATGCAACGACATCACGGACCTCAGCAAAACAGGTGGCAGGCGCCGAACCGACGACCGCGGCGCGAATTCTACCGGAAGCCTCGCCACCTGCCCTTGCTTTCCGACAAATAACGAACAACAAAACCTTGTCGGCAGCCTCGCCTTCAACGTCCAGGACCGCCACTGGTTGGTGTATTGCGCGCTGGGCGGGCATCAGCATGCGGATTTGCCAGAGACGGATTTGCTGACGGGCGTGAGCGTTCTGGATTTTTATTCGCAGGCTGCCTGACACCGCAGATCCCTTGTGGGAGCGAGCCTGCTCGCGAAAGCGCTGTGTCAGGCACCTTTAATGCCGGATGTCAGAATGCCTTCGCGAGCAGGCTCGCTCCCACAGGTGTTGAGTGCATGTCAGTGGGAAATCGACAGGCATGAAAAAACCCGGGACCATTGCTGGCACCGGGCTTTTTTTGCATCCAGCGAACCGTTATTCGCCGAGAATCTGACCAATCGTCGGATCCTTGAACAGACGCGTCAACGCATCGCTCAACACATCGCTGACCAGCTTGGTATTGGTTTCCTGATTCGGCGCCATACCAAAACGCTGATCCAGGGACGCACCATAACGACCGCTATAGCGACGATTGGCATTCTGCACATCGGAGCGGAACGTCGCGCCAATGGTGGCCTCAGTTACATACATGCCTTCTTTAGGCGACTGATACTTCAGCTCGGCCAGCGTCACGGTCAACTGCGGAGCATTCAGCGCATTGGAGGTTGGGGTGAAGCCCAACAACCGCACGGCCGCTTCGGCCTGAGCCTGCAATTTCGGCAGAATCTGCGCGCCCTGCACGGTGATCGCGCTGGTCTCAGGGTACAGGCCACCACGGGTGCCCAGCGTTGGCGACGGACGACCGTCTACCACACGCACCACCACCGGTTGACCATGGCCGACCGGTGCCAGCTGAGTCGTCAGCTTGGGTTCCGGATTCAGTTGTTGCGGGCTGTGGGCGCAGCCAACCAGGGTCAAACTGGTCACAGTGATCAAACCGAACAACAGGCGTTGCAACATGCTCTTCTCTCCAGAATCAGGCACAAACAGGCCCGCAGTATAGCGGTGGGCCACTGTGGGTAACTAGCTCCTCACAGTGAATACTGAAATCTCTGACAAACCCTTCAGACCGCGGTTCCTGTCACAGATATGTCACCGCCCATACACTTGCTCGTCACGGCTCACTGACAACCTTCACAGCAGTCACCCCACAAGGTACTTCGCCATGCGCTATCTCATCTCGCTGTTCAACCCACGCCCCCTGCATCGCTGCTTCGCCCTGCTCGACCGCAACGGCCACTGCCAGGCATTCAAACAGTGCAGCCTCCAGCCGATGGGTGATGGCTGGGTCGAAATCGAAGAAATCCGTCTCAACTGGTTACACCATCCCCTGCCCCCCAGCGCCCGTGTCAGCCAGCGCCAACCACGTGCGCGGGCTCAACACCTGTTGACCACCTGACCGAACACCTAATAAAAGTCATTAAACACGACCATTTCCCTGCGTTTCTTCGCTACAATCTCCCCCCGATTATAAGGACGTCTCCTGATCGGGCCTCGCAGCATCGTCAATGCGCTTGTATTGACACCCCGCACCGCCCACAGAGAGCCGCCCACACAGATCGAGTGAAGCTGGCGCGCTTGCTGTTCCTTGAGCAAAAACCCCACTTTTCGCGAATCTGCAGAGCTGTCATTACGCTCGGTCACTGAGCTGTTTGCCCGTTTTGCCTGTCATGTATCCCATGGCGGCAATCCATCCGGGCACGGTGCCAGGCTGGGGCAGCCCTTTTTTGAGGTTCACGTCTTCAAAAGAGCGTGAAAAAAACGGGTTTTCACAACTTCACAAGAGTGTGGCGAGCAAATGAATAGTTTTGCGTCTGAATATGCACCATTAGCGTCTGAAACAGCCCAACGACACAGGACCGAGTACACCTCGAACACCGGAGCCTGAAGCCTGTCCTCTACGGATTTGGTTGCACAAACGGATGTATCGACCATAAGTCGAATTGCCAGCCGCGCGTTGAAATGAGTTCATGTAACTCTTTTAGACCCGGCTAGCGTCCGTCGAAGTTGCGAAAAATTGCGAAGATTCGGACATGGCGATACTGCCATGGGTACCTGGGGCATCACTGACACGCCCCTGAACGCCTGGCAGCCATGCCGACAATTTGGTGCTGCAGATTTTGGAGACGCGTTAAATGGCGCATAACGAAGCAGTCGACGTAGTACTGGTTGGGGCCGGCATCATGAGTGCCACCCTCGCTGTACTGCTCAAAGAACTCGACCCCGCGATCAAGCTGGAAGTCGTCGAGCTGATGGATTCCGGTGCCGCGGAGAGTTCGAACCCGTGGAACAACGCCGGTACCGGTCACGCCGGGCTGTGTGAGCTCAACTACACGCCGCAGGCCGCCGACGGCACCGTCGACATCAAGAAAGCCGTGCACATCAACACCCAGTTCGAGGTGTCGAAGCAGTTCTGGTCCTACCTGACCAAGAAAAGTACCTTCGGCTCGTGCAAGACGTTCATCAGCCCGGTGCCGCACCTGAGCTTCGTCCAGAACGACGATGGCGTTTCCTTCCTCAAGGAACGCTTCAAGACGCTGAGCAAGCACCACGCCTTCTCGGACATGGAATACACCGAAGACAAGGCCACCATGGCCGAGTGGATGCCGTTGATGATGCCTGGCCGGCCGGCTGACGAAGTCGTCGCCGCCACCCGCGTCATGAACGGCACCGACGTCAACTTCGGCGCCCTGACCAATCAACTGCTCAAGCACCTGACCAGCGCACCCGATGCCCAGGTCAAGTACTGCAAGCGCGTGACTGGCCTCAAGCGTAACGGCAGCGGCTGGACCGTCAGCATCAAGGACGTCAACAGCGGCAACTCCCGTGACGTCGACGCGAAATTCGTGTTCCTCGGCGCCGGTGGCGCGGCACTGCCGCTGCTGCAAGCGTCGGGCATCGAAGAAAGCAAAGGCTTCGGCGGCTTCCCGATCAGTGGCCAGTGGCTGCGTTGCGACAACCCGGAAGTAGTCAAACACCACCAGGCCAAGGTTTACAGCCAGGCGGCCGTGGGTTCGCCGCCGATGTCGGTGCCGCACCTGGACACCCGCGTAGTCGATGGCAAGAAGTCCCTGCTGTTCGGACCTTACGCCGGTTTCACCACCAAGTTCCTCAAGCACGGCTCCTTCATGGACCTGCCGATGTCGGTTCGCGCCGGCAACATCGGCCCGATGCTGGCTGTGGCCAAAAACAACATGGACCTGACCAAATACCTGGTCAGCGAAGTGATGCAGTCGATGGAGCAGCGCCTGGACTCCCTGCGTCGCTTCTACCCTGAAGCGAAAGCCGAAGACTGGCGCCTGGAAGTGGCCGGCCAACGGGTGCAGATCATCAAGAAAGACCCGAAAAAGGGCGGCGTTCTGCAGTTCGGTACCGAACTGGTCGCGTCCAAGGACGGTACGCTTGCTGCCCTGCTCGGCGCTTCGCCAGGCGCGTCGGTGACTGTTTCGATCATGCTTGAGCTGATCGAGAAATGCTTCCCGAACAAAACTTCTGGTGAATGGGCTGCCAAGCTCGCGGAAATCTTCCCGGCTCGGGAAAAGGTTCTGGAAACCGACGCTGCGCTGTATCGCAAGATCAATGTGCAGAACAACGTCGCGCTGGAACTGGTTGAAGCCAGCAACGAGACCGAAAGCTACGCTTGATTCGGCCGCATAAAAAACGCCCCGTTCTCATTGAGAGCGGGGCGTTTTTTTTGGCCGGCGAAACAGATGGCCTTAAGTTCTTCGGTGTCAGCTATCGCGAGCAGGCTCGCTCCCACATTAGACAGCGATCTATGTGGGAGCGAGCCTGCTCGCGAAGAAGCCAGCACAAACACCAAACAAGTCAGGGCAACAACCGGTATGCCTGACGTTAACCGCGCGCCTTGGCGATCAACTCGATGTACTCGGCCGCGTTGCGCTGATCCTTGATCAGGGCGACGAAGTCATTGCCGTGCTCATCCTTGCCGTCCAGATCCAGACCGGCTTCGACGAAGAACGTCAGAAAACGCCCGAAGTCATCGATGCGCAGGCCACGGTAAGCCTTGATCAGTTTGTGGAGCGACGGCGACGTGGCGTCGACCGGTTCGAAATCGAGGAACAGCTTGATCTGCTCATCGCCGATCTCGTCACCAATCACTTGCTTCTTATCTTTACGCATTGCCGACTCCAGCTCGCAGACATTTCACGGGGCGGGCAGTTTACCCCTCCCTTGCCACCGGGCTCAACGCGGACGAACAGCGCCCGTGTGCAGATCAGCCCAGATATGGCCGTTGGCGTAGCTGAGGAACTGGCAATACACCGTGTCGTTGCGCAACAAGTCGATCACCACCCGGTACTGGGCCATCGGGTAAAACAGCGTCAGGGTTTTGCTTTTGTCGTCGTAGATCGGCTTTTTCAGGCTTTTGCTTTCGCCATCGAAATTGACCAGCACCTGGTTGATGGTCGCGCCCTTGTTCAAGGATTTGCCCTTGAGGCGGATCAGCAACGGTGAGGTCACCGGAATTGGCTGCTGGCTGGACTGGCGCTGGCTGCCGATCACCACCGAATACTCAGTGACCTGCAACAGCTGTTGCTGCTCGGGCTCCGCGTCACGCAGGGTCAGGTCATCCGGGGGCAGGAACTGCGCGTGCATCGGCGCCGGGGCGGCAGCCAGAGGCAGGCTGACGGTCAGCAACAGGGCGGCGCAGCTGCGGATCAAAAGGCTCATGACGGGCTCCCAGGGCGAAGCCGAGCACTCTAGCATGAGGATCAACCGCGCGAATTAGCGATATGGGTCAATACTTCGCAGTACCAGGCTGGCCATACTGGAAGAGCTTTCAGCCGTCGTTCAACGGTGCGCCGTCTACCGTGGAGTGCTTATGTCGTTCTCCGTTCCCCCGTTGTTCGCCGCCTGGCGTCAGACCTGGCGCGCCGGCTACACCCTCAGACGCTTACGCGGCGACATCAGTGCCGGGGTGACCGTAGGGATTATCGCCATCCCGCTGGCCATGGCCCTGGCGATTGCCGTGGGTGTACCGCCCCAGCAAGGGTTGTATACGGTACTGATCGCCGCGCCCCTGATCGCCCTGACAGGAGGTTCGCGTTTTAATGTCAGTGGGCCGACCGCTGCGTTCGTGGTCATTCTGCTGCCCATCACCCAACAATACGGCCTGGGCGGCCTGCTGCTCTGCACCATGCTTGCCGGCGCCATCCTCATTGCCCTGGGGCTGATTCGAGCCGGGCGGTTGATTCAGTACATTCCGTATCCGGTCACCCTGGGCTTTACCGCCGGGATCGGCATTGTCATTGCCACCCTGCAATTGAAGGATTTGCTGGGCCTGAACACCGCCGGCCAGGCAGAACATTACATCGAACAGCTGGGCGTACTGATTCTGGCGCTGCCCAGCGCCCGGCTAGGGGACGGGATCATCGGCATCACATGCCTGGCTGTTCTGATTGTCTGGCCACAGTGGGTGCCGAGGATTCCGGGGCATCTGGTGGCGCTGACCATCGGCGCGCTCCTGGGGTTGGTGCTGGAGCACGGCGGGCTGTCGGTGGCGACATTGGGTGAGCGTTTCAGCTATATGGTCGAGGGCGTCAGCCATCCCGGCATTCCGCCGTTCCTGCCAAGCTTCGACTGGCCGTGGAATCTACCCGGTCCCGACGGCCAGCCGCTGCACCTGTCTTACGACTTGATCCGTCAATTAATGGCGCCGGCGTTCGCCATTGCCATGCTAGGCGCCATCGAATCCTTGTTGTGTGCGGTGGTGGCGGATGGCATGACCGGCAGCAAACACGACCCCAACGCAGAACTGCTGGGCCAAGGCCTGGGTAATCTGATCGCACCGTTGTTCGGCGGCATTACCGCCACGGCGGCGATTGCCCGTAGTGCCACCAACGTACGCAGCGGAGCCTTTTCGCCCTTGGCCGCGATTATCCACAGCGCGGTGGTGCTGATGGCGATACTCGTCCTCGCCCCGCTTTTCAGCTACTTGCCGATGGCGGCACTGGCCGCGTTGCTGGTCATGGTGGCGTGGAACATGAGCGAGGCCCGGCACGTGCTGCATACCTTGCGCATCGCGCCCCGCAGCGATGTGCTGGTCTTGCTGACCTGCCTGAGCCTGACGGTGTTGTTCGACATGGTGATGGCCGTCGCCGTCGGCCTGCTGTTGGCCGCCGGGTTGTTTATCAAGCGCATGAGCGATCTCACGGACACCGCCGAACTGCCCCGCGGCTTCCATCAAGCCTTGAAGGACATGCCGGCGCATGTTCGTTGCTATGCGATACGCGGGCCGCTGTTCTTCGGGGCTGCCGAAAAAGCCCTGGGGGTGCTACGCAAATTCAGTCCAGAGGTCAAAGTAGTGATCGTCGAGATGAGCGCCGTGCCCATGCTGGACATGACCGCGCTGGCAGCCTTCGACAATATCCTGAGGGATTACCGCACGGACGGCATCGGCCTGATTCTGGTGGCGACCGCACCACGCGTGCGCCTGAAACTCAGGCGCGCGGGCATTCATCGGGAACAGCGCCAATTGGCCTACGTGAACAGCCTGGAACAGGCTCGCCTCAAAAGTGAACGCTGGCTGGCCGGGGGGAACTGAGCGCGCCGCTCAGGTGAACTGCGCTCGCATCCACGCCTGATACTCAGCCACACCCGCCTCACCTTCACGCGGCGCCCAGTGAGCAAGCTCTCCGTCACCGACCGGGCGATAGGGGCCGGCCTTGCACTCGAACATCAGGCTGTCCGCCTCCAGCACCACGAGGCCGTGATAGACGCCCGCAGGAAGGTCCACACCCAGGCAATCGCCATCGGCCTGCAGGACGCGCTTATCGGTGACCTGACCCGACTCGTCAAAAATAAGCACACCGAGACGGCCTCGCAGTACCAGCAAGGTTTCCGCCTTGTTGTCGCCCAGGTGGCGATGTGGCGGGACATAGGTGCTCGGCTGCAAGCCCACCGCCATTCGGTGGCAGGCATCTTCCATCTGATGGAAGTTGTGATGCTGGCGCCCGCGAGGGTTAGCCGCTGCTTTCTCGGCCAATTCAGCGAACAGTGTTTGATCCAGAAAGCTCAGCGTAGTCATCTATTACATGCCTTTAACAGCAAAAATCCCGTTGGCGTTACGCCAGTAGCCTTTGTAGTCCATGCCGTAACCGAAGATGTAACGGTCGATGCATGGCAGGCCGACGAAATCGGCTTTCAGGTCCGGGCGAGCCTTGCGGTCGTGGTCCTTGTCGATCAGCACGGCGGTGTGCACAGCGCGGGCGCCAGCATGTTTGCAGTAGTCGATGATCGCGCCCAGGGTGTGACCTTCATCGAGGATGTCGTCGATGATCAGCACGTCGCGGTCGAGGAACGAGACTTCCGGCTTGGCTTTCCAGAACAGATCGCCGCCGCTGGTTTCGTTGCGATAACGGGTGGCATGCAGGTAGGACGCTTCCAGCGGGAAGTTCAGATGGGTCAGCAGCTTGCCGGAGAAAATCAGCCCGCCGTTCATCACGCAGAACACCACTGGATTGCTTTCAGCCAGCTGGTCGTTGATTTGTGCACCGACGCGGGCGATGGCCGCCTCGACTTCAGCTTCGGTGTACAGGCAGTCAGCCTCTCGCATGATTTGACGGATATGCTCGAGATCAGCGGACATGGCGTTCTCCAGGGGGGTGGCGGTTCAGGAAAAGCGGGCAAAGGTACGCATCAAGCGAGGCCAGATCAAGCGTTTGTGGACTAACGTTCTGTATGTCTATAGGACAACACCCTCGGATAGATTAATCTAGGCCGGTTTTTTTGCCCGCCGCCGGAGCCTTTCCCATGCCCATCCTCGAGATCCGCCATCCGCTGATCCGCCATAAACTCGGCCTTATGCGCCGCGCCGACATCAGCACGAAGAATTTCCGTGAGCTCGCTCAGGAAGTCGGTGCCCTGCTGACCTATGAAGCCACCAAAGACCTGCCGCTGGAAAGCTACGACATCGAAGGCTGGTGCGGCACAGTGTCGGTCGAGAAAATCGCCGGCAAGAAAATTACTGTAGTACCGATCCTGCGCGCTGGCATCGGTATGCTCGAAGGCGTGCTGAGCCTGATCCCTGGCGCCAAAGTCAGCGCCGTCGGCGTGGCCCGCAACGAACAAACCCTGCAGGCCCACACCTACCTGGAAAAACTGGTTCCGGAAATCAACGAACGCCTGGCGATGATCATCGACCCGATGCTCGCTACCGGCAGCTCCATGGTCGCGACTATCGACCTGCTGAAAAAGGCCGGTTGCCGGGATATCCGCGCGATGGTGCTGGTGGCTGCCCCTGAAGGTATTGCCGCCGTAGAGAAAGCTCACCCGGACGTGACCATCTACACCGCTTCCATTGACGAGAAGCTGAACGAACACGGTTACATCATCCCAGGCCTGGGCGATGCCGGTGACAAGATCTTCGGTACCAAGCAGAAGGACGCTTGAGCATGCAGCAAGAGTTCAACGATCCGCTCTGGCGCACGGTGCTGTCGGGTGCGCAGATGCTGTTCGTGGCCTTCGGCGCTCTGGTGTTAATGCCGCTGATTACCGGCCTCGACCCGAACGTGGCGCTGTTCACCGCAGGCTTGGGGACGATTCTGTTCCAGATCGTCACCGGGCGTCAGGTGCCGGTGTTCCTGGCGTCGAGCTTTGCCTTCATCACCCCGATCATTCTCGCCAAGGGCCAGTTCGGCCTCGCGGCGACCATGGGCGGCGTGATGGCGGCCGGTTTCGTCTACACCTTCCTCGGCCTCGCGGTGAAGATCAAAGGCACCGGTTTCATTGACCGTTTGCTGCCACCGGTGGTGATTGGTCCGGTGATCATCTCCATCGGCCTGGCCATGGCACCGATCGCCGCCAACATGGCGATGGGCAAGGCTGGCGACGGCACCGAACTGATTCATTATCAGACGGCCATGCTGATCTCGATGCCAGCGCTGCTGACCACCCTGATCGTCGCCGTGTTCGGCAAAGGCATTTTCCGCCTGGTACCGATCATCTCTGGCGTGCTGGTGGGTTTTGCGATGGCGTTCTACTTCGGCGTCGTTGATACCGCGAAAATTGCTGCTGCACCGTGGTTTGCGATCCCGCACTTCACCGCGCCGGAATTCAACTGGCAGGCGATTCTGTTCATCGTTCCGGTGGCCCTGGCTCCGGCCATCGAGCACATCGGCGGCGTGATCGCCGTCGGTAGCGTGACCGGTCGCGATTACCTGAAAAAACCCGGCCTGCACCGCACCCTGCTCGGCGATGGCATTGCTACCACCGCCGCCGGCCTGTTTGGCGGTCCACCCAACACCACCTATGCCGAAGTGACGGGCGCGGTGATGCTGACCAAGAACTACAACCCGAAGATCATGACCTGGGCGGCGATTTTCGCCATCAGCCTGGCGTTCGTCGGCAAGTTCGGCGCGCTGCTGCAAAGCATTCCAGTGCCGGTGATGGGCGGGATTCTGTGCCTGTTGTTCGGTTCGATCGCGGCGGTGGGCATGAACACGCTGATTCGCCACAAGATCGACCTGAGCGAAGCGCGCAATCTGGTGATTGTCTCAGTGACCCTGGTGTTCGGGATCGGCGGCGTACTGGTCGGCACCGGCACAGGGCCGGACGACTTCGGCCTCAAAGGCATTGCGCTGTGCGCGGTGACGGCGATTGCGCTGAACCTGTTGCTGCCGGGCAATGACAGCTGGAAGCACAAGAAGGCGAATGAGTCGTTACTCTGAGTGAACTGATCGTTCCCACGCTCTGCGGCCCGTGACGCTCCGCGTCACTGGACGCTCCGCGTCCCTAGAGGCATTCCCACGCAGAGCGTGGGAACGATCATCAAAGGGCCAACGGCGCTCTTTCGCACAAGGTGCTCAACGCCCGCGCCCACTGCGGATCGTCGTTAAGACACGGCACCAGCACCAACTCCTCTCCCCCCGCCTCGCGGAACAGCTCTTTGCCGCGATCACCGATCTCTTCCAGGGTCTCGATGCAATCGGCAACAAACGCCGGGCACATCACCAGCACCTTCTTCACGCCCATTCCGGCCAATTCATCGAGGCGCGCTTCGGTGTAGGGTTCGATCCATTTTGCTCGACCCAAACGCGACTGGAACGACACCGACCACTTGCCGTCCGGCAGCCCCAGCCGCTTGGCAAACTCGGAGGCAGTACGCAGGCATTGGGCGCGGTAGCAGGTCGCCAGAACTTCTGGTGAAGCGTTCAGACAGCAATTGTCGCTTTTAAAGCAATGGTGACCGGTAGGGTCGATCTTCGTCAGGTGCCGCTCCGGCAAACCGTGGAAGCTCAGCAGCAGGTGATCGTAATCCTGCAGCAAATACGGCTTGGCGCTGGCCACCAACGCATTGAGGTATTCCGGTTGATCGTAGAACGGCTGGAGAATTGAAAACTGCACATCCAACTGCTTCTCGCGCACCACCCGCTTGGCCTCCTCGATCACCGTGGTCACGGTGCTGTCGGCGAACTGTGGATAGAGCGGCGCGAGCGTGACCCTCTTGTGACCCTGGGCCGCCAGGCGCACCAACATCGATTCAATTGACGGTTCGCCATAACGCATCGCCAGTTCCACCGGACCGTGGGTCCACTGGGCCGTCATGGCCTGTTGCAGGCGACGGCTGAGCACCACCAACGGCGAGCCCTCCTCCCACCAGATCGAGGCGTAGGCGTGGGCAGACTGCTCCGGGCGCTTGAACAGGATCAGCGACACCAGCAAACGTCGCACCGGCCATGGCAGGTCGATCACATACGGGTCCATCAGAAATTGATTGAGGTAACTGCGCACATCCGCCACCGAAGTGGAGGCCGGTGAGCCCAGATTGACCAGAAGCAATGCGTGATCGGTCATGCAACGTCCTATTTCAAAGGCGGCTGGAAAGGTTGTCCAGAGCCGCGCGCAAATCAGTGAACTGGAAAGTGAAACCCGCTTCCAGCAAGCGAGCCGGTACGGCCTTCTGGCCGCCCAGCAACAGCAATGACAACTCGCCCAGACACACCTTCAACGCCAAGGCCGGCATGGGCATGAACGTCGGGCGGTGCAGCACGCTGCCCAACGTCTTGGCAAACTCGCGGTTGCGCACCGGCTTGGGTGCGCAGGCATTATAAGGACCACTGGCGTCTTCCTGGCGCAGAAGAAAATCAATCAGGGCGATTTGATCGTTGATATGAATCCACGGCATCCACTGCCGACCACTGCCGATAGGCCCGCCCAGCCCCACTTTGAACGGCAGCAACAGCCGCGACAAAAAGCCGCCCTCGGCCGACAACACCAACCCGGTACGAATGAAGATCACACGAATGCCCAAGCCTTCGGCACGCTGGGCGGTTTCTTCCCAGGCGATGCACAATTGGCTGGCGAAATCATCGATGACCGGTGGAGACTTCTCGGTCAATTCCCGTTCGCCCCCATCACCATACCAACCGACCGCAGACCCTGAAATCAACACCTGCGGTTTTTGTTCACAGGTTTCGAGCCAAGCCAGCAGGGTTTCGGTCAGGGTGATGCGGCTGCTCCACAACAGCGCTTTGCGTCGAGTTGTCCAAGGTCGATCGGCAATCGGTGCCCCCGCGAGGTTGATAATCGCATCCACCGGTTCCTGCCCGATGTCCTCGAGACGGGCCACACCGTGCACTTGGGCACCGCATATTTTCGCGACTTTTTCAGGCTTGCGACTCCAGACCGTCAGGCGATGTCCCTGACTCAACCAGCGTGCGCAGAGCTGACGTCCTATCAAACCAGTACCGCCGGTCAGCAATATGTGCATGACTTCTTCCTCGCGTGGCGTTTTACCTTGATCACTAGTCTATTTTTATAAGCAGGGATCTTTGGTATCGGGCAGGCTCTGTGTTTAACAATAGGCCAAGCTGTCAGAACGAGAACGCTAAAAGTTATACCAAAAAACAATATTGTACAGGTTTCATCCACGGCGTAGTCTGTACAGAAAGGTAAACGAGGCCCCTATGACTGTACCTATCGCAATCATCGGCACCGGCATCGCCGGGCTCTCCGCCGCCCAAGCCCTGACAGAGGTCGGGCATGTCGTTCAACTTTTCGATAAAAGCCGCGGCAGTGGCGGACGCATGTCAAGCAAGCGCAGCGATGCGGGTGCTCTGGACATGGGCGCGCAATATTTCACCGCCCGCGATCGCCGCTTCGTCACTGAAGTCCAGCGCTGGCAAGGCAACGGCTGGGTCGCTGAATGGATGCCGCAGCTCTACACCTACCATGGCGGCCAGCTCAACCTGTCGCCGGACGAACAGACGCGCTGGGTCGGTACGCCGCGCATGAGCGCCATCACCCGTGGCCTGCTCGGCGACCTGGAAGTGCATTTCGCCTGCCGCATTACCGAGGTCTATCGCGGCGAGGAGCACTGGCATCTGCAGGACGCCGAAGGCTTTACCCACGGCCCGTTCAGTCATGTGATTATCGCCACGCCGGCGCCTCAGGCGACTGCACTGCTGGCCTCCGCGCCGAAACTCGCCGGTGCCGCCGCCGGGGTGAAAATGGACCCGACCTGGGCTGTCGCGCTGGCGTTCGAGACACCGCTGGATACGCCCATGGAAGGCTGCTTCGTACAGGACAGTCCACTCGACTGGCTGGCTCGCAACCGCAGCAAACCCGGGCGCGATAACACCCTCGATACGTGGGTGCTGCATGCGACCAGTGCCTGGAGCCGGCAACATATCGACCTGTCCAAGGAAGCGGTGATCGAGCAATTGCACGGCGCATTTGCCGAGCTGCTGCACAGCGCCATGCCCGCCCCGACCTTCAGCCTCGCCCACCGCTGGCTTTACGCCCGACCCGCCAGCAGCCATGAATGGGGCGCCCTGGCCGATGCCGATCTGGGTCTGTATGTGTGTGGCGACTGGTGCTTGTCCGGTCGTGTCGAAGGTGCTTGGCTAAGCGGCCAGGAAGCCGCCCGCCGCTTGCATGCGCATCTGCAGTGAATCGCCTCAATCAGGTAGGAGCTGCCGAAGGCTGCTCCTAAGGGAGCGATCGTAAAACTTATACAAACAATTTGACTTGTACACCTTTGAATCTATGATGGAGTTATGTTGTACAGATCGAACAGTCTGTACAGGTTTAGATTCGAGGTGCTCCGATGCCCCACGTCACCATGAAACCAAAGATCGCCATCAGCGCCTGCCTGATGGGCGCAGAAGTGCGTTTTAACGGCGGGCACAAGGCGTCGCAGCTGTGCAGTCGCACTCTCACTGACTATTTCGATTTTGTCCCGGTTTGCCCCGAAGTCGCCATCGGTCTCGGCATTCCCCGTGAACCGATTCGTCTGGTGGGCGATCCACAGCGTCCAGAAGCCATCGGTACCGTTAACCCAACACTCAATGTCACCCGGCGGCTCGCCGAGTACGGTCAGAAAATGGCCGCGGAACTGGGCGACATCTGCGGCTACATCTTCATGCAGAAATCCCCGTCATGCGGCCTGGATCGGGTCAAGGTCTACCACGCCAACGGTGCGCCGGTGGACGGTGGTGGTCGTGGCATCTATGCCCAGGCGTTCTGCGCGCGGCATCCGGATTTACCGGTGGAAGAAGACGGCCGACTCAACGACCCGGTGCTGCGAGAAAACTTCCTCACCCGCGTATTCGCCTATAGCGCCTGGCAGCAATTGCTGTGCGAAGGCCTCACTCGCCGTGGCCTCACGGACTTTCACTCGCGCTACAAATACCTGCTGATGGCCCACAATCCGGTGCAATACAAAACCTTGGGTAACCTGCTGGGTAGCATGGGCCAGACCCATCCGAATGAACTCGGTCCACGCTATTTCAGCGAGCTGATGGCGGCCTTGAAAAAATGCGCCACACGCCGCACCCACACCAACGTCCTGCAACACATCAGTGGCTATCTCAAACAGGCCATCAGCGCTGAAGACAAACAGGAAGTGCAGCACGTCATCGGTCAGTACCGCCACGGCATCGTGCCGTTGGTGGTGCCGTTGACGCTGCTCAAACACTACTTCCGTCAACACCCGGATCCATACATTGCGCAACAGGTTTACCTGCAACCGCATCCGGAAAATCTCAGCCTGCGAAACGCGATCTAATGAAAAGCCCACTCGACACCAGCGCCAGCGAAGACCTGGGCGCCGACTTCAAGAAAGCCCTCGACGAAGGCTGGCTGCCGATCCGCGAGGTCGCGCGGCAGACCGGCGTCAACGCCGTCACCCTGCGGGCCTGGGAGCGGCGTTATGGCCTGATCGTGCCGCAACGCACGCCCAAGGGGCATCGGCTTTTCTCTGCCGAACACGTTCAACGCATCCTGACGATCCTCACCTGGCTCAACCGCGGCGTGGCCGTCAGCCAGGTCAAGCCACTGCTCGACACCCCGCAGGCCTTTGCCCAATCCGTCGAAAACGATTGGCAAGTGCTGCGCCATACGCTGCTGCAAGCGGTCACTCAACTGAACGAACGCACCCTCGATGACACTGTCAATCAGGCCATGGCGCTGTATCCACCACGGACCTTGTGCGCACAACTGCTGATGCCGTTGCTGGCTGAACTGGAGCAACACTGGCAAGGCCAGTTCGGCGCGCAGATGGAGCGAGTGTTTTTTTACTCCTGGTTACGCAGCAAATTTGGCGCACGCATCTACCATAACAACCGTCAGCTACGCACCGCGCCACTGTTGTTGATCAATCACTCGGACCTGCCACTGGAACCTCACCTGTGGCTGACCGCCTGGTTGATCAGCAGCGCCGATTGCCCGGTGGAAGTGTTCGACTGGCCACTCCCCGCCGGCGAACTCGCACTGGCGATCGATCACCTGCAAGCCCGCGGCGTACTGCTGTATTCCAGCAAAGCGATGAATCTTTCGCAGCTGCCGAAACTTTTGAATGGTGTCAGTTGCCCAAAAATGATTGCCGGACCCACGGTATGCATCCACCACGCCGAGTTGTCCGCACGAACGTACAAGATCACTGATTTGTTCCTGGCTGAAGATCCGTTAGCGGCGCACCAGGGCCTGGTTCAGCGTGGGCTCATTTAATGGCGAATTTTTAATGAATCGTGCGGACACTACCCTGCAATTGATCTGGTTGCGCAGCGACTTGCGCTTACATGACAACACCGCCCTCTCGGCCGCCGCAGCCCGCGGCCCGACTGTGGCGGTGTATCTGCTGAGCCCGGAGCAATGGCTGGAACACGATGATGCGTCGTGCAAAGTGGATTTCTGGCTGCGCAACCTGAGTGAGTTACGCAGCGCGCTGGATGAGCTGAACATTCCCTTGTTGATCCGCAAGGCATCTCGCTGGCAGGACGCGCCCAAGGTCCTGCTCGATCTTTGCAAGCAGTTGGAAATCGATGCGGTGCACGTCAACGAGGAGTACGGCATTCATGAAAGCCGTCGTGACGCAGCGGTGGCCGAAACACTGAAAGCCAATGCCATCGGCTTTTATAGCTACCTTGATCAACTGTTGTTAAAACCGGGCACCGTACTGACCAAAACGGGCACTTACTTTCAGGTGTTCAGCCAATTCCGCAAGGCGTGTTACGACCGCCTGCGCGGGTCGTTACCGAAGCGGGTCTCAGCACCTGCCGTACAGGCGCCGCTGGCGATCGGCAGCGACAAGATCCCATCAACCGTTGAAGGCTTCGCAACGCCCAGCGACAGCTTGCGCAGTCTTTGGCCTGCCGGTGAAGCCGAAGCCCACCGCCGCCTTGACACCTTCGCCGACGCCCAGATCGACGACTACAAAAACGAACGCGATTTCCCGGCCAAACCGGGCACCAGTCAGCTGTCGGCCTATCTCGCCGCCGGGGTAGTTTCCCCCCGTCAGTGTCTGCACGCCGCGCTGCAAAGCAATCAGGGCGAGTTCGAAAGTGGCAAGGTCGGCGCCGTCACCTGGATCAACGAATTGCTGTGGCGCGAATTCTACAAGCACATTCTGGTGGGCTACCCACGGGTCTCGCGTCATCGCGCCTTCCGCCCGGAAACCGAAGCCCTCGCCTGGCGCGATGCCCCCGATGAACTCCTGGCCTGGCAAGAGGCCCGTACCGGCCTGCCGATCATCGACGCGGCCATGCGCCAGTTGCTTGAAACCGGCTGGATGCACAACCGCCTGCGCATGGTGGTGGCGATGTTCCTGACCAAGAACCTGCTGATCGACTGGCGTGAAGGCGAACGTTTTTTCATGCGGCATCTGATTGATGGCGACTTGGCGGCGAACAACGGTGGCTGGCAGTGGAGCTCGTCCACTGGCACCGATTCGGCGCCCTACTTCCGGATTTTCAACCCGCTGAGCCAGTCGGAGAAATTCGACAGCGAGGGGCTGTTCATCAAGCACTGGCTGCCGGAACTGGCCAGACTGAACAAGAAAGATGTGCACAACCCGGCGAACCTCGGCGGCCTGTTCGGTGTGGCGGATTATCCGTCGCCGATCGTCAATCTGAGCAGCTCTCGCCAACGGGCGCTGGCCGCATTCAAGAACCTGCCATCACGACAAAATGACGGGCGATTGCCTGGTTAAAAAGGAGAATGGGATGCGTTTTACACCTCCACGACGCTACTGGCTGACAGGTGCCAGCAACGGCATTGGTGCCTCGCTGGCCGAGGAAATACTGAAAACCGGAGCTCACCTCGCGGTGAGCGCTCGCTCGGTGGCGCCACTCAAAGTCTTGTCCCAGCGTTATCCGGGGCAAGTGCTGGTGGTGGCCGGTGACCTGACCAACAGCCAGACCGTGCGAGAAATCGGCGAGCAGATTGCCGGGGAGTGGGGAGCTCTGGACACGGTCATCCTCAACGCCGGCACTTGCGAATACGTCGACGTTCAGCAGTTCGATTCGTCGATCGTCGAGCACGTAGTGCGCACCAACCTGCTTGCCAGCAGCTATTGCATCGAAGCCGCCCTGCCACTCTTGCGCGCCGGCACCGCGCCGCATCTGGTGGGCGTCGCCAGCTCGGTCACCTACCTGCCGCTGCCCCGGAGCGAGGCCCATGGTGCCTCAAAACCCGGGCTGCGATACCTGTTTGAATCGCTGCGTATTGATCTTGCACCGGAAGGCATCGAAGTCACCGTGATCAGCCCGGGGTTTGTCGAGACGCCGCTGTCGGCGGAAAACGCCCCCATGCCACTCAGTTGGCCGGTGGACAAGTCCGCACGCTACATCTTCGCCGAACTCAAGAATCGTCCGCTGGAGATGGCCTTTCCAGCGTTGTTCATGGCCGACCTCTGGCCATTGTCGAAAATACCCAACCGGGGGAAACTCGCGATCGGCAAACGCATGGTACGCAGCAATCCGCCGATCAAGGATCAGCTGTAAAATCACCCGCATCTCGGGGCTGATCGCACCTGGCTGCTGGATCGCAGCCATGAGATCACCCTGTTCGAACCCATCGACCAAGCGTCCGTCAGGCCTTTCACACAGCACCGGCCCACTGCCTTACACTGGGCGCCATGAAAACCATTCCCCACACGCAAATCGACGAGCCTGCGGTCACATGCTCGACCTGCGCAGCTTGCTGTTGTCAGCTCGAAGTCATGCTGATCACGGACACGGGCGTGCCCGAACGTTTTATCGATACCGATGACTGGGGAGGGGAAGTCATGCTGCGTCTGGATGACGGCTGGTGCGCCGCGCTGGATCGCAACACGATGATGTGCACCATCTACGAAAAACGCCCGTTGATCTGCCGGGAGTTCGAGATGGGCGCACCGGAATGCATCGACGAACGCCAAGGGATTACCACGGCGTATCGATGAATCTGAATGAGGATCTAATGTGGGAGCGAGCCTGCTCGCTCCCACATTAAAAGCGCTTACAACGGCATCGTGTAATGCAGCGAGTAGCTTTCTACACCGTCGTTGTAACTGTTAAGACCGGCATTGGAGTAGTGCGTCGCACGAATCCCGACTTCATGTCCGCCCGCAAAGCGCAGACCAAAGCCGAATCGGTCTTCGAACTGAAAAGCACCACCGAGGTTGTTGTTTTCAAGTTCGGTATGAGAGAACAACGCCACGCCAATCCCGGCCTCCAGGTACGGTTTGACGTTCTGACCGGCAAACTCGTAAACAAACACTGGCGAGAACGACAGGCTGTGGTTGCTGGAGGTCTTGTCGCCTTCCCAATAGGTGTACGCACCGCTCCAGTAACCGGTCAAACGACCGATATCACTCTGCAACCAGCTCTTGTCCCAATCGAATTGCATACCCAGTCGATAGGTCATGGTCGACTCGCTGGTCTGGCCGACCGCGAACTCCACGCCTGCCGCCTGTGCGGTAAAACTGTGCCCCATCAGTGCGGCCGCAATCGCGGCCAAGCAGAATAGTCGCTTCATTAGAAACATCCTTTTCCGAACGATTTCGTATGGTTTTTTTGTTGCTTAACGCTATAGAAGTCGACGATTAATCAGAAGTTCACCCCAATTACTCGCTTGCCCCGAGTTTTGTTTACTCCTTGAAGCTTCGCACAACGCCAGTGGTATTCCACAGTATCGGCAAGATATTTCTGAAATGCTCCGGATCGGAACTCGTCCAGAACTGCGCAGCACGTGCAGGCCCCTCGGCGAGCAATTCACGCTCGGCCAACAAACGCTGAAGTTGCCGCGCTACAGCGGCCCCGGTGTCGATCAAGCTGATGTCATCGGGGATCATCTGCTTAAGCAAAGGCTTTAGGAAGGGGTAATGCGTGCAGCCAAGAATTATCGTGTCGCACCCGGCGCCGAGTAGTGGTTCGACATACCTGGCCAACAACTGGCGCAGGGCCGGGCTGTGCAGATCACCGTTTTCAATCAGCTCCACCAGGCCGGGGCACGGCTGGGTGATGACTTGCACATCGGTGGCGAAACGGTCGAGTAACGCCGCGAACCTGGCACTCTGCAAGGTCCCGGTGGTGGCGAGCACACCGACCACACCGCTGCGGGTAGCGGCAGCGGCCGGTTTGACCGCAGGCTCCATGCCGACGATGGGCCACTCGGGATAATCGCGTCGCAAGTCGGCAACGCCAGCGACCGTCGCCGTGTTGCAGGCCAGCACCAAGGCCTTGGCGCCCTGCTGTTGAAAAAAACCGGCCATCACGCTGCAGCGATGACGGATGAATTCCGGGGTTTTCTCGCCGTAGGGAATATTCCCGCAATCGGCGACGTACAACAGTGACTCGTTGGGCAGCAAACGCTGGATCTCGGCCAGCACCGAAAGCCCACCGACGCCGGAGTCGAACACGCCAATCGGCGCTTCACGCATGCTTCGAACCACAGACGCTGCAGCCCGGATCACGCTTGACCCGCAATTCGCGAAAGCGCGAGCCCAAGGCATCGATCAACAACAGGCGCCCCACCATCGGCTCGCCGAAGCCCACCAGCAACTTCATGGCTTCCAGCGCCTGAAGACTGCCCACCAGGCCAACCAAAGGCCCCACGACGCCGGCTTCGCTGCAGGTCAGTTCGGCTTCGCTGCCGTGACCATATAAACAGTGATAGCACGGACTCTCCGGGCGACGCGGGTCGAATACCGACAACTGCCCTTCCAGCCGAATCGCAGCGCCACTGACCAGCGGTTTGCAGGCGGCGACACACGCAGCGTTGACCGCTTCGCGGGTGGAGAAATTGTCGGAACAGTCCAGCACCAGATCCACCGCAGCCACGGCGGCAGCCAGGGAGTCTTCGTCCAGCGCGGTGCGATGGGCGATTAACTGAATCTCGGGATTGATCGCACTTAGTCGGCGTATAGCCGAATCGACCTTGCTCAGGCCGACGCTGTCGGTGTCGTGGACAATCTGGCGTTGCAGGTTGGTCAGGTCGACAGTGTCGAAGTCCGCCAGATGCAACTCACCGACGCCGGCGGCGGCCAGATACAGCGCAACCGGCGAGCCGAGACCGCCAAGACCGACGATCAACACGCGGCTTTCTTTCAGTCGCAACTGGCCGTCGATGTCGACGTGTTGCAACAGAATCTGCCGACTGTAGCGCAACAATTCCTGATCATTCAGCACGGCAGGCGCCCCAGGCTGATACGTTCGTGACCGCCCAGATCGGTGCGGCTGTGGACTTCTTCAAAGCCGCGGGTCAGCAGCAAATCGCGTACCGCAGTGGCTTGATCGTAACCGTGTTCAAGCATCAACCAGCCGCCCGCCTCCAGATAATCCGGCGCCTGGGCGACGATCAGACGCAGATCGTCGAACCCGTCGACGCCGGCCACCAAGGCACTGGCCGGTTCGAAGCGCACATCGCCTTCCACCAGATGCGGGTCGGCGGAGGCGATGTAAGGCGGGTTGCTGATGATCAGCTGAAAACGCTGACCTTCCAGCGCACTGAACCAATGACTGCTCAGCACGGTGGCGTTATTCAGGTGAAGTCGCTGGCGATTGCGCTCGGCCAGGGCCACGGCTTCGAGCACGCGATCCACGGCGGTAACCTTCCAGGCCGGACGCTCGCTGGCCAAGGCCAACGCAATGGCGCCACTGCCGGTGCCGAGATCGAGGACCTTGGCAGGTGTGGCTGGCAGGAGTTCAAGCGCCGCTTCCACCAATAGCTCGGTGTCCGGGCGCGGGATCAGCGTATGCGGCGCCACTTCCAGATCAAGCTTCCAGAAACCTTGTTGACCGAGGATGTAGGCCACTGGCTCACCGCCACGACGGCGCTGCAAGTACTCGGCAAATTTAAGCGCCGCTTCGCTCGGAACGATGCGCTCGGGCCAGGTGTGCAGAAAACTGCGGGACTTGCCCAACGCCGCGGCCAGCAACAATTCGGCATCCAGGCGCGCGGTGGGCGAATCTGGCAGGTCGGCGGCGCGTAACAAACTGGCAATGATCGTCATTTACTCACCTATCGCTGCCAATTGGTCGGCCTGGTATTCGGCCAGCAACGGCTCGATCACCGCATCGACGCCACCCGCGAGGATTTCGTCGAGGGAATACAGCGTCAGGTTGACCCGGTGGTCGGTGACCCGCCCCTGGGCAAAGTTATACGTGCGGATCCGCTCCGAGCGATCGCCCGAACCGACCAGCAATTTACGCTCACTAGCGATAGCGTTCGCGGCGGCGCTGGTCTGCTGATCGTTGAGCTTGGCCGACAGCCAGGACATCGCCCGGGCGCGGTTCTTGTGCTGGGAACGCTCTTCCTGGCATTCGACGACAATACCGGACGGCAAGTGCGTGATGCGGATCGCCGAGTCCGTTTTGTTAACGTGCTGACCACCGGCACCGGAGGATTTGTAGGTATCGATGCGCAAATCCGAGGGGTTGATCTCGATCGCTTCCTGCTCGTCCGGCTCGGGCAACACGGCTACGGTGCAAGCCGAGGTGTGGATGCGACCCTGGGATTCGGTAGCGGGAACCCGTTGTACGCGGTGGGCACCGGATTCGAATTTCAGCTTGCCATAGACGTTGTCGCCTTCGACTCGGGCGATGACTTCTTTAAAGCCGCCGTGCTCACCAATGTTCTCGGACAGGATTTCCACCCGCCAGCCACGACGCTCGGCGTAACGTGAATACATGCGGAACAGGTCGCCGGAGAAAATCGCCGCCTCGTCACCGCCTGTGCCGGCGCGGATTTCGAGGAACACGTTACGCCCATCGTTCGGATCCTTGGGCAGCAGCATGCGTTGCAGGCTGGCTTCGATGTCGATCAATTGCTCTTTGGCTTCGCGGACTTCTTCCACGGCCATTTCGCGCATGTCCGGGTCGCTGTCCTTGAGCAGCGCCTGAGCACCCTCGAGATCGCTTTGTACCTTGAGCAACTGTTTATAGGTTTCGACAATCGGTTCGACTTCCGCGTATTCCTTGGAATAGGTGCGGAATTTGTTCTGATCGGAAATGACTTCGCCGTCGCCAAGCAAGGCGGTCAATTCCTCGAAACGGTCCTGGAGGATGTCCAGCTTATTGAGCAGTGACGCTTTCATTGCGGTTTTTTATCCGAAAAGCTATCCGATGAGCCCTCATTCAGGGCAAAGAGTTCCTGGGCCATGGCCAGCGCATCGAGGCGGCCTTCGGCAGAGAGCTTTTTCAACTGCACGCTCGGTGCGTGCAAGAGTTTGTTGGTCAGGCCCCGCGCCAGTTGCACCAGCACGTCTTCGGCGCTGCTGCCGTTGGCCAGCATGCGCTGGGCCTTCTGCAATTCTTCGTCGCGCATGCGCTCGCTTTGTTGGCGATAGGCCTTGAGCACATCCACCGCCGCCAGTTCACGCAGGCGGACCATGAAATCTTCGGCACCGACCGAGACCATCTCTTCCGCCGCCTGGGCTGCGCCCTGACGACTCTTGAGGTTCTCGGCGACCACTTCGTGGAGATCGTCGACGCTATACAGGTAAACGTCGTCCAGTTCGCCGACTTCCGGCTCGATATCCCGAGGGACGGCGATGTCTACCATGAAGATCGGCTTGTGCTTGCGCAGTTTCAAGGCGCTTTCCACCGCGCCCTTGCCCAGGATCGGCAACTGGCTGGCGGTGGAACTGATAACGATGTCGCTGCGCACCAGTTCCGCCGGGATGTCCGAAAGCAACACTGCATGGGCGCCGAACTGCTCGGCCAGAATGCTCGCGCGTTCCAGGGTGCGGTTGGCGACGACGATGCGCTTTACACCCAATTCGTGCAGATGGCGGGCGACCAGGGTGATGGTCTCGCCGGCACCGATCAGCAAGGCCTGGCTACGTTGCAGGTCGCTGAAAATCTGTTTCGCCAGACTGACCGCGGCAAACGCCACGGACACCGGGTTCTCGCCGATGGCGGTGTCGGTGCGCACCTGTTTGGCCGCATTGAAGGTGGCCTGGAACAGCCGCCCGAGCAACGGACCGATGGTGCCGGCCTCGCGGGCCACGGCGTAGGCTGATTTCATCTGACCGAGAATCTGCGGTTCGCCCAACACCAGCGAATCGAGCCCGGAGGCCACCCGCATCATGTGACGAACTGCCGCATCATCTTCGTGCACATAAGCACTCGCGCGCAGCTCTTCGAGGCTCAAATGGTGATAATCGGCCAGCCAGCGCAAGATAACGTCAGCCGAAAGGTGATCCTGTTCTATATAGAGTTCACTGCGATTGCAGGTGGAGAGGATCGCAGCTTCGCGGCTGTCGGTGAGTCGGCAGAGCTGCTGCAAGGCCTCCACCAGCTGCTCAGGGGTAAAGGCCACGCGCTCGCGGACGTCTACTGAAGCAGTCTTGTGGTTAATACCGAGTGCAAGGAAGGCCATTCAAGGTCGCTGATAGTGACGTGAAGCCGGCAATTGTCCTACTTCGACAGAGCCAGAACAACTACCGCTGACTATTGCCCCAATGACCTGCCTCTATAAAGGTGCCAATTGAGACTCGGTTATGTTTGGCCGAAGGCTTGTGTCATGATGATCCGACCGCAGGTTAGTCGTCCTCTTCCTATATGAATAGATCTTCCGCGTTGCTCCTCGCTTTTGTCTTCCTCAGCGGCTGCCAGGCCTTGGCACCCGTTCCGTCGGACGGTACGCCGCCGGTCGAAGACAGCACTCCGGCCCCTGAAAAGCCCAAGGTTTACAGCTCATTCAGTGAAGAAACCATCTTCAGTCTGTTGAGCGCCGAACTGGCTGGCCAGCGCAATCGTTTCGACATTGCCCTGGACAACTACGTGACCCAGGCGATCAATACTCAGGATCCGGGCATCTCCGAGCGGGCATTCCGTATCGCCGAATACCTGGGCGCCGATCAGGCGGCCCTGGACACCGCTTTGATCTGGGCGAAAAACGCCCCTCAAGACCTTGAGGCGCAACGGGCCGCTGCCGTGCAACTGGCTCGTGCCGGGCGTTATGACGACTCCATGGTCTATATGGAGAAAGTCCTGCAAGGCAAGGGCGACACACATTTCGACTTCCTCGCCCTGTCTGCGGCCGATACCGACCAGGACACGCGCAACGGCTTGATGAAAAGTTTTGACCGTTTATTGCAGCGCCACCCGAACAACAGTCAGCTGATTTTCGGCAAAGCCTTGCTGTTGCAACAGGACGGTGACGCCAAGGGTGCGCTGGGCCTGCTGGAAGACAATCCTCCGGACGAAGGCGAAATAGCGCCCATTCTGCTGCGCGCGCGCCTGCTGCAAACCCTCAGTCGTGGCGATGAAGCATTGCCGCTGCTGCAAAAAAGCATCAAGAAATACCCGGACGACAAACGCCTGCGCCTGACTTACGCGCGCATGCTGGTTGAACAGAACCGCATGGACGATGCCAAAGTCGAGTTTTCGAGCCTGGTTCAGCAATACCCGGAAGACGACGAGCTGCGTTACTCCCTCGCGCTGGTCTGCCTGGAAGCCAAGGCCTGGAATGAGGCCAAGGGCTATCTGGAAGACTTGATCGCCCGGGAAAGCCACGTCGATTCGGCGCACCTGAACCTCGGTCGTATCGCAGAAGAGCGCAACGACCCGCAAGGCGCGCTGATCGAGTACGCCCAGGTCGGTCCGGGCAACGATTACCTGCCGGCGCAATTGCGCCAGGCCGATATCCTGATGAACAACGGCAAGACTGCCGAAGCCCAAAGCCGTCTGGCGGCGGAGCGCGACGAGCAGCCCGATTACGCGATTCAGTTGTATTTGATCGAAGCCGAAACCTTGTCCGCCAATAAGAAGCCCGACCAGGCCTGGAAGGTATTGCAGCAAGCCTTGCAGCAATACCCGGACGATCTGAATCTGCTGTACACCCGTGCCATGCTGGCGGAAAAACGCAATGACCTGGCGCAGATGGAAAAAGACCTGCGACTGATCATCAAGCGCGACCCGGACAACGCAATGGCGTTGAACGCCCTCGGCTACACCCTGTCCGACCGTACGACGCGCTACGCCGAAGCCAAGGCCTTGATCGAACAGGCGCACCGAATCAATCCGGAAGACCCGGCGGTACTCGACAGTCTCGGCTGGGTGAACTTCCGCATGGGCAATCTCGACGAAGCCGAACGCCTGCTGCGCCAGGCGCTGGAGCGCTTCCCCGATCAGGAAGTCGCCGCGCACCTGGGCGAAGTCCTGTGGGCCAATGGCAAGCAACGGGAAGCCAAAAAAATCTGGAGCAAATTCCTCAAGGAACAGCCCGATAGCCCCCTCCTGCGCAGCACCATCAAGCGCGTGACCGGATCAGAGACTCTTTAAGATTATGTTTTTGCGCCACCTCATTGTTTTCAGTTTCATCGCCCTGCTCGCCGGTTGCGCGGGCTTCGGTGCCCGCGAATCAGTCCAGGGTCAAGGCAACCCGGCCCAATGGCGCGTTTACAAACAGCAACTGACCAGCCTCGACGGCTGGCAGATCAACGGCAAGATCGGCATTCGCGCCCCGAAAGACTCGGGCAGCGGCACGTTGTTCTGGCTGCAGCGACAGGATTACTACGACATTCGCCTCTCCGGCCCCCTGGGTCGCGGCGCAGCACGCCTGACCGGCCGCCCCGGCAAAGTCTCGCTGGAAGTCGCCAACCAGGGCCGCTATGAAGCGCCGACGCCTGAAGTACTGGTTGAAGAACAGCTGGGCTGGAAGTTACCGGTGTCGAATCTGGCCTGGTGGGTTCGCGGGCTCCCGGCCCCGGACAGCAAAAGCCGTCTGACGCTGGATGCCGACAGCCGCCTTTCCAATCTTGAGCAGGATGGCTGGCAAGTCGAATATCTCAGCTATGCCGAGCAAAACGGCTTTTGGCTGCCCGAGCGGATCAAACTGCACGGCACCGACCTTGACGTCACGCTGGTGATCAAGGAATGGCAACCTCGCAAACTGGGGCAGTGAACATGACCGCTCCGCGCTTGACGCTGCCCTCCCCGGCCAAACTCAATCTGATGCTGCACATCCTCGGTCGCCGTGAAGACGGTTATCACGAGTTGCAGACTATTTTTCAGTTTCTCGATTACGGCGATGAAATCACGTTCGCTGTTCGTGATGACGGTGTGATTCGATTGCACACCGAATTCGATGGCGTTCCTCACGACAGCAATCTGATTGTTCGAGCTGCAAAAAAACTTCAGGAGCAATCCGGTTGTTCGCTCGGTATCGACATCTGGATCGAAAAAATTCTGCCCATGGGCGGTGGCATCGGTGGTGGCAGTTCAAATGCCGCGACCACTTTGCTCGGCCTCAATCATCTTTGGCAATTGGGTTGGGATGAGGATCGACTGGCCGTGCTGGGCCTGACGCTTGGCGCGGACGTCCCGGTTTTCGTGCGTGGGCACGCGGCTTTTGCCGAAGGCGTGGGGGAGAAACTGACCCCTGTAGACCCCGAAGAACCGTGGTATCTCGTGCTTGTGCCGCAAGTCTCTGTAAGTACAGCAGAAATTTTTTCAGATCCGTTGTTGACACGTAACTCTTCTCCCATTAAAGTGCGCCCCGTTCCCAAGGGAAACAGTCGAAATGACTGCTTACCGGTGGTAGCAAGGCGTTACCCAGATGTACGTAACGCATTGAATTTGTTAGGTAAATTTACCGAAGCAAAACTCACCGGAACTGGAAGTTGTGTGTTTGGGGGCTTCCCAAGCAAAGCTGAAGCTGATAAAGTCTCGGCCCTTCTTACAGAGACCCTTACAGGGTTTGTAGCAAAGGGAAGCAACGTTTCGATGTTGCATCGCAAGCTGCAAAGTCTGCTCTAAAAGGAACCGAGTACTGGGTACTCGTTGCAACAGATACAGGGGCGTCGCCAAGCGGTAAGGCAGCAGGTTTTGATCCTGCCATGCGTTGGTTCGAATCCAGCCGCCCCTGCCATTTTCTATACTCATCCAGGTTACCCTCAGCCTCTAGGTACTGCGCGTGTCCAAGATGATGGTCTTTACGGGGAACGCTAACCCCGATCTGGCTCGGCGTGTTGTACGTCAGCTGCATATCCCTCTCGGTGACATCTCTGTCGGTAAGTTCTCCGACGGCGAAATTACTGCCGAGATCAATGAAAACGTCCGCGGTAAAGATGTCTTCATTATTCAGCCGACTTGCGCTCCGACCAACGATAACCTGATGGAACTGGTAGTGATGGCTGATGCCTTCCGCCGCTCCTCGGCTACTCGTATCACTGCTGTTATTCCTTACTTTGGTTATGCCCGTCAGGATCGCCGTCCGCGTTCCGCACGTGTGGCTATCAGCGCGAAAGTCGTTGCTGACATGCTTACCGTAGTCGGCATCGACCGTGTTCTCACGGTTGATCTGCATGCTGACCAAATCCAGGGTTTCTTCGATATTCCGGTAGATAACATCTACGGCTCCCCAGTATTGGTGGATGACATTGAAGATCAGCGCTTCGAAAACCTGATGATCGTGTCCCCGGACATTGGCGGCGTCGTGCGTGCACGTGCTGTTGCCAAATCCCTGGGCGTGGATCTCGGGATCATCGACAAACGCCGTGAGAAAGCCAATCACTCTGAAGTGATGCATATCATCGGTGATGTCGAAGGGCGTACCTGTATTCTGGTCGATGACATGGTCGATACCGCCGGCACTCTGTGCCACGCGGCCAAGGCCCTGAAAGAGCATGGCGCTGCCAAGGTTTTCGCCTACTGTACACACCCTGTGCTGTCCGGTCGGGCGATCGAAAACATCGAAAATTCCATGCTGGACGAACTGGTGGTGACTAACACCATCCCGTTGTCCGCTGCTGCTCAAGCCTGCTCGCGTATCCGTCAACTGGATATCGCGCCGGTAGTTGCCGAAGCGGTTCGCCGCATCAGCAACGAAGAATCGATCAGCGCGATGTTCCGTTAAGGGCCCTGCCCTTCTCGAATATCTCGTTGACGAAAAGCGCCCCGCCCCGGCATTCCTGTCGGGGCGGGGCTTTTTTGCCCATATCGCCTTTAGCGCTGGTCGCAAACGCTGGGGCGAATGTGGTTATTTTGGAGATACAACATGAACGAATTTACTCTGAATGCTGAAGTGCGTTCCGACCTGGGGAAAGGTGCGAGCCGCCGCCTGCGTCGTCTCGCAAGCCTGGTACCTGCTGTAGTTTACGGTGGCGAAAAAGCCCCTGAATCCATCAGCATGCTGGCTAAAGAAGTTGCCAAACTGCTCGAAAACGAAGCGGCTTACAGCCACATCATCGAGCTGAACGTTGGCGGCACCAAGCAAAACGTAATCATCAAAGCTCTGCAGCGTCACCCGGCCAAAGGCCACGTGTTGCACGCTGACTTCGTACGCGTTGTAGCTGGCCAGAAACTGACCGCTACCGTGCCTGTACACTTTGTTGGTGAAGAAGCGCCGATCAAGAAAGGCGGCGAAGTTTCGCACGTTGTCGCTGAAATCGAAATTTCGTGCCTGCCGAAAGACCTGCCTGAATTCATCGAAGTCGACCTGGCTAACGCCGAAATCGGTTCGATCATTCACCTGTCTGACCTCAAAGCCCCTAAAGGCGTTGAGTTTGTTGCTCTGGCACACGGTGATGACAAGGCTGTTGCCAACGTCCACGCTCCACGTGTTGCTCCAGAAGCTACTACTGAAGAAGGCGCAGCAGAGTAATTTCACTCTGTTCGCCGGAGTGACCGGAAACATCGCGGACTAGAGCGTAGCGAGAAAGCGGGCGAGAACGCGGAGTTTACATAATGGTAAATGAGCACTTGTCGTCCACTTTCGCCGCACTCCCTGAAGGCGGCGATGTTATCCACCACTCCAAGGAAGGGCCCCTATCGTGACTGCCATCAAACTGATCGTTGGCCTGGGAAATCCAGGCGCTGAATACGAACAGACCCGGCATAACGCAGGGGCCCTTTTTGTTGAGCGCATCGCGAACGCACAAGGCGTAAACCTTGTGGCGGATCGCAAATATTTCGGCCTGACCGGGCGCTATTCGCATCAGGGTCAGGATGTTCGCCTGCTGATTCCCACCACCTACATGAACCGCAGCGGCCAGGCCGTCGCGGCACTTGCCGGCTTCTTCCGCATCAAGCCTGAAGAAATCCTGGTGGCGCATGACGAACTCGACCTGCCACCGGGCGTTGCCAAGCTCAAACAGGGCGGCGGCCATGGCGGTCACAACGGGTTGCGCGACATCATCGCGCAACTGGGCAATCAGAATACCTTTCACCGCTTGCGGCTTGGCATTGGCCACCCGGGCGTTGCCAGTATGGTTTCAAATTTCGTCCTGGGTCGTGCGCCACGCGCCGAACAGGAAAAACTCGATGCCAGCATCGACTTTGCCCTCGGCGTGCTGCCGGATATCCTCGCCGGGGAATGGAACCGCGCGATGAAAAACCTGCACAGCCAGAAGGCCTGACTCACTCCTCGGGGAAAACACCATGGGATTCAATTGCGGCATCGTCGGCCTGCCTAACGTCGGCAAGTCCACCCTATTCAACGCCCTGACCAAATCCGGGATCGCGGCCGAGAACTTCCCCTTCTGCACCATCGAACCGAACACCGGTATCGTGCCGATGCCGGATTCGCGTCTGGAAGCCCTGGCGGCCATCGTCAATCCAAAGCGCATCTTGCCGACCACCATGGAATTCGTCGACATCGCAGGCCTGGTAGCCGGCGCCTCGAAAGGTGAAGGCCTGGGCAACAAGTTCCTCGCCAACATCCGCGAGACCGATGCCATCGCGCACGTAGTCCGCTGCTTCGAAGACGAGAACGTGATTCACGTCTCCAACAGCGTCGACCCGAAACGCGACATCGAAATCATCGACCTGGAACTGATCTTCGCCGACCTCGACAGCTGCGAGAAGCAACTGCAGAAAGTCGCCCGCAATGCCAAGGGTGGTGACAAGGACGCCGTGGTCCAGAAAGGCCTGCTGGAGCAATTGATCGCTCACTTCACCCTCGGCAAGCCTGCTCGTACGCTGATGAAGACCATGGGCGCCGACGACAAAGCGGTGATTCGTGGTTTCCACCTGCTGACCACCAAGCCGGTCATGTACATCGCCAACGTCGCTGAAGACGGTTTCGAGAACAACCCGCTGCTGGACATCGTCAAAGCCATCGCCGAAGAAGAAGGCGCCATGGTGGTTCCGGTCTGCAACAAGATCGAAGCCGAAATCGCCGAGCTGGATGACGGCGAAGAGAAAGACATGTTCCTCGAAGCCCTGGGCCTCGAAGAACCTGGCCTGAACCGCGTAATCCGCGCCGGCTACGAAATGCTGCACCTGCAGACCTACTTCACCGCCGGTGTCGAAGAAGTCCGCGCCTGGACCGTCCGCGTCGGTGCTACAGCACCGCAAGCCGCTGGTGTGATCCACACCGACTTCGAAAAAGGCTTCATCCGCGCCGAAGTCATCGCCTATGACGACTTCATCCAGTACAAGGGCGAAGCCGGCACTAAAGAAGCCGGTAAATGGCGTTTGGAAGGCAAGGACTACATTGTTAAAGACGGCGATGTGATGCACTTCCGTTTCAACGTGTAACTTTATTCAGAACGAAGCACCCGCCCAAGAAAAAGCCGCGTTTGATACGCGGCTTTTTTGTGCCTGTAATAATCATCTACACACCACAAAACCAATGTGGGAGCGAGCCTGCTCGCGAAAGCGATGTGTCAGGCACATTGATGTTGGATGTGCCGACGCCTTCGCGAGCAGGCTCGCTCCCACAGGGGGGATTTGTGGGGATCAGGCCTTTTTGGTTCTTGGCAGGAAGATCGCCAGCACACCGAACAACGGCAAGAACGAACACAGCAAGTACACGTATTCGATACCGTGAACATCCGCCAGATGCCCAAGCAACGCCGCACCAATCCCGCCAAAGCCGAACATCAATCCGAAGAACACCCCGGCAATCATCCCGACATTGCCCGGCACCAGCTCCTGGGCATACACCACGATCGCCGAGAAAGCTGACGCCAGGATGAAGCCGATCACGACGCTGAGGATGCTGGTCCAGAACAGGTCGACATGAGGCAGGATCAGGGTGAACGGCGCTACGCCGAGGATTGAGAACCAGATCACCGCCTTACGCCCGATCTTGTCGCCGATCGGCCCACCGAAGAAGGTCCCCGCCGCTACCGCTCCGAGAAACAGGAACAGGTGCAACTGCGAACTGGCCACCGACAGGTCGAATTTCTCGATCAGGTAAAAGGTGAAGTAACTGGTGAAGCTGGCCATGTAGAAATACTTGGAGAACACCAGCAGCCCGAGTACCACCAGTGCACTGATCACGCGGTTCTTCGACAAGCCATGCGTCGCCGCCTGGCCTTGCTTGAGTTTGAACAGGCTCAAGTGGTTGGCGTACCAGCGGCTGATCCGATAGAGCACGAACAGCGCAAACACCGCGAACAATCCGAACCAGGCTACATGGCCCTGACCGTATGGAATGATGATCGCCGCTGCCAGTAACGGCCCAAAGGCCGAGCCCGCATTACCACCCACCTGAAAGGTCGATTGCGCCAGGCCAAATCGCCCGCCCGAGGCCAGTCGCGCCACGCGAGAAGCTTCCGGGTGAAAGGTCGAGGAGCCGATACCGATCAATCCTGCTGCCAGCAAAATCATCGGAAAACTGCCGACCACCGACATCATCAAAATACCGATCAATGTGCAAACCGTCCCGGCGGGTAGCAGCCAGGGTTTGGGGTGCCGATCAGTGTAGTAACCGACCCACGGCTGCAACAGCGAAGCCGTCAGCTGGAACGTCAAAGTGATCAAGCCCACCTGGGTAAAGGTCAGGCCATAGTTGGCCTTGAGCATCGGATAGATCGACGGCAGCACCGACTGGATCAAGTCGTTGATCAAATGCGCCAGCGCCACGGCGCCGATGATGCGCATGACCAAAGGGCTGCTTTGTGAAGTCGCGGATGCCGGCTGCGCGCCGGTCTGGACATTGCTGATAGCCATAAGAGTTTCCGTACAACAGATGGGTGCACACAGGCAGGTGCGTCAATGTGCCATTTTTCGGTGCAGCAGCGCCATCCCCTTAGCCTGCTAACGACCTCGATTTCATCGCTGAAAAGGTGATAGCGCAACGCCATGGTCTGAATCTTGCCTTGGTAATCCGCTTCAACGCGGCCCCTTACAAAGGGGACCGAGAATGGGAAGTTTCACCACAGAGTCGGCCTACAGAGCTGACGAGGGTGAACTTTCGAGGCCTTTTAAAAGGGCACAGGTCGCGACCGCAACGGTTGCGACGCACGCCAATGGCGCGTGGTGTCCAGAGGAGTCATGGGGCATGCAGGCTTTTTTATCACCGGGGATCGGGTTGCTGGGGCGTTTTGGCTTCGCACGCAAATTTCAGCTGTTGTTTCTGCTGTTTATCCTGCCGCTGACGGGCAGTCTGTGGATGATCGGTCAGGACTATCGCGACAAACTGAACCTGATCTCCGGCGAACGTGCCGGGGTTCGGCAACTGCTCGCCCTGGATGCTCTCGATAACCTGCTCGCCGCCCAGCGTGACCGCGCGGCTCGCTGGCGCGCCACGGAAACCAATCGCCAGCCGACACCCGCGACGATCGCGGCGATGGCTGCTTTCGATACGGTTCAGCCAGCCGTCGCCCAAGCCACCTCGGACCTCGGCAACGCACTGCAAATAGAAGGCGCCGAGGGCGAAACCCTGACCCGTTATCAAGCCCTGCAAACCGCCCTCAATGGCCTGGATTCGAAAAGCCTGAGCAGCGTCGGTTGGTGGCCGGACGGTTACGATCGTTTCACCAATGCCTTGAGTGCTCTGCAAGCCTTGCGCGAGCAGATCGCCATGGATAATCGCCTGACGTTGGCGCCGTGGCTGGAAACCTATCTGCTGACCCAGATCTCCACGCAGCACGCGCCAGACCTGATTGAACGAGTCGGCCGTCTCGCCAGCGTCGGCCAGGCGTCAGTAGTATCCGGACAGTTCACCCTGCAAAGCCGTCTGCAACTGCGCGACTTGCGCAGCCGCATCGGCGATGCCCGGGAGCAGCTGGTCAAAACCGCAAGCCTGCTGGAAGCGCGACTGCCCAGCGCGTTGCAAGCCTGGGCCGGGCAATACCATGACAGCCTCAAGCACCTGGACGCCGAATTGAAAGTCCTTGATGACGGCGTGTTCGGCGGCAGCATCAAGCTCAAGCCGGAAGAGTTCGAACGCAGCCTCGACACCCTGCTCTCCGACCTCGCTTCGCTGCGCCAGCAGTCGTTGGTGTCGCTGGATCAACGTCTGGACTATTACCACGGTTCTGCCATCCGCCAGTTCATCCTGGTAGCGACCATTTTTGGCTGCCTGCTCTTGGCCGCGCTGTATTTGTTCATCTGCTTGCAGGCCTCGATCCGTCGCAGCGCCAGCGGCATTACCCTGCTGGCCGAAGCCTTGCGCGACGGCAATCTTAGCTTGCAAGTACCGGTGGAAGGCCGCGACGAACTGGCCGCTATCAGCACCGCCCTCAACGTCGCGGTGGTGCAACTGCGCAACAGCCTGCTGGGGGTCGATCATGAAACTTTGCAGCTGAGTAACGCGGTGCGCACCCTCAACCATCACTCCAGTGGAGCCCTTGGAGAAGTCGAAGCCCAGCAGTTACAGATCAGCCAGATCGCGGCGGCGGCCACGCAATTGGCCGCGACCTCGCAAGGGGTCGCCCAGAGTTGCGAACAGGCCTCCGGCAGCGCTCAGCACACCCAGCGCATCGCCGCCGACAGCAGCCGTGACAGCCAGCGCACGACGGCGAGCATTCAGCAACTCAATCAGCGCTTGAACGACACCGCTGCGGCACTGGGCCGGGTCAGTGAGCAAGGGCAGCAGATTCAGTTGGTGGTGGACACCATTCGCGGGGTTGCCGAGCAGACGAATCTGTTGGCACTTAATGCCGCCATCGAGGCCGCTCGCGCGGGTGAGCAAGGTCGTGGCTTTGCGGTAGTGGCCGATGAAGTGCGCAGCCTGTCGCAACGCACCCAATCCTCCACTGCGCAGATTGCCGGCACTGTCGACAGCCTGCGCAGCACCGTAAACGAAGCGGTGAGCCTGATGGAAGCCGCTTGCGGCCAGGCTCAGTCCGACGCCCAGGCCGTCACTGGCCTCGGCGAACGCCTGGGGGAAATCGCCAGTGCCGTGCAGAGCGTCACCGACACCCTGGCGCAGATCGCCACAGCGGTCGACGAGCAAGCGACCACCGCCGACGAGGTCAGCGGCAACATCCAGCAGGTTGATCAGGCGGCGGTACGCTTGCTCGAAGGCGCGCGGGCGGTGAACCTGGCAGCGGACACCTTGAGCCAGGGCAGCAAGGCCTTGAGTGCCAATACCGGGAGATTTCAGCTCAGTTGATACCCTCCCCTGGCCCGTTTTTTCGGGTCAGGCGGATAAGCGGTTGAAAGCGTAGAGAAATATTTTAGATTTACGCTTGACACATCTCTGTTACGAGCCAATAATGCGCGCCACTTGGCTACATAGCTCAGTTGGTTAGAGCATAGCATTCATAATGCTGGGGTCCGGGGTTCAAGTCCCTGTGTAGCCACCAAGTACTAAAAACGGCTTACCGAAAGGTAGGCCGTTTTTTTATGCCTCGAGAAAAGTGCCTACGACGAAGAAAGCATGCTGCGGTTCAATAAGAGTTGAACCGCATAAGTTCCGGCAACAAGAACCCACCTCCCCCGCAGGTCGCGTCAGAAACGAATCGCTGGCAACGCCGACAGCGCCCGTTCCCAAATCTGCCAGGTGCGCAGCCAGACCATCGCCTGCCAGTCGCTGTCGGCCGGATAGAACTGCTCAACCAGATTCAGTTTGATCCCGCGCCCCACTGCATCACTCGGATTGCCATGCAGATGCAGCCAGTGATCATCGCGCAGATGACGATGAACCTCGGCGCCGGGATATGTCCCGCACTCGATCACAAAGGGCATCAACCGCACGTGCGGCAGCGCGTTGATCAACGCTTGTGAGGTGTAGCCGGTGGCGGTGGCTGCAACGCCGGTTTCGCTCAGTGTGTCGGCGCCCGTGTGCAAGGTATAGAGCCAGGGACCATAGATGGCCTGCGCATCCGCAAGTGCTGGATACGCCGACTCGGTAATGGTCAGCAACATCGGATGACCGTATTCCCCCGCGCCGGTGTGCAAGTCGAAACACATGGCCACTTCGGCATGGGAAACATGCTTTTGAATGATCTGATGCAACGTGCGGTTCGACCAGCTCGGTGCCAGTCCGCCGTAGAACAAACCATCGGGATGACGGTGCTGGCCACCCTCGACAATCGACATTACCGCTGGCCAACCGTGCTCGCTGATCTGCGCCTCGAGCAAGGCATCGGCGCGATCACGCTCCGGGCCCTGCAACTGCGTGCAGGCATAGATTTCATGCAGCGCTTCGTAGGCCTGATTATCTGGCAGTGGACGCCCGAAGTTCAGGTGATTGCGGTTCAAGTCGATGTTGTCTTCGTTGACCCGACGCAGCCACGCAGTGCCCCACGGGTTGATCAGGTGGATCATCACCACCGCGACATCGGTCGGCAGCGAACGCTTGCCCAATTCCTGCAACCACTTGATCTGACATCCCGAACCATAGAAGCCCTCGACCCCATGGGTACCGCTGAGTGCAATCAGCAGCCGCTTCGCGCCCGGGTCACCCAGCACGGCCACATCGGTGCTCAGCGACTCACCGAACGGCCCTTTGAGTGGGTGCGGGTACTCGGTCAGCGTCGCACCGGCCCCGGTCGCGGCGGCCAGGAATTGATCACGCTGGGTGCGGTAACTGGGTTGGGTCGGGAATTCGTTCTGCATGTCTGCCTCTTGTTGATCTTCTGGCCAGTCTGTTGCCCTCGACCCTACAGAAAATCCGTCGACTCATGAAGGGCAAAAACATCTTGCTATGAGCCTTGGTTTGCGTCACTCCCTGTCCGCCGATAAAGTCCCCTGATCTTTCCCACGGACGGAGTGCCCCGCGTGTTCTCAACCTTCCACTTGAGCCACTATCGCCTGTCAGCCTTTTCGCTGATCGCCGCTGCTTTAACCCTCACAGCCTGTAGCGCCCCGACCTCTTCGACGTTGCCGGTTGCGCCGGAAGTCGCGTCGGGATATCGCACCGACCTGCAAACCCAACACGCCTCAAAACACATGGCGGCCGCGGCCAATCCGCTGGCGGCCGAGGCCGGGCGGGAGATGTTGCGTCGGGGCGGTTCCGCAATCGATGCCGCGATTGCGATGCAGGCCGTGCTGACCCTGGTCGAGCCGCAATCCTCGGGCATTGGCGGTGGCGCGTTGATCGTGCTCTGGGATGGCAAGGCTGTACGTACTTATGACGGTCGCGAAACCGCTCCGGCCGGCGCCACCGAGAAACTGTTCCTGCAAGCCGACGGCAAACCGATGCCGTTCACCCAGGCGCAGATCGGCGGCCGTTCGGTGGGGACACCGGGCGTGTTACGAGCGCTTGAATTGGCCCATCAGAAACACGGTCGTCTGCCGTGGGCGCAGCTGTTCGAACCGGCGATCAAACTCGCGGAACAAGGCTTCGCCATCTCGCCACGCCTTCATCAGTTGATCGCCTCGGACTCGTCCATTCGACGCTCGTCGGACATGGCGGCCTACTTCCTGAATGCCGATGGCAGCCCGAAAACCGCAGGCACGCAACTGAAAAATCCGGCGCTGGCAGCCGTGTTCAAACGCATTGCCAAGGAAGGACCGGATGCGCTGTACAAAGGCCCCGTCGCACAGGAGATCGTCGCCAAAGTTCAGGGCCACGCCAACCCCGGCAGCCTGTCGCTGAACGACCTCAACGGCTACAGCGCCAAGGAGCGAGCGCCGCTGTGCACCGACTACAAACGCTGGCAGGTCTGCGGCATGCCACCACCGTCGTCAGGCGGGATCGCCGTGGCACAGATCCTCGGCACCTTGCAGGCCCTGGAAACCCGTGACCCGCGTTTTGCCCTGGCGCCGCTCAAACCGGTCAAGACAAACAAACCCGCTGGCACCGAACCGGCGCCAGAAGCCGTGCACCTGATTTCGGAGGCCGAACGCCTGGCCTACGCCGACCGCGCACAGTACGTGGCTGACGCAGATTTCGTGCCCGTGCCCGTCAAAGGTCTGGTGGACCCTGGGTATCTGGCCGGCCGCGCGGCCCTGATCGGCGATCGCAGCATGGGCATGGCCAAACCCGGCACCCCGCCGGGCATTCAGGTCGCCTACGCACCGGACCGTTCGCCGCTGCGCATCTCCACCTCGCAAGTGGTGGCGGTGGATGACGAAGGCGGCGCCGTGTCCATGACCACTACCGTGGAGTCCGCGTTTGGCTCGCACCTGATGGTTCAGGGTTTCCTGCTTAACAACCAGATGACCGACTTCTCGTTCATCCCCGAAGAGAATGGCCAGAAGGTTGCCAACCGGGTCGAACCCGGCAAACGCCCACGCTCGTCCATGGCACCGACCCTGATTTTCGACCGTCAGAGCGGCGAATTCCTCGCCACCATCGGCTCCCCCGGCGGCTCGCAGATCATCGAGTACGTCGCCAAATCCACCATCGGCCTGCTCGACTGGAACCTCGACCCACAAGCCGCCATCAGCCTGCCCAACTTTGGCAGCCGCAACGGCCCGACGGAACTGGAACAGGGGCAGTTCAGCCCGGTGCTGATTCAGGCGCTGAAGGACAAAGGGCACAGTGTGAACGAGATCGACATGACCAGCGGGACCCAGGCAATTGTCCGGGTGAAGGATGCGCAAGGGAAAACGTCGTTGGCGGGTGGGGCTGATCCGCGTCGTGAGGGGGCGGCGTTGGGGGATTGAGTCATACGCGGGAAATGAGAGAGGGCTTACCGGGAGGTAGGCCCTTTTTTACACCTGATAAATCCTGATCAGCCACTTCACGCAGCCTTTTCCTACCCGCAAGTGACTGCATCTTGGGTAGAGTCGGCACTCACAAACAGTACGACACAATCGACGCTGATACCGTCGAGATGGAGTAACTCATGAACATTCGCCCCATTCACACCGACGAGGACTATCGTGCAGCCCTCAAGAACGTGTCAGCGCTGTTCGACAACGAACCAGAGCCTGGCACTCCTGAGGGTGATTACTTCGACATTATGATCACGCTGATCGAAGCCTATGAATCGAAGCAGTTCCCGGTGGACTTGCCCAATCCGATCGATGCAATCAAGTTTCGTATGGAGCAGTCCGGACTGTCTGCTGCTGACCTCGCACCCGCCATTGGCCGCACAAACCGGGTTTATGAAGTGCTCAATGGCAAACGTGCGTTGACACTTCCGATGATCTGGAAACTTCACGATTTGTTCGGGATATCCGTGCAAAGCCTGATCAAGCCGGTAAAGCAGGCTTGATCTGTGTCAGCAGACGAATCAGGCCGACACATCCAAAAAGATATGAGACGCCGTGAGCGTCGCCATCGAGCTGGATGACGACTTCGGAGTTCACGGCGGCGCGCCTGATTCAACCTAGCGAGAGATCTTCAGCGCCTGTCGCGCCTGATGCTTCTCCAGCGCCAGCTCGATCAAACGACTGACCAGCTCGCTGTACGTCATACCGGTGGCCTGCCATAACTTGGGGTACATGCTGATGCGGGTGAAGCCGGGCAACGAGTTGATCTCATTGATCAGCACTTCGCCACTCTCGGTCAGGAACACATCGACCCGCGCCAGCCCGGAACAGCCCAGCACCTGAAACGCCTCGACGGCCAGGGCACGGATGCGTTCACTGGCCTCTAGGCTGATGTTTGCCGGCACCACGACTTCAGCCGCTTGAGCGTCGATATATTTGCTGTCGTAGGAATAGAACCCGCTGCGTACCACGATCTCGCCGCAACCGCTGGCGATGGCGTCTTCGTTGCCGAGCACGGCACATTCAATCTCGCGGCCACGGACGGCGGACTCGACCAGGACTTTCTCATCGAAACCCAGGGCCAGTTCCACTGCTGCCGTGTACTCGGCTTCGTCATTCACCTTGCTGACGCCCACGGAAGATCCCTGGTTTGCCGGTTTGACGAACAGCGGCAGACCGAGCTTGCCTTGCACCTCGGCGAATCCGGTGCGCGCTGCGGTGGCGCGGGTCAGGGTGACGAACGGCGTAACCGCCAACCCGGCGTCACGCAGCAGGCGCTTGCTGATGTCTTTGTCCATGCAGACGGCCGAACCGAGTACATCGGAGCCGACAAACGGCAGATCGGCCATGCGCAGCAAGCCTTGCAGACAACCGTCTTCGCCCAGGGTGCCGTGGACGATCGGAAAGATCACATCGACGTGCCCCAGCATTTCCTGACCGGAGGTTTCGACCAATTGCTGACTGGCCTTGCCCGGCACGACGGCCAGTTCTCGGTTGGACTGGTTAAGGGCAATCAGCGCCGGGTTTTCCTGGTTGAGCAGGAAATTCGAAGGGTCGTTCAGATGCCAGTGGCCTTGCTTGTCGATGCCGATCAGCACCGGTTCGAAGCGCGACCGATCTAATGCATCGACGATGTTTTTCGCCGATTGCAGCGACACTTCGTGTTCAGCCGAACGACCACCAAAAATAATGCCTACCCGCAATTTACTCATTCAGAATTCCTCAACGATTGACCACCAGATGCTTGCCGAACAGTCGTTAGCCGCTGCCAGCAACACACCGCCGAGGCGTTAAAATGTGGACGCAGCACAACAAGCAGGCGCAATGGAGCGCTTACTTTTACTCGACGTCAGGCACATGGATCAACAGGTCACCCGGCTGACAATTCAAATGTTTGCAAATCGCGTCCAGCGTCGCCAGGCGCAGCCCCTTGACCTTGCCCTGCTTCAACAGCGACAGGTTCGCTTCGGTAATGCCGATAGCGGCGGCGAGGTCTTTGGATTTGACTTTACGTAGTGCGAGCATCACGTCCAGCTGAATGACAATTGACATAAAAATCTCAAACAAAGGTGCGGTATTCAGAGTCCACTTCACTGGCCTGCCTGAGAATACGCGCAATGATCGATATACACGCAGCCAGGAACAACGCGACAAAGGTGGGAGCCGTGACACTGAGGGTAATCAGCCGTTCACCGATCGGCCATTCATCGTCACCCAGAAACTGAGCACTGGCTCACACAGGAAATCGAGTAATACCCAGAGCGCCACGGCCCTTCCGACCAGACCTAAATGAACAGCCGACTCACTGGAGAAATACTCACCGCGCGAATAGTTCTGGAACAGTCGACGCAAATTTCCCAAGCCGTATGCCAGTGCCAGCAATGGCACGCTCGACAGCACAATACCGCCTAGTATTTGCCACCACGGGAACAACATTGCTTTATCGGTGATATGCGAAAGTTGGCGATCGGTAAGCGCAAACCCGAGCCCCCATCCATCCTTCGCAGCCAGGAAAGGAAAGAGCCAAAGCACAACATTGATCGCCAGCATTGCGACGATAAGAAAAAGAGTCACAGCAGCCATGCGCTGGCTCAGTTGAGCGAGACGATTGGAAGTCACGGCAATACCTCACAGGGAATGAATGTGAGCAAAAGCTAAACTACAAATTATCGTTAAACAATAATTTATTACTGCAATACATATATAGAAACGCTTCCGTACACATTAAATCCCCCTTAGGGTAATGTTCCACTCACCGCTTCAATGCACTCGAGCATCCACGGATGGGCAAAAAAATCATTCACCACGACTGGTTCCACCGCGCGCCCGACGTCGGCGGGCTTCAGCGTTTCGAGGCGTTTTTTGCAGGCCACGGCTACGACCTTCACCGCCACGACACCTACGCCATCGGCCACACGCTGGCCGGTGTGCAGAGTTTTCAGTACCGTGGTGGCTGGCGCCACAGTCTGCCGGGCGGGACCATGGTGCTGCACCCGGACGAAGTTCACGATGGCGAAGCCGGCACCGAGACCGGGTTCCAGTACCGAATGATGTACATCGAACCGGCGCTGATCCAGCAGATGCTCGGCGGCCAGCCGTTGCCGTTTATCAAGACCGGCCTGTCAGCCGATCCACGTTTGTTCGCCGCCACCGCCGTGCTGCTGCGAAGCCTCGATTGCCCCCTCGAGCCTCTGGAAGAGCAGGATGCGCTGTTCGATCTGGCGCAAGCCTTGAACAGCGTTTCCGGAGTGTCTGCCACCCGCCAGAGCTTCGATTACGTGGCCGCCGAACGCGCGCGGGAACTCATCCACAGCGCGCTGGATCGCACCGTGACGCTGGAAGAACTGGCGCAACACAGCGGTCGCGATCGCTGGAGTCTGTCGCGGGATTTTCGCCTGTTGTTCGGTACCAGCCCTTATCGATACCTGACCATGCGCCGCCTGGACCTGGTCCGCTCACTGCTGATTCAGGGCCAGTCACTGGTCAGCGCCGCGCTGATCGCCGGCTTCACCGATCAGAGCCACATGACCCGGCAGTTCAGCAAAACCTACGGCTTGTCGCCGGCCCGCTGGATGAAAATGCACCGCCGCTGAGCCACGCACAATCGTTCAAGAAGCACACTGATGCGTGGGCTATCGTGGATTTACGATCAACCACGAGAGCTGCTTCATGAAAGCTTACGAAAGCCTGAACTTCGCTGAAAAAATCTCCAGGATCGGCCCGTACTGGACGCCCAGGGTCATCGCCGAAATGAACGACTACCAGTTCAAGGTGGTGAAACTGCTGGGGGATTTCATCTGGCACGATCACCTGGATACCGACGAAACCTTCATCGTCCTCGAAGGGCAATTGCGCATCGATTTTCGCGATGGCCACGTGCTGGTGAACGCTGGCGAAATGTATGTGGTGTCAAAAGGTGTCGAACACAAACCGTTCGCCGAGCAGGAGGTGAAACTCCTGCTGATCGAGCCCAAGGGTGTGCTGAACACGGGTAACGAAGGTGGCGAGCGCACGGCGCAGAATGACGTCTGGGTGTGAAAGGCCGGCTGCTTACGGCTGCAAGGTTTTGCCGTCCACTGGATCGCCGATTTTCAGGAAATGCCCGCCCGCCACATGGTGCAAGGTGCGCAACGCGTCTTGCCCTTCGAAGTGCCAGCGACCGTCACTGAACACGCGCTCGTCTGCCTGTGCGGCAATCACTTCGGCCAGGAACAGATCGTACTGCTGGTGATTGCCGGGCTCCGGCAGCAGTCGGCATTCCAGCCAGGCGACGCAGCCTTCGAGCATTGGCGCATCGATCAATTCAGCGCTGAAAGTCGGCAAACCATAGACCTGGAATTTGTCCCGGCCTTGGTCCCGGGTCAATTCCAGGCCGGACGTCGAACCCACGGTCTGGACGATATCGGCCTGGGCGGCGCAGGGAACATTGAGCACAAACGTGCCCGAAGCCTCCAGCAATTGCCGGGTCCAGGTGGACTTGTCCAGCACCACGGCAATTTTCGGCGGCTCGAAATCCAGCGGCATGGCCCAGGCCGCCGCCATGATGTTGCGCTGGCCGTCATGGGCCGCGCTGACCAACACGGTCGGGCCGTGATTGAGCAGACGATAAGCCTTGGTCAAGGGAACCGGACGGCGGTGAGAAACGCTCATGATGGCGACTCCTGGGGAAAACGCCGATTGTAGCGATTTACGCCGCGATGGCAGGCATCAAGTCGCCAACTGATTGGCAAACTGGCCGACCGCGTTCACCACTTTCTGTGCGCCGTCCTGAATCTCGACAATCACCGTCCCCGCCTCTGCCGCCAGCGCCAGCCCTTGTTCAGCCTGGAGTTTGCCCTCGGTCATCAGCGCCACGGCGTTGCGTGCCATGTCCTGGTTCTGACGCACTACGCCGACAATCTCATCGGTTGCCTGGCTGGTGCGCGAAGCCAATTGCCGGACCTCATCCGCCACTACCGCAAACCCCCGCCCCTGTTCCCCGGCCCGAGCCGCTTCGATGGCGGCGTTGAGCGCCAGCAGGTTGGTCTGTTCGGCAATCCCGCTAATGGTTTTGACGATGGTGCCGATCACCAGCGACTGCTCGTTCAGCGCTTCGATGCCTTCGCCGGCGGTCTGCATGTGCTTGGCAAGGTCACGCATCACGTTGACCGCCTGAGTCACTACGGAGTTACCGCGTTGCGCGCTGCTGTCGGTTTGCTGCGAGGTGCTGTAGGCAATGTTGGCCGCTTCGGCGACGGCTTGCTCCTGATTGACCTGATCGGTAATCACCGTGGCGAACTTCACCACTTTGTAGAGCTTGTTGTTGGCGTCGACCACCGGGTTATAGGAAGCCTCCAGCCAGACCACGCGACCGTGGCTATCGATGCGCTTGAAACGGGCGGCGACGAACTCGCCTGCATTCAAGCGGCGCCAAAAGTCCTGGTACGCGGTGCTGTTGTAGTCCTCCGGTTCGCAGAAAGTGCGGTGATGTTTGCCCTTGATCTGCGCCAGGCTGTAACCCATGCCGCTGAGAAACCGTTCGTTGGCCGCCAACACGTTGCCATTGAGATCGAACTCGATCACTGCCGTGGAACGCACGAGGGCGCCGATCAGGTTCTCATGCTCACGAGACGCCTCGATGGTGCGGGTCAGGTCACTGGAGTAAATCGAGAAGTGTTTGATCCGGCCGTCCGCGGACCGAACCGGCTGCACGATCGAACGCAGCCAGGCTTCCTGGCCATTGCCGCGCAACAAACGCACCGTGCCGGCAAAGTGCTCGCCACGGGTCAGCGCGGTCTTGAAGCGGCGGTGGAATTCGTCCGACTTCACATGGGCCGGGACGATGTCTTCGATGTGTCGCCCTATCAGGTCGCTGCTTTTGTAGAGCATCTCGCCGATGAAGTTCTGGTTGACCGATTGAATCCGCCCATCGGCATCGAGGGTCAGGACCAGCATCTCGCTTTCCAGACTTTCCTTCACTTGCTGGAGGCTGGAGAGTTCTTCGCGAAGAGCCGACAGCTCCTGCTTCAAGCGTTTGTTGAACATGGGGGATACACCGATGGACAGGGATAAAAAGCGGCATGCAGCCTAACCATCGGCCTTGGGGATATTTTCTGAAGAGTGTTTCAGGGTTGTCCTACAAAAATAGTTGAAGGGTGACTGCCTGATCAGCTGGCAGTCACTGAGCGCAGGGAGCCACCCTGCGGCGACCAACGTTGGGCATGCGAGCGCCGAAATATGCTGCGCTGCTGACCCCTACAGCCCCCATCACCGCGCAGAAGATCACGCAGATCCATGGGCTCCGCGGCATCAGACCGATCAGCAACAACGGTGTGATACTCGCCCAGACGGCGTAGGCAATGTTGTAGGTGAAGGAAATCCCCGAGACACGAATCCGCGCCGGGAACAGGCTGACCATCACCGACGGCACCGCGCCGACCACCCCGCAACCAAGGCCGGCCACCGCATACGCCAGACCGATCCAGTTGCCACCAATGATCAGGCAGGTATAGAGCACGCCGATGCCCAATGGCAGCAGCAGGCTATAGAGCATCACCGTACGCCAGGCGCCAATGCGGTCGACCAGCAGCCCGGCGAGTACGCAGCCAATATTCAGAAAGACAATGCCCAAGGCACTCAGGGCGAAGGTGTGGCTGGCGGTCATACCGAAGGTTTTCTGCATCATGGTCGGGGTGATAACCACAAACACCACCACCGCCGAGGTCAGTACGCAGGTGAGGATCATCGCCGGCAGCATGGCCAGGCGATGCTCACGCAATACCGTGCGCAGTGGCAGTTCGACGGCCGCATCACGTTGAGCCTGCATGGCCATGAACACCGGGGTTTCGCTGAGCCAGCGGCGTAGCCAGACGCCGATCACGCCGAACACGCCGCCCAGCAGGAACGGGTAACGCCAGGCGTAATCAAGGATTTCTGCCGGGGTGAACGCCTGTGCCAGAAACGTCGCCGTCAGGGCACCGATCAGGTAACCAAACGTCAACCCGGCCTGCAGGAAACCGAGGGCATAACCGCGATGCCCAACGGGTGCATGCTCGGCGACGAATACCCAGGCGCTCGGCACTTCACCGCCCACCGCCGCGCCCTGGAGGATTCGCAGGGCCAACAGCAGCAGCGGTGCGAAATAACCAATTTGGGCGTAGGTCGGCATGATGCCGATCAGCAGGCACGGCAGCGCCATCATCAGGATGCTCAGGCTGAAGACCTTCTTGCGCCCCAATTTGTCGGCGAAATGCGCCATCAAAATCCCGCCCAACGGCCGCGCCAGATAACCGGTCACGAAGATCCCGAAGCTTTGCAGCAGTCGCAGCCACTCGGGCATTTCCGGCGGGAAGAATAGCTGGCTGAGGGTCAGGGCGAAAAATACGAAAATGATGAAATCGTAGATTTCCAGCGCGCCGCCAAGGGCCGCAAGGCCGAGGGTCTTGTAATCCGAGCGGGTGAACGGCGCCGGGCGCGAATCGGTATTGGCGGTCATGAAAAGCACTCTGGCATAGGCAAAAAACCAAGGCGCCCATGGTCTACGCAAACGCGCCAGCGGACAACCCGTTAGACCAAAGTCCTAGACGCGTAAAACTTCGTCACAAAATAGTACCGATTGTTTTACTGTTGGCACCTGTCTGGACGGGCCTTTGCGGCCCCAAAGACCACAACAAACATAAAAATTCGAGGTACACCCGTGGCCGCTGATATCGAAGATACCCGCTCTGCCCGCTTTGCCCTGCGCTGCTCAAGTTTTGCCGAACGCTGGTTCCCCGACTCCTGGGTGTTTGCCGCACTGGCAGTGATTATCGTCGCCGTGGCCACCCTGTTCATGGGCGCCAAACCCACCGACGCCGCCATGGCCTTCGGTGACGGCTTCTGGAGCCTGATCCCGTTCACCATGCAGATGGCTTTCGTGGTGATCGGCGGTTATGTCGTCGCCAGCTCGCCACCGGCAGTGAAACTGATCGACCGGCTGGCGCGGATCCCGAAAAACGGCCGCTCGGCCGTCGCCTGGGTTGCGTTGATCTCCATGGTCGCTTCGCTGCTGAACTGGGGGCTGTCGCTGGTGTTTGGCGGTTTGCTGGTGCGCGCCCTCGCCCGCCGTACCGATCTGAAAATGGACTACCGTGCCGCCGGTGCTGCCGCCTATCTGGGTCTCGGCGCGGTGTGGGCCTTGGGCTTGTCCTCGTCCGCCGCGCAACTGCAGGCCAACCCGGCCAGCCTGCCGCCATCGATTCTGTCGATCACCGGGGTGATTCCTTTCACGCAAACGATCTTTCTCTGGCAGTCCGGCGTGATGTTGCTGGCGCTGATCGTGATCTCGCTGATCATTGCCTACGCCACTGCACCTGGCCCGAACTCGGCCCGTGATGCCAAAGCCTGCGGCATCGATCCGAGCTTTAACCTGCCGCCATTGCAACCGCGCACCCGCCCCGGCGAATGGCTGGAGCACAGCCCGCTGCTGACGATTTTGCTGGTGCTGCTGGCGGCCGGATGGCTGTTCCACGAGTTCTCGACCAAACCGGCGATCAGTGCGATTTCCGGGCTGAACACCTACAACTTCCTGTTCATCATGCTCGGAGCCCTGCTGCACTGGCGCCCGCGCAGCTTCCTTGACGCGGTGTCCCGCGCGGTACCGACCACCACTGGCGTACTGATTCAGTTCCCGTTGTACGGCTCGATTGCCGCGCTGATGACCACCGTCAAAGGGACTGACGCTCAGACGCTGGCTCACCACATCTCGACCTTTTTCGTACAAATCGCGTCCCACGACACCTACGCGCTGCTGATGGGCGTGTACTCGGCGATCCTCGGTTTCTTCATCCCGTCCGGTGGCGGCAAATGGATCATCGAAGCGCCGTACGTCATGCAAGTCGCCACCGACCTGAACTACCACCTGGGCTGGGCCGTGCAGATCTACAACGCCGCCGAAGCCCTGCCGAACCTGATCAACCCGTTCTACATGCTGCCGCTGCTGGGTGTGCTCGGGTTGAAGGCGCGGGACTTGATCGGGTTTTCGTTCGTGCAACTGCTGGTGCACACGCCGCTGGTGCTGTTTCTGCTGTGGGCGCTGGGGACGACGCTGACGTATACGGCACCGGTCATGCCGTAACACGTAAGTGATTGCACCTGCTGCGGGCAGGTGCAATCAGTTCACTCGGTTTGAACATGTAACAAACGCCTAGATTTATCCTACAAACAGGCTCGATTGCGCCTGACATGAAACCCGGAGAGTTCTTATCTCCAACCTATAAATCGCTGAGTAAACTCCGACAGCTCACAAACTTTTTAAAGCAAGACAGCACTGACCAAGGATGAACAAGCACATGTCTTTAATATCGAAAACGCTGGAAGAGATGATTAACGAGATTTACCAGGACGGTAGGGTTTCAGTCGTTGAATATAAAAAGCTGCGTGATGATGCAGATCGCCGTATGGACGCTGTCGTCCGCGAGTTCGGCCAGCACAACAATTTGACCGCCCTTCAAAAAGCGATGGATGTAGTCATGCAATTAACGCAAACGTCCATCATTGATGCCAAAAAAGCCAAACTGACCGATACAGGAGAGGCCATCGTCAAGGATGCCGTATTTGCACAGGTCGAGTACTTGCGCGCCGGTACTCATCTGGCACTAAAGCTGTTGTAACGCTTCAACCTCCGTCCGGCCCATAGACATTAAGCCCGGGCCGGACTCCATAACCGAGAGTTCCTGGCATACACACCGCAGGCTCTACGCAAAAAAACTACACGCAAACACTATTCTGTGTAACGCCGCTGATCCAGTATGGCGCGTACCCAATCAACGGGATCACGCTGAAAAGGATCTGAGCATGTTCAAAATCGCAGGACTCACCCTCGCGGCCCTCACCCTGAGTGCCGCCGCCCATGCCGATACCGACCTGAAGCTGGGCAGTACCGAACGCGTCACCCGCCTGTTCGCTTACCCCAATAACTGCAACGTGATCTGCTTTCGCAACTGGACGCTGGAGCAAACGGTCGAGCATTACCTGTCCCAGAGCGTGCAACGCGATGGTTACAGCGCGGCGAAGGTACGGGTCAAAACCGATAACAATCAGCTCTACGCTGAAATCAGCGGCGTACCCCGTGGCTATGAAAAACCGTTGGCGGCATTGCTCGATGCCGGTGATCTGGCCTACACCGGCGCCAGCAAGCTGAATGCCGACGGCAAGTGGGCTTACAGCTGGTATCTGTTCCTGCCACTGGGCATGGCCCTGGAAAACCGCAAAAGCGTTGAACTGTTGCACTTCCCACCCGACTATTCGTTGACCCAGGCTCAGGATTACCTGCGATCCGCCACCACCGATCGCTGGGCCACACTGCTGACTGACAACGGAATTCCGGCCGACCAGACGCCGGGCTACCAGACCATCATCGACATTGCACCGATTGCCGCACCGTCCAACGCGGGCAAGGATCTGGAAGGCGTCTACGACTACTTCAAGGACTACCAGACCACGATGGTCAAGCAACTCAGTCAGAACGCCAGTGGTGCGGCGTTGCCGATGGTCGCCTTCGGCGCGCCAGTGCGTAACTGGATCAAGCAGCAATACGGGCCGACCGTGAACGTGCTGGGCCTGGTCAGCATCAGTCCGAGCGACGGGGTGAAAGTGCCAGTGCTGGGTTCCAACCACCCAAGCTACATTTGGTACGCCGCCGACCCGGAAAGCTATACCGGCAACGATGCCCAGGCCAAGGCCGACGCGGCGGGCCTTAAAGTCATGGGCCAGGATTTGAGTGCCGCGTGCTGGCAGGCCGCCATGGGCCGCCAACCGGACAGTAATCCCGACATTGAATTGAGAAGCTGCACCCAAACCTGGCAAGTGGCCCAGGCAGAAAAAACCTGCGAGCTGTTCTACACCTCAATTCGCAACCTGACGCCCGAAAAAGCCGTGGCCAAGTGCGCGACGGCACCGATCAAATCTCAGCTCAAACAGCTGAAAGCCCCGGTACCCGCGACCGCGATCCCTGCCCCGGCCCTGTAAAACGATGAACGGCGGGTCTACTGTCAATTATGACAGTAGACCCGCCGTTTCATTTGCGAGAGGCTTGAACCGTACCCATGTGCTGCAGAGCTGACAGGATCGTCAGCTGATGGAGGTCGCAGCACCCAGCCAACAAGGATCGTTATGAAAACCCACGCCCTGCACGAGACGCTTGCACAACCTCCCGATGGGATTTATCCATTTGCGGAGCTGCCCGTTCGCCTTGGATTCCCCTCCAGGGCCGACTTCGAGATTATCGACAACACCAACGGATCGGCGGCAGCCGTCGCCGCACTTCGGGACTTCCCTCGTATCAGCCGAATTTGTCGGGCTTCGGGGCATCTACTGCCTTATCGGTGTCGGCATACCCGGCAACTGGCCCGTGGCATCCATGTCTACGACCCGCGCTTCTGCGGGCTGCTGCGACACTCCTGCGACCCAAACGTATTTCTCGACATGAGCGAGCTGTGGTTGTGGGCGCTGAAGGACATCAAAAAAGGCGACCGACTGACGATGGACTACGCCACCACCGAAGACAAACTCATGCGTCAGTTCGCCTGCCAGTGTGGCTCGTTCGACTGCCGTGGCTGGATCACCGGCTACGATGAATCGCCGAACGCCGACGGCCAGTTGTTTCTGCAGCACTGGCGTCGGCGAAGTCTATGCTGAAGGGCGTTACAACGCCTCGACCGGACGCAGACGGTATTGCGGCGGCAATTGCTCGAAACCGCTGATGGTGGCGTTCAGGCTTTTCCAGCGACCGTCCTTGATGCCATAGATGCAGCCGTGAACAGACAGGCTCTGCCCGCGGTGCCAGGCGTTTTGCACAATGCTGGTGTGCCCGACGTTGGCCACTTGCTGGATCACGTTGTATTCGCAGAGGCGGTCGACCCGCTCTTCTTCAGTGGGCAATTTGGCGAGCTCTTCGCGTTTTTCATAATAGAGATCGCGAATCGAGCGCAGCCAGCCGTCGATCAGGCCCAGCTGACGGTCCTGCATTGAGGCGCGGACGCCGCCGCAGCCATAGTGGCCGGTAACGAGGATGTGTTTGACCTTCAGCACGTCGACCGCGTACTGAATCACCGACAGGCAGTTGAGGTCGGTGTGCAGGACTACGTTGGCCACATTACGGTGTACAAACAGATCGCCGGGCAGCATGCCGACGATCTCGTTCGCCGGCACCCGGGCGTCGGAGCAACCGATCCACAGGTATTCCGGGGTTTGCTGACGGGCCAGCTTGGCGAAGAAATCAGGATCTTCTTTGGTGATCGCGTCAGCCCAGCGCTCGTTGTTATCAATCAGATCTTGTAATTCGTTCATGCAATGAAGCCTCGAGAATGATGCGCTTCTATGACAGACAACCATCTGTCGGGGTCACGCGCCAGATGCAGATACCCGGTTTTCCATGCCGGAGGAATTCTCAGCAGCCCAGGGGGTCCACCCTAGTAAGGCCTACAGTATGAGGAATTGCCATGACTGATTCACGACGTCCGTTCGATGCGACTCAACCCGAGCCCATCGATGACAACGAAGACCGCATGGGCTCGATGCATGAGCTGGATTTTGACGAGGAAACACCCAGCGGCAAAATCGGCGACGAGCTGCCGCAAACGGAGCGTGAACGCCTGATGCCTCGGGAGCGCGTACGTGAAGCCGGCATGACCGGTGCCTCGACCGATGACCATGAGTCCACCGACGACGACATGAGCCCGGAAACCCTGATCCATGAAGACGGCGCACGGGACGGCCACGAAGCGGGTGAAGGTGGCCAGGCCGATTGGGATTTGAGCATTGTCGATGAAGACGATATCGGCGGGGGTAATGGGCTGGATGAAGAGGAACTGGCGCAGCAGGATCCGATGGACGGTAATCGTTGATCGCTAGTGTATGAAAGTCCGTATTCGCGAGCAGGCTCGCTCCCACAGGATTTATGTCAGACACATAATTTGTGTACTAAAAAAGAATCCACTGTGGAAGCGAGCCTGCTCGCGAAGCTTTTAAAAAGGCTCAGTCGACCAGGGTGCAGGCCATTACAACGGCATCTTCACGCCCACCCACCGCTGGGTAGTAATCGCGCCGCCGACCAATCTCGTTAAACCCATAACGCTCATACAACTTGAACGCGCCACGGTTGCTGTCACGCACTTCAAGGAAACACTCGCGCGCCTTGGCGTCATATGCTCGGGACATTAAATGCTCCAGCAAAGTCAAGCCCAGGCCACGGCCCTGGTTCTCCGGTTTGACGGTAATGTTCAGCAGATGCGCTTCATCAAGGATGATCTGCACCACCCCGTGGCCGACCTGCTGCTGGCCTTCAAACATCAGCCATATCTGATATTTACCCAGCCCATCGAGAAAAATCCCGCGAGTCCAGGGGTGGCTGTAAGCCGCGTATTCGATTTTCAGTACAGCGTCCATGTCCGCCTCGATCATCGGGCGGAACGATACAGCGTCACTCATTCGATTCTTTCCAGCGCGCCATTAGCCGACGCATGGCTTGCCAGACATCAGCCTTACGCTGTGGCTCTTCCATTAATAATTCCAGACCCGGCAGGGCCCAGACCGAGCCCAGGCCTTCGACCTGGAGTTCACGGTTGAAGGATTCGGCGTTCGCCTCACCGGCGAAACGCACCGCCGGCAGGCCGATCAGCCACACGCAGACACACGGTGCGTCCTCCAGCCGGGCCGAGAGAAAACCTTGCACGAAGTCGCGAGCCGCTTCTGGGCCTTGATCCATGGTGCCCCGAGACAACAGCGGCCAGCGCACCGGCTCGCCGATGATCTGCGGAGCGTCAGGCAGACCGGCGGCGCGCAGCATGTCCTTGAGCAGCAGATAGGCAGGATCGCGGGTCTGGAACGGTTCGCCTGTGGGTAACTCCACCAGCAGCAGGCATCGGCCAGCGCGCAGCAATTGCAGGGAAAAACGCGGTGGCGGCACTTGCACAGCCTTGGCGACGACCGGCGCGGCCTCTTCCTCAACCTTGGCATTCGTGCGCGTGCTGGCCAGCGATGGCCGTGGCACCTCGATTTTCACCCGTTCGGCCGGTTTGACCAGTGGTTGCACGGGCGAATCAGCCACAGGCGCGGGAGCAACCGGAGCAACCGGCGCGACGACCAACGGCTCGGGCATCTCCAGCAACTCAGGGCGCGAGGGCGCAGCAAAGGGCAATTCGGTGCGCGGCAGCCAGTTGACCACCTGCATGGCGGTCAAATAAGCGCGACGACGGGACTCGATAAGCAAAGGTCGGCCACTTGTGGATAACTAAAGTGCGGTGATTCTACCGCCCTTCGCTCAAGATCGCCCACGCTTGATCGATAGAAAGCCAACTGTCCGTCCCGAGAGTGAATCGCAACGGGCGTGATGCAGTACAATCGCGACTTTTAATCGCCAACCAGCCGGCCATTCCGATGATCGAACCCAAGCGCGTCTTGCGCGCCCTCGCTGAACACTGGGCACTTCTGGAGCCACTGTGCGAGCACTTCGACCAAGGCACCTTGAGCCTCAACGAACTGCGTTCACAGTTGGCCGCCCAGCAACTGGACAGTACGCCGCAGGACATCACCAGCCTGCTGGACGTGTGGATCCGCCTCGACATTCTGGTTCCCGTGGCGAAAAGCCCGAACCGTTTCGAGCTCAATGCGCAGATCCACGACTTCCTCGCCTACCTGCGCCGTGAGCACCGTCTGGGCCTGTGCCTGGAGATCGAAGCCTATTTGCGCCACCTCGAACGCCTGGCCGGTTATATCCAGGACGCCTTCGACATCCGCGACGGCCACGACCTGGCGCGCCAGTTGCGCCTGCTCGATATGCGCGTACGGGACGTATTGAAGAAACTCGCCAACGACGAACAGGCCTTGGTGGCCGTCGCCGAGCGCGCCAAAACCAGCGACCGGCAGATTCCACTGCGTCAGCGTTACGCTGAAGTGCTGGCGACCTGGGACGAATACGTCGAGCCAATGATTCAGCTGGTGAACGCCGACGGCGCCTTCGAACAAGGCGTGCGCAAGGTCGAGAACGTTCTGCTGAAAATGCTCACTGAGCAGCAGCGCCTCGGCCATCTGGTCGACGACGACATGCTGCTGCGCACCCACGCGCGCATCCTCGAAATGCAGACCAGCGCCCAGCTGACGCTGCGCCATGCCCGCGAACTGCTGTTGCCGCTGCGTGAAGAAGCCCGTCGTCACAACGCCGTGACCCGTGGCGCTGCGCTGGCCTTGTCGGCCATTCGTCGTAAAGGTATCGATGCGGTGCCACAAGCGGCGATGCCGATGTTCACCCGGCCGCAAAGCACCTTCCTCGGCAGTGCCAGTCAGGTCGAAGCCTACGTTTACGCGTTGGCCCGTTTCGAGCCGAAACCGGCGCGCTTCCCCAAGGCCCACAAAACGCAGAAAGGCGAAGCGCCACGCGCGCCACGCACGGTTCGGGAAATGCTCGAACGTTGCGAAGACGCCCTGCCGATGCCGGACCTGATGACCTGGCTGCTGGAGCAGGAGCCGGACGGCGCTACCGACGAATTGCTTTATTGGTTCTCGCGCCTGTCGCGGGAAAAGCGCTTCACACGCGAACGTCTGGAACGCCGCGACTACCACACTCACGAGCACCAGGTCAGCCTGCGCTCTTTCGCCCTGCTCTCGGCCCGCGACACCGCCGAGGATTCTGCGAGCACCCCACATGCATCTTGATCTACACGAACTGTCCCAGCTGGCGCCGATCTTTCGCGAGCTGTTCAAGGGCTACCACGTCAGCCGCCGCGACCCGGAGCTGTACGCGCAACTGTCGAACTTCCAGGACCAGTACCGCACGCTGTTCAAGGCACTAGGCTTTGAACTGGTCTGCGACACCCGTGGTTTCTACTACTTCGTGCCGGACCTCGCGGCGGCGGCGGTGAACAAGACCGCGCAACGTCTGGCACTGTTCACCTTCATCCTCGTCGAGCACCTGGCCGATCAGGGCCGTGACCCGGTCGCCGTGCTCGACGGTGGCAGCCTCGGCCGCGATGAATTGCCATCGCTTTTGGAGAAATACCGCGACCTGTTTATCCAGGCCGAAGTGCAGACCGTCGAAGAACTCGAAGAAAAAATCATGCGCCGCATGACCCAGCTCGGTTTTGCCGGTGAAGAAAACGGCATCTACCGTTTCCTGCCGCCGATGCACCGCTTCCTCGATGTCTGCCTGTCGGTCCAGCAAGACCGTGACCTGGCCGCCAGCCTGCACAGCGTGTTGCCATTGCCGGTGCCCGTGCTGATCGATGACGACAGCGACGAAAAGCTTTTGGAAACCGATGACCCGCTCGATCTCAGCGACTTCGCTGAAGAAAGCGAAGAAGACGCCATGGCCCGCGCCATTGCCGAAGAACAGGAGACCGACGCATGAGCAAGGAACGCTACGGCATTCGCCGCTTTGCCCTTTTGAACACCGCCGGATACAGCCTCGGCCTGTTCCCGCTGGAAGAACCGTTGTCGGTTTACGGCGCGAACAACCTCGGCAAATCCGCATCGATTAACGCCTTGCAGTTCCCGATCCTGGCGCGCATGTCGGACATGAGTTTCGGCAAGTACAGCCTGGAACAATCCCGTCGTTTCTACTTCGCCTCTGACACCAGTTACATCCTGGTCGAAGTCTCGCTGCCTCACGGTCCACATGTGATTGGTGTGGTCGGTCGCGGCCCGGGCGGTGGCTTCGGTCACCAGTTCTTTGCCTACGCCGGCAAACTGGATCTGGCCCATTACCAGAAAAACGACACCTGCCTGCGCCAGAAAGAATTGTTCACGAACCTTGAGCGTGAAGGCCTGAAAGCCTACGAACTCAAGCCGGATGAACTGCGTCGTTTGCTGGTGGGCGGTCACACGTCGATTCCGCTGGACCTGACGCTGATCCCGCTGCGTTCCACCAGCGAGCAGAGCCTGAAGACCTTCCGCGCACTGTTCATCAACCTGCTGCACATGCGCGAAATCACCGCAGCCAAGCTCAAGCAATTGTTCCTCGATGCCTTCGAACACAGCCTGCGCTCCGGTAGCGTCGACTACATCGCCGCGTGCGAAGAAGCGTTCCGCGATGTACGACGCATGGAGCAGGACTACAACTCGCTGGTCACTGCCGGCCCATTGGTCGAAGCCCTTGCGGCAGGCGTGACTCAGCGCAATATCCTGCGCGGCAAACTGCACCGGATCTCGCCGCTGCTCGACTCCCTGCTCGGCACCTGGTCGGACTACGCCAGTGCGCGCAAGGAAGAGCTGACGATTCAGGCCGAACACTACCGCAACGAGCAAGACGCGCTGCAAAACGATCAGCGTGGCGGCACTCAAGAGCTGATGCGTCTGGAGCGGGAAATCACTGGCATCCAGCGCTGGCTCGGCGAATTGTCGGTGCTCAAGCATCGCTTCGCGTTGGTCACTGACGTCAAAGTCCTTGAGCAACAACTGCTCGCAGCCAAGGACGCGCACGATGAACTGGCCGGTGCGCTGGCGCAGTCGCGGCAGTTCAGCGCCGAAGATCTGGAAGAGCGTCTGCGGGATCTGGAAAAACGCCTGAAGTCGGTGAAGCAGCAACTCGATCACGCCGACAACAACAGCTACGCCCGTCTGCGCGAGGAATTCTCGCAACAGGATGTCGAGCGCCTGATGCGTTTGTTCAACAGCGCATTGTTCAGCCTGCCGTTGGGTGAACACGGCATTACGCTGGACGAGGACGGTCAGTGGGTCAAATCCATGGAACTGATTCTCGACGGCTTCAAGGGTGAGCGCTTCGAAGTGCCGGGCCTGTCCATCGACATCTCGCACATCGAGCCGCCGGCCCTGCAAGCCCTGGCTGACCGCGCGGCATTGCGCGATCAGAAAGAGCGTCTGGACAAAGAACTCAAGCAACTGAAAACCCAACAAGCCGTGGCCGCCGACCGCGCCGCGAGCAAGACCCAGACCGAAGCGCTGTACCAGCAAGTGCTGGATGCGCAGAAAGCGCTGGAAGATTTCCGCCGCGCGCAAACCCTGAGCGCCGAGGAAGGCGACAAGCTGGAACAACTGGCGCAGATGGAAGCGGCGCAGGACGAGTTGAAGCGCTCCAGCGACGCTTTCACCGAACGCGTCCAGCAGCTGTCGGCCAAGCTGCAACTGGTCGGCCGGCAGATCGGCGACATGGAAGCCAAGCAACGCACCCTCGACGACGCCCTGCGTCGCCGTCAGCTGTTGCCCGCAGACCTGCCGTTCGGTACGCCGTTCATGGACCCGATCGACGATTCCATGGACAACCTGCTGCCGCTGCTCAATGACTATCAGGACAGCTGGCAGGGTTTGCAGCGCAGCGACGGTCAGATCGAGGCGCTGTATGCGCAGGTGCGCCTCAAGGGTGTGGCCAAGTTCGACAGCGAAGACGACATGGAGCGTCGCCTGCAACTGCTGATCAACGCGTACGCGCACCGTACCGACGAAGCCCTGACCCTTGGCAAGGCCCGTCGTGCGGCCGTTACCGACATCGCCCGGACCCTGCGCAACATCCGCAGCGACTACGACAGCCTTGAGCATCAACTGGCGCTGTTCAACCGCGAGATCAACAAACGTCAGGTCTCCAACCTGCAAAGCTTCCGCATCGTGCTGGCGCCGAACAAGGAAGCGCTCAAGCACATCGACCAGATCATCCACAGCGCCGGTCAGTACGAAGAAGGTGAAACCCTCTCCGTGTTCGACCTGAGCCAAAGCGCCGATCAGGACAACAAGAACGAAGAAGCCAAGGAATACCTGGCGCGTCTGGTGGCGGCTAACCACAACCAGCTCGGCCTCAAGGACTTGTTCGAGTTGGCGTTCGAGATCACCAAGGTCAACGGCCAGCCGGTGATTCACACCGACATCGACGGCGCGGCATCCAACGGCACCACCATGACCATCAAGGCGCTGACCAACATGTACTTGTTGCTGCACTTGATGGACCGTGACCAGGCCGGTCGCGTGCGCCTGCCGTACTACCTCGACGAAGCAGCGGACATCGACGAGAAGAACCAGGCAGCGTTGCTGGAAACCAGCCTGCAACTGGGCTTCGTACCGATCCTGGCGAGTGTGAAGCCGCAGGTCTGCGCCAGTGTCGCCATCGACCTGGAAGGCGGCAGCGGGCCGAACGGGATCTACATCGACGAGGCGGACTGGAAGTACATTCGTCGTCACGATGAAGTGAAGGCTGCCGTTACCGTTGCCGCAGATGAACCGGAGCTGGATGCGGTCTGATCTGCGTTAATCGACAGCCATAAAAAAGGCCGCGATCCAATGGATCGCGGCCTTTTTCATGGGTGCCTTTCAGTGAATTTGAGGGCCTCTTCGCGAGCAGGCTCGCTCCCACATTGGATAAGTGCCAGACACACATTCTGCGTTCACAGCACATCCCTGTGGGAGCGAGCCTGCTCGCGAAAGCGCCATCACAGACACCCAAATAATTTCCCGCTATTTACCGATTGAAATCTTCGGTGCCCAGGTCAGCCATTCGTCTTCGAACTTATCGAACAGCGGGAACGTTTGCTCAGCTCGCGCCGGACTGCCCATGCGCTCGCCGTCCGGCGTGGCGAAAGCGATGCCGCCCTGAATCAGCGTCTCAAGCGATTCGGTTCGCATCGTCGCCCCTTTGAACAAGCCGTAATCAAAGCCAAAACCACTGGAGTTCCAGAAACGCGTGCCGCTGCGCACCAACGGTGCGTACTTCGGCTCGATCAGGATGTGCACCAACACACGATCCGCCGTCTGGCCGAGTTCATAGCCTGTCACCTTGCCCACGGTGATTTCGCGATAAGTGACCGGCACACCTGTTTTCAGCGAACCACGCCGGGCAGCGCTCAACACCAGACTCAATCCGGCCTCTTGTTTAGCGGTTTCCGGCGGACTGGTCAGGGCCACGAAGTTTTTCTGCGGGCCGAGGTTTTTCGCGGCCGGTTGCACTTCGATGTATTGACCAGTGACCAGCGTTTCGAGGTTGGACGTCTTGATCAGACCCAGTTCAGGTTTGACGACCCAGAACTGACTGCCGACCCGAGCGATACGCTCCGGCACTTCGGTGATTCGTGCAGTCAGCAGCACCGATTGCAGGTCATCGCTGAGGTCGACGTCTTCAATCTTGCCGACATCCAGCCCTTTGAATCGAATCGGCGTGCCACTGCGCAGCCCGTCGGCGCGATCAACCCTGATCGTTACCACGGCACCTTTTTGCGTCGCCTCATCATGACTGGCGAACAAACGGAAACGCGGAATCCGCTTCTGCAACGGTGCCTTGGCTTCCGGGGTTTCGAAGGCAATGCCGCCAGCCATCAGGCTTTGCAGCGACTCACTTTTGACCTGGATTCCACCCGTCAGACCACCCGTGAGCGTAATGCCGCTGGCATTCCAGAACCGTGTCGAGGCGTTGACCAGACCTTCGTATTCCTTCTCGATGTGAACACCAATCACCAACTGCTTTTTGGTGCGTGAGAACTGATAGCTCTGGACCGAACCAACCTTGACCTGTTTGTAGAGAATCGGGCTGCCGACCTCCAGTGAACCGAGGTTTTCAGTGAACAGCACCAGGTGCAATCCTGGCGCACGCAAGTCGAGCGGCGGTGCCTTCGGCCGTGCGACAAACTCGCGCTGCGGTGCGGCGCCTTTGTCTCCCGGACGCACGGCGATGTAGTTACCTTTGACCAACGCTTCGAGCCCGGTGATACCGGCAAGCGAGATCGACGGTTTGACTACCCAGAACTGGGTGCCTTCGACCAGGTAATCTTCAGCCAGAGGATCGAGGGTCAATTCGGCGGTGGCACTGGATAGATCTGGATCGATCTTGAGCGCTTTCAGATTGCCGACCTGGATGCCTTTGTACATAACCGGTGTGCGACCCGCCTGCATTCCTTCGAAGTCGCTGAGCTTGACCTTGACCCGAATACCGGCGGCGGCTGCATCGAAATCTTCGTAGAGACGAAACGGCAGACTCGGGTCGGTGGGCGGGCTGTCCTTGCGGTTCTCCGGCGTGGCAAACGCGATACCGCCAGCGACGATGCTGGCCAGGGACTCGCTGCGCACTTTCACACCTGACAGGTTGGCGTCGATGCTGATGCCGCTAGCGTTCCAGAAACGCGTGTGTTTGCGCACCAGTTTGGCGTAGGTGGGCTCGATGAAAACTTTCAGTTCGACGGTGCTTTGGTCTTCTGACAGCAGATAACTTTTGATCTGGCCGACCTTGATCTGCTTATAGAACACCGGGCTACCGCGATTGAGTGAACCGAGACGATCTGCCTTGATGGTCAGGTGTAGACCGGGCTGGGCGTCCGACAGCGGCGGCTCTTCGGCCAAGGCTTTGAACTTGCGAGTCGGCTCACCCTCGCCCGGGCTTATCGCCACGTAATTACCCGAGACCAGCGTCTCCAGGCCCGTGATGCCGGCCAGCGTCACGCTCGGCTTGACCAGCCAGAAACGGGTGCTGGTCCGCAGGTATGGCTCCACGTCCTTATTCATCTCGACGGTGGCGATCACGCCTTTAGAGTTGCCTTCGTCATCGAGCTTGAGGGTCTTCACCTTACCCACCGACATGCCTTTGTAGACGACTTCGGTCTTGTTGGCCTGAATGCCTTCACCACTTTCGAAACGCACCTGAATCTCGATGCCGGTCTCGTTGTAGGCACGCCAGCCAAGCCAGCCACCGATGATCAGGGCGATCAGGGGCAGTACCCAGATAGCAGACCAGTTCGAGGCCGGTCGGGTTTTCGCTGTAGGCAAATCAGTCATGGTCGTCGTCCGACTCCGTGTTATCCCAAATCAGTCGGGGATCGAAAGTTACTGCGGCAAGCATTGTCAGAATCACCACACTGGCGAAAGCGATGGCGCCAAGATTGGCTTCGACGCTGGCAAGCCGTCCAAAATTCACAACCGCCACCAGGATGGCGATCACAAAGATATCGAGCATCGACCAGCGGCCAATGAACTCAATAAAGCGATACATCCAAATACGTTGGCGAGCCGACAGTGGCTGGCGGCGCTGCACAGAAAACAGCAGCAGTCCGATGCCCACCAATTTGAACGTTGGTACCAGAATACTGGCGATAAAAACCACGGCGGCGATGGGGATCATGCCGTGTTGAACCAGTTGGATCACACCGGACATGATCGTGCTGGGATCGCCCTGCCCCAGTGAACTGACGGTCATGATCGGCAACACGTTGGCCGGGATGTAGAGAACCGCGGCGGTCACCAGCAGCGCCCAGGTACGCATCACACTGTTCGGACGACGGGCGTGAACCAGCGCACCGCAACGGGTGCAGACCTGCTCATCGGTGTCGGCTTCCTGCTTGTTCAATTCATGGCATTCGGCGCAAATCAGAATGCCTGCATCAATCGCCCGCATGGGCATCTTCTCCTGATAAAGCCTGCCAGATCTGATGGGGCGACATCACAACCTCCAACCAGACCTGAACCAACAACAAACCGATAAAGCACGCCAGGCCAAGTCCGACGGTAATTGCTGCCATATCTGCCAGTTTGACGATCGCCACCAGTACGCCCATGAGGTAGACCTCGAGCATCCCCCAATCGCGTAAATGGTGATAAATGCGGTAGAGCAACAGGCCGTAACTGCGTCCGATATCAAAACGAATACTCAGCAGCACAACCAGTTGGCAGAGCAACTTGAGCAGCGGGATTCCCATGCTGCAGAGAAACACCACGACTGCAACGCCCTGCATTCCGGTATCGAACAGGCCAACAACACCAGTCCAGACAGTGTCATCCGACGACTGCCCGAGTAGATGGAGCTGCATGATGGGTAAAAAGTTCGCAGGGATATACAACAACAGTGCGGCGAGAACCAAGGCGAGACTGCGCTGTACGACGTTATGGCGATGGGCGTAGAGCTCGTAGCCGCAACGCGGACAGAGGGCTTTCTCGCCATGGGCGAGTTCGGGCTTGCGCATCAGCAAGTCGCACTCATGACACGCTACCAAGTCGTCCAGCGGTAATTCTGACAGCCCTGGGGCGTCAACCGGATCTGGCATAAAGGCTCTGGCTCCGAAAAAGTTGGACCTATTCTAGTGTCATGGATCGAAAATAACTGTGCAAATTTGTGCTTTAACTGAAAGCCACTTTCCTACGGACAAAACAAAACCCCTACCTGCATACGCAGATAGGGGTTTCGGAATTTAATCTTGACGATGACCTACTCTCACATGGGGAAACCCCACACTACCATCGGCGATGCATCGTTTCACTACTGAGTTCGGGATGGGATCAGGTGGTTCCAATGCTCTATGGTCGTCAAGAAATTCGGTAGCCAGGTCGTGGGCCTTTTCAGGTTCACGCTCCAGCGAATGGGTATGCGATAGATTTGTGTGTTTCGTTTCGAATTTTCGACTTGTGTCGTCTTCACACACCGCAATCTGGTGCCTTCTCAGGTCAGCAAATTGCTTGGGTGTTATATGGTCAAGCCTCACGGGCAATTAGTATTGGTTAGCTCAACGCCTCACAGCGCTTACACACCCAACCTATCAACGTCGTAGTCTTCGACGGCCCTTCAGGGGACTCAAGGTCCCAGTGAGATCTCATCTTGAGGCTAGTTTCCCGCTTAGATGCTTTCAGCGGTTATCTATTCCGAACATAGCTACCCGGCAATGCCACTGGCGTGACAACCGGAACACCAGAGGTTCGTCCACTCCGGTCCTCTCGTACTAGGAGCAGCCCCTCTCAAATCTCAAACGTCCACGGCAGATAGGGACCGAACTGTCTCACGACGTTCTAAACCCAGCTCGCGTACCACTTTAAATGGCGAACAGCCATACCCTTGGGACCGGCTTCAGCCCCAGGATGTGATGAGCCGACATCGAGGTGCCAAACACCGCCGTCGATATGAACTCTTGGGCGGTATCAGCCTGTTATCCCCGGAGTACCTTTTATCCGTTGAGCGATGGCCCTTCCATACAGAACCACCGGATCACTAAGACCTACTTTCGTACCTGCTCGACGTGTCTGTCTCGCAGTCAAGCGCGCTTTTGCCTTTATACTCTAC